>CAWHCF010000020.1:0-344335 GCA_963827655.1 uncultured Acidobacteriota bacterium
GCCTTTGCAGAGCAAGGCGCCATGAATTTTTGGTAAGTTTCGGCAAAGTCAGGGAGGCGCCGCGAGACCCTGGGGGCTCGAGCGCGGCGGCTGGGGAGGCGCATGTCCTCCACCGCTACATGTGCGGACGGGCTATCAAGCCCGTCCGGCCGTCCAACTGGGGGCCGCTAATGACAAATGACAGATGACCAATGAGAAATGACCAATGGAAGCGCCCTTAGATCTCCACTTCCGGTTTTGTATCTACGAACCAACCATAGATGGCGGGCAATACCAATAGCGTGAGAAGGGTCGAGGTGATCAAACCGCCAATAACCACGGTCGCCAGGGGCCTTTGTACTTCAGCCCCCGCGCTGGTCGCGATTGCCATGGGGACAAACCCGAGACTGGCGACCAGCGCTGTCATGAGCACCGGACGCAGCCGGGTCACGGCTCCCTGAAATGCCGCCTGCTTCGCGTCAAGACCTTGATTCCGCATCTGGTTGATATATGAGACCAGGACCACGCCGTTCAAAACCGCCACGCCAAACAACGCTATGAATCCCACGCCGGCTGAAATGCTGAACGGCATTCCTCTGAGAAAGAGGGCGGCCAGGCCGCCCGTGGCCGCCAGCGGGATGTTCATATAGATGAGCACGGCTATCTTCGCCGAGTTGAAGGTCGAATAAAGAAGAACGAAAATAAGAAATAGAGCCAGGGGAACGACGATGGCGAGACGCTTGCCCGCACGTTCGAGATTTTCGAACTGTCCTCCCCATTCAATCCAATAACCCACGGGCAGCTTCAACTTGCTTTCGATGGCATCCCGGGCTTCGGCGACAAAGCTCCCCAGGTCTCGTCCGCGAACGTTGCACTCCACCGCAATCCGGCGATGAATGTTTTCCCGGCTGATCTGCGCCGGCCCCTCCTCGGTCTCGATATCGGCTAACTGGGAAATAGGAATCAGCCGGCCTTGCGGATCGGCAACCTTGATATTCTGGATTGTTTCCGGGTCGTTCCGGTCGGTTTCTGAGAAACGCACCTGGAGAAAGAACCTCCGCTGGCCTTCCAGGACCTGTCCCATGATTTTGCCGCCCATGACCTCTACCGCGTCCAGTACCTGCGACGCGTTGATCCCATAGCGGGCAATCTGGTCGCGCCTGATGCGGATGCGCAAGTAGGGCGAACCGGCTATTTGCTCCGCCTTGACGTCTGAGGCTCCGTTGATTCGGGAAAGGACCTGGGCGATTTCATCCGCCTTGGTCTTGAGTTGCTCAAGATCTTCGCCGTTGAGCTGAACCGCTACGTCGGAGCGGACGCCTGCTATCAACTCCTGTACGCGCAGTTCGATCGGCTGAGAGTAACTGAAGATATTCCCGGGCACATTCTTCTTCAGCCTTTCGTCCATGGCTGCAATGAGTTCTTCCTTGGTGCCCGCTGTCTGCCACTGCTCGCGTGGTTTGAGGATGACGTAAATATCGCTGGTTTCGACCCCCATGGGATCCGTTGCAATCTCCGCCCTGCCTGTGCGTGAGACCACGGTCTCGACTTCGGGAAATTGATTCAGGATCTTTTCGATCAGGCTGGTCGATCTTATTGACTCCTCGAGCGAAACGCTGGGCAGGCGCCACGCCTGAAGGGCGATTGCCCCTTCGTCCAGCTTCGGTATGAATTCGGTTCCCAGGAAGGGTACCAGGATCAGGCCGGCAAGAAAAACGCCCGCAGCAATCATTGATACCAGGACAGGCCGTCCGATGGCTCTTTTAAGAACAGGCTCGTAGTATCTCTTGACCGTTCGGATTATCCAGGTCTCCTTATCGCTAACCGTTGCCTTTCTGAAGGCGAACGAGGCAAGGGTCGGCATCAGGGTAAGAGAGAGCAACAGAGAGCCGATCAAGGCGAAAACCACCGTTAACGCCATGGGGCGGAACATTTTCCCTTCCACTCCCTCGAGCGTGAGAATGGGAAGGTACACGATGATAATGATCCCGACAGCGAACACGATCGGACGCGCCACCTCCCGGGCTGCCTCCCGAATTGTTGTCAGGACTCTGCCGCTTTTCTGTCCAGCCGCCGAGAGATGTCGGACGATGTTTTCGATCATTACGACCGAACCATCCACGATCAAACCGAAATCAATAGCGCCCAGACTCATCAGGTTGCCCGAAATCTTGAACCGGACCATCAAGACAAACGCGAACAGCATCGAAAGTGGAATGGCTGACGCCACAATCAGCCCTCCGCGGATGCTTCCCAGGAGCACAAGGAGTACCAGAATGACCAGAATCCCGCCCTCGCTCAGATTCTTGATGACCGTGTTGATGGTCTTTCGCACCAGCTCGGTCCGATCATAATAGGTTTCAACCGTCACTCCGGGCGGAAGGGATTTTTTGATCTCGTCCAGCTTTTGGTGAACCCGGTGCGCCACTACGCGCGAGTTTTCACCAATCAGCATCATGACCACCCCGGTGACAACCTCTCCTTTGCCATCGCGTGTTGCAGCTCCCTGTCGAATCATTGGAGCGAAGGTCGCCTGGCCAAGGTTGCGGATGTAAATGGGAGTTCCGTCCTGCTCCGCCGAGACCACGATGGTGTTGATGTCGTCAAGGTTGTTAACCAGGCCCTCGCCCCGGATGAGATACTGTTCTTGATTGTGCTGGATGTAACCCCCGCCGGAATTGGCATTGTTTCTCTGTAAAGCGTCGAAGACTTTTTCCAGCGGGATCTTGTAGCTGACCAGCTTGTTTGCGTCCAGCTGGACTTCGTAGGTTTTAAGTTCTCCTCCATAACTGTTAACCTCGACGACGCCCGGCACTGAGCGAAGCTTGAACGCGATATCCCATTCAAGGACGCTGCGTAATTCCATGAGCGAGTAGCCCGGGCCGCGGACTTCAAACTGGTAGATCTCTCCCAATCCCGTACTGATGGGTCCCATCTCCGGGGTCCCAAAACCGGGTGGAATCGCCTCGCGCGCCTGAGGCAGCCGTTCCATGACCAGCTGCCGGGCGAAGTAGATATCCATGTCTTCCTCGAAATACAAATAAACCGCCGAAAGCCCGAAGCGTGAGATCGAACGAATATCGGTGATTCCGGGCAAGCCACTCATCGCAGTTTCAACGGAAAAAGTGATGAGCCTCTCGACCTCGATCGGACCGAGACCCGGCGCTTCGGTCAAGATCTGCACTTGATTGGGAGTGACGTCGGGAACGGCGTCAATCGGCAGACGAAGCATCGAATAGATGCCGACTCCCAGAAGCAGGCAGGTAAAAACGAGAATCAAGAAGCGGTTCTTCAGTGCGAAATCCACAATGCGATGCATTTCGTCGGGCTCCGCGAAGCTTAATACTGCTGTTCGCAATTTCGGTAACGTACAGGAGCCGTTGAGGCCTGAAAGGCCGACAGAGAGTAGCGCCGTGAGGCCGGATAAGGCGTCGATTACGGAGCCCGTGGTGCACAGACCATCCGCCTTCGGCCTGGACGACGACAGAGCCAACTCCTACCGCTCGGCCCAAAAACGTTAATTACCGTAATTATCAGCCGCTTAATGCTCCTCACCGCCGATTCGTTCCCTCTGCAGTGCGATTTCAAGTAGAAGCTGCCTTCGGTAACCACTTTTTCACCTCGACTCAAGCCTGAGACGACTTCAACCCAGCCTTCCTGTCGGGCGCCCAGCTGGAGTTCCCTTGGAAGAAATTCGGTTTCTTTCAGTTGAACGAAAGCCATGGCCTTGCCATCGATCTTCTGAACCGAGCTCGATGGAATTGCCAGGACTGTGCGCTTCTCGGTTGTCGGAATGTGAATCGTGGCAAACATCTCCAGCTTCAACTCATGCCTCTTATTGTCGACTACGCAGCGGACTTTCGCCGACCGGGAGGTGGGATCGATCTGGTCGCTGATGTAGGTAATCTTTCCCGTGAAAATCCTGTCCGGGTAAGTAGCCACTACGATCTGAACGTCCTGGCCTTCACGGACCGAGGCGAGATTCTTTTCATAGACATCGGCCAGAACCCAGACGGTATCGATGTCGGTGATCGTGAGCAATTCACGATCCGGTTGGACCAGCTCTCCTTCCCCAAGCTCGTACCTGGTGATGATTCCCGCGAACGGCGCCCGCAGTATGTTGTGAGAGGCGGTACGGTGCACCTGCTGATGATCCGGGCCGTGCAGGGCTGTGATCTCCTTCTCGGATAATCCATAGCGATGAAGTTTCTCTTCGTATTTGGCCAGTTCCGCCCTTTGTCTTTCCAGGGCGGCCAGAGTGTTCTTGTATTCAGCCTGTTTCAGTTCGTATTCTTTTTGAGCGATGGCCTGGTTCTCGAGCAGACGCGCGCGCGCGGTCGAGAAATTTGGCGCTGACTTCGACATTGGCCTTCTCCTTCTCTTCCTGCGACAGGGCGCTGAGGTATTCATTGATCAATTCACCGAGCTCGATGTTGTCGTACCGCACGAGCGGATCGCCTGCCTTTACGCGATCTCCAAGACGGACGAAGACTTTCTCAACCAGACCTCGGGCGAGCGGCCGGACGTGAGCCACTCGCGTTTCGTTGGAACTGACGATTCCGGTTGTCTGGAGAGTGGTCACCATGTTTCGTCCGGCAGCTTCGACAATCTTGATGCCGGCGTTTTTCTGCGCTTCCCTGGAGATGGGAACGATACGAGAAGATCTCTTCTCTTCAGGTGGCTTCGTTTTGTTCTCCTCTGGGGGGCCAGGGGGCCCCTGAACCCTTCTGGCCTCTGAAAAATCCATAGGAGATGACGATCCCCAGAAGGACGCCGATCGACAGAGACAACAGGATGGGCAGCCAGGGGTGGGAGAAAACACCAATCTTGGAAGAGAATCTTTCCATTATTGAACCTCCAATCCAATAGCGCTGCCGAGTTCGTAAAGGCTGATCCGATAGTCGTAAAGCGCCTGGTGGTAAAGCCTGCGTGTTTCGCGGAAAGCTCGTTCTGAATCCAACAGATTAATGAGATCGGTCCCACCCAGGCGATAAGCCGCGGTCAGGATTTGCCGGGCTTCATCCGCCTTCCTGATGGATTCCTTCTCAACGTACGCCAGTCGTTCACGGTTGATCTCAACGGCGTTGTAGGCTTTTCGGATATCGAGCAGGATCTGGTTTTTCGTTTGTGTTGCCAGCTGTGCCGCGCGCTCCCGTTCGGCCATGGCTCTGGCGATCCCGCCTTCGTTCCGATTGAAGATTTTCAGAGGAATCGTCAGTCCGAAGGCGACGGAATTCTCGTTCAGATTTCTCTTATAGCCTGCGCCGATCGTGATATTGGGAGACCGGATGGCTCGTTGGAGAAGCGTCTCCGTGTCTGCGCGTCGTTCCTCGACGGCTGCGGACGTGAGGTCGGGCCTCCTGGCCAGCCCCTGCCGTTCCAGCTCAGTCAGAGGGAGGATCGGAGGGATACCCTCCTGGGCTACAGGAGTCTTCGAATCCAGCAAGAGCGCTTCAGCGAATGTGAACTGGTTGTTCGCTTCGGGAAGGCCGATGGCAGTCACTAATGCGCTCCTGGCATCGGCGAGAGCAAGGCGGGCGGCAAAGACATCCTCCACAAACCTGAGGCGTTCTACCTCGATGCGCTTGAGCTCAGAGCCTGAAATGTCTCCGTTCTCGAAACGCACTTGATTCAGCGCGATGATCCGGTCGATCTCCTGCAGAACTGTTTGCGCGAGTTCCAGGTTGGTCTGGGCCAGAACGCCTTTAAGGTAAGCTCGACGCACTTCGAGCCGTAGCGCGCGGACGGCATTTTCATGACTGGCCTTTTCCGATTCGACCCGCCAATCCGCAACCCCGGTTCGTAGCCGCCGTTTCCCGGCGGTCTCGAGCTCCTGGTCCACGCGAGCCGTGATTTCCTGAGTCTGAAAAAAAGCGCCCGGGTCGCCGCTGAACAGTCGATAGTCTTCGAAGTTCAATGAAAAAGCCGGATTGAGTTTTTTGGACGCATCCAGGCGCTCGGCCTCGGCAATTTCGATTGCGGTTCTCGCGACTTGTAACGCCGGGCTGTTCTTGATGGCCATGTCCAGGGCTGTTGCCAGCGTTAATTGCTCAGGAATCTGTGATGCGGTTTGACCGAGAGCGGATAGAGTAAAGACAAGAACAGAGCAGTGTATGACCGATTTCATTCCAGTCTCCCTAACGACTTTTCAATCGATTTACCTCCGGAGAATCCACGCGCCGGCACCTGATTGAAAGACTATTCGCCTGGGCCAATCATGGGATTCTGATGGACGTGGAACAGATCCCGATCAGGCATCCCGCTGATTGTTGCCCCGGCAGAGGGCCGGCAATTCTATGGCGGTCGAGTTAGACCTGGTTTACCCGGGGAGGATTGAATGGACGGAGCTGGACACCGTCGAGCCGTCGCGAGGACCTCAGAATTGAGAGCTGCTCGCCGGCGAAGATACTCTCGTCTCCTGGTAACAAGGGAAGGGCGATATGCGAGCAACAGCAGAAGCAGTCATCAAAGTAAGAGTTCTCTGAGCCGGGAATTCCCGCGCCGTGCGACGCATTGATAGTTGCTACGGAATTGAGGGCAGGCGGCAGGTCATCGGTCCGGCAGATCCCGGGGATAAAGAGGTCGGCTGCTGCGTAGGACAGCAGTATTAACGCCACGGTCTGCTGTATCCTGGCACGCCACCGAGAAGAGTTCATGTCGAAACCGTACTCGCTTTGGGATTCTTCCGTCAAGGTCTATTGGCGATCTTTTGTGTTTCGTGGTCAGTGCTACCTAACAAATACCGCGAGGACGCGAAGACACCAAGGAGGGGGAGCCGAATCAGCGCTGCGAAGCCGGACCCGACCGGCTGCACGTCCCGCGGTAGTATGCCTCCGCGTCGCACGTCTTGCCGCCCGGCAGCGTGCACGTGCCCTGCTCATCAGCGGTGCCGCTGCGCGCGACCACCGTGTAACGGCCGCCGTGATGCCGCAGTAGCGCGCGGCGAGCGTCGCGTACCCTGCCGCGCGGATGCCGCCCGTCGGGCACTCACCGCGCAGGAGCGCCCACTCCTCACACTGCCGGTTGTCGGAGAAAGTGCATACGCCATACTGACCCCCGCCGGGATTACGCTCGATCGTGAGGGTCCCGCCCTGCTCAACACAGTGCTGGGAGGCCGGGTTGGCGCGCTGCGCGGCGGGTCCCGGAGAGGTCGGCGCCTGTCCCACCGGTGCCGGGGGCCGTGCGCATCCAACCAGGAGCGCTATCGAGATGATCACGACGAAATGGTCAGAAAGCGCAAGAAAGCGTTTCATGCAGAGACTCCAGGACGCGCGGTTCCGTTTACTTCCTGGAGGCCGGGCCCTTGGCGGGCGGGAACACGGTGTTCCAGTCGCCCTTCATGCTCACGACGGTCCAGCCCCTGGCCACCGCCTCGTCCCAGCCCTTGTTGAACTGCTGTAGCTTGTCGGCGCGGTCATAGGCGTACTCACGCGCCGCGTCGTCGTGGTGGACGAAGAGGGCAAAACGCACGCCGGGCCGGCCATGGCCCATTGCAACATCTGGAAGTCGCCGTCGGAGTTGCCGAACGCAGCAATCGGACGACGTCCGATACGGCTCTGAATGCCGACCGGCTTGCCTTCTTTGTCGTCGATCAGATCCACCTCAGGCAGCTTGATCAAAACCGGTTGCCCGTCGCGCACCTCGAGCTTCAGCTTGCCGCTGCTGCCGATGACCTGCTCCGGCGGGATCCCGTAGACCCTTTCGGTCCAGGGCCGCATGAACTCGACGCCGCCGCCGGACACGATAAAGGTCTTGAAGTGATTGGCGCGCAGGTAGGCGAGCAGTTCGAGCATGGGCTGATAAACCATGTCCGTGAACAGCCGTCCGGTCTCAGGATGCTTCGCGGTTGCGATCCAGTCCTGCACTGCCTGGGAGAATTCGTCCGTGGTCATCCCGGTATGGGTCGCGGCCATGATCTGGAGCATACCCTTCACGACCGGCAGCGGCGACGCCCGCCATGTCGCCCTTGAGCAGGGAAGCGAAAGGCTCCTTGGTCTTCCAGTCGGGACGTTGCGGCGCCAGCGCCTTCACCCGATCGAAGGCGAACAGGAGCTGAAACGGAACCGGCTTCTCGGCCCAGAGCGTGCCGTCGTTATCGAACGTCGCAATGCGCTCGGGCACAGGCACGAACTCGGGACCACCCTCTTTTGTAACCCGGGCGACAAAGTCCAGGATTGCGCGCTTTGACGATCCGTCGTTCCAGGACAGCAGCGGGTCAGCCGGCGCCACAGTCACGGGTGGCGCAGCCGTCTCGGTTGGTGCGGAGCCACCGCAAGCAGCCGTGAATATCAGAACCAGCAGGAAACCGCGCTTCGACGATCCGATCATGCAAGGTCCTTTCCGAATGGCTATCAGGAGACCGCACGGCTTCGAAGGTCTGACGAGTGGAAGACCTCCCAATCGTTCTTGATGCTGACGACCGTCAATTCTGCTTCGCCAACTCCAGTGCGCGGCGTGTATCTCGGCGCCTGGAGTTGTTGTATTGTCGCCAGACGAATTCAGTGTCCGGCGCCGCTGGCGCCAGCCGTCATCTTTTCGAGCGCTTCGTCGATGGTGAACGAAGCCGCCTTCTGCCGCGGCGGGAACTCCTTAAACGTCGCCAGAAACTCGGCCGACGATCGTCTGAGCCGCCAAGACCATGAAGGAATGATAGAGGATCCAGTCGTAGAAGAAGTTCGACGTCATGTCGGCGCGCTCGAAGGGATCGGTCCGCAGATTGAAGAAATTGGGCAGTCGCAACGGCATGAAGGGCTCCGCCCAGACGCTGAGGCCCTGCGCGCGCTGTTCCATGAAGACGAACTTCCAGTCGTCCAAGCGCAGCGCGATCAGGTCACCATCGTCATCGAATAAATGAAGCCCTTGGCGCGGGTTTTTCTTCGCCTCACCTTTCAGAAACGGCAACAGGTTGTAGCCGTCCAGATGCGACTTTAAATGTCTTGTCTGCCCGCCTTATGCCCTTTCAGCAGTTTATCCATGATGTCCGGCTCGCCGGCCATCGCGAGAAAAGTCGGCAGCCAGTCGTTATGATGGATGATGTCGTTGGAAACAGCACCCGCCTTGATCTTGCCCGGCCAGCGCACCAGCATCGGGACGCGGAACGCCCCCTCCCAGTTGGTGTTCTTCTCGCTGCGGAAGGGAGTCATCGCGCCGTCCGGCCAGGTGTTCATGTGCGGCCCGTTGTCGGTCGAGTACATCACGAAGGTGTTGTCGGCAATGCCCAGCTCGTCCAAAAAGTCCAACAACTCGCCGACGTTCTTGTCGTGGTCGATCATGGTGTCATGATAAGGCGACTGCCAGGCCGGCCTTGCCCGAGGCTCTCCGGCTTGGTGTGGGTGAACAGGTGCATGTGGGTGGTGTTGACCAAGCAGAAGAAGGGCTTGTCACCGTCCACCTGACGCTTCGATGAAGTCCTTGGCTGCATGCCACGAACTCGTCGTCGAAGGTCTCCATCCGCTTCTTGGTGAGCGGGCCGGTGTCTTCGATCTTCTGCTTGCCGACGCGGCCCCATCGCGGTTGCTCCGTCGCGTCGTCCTTGTCCGTCGCCCAGCAGTGCAGGACACCGCGCGGGCCGAACCGCTTCGCGGAACTTGCGGGAAATCTTTCTCGGGTGGGTAGTCGGGCATCTCCGGCTCCTCCTCGGCATTGAGATGGTAGAGGTTGCCGAAGAACTCGTCGAAGCCGTGCGACGGTCGGGAGGTACTTGTTGAGGTCGCCCAGGTGGTTCTTACCGAACTGCCCGGTGGCATAGCCGAGCGGCTTCAATAGTTCGGCGATGGTCGGGTCCTCGGCGCTGAAGGCCGACGGGCCGCGCCAGGAATACCGACCTTGGTCAGTCCGGTGCGGATAGCCGCACTGCCCGGTGATGAAGGAAGCACGGCCTGCTGTGCAGCTCTGCTCGCCGTACCAGTCGGTGAACATCATACCTTCTTTGGCGATGCGGTCGATGTTGGGCGTGCGGTAGCCCATGATGCCGTGGTTGTAAGCAGGACAGTTGAACAACCGATGTCGTCCCCCCAGATGATGAGGATGTTCGGCTTGGACTCAGTTCCTTTTTTGGGAGCAGTGTCTTTTGCTGGCATAGTTGGTTTTCTCCTATCGGTGTGATATGGCTATTCGCCGGAGAGATTTATGAGGATACGAACGCTCCTGGTGGGGATGCGGCCCGCGGCAGACGCTCTGCTATTCCATACCCGGTCGCCCTGGCCGCTTGGACGTTCATACGGAAACGGTTACCTCGCGACTCCCGAAAAGCTTCGTTGATCTATTTCGACTCACGGCCGGAAGCCGTGGAATGCAAAGTGCGATAAGCGTGCGCTTTCTTGATGGGGGAATGCTTGCGCTAAGCCAGACTAGATGATGATTTTTGGACGTTCAATCGCATAGATCTGGTATTTTGACAGAAAGGATTTCAGGCAGAGATTGAGCTAAACCGGCATACCCACTTGTGGGTCCACGGTAATCTGAGTCGGTATTTTGCTTGAGTGGACGTTTTCTAGTGCGTTTAGGGCGGAACAAAAGCAACCACTAAGACTCGAAGAAACTCTAAGGACCTTGTCGCCTTGTCCTTATAACCTTTCCCGCTAAAAATGACCGTGTCTCCTCTCCAGACCGTTGGAAAAAGCCTTTACCGCAAAGAGGGGATGCAAAAGGTCACCGGCCAGGCAGTCTACGCGGATGACATGAAGGTCGAGAACTGTCTCCACGGAAAGACAGTACGATCCACCGTTCCGCGCGGTCTCATCAAGCAGATCCGGTTCAAGGAAGGCATACCCTGGGATCAGTTCACCATTGTTCTGCCCGCAGACATTCCCGGCGAGAACGTCGTGACCCTGATCGATAAGGAGCAGCCGTTTCTGGCCGAGAAGGAAATCAAGCATATGGCCGAGCCCCTGGCGCTGATTGCGCACCCGGACAAATATCTGGTTGAAAAGGCGCTCCGGTATGTGGAAGTCGATGTCGACGAACTTCCAGGCATCTTCTCGATCGAAGAGGCGCTACGCGGCGACAACGTCCAGTATGGTTCCGACAACATTTTCAAGTCCTACACCATTCAAAACGGCGATCCCTCGGGGAAATGGAGCGAGGCGGCCCTGATACTCGAGGAGACCTACAGAACGCCGGCTCAAGAGCACCTTTACATCGAACCTCAGGCCATGATCGCGCAGGCTGAACCGGGCCGGCACGTCACCGTCTGGGGCTCCATGCAGTGCCCTTACTATGTCCGCAAGGCGCTGGCGCCTCTGTTCGATCTCGAGCCCGATCGAGTCCGCGTGGTTCAGACTGAAACGGGGGGCGGCTTCGGCGGCAAGGAAGAGTACCCCAACATGATCGCGGGGCATGCCGCCCTGCTCTCCTGGAAAGCCGGAGGGCGGCCGGTAAAACTCATCTACGATCGACGCGAGGATATGTGGGCCACGACCAAGCGCCACCCATCCAGGACTCATATCAAGGCCGGATTCAAACGAGACGGCACTTTGATTGCCCTGGAGATCGACTTCGTACTCGACGGAGGCGCGTATCCGACTCTGTCCTACACCGTGCTCTCGCGCGGCATTCTGCACGCCTGGGGACCTTACCGATGTGACGATACACACCTGCGCGCCCGTTGCGTCATGACCAACTCTGTTCCGTATGGCGCATTTCGCGGTTTTGGCGCCCCTCAGTCGATCTTTGCCATGGAAATGCACATGACCCGCGCCGCCCACGAACTGGGCCTGGATCCCGCGCAGATTCGCCGCAGGAATTTTCTGCGCCAAGGTGACCGGATGCCTACCGGACAGGTCATCAAGGAGGAAATCGACCTGGAAATGCTCATGGATCGTGCGCTGGAAAAGGCGAGCTATCACGGCAAGCGCGCCGAGTTCGAGCGCACCAATCGTCACGGGGGGAATAGACGAAGAGGGATCGGCCTGTCCTGCTTCTTCCATGGCTCCGGCTTCACGGGGAGCGGCGAGGTCCGTCTTGCATCGGAGATTGCGCTCCGGCTCACACGCGAGGGTGGAATCGAGGTGCTGGCCGCCAACGTCGAGTACGGGCAGGGGACGAATACCACCTTTGCCCAGATCGTGGCCGAGACGTGCAGAATCCCGCCCGACTGGGTAGAGATTCACCAGCCGGATACGGCCGAGGTGCCGGACAGCGGCCCCACGGTCGCGTCCCGCACCACCATGATTGTTGGGAAGCTCGTCGAGCGCGCGGCGGAGCAGATACGGGACCGGCTGCTCGATCAAGGTTACGTCCTGAAAGATTACGCAGCCGCGGATTTCCGCCACGGCGCCAGAAGATACCTCGAAGAAAACAGCGAACTCAAGGTCACGGTGCGCTACGTGCCCCCCGCTGACGTGCACTGGGATGAGGCAACCTATCGGGGCGACGCCTACGGCGGCTATTCGTGGAGCTGCGACGTCGCGGAAGTCGAAGTGAATCAGGTGGACTACATGGCGCGGGTCAAGAATTTTGTCTCTGTTGTTGAGTGCGGCCGCGTGATCAACCCCGTCCTTGCCGCCGGCCAGATCGAGGGAGGCATCGTTCAGGGCATCGGGTTCGCGATTTATGAAGATGTCGTGTTAGAACGAGGCGCCATGAAGAACACCCAGTACACAAATTACATCATTCCCACCACGGCCGACACGCCCGGGATCGACGTGGAATTCGTCGAATTTCCTTATGCCAATCACGGTCCCTATCAGGCCAAAGGGATCGGCGAAATGCCGATCGACGGGCCTGCGCCCGCCGTGGCAGCGGCGGTCGCCCACGCGCTGGGCGGTAATTTCATCAACGAGATTCCCTTGACTCCCGAGCGCATCATGACAGCCGTGGCGGGAGCAGAGGTCCAGAGGAGATGATCGAGCGAGTCCGAGAGCAGACGATTTCACTCACGGTTAATGGGACGGAGCACCAGAGTCACAACCCACCCGATGAAACGCCTGCTGGACGTTTTGCGGGAGGATCTTCGGCTGACCGGAACCAAGGAGGGATGCGGCGAAGGGGAGTGCGGGGCCTGCACCGCAATCATGGACGGCCTTCCGGTCTTGACCTGCATGGTCCCCGTCTGCCAGGCCCGCGAGAGAAGTGTCACAACCATCGAAGGCCTCGCCCGCTCCGGCGAGCTTCATGCGATGCAGCAAGCTTTTTACGAAATGGGAGGGGCGCAATGCGGTATCTGCACTCCCGGGATGATCGTGGCGGCGGCCTATTACCTTGAGCATCCGGACGAGGCCGAAGACGTTCGCGAAGCCCTGGCCGGCAATCAGTGCCGCTGCACCGGCTACACGCGCATCTTCGAGTCGGTGACGACGGCCCTCGCGCGGCTGAGAGAAACGGCTGCCGGCTGATGCGCGCTTACCTTCCCGATTTTGCCGTCGTCAATCTTGCGGAGCTGCATGAGGCGCTGGACGCGCTCGCTTCGGGCGAAAACATCATTCCACTGGCCGGCGGCACGGATCTGATGGTTTATCTCGAGGCGGGTGATCTGCCTCCCTGCGCCTTCCTGAATCTCCAGGAGATTCGGGATTTTCAGCGCGCGCCTCAGATCAATGCTTCGCTGGTTCTCTATCCCCTTACCACTTATCGCGACACGCGCGTCACTGCAGCCATCAGGCAGAAGTTCCCGATGCTGGCCCGGGCTGCGCGCGAAGTCGGCGCGCTGGCGATTCAGAGCCGCGGGACCTGGGCCGGTAATATCGCCAACGCCTCACCGGCGGCGGACGGCGTTCCTGCGCTTATGGCGTACGACGCCGAGGTCGAGCTCTCGAGCAGGAGCGGCCGCCGCAGCGTTCCACTGTCGAGATTCTACACAGGCTACAAGAAGACGGAACGGCGGCCGGACGAATTGATTACCGCGATCCGCCTGCCGCTTCCTCAGCCCGGTGCATTTGAATATTACCGCAAAGTAGGAGCCCGGCGGTTCCAGGCCATTTCCAAGACTCTGCTGGCGGGGCGCATTCTCCTGGATGGGGATCGAAGGGTGAAGGACGCGCGCATCGTGCTTGCCAGCGTCGCGCCCTGCACGCTGCGCGCGCTCAAGACGGAAGCCGTCTTGCAAGGACGCGAATTAACTCGCGACATCATAGAAGAGGCCGCGCGAGCGATTCAGGACGAGATCAGGCCGATCGACGACATCCGTTCGACTGAAGCCTATCGTCGTCATGTCACCAGCAATCTGGTTCGTGAATTTTTGTCCCTTGCCGCCTTGGCGTCGTGAAGCTTGTTACCACGAAGTTCCTCATGAATCCCAAGTGTGCCGGGTTTGAATGACAGCGAACTGCTGCTTTTTTGGCAAGATTCTTGGTGTTTCTTCGTGTCTTTGAGTCTTCGTGGTATTTGTTAGACAGCTCTAACCACAAAGACACGAAGACACGAAGAAACACTTCTATGTAGTCTTGGGTGTCAAGCTCCTTTTCGGTTGACCTCCTTGGTTACGTCTGCAGCTGGTGGCTCGGTGTCTGATTCGGGGATAGACCCCGAATGAAACTTCTATCCGTGCCGATCGTGTAGTGATCGGACACCCAATCCTGTATTCGCGCGGTGGCGAAAAATGTGCGAGCGCTTTCGGGACGCCCCATCTAAGAACCGGTTCCAAAGCGGATACCAGTGTTTCTTTCGGGCAGTCCCACCATGCCGAGAAGTTGGTTTACTCTCCGTTGTTTTCCTCTTAGCGGCCAAGAATTCCGGTCGGCCCGCGGGGTCAAGGCCGCGCACCGCGCGCCCAAAGGGTTTAGCCTTGACGCCGCTGGGGCAGGCCGGAGCACAATGGCCGCAAGAGGAAAACAACACCTGAGGTTTCATAAGCTGTTTAGGTCTCGAACGTTCTCACGTTCTGGTTTCTCTCCGTCTAAGCGACAACTACTTTTTTCAGTTGCGCGCCCTCGGGCAGAGCTCCGGTCTCGAGGAATTTCCACATATCGATCAGCAGGCGTCGTGCCAGCGCTACGATTCCGACCCTACGGACGCGCTTGCCCGCACCGCCGAAACGCTCCTCGAACCACCGAGTGAGCTTGCTCTCGGGCTGGAAGCGCACCCAAGACCAGGCCAGCTCAATCATTACCCCCCGGACGTGACGGTTGCCGGCTTTGCTGATCCCTTGCTCACGCCTCGATTCCCCGCTCTGATATGGGGTCGGCGTCAGGCCCGCGAGCGACCCGACTTCGCGCCGGTTGTTAAATTCCCTCCAGGCGAAGAACTCTCGCACCAGCACCGAACCGCCGTTGACACCAACGCCGCGCAAAGACGCAAGCTGGCGTACCTGGTCCAGGTCCGGGTTCTCTCCCTCTCTGAGTTCGCGCCTGCGGTCCCCCTCCAGCGACAGGATCTGTCGCTTCAAAAACACCACATGCGCCCGCTCGCGCTGCAGGCGGCCTTTCAACCCCGGCAGCAAAGGCGAGCCATCCCATAACCTGATCGAGTCCAGTTTCTTGTCCGACAGCTCCTTCCCAGGCTCAAGCCTGACCCCCTGGCTCGCCAGTAGTCCCTTGATGCGATTGGTGGTCCGCGTCTTCTCCTTCTTCAGGCTGCGCAGCTCTCGATTCAACTGCCGGTTATCTTCCTCTTCGGGCGAAGGTACTCGCACCACGCTCCAGACCCTGTGCTCTCCATACTGATACCGAATCAGCATGGTCAGCAACTTCTCCACGTCCAGGCGATCCGTCTTAGCTCGCCGCTTTCTCCGGTTCACTTCAATGCTCGCTGAGTCCAACACCAGGTTCCGATCCGAGACTGTGTCAAGTATCGATGCAGCCAAAACCCATCACGCCCTGCTTCGTAGCAGCTCACCACCTCGGCCGTCTCCGGAAGTTCGAATCGTTTCTTGGCTGCCACGATCTCCCTCTGTACTTTTTCACTAAGAGCACTCTCCCATTCAATGCTTTGACTAGCCTCCGGATATGCAATGCCACAGGCTGATTTCATCAAGGCGACCACGATCTCATCCGCTATTCGAATCACCTGGTACTCGTCCAGATCTGTCATGGTCATTTCCCGGACCGCTCGATCGGGAAGAGTCATCAAGGCCTGCCTGACAAGCTCCTGGTTCTCGGGGGAGGAATCAACTAGAAGGTCGATGTCCTCAGTGGCCCGAGCGAATCCCAAACGAATAATAGCCATGCCGCCGACCACGATGTATTTGGCACCTAACCGATTGAGCTCGCTGCAGAGATGAAGAAGATCCTCTAGCGTAGGCGGCCTGGACTCGCCTTCCTGGCCTGCATCTGAATCGACCACTGGTGCGCCTCCTCGAAGGTCCGGAACCGATGCACACCCTTGGGAATGAACGGCCGGCCGGTACGCAGCTTGAGCACGAGATGTAACAGGTGGTTCGCTTGCCGCAGTCCTCTCGTTGCCCGCCGCCTCCCCACAACTTTCGTCTTGAAAGGCTGCACTCTAAGCTCCTTTTTTTTACGTCGCATCAGCCGCCTGGGATATGTGGCGCCACAAACAGCAGATTCTTGATTCTGTCCAGGTTGCCCGGAACTTTCAATGGATTTATTGTGGTTCCGGGTACCAGCAAAAGCTGTGAATGTTGCCGAGTCAGAGCAGCGTTAGAACCTCGCCAAGGAAGCAGTGATTGACTTGTGTTGAAAATCGTTGACCGATACCGGATGCCAGAATTACAGTCGCTGCTCTGGTTCTGCGCCGCCCACGAGAATCTCTGGAAACCTGCTCACTGATGATTCGATAGGCTCCAAGATGGCTGACCCTGAACACCTGGAAATCGACGTCGATTTCCCACGACCCCACAATTGGAGTCATCGATGAACCGTCACGTGGGTCACTATCAGATTTTGTCGCTGCTCGGCAAAGGCGGTATGGGCGAGGTCTATCGCGCGCGGGACACGCGGCTGGACCGCGAAGTGGCTATCAAATCTCTGCCGGTCGCTTATTCCAGAGACTCCGACCGGCTGCGGCGTTTCGAGCAGGAAGCGCGGGCGGCCGGGAAGCTCAATCATCCGAATGTCCTCACGGTCTACGACACTGGCATGCACGACGAGGCTCCCTACATCGTGACCGAGCTGCTCGAAGGCGAGGATTTGCGCGCCCGATTGAAGCAAGGTCCGGTTCCACAGCGCCAGGCACTGGATCAGGCGCGGCAGATCGCGAATGGCCTGGCAGCCGCCCATGCCAAAGGCATCGTGCACCGGGATCTCAAACCCGAGAATATTTTCGTGACGAGCGACGGGCGCGTAAAAATTCTCGATTTCGGTCTGGCGAAATTGAAAGAGCCGCCGGCCTCCAGCAGCAGCGAAACGGAACCGCTACCAAGCACTGCTCCAGGCGTGGTCCTGGGAACCGTGGGTTATATGGCGCCCGAACAAGTGCTGGGACATGAAACCGATGGCCGCGCCGACATCTTCTCGCTGGGCGTGATCCTCTACGAAATGCTCGGTGGCAGACGTCCGTTCTCGGGTGAGTCCGGTGTCGAAATCATGACTGCGATTTTGAAGGAGGAGCCCGCGGAACTCACAGAGGTGAATCCGAAAGTTCCTCCTGTGCTCGCGAGAGTTGTCCGTCACTGTCTGGAAAAGAAACCGGAGCAGAGGTTTCAGTCGGCGAGTGATCTCGGCTTCGCGCTGGACGCCTTGTCACTGGCATCGCCATCTTCCCCAACTTCCGTCAAGATCCCTTCCGCCCGGACCTCCCGACACCTGCTTCGGTGGCTGGTTCCAATCTTGGTGCTATTGATTGCCGGCGCGGCGCTCGCCTGGCACCTGAAACGATCGGATTTTTGGTGGCGCAACCCGCTGACGAATGCACAATTCACACCGCTCACGGATTTCCCCGGAGCAGAGGGAGAGGCCGCGATCTCGCGAGACGGGAAGTTCGTGGCTTTTCTCTCTGATCGGGACGGGCCCTTCGACGCATGGGTGGGGCAGATTGGCACCGGCGAGTTCAAAAATCTGACCGAAGGCCGAGTCCCCGATATGAGAAATCCCGAGGTTCGGAGCATCGGATTTTCACCGGATGGAGCGTTGGTTTCCATATGGGTGCGCGTCATGAATCGGCCTACGATGTGGGCGGTGCCCACGATGGGTGGTACGGTACGTCCCCATATGGATGCTGCGGAGCGCGAATGGTCGCCTGACGGAACACGAATGGTCTATCACCCCTCCGCGGACGGGGATCCGCTCTTTGTCACTGCACCCAACGAAAAGGAGGGAAAGCAGATCTACGTCGCGGCGCGGGGGGTCCATTGCCACTTTCCTCTATGGTCGCCCGAGGGCAACTTCATTTACTTCGTCCAGGGCTACCCGCCCAATGAGATGGACATCTGGCGGATTCGTCCCACCGGCGGATCGGCCGAGCGCATCACTTTTCACAACTCAAGCGTGGCGTTTCCGACTCTGTTGGATGAACGAACACTGCTTTATATCTCCAAGGCTTCCGATGGCTCGGGGCCCTGGCTTTTTGGAATGGATGTCGAGCGGCGTGTTCCACATCGCATCAGCTTTGGAGTCGAACGATATACATCCATTGCGGCGACCGCTGACGGGCGGCGGTTGGTGGCGACCGTGTCTAATCCCGAAGCCACTCTCTGGCGCGTTCCGATTTCGCAAGGCATCGTCGAGGAAGCGGGAGCCAGCAGGGTCGCACTTCCGACGGTTCGAGGACTCTCTCCCAGGATTGGCCGGGACTACATGCTGTACCTCTCCTCAAAGGGCGGCGACGACGGCGTCTGGAAGCTGGCTAACGGAACAGCAGTGGAATTATGGAGCGGGTCGCTCGGGCGAGTCGCTCACTGGTCCGGCGATCTCACCTGATGGCCGTCTCATTGCGTTCACGCCGCACAAGGGTGGGCGAACCAGGCTTTACCTCATGACCGAAAATGGGACCAGCGTCCGGGAAGTTGCCGGTGACCTCGATGTTCGAGGCGCTCCGGCCTGGTCACCCGACGGGCAGTGGATCACCGTGGGAGCCGCCGCAGGTTCTGAAGTCCGGCTCTTCAACATACCATTGGGCGGGGGGCCGCCGGTTCAAATGGGCGACGAACAATCCGTGAACCCCGTTTGGTCTCCAGATGGACGCTTCCTGGTCTATTCGGGCGTACAGGTCGGCACTGCGCTTACGATCAGGGCCATCGGCGCGGACGGCAAACCGCATCGCCTGCCTGAGTTGATCCTTTCTCGCGGTGAAAACCGTTTTGCTTTTCTCCCGGGACGTCCCGTGCTGGCGGTGCTTAAGGGAGAGTTCTTGCACAAGAACTTTTGGTTGATCGACCTCACTACCGGGCAGCAGCGCCAGCTCACCAACTTCAGCCGTGAGTTCCTCATCAGCGACTTCGATATTTCTCCTGACGGAAAGGAAATCATATTTAGCCGCCTGAAGGAAAACTCCAATGTCGTCCTGATCGATTTGGCGGAACAGTAGGGAGGCTTTAGTCTTTGCGTTCGTGGCGCTGGCGGCCACCTATATCCCTGCGGGGAGGGCTACGCAGTGGACCCGCTCATCGCATTGAGATACGAGTAGGTTCTTAGCGTTTCTTGTCTCGTGTCTTAGTGGTTTGCTTTTTGCTACCTGTAGTTTTCAACCAGCATGATGTCGGTGTCGCTCGTGTCGATCTGGGTATAGAGGAACCACCGCCGGTCCGGCGAAAGCGCCAGGCCGGAGCTGTATGGGCGCTTCTCGAGCGGCGCAACGAAAGATTGCTTGCCCGTCTTCAAATTCAGAAACCAGAGTTCATACTTCGGCGTCCCTCCCGGATTAGATTCCTCGCGCTCGAGATAATAGATGCCGTCCTCGACCACTACCCAGTACGCCCAGTACCCCGCGCGCAGAGTCTTGAGGACCTGAGCTTCCTCGCCTCCCGCCACGGGGATGCGCCAGAGCCCCGGCAAATTCAGACCTTTGGTAAAGTAAAGATACTTGCCGTCCGGGGACTCGGCCGCATGGAACCCGCCCTCGTGGGTCACCTGGACAGCATCACCGCCCCCTTGCGGCTTTTTCCAGATCTGGAAGTTGCCGGTCCGGTTTGACGCAAAGTAGATCCACTGTCCATCCAGCGACCAGTTGGGGACGATATCGTCGGACGGTTCGGTCGTCAGTCGTACGGGAGTTCCGCCTTCGGAAGCGATGATATAGACGTCGGCGTTTCCCCCGGGACGCGAGTCGAACACGATACGCTTGCCGTCCGGTGACCAGCGCGGGCTTCCGGTGGGCGGTCCGTTGAAGTTGGTCAACTGGTATGCGTTCGCGCCTTCCTCATCGCAGATCCAGACCTCCAGAGGGCCCGTGCGGCTCGAATTGAATACGATCCGTTTGCCGTCCGGAGAATACTGCGGCCCCAGCTCGTGGCGCGTCGAGGAAATCAGCCGGCCTGGAACTTCGTGAGCCTTGGCTCTTCCCAACGGGTAGCGCCAGATGTTCGTGTCGGTAACGGACCGCGTATATGCCAGGCGGTTTCCCTGGCGCGAAATTGCAATGAACGAAGCGCCGTCACCTATCTGGGGGATCGGCTCGAGGCTGCCGCCTGATGGCGAAAGCCGCCAGAGGCGCGCGCTGGTGGAGCGATTGGACGAGAAGATGAGTTGATTGCGACTTGTGTCCCAGGCAAGGCCGTAGATGCGGCGGTTTTCGTTGGTTAGCCGGCGCGGCTCGCCTCCCGAGACAGAGACTACATAAACGTCCTGGACTGCCGCATTGATGGTTCTCAGAAAGGCGATGCTTCGCCCGTCAGCCGAGAACGCCGGGCTGCTGTCGCCCAGCCATTTGTCGGGGGGAAACGTCAGCCGCTGGCGCTCTGCCGTTTCGGGAGAGAGCAGATACAGGTTCATGGGACCCTCTGCCGCCTCCCTATCGACCAGGGCCAGCGTCTTGCCGTCTGGAGACCAGGCCACGAAGGGACTGTCCACTCCGATCCGGTGCGGATGCGCATCGCTTAATTTGCGCTCCAGGCCGCCGAGCGCCGGGACCATGTAGAATCCTGCGGTGTCCTCAGACTGCCGCAGGAACACGATGTAGCGGCCGTCAGGCGACCATGCGGGACTGGAATCGGTGGCCGGGTTGGTCGTGAGACGCAGCGGAGTTCCGGCGCTCACGACCTTTACGTAGATCTCCCAGTCGTCCTCATGCTCGCCGTTCCAAGAAAAAGCGACCTGATTTCCTTCAGGGGAGAAACTCGGCTGGCTCTCGATCCCGGGAAAGCTGGTTAACGGCTCGAGGCGCAAGTTGGCGGACGCTGTTTTCGACGAACCCGTGAAGAAATACAACCCCAGGGCAACGGCTCCGGCGAGAAGACTCGCGACGATCAGAGATGCCACGACAAGCTTCATGCGCGGCGTCTGAACGGCGGCTTTCTGTCTTTCCGAGGCGGAGTCGCGGCGTACGCGCTTCAGGTCGGCCTTCAGATCGGATGCGCTCTGGTAACGCAGCTCGCGGTCCTTTTCGACGGCCTTCAAGATGATGCGCTCCAGATCCTCGGGAATCTCGGAATTGAGCTCGCGCGGCGACACCGGCGGCCGGTTCAGGATGGCATCGTAGATCGCCGCCTGCGTCTTACCGGAGAACGCGCGCTTCCCGGTGGCCATCTCGTAAAGCACGGTGCCGAGACTGAAGATGTCGCTGCGGTGGTCAACGTCGTGGCCGAGCGCCTGTTCGGGGCTCATGTATTCGGTCGTGCCTACGACTACCCCGGGACTCGTGATCGTCGAGGTGACTTGCAGGCGAGCGTCCACGAACTTCGCCAATCCGAAATCGAGAACCTTCACGTTCCCGCGCGGCGTGAGGATGATGTTCACGGGCTTGATGTCGCGATGGGTGATCCCTTTGGAATGGGCCTCTCCAAGGGCATCTGCCAGCTGGATGGACAGGTCGACAACAGTATCAGGGTCGAGAGGACTTCCGAAAATGCGGGCCGCGAGCGTCGTCCCCTCGACGTACTCCATCACGATGAACCGCATTCCATCGGATTCGTCGATGTCGTAAATCTGCGCTACGTTGGGATGATTGAGAGCCGCGACGGCGCGGGCTTCCTGCTGGAAGCGCCGCATGCGGTCGGGGTCGTCCGCGAGGTCTCTCCGGATGATCTTGAGCGCAACGACCCGGCCGAGCTTGGTGTCATGTGCCAGATAGACCTCCCCCATTCCGCCAGTCCCGAGACGCGCCTGGATGCGGTAGTGTAGAAGGTCGGTACCCACGGCAATCATCGGCGAAATCTTAACACGAAGGAGTTAGTGTTCTTCAGATTTTGAGGCGACGCAGAAGGCTGGGCATTGTGCCTTTGAGGCGTTGTGGTGAATTGAGTTTTGGGCAACGGCTTGAGGTAGGAATGGTTATCGATGGCGGCGCGGTGATGACGCTACTTTGTCACATTCCGACTGATGAAATCCTTCACCAGACCCAGCCGCTCCTCATCGTAAAATTGCGGTCCGCCATGGACGGCTCCCGGGATCATTACGAGCTTTACCGGCAGCTTCGCCTTTTCATAAGCGGCCGCGAGTTCTCTGGATTGCTCCGGCGGCATCTGCGGGTCGGCGTCGCCGTGAATCAACAGCAGCGGCGGATCGTTTGCATCAATATGAAACACCGGACTCGCCAGCCGGGCGAGATCGGCCTTCTCCGCCGGGGGTCCGCCGAGCAGGAGTTGCAGACGCCGGCAGCCGCACCTTCACTCCATGCTCGGTACTCTGGCTGAGGATGCTCGTCAGATTGGATCCGCCGTAGAAGCTCACGATCCCCTGCACATCGCTGCTTTGATCGGGGCAATCGCCCACCGTGCCTTCGAGTTCCTTGTGCCTGTTGGTTACGCCCGCGAGCGCCGCCAGATGCCCACCTGCTGATGATCCCGCGATGACGATTCGGCGCGAGTCGATGCCAAGCTGCGTCTGCTTCGAGCGCAGAAAGCGGATCGCCGCTTTGATGTCATGCGCCTGCGCCGGGAACAGCGCCTGCGTCGAGAGCCGGTAGTCCACGCTCGCAATGGCAAAACCGTCTTTCAGCAGCGCGGCGAAGGGTACGCTGTCCCTCGTGCCGCCGCGCCAGGCGCCGCCATGCACATAAACAATCAGCGGCGCAGTTTGTTTGTCCGGCAGATGCAAATCAAGCTTCAGTGACAGATCACCGACCTTCGCGAACTCAATGCCGCGCGTGACGTTGCCGGCAAACGCCACAGTGAACAACCCAGAGACGCACAACAGAAGATATGTCTTGGAATGGCTTCGATGGCCCCCAAGCTTCGTCTGCAAGCCGGTCAGAATGACGGGGAAGCACGGAAGAAGTTTCATTGACAACCTACCTTTCTGGCAGGAGAGCAAAGGTGTTAGGGGCCGTGCGAGTGAAAGCAGGCGGTGTCGTACGGTCCCTTCCCCTCCAATATTCGCTTCGCGGTCAGCAGGTCGCTATCGGCCTTGAGCAGCCAACCCCGGGCGTGGTCAAGTTTGCTTCTCATAGAGGGTTGTTCCTTCTCTCAACGCCGTCGTTATGAACGCGTTGGGGACTTCCGCCCATTCCTTTACTTCGAACGCCGTCCAGACAACCACGTCCTTCTCTGGGAAGAGTCCAATCAGCGCCCGCAAGTAACGCGCCGGACGCTTGTATCTAGGCAAGTCCGAATCCTCGATGATTAAGAGGTCCAGATCGCTGTCCGGTCGCCCCTGACCTTTCGCGCGTGAGCCGAAGAGCACGATTTTGAACGGATCGCCTACGGAGACAATCCGTCGCACAACTTCTGCGAGAAAAGCCTCGGTCACAGGTGGATATTCAAGCTGTCGATCCATCGGGATTACTCCTTTTTGTGCCTTCGTGGTTAGCGCTGGGGAAAAAATACCACGAAGACACTAAAACACGAAGAAACACTAAGGTTTGCTATACTAGCGCCTGTGCGTCGAGTCTCACTGAATCTCCTGATCCTGTTATCGTGCGCCGGATCTGTCGTGCCGGGCCGCACCCAGACTGCCGATCCAAAGGGCGGCGAATTCTTCGAAAAGCTCGTCCGCCCTTTGCTCGTCGAGCGCTGCTATCCGTGCCACGGCGACAAGATGCAGTGGGGAAACCTGAGGTTGGATTCGCGCGCCGCTTTGCTCCTGGGTGGAGAGAGGGGGCCGGCGCTCGTGCCCGGGAGGCCTGAGGAGTCGCTGCTGATCAAGGCGGTCTCCTATCAAGACCCCAAGCTGCAGATGCCTCCGACAGGCAAGCTCCCGGACCAGGACGTGGCCGCGCTGACCGAATGGATCAAAATGGGCGCGCCAGATCCCCGTACCGAGGTAACGACCGTCGCGCCGACGGGTACCAGCATCAAGGAAGGGCGGAAGCATTGGGCCTACCGGTTGCCGGCTAAGTCCGCGACCCCGGTGGTCAAAGACGCGAGCTGGCCCCGGGGTGAAATCGACCGGTTCATTCTCTCAGGCCTGGAGGCGAAGGGAATCAAGCCCGTTGCCGACGCGGATCGCGCCACTTTGCTTCGGCGGGCATACTTCGATTTGATCGGTCTGCCCCCGACACCGGAGCAGATGGAAGCCTTCGTCAATGACACGCGCCCGGACGCCTTTGCGCGCGCGGTAGACGGGCTTCTGGCGTCGCCGCATTTCGGCGAGCGCTGGGCGCGGCACTGGCTTGACGTGGCCCGCTTTGCCGAGTCGGTGACGCTGCGCGGACTGATTTTCAAAGAAGCGTGGAGGTATCGCGACTACGTCATTGAAGCTTTCAATAACGACCTGTCCTTATGACCGTTTCGTCAGAGAGCAGATTGCCGGCGACCTCCTGCCATACCAGTCGCTGGAGGACCGCCGTCAGGGGCTGATCGCCACCACCTTCCTGGTGCTCGGCAACACCAATTTCGAGGAGCAGGATAAAAAACAGCTCGACATGGACGTGGTCGACGAGCAGCTCGACACCATCGGCAAGGCCTTCCTGGCGCAAACCATCGGTTGCGCCCGCTGCCACGATCACAAGTTCGATCCGATTCCCACGCGCGATTACTATGCTCTCGCCGGCATCATCCGGAACGCCAGGTCCATGGAACACGCCAACGTTTCAAACTGGATCGAGCGGCCGCTGCCGCTCGAATCCGGTCCGGAGGAGATTCACAGGAAGCACGAGGCTGTGGTAGCCCAGCTTCAAGCCGAGATCAAATCTGCCAAGGAAGCGGCCGGGGCGCTGGCCGGCAAGAGCGCTGAAGTACGCGCGCCGTCGACCGCCAGCGTCGTCGCCCCGGGCGACCTGTCCGGAATCGTGGTCGATAGCTCCCAGGCCAAGGCGGTGGGTGAATGGAAGCACTCACAGGATTCCAGGCACTACATCGGCGACGGTTACCTGCACGATCTCGACTCGGGCAAGGGCGAGAAGACCCTCACGTTCCTTCCCGAAATCACGCGTCCGGGCCGCTATGAAGTGCGCCTGGCCTACGTCCACGCCCCGAACCGGGCCAGCAACGTTCCTGTGACGATCTTTCACGCCGAGGGAGAAAGCACCGTACATGTAAACCAGCAGGAAGCTCCGGTGGTCGAGGGCCGTTTTGTGTCGCTCGGCCAGTTCCGGTTTGAAGCCAACGGCTTCGGCTACGCGCTCGTGTCGAGCGAAGGCACCAAAGGATATGTGACCGCCGACGCCATCCAGTTCATTCCGGCCGAGGCGGCCGTGGGAACCGGAGCTCCGGACCCAAGCCGCCCCGCGAGTGCTGCGGCTTCGCTCGACGCCGGCGACACGCGCGCTTCGACAATCGGGAATGACATCAAGCGTCTCGAGACCCGGTTGAAAGAACTGGTTGAACAAGGGCCGAAACGGCCGAAGGCGATGTCGGTGCGAGAGGAGGCTGAACCTGGCGACACTCGCGTGCACATTCGAGGGAGCGTGCACAGCCTTGGCGAAAAAGTACCCCGCGGCTTCCTTCAAGTTGCGACCTACGGTACGCCGCCGGCTATTCCCGCCCACGAGAGCGGGCGGCGCCAGCTGGGGGAGTGGCTGGCCAGCGCGCAGAACCCGCTCACGGCGCGCGTCATGGTCAACCGCGTCTGGCACTGGCTTTTCGGGGCCGGGATTGTGACGACCACGGACAATTTCGGCACCACTGGAGAACGGCCGTCCCATCCCGAACTGCTCGATTACCTCGCTCTTCGTTTCGCGGAGGGAGGCTGGTCGGTCAAGAAACTCATTCGCGAGATCATGCTGTCGCGCGCGTATCAACTGAGCTCCGGACCCATCGACGGTGAAGTGAACTCGGAACGCGCCGAAAGCGGCAAGCGCATCGACCCGGAGAACCGCCTGCTCTGGCGCATGAATCGCCGCCGTCTGGACGCCGAATGCATCCGCGACACGATGCTGTCTGTGAGCGGCCGGCTTCAACTCGATCCGGGCGGCTCGACCATCAGACCCGGAACGGCGTCCGACTACTTTTACAAGCATACGGATACACGGCGGAGCATTTACGCGCCGGTCTTCCGTAACGCGCTGCCGGAGCTTTTCGATGTTTTTGATTTTGCGGATCCGAGCATGGTCAGCGGCCGGCGTAATGTCAGCACTGTGGCGCCGCAGGCGCTGTTCCTGATGAATCATCCGTTTGTCCTGGAGCAGGCGCGTCACGCCGCGCAGCGCCTTCTGGCCAGACCCGGTCTGGACGACAGCGCGCGTATTGCGCAAGCCTATCGCGTGACTTTGAGCCGGCTGCCCTCTGACGGTGAGCTTCGGGCAGCGTTGAAATACCTGAAGGAGTTTCCCGATGAGGCAGGCGAGGCCGGGCGCCTGGAGGCCTGGGCGCGGCTGTGCCAGTCCATTTTCGCTTCGATTGATTTTCGTTACTTGAACTAAGGGCTCGCGCAGAAATAACTTCACATTCTGGCGCGAGAGTCGGTGTCAATCATGAACCGGTTACTGTTAGCCAAGCAGACGAGGATCGCGCCCCTTCGGGCTGCGGCCCGCAGGCCCGCTGGCTTTGTTGCTCGCTCCTCACGTACCGCCGCGGGTACGCATCGTCGCTCGCGCCTCGCCAGCGGGCCTGGGGGCCTGCAGCAGAATGCGAACTTATTTCTGCGCGAACCCTAAGCGATCGGAGTGTTTATGCATCGAATTCACCCGGACTCTCGATTGCCGGCCATGCCTGGGCCGATTCAGTTGACTCGCCGCCAGACCCTGAAGGCGGCCGCCTGCGGTTTCGGCTATCTTGCTCTGGCGGGACTCGCCGCCGAGGCTGCCGCTTCGGGCACGAATCCGCTCGCGCCGAAGACGCCGCATTTCAGGCCGCGCGCCAGGCGCATGATCTTCCTCTTCATGCAGGGCGGGCCGAGCCACGTCGACACCTTCGACTACAAGCCGCTCCTCGACAGGGACGACGGCAAGATGCTCGGCTTCGACGACGCCCGCACCATTGCCAATACGGGCAAGCGCGGTACCTCGCAGCGCGTCATGAAGCCGCTGTGGAAGTTTTCGCAGCACGGCCAGAGCGGGCGCTGGGTCTCCGAGCTTTTCCCGGAGATCGCCAGGCACGTGGACGACCTCTGCTTCATCCATTCGCTGCACACCGAGGGCGTGGCGCACGGGCCGGCGACGCTGTTCCTGCACTGCGGCTCGACCAACTTCATCCGGCCCTCGATGGGCTCGTGGGTCACTTACGGCCTGGGCACCGAGAACGAGAACCTGCCGGGATTCGTCACCATCAGCCCCTCCACCGGCAACGGCGGAGCGCGCAACTATGGCAACGCATTCCTGCCCGCAGTCTACCAGGGCACGGCGCTCGGCGAGAGCCGGCGCGCCCGCGACGGAAGCCACGATCCGCAACCTGGCAAACCCGTCGTTGTCGGAAGCCGCCCAGCGGCGGCAGTTCGAGCTGCTGCGGGAACTGAACGCTGAGCAGCTGAAGGCAGCGCCCGGCGACACCGAGCTGGAAGCGGTCGTCAATTCCTACGAGCTGGCCTGGCGCATGCAGAACAACGCGCCCGATGCGCTCGACCTGTCGAAGGAGTCAGCCGGCACCCTTGCGATGTACGGCATCGGCGAAAAGGCCACCGACGACTTCGGCCGCCAGTGTCTCATGGCGCGCCGCCTGTGCGAGGCCGGCGTGCGCTACGTCCAGGTAACTTACGGCGACAACACCGCCAACCCGGCCTGGGACCAGCACTCGAACCTGCCCAAGCACGCCGACCACGCGCGGGCTGTCGACAAGCCGGTGGCTGGTTTGCTGGCCGATCTGAAACAGCGCGGACTGCTTGACGACACGCTGGTCTGGTGGGGCGGCGAGTTTGGCCGCACGCCCTATGCGCGAGAAGAACGGCACCGGCCGCGACCACAACCCGGGCGGCTTCACGGTCTGGCTGGCCGGCGGCGGCGTGAAGCCGGGCTTCGCCTACGGCGCGACCGACGAGTTCGGCCACGCCGCGGTGCAGGACAAGGTCCACATGCACGACCTGCATGCGACCATCCTCCACCTGCTCGGCCTGGACCATGAAAGATTGACCTATCGCTTCCAGGGTCGCGATTTTCGCCTCACGGATGTGCATGGCCGTGTGGTGAGCGAGATCTTCGCCTGAATCGCCGAAAAACCAACCGCTAAGACACGAAGGTTCGTTCGGGGACTTCGCCCCGAACGAAAGCCCTTGCGAACGACAACATGTTGGTTTGAACGTTTCGCTAAGCGCCTAAGACTCGTAGAAACACTAAGAAATGCTAACGCCGGTCGGGAGACGAAGCCTCGGGGTTTTCCAGTCCGAAAAGCTCCCGCGTGGCAAGGTTTGTCTTCGACCGGCCGCCGCGCCACAGGTCCCACTTCGGGTCGGCGTAGCGGTTGAAGTATAGGTGGAGCTGATCCCGCAGCTTTGCCTTGACCTCGGCGTGCTCGGGCCGGTCCGCCAGGTTGCGCCGTTCCTGGGAATCGGCTCGAAGGTCGTACAGTTCGTTGGGCTCCTGGCGGAAGCGTTCGATGTACTTCCACCGTAGAGTCCGAATCGCCCGCACATTCTCAAACTCGTAAAAGACAGCGTCGTCCCCGCCGGCGCGGGCGCCGCGCACAGCCTGAGCAAAGCTGCGACCCGGGGCGGGCGGGCTCGCCGGCACCTCCCGGGAAAGGCCCAGGTAGTCAACAATCGTCGGGAACAAGTCGTAGTTAGAGACCAGCTGCTTTTGCCGGCGACCGGCGGCGATCGTCCCCGGCTGGTGGAAGATCAAGGGAACCCGCATGGTCCAGTCATAGGCGGTAATCGGTTCAGTGTGATCCCCCATTCCCCAGAATCCGCTCTGGCCGCCCGCAAGCCCCTGGTCGGCGGTGAAAACCACGAGCGTATTCCGGTCCAGGCCGAGACGGCGCAGTACGCCGAGGATCTCGCCGACACCGTCGTCAACCGCGCTGATCTCGGCGGCGTAGCGTCGAATCGCCGTCGGGTTTCCGAGCAGGTTGCGCGTAGCCTTGAGCCAGGGGTGCGGCGGCTCGCGCGGGAATGAGGGCAGCGGCTTGCCGGCATAGTACGCGGCATGACGGTTGCGCGCCGGTTCCAGCATGCTTGCCCCGAGACCGTACGGTCCGTTGTAGGAGAGGAACAGGAAGAAGGGACGGTCCCGGTGGGTCTCGATGAACTCGATCCCGCGGCGGGTCCAGTACTCGGTCAGATAGGCGGGTTCGCGGCGCACCTTGCCGTCTTCGATTACCTCGGCATCGTAAAACGTTGTCGTGCCTCCGTGGGGCATCGTGACCCAGAAGGTAAAGCCTTCCTGGGGCCGCAGGTTGTCGCCGAGGTGCCATTTCCCGCTCAGGCCGCAGACGTATCCGGCGCCAGCCAGTATCTCCGGCAGGGTGCGGAACTCGGCGATCGCGCTGCGCGCGCCCGGCCCAACCTGAAGGCCGCCGGCCGCCAGGTAGCGGTGGACGCCGTGCTGGGATGGAAGCAGTCCGGTCAGCAGAGTGGCCCGCGTCGGCGAGCAGACGGCGTTCGAGCTGAAGACGTTCTCGAAGAGCATTCCGGCGCGCGCCAGCCGATCGATGTTCGGCGTGCGGATGTCGCGGTTCCCGTAACATCCAAGGGTCCAGCTCCCGTGGTTGTCCGTCAGGATCAGGACCAGGTTAGGGGGTCCTGCGACCGCGTTCGGAGAGCAAAGAAAAAGCCAGAGGAAAGCCCACCAGCCGCGCGCGAGTCTTCGTGCCTTGGCGGTTAGTGCGTAAAAACAAGAGTCACGTGCGTGCACGACACCGACAGCTGTTCGACGGTTGATCACGGCGTCCTCCTTTGACTCGGTTGGCTGCGGCATTTTCGTCGCGCATCCTACGCTGGAAGGTGTATGCTAGCAACTCATGTCCTCGCAATTGAGTTCTGAGCTCGGCGGTTGCCCGGCGCAATCTTCTTAGTCCGCGCTGCTCCCCGGAGCGCGCACTGACCCGAAGGAGTTTTCGCATGCGCGTGCCAAGCATTCCGATCGCGTTGATTGTCTCCATCCTCGCGGCCGGCTCGGTATCATCGCCCGAAGCGGCCGAAATCACCATGGTGGTCCAGACGAAGATGGCTCCTCCCGCCTGGGCTCAGCTCGAGCGGGAGCTGCTCCGTGAAGCTTCCCAGGCCTGCGAGCGTTTTGCCGAAAAATTTGTAGACCAGCGCGGTTACCTGGCGCACACGCCGCGCTGGGGCACGCTGGACGGCCCCGATGATGCCATAGAGACATTTTACAACTGGACGCTGCTTCACGCGCTCGGCGGATCTGACTCGGTGCTGCAGCTCTACAAGAAGGCGCAAGAGGGGCACTTGAAGCAGTACGGAGAGCTCCGCACCAAGCTCACCGAACTGGCCTCGAATGGCGCCTACCACAAGGAATTCATTACCCAGTCGGACTGGTTCCACACGGGCGAGGGATGGCGCGCCTTCTTCTTCCTGGGTCTCTCCGAGCCTAACGATGCCAAGTATCGCGAGAGGATGAAGCGCTTCGCCGGTCTTTACATGAATGAGGATCCCGAAGCTCCGAATTATGATCCAGTCCACAAGGTAATCAAGAGCATCTGGAACGGAAGCAAGGGGCCCATGCTGCGCAAGGCAACGGTTTACGATTGGGTGGGCGACCCGGTCCCGGGAAAATTCCACCTGCTTCATAATCGGGCGGGCCGCAGCAAGCTGCTCGACCTGGACACGTACTACCCGAAGATGCTCGCTCACTGCACCGAGTACCTCGACAGCGTGGGCGACAACTTCCTCAATCTCGCGGCGACCATTCTGGCCACCAATGCCCATATGCTGACCGGCGAGCCGAAATACCGGAACTGGGTGGTCGAGTACGTGAACGCCTGGAAGGAACGCGCGCAGGCGTGCGGCGGAAACGTCCCGAGCAACGTGGGGCTCGATGGAAAGCCGGGCGGCGAGCACAACGGACAATGGTGGAAAGGAACCTACGGGTGGAACTTCACGATCTTCGATGGCGAGATCGAACAGATCGCGCACCGCAACTACTTCACCGCCGGGACTTGGCCCGGATTCGCCAACGCTCTTCTTCTCACGGGCGACCAGAGCTACGTCGGGGTGCTGCGGCGCCAGATGGACAATATCTACGCGCAAAAGAAGATCGAGAACGGCCGGGTCCTGCTCCCGCAAATGTACGGCGACCCGCGCGGCTACAAGCACAACGGTCCGCCGAGCTGGTACCACTACACGGAAAACCTCTTCACCGACCGGCTGACCGAAATCTATCTCTGGTCCATGGATCGGAAAGATCTCGAGCGCGTTCCGAAAGAGGGATGGATCGGGTTCCTCGAGGGGCTCAAACCGGATTATCCGGTCGAGGCGCTCAAGGCCGAGTTGAATTCCGTCCGGCGCAGGCTGGAGATGATCCGCACCGATGCCACGACGGCGGAGACCCGCCTGGCCGACTATCTGCTTGACCTCAACCCCGCCGCCACGAATGCGCTGGTCAATCTAACAATGGGCGGTTACTTTCCGAGAGGACGCATCTGGACCCTTCATTCCCGGTTCCGCTACTTCGATCCTGCGGCCCGGCGCGCCGGCCTTCCACCCGACGTGGGAGCTTTGGTCGAAAAACTTGCGGCGGACTCGGCCACTCTGACGCTGGTCAATACCAACTCGGCCGAGGCGCGAACCGTTGTGGTACAGGCGGGCGCTCAGGGCGAGCACCAGTTCGAATCCGCAAGCCTTGCAGGCAAGACGACGAAGATCGCCGGTCCGCTTGTGACCGTGCGGCTCGACCCCGGCTGCGGCGCGCGCATCGAATTTCAAATGAGCCGCTACCGCAACCAGCCCACCCTGGCCCAGCCGTGGGACCGAGCCGCGGCGGTGAAAAATTGAGTTCCCGTCGCACCACGAAGACTCGAAGACACCAAGAAACGCGAAGCTAAGAATATCTTGGTGGTGCCTTAGACCGTCTGGTATCCCGTGTCTTGCGGCACCCTTCGCTTGGCGTTTCTTAGGCGCTTAGCGAAGCGTTCAAACTAACATGTCGTCGTTTGCAAGGGCCTTTCGTTCGGGGCGAATTTCAGTCCTTGTGCCATGCTTTGCGTTTCTTAGAGTCTTCGGTCTTCGTGGTTAGCAATATTGCCGTCAATAGGATTTCGGCAGCTCCAGCGAGTGCTGCGCCACAAAATTAAGGATCATCTCGCGGGAGATCGGGGCAAGACGGAAGAGCCGGGTCACTCCCCAGAGATCCGCAAGCCCGTACTCCGTGGCCAGGCCGTTTCCACCGTGGGTCTGAATCGCCCGGTCCAGCGCGAAATCGGCGGCTTCGGCAGCCGCGAACTTCGCCATGTTCGCCGCCTCGCCGGCGTCCGTGCCGTTGTCGTACAGCCAGGCTGCCTTCGCCGTCATGAGACGCGCCAGCTCCACCTCGATCTTGGCCTCAGCGAGCGGATGGGAGATTCCCTGGTGCGCTCCGATCGGCACGCTCCAGACCGAACGCTCGCGCGCGTACGCGGCAGCCTTGTCCAGCGCGTAGAGACCGACGCCGTTCATTATGGCGGCGCTCGTGATTCGCTCCGGATTGAGTCCGCTGAAAACCTGCCGGAAGCCGTCGCCGGGGGTTCCAACCAGGCGGTCCGCGCCGACGTACACGTCATCGAAAAAGAGCATGAACTGCTTTTCAGTCGCCACGATCTCCATCGGGATCGCGTTCTTCGTCAAGCCCTCGGCATCGGTGTCAACGATGAAGAGCGACAGCTCGGCTCGTCCCCGCGGGTCGGTCCCGGTACGTGCCACGACCAGAACCGCGTCGGATTGCTCCACGCCGGAGATATAGTACTTCTGTCCCCGCAGCCGATACCCGGTTCCGTCCGGAGCTGCCCAGGTGGCGAGTTTGTGGGTGTTGGAGCCGGCGTCCGGCTCGGTGATTGCGAAAGCGATCCTGGTTTCCCCGGTCGCCATCGACGAGAGCCACTGCTTCTTCTGCTCGTCGCTGCCGTGACGGGAAAGGATCGAGGCGCAGATCGCGGGCGAGACGATGAGAAATATGTGAGGACAGCCCTGGTGCGCGATCTCTTCGCACACGAGCGCCAGCTCGCTGATACCCATTCCGGCGCCGCCATACTCCTCCGGGATGCTGGCCGAGAGAAAACCGCCGCGACCGAGCTCATTCCAGAGTTCGGCCATGCCGCCGCCGCTCCGAGCCTGCTCCTGGTAATAACGGTGGCCGTATCTCGACCCGATCTCGCGCAGCGTTTCGCGCATCAGCGCATGTTCGGATGATTCCGAAAAGTCCATGGTTCCTCCAACTGCCGATTGAGACATTCTTCGCGTCGCAATGAGCTCACCGCGCCAGGCGATAGTGAAAATCCGTGATGCGGGCCTTGCGCCGGCGCGCCCAACCTAACTTGACTCTGGTCCCGACGGCGAGCCGCTGCGCCGCCTCGGCGATATTTGAGAGGTCGACCCCCTTCACGAAGTTCACCATTGCGGTGCTTGCTCCCTCCAGAGTGACATAGGCGATGGCATAAGGAGGGTCAGGGAGCCCGAGAAAAGGTTCGGTCGTGATGGTGAACGACTCGATGACGCCTCGCGGTCCGACGTCGACCCATTCTTCAGTGGCGAGGAAGCATCGGTCGCAAAAGGCGCGGGGCGGCAGGATCACGCGCCGGCATTTCGGGCACCGGACGCCGCTGACGCGCTTCTCGTCACGCAGCCGGCGGAGGAATTCGCTGCCAGTGATGCCGGCGGCGTACTGGTACGAAATGTCCCAGCGGCCCGGAACCGTGAGAATATCCTGATTGGTGTCCAACGATCGACCTCCCTTGGTCTATCCGTTCTTCCGTCTCATCGTGGTAGCTCCGAGATATTACTGCGAGCTAACCAGCAAGCTACATAAGACGCTAGGCATCAGAAGCGAGGACCATGCACGTATGAAACTGGAGTGAGCCGCCAACGCCAGTCGCGATGGCCAGGCGGGCGTTTGGCACCTGACGTTCTCCCGCCTGTCCCATGACCTGAAGAGCCGCTTCCGCGACTCTCACCAGCGCCGTCGCCGAGATCGGATTGGCGCACAAGGTTCCGCCCGAAGGATTGACCGGAAGGTCGCCGTTCATATCCCAGGCGCCCCGCTCGGTCAGCGCTCCCCCCTCCCCTTTGTCGCAGAATCCCAGGGCTTCGACCGCGGCGATCTCCGTGCAGGTGAAGGGGGCGTAGATTTCAGCGACCGAGACCTCCCGGCGGGGGTCTTGGACACCCGCCATCGTATAAGCGCGCCGCGCCGCCAGCGCGAGGTCGTCCCAGTCAGCATAGTCGACCTCGCAGTGTGGACCCATCCGGTCTCCCATGTAGTATGTGTTGGTGCAGCCAGCGAATCCTCGCACCCATGCGGGCCGCGTAGATTTCCGCAACGCCACATCCTCCGAGGCCAGGACGATCGCACACGCTCCGCTGGAGCGCGGGCAGCAGTCCGCCAGCTTCAGCGGGTAGCAGATGTAGCGCGACGCCAGGGCTTCTTCCAACCCGATGGGCTTGCGCAGATGTGCCAGCGGGTTCCTCACTCCATTGGCCCGGCTGCGCACGGCGACCGTGGCGAACTGTCTCTCGGTCGTCTTGTACTTGTGCATGTGCCGCACGGCCTGAAAGGAACACATGTTGATGGCATTGAGCGCGAAATCCTTCTCGTAGAACGGGTCCCACGGAGCGTTCAGTACCTTCTGCGCGTCCGGCGATTCAGCGACTTTGTCAGCGCAGACGACCAGCACGGTTTGAAACATGCCGGAGGCGATGTGGTAGCAGCCTGCCTGAGCGGCCGATCCGCCGGTTGCCCCCCCGGTATTGACCCGGAAGTAGGGCTTCCCGGCGGCGCCGACCGACGCTGCCGCCCATTTTTCAGCTTCGTTGACACCGACGAGCGCAGACGGAGCGAGGCCGAGCACCACGGCCTCGATCTCATCCACCGACATGCCGGCGTGCTCCAGGGCGCTCCGGACCGCGGTTTGGGCCAGCTCGGCCCAGGTCAACTCCGGCGTCTGGAAGCGGTAGGGCGTCTGGCCCACGCCGATGATGGCGGTGCGAACCGTCATCCCCTGTCTCCCTGCGCTTCGCTTGACAGAATGAAGAGAGAATGGCTCTGCCCGGCGTACCCGGTGCAGCCGTGAGCCAGGGCCGTTCTCGCGCCTGCGACCTGGCGTCCTTCGGCCCGGCCCTGAAGTTGAAGGCACGCTTCGGCCACGCGCGTCAGGCCGGCCGACGACACCGGATAGGCGGAGAGGCAGCCACCGGACGGGTTCACGGGAAGCTTTCCACCCATCGCCGTGAAGCCGCTGCGCGCGAGTTCGCCCGCTTCTCCGGGCTTGCAGAACCCGAGTGCCTCGCAGGCCAGCAGCTCGTGATAGGCTGTGACGTCGCATACCTCGGCCAGGTCCAGATCATGAGCCGGATCGCCGATGCCCGCCTGCTCATAGGCGCGGCGCGCCGCCGCTTCGAGCGCGCCGAATCGCCACAGGTCCCTCTCGCCAAGATAGTAGGACTCCGAGCACCAACCTATCCCCCGCAGAAACACGGGCCGGACGTCGAGGTCGCGGGCACGCTCCGCCGTGGTCAACACCAGGGCGCAGGCGCCGTCGGCTTCGGGCGCGATTTCCAGTTTCCGGAGCGGATGAGCGATAACCGGCGAAGCGAGGACCTCATCGATTTCGACGGAGTGAACCCCGTCCAGAAGAGGATTGCTGGAACCGTGGGTGCGGTTCTTCACCGACACGCGGGCGGCAGCTTCTTCCACCGCGGGGTACCTGTGGCGGTAAGCGCCGGCCATGAGTGCGGACGCGATGATATGGTTCAACCCGAATGGCCGGTGATAAAAAGGATCGGAGGCCAGGTTCTGGCCCTCCTGATAGGGAGACTCCGACGGCTTCGACCAGGCCGCCACGAGACTGGTCTGGAAGTGGCCGGTCATCAGGCGCAGGGCCGCCGCGATCAGGGCGAAGGATCCTTCGTCCGCCGTCTTGATCTCATCATTCAGGTAGGCGCCCGCGGCATTGGCAGTCAGCATGCTCGAAATGCAGCGCCCGTCGACGAAGTCGGAGGCCGCGATCGCGATGCTGTCCACCTGGTCGCGCGCGATGCCGGCGTCCTTCAGGGCGGTGGCGCAAGTCTCGAAGATCAGGTCCTCGAGGCGGCGCCCGGTGTGCCCGGCGGAGCGGTAGCTGCTCTGTGCCACACCCACAATCGCCAGCTGGGAAGTCAAAGCGCCAAGCACTCCAGTTTTTCAAGCCCTATACAGTGACCTTGCATTCTGCCACGAATTCGCCAATTCTGTCTTCGCGTTTCTACCACGAAGGCGCGAAGACACGAAGAAACACCAAGATCACCGCAAACAGAAGGAGGCAAGGCATGAACCTGGCGTGGTGGCTGGAAACGGGGGCGTGGGAATACCCGGATAAGACGGCAATCATCAATCCCGACGGATCGGAGATCACCTATTCCGAGCTCAACCAGCTGTCCAATAGAATCGCAAACCTGCTGCGCGACCGGTACGCTATCCGGCCGGACGACGTCGTGACCACGCTCGCCGGCGAGACGCACTGGCATGTCGCCATCATGTTCGGACTCTGGAAAATCGGCGCGGTGGTGTGCCCCTTGAATCGGACCCAGACCTATCCGAAGTTCGTCCAGGACATCCGCATCACAAGGGCGAAGCTGTTGATCGTGGAGCCGAAGTTCCTGGATGTGGCGATGCGGCTGTCGGCGGAGCGGGAGATCCCGAATGCCGTACTCCTGGGCGAGCAGAGCGATGCCTTCCCTGATTTCAAGACCCTGGTTCGGGACGCCGGCGATCAGATCCGCATGACTCCGCGAGCCAACGCGGATCTGGCAATCATCAACTTCACAACCGGCACCACGGGTCCCTCGAAGGGCGCGATGCTGCCGCACGGGGCGCTCGTGACATCGTATCTTTCGGGCATGCACTGGGCCGGAATGAAGAGCTCCGAGCGCGGTCTCTGCCCGCTCTACCTGTTTCATGCCGGCGGCCTGAGCATTGTCCTGACCGGACTGGTGGCGCATTCGACCGTCATCATGATGGGAGAACCGTGGAACAGCGACCGGTTCATCGACCTTATGGAACGCTACCGCCCGGACTGGGTGTTCATCATGGTTCCGGTAATGACCCGGGACCTGGGACGAAACCCTCGTTTCGCCGGCCTGGACTGCACCGGAGTGAGGCTGCATCTGGCGGGCGAGCCGGTCCATCCGGAGGTGCAGAAGTTGTGGGAGGACCGGGGCGCCCGAACCTTGATTCTCTACGGCATGACGGAAAGCATGGCGGTCTGCGTCACTTTGAACTCGTTCTACTACGGCGACGACAAATCGGTCGGGAAAGGTCTGGTCGGCAAGCCCAACCGCGAATTCGGCGACGTCAAGCTCATCGATCCCCTCACCCATGAGGAAATAACCGAACCGGGGATCAGGGGGGAACTCTGCTTTCGAGGGGATGTCCTGACGCCCGGCTACTACAACGATCCGGCGCGAACGCGCGAGTCGATCGACCCGGAGGGGTGGTTCCATACCTTCGACCTGGCAGTGCGCAATAGCGAGGGCTATTTCACCGTCGGCGGGCGCACGGACGATATCATCTCAAGCGGTGGAGAAAAGCTCTCGCTCATCGAGGTGGAAAACGCGATTCTGCAGGCTCCGTTCGTAAAAGACGCGGCCTGTATCGGCGTGCCTCACACGCGCTTCGGACATTCGCCCGCCGCCATCGTCGCTCCGGCTGAAGACCTGGAGGAAAACGAGCTCATGAACCGGCTGGACGAATTCCTGAGGGAAAACCTCGAGCGATGGAAGCGACCGCGTCTCGTTATACGGGTTGATGAGGTCCCGCGCACCCTGGCCAAGCGGACGAAGATCTGGCCCAAGTTGCGAGAACTGATCCAGGGAGTCGAACTCTCAGGGGAAGGCGTAACTACCCTGACAGCCTACCGCCGCGAGCATAGCCGATTGACGATTTGACGATTGACGATTGACGATTGAAAAAACGACTGCGGGATGAGAACTTCCGACGCTCAAGATCTCCGGTCATGGCGGGCATGCATTCGACCGAATGAATCGGCATGGTCAGATCTTGCAGCGTCGGAGAGTTCTCATCTCGCAGTCGTTTTTCAATCGTCAATCGTCAATCGTAAATCGTCAATCGATTTGACCTGGACCCAGGATGCGGCTTTTCATTACACTTCCCGATAAATGCCGGTCACCTTTCTCATACCGGGCCCCTTGCGTCCTTTCGCCGCCGGGAAAAGCCACATCGTCATTGAGCCGTCCCCGGCCACTCTGGCGGATGCTCTGGAAGCGCTGTGGAAGCGGTGTCCGGGTATTCGCGACCGTGTAGTAACCGAACAGGCTCAAATCCGGGAGCACATCAATGTATTCGTCGGCAACGAAGATGTCCGCTACACGGGAGGGCTTCAAACACCCCTACGCGATGGCGCGGAGATCTCGATTGTCCCGGCCATCAGCGGCGGATTGACTCGAGCCGTAACCTGGCGGTACTGCTACCGGACGGCGAAATCGCGCCGATAGCGCTCGAGAAGTTGCTCCCTTGTTCCCTCGAAGAGGTAGATCTTCCCGCGGATTTCTCTGGATCCTCCCTGCGCCAGCGGGCCGATGTTGACGCTCAGATGCATGCAATCCCACGGATTGTGTCCCTGGGCCGAGAGGAACCGCTCCCACGCTATGCCCGTGACCCACCTCCCGCTGGTCGATTCGCGGGCGATCAACCCGCCGGCGGCGTCGATTTCCGACTTGGGCCATTTTCCGGACCAAACGTATTTGCCCGCTCGATCGGCTTCGGCGTCCACGTCTGGTCGAAGCTTCCGGTTGAAATGAATCTCACGGGCCAGCAGGCGGCCGAGCCCATCAGCGCCGAGAAAAAAGGTCTTGGTATTGATGAAATCCTTGTTGCGGATCTCCGACGGCCCCGGATTGAAACACGGGATAATGGCCGCCAGCTGCGGCCACGCATGGTCCGACCGGTTGGTAACTTTCAAGATCATCTCGACAACACCCACCCCCGCTGTAGCCTCAAGACGAAGGCCGAGGGGCTCGGAGACGATAGTGCCGTTCGATCCGTCCGCGCTCAAGCTGACCTGGTTGCGATGAGTCCCTTGTGTGTGCTGCCCTTTTTGCATCGCCTCGAACATGTTCCACTCATAGAACCAGAGATACATCAGCATGTCCGGGTGTTCGGGCGGGTGGATGGCGATTCCACGGTCCCATTGAGAGAGTCGTACCAACGGGTCGCGCGCTTGCGTTGCCGTGGAAGCGGAGGCGAACAGGGCCAGCGCAAGCGTGAGGACGACGATGCCCGCGGATACGCCGCCCGAAGTCGGCGGCACTCCTCGAATCATGGGTTCTTGCGGTCTATACATTTGCAACGTTGATTGGCCCTCTACTGGTGGAGTCTGGCGAAGCAAGCTTCGACATCAAGCGGCAGCGTCAAACGAGTGCAGCTCAAACCCGGCGCCTCGTACCTATGGCTCCTCCGAGCCGGGATATTCACCCATTGTTGATGCGCTGCTACCAAACTGGGTCAAGGAAAGCTTGTTCCCGTCGGGATCTCTAAACCATGCGACCTCGGAGCCGCCAGGGAAGCTGCAGATTCCCATATCGTCCTGAGGCAGGCCTTCGTATTGTTCGAAGGTGATGCCTTTTGCCCTGAGATCTGTGATTGCTTGCCTGACGTCGGGGACTTTCCAACCGAAAACCGTATGGCGGGCGGGGTTGACCATCTGGACCTTTGCGATTCGAAGCATCGTGCCGTTGGCGTCGAAAACCAGGGCAAATGGCTCGTCGGCCACGAGTCGCAGGCCGAGAATGTTTTCATAGAATTCCTTTGCTTTGGCCGGCTGAGCCGTTGCCACAAACGCGATCACCTCGCAGGAACCAAGCATCGTCACCCCCGTTACCTCAAACGTACCATCGATCTTATGTGAATCAAAAAAGCAAGGAAGTACGCACTGCCACCGTCCGGCGTCATATTCGCTCAGCCCTACCGGGGATTCAAGCCTGCATTTGCGACGGGCGGGTGCCCATGCCAGGCCAGGGCTCTCTCCTGATCGCGTCGCCTGGTCGGGGACCATGGGCCGAGCGGGCGATTGTGTTATCGTATCGTCTCCGGAGGAATACCATGAAAGTTCGAAAGCGCGGGGCATGGGCGATGCTCCTCTTATTGACTGCCAGGGCCTTCAGGGTCAACGGCCGGGCGGGAGGATATTGTCCACTCGTTCGGGTACATTTCCATGAAGGACGGCGCGCAGATCTCTTACACACTGCATCGGCCGTCCGCCCAGGGACGCTTTCCCACTTTACTGGTCTACAACATGTATGACGCGTCGGCCGTCGCACCCAATTGGAACCAGACGGTGTCGACGGAAGTCTCCGACTACCTCGAGGAAGGATTCGCGGTCATGGGCGCAAACGTCCGGGGCACGGGCTGCTCCAGCGGGAGCCTCGACCCGCTCGATGCCGAGCAGGTCGGTAGGGACGGCGCCGAAGTGATCGAGTGGATTGCGCGCCAGCCATGGAGCGATGGTGCCGTCGGGATGTTCGGCCATTCCGGCTCGGGAATCACGCAATTCTACGTTGCGGCCCGGAATCCCGCGCCGCTCAAGGCGGTCATCCCGGGCGCGGCCCCGGCTGATCTCTACCGGGATATCGGCTATCCCGGCGGACTGTTCAACTACACTTTCATGTATCAGTGGTCGGAACGGGCGCAACCGGCTCAGTCGGAGCATGCGGCCCGGGTCCACATTGAAAGCGGCGATAGGGACTGCGCGGAACGCGTCAGGAGCCGGCAACCCAATACAACATTCAAGGAGCTGACGAGCCGGCCCCTGGACGATGATTGGTACGCGAGGCATTCGGTCTACTCGGTGGCCTCGCGCATCAAGGTGCCTGCTTTCGTGGTTTTCGGCTGGCAGGACCAGAGCGTTCTCTCAAGCGCCATTCGCGTCTTCGATCAGCTGCAGGGACCGAAAAGAATGCTGCTGGCCGAGGAGGGGCACAACTTCTACATCCGCTCGATCGAGTTGCGGCGCGAAAAGATTCGCTTCTTTAACCGCTGGCTGAAAGGTGCGTCCCCGGGCGCTCCTGACGTCAAGCCGATCAAGATCTGGCTCAGCATGCGAGGCTCGATCGAGAGCATCCCGGATCGGGTCCTGCACGTGGACCGGCTCCCGGCGCCCGGCACGCGCTGGACCGAGCTGTTTCTTGCCAAAGGGAACAGCCTGCAGTCAGAGCCTCCGGGTGAGGGAGCGAGCGCCACGTATCTATATCCGTCCGGCTCGGCCTTCGTGTACGGAGGCGAGCGCTATCCGCATACGCCGTCCGAACTGGGCGGACTGACGTTCCGGACGAAACCTTTTCCACGAGAGACCCTTCTGCTGGGACCCACCGTGGTCCGGCTCTACCTGGCTTCCACGCAGGAGGACACGTCGGTTTTCGCCGTCCTGAACGAAGTGGATCCCTCCGGCGGGAGAAGGTATTTGCAGCGCGGATATCTGAAAGCCTCGATGCGGGAACTCGACCCTCAGGCTTCCAGGCCGGGATCGCCCGTGTATCGGTTCAAGAAGAGCGTGCCGCTGCGGCCCGGCGAGGTGACGGCGCTCGAGATCGAGCTGCATCCGACCGGAAGCATCATCGAAGCGGGCAATGCGCTCGAGCTTCTTGTGATGGCGCCGATGATGGTTCCGGAGCCGTTCGGGCAGTGGGGATTCATGCCGCTCCCGATGGCTATCAACACAATTCACATGTCGCCCGAGTACCGTTCCCGTGTGCTCTTGCCGTTTGTCGATGAACAAATACCACCAAGAAACAACGGGATTGACGATTGACGATTTATGGCTGTCGACGAACGTGGACCATGGATCGTCAATCGTCAATCGTCAATCGTCAATCTTTATCGGCCCTGGTAGTTCGGCTCTCGCTTCTCGGCGAAAGCGCGGGGACCCTCGCGCGCGTCGTCCGACGCAAGAACCTCTGCGGCCCAGCGCAGCTCTTCATCGAATGCCTTGTCCAGCGGCAGTTCCAGGCAGGCCCGCACGGCGCGCTTGATATTCCGCACCGCGAGAGGACCGTTGGCCGCAATACGCGCGGCCAGGCCGTTCACTGTGTCCCAGAGCTGCGACGGCGGTACGACCCGGTTGATCAGCCCCGCAGCCAGAGCCTCGCGAGCCGTCAATCTCCCTCCCGTGAGCAGTATCTCCATCGCCCACGGGAAGGGAATCTGACGCGGCAGGCGCACAACGGAGCCTCCCGCGGGAAACAGTCCCCAGCGCGGCTCCTGAAGGGAAAACACGGCTCCCTCGACTGCCACCCGCAGGTCGCATGCGTTTAACAACTCGACGCCCCCGGCGTAGCAGAGGCCGTTCACCGCAGCGATCAAAGGCTTGGAGAGCTGTCCCTGCTTGAGAAATGCGCGCTGCAGCGAGGTCATGTCCGACAGCGTCCGGTAAGGATCTTTCGATTTACGCAAATCATCGGTCAGGATCGGGATCAGCTCCTTCAGGTTGGCGCCGGAACAGAAGGCCCGGTCTGCCTCGCCGGTCATCACCACCACCCGCACACGGTCGTCCGCTTCCAGCTGGTCCCAAAGCTCCGCCAGGGTCTGGAGATCGGCCAGGAAGAGCGCGTTGAGGCTTTCCGGGTTGGCAATGGTCACAGTGGCGGTATAGCCATTCCTTTCGACACGGATGGTCATAGCAGAGCGTCCTCCGGATTTGAGTGGTGGCCTATCGGATACCGCGGAGACTAATGGACCCCGCGGGCCGAATTCTCTCTTGTCGGCTCGTCCATAGTACCGCTCTCGTTGCCGCGGCATGGGTGAAATTTGCCGGTCCCCTGAGCCAGCCACGAATTCCACGAATTTCACGAAACTTAAGTTGGCTCTGTGAAATTCGTGTAATCCGTGGCAGACGCCTTGCTCTCTGGTTATTGGAAAATCTTGCCCGGAAAAGAAGATGTTTTCTCTTGTTATTCAGAAACGACCCGAACTATTGAGTCCGACACAATGGTCATGGACATCTTCGACAGTTCCGAACGAGCGACATCGAAGCGGCCTGGTAGATTTGGCTTGACAATCCATTCCCGCGGCTGTTAGTCAGGCAACCAACTGGAGTCCACAACTTCCATAAAATCCCCCGCCGCTTGCAGGCGGCAGTTTTGGTCCATCCAGACGTGGAGGAATTATGAAAGTTGCTGTGGCTTTCCAAAGCTTGACCCTCATGCTGCTCGTTTGCGCAAGCAGTTTCTCGCAAGGAACCACCGGCACGATTCTGGGCTCTGTCAGAGACCAATCAGGCGCGGCGGTGCCAGGCGTCACCATAACCGTCACCGATCAAGCAACGACATTGTCGCGGACAACATTGAGCAACGAAGTTGGCGACTATACCGTCTCGCTTCTGCCCCCTGGGGTCTATTCAGTAACGGCGGAACTGGCCGGCTTCAGAAAAGCTATTCAATCCGATGTGGCGTTGCAGGTCGCACAAAAGGCTCGGATCGATCTGGTCATGGAAGTCGGGGCAGCCGATCAATCCGTCAGTGTAACAGCGCGGGCGGCATTGACCGACACTGCTTCGGCGGAGATCGGTACCGTGGTCGACACGCGAAAGGTACACGAACTCCCTTTGAATGGCCGCAATTTTTTCGGCTTGACGTTGCTCTCCCCCGGTTCGGTTCAAAGCAGATCCACTCTGGTGGGCCAGGGCCTATGGGAGGGCGCCGTTCACGTCAGCGGCGCCGGGAGCTATGCGAACAACTATCAGATCGAGGGGATTGATAATAACGAGCATCTAACTACGGCGATCAAGCTCAACCCGTCGGTCGACGCGATTCAAGAGTTCCGCATGCAGTCCAGCAATTACTCGGCCGAATATGGAAGGGGGGGAGGCGCCCAGGTCAACATCGCGATCCGTAGCGGAACCAACGAATTTCACGGCACGGTATTCGAATTCCTTCGAAACGACAATCTGGACGCGCGCAACTTTTTCGACCGCGCGCCGAAGCGCCCGGAGTTCAAGCTCAATGACTTCGGCGGCACCTTCGGCGGACCGATCGTCAGAAACAGAGCTTTCTTCTTCTTTTCCTACGAGGGGCTGAGGAGCGGCAAAGGCCTCACAAGCACCCAGACGGTTCCGACGCTTGGTCAGCGCCAGGGCGATCTGTCTGGCGGACCGGTTATTTACGATCCTGCGACGACGCGACCGGATCCCGGCAATCCAGGCGCCTTCATCCGGGATCCCTTTCCCAACAACCTGATTCCGCTCAACCGGATTAATTCTACGTCGCGCAACATGCTGATCGGAGAGTTCGCGCTCTATCCGTTGCCGAATGCACCGGGAATCGTACGAAATTTCTCTTTTGCTCCCACCCAGATCAACACGAAGAACCAGTTCGTGAGCAAGATCACATATCGCCTCTCCGAAAAGGACAATCTCAATCTGGCCTGGATCTATGAGGATCACCCAAGCATTCAACCGTTCTCGTTTACTGCCCCGCTCCCGGGCTTCCAGAGCATCATAAATTTCGAAAACCACAACATCTCGCTTGAGCGAGGTTCACACCTTCAGCCCCAGGGTCGTCAATGAACTCCGGATTGGAGCAAGTCTGTACCGGGACTTTTTTGGCGAAGAGCGCAGCGATATCCCTTTTGCGGACGCGCTTCCCATCTATGGAGTGGTCCAGACGGACGGGATCTCCCCGAGTGTCGATCGCAGGTTTTTCAATTACGGGAACCGGCACCAACCTTCCTCAGGGCCGAAGCAACAACAACTATCAAATCACCGACAGCCTCACCTACATCGTTAGCAAACATGTGGTCAAGCTCGGGATCGATATTCGCAGAGCCCAGCAAAACGGGGGCTTTATCGGCCCGACTAATTCCCGGGGTATGTTCAGTTTTACTCCCCGATTCACAACGGACCCGCAAAACCGTGGCACTACGGGACAGGCCATGGCCGATTTTCTACTGGGTTATCCCACCGTTGCTGTGCGCGGCATTGGAGATCTCCATCAATACTTCCGGAATACAAACTGGGGCGGCTATTTCCAGGATGACTGGAAGATTGCCTCGGATCTTACGCTGAATCTGGGCCTGCGTTACGAGTACAACTCTCCTCCGAACGAGATCGAGAACAAGATCGCCAATTTCTGGCCCGATCGCTACGCAACCAGAACAGCTTCGGTAGTGGCTCCCAATTATCCAGGGCTGGTTTACCCGCACGATCCAGGCACACCCGATTCCGGAGCTCTCTTCTTCGGAGACAAGAACAATTTCGCCCCGCGTTTAGGCTTTGCTTATCGCGTTTTCGGGAGGGACGATTTTGTCATCCGGGGCGGAGCCGGGATCTTTTATTACATGATTCCGCAACAGTACCCATCCAGCCAGGCTCTGAACCTTCCTTTTCTGAGAACAGAGACCTTTCAGTCGGATTTGACATTTCCCGATTTGCAATTCCCCGACCCGTTTCCGGCCGCGCTAGCCAGTTTCGCAGTCTCGCCCAGTTCCGTAATCGACAAGGACTATCGAGATGGTTACATCCAGCAGTTCAGTCTCGGCATTCAAAAATCCTTGCCGCGCTGGGACCTGGTCATACAGCCGGCCTATGTCGGCTCGAAAGGCACGAAGATCATCGAATTTCGGCAGATCAATCAGCCCCGTCCAGGTCCGGGGCCCATTCAGGCTTCGAAGACCATTCCCCGAATACGGCCCGATGACCATGCTGGAATCCAGTTCAAGTTCGACCTATCACTCCTTCCAGTTAAGAGCCGAGAAGAGAATGTCCAAAGGACTTTCCTTTTTGTCCTCCTACACCTGGTCCAAGCTCATCGATTGGGGTTACACATCCATGTATGAAGGGAATCAAACCGTGATCGACCCTTACAACGTCAGGGCATCGATGCGGGGAAGAGGGACCAGCGATCTGAGACATCGTTACGTGCTGAGCTATCTCTACGAGCTGCCCTTCGGCCGGGGCAAGGCACTGGGTGGCGGGCTCACCGGACCACTGGAAAAGATCATCTCCGGATGGCTGTTGACCGGCATAAGCACATTTCAGAGCGGTTTTCCCCTCACCGCCACTCTCTCTTTTGACAACACCAACACAGGCGGGCTGAACATACCGGACCGCATCACGAATCCCCAGCTGCCCAGTTCTGAGCGAAGCTATCGATCGATGGTTTGACACGGGCGCTCTTGCGCTCCCTCCGCAATTTGTTCAAGGCAATGCGGGCAGGAACTACATGGATGCTCCCGGGTACAAGAATTTCGACATCGGCCTGATCAAGAATATGCGTGTCGGAGAGGACACGCTGATCCAATTTCGAGCTGAATTCTTCAATGCCTTCAATAACGTGAACTTCGATCCTCCCGACATGGTTTTCGGAGTGCAGACGTTCGGGAGAATATCCAGCGCTGGTCTGTCACGGGAGATTCAGTTCGGTCTGAAAGTGCAATTCTGATGGAGTGAAAAATGAAAAATGGTCGACTGTACGGATTGTTCTTCTGCGCACTCGTGGCTGCGAGTTTCCGTCCGTCATGGGCGCAGAAGCCGGATGCTGGTAAATATTCGCCGGAACGATTCGAGGTTAAGTCAGCGCGAGGTTACATGGTGCCAATGCGAGACGGCGTCCGCCTATCGGTCGATATTTATCAGCCGACTTCGCCCGACCGGTATCCGGCGATTCTTAGCCACACACCTTACAACAACATCGGCGGAAATATGGCAGACCGAGCGAAATGGTTCGCTCGGCGCGGTTACGTGGTTGCTCTTTCGGATGCCCGAGGGCGATTTGATTCCGAAGGACAGTGGGATCCCTTTACTGACAAGCACAAGAGCGATGGTTACGATTTGGTGGAATGGATCGCCAAACAGCCCTGGTGCAACGGATCCGTAGGCATGATGGGAGGATCGTACCTGGGTTGGACTCAATGGTGGACGGCCTCCGAGGCTCCTCCCCATCTGAAGGCCATTGCCCCGCAGGTTGCTCCTCCGGACCAATTCAGAAATACCCCCTATCAGAACGGCATTCTGGTCAGCTGGGTAGTGGATTGGATGGCCGGCCTCGCCGGGCGAACGGCTCAAGTGGTGGGTCCGGGGCCCTACTCGGGCTTCACCGCGTCTAGAGCCAAAAACATGCTGCACCTGCCCAATATCGAGATCAACGAAATCATGGGGGCGCTGGATGCTCCCTGGTATAAGGAATGGATTCGCAATAACACCAACACGGACTACTGGAAGAGAATCGCCTATCAGGACAAATACTCAAAGATCACGGTTCCCGCGCTTAACATCTCGGGTTGGTTCGATGCCGATTTTCCAGGTTCCCCGATGAACTATATGGGGATGAGGAAACAGGGCGCAACGCCCGAGTCGCGACAACCCAAGTTGATCCTGGGTCCGTGGCCACACTCGATCAACACGGACCGAGTCCTCGCCGGGTTCGACTACGGGGCTGATTCGTTGATCGATTTGGACGGGTATATCTGCCGCTGGTTTGATTACTGGCTCAAAGGCATCAAGAACGGCGTGTCGGAGGACCCCCCGGTTTATGTTTTCGTAATGGGAACCAACAAATGGTACGCCGAAAAAGAGTGGCCCTTACCGCAGACGCAATGGACCAAGTACTACCTGGACAGTTCCGGGCGGGCCAATTCGCTGAAGGGCGACGGCACGCTTGGCACGACACCTCCTTCCGGCAAGCCTTTTGACAGCTATCGATATGATCCGTCACACCCGACTCGAAGTCCGTTCACAGGCGGCCATATCGATGGCGCGGTCGACACACGCCTGCCCGCAATCGGCGACGACGTCCTGGTATACACAACACCGCCTTTAGCCCAACCGATCGAAGTGACCGGGCCCATCGTTGCTAAACTCTACGCCGCAACCTCGGCCCGGGACACCGATTGGATGGTACGGTTGATTGACGTCTACCCTGATGGGTATGCGGCTCTGCTTTGCGACGGTGTGATTCGCGCTCGCTACCGCGACCCCGACAATCACGGAGCCTTCACAGCCGAAAGACTGAGTGAGATTGAGCCGAACCAGGTCTACGAATACACCATTGATTTCTGGCGAGCGACGGGCAATGTGTTCCAGGTTGGACACCGGATTCGCGTGGAACTGTCGAGCAGCTATTTCCCTTACTATCTGAGGAACCTGAACACCGGCGCAGCCAACAATGGACTGGAGACCCGCCTCGTCGTTGCCGACCAGAAGGTCTACCATTCGCGTGAGTACCCATCGCACATCACATTGCCCGTGATTCCGGCGCGGGAAATACGGCAATCGAAGAGAACCAATTAAGAAATTGGGGGACGTCCTCGTTTACCTCTTTTTGACTGCGGTGTCCGTTGGAGCAGAAAATAGGTAACCGAGTGGGAGCGTCCCCATTTTCAAGAACTAAAACGAGACCCGCACCGGCATCGGATCATCCACCCGCAGGACAGATTGTTGTTGAAAACTCAGTTTGTAGATCTCGCGGATTTCTTCGATCCTTAGGCTCTTATCCCTTTGCGCCTCCAACGGGTAGAGCAGGATCAGGACGAAGGTCCGCTCTTGCTCGATCTGGCCCCTGGAATTGAGGAATCGGCCTATGCCCTCCAGGACTGTCAACCCATCTGGAAATCGCGGGGTGATCACGTCATCGAGGAACCTTTCCCAGTCTCGCCGGCTCACCTTCGATCCGTCCGGCTTGTTCCTGCCAAAAAAAAGCTCGGTGCGAACAAACAGTTCCCCGTCGCCTTGCTCCTGACTTGCGGCGCCGTTCTGGGCAACCGCCGCTACTGAATGGAAGAGAGCAGTCTGATCGAATCCGTAGGACATGGGGGTCACGGCAGAGGTAACGATCAAGGCTAAAACCAGAAACTTGTTGATCAAGAACTTATTCATGCATATCTCCCGTTAAGAAATTCATCCTTACTCTTTGCTGGGTTTTGATGCGAACCGTTCAGGCGGGACGCGATGCCGGCTTGGCTCGGTTCCGTGAGGATTGCCGGCGCGTCGTCATCGATCGAAGATTAGCGAGATAGGGGGGTCTCCAACTCCATGGCATGCATGATTGTTGGAGCTAGCAGTAAATCGTTTCACGAATTCGTCAGTCAGTCTCACCGGTGCGATGAAGAATGAGTATTGGCACGCGGGTTTATGCCGTCCCTCCTTGTTCAAGGGATTTCCCCGGTTATGAGAAATTCGTGGTTTCTGGGCATGTTGCGATTCCGTCACTATAAGCAAGAATTGATCTAGGGCTTTCCTCGCTTGCCCTGCTTTTCTACGAGGGCAACCGGCATTTCGGATTCCCCAGAGCGCGGCGCCCAGGTCGGTCAACCACCGCTTCAGCAAAGCCGCGAGCTCCTCCAGCGATTGGAAATGGGTCACTCGGCCCGAAGCCACATGTTCGAGGCGGCCGTCGTACCGGCCAGCGACGTCGGTTCCGCCTCGAAACTGCACCACGAATGCCTCAGTGTGTTGCTTTCCAGTCATAGCGAGGGGATAATAACAGCGCTCCCCGCAACAAGCGGTTCAATTTCGGTGAGATTTCGGTGAGAGCCGTGAGGCCAAACCGCGCTATCGCCTTCCCCCCATTTCGCCTCGATCTGGTCAACCAGCGTCTGTGCCGGGATGAGCAGGTCATCGCGTTGAGGCCGAAGGCCTTTGCCCTCCTGCAATGCCTGTTGGAGCGCCCGGGCCAGCTGGTGACCAAAGAGCAATTACTCGACCACGTGTGGCCCGAGACCAGTGTCAGTGATGCGGTGCTGAAAGGCTGCATCCGTGAGCTGCGAGAGGCACTGGCTGACGAGCCTGCGGCGCCCCGCTTCATCGAGACGGCCCATCGGAGGGGCTACCGGTTTATCGGGAAGATCAGCGAAGACAGCGAGTTGGAGACATCGAGGCGAGGGCCCTCGCTCCCGGCGCCGTCTCTATCTCTCCCGCTTCAGACCCTGGTCGGGCGCGAACTAGAGCTGGCGCAACTAAGAGCCTGGTTGGAGCGATCGGTCGCCGGCGAGCGCCAGGTGGTCTTTGTCACCGGAGAGCCAGGAATTGGGAAGACGACGCTGGTCGAAGCCTTCCTGCATCAAGCCGCCTCGAAACCCGGCGTGAGCATTGCGCGCGGGCAGTGTTTGGACCACTACGGCGCCGGGGAAGCTTACTTACCGGTGCTGGAGGCAGTAGGCCGGCTCTGCCGCGAGCCGGGCGGAGAGCGCTTTGTGACCCTGCTGGCAGAGCGGGCGCCGACCTGGCTGGCTCAGATGCCCGACCTTGCCAGTCCTGCAGAGCGCGAAGCATTGCAGCGGCACCTTCTCGGCGCCACGCCCCAACGAATGCTGCGCGAGATGGCCGAAGCCTTCGAAGCGCTGGCCTCCCAGACTACCCTGGTATTGGTGCTGGAAGACCTGCACTGGAGCGATTACTCCACCCTTGACCTGGTCTCCTATTTGGCGCGGCGGCGGGAGCCGGCGCGGCTCCTTCTTGTCAGCACCTACCGGCCAGTGGAAGTGATCTTGAGTGAGCACCCTCTGAAGGCTGTCAAGCAAGAGTTGGCTCTGCATCGGAAGTGCGGTGAACTGACGTTGGAATTCCTCACCGAAGACGCAGTGTCGGAATATCTGGCGGCGCGGTTTCCCGTGAGCCAGCTTCCAGCCATGCTGGCGCATTTAATTCACCAGCGCACGGATGGCAATCCGCTTTTTATGGTCAACGTGGTGGATTACTTGCTGGCCCGAAAGTTGTTGGTCGAGACCGACGGACGATGGGAGCTCAAAGTCAAGTTAGAGGAATTGGAAGTAGGGGTTCCTGAGAGCATCCACCAGATGATCGAAAAGCAGGTAGATCGGCTAAGCCTGGAGCAACAGCAGATGCTGGAGGCGGCGAGCGTGGCCGGGGTAGAGTTCTCGGCTGCAGCCGTGGCGGCGGCCTTAGAGGAAGACATGGATGTGGTTGAGGACCGGTGTGAAGGGCTGGCGCGGCGACATCAGTTTCTCCATCCCATGACGATCGCGGAATGGCCAGACGGGACAGTGACAGCGCGCTATGCCTTTTTTCACGCCCTCTATCAAAGCGTCCTGTATAACCGGGTGCCGGGAGCCCGCCGCCGGCTCCTCCATCAGCGAATCGGCGAACGCAGCGAGAGAGCTTATCGAGAGCGTGCCGGAGAAATCGCGGCAGAACTGGCGATGCACTTCGAGCAGGGACGGGACTACGTCCGGACGGTCAAGTATTTGCGGCAAGCGGCGGAAAATCATTCGCGACGCCACGCCAACCGGGAAGCAATCGGTTACCTCAACCGCGCGCTCGATCTGGTCAAGCGATTACCCGAGCCGCAGCGGGCCCATGAACACATGGCGGCGCTCGAGCAATTCGGCATGGTGCGCCGTTCCATGGGTGACCTGAAAGGGGCGGCCGACGTCTTCGCCGCCCTGGCGGCGTGCGCCCGGGAACAGTCTCAGGTTGATGAAGAAGTGAAAGCGTTAATCCGTGAGGCGAGCGTGACCTCCTGGGTCGATCGCGGGCGGTCTCTGACGGCCCTGGAGCGGGCCCTGGAGCTGACTCCCCAGGTGAAAGACGGGTTGCTGCGCGCACACGTGCACAGTTACTGGGGGCACTGGTATTCGCGGTTCCGCACATGGCGAGGGGAAGACGCTCAGGCCTGCGTCGCGGTGATTGGGGCGGCGCGGGAGGCCGGCGAGCGCAGGCTGCTTAGCCTCCACGTCGCGCGCTACCCCTACTATCAGGTCCTGCGATCAGATTACCGGGCGGCCTGCCGCACCGCGGAAGAGGGGCTGCAACTGGCGGTAGAGGTGGGCGACGTTTTTGATTACATGTATTGCCAGTACTATTGGGCCTGGGCTCTGCTGCATGTGGGAGAGTGGGGCGAAATGCTCCGCATTCTCGGCGATGGAACCCGGATGGCAGAGAGGAACGAGCACCGCCTGGCCTCGACGCTCTTTCAGCTGGAACTAGCCTGGTTGCACGAGCAGGCGTTCGACTTCGCGCGGGCGTGCGAGCTGTGTGAGCGCGGGCTTGCTGAGGCGCGGCAGTCTGAGCATGAAACCAACGAATGGCTGAGCCTCATCCTGCTGGGGATCGCGCATACCGGTCTGGGCCACGGCAAACGCGCGCTCAACTGCTTCAAGGAAATCACCCATCGCGTGGAGCACAAGCACGGCTTGATGGAGTGGATCTTTCAGATGCCGCTCCGCCAGGGCCTGAGCGAATACTGGCTGGCGCAGGAGAAGTTCGACCTGGCGCGCCAGGAGGCCGAACGGGTCTGTGAACTGGCCGCGCCTCCGGGGGAGCGAACTTACCTGGCGCTGGGCCATCGGACGCTGGCTGAAATCGCGCTGGCCGGGCAGGACTGGGACCAGACCGAGGCTGAGCTGAGGCAAGCGCTGGGAGCGCTCGAAGGGAGCGAAGCGCCGCTGGCCGAATGGCGCGTGTATGCAACCGTCGCGCAGTTTCGCCAGCAGCGCGGCCACAAGGCCGAGGCCAAACGCTACTGGACGCGCAGCGCGGCAACCATAAACCGGCTGGCCGAGTCGCTGGTAGAGGCTGGGGAATTGCGCGCGTCGCTGCTCAACCATCCGCAAGTGAAAACCATTCTTCGCCACGCTGGTCGCGGTTAGGGAACCTTCGCATACAGTCATTCGAGGGCCACAGCAAGACGCCGATGGAGAAAAACGAGCCGGTGCACGCGGCTACGAACCGCTTCTGTGGCGGGAAGGGCTTCGATCCGCCGAGCCAGTCGGATATCACCAGTAGCGCCATTATCGGTTCCAATACACCTGCGCCAGCAAAGCCCCTCTCGTCTGACTAGCGATTCAGGCGTTCAGCCGCCTCGCGTCTTCTTTGACGTTGGTTGTAGCGTCGTGGGAGCTCGCTATTGACAGCTTTTTCGCTCACAGGCGATCTCTCCAAATGTCTGGATGACGATGCTGGTGGAGCAGAGCAATAATCTCGATTCTTTCTTCGATAGCGCAGAAATACACAGAATAGGGGAAGCGATTGAGCAAGCCGCGTCTGATTCCCGGGTGGATTTCAGGGAATTGAAACGGGCTTCTGGTAATACGGCTCATTACATAGTCGACCTCTTCCAGAAATTCAGTTCCAAGAACCGAGCGCTGGTTTTCGTACCAGACGGCAGCAGCTTCGATGTCATGCTGTGCCTGAAGCCGAATGATGAGTTTCCTCATCACCGTTCAGGCTTGCGATGACCAAGTTTCAATCGGATTTCGTCGCGTACCTCGTCCCAGGGCCTTCCAGGCCGCGGATCGGCTTCATGGGCAGCGATACGCTCGTCAAGTACTCGCCGATGCCATTCGGGAACAGGAACCTGATCCGGCCTGGCTGCGATGCAGGCCCAGAGCGATTGAACGTAATCAATTTGATCTTCAATAGAAAGATCATCGAAGCCCGGAGGAGGAAGCCGTAGCTTGTTCACCATACTCTTTGCCTCTGGAACGAAGTATAGTCTGAAGTTCCGGCGCGAAACGATCTTTTTGTCGGGCTAGGCCTCCTTTCTTGCTCACCACCTCCACCGGGAATATAGTTTCCCCGGCGACGCGGAAGTCGCGCCGGCCGGGGAAGACGGATGCCCCAAGATTCTCCGGCTCAATGGCGGAGGCCGGTGAGTGGGATCTTGAGCAAACGGGGCTTACGAGCAGGAAACGTTTCAGATGCGTGGCCGAACTGCTGGTTGCTTTTACGGACGGCGTGACCGAAGCGCTCAACGCTGAAGAGGAGGAGTTTGGCGAAGCGCGGCTGCAAGACGTTCTCGCGCGCTCGATGCACCTGCCGGTGCAAGAGGTAAGCCAGAGGTTCGTTCAGAGCATGAGTGATTGCATGGGCCGTGCGCCCCAGCACGATGACCCGACTTTATCGTCCTCAGAATCATGTGAGACCGGGGACGTACCCGGTTTTTCAGGCTTGCTTTTCCGACCCAGCCTCATTGAAACTTACTGCGCGGGGGATAGTCCATGAACACCACGATTGCGCTGAAAGCCGGTCTGGCTGCGGTCATATCGGTGATGGCAGCACAGGCTTATACGGCCGTAGACATGCGAGTCGACCGCAACGTAGCCTACGGAATGTATTCCGGGCTGGCGCTGTCGATGGACGTCTATTATCCGGAGAAGGCGAATGGAAACGGCGTTGCTTAAGGCAGGAGTGAAAGTGAAGCTCGTGAAAGTGCCCGGCGGCGGCCACGGACCCAGATTCGATGGCGCGAAGAATCCCCCGGACTACATCGGAGAGATGATCAGGTGGCTCGACCAGAACCTTCCGGCCGGGCAAAGTAATCCTTGAAAACGCTAATGCTCCCAGGCATGAGGCACGATTATGAAACGCAGAACCTTCATGCAAATTCTCGCCACTTCGCCGCTGGCTTCATCCATCGGCAGCAGGCAAGCTGACGCCAGCGATATTCCTAAATACCTCATTGCCAGCGAGTACAAGCCTGCCGCCGAGCCCGGGATGCCGGGTCCCTATCGCGGGCAGGTCGTCTCCGTCAAGTCGGACAAGTGTCTCGGTGATAAAGGCGAGTCGATCAACGCCGAGGTTGTGCGCGAGATGATGGAACGTGGAATGCGCTCCTTGACCGGCGAGGCCAAGACACAGGACGCCTGGCGGCGTTTTTTCACGCCTGCGGATGTCGTCGGCATCAAGGTCAATTGCGGCGGACGCCCCTGGGTGGTCTCGTCGCACCCGATCGTGGCCGAAGTCGTGCGCAACCTGCTGGCCGTGGGGCTGAAACCGTCTCAGGTCTACGTCTACGAAAGGTTTCAGAACCAGCTTGATACGGTCAACTACGCGCCCCACCTTCCGGAAGGGGTGACCCTTTTTGCCGCCGAAAGAGGGAACCGTGGCGTCGATAACCAGAACTACGATCCGCTGACTTACGTCGAGGCCGACTTCTTCGGCGAAGACGACACGCGCTCGAACATGATCCGGCTGATTTCGCAGCGGTTCACCAAAATCATCAACATCCCTAACATGAAGGATCACGGCGCCACGGGTGCGACGGGCTGTTTGAAGAACATCGCCTACGGCAGCTTTTCCAATGTCGCCCGCACACATTTCAAGGGCGTGTCGCACACCCTTTCATTCGTTGGAACGCTGGCCGGCGTGGAGCCGCTGCGATCGCGCACGGTGCTGCAGATCATGGACGGGCTGCGCGGCGTCTGGCACGGCGGGCCCTTCGCCCCGACGCTCAAGTACGTCTTTTTTCCCAAAACGATCATGTTCGGCACCGACCCGGTGGCGATAGACCGTCTGCTGCTTGACATCATCGACGACGAGCGCAAGCGGCACGGCGCGATCTCCATCTGGGATCGTTCCCCGCAGTCCTTGAACAACAGCCGCGCGCGCGATGCCGATCCCAACGTCAACATCCTGATCCGCGAGCCGGGGCACGTCGAGTATGCGGCCGGGCTTGGCCTGGGCATCGCCGACCTTAAGCAGATCAAGGTACGGGAGCTGGAAGTATGAGGCTGTTTTTACTGCTGCTGAACCTGCCTCTGATCCTCTGGCAACAGGGCATCCAGACGGCGCCGGCATTGAAACAGGCAGGCCTCGAGCAGATAGCCGTGCCCCCGGAGCAAGCCGACGCCTGGCAAAAAGCCGGGTTCAAACCGGTGGCGATAGGCTCGGACGAGCTTGAGCGCCGCCAGCAGCTGCTGGCGCCTCGAGTGGCCGGGCGCACCAACGTTGCGTCGGCCACCCGCCGCCCCTGGATTGACGCCAACGGCTGGCGCTTTACGCGCAATCCGGCAGGCAAATTCTATTATGATCTGCCGGCGGGAAGGGCGGCGCTCGCCGCCGCCGAAGCCTTCGCCTACAATGCGGATGCGGTTTTGAAGATCGATCCCGCCGATCTGGAGGAGGCAGGGAAGATGCTGGCCTTCCTGCGCAGCCTGCCGCAAGACACCTGGCCTCCGATCGCGGATCTGGCCGTGGTTGACGACGGTTCGCCGGAGCTCGACGAAGTCCTGAACCTGCTTGCCCGCCGCAATCTGCTTTTCCGGATCGTTTCGGACTCCGGGTCGCAATTTCCCATCACCATCAAACTCGGCACGAAAGATTACCCAAAGTCGGAAGCCGCCGATCCCAGCGCCTTCGCGCAGAAGATTCGCCATCAACTTGGAGACGAAAAGCGATCCCTTCGCATCTACGGGACCGAGGTGGTAATCGGCCGACTCACCGGCGACGGAAAGCGGGCGCGCGTGCATCTGCTGAATTACAGCGGCCGTGAGGCCGACGGCTTGCGCGTCCGGTTGCGCGGCATGTATGGCAAAGGCGAAGCGAGAGTATACGGTCACGACGGCGTCACATTCGCGGATTTCGTCGCGGCCGGGGGCGCGACGGAGTTCACGCTCCCGAGGATGGGTATTTACGCGATGGCTGAATTAACGGCGAAGTGAATCGCCGGGCCAGCGGATCATCTTCCAGGATCTCCCGGCTTCAGGCAAAAAGAAGATCACCTCGGTGGCCGGAAACTTCTGCCACGACCTTCGGCTCCATTCGACGCCCTGCACGTAAAACACGTTATCGAGCGCGTCGCCCGCCAGGCCGCTCTCGCTGACGACCGCTACGCTCAGGATTCCTTCGACCGGCCGGCCGCTGCGCGGATCCATCACGTGTGAATAGCGCACGCCGGCAAGCTCGAAGGACTTTTCGTAACTGCCGGAGACCGACAGTGCTCGATTCTTCAAGCGCATGGTTGCGGCGGTTTTTGCAGGCTCAATCGGGTCCTGGATTTCCACCTCCCAGCCGTCCTGGTTCGGCGGAGCCCCCATCCCGTAGATCGTGCTGCCTCCCGCGCTGATGAGCGCGCTCGCGATGCCGTGCTGCTTGAGTACCGCGGCCGCGCGGTCGACCGCGTAGCCTTTGGCGATGCCGCCCAGGTCGAGCTCAACGCCCGCGCGGTCGAAATAGATGGTTCGCTCCTTGGCATTCACGATCACGTGCTGGTGGCCGACGGCGCGTCGCGCAGCGGCCAGCTCGTCCGGCGACGGCAGGCGCCCGTCGCCGGCAAAAAATCCCCAGGCCTTCATTAACGGGCCGACCGTGATGTCGAACGCGCCTTGGGATGCGGCGCTGTAGCGCAGACATTCGACGATGAAGTCGAATAACTCCGGTTCTACCTTCACCGGCTGACTAGCCGCCGTACGATTGAGACGCGACAGCGGACTATCCGGCTTGTAATGGCTCATTAACCGGTCGATACGATCGACCTCGTCGAGGGCGGCGTTCACCGCCTGGCGCAGTTGCTGCTGATCGGCGCCATAGACGGCTATGGTGTAGGTGCAAGCCATCGAGACGCGGCTGTCTTCGTAGCGAATAAGCTCGCTGGCTTGCGGCGAGACGGCGAGCAAGATGATCAAAATCCGAGACACAGCCCGGATGATACAAGAGTTCCTGAGCGACGACAATCTGTCGTCGGATCGACCTTCGTTCGCGAAGTCCTCGTCGCGCATTCCTTCGAGTCTTCGTGTCTTGGCGGTATTTTTTTGAAAGATGTGTTGACGCATGGTCGGGCGAAGATTTAGCATCGCCCCCAAACCTCCCCCCCACCTTGAAGGAGGTCCTATGGTTCCCCGTCTGCATATGTGGTTCGTGGTGTTGCTTTGTTCCGCCGTATCGCTTTTCGCCCAGGGCGACCGTGGTACGATCGCGGGCCTGGTAAAGGATGCGAGCGGTGCCGTTATTCCCGGGGGCACGATCGAGGCCGTGCAGCAGGGCACGAACCTCAAAGCCGAGACGGTAACGACGACCACCGGTGTGTATCGTCTCCTCGCGCTTCCCATCGGCAGGTACACGGTGACCGCCACCGTGCCTGGCTTCCAGAGCCATGTAGTGCAGGACGTCCAGGTGCAGGTCAACCAGACCACTACCATCGACATCAGCCTGACGGTCGGCCAGGTGGCTGAGACGGTGACGATCACGGGCGCTGCTCCGCTGATTCAGACCGAGAGCGCCGACGTCGGCCTCGTGGTCGAGTCGAAGCGCTTCCTGGAACTGCCGCTCACGATGGGAGGCGGCATCCGCAACCCGTCGAGCTTCATCAAGCTCTCGCCCGGGGTAGACCCGCGCAGCACGTGGACCAAATCGATCAGCGGCGGCGGGTCCTTCACCGACATGACCTATTACGACGGAATCGCGCTCAGCCGCGGGGATCTGTCGAACGACGCGCGAGGTGAACCCGTCGGTCGATGCGATCGAGGAGTTCAAGCTCATCACCAACAACTACTCGGCCGAGTATGCGCACGCCCTGGGCGCCATCACGAGCTTCACCATGAAGAGCGGCACGAACCGCCTCCATGGCGCGGGCTTCTATTTCCTGCGCAACGAAGTGCTCGATGCCCGCGGGTTCTTCAACTCGAGAAGGGCGCCGGCAAAACAGAACGAGTGGGGCGGAACGCTGGGCGGCCCCGTCTTGATTCCCAAACTCTACGACGGCCGCGACAAGACCTTCTGGTTCTTCTCCTGGGATCAGTTTTACCTGCGCGGCGGACAATTGGCAGGGCTCAACACCTTGCCGACGGCGCTCATGCAGACCGGTGACTTCAGCGAGCTGCCGCGAACGATCTACGATCCGACGACCACGCGCCTTGACGCGAGCGGCCGCACCATCCGGGATCCGTTCGAAGGCAATCGCATCCCGCAGAACCGCTGGAGCCGCGTGGCCTCGGCCATGCTGCCATTCCATCCCAAGCCCGAGCTTCCAGGGATCGTGAACAATTCGGTGGCGCCTCTCGGCAGCCCGATGACCGACCAGCTGACGACGGGCTTCAAGATCGACCATATCATATCGCCCTCGCACCGCATCAGCGGCGTGTTCAACATGACGCACCGGCCATCGATCAAGAGTCCCGAGCCGTCGCGGCTGCTCTCCGTCGGCGACCCGACGGCGCTGACCAATTACAATTTCCAGGTGGTCACGACGCGGGTCATCCACATCAATATCGACAGCAGCCTCAGCCCGACGACCATCAACCACATCGGCATCGGCTACTCCCGTTTCCGCAACCCGAACTTCAGCACGTCGTTCGAAAAGGGCTGGACCCAGCCCAACGGCGGGAAACTCGGTCTTCAGGGGCTGCAGTTCGACCTCTTTCCGACCGTCATGTTCGGAACCGAGGGGTACACGCGCTATGGCGACGACATCGCCTCGGACAACTATTTCAACACCGGGACGCTGCTCGACACCCTGACGCTCGTCCGGCGCAATCACACGTTCAAGTTCGGCGGCGAGATCCAGCACCACCAGGATAATTATCGAAACTTCGGAAACGGGGGCGGGTCGTTCACGTTCCGGCGCGAGTCGACCGGATTGCCGGGCGTCTCGGCCTCAGGCGACGCCTGGGCGAGCTTTCTGCTGGGGGAGACCTATTCCGGAAACGCGTTCTTCCGCGCCTCGCTGCCGGGCGGACGGTATGACAATATAGGCTTCTTCTTCGACGACACCTGGAAAGTGACCCCGAAGTTCACCCTGACGATGGGGTTTCGCTGGGAGATTGTCGTGCCCCACGACGACCCGCTGGGCCGGGTCTCGTACATGGACATCAACAGCCCGAACACCGCCGCCGGGAATCTTCCCGGCGCCATGGTATATGGCGGCGAGCAAGGCTTCGGCAACCGGTTCCTGGACATCCTCTGGTGGAACCCGGCGCCGCGACTGGGCCTGGCCTATCGGATGAATGAGAAGACCGTGATCCGCGCCGGAGCGGGGATCTTCAACTCCAACTACATCAACCAGGGGCTTGGACTCCCGAGTTTCGGGTTCTCCACTACGGCCTCGTTCGCCACGGCCGATAGCGGGATTACCCCGGCCTTCAACTGGGACAACGGTTTCCCGCAGGACTTCCGCCGTCCGCCGGTCATCGACCCGGTAGCCGCCAATGGACAGAGCGTCACAACCGTCCTGCCCGCCGAGTACGACCTTCCCTACACGCCTTCAGTGGAATCTGACCGTCGAGCGCCAGTTCTCCGATGATCTCGCGCTGAGCGTCTCGTATGTCGCCAACAAGGGAACCCATCTGTACGAGAGCCAGCAGCTCAACCAGCTGCCGCGGGAGTACTGGAACCTGCCGCTCTCACTACTGCGGGCTCAGATCAACTCGCCGGCCGCTCAGGCCGCCGGGTTCCGGGAGCCGTTCCCAGGCTTCCTCGCTCTCTGGGGCTCCCGCGGCACGGTGGCGCAGGCGCTCCGGGCCTACCCGCAGTTCAACGGCGTCGGTATCTACGGCTCAACCTATGGCAACTCGAGCTACAATTCGTTTCAGTTCAAGCTCGACAAACGGTACCAGGGCGGCCTCTCCGCGACCGCGGCTTACACCTGGTCGAAATTCCTCACCGACGCGCGGCAGTTCGACTCGCTGTCAGGAAAGCAGGATGAGATGCTGCGCGAGAAGAGCTACCACCCGCTCGACCTCACCCATATCATGACGTTCAGCGTCAATTACCAGATTCCGCTGGGCCAGGGGCACAAGTTCATGTCCGATGGCATCAAGGCCCAGATCTTCGGCGGGTGGCAGGCCGCGCTGGTCAATGCCTACAACAGCGGCAGCCGCCTCGCTGTGACGGTCCCGAACACGCTGCCGTACTTTAACGGCGGTCTTCGGCCCGACCTGATATCCGGCAACATCAGGAGCGACGTCTCGATGTCGGACTTCGACCCTGCGACGAACCTCTATCTGAACCGCGGCGCCTTCGCGCTGCCGGCAGATGGAGCCCTGGGGACCGCGCCACGCTACCTGGAAGTCCGCGGACCCGCGCGCCTGGACGAGTCTTTTGCGCTGGTGAAGAATACCAGGGTCCGGGAAGGTCTCACGTACCAGTTCCGGATGGAGATCCTGAATCCACTGAACCGTGTGGTGTTCGGCGCTCCTGTCACCGACATCACGCAGGTCAACTTCGGGCGCATCTCGAGCACGCAGATCAACCCGCGGCAGATCCAGTTCGGGATGAAGCTGATCTTTTAGCACCGAGACGCCGGAATCCCGAGACTTAGTGTTTCTTCGTGTCTTCGTGAGAGGTATTTGTTTCGCAGCGCTAACCACGAAGACACGAGACGCCACCGCCACAAAATACCCAGTCAGGATGTGGTGGAAAATTCACCACCAGATGGCTAATATTCTGCCATGTACCGGCGGAATGTGGACGCGAGATTGCGCGCGGCGTTGGCGGATACCCCGGTCGTACTGCTCAATGGCGCCCGGCAGACAGGAAAGAGCACGCTGGCGCACCAGCTGTCGGCGGATCTGGGCGGGCTTTACGTGACGCTTGACGATGCGACAGTGCTAGCCGGCGCGGTGGCCGATCCGGTTGGGTTCTTGAATAACCTCGAAGGCTTCGTTGTGATCGACGAAGTCCAGAAGGCTCCCGGGTTGTTTCCGGCCATCAAAAAGCAGGTGGATGTAGAACGCCGCCCAGGACGCTATCTTCTCACGGGCTCGGCGAACGTATTGCTCCTGCCACGCCTGTCCGAATCGCTGGCGGGCCGAATGGAGATTGTTACTCTCTGGCCCTTGTCACAGGGAGAGCTGGCAGGTCGTCGCGAAGGTTTTATTAGTGGATTGTTCTCGAGCCGCATGTCTCACCGCGTCAGAGCGGCGCCGGAGGATCGGCAGCTTGCCGCAAAAATTGCCACCGGAGGTTATCCCGAAGCGGTTGCACGGGATGAGGAGCCACGACGACAGGCATGGTTTGGCTCATACATCACCGCCATCCTCCAGCGTGATGTGCGAGATCTAGCTAACATTGAAGGATTGACCGAGATGCCTCGTCTACTGGCGTTGCTTGCCGCGCGCACGTCCGGCCTCATGAACACGGCGGAGCTATCGCGAGCATCCACAATCCCGCAGAGCACGCTCAAGCGTTACCTGACCCTCTTTGAAACGACTTACCTGCTCCAGCCCTTGCCCGCATGGACGGCCAACATTGGTAAGCGCCTCATTAAATCTCCCAAAATTCACCTCGTCGATTGTGGCCTGGCATCCCATCTCACCGGTCAGACCGAAAAAAGAATCGTGAACGATCCGGTGATGCTTGGTCCTTTACTGGAAAGCTTTGTGGTAATGGAGCTGCGCAAGCAAGCTAGTTGGTCGGATGTCCGGGTATCGATTCATCATTTTCGCTCCGCTGCCGGGCGCGAGGTTGACATTGTGCTCGAAGATTCAAGCGGGCAAATCGTCGGCGTCGAGGTGAAAGCTGCCGGGAGCGTCGCAAAGAAAGATTTCGCCGGCCTCGAAGCGCTGGCCGAAGCCGCGGGAAAGAAGTTCCTGCGCGGCGTCGTGCTTTACAGCGGCGATTCTGTTGTGCCTTTCGGACCAAAGTATCAAGCGCTACCCGTCGGCAGCTTGTGGCGGATGGCCTGATCATTTTTCGAAAGGTACTTAGCGTTTCGGTCGTGTCTTCGTGGTTAGTGCGGCTCTCTCACCTGCAGCACCTGATTCGCAGGCACCTTCTTGAGCACCTGAACCGCGCCGCTCGGCCAGCGAATCTCGATCTCATCGACGATCTCGAGCTCCCCGAGCCCGAAATGAATCGACGCAGGGCTCGACGAGGCATAGCCCACGCTTGTGGTGGCCTGGTTATGCCGGCCGCCGATTCGGACACGCGCGCCCAGAGCCTGGCGATTGCTGCGCGTGCCTTCGAGTTGCAGGTCCAGCCAGTGGTTGCGCTCGTCGCTTTCATTCTTCCAAAGCTCTGCGGGACCTCCGAGCGCGCTCACGACCACGTCGATCCGACCGTCATTGTTGAAGTCAGCGAAGGCGGCTCCCCGGTGCGGCGCTCGTGAGCGGAGCAGTTCGTCCGTGGTCGCCTCCTCGAACGTGCCGTTTCCAGCATTCGCGAACACGCTGTTCGATTGCCGGTAGCGGTCTGTATGATCCGAGACATGGGAGTTGGCGGAGAAGATGTCTTTCCAGCCGTCATTGTTGAAGTCGTACAGCCCGACGCTCCAGCCGCTCCGTTCGAAGCTCAGTAGCCCGACACGGCTCGGATAGGTAGCGTCGCGGAAGAAGCCCTTACCCTGGTTGCGAAAGACCGGAAAAGTCTCTCCGCTCAGAGCAGTGACAATGATGTCGGGCAGGCCATCGCCGTCGTAGTCGCGGAAGTCGGCCCCCATGCTCGAAATGGCCCGGCCATCATCGTTGACGGCGACGCCGGCCTGAAGACCGGTCTCGTCGAAGGTCCCGTCGCCGCGGTTCCGGAAGAGAAAGTTCGGCACAGTGTCATTGGTCACGAATGCGTCCATGCGACCGTCGCCGTCGTAGTCGGCAAATGCCACGCTCATCCCCTTTCCCGCGTGGGCAGCGATCCCGCTCTTCACCGAGACGTTTTCGAAGCTCCCGTCACCACGGTTGCGGTAGAGCGCATTGGGAAGGGCGTCGTACCGGTCGGGATGACAGTAGACGCGGAGTTTGCCCGCAGGGTCCAGACACAGGGGCTCGGACGCGGCCGACCACTTGACGTAGTTCACGATGAAAAGGTCGAGGCGCCCGTCGTTATCGTAGTCGAACCACCCGGCTGCAACCGACCAGCAATCGCTCTTGATGCCCGCGCGTTCGGTGACATCCTCGAAGGTACCGTCTCCCCGGTTCCGGTAAAGGATATTCCGGTTCACTCCGGCGACGAACAGGTCCGTGAAGCCGTCGTTGTCGAAATCGGCGGCGGCCGCGCCCATCGAGTATCCATGGCCGGCGACGCGAGCCGTTTCGGTGACGTCGGTGAACTTCAGGCCGCCGTCGTTGCGGTAGAGGCGGTTCCAGTATTTCGAGGATTCTTTCTCGAGTGATGGAATGGCGGCGCCGTTGGTGAAAAAGATATCGACCCGGCCGTCGTTGTTGTAATCGAAGGCGGCGATCCCCCCGGCCATGGTCTCGATCAGGCGTTTTTCCGGAGTGCCGTGATTCTCGAGTGTGAAGTTCAACCCCGCCTCGCCGGCGATGTTGCGGAAGCGGATCGGTGCGGCGCCGCGGGCCGGACCCGAGCGGCCCTTCGCGATGCCGTCCGATCGGATCTGCGCCAGCAGTCTGCGGGCAGGCTCGTACGGGCCGGCCGCCTCCAGGTCGGACGCGGCCTCCGGGAGTTTTCCAGCCTCGACCAGCACCCGCGCCCGGTGATAGCGCGCCTCGGCCGAGGCAGGATTCTGTCCCACCGCCGCCGTGAGTCGCGCCAGGGCCTCGTCGGAGCGCCCGAGCCGCAGCAACAGAACGCCCGCGTTCAGGTGCGCATCGAAGAACTGAGGATCGGCCTTCAGGGCGGCCTCGTACTCGGCGAGCGCCTGCTGATTGCGATTCGTCTCGACCAGAATCAAACCCAGCAGAGTGTGCGCCCGGGCGGGCGGTTCGCCCAGCTCCAGCGCGCGCCGGGCGCTTCGTTCAGCTTCGTCGAGCAGGCCTCGCAAGTACTGAACCCGTCCCAGGTAGAAATGCGACGGCGCGTCGCGTGGCCGGCGTTCCACGGCATCGCGAAAAGTCTTTTCGGCCAGTTCGAGCTGCCCTGCCTGCTGAAGCGAGAGTCCGTACAGCAAGCGGCCTGCGAAGTCGTCGGCGTGTTGCTCGAGGTGGCGCGCGAAGGCGCGGGCCGCCTCGGCGAACTTTCTTTCGCGGTAGAGCGCGACGGCCCGCTCGCGCTCCGGGATGCCCTCCAGAAGCTGGCGCGCTCCATCCAGCAGTGGATCGCGCTCGAGGGCGCGGAGGAGATAAACGGCGGCGCCTGCAGCGTCGCCGGCGCCGCGCAGGGCGGCCGCCAGGTTCAAAAGCCGGGCCGGGTCATTGGGGTTTTCGGCGAGCGCTTTCTCGAAATGCCGCGCCGCCTCGACCGTGTCGTTGCGCTTCATCAGGACGAGCCCCAGGGCGGTCTGGACGTCGGCGTCAGGCTCGCGCAATTCCGAAAGAAGCCGGAACCCTTCGTTCAAGTGAAATGCGGAACCGTCGCGCTCACCCATGCTCACGTAAGCGAGTCCCAGGTTGCGTCCGGCCAGCTCTTGCGGCGGCTCGCGCCAGGCGCGTAGCCTCACAGGGCCGGGGGCCGCCGGCGCCGCTTCCGGCACGCGCCGGATCCGATGATCGGTGTAGGCGGTGTGGGCCACTTCGGTTCCGCGCTTCGGCATATGACATCCGGCGCAGTCCGGCGCCGGCTGAGGATGTGAGGGAGAGAGGCTGGCATGACACCCGGTGCAGCGGGCACGGTAGTTGTCGCCTCGATTGGCTGACGGATCGTGCGGATTGTGGCATGTGCCACACCAGAAGCGGTTGCCGCTAACCTGGGCGCAACGGCTCAGGGCTAGCTGTTCCGAGTGACTGGTGACCTTGAAGGGGCCGGGCCGTTCGCCGACGTAAACCGAAAAAATCTCCTCGAGCGTTCGGCCTGCGACGAAGTCCCTGATCAATCGGCCCGGGTTAGGGATGCGCGCCTCACCGCCGAGGTGGCACTGCTCGCAGACGCTGTCGCGCGCGGCCGCCGGAAGTCGCCGCGGGTTGACGATGGTTTCCGCGGAGGGTCGCGCGAGATGCCCGGCCGTCGGGCCGTGGCAGCGTTCGCAATCAATGGGGCGCGGAGCCGCGGCATCGCCGCTCGCGTGACAGAAAAGGCACTCGTCAGTGATCCGGCGCCGGAAGCCCGGCGCCCGGTCCGATTCGTAGCCGGGTGAGAGATCCCAGGCCTGGCGGTGGGTGTAGTAAGAGACCGGCGACTGAACCAGGTGGTCGCCTGCCCGGGCGGCGTAGCTTCGACCCTGGCGCCCGGAGCCGATGAAGAGCTCGATGGGGTATTCCGCGATCTCGGCCGCTCGCTCCAGCCGGTGACGCATCCCGGTCGAGTCGGCGGTGACGGTGAACCGGGTTCCCGAGAGCGAATGGGCCACGGCCCCCGCCGGGTGGCCGGCGGGTGACCCCACGGACTGGCCCATCCCAGTCAGTTTGTAGGTCTGAACCTCTTGGGGATGGCAGGCCGCGCACGGGTGCGCCGCATCAGCTCGAGGGGTTGCAAGAGCCAGCGCAAGCCACAGAACGTGCATCGCCCGATTTTATTGGCGTCTTCGTGTCTTCGTGGTTAGCGCTTCGGAAGAAATACCGCCAGGACGCGAAGACACGAAGAAACGCCACGAACTAGTTCGGCAGCCGCAGCGATTGATGCGCTACCAGTTGCCAGCGCCCGTTTTGATGGACCCACGTGTGCACGAAGCGAAGGTGAGCGGGACTGACCGGGCCGCCTTTCTGCGATGTCTCGATCCGTACCACGGCGGTCGCCACTGCGGCGTTGCCGCCCGCGTAAATCCGCGCATCGAGCGATTCGTAATCAATCTTGTGGTATTTGCGCGCACCGGAGAGATTGTCGATGTATATCTTCTTGGAGTCGGTCTCTCCGTTCGAGTGCGTGTAGGTCAGGTCATCGGCCAGCAGATTCTGGAGCGCAGCGGCGTCACCCTTGACGGTAGCAGCCGCCCAGGCCCGGTCGGCGTTTTTGACCGCCTCGACCGTCTTCGAGTCTGCAGCCATCAGGGCGGTGCCGGCCAGCAAGCCGAGAAGCAGGATCTTCAACATGATTCAGGATCTCCTTTCGCAACAAGACTGCATCATAGAACAGCCCGGTTCTGGCGTGGAAGACAGTTTCCCCGGCTTCAACGACGGTTGGCCTCGATTCTTCACATACGCTCAAACGCGGTCGCGTCTTTGACTCTTATTTGCCCTTGGCTCTCGCGACGGGCGAATCTCCGCCGTATGGCTGATAGGCTTTGTCGGCCCGCGCGGCGTCCTCGCCGGTCAACTCGTGCTCCGAATCGAGGAATTGACGGACTCTCGAGGCCCACTCATCAAAGGCTTCCTTGGCCGCCGCAAACTTCTGCATACGGGAGAAGTTGACGGCGCCTACCTCCGCTCCTGCGCCCAGATTGCTCCTGTCGACCATGGCCGCGATCCGATCGCCGGTCTGTGAATCGACCAGCTCCATCTCGACACCGACCTTGCCGATATTCAAGGCCCGCTGGAGCGGCTTGCCGGTCTCTGCCGGAATGTCTCCTGCAGCCACCTCGCCCCCGACATCGACGCCGATGAGGGCGGTTCGCAAGCGAAGAACCATCGGCCCTGGGGCATCGACCACCGGGAAGGCGTCGGACACAGCCTTGATGAGGGCGTAATGGAAGTAATTCGTCAATGCCTTACGCGAGTCCTCGTTAACCTTGCTCTCGTCGGCATCGGTGGCGATGTAGACGTCTATCGGATCGACCACGATCGCGAAGTAGCTGCGCAGATTCTTCTGGGCATCTGGACTGGCATAGGTCCGCGCATCACCTTCAAGCTTGGGGTTGGGCTTTAACGCCGAGTAGTCCTTCAGAAAGCCGGAAAACTCCTGCCCGGCCGCCATCTTTTTCACGGCTGTCCTCGTCTCCGCGGCCGGTTTCGGCGTCTGCGAACATCCCATGACCAGTGCGAGCGGCAGCACAAAAGTTAGGCAACGGGACACCGTTCTTAATCTCTTCAGCATGTTTCCCTCCATTACATTCCCAAAATCCACTCACTATGACCCGGGGTCAGCTCTTCTTGCTGGCCGGCTCCTGAATCCGCAGCAGGTTGAAGACGTGGAACGCGAGCGGCACCGAGTTGGCCTGTATGGTGGCGATGTCGGAGTCCGCTTTGCTCGCCACGTTGCCGAGCAGGATGATGTTGCCGTTCTTTACGACGATCTTGATATCGGAGCCGCTGCCCCAGAAGTATCTCGAAAGGTGGCGCTGCAGCGCAGCCCGGGTGGCCGCCCGGATGTCCATGTCCATGCTGCCCAGCGGCAGTATCTCGATGTTGTTGACGATCCCCTTGACTCCTTCAATCATCTTGATGCGATTGTACGCCTCCGACCGGTTGGTCTGGCGCACGGTCCAGCCGGTCAGGATGACATCTTCGCCCACCATGGTGAAGGAGATGAAATCGAACTGGCTGATGTAGGGCATCATCGCCAGTTCGTGCCGGACCTTCTCGAAAATCTCCGGCGAACCCTTGGCCTTGAAATGCCGGACATCGAGCAGCCTGCGGCTGGGGTCGTCCTCCGGGATGCTGCTCACTTCCAGCGGGTTGGCGGACTGGAGCTTCATTTCTCCCGATTTCAACTTGATTTCGCCCGTGACCTCGGAGAACTTGCCGACATAGTCTTTTATCATCTTCTGCTTGTTGACGTCGAAGACGGTGTTGTCCTTCAGGCGGACCACGACTGGATTCGATCCCTCCTTATGCGTCTTCTCGCTGCACGCGACCCGCTCAGTTGTAATGGGACCGAGCATCAGACGCGCGCACAGGTCGGAGTCCACGTAGGCGTGGAAGGTTGCGACTTCATCTTTGGCGCACAGCACGCCGCCCACCAGCAGGATGAGCATGACTAAAAACGTTTTCTTCATTTTTCGTCCCCTTTGTGCGATATGGGTTTATCCGGCGGGTTGAACTCGTCCGACGCCGCTCAGTCCCCCGATAATGGCGTTCCCCTTTACCCGCCCGTTTCGTCCTCGTTCCCGCGCGGGTCAAAAAGGCCAGACTCAAGACGACAGGTTTAGACTCTGCGTCCGAACTCCAGTTTGGTCTCTTCAACGATGCGCGGGCCAGTCACAAAATAACCTGGTAGTGCGAACAAGATTCAGCGGCATTATATGACAGAATCGGAGCCGCTGGGCTGGGATTCTTGGGTGAGGTTTCACGCGAACGAACGGGCTGTTCTTGACAGACGGGGTCTCGTGGGTCTGGTCGGACACCGGTGCGGCCGGCGGGAATCGGGTCCTTTCGTGAGGCTGGGCCGCTGAATTCGCTGTCCCGGTGTGTTCTTCTTGCCTGGTGGGTGGGTAACGGGTTCGGGCCGCGCCCGTCCTGCGCTCCGGCCCGAGCGAATCGGTTAGGCGATGAGCAAGCGATCGCGGTCGATAGTTTCACTCAACAACGGCTTGACATAGCTCCATTCCGAGCTTAGCGTTTCCCCAAGTTCTCAAATCGGAGGAGTCACCATGATCGGTTCGGTCCTGCGCACCATCCTTATAATCGCTGCATTCGCCGACATCGCTTCAGGCTGAGGTCGTCCGGGTTGAGGTCAAGTCGCGCGTCGATATTCTCGCCGGCAAGTCCTTCGGCCAGGCAGGTGCCTACGAAAAGCTTTCGGGAAAGGTGCACTTCGCCGTGGATCCGCGCAACAGCGCGAATCAGATTATCACGGACATCGATAAGGCCCCGAAGAACGCGGCAGGCAAGGTCGAGTTTTCCTCCGACTTCTACCTGATCAAGCCGAAGAACCTGGAACGCGGCAACGGAACTTTGCTTTACGAGGTTTCCAATCGCGGCGGCAAGGGAATGGTAGGCTTTTTCAATTTCGCGTCCGGCAGTCTTGATCCGCAGACAGCGGACCAGTTTGGCGATGCTTTTTTGCTGGAGCAAGGATTCACGCTGCTGTGGCTGGGATGGCAATTCGATCCACCCCAGCGCGAGGAACTCATGCGCGTTTACGCTCCGGTGGCGCGCGCGGCGGACGGCAGTCCGATTCAGGGACTCGTGCGCAGCAATTTCGTTCCGACCCAGAAGGTCCAGGAGGCGTCACTCGCCGACCGCAATCACATGGCGTACCCGGTGGCCGATCCCAAAGATTCCGCCAGCGTGCTCACGGTCCGCGACTCGGCCGAAGGGGCGAGCCGCACAATTCCGCGCGATCAATGGGATTTTACGCCCGACCGCACACGCGTGCGCATGGCGACCGGTTTCGAGCCGCACAAGATCTACGAGGTCGTGTACAAATCGCAGGATCCGCCGGTGGTGGGCGTGGGTCCGGCGGCGGTGCGCGATATGGTGTCGATGTTGAAGTATGGATCGTCTGCCGAGCTTTCCGTGGCGCCGAGGCGGGATCAAACGCGCGATTGCGTTCGGTATCTCCCAGAGCGGGCGCTTCCTCCGCACTTATCTCTACTACGGCTTCAACGAGGACGAAGCGCACCGGAAGGTGTTCGACGGGATCATGGCTCACGTGGCAGGCAGCGGCCGCGGCAGCTTCAATCATCGGTTCGCCCAGCCGTCGCGCGACGCGCATCCGCACTTGAATTTTTTATATCCGACGGACATTTTCCCGTTTACCGACGCGCCGCAGACCGATCCTGAGACTGGCGCCCGCGACGGCATGATGACCCACGGCACGAAGCCTCAGTTCATGCCGAAAGTCTTCTACACGAACTCGTCATATGAGTATTGGGGGCGCGCCGCATCGCTGTTCCACACAACGGTCGACGGGCTTAAAGACGCGTCCGTTGCTGCCGAATACGCGCGCCTACCTGTTGTCGGCCGGCCAGCACGGCCCCGCCCCATTTCCCCCCTCACGCTCGATCGGACAGCAGCTGAACAACCCGCTCGACTTCCGCTGGGCCATGCGCAAGCTTCTGGTCTCAATGAATCGCTGGATCACGGACGGAACCGAGCCGCCCGAGAGCCGCTATCCGCGCATCGCAGACGGCACGCTTGTCCCGCCGGACAAGTTGAAATTCCCGAAGATTCCGAACGTGAATCTTGCGACGACTCCTCACAAGGCCTATCGCACGGACTACGGTCCCGACTTTCTCAAGAAGGGAATCATCACACAGGAACCTCCCAAAGTCGGTTCGTCTTTCCCGATTCTCGTGCCACAAGTCGACGCTGACGGAAACGAGCTTGCCGGCATCCGGATGCCGGAACTCGCGGTGCCGATCGCAACGTATACCGGATGGAATTTGTTCAACCAGCAGTCCGGTCCAACCAGCGTCGTCTCGAGCATGCAGGGCTCATTCATCCCATTCTCCCCGCACCCGCGCCGACCGCGAACGAACCAAAGACCCTCGCCTTTCAATCGAAGAGCGCTACCAGAGCCGAAAGCAGTACCTCGAGCTGGTCTCCAAAGCGGCCGCAGACCTGGTTGAGAAGGGATACTTGTTAAAGGAGGACGTGCCGCGAATCCTGGCGCAGGCCGAAACTCGCTGGGACTACATGCTGTCTCAACCTGCGGGAAGCTCTCATTGACTCGTGGAGATCTCAGTACACGGTTTTCCTGATGGCTTTAGGGTGTGCCGTGCTTGCCCAAGGCGAAGCAGAGCTTCTGCCAAACTAAGGGCTCGTCGCAAGAAATAACTTCACATTCTGCGCGGTCAGAATCGGTGGGCGGAGTTGTTAAACCCCTACTGTTTCTGTTAGCTGCCGCTGGTCTTGGCACCCGTCGAGATCGCGCCCCTTCGGGCTGCGGCCCGCAGGCCCGCTGGCTTTGTTGCTCGCTCCTCACGTACCGCGCCCGGTACGCATCGTCGCTCGTGCCTCGCCAGCGGGCCTGGGCCTGCAGCAGAATGTGAACCTATTTCTGCGCGAACCCTAAGACGCCAGGATCGAGTCTGTGACGACCTGTCATTGCTTGTTCGTGTAAATATGCCAGGGATACTCCAAGCCCATCTCCGGCGGACCCCCTTCAAATTTCGCGATCCTCCGGAGAAATCCGGAGTTCTCCATGGCCGCGCAATAGGTCGGATTCACGTACGCAATGAATACTTGGCGCGGATGCTTTTCCAGAGACTTCTTCATATTGTCGATGACCGGACTCATGACGGGGAGTTCGAACGGATCGAAGAAATAGAACACGGTGTTTTCGATAGGCAGCTGATACGATGCGGCATCGAGGCATTCGAGCTCGAATTGCTTGCATTTCTGAGTCCCCGGTCGGTAAATGCGCACATTTTTCTGCGCCGCTTCGTGAAGCTTGGGCGAAAACTCCACGCCGATGACCCTCTTAAAAGGGAACTCCGATGCCAGCAGGAGAGTCCGGCCTTTGCCCGATCCGAAATCCACGAAGATAAAGTCTTCGTGGCGAATGTTCATAGTCCCGATGATGCGCTCGAACGTGCGGGGGAGAGTCGCCCGATAGAGAGAGGCGTACCGGACATTTTCAGAGGTGCGTCCAAAATCCGCAGGTCCCAGCATGGCGGTCGTGTCGGTACCGTATCGCCGGTCGAAGCCGTCTTGCTCCTCAAAATTCCTCCAGACCTTGCGGCGTTTCAGGTAGGTCTTGAGATAGCGCGGCCCCTGTTTCATGGTTCCCAAAACGCCGCGCTCGTTGAGTGAGGTCTGGGCGATCTTGAGCAGATGTGTCAGTTCAGCAGCCATTTCTTATATCCTCGAAGGCAAAGTTGAATCCAAACTTGTGAAGCGCTCGATCGTGTCTCCGTGGATTCTTTTGCACCCACTCACGACCGAGACACGAGAACGCGGAATCAGATCCTGATTTCCGCTTGCGCCGAGTTGCGCACCAATTGAACCTCTCGCGTTGACTTCATGAACCGGAGCGCGCGCGATCCGGAGACCGGCGCCGAATAAGAATTCGTCGACGATTCCCGCGTTAATCAAAGGGTGCAATGCTGGTATGTTCGAAAAGCTGCCGCGCGCGGCTTGGGGGGCGTCAAACGTCCTGGGCATTAACGCTTCTTCAGGGCGCGAGGCCTGTCTCTACCGGCTACCTTCTGGCTGCTGTACGAACATATGTCCTTCGCCAACATTCTAGCTGGCTCGCACAGAGGACGCATCGGCGCCCGCGACCATTTTTGATGGGCGAGAAGGACCAATTTAGAGGGGATCCGCCTGGGCCGTTGCACCTACCCCGAGGGGCACAAATGTGCCTGTCCTCACCAAAGCTACTGACGTGCGGGGCTACTCACTGACGGGCCTTCGGCTCTGGGCGACAACACCGCCGACTCCTACCGCTCTGGCCAATACGTTAGCGTATTTATGAACTAACCGACTGAGCAAGCTACCGCACTCCAGAACCGCGCCTTTGGTGTGCGCAAGCATGCTTGAGCCTTGTGTTTGAGGCAGCTTGCTGCCGCACACCCAAGTGATCGAGTCTCGGACAAACGGCAACCTCGTTTTTCTCACCTCAGGTCCGTTTTTCCGTCCTACCTAGCCATTTGGGCGATGCGCCCATCTTCGAGCCCGCGCTAAGCTTGGGATTGTCTTGGCGGCATATCCGGCTAGAAAATGAAACTTTGGAGGAACCGATGCAGCACGAACTATCTGTCTCAGGCACGTGGCAAGCGCTTTCCAACGAGTCAGCAGCTGCCATCGAAAAGGCTGGGCGCGCGGTCGTCGCGGTGCACGCCCGGCGTCGCATCCCTGCGAGCGGAGTCCACTGGCGACCCGGAATCGTGGTAACGGCTGACCACAGCCTGGAGCGTGACGATGAGATCGCCGTCACATTACCGGACGGCCGCACGACAGGTGCGGCCTTGGCGGGCCGCGATCCCAGCACGGACCTGGCAATCCTCAAACTTGAAGCCCCGGCGCTGCCGGTGGCAGAGATCGGCGACATCACAGGTCTGAAGGTCGGGCATTGGGTCCTGGCCGCGGGTCGTACGTCCGAGGGTGGCTCAAGAGCTAGCCTGGCGCTCGTGGGTGTGGTCGGACCGGCCTGGCGAACCTGGAGGGGCGGGTTGTTGGACCACACGGTGCGCCTCGACCGCAACCTTCACCCCAACTTTTCGGGTGGGCCCGCAGTGGACGATCAGGGGAGGTTACTCGGAATTAACACGTCCGCACTGTCGAGGTACGCAGCGGTCGTAATACCTGCTACTACGGTCGAAAGGGTAGCCGCAGAGCTAGAAAGGAAGGGGCATATCGGGCAGGGCTATATCGGCGTCGGCCTGCAACCCGTCCGGCTGCCTCGCAAGGTTCGCGAAGCGCTGAACCTGGCGAGCGAAACCGGAATCATGATTGTGCGAGTCGAGCCTGACAGCCCGGCCGAGAAGGCAGGCGTGACGCTGGGAGACGTGCTCGTGGCGCTGAACGGGAGCCCGGTCCGCGACATCGACGACGTGCAAGTCTACCTCGCCGGCGAGCACATCGGCAGGCCGGTGAAAGCGTCTATCATTCGCGGTGGAATACTGGCGGAAGTTGTCATTGCCGTGGGCGAACGTCCAGCGGCGACTTGAGCCGCTTGCTCCGTTCGTGAGCCAGGTTCGTCCAGGCAGCGCCCGTCAGTTTTTGGCAACTGCCCAGGCAAGATTCGCCCGAAGTCTCCAGAGCAATTCTACGCGATTGCCGGTCCGGCGCTGCCCAGAAACACCGTGATCAAAGTATTTGTCTGTGCCAACTCAAGCGTTGAACTTGCCGGACTCGAGGCACTCGTCAGGGCGTCTCCCTCTCTGGAACTGGTCGGAAGCAGCCTGGGAAGAGCCGGCCTGAGTCAGGCATTCGCGGTTACCCAGCCTGATGTGCTACTGGAGCGCTCGGCCCTCGATGACCTGGAAGAATCACGATTTCCGGACTGGGATGCGAAGACCGTCCCCAGAGTCTTGCTGGTGGCTGAACCTGAATTCACGGCCGCCATAGCCGCAATGCAGGCAGTGGACTCGGCGCTTCGCGGGATTTTGCCCACCTATACCAGCGAGAGAGAGATTCAAATCGCCATCGAAGCAGTAGCGGAAGGACTGTTCGTTCTCCACCCCGATGTTGCCGAACATGCGGTGACAGCCTCGGGCGCGCCCCGCGCATCGACGGCCTCATTCGGGCAACAACTCTCGCCGCGCGAAAGCGAGGTACTTAATTTACTGGCGGCGGGCCTGGGGAATAAGGAAATCGCCTGGCGGTTAAAGATTTCGGATCACACGGTCAAGTTCCACGTCACATCCATCTTCAACAAGCTGAACGCGTCGAGCCGCGCCGAAGCCGTCGCGATCGGAGTCCGGCGGGGTCTGATCATCCTGTAGAAAAGAAGTCTCTCGATTGCGGATTGCGGTTTGCGGATTTCGGATTTAAGATCCACTTGACCGAGGGTCGATTTGGATTTGTTGAAAGGTTCCCGAAATCCGAAAAGCCGCAACCGGCATGGACGTCGAGAGATACTTGAAAAAATCGGTGATCGAGCTGAGGGAGCGGTTTCTCGATCGGCGCCGAACGGTTCCCGACGGCTTGCTCGAGGCGCTCGAGGCCGATCCGCGCGACGGCGCGCGTCACCTGGCCGGCCTGATTCGCAAGCGGCGCCTGGAAAACCGCCGCGAGGGGCAACGGCTTCACAACCTGCTTCGGTTTGAGATCGAGTTGTGGTCTCAAGGACTCCAGCTCATCGCGGGCGTTGACGAAGCCGGCATGGCGCCGCTCGCCGGTCCGGTCGTGGCTGGGGCGGTCATTCTGCCCAGGAGCTACAAGCTCCGCGGCCTGGACGACTCCAAGAAGATTCTCGACCCGACACGGCGAGACGACCTGGCAGCGCGGATCAAGCAGGATGCGCTGTGCTGGAGCGTTGCCCGAGCCGAAGTGGAGGAAATCGATCGGCTCAACATTTACCATGCCGGACTCCTGGCCATGCGGCGCGCCGTCGAGGGGCTCGGCGCCACGCCGGAATTCGTGCTGGTGGACGCGCGCAAAATTCCTCACTGTTCCTGGCCTCAGCGGGGCATTGTTCATGGCGACGAGCTCTCCGCCAGCATTGCGGCGGCTTCCATCCTGGCTAAAACCACGCGCGACGCCTACATGCTCGAACTCGACCGGCTCTATGCGGGATACCGATTCGCGTCGCACAAGGGTTATCCGACGCCCGAGCACTGCCGGCTGCTAAGAGAACTGGGGCCTCTGCCGGTTCACCGGCGAAGCTTCGCGCGCGTCAGACAATTGCTCGGGCTGGACCCGGTGCAGGCCGAGCTATTCGCACAGGATTCTTAGCGTGCCGTGAGCAAACGGGCGACGCGCAGGACCGCCAAGCCGCGAAGACGCGAAGGAGCGCAAGAAACCCGGTTTGCGTGATGCGTCTTTTCCGCCTCAGCATATTCGCACTGTTGTGGAGCAGCGGAGTTCTTCCCGCCGCTCTACAGGCGGCCGGCGATCCCTTCCTTTTTTTCAGTCCCTCCGTACTGATCACTCCGGCGGAGCGCCAGCGCCTCGATCAAGGTCGGGTCCTGGTGCGAGTCCTCCCGGGTCAGGAGCGAGAGATCGCGGTGTTTTCCGCGGCGGCGTTCGATCGAGGCGGCGAAGCGCTGGTTCAGGGTGTTCGCCGCATTGAAGAGCTGAAACGCGGCCCGTACGTCCTTGCCATCGGCCGGTTTTCCGATCCGCCCCGCATCGGCGATCTGGCCGGGCTCGACCTCGACGAGGAAGACCTGCAGTCAATCCGGGACTGCCGCCTGTCTGATTGCGCAGTCAAGTTAAGCGGCTCCGAGATGGAACAGCTTCGACGGGCGGCCGAGCCGGGGACGAACTCGAAGAACAGTCTGCAAGACGCCTTCCGCAGCCTCGTCCTGGAACGTGTCTCGGCCTACAAGGCTCGAGGCCATGAAGGAATTCCCGGATACCAGGACACGAGAACGACCGTTGACCTCAAGGTAGAGTTCTCGGGTATTGTGCGGAACTCGCCCTACCTGGTCGAGCGAATGCCGCAGTTGGCAGCCTATCTGGAAGGGTATCCGCGGATGCAGACGCCCGCGCCGGAATCGTTCTTCTACTGGTCGAAGGAGAAAATCGGGCGCAAGCCGGTGATCAGCGTGACCCACGTCAGCATCATTCGCGGCGAAAACCGCGCCGACCTCCCCGAGGTCCTGGTCGCGGGTAAACAGGTTTTCGCCACGCACTACATGAATGGGGCCCTGGCGCTCACCGCGGTGGTGGGTGGACGCGATGGGGCGCCGCGCTACCTCGTCTACCTGAACCGGTCCCGTGTCGACATGCTGGGCGGATTTCTCGGATGGATCAAACGAAGCATCGTTGAGGAACGCCTGGAGAGCGAAACCGAAAAGATCTTTCAAGCATTACGAGATCGGCTGCGCAGCTTCGGAGCCGGCGCAAAGTAGTGGAACCGGGCGAAGCAAGCTTCGCCAAGACCAAGGCGGTAGCAAGCTCTACACTCCAAGAACGCACGTTGTTATGGCAAGATAATGAGTCGACGAAACCGCGGAGGACGGAAAGTGAAAACCGAATGGCAAGCGAGCTGCGACCGATGCCTCAGAGAAATTGAGGAAAACGAAATAAGGTATTGCGAACCTTGCGACCTCGATGGTCTCTGCGAAAGCTGCTACAACAGCCATGACTGCAAGGGCTGACCGCAGCATCGTACGTCTCGATTAACCGCAGAGGCTGCCCTGACTCGGTTGATTCGACTACTGCCTCAACGGGGAGGTGTCGCGGCCGCCGCTTTTAGTGCTACCACCTCCTTCAACCTTCCCGTCTTCACGTCGTAAATGAATCCCCTGACTGGAATATCTCCTGGTATCCAGGGATGCGACTTCACTTTCTGCATCTGCTGGCGCACGTTCGATTCAAGGTCGCCGAAGGTGTAAAACCGTGCCGGCGACACCGCCGCAGCTCCCGTCGATGTCTGGAGTCTGGCGCGCAGCTCTTCATCTTTGAAAGTCAACATTCCGCAGTCCGTATGATTGATGATGAGAAACTCCTGGGTGCCCAGCAGATGATGGGAAATAATCAGGGAACGCAAGGCGTCTTCCGTGACGATCCCTCCCGCATTGCGAATGATGTGGGCGTCGCCGGTCTTGAGGCCGAGCGCCTGCTCGACCGTCAGCCTGGCATCCATGCAGGCAACGATTGCCAGCTTGCGAGCCGGCGGCATCGCGAGCTGGCCCAGAGCGAAACTTCGGGCATAGGTTTCGTTAGACTTGAGGACTTCATCAATAATGCTCATGGCCTTACCTCGCAATCAATGGTATTGAACTCAGCTGTGTTCGAGACTCCCAGCAATTCTTGCCTATCTTAGTGCCGGAGGCGATGAAATCCAGTTTAAAATTTGCGTCAGGCGCCTTTGCGCGTCTAAGGAGAACCTATCCAGATATGAGCCGGAAAAGGAATGGGTGATCGGGATTGATATCGGCGGTACCCAGATCAAGGCAGGGCTGGTCGACAACCTCGGCAGAATCTTCGCACGCAGCGCGATCCCGAGTCCCGACACAAGCCTCAACGCGTTCGGGCGGGCAATGACTTCTCTCGTAACCCGGGCGACGTCCAGCGTGCCGCCCAGCGGCCGAATCACCGGTGTCGGAATTGGATGCAAGGGGATCATCGATCCCGGTACCTCTCGGGTGCGGATTCTGCCCGGCCCGTTCCGGTTTCTCGAGGGCGAGCGATTGGACCGGTGGGTCGAGCGGGCGGCGGGGTCCGGACTTGCGATCAGGTCGGACAACGACGCCAAGGCGGCCCTCGTGGGCGAGGCGCGCTGGGGCGTTGCCCGTGGAAAGAGGCATGTGGTGCTCCTCACGCTGGGGTCGGGTGTTGGCGGGGCGATCCTGTCCGATGGCAAATTAGTGCGCGGCAGATCGGACATTGCCGGCCACCTCGGTCACGTGACTGTCGACTTCGAAGGGCCAGTCTGCAGTTGCGGCAATCGCGGCTGCCTGGAAGCTATCTTCTCGGCCCGGGCGATCGAGGGTGACGCGCTCGCGGCTATCCGCCGCGGATGCGAGACGCGCCTGCGCAAAGCCTTCGCTGAACGACCTGCAGCCTTGACCTGCCTGGATGTTTTTTCCGCCGCTCGCGCGGGCGACAAGGTGGCGCAGGCAATCGTTCGGCGCGCCGCCTCGGCGCTGGCGGCCACTTTGGCCGGCCTGGCTCACGCGCTCGATCCCGAGCTGTTTGTCCTTGGCGGTCAGATTGCCGAGACCGGGAGAATTCTCTTCGGTCCCGTTCGGCGAGAGTTCTTCGAGCGCACCGCGCGCCTTTCCGGCCGCCGCATCCCGATTCGCAAGGCGGCGCTCGGGGCGGAAGCCGGCCTGGCGGGGGCCGCTGCTCTTGCCTGGGAAGCATTGAACCCGGACTAACAGATCCACCGCCAAGACTCAAAGACAGCAAGAAAGGGATTTCCTCGAAAAACAAAAGTGGCTATGCTGGTTGGACAATGGAACATGTTCCACACACCAGCCGGGTGGAAAGGAGAAACAGGAATCATGAACAGGCCTTCGAGAAAAGCGCAGAAAGTCGAGCGCCGCGAGTTCCTGAAAGGAATTGCGGCGGCCCCGGCACTCGCATCGTTGGGGAGCGGGGTCTGGACCAGGACGGCGCGCGCAGATCGATCGATTCGTGGCTCGAACGATGTGATCCAGGTCGGGGTGATCGGGGTAGGAAAACGCGGGCAGGGGCTCATGATCTCCGCCGGCTTTGCTCAGCCGGGCCAGCTCGAAGGGCGCAGGCAGCGCCTCGGCACCGAAGGTCAGCCGCCGCTTGGCATCCGGATCTCTGGAATCTGCGATGTCTACGATCCGTATGCCGACTGGGGTGTGACGGCCGCCGGCCAGGGCGCCCGCCGCTATCGGACCCATCAGGAACTCCTTGCCGACAAGGAGATCGATGCCGTGATCATTGCCACTCCCGACCACTGGCATGCGCCGATGGCCGCGGCCGCCGCGCGCGCGGGAAAGCACGTCTACCTGGAAAAATGTTTCACTCATCAGGTGCCGGAAACTTTCGAGCTCCTGCGCGCCGTCAAAGAAAGCAAGGTCATCCTTCAACTCGGTCACCAGCGGCGAAGCGGTGCGCTGTATTCGATGGCCCGGGACGTCGTGAAGAAAGGCATTCTGGGCAAGGTCACGCTGATTCAGACTTTCTCCAATCGCAACACGGCCAACGGCGCGTGGGTGTATGCCATCCCTCCGGAAGCCGGGCCCCAAAACATCGACTGGCCGCAGTTTCTTGGGAATGCGCCCAAGAGGAGCTTCGACCTCGACCGGTTCTTTCGCTGGCGCAAGTACTGGGATTACGGAACGGGATTGCTGGGCGACCTTTTCAGTCATGAATGGGATGGAGTCGACCTGGTGATGGGAGGACTGGGAATGCCGGCGACGGCGGTGGCCTCCGGCGGGGTCTACTTCTGGAAGGAGAAGCGAGAGGTCCCGGACGTACTCCAGGTGGTCTATGAGTACCCGGAAAAAGACCTGACCTCTGGTATACAACGCCACTCAGGCGAGCAGCTTTCCGCGCGGCCCGCTCTACATGGGCGCTGAAGCTACGATGGACCTCAGCCGTGGAGTGCAGGTTTATCCCGATCGTGAATCCCCTCGCTACCAGGAAAAAATCAAGAGTGGTGAAATCCAGCCTGATCGACCGTTCATATCTTCCGGCGGAGCCGCTTCTCCGACCGAGAGCTTCCTGCGCAGCACCACGGCGTCAGGGGAATCGGTGGATGTAACCTACCTCCACCTGAAGAACTGGGTGGAGTCGATGCGAAACAACCAGCCCGCGGCTTGCAACGAAGACATCGGCTGGCGGGAGGCCGTTACAACCCACATGGCGGTCCTCTCCTACAAGTGGGGTTGCCGGGTGCGGTGGGATTCGCAAAAGCAGAAAGTGCTGCCCGACGTCGCGGGGAACGTAAAGGCATGAACTCTCGAATTGCGCTCATACTTCTTCTGTGCGGGCAGCTTCTGGCCGCCTGCAGCCGTGACCAGACTTCCGAGGTCGAAATAATCCGCGACAGCTGGGGAATTGCCCACGTTTACGGCGGAAGCGACGAGGCCGTCTTCTATGGCGCGGGTTATGCAACGGCCGAAGACCGCATGTTCCAGATGATGCTTCGCCGGCGGGTCGTCAGCGGGCGGACGGCGGAGATTCTCGGACGCGGGCCTGACGATCGCTTCCTCAAGTCGGATCGAAAATTCCGGATTTTCGGAATTAACCGCCGCGCCGTCGAGAGGCTCAAAACGCTGGCCCCGGAAACCCGGAACAATCTCGCGGCCTATGCCGCCGGAGTGAATGCCTACCTTGACGAGCATCGAGGACGACTCTCTCCTCTGTTCGCCCGCTATGGGGGCGACCCGGAACCCTGGACGGCCGCCGACTGCCTCGCGATCTGGGATGGTCTCGCCGATCGGTTCAGCATGGGCTGGGTGGAAGAGCTGGCAGCCAAGCGCGATTCGGAACGTCTGGCTGTCGGCGGAGCGCCGGCGAACCGCCGGGTGCGCCTGGATGATTCGGCGCAGATTGTATCCGAAGAGGAATTCAAGCAGTCGAATCCCGAAGTCTATTCAAGATTGAAAACCAGGATGGACGGCCAGAAGCAACGGGCGGAGAGCCGTGCGTTACTGCAGGAACTGAACCTCAGCCACAACTGGGTCGTGTCCGGAACTCGCTCGACCACCGGAAAACCGATTCTTCAGAGCGATCCCCACTACGGAGTGACGAATCCCGCTTTCTGGTACGAGATCCATCTCAGCGGAGGGCGCTACAACGTTCGGGGACTGGGAGTCGCCGGAGTTCCCGGGATGTTGATCGGATGGAACGAGCGCTGCGCATGGGGAGCGACGGCGCTCGCCGGAGATACGGCCGATCTGTTCGAAGAAAAGGTCAATCCGGACAATCCGGATCAGTACTTCTGGAAGGACGCCTGGAATTCATTTGAGCGCCGCAGCGAAACCATCCGAATCAAAGGGGGGGAAGAGGTTCGTTTCGAGGTGCGGACCAGCCGCCATGGTCCGGTGGTCAACGACCTCCTGAGCGGGTTGAAACCCGGCGAGGTGTTATGCGCTTCATTACACTCTCCTGTGGACGCCGACCTCCTCGCTCGAATCGATGCTGGATGTCATGCGGGCCGCCGACTGGTCTTCCGTTCGCAAGGCGCTGGCCGGCTATGCCGCGCCGCCGCTGCACATGATTTACGCCGATGTCCAGGGAAATATCGGTTACCAGACCGCGACCCTGGTTCCGGCTCGGATGGGCGACACACGGTTCCCCCGAAAGGGATGGGATGGCGGGGATGAATGGACCATGGTGCCGTTCGAAGAGTTGCCGTCCATGCTCAATCCGCGCGCGGGTCATATCTTCACGGCCAATCACCTGGCCGCCGGGTCGTGGTATCCGTACCTGGTCGGGGGCGGACGAGGAGAGGGGCCGCGCAGCTTGCGCCTGAGGGAAATCTTTTCCGAGAATCCCGAGCGAAAATTTTCCCCCAGAGACTTTGTCACCGCCGTTCACCAGGACGCGGTGAATCCGGTCGTGCGGGATGCGGTTATTCTGGGAAGAAAGGTGGTCGAGGAGGATGGTGATCGAGATCCACAGATTCGAGAATTGCTCGACAGCCCTGAACGGCTGGGATTTCCGTCTGTCCACGCAATCGGCTGCGTTTCCGTCGGCGCGCGGGCTGCTGGAAGCGATCGAATCGACGAAGCTCGCGGGCACGCCGCTCGAGGAACGGTATGGCGAGGGCTGGTCGGGCGTCACGGTGATGTTTAAAGCCATCATGCCTGCTTTCCGCCAGACCGGGCAGACTCCGAGCGATCCCGAGATCCGGCGCTGGCTGAAGAACGCGTTTCGCGAAGGATTCCGCAGGCGCGGCTACGGCCAGCAACAAACAGAAAACACGGGCTGGATGAAAGCCGAAGCGTCGAAAAACGGCGCGGCGGCCGGCTCGGCCACGGGAGGGCAGCCGCAGCTCGGCGTCATCCGGCGCATGGCGTATCAGGATGTGGCGGAAGGGTACGGCGCCGAGCGCTTCGGTTCGCTGGCTCCGGAATACGACCTCGATTCGCCGCCGCTCTGCTGCCCGTTGACCCAGACCATCTGGGCTCAGGAAGGGGGTTCTTACAGCCAGGTCGTCGATCTGAGCGACGTGGATCGCAGCCTGTCGATGCTTCCGCCCGGGATTTCGGAAAATCCTGCCAGCCCGCACTTCAAGGACCAGATGGATCTCTGGGCCAGGGGCGAGTTTCATCCCGCTCCACTCAGCCGCCCGGGCGTCGAGGCGATCAAGCGGTCATCGAAACGACTGAGCTACCGCCCCAGCCGTTAGAAAGCCCTTGTGAGCGTGAGGGTCAAACAAATACCGCCAGGCCACAAAGACACGAGGAGGACACGAAGTCTCAGAGTATTCTGCATTTCCTTCGTATATTGCGTCTAGTGGAGTCGCATCTGGTGATATTTGATTTCGCGCTGTTACTGCGAGGCCTCGAAGACGCGAAGTGGTCGCTCAGGCCTAGAGGCGCGGATCTAGTCCTTGTACGCACGAATCGTGATCGGATGTAGCCAGAGCATCCGGGGAAGTCGCCATCGCGGAACGCCACGGCGCGAATTCGTTGAGCAAGCGGAGTGAGATACGCGTGGGCGCCGTTGGGCTCTTCAGATGCCGTTTCAACGAAGCCGTAGTCAAGCTCGAACATTCTAGATCGAACAGCCAGGAGATATGTTTGGTCGCTTCAGTGCCTTTCGTAACCCGAATTCGAAGGTCCTGCGAAGTGCCGAGGCTACCGCCGGCGGCCACGTGCGCGCCTGGCTCGTTTGGCTCGACCCTTCAATAGACCCCCGATGTCGGTTTCCTGAGGCTTTGTCGCCGCAGCCCATGTGAGCCCCCGTTCGATTCGGGAACGATGGGGTTCCTCAAGCGTCCAGAGCTGATTCTCAGGCACCATGGAGATCCGGCCGCTTTTGCCGACCGCCTTGATCCTGCTCGATCCCATAGGATGTTTCATGCTCTCGACTTGCTGCCTGTGGATTCGGGCATTTCTTTAATGCGATGATGCTAATCGTCGGTGCGTAACGTAAGGTTCTCAGGCTTGGGCAGGTTTCCCACATCGGAGCACATAAGATCCCCATCCCGGCCCGCGCCATCACAATTTCTGAACCCCATCGAGTTTGCCCATCTCCCGGTCGAATGTGCCGAGCGGCAGATGACCGGCTTTGCGGGCCACCTCAAGCACAAGACAGTCGGAGAAGCCCAACGCAGGTCGCTTCCGGTAATGCTTGAGGGCGGCAGCAACCACGTCGGCATCCTGGACGGTCAGATCTTTGTGGTTGAGAAACATCTCAACGGCGATTGCGATCTCGTTCGCCCCAAGCTCATAGACCGCACTCAGGACCCAGACCGTCTCCGCCAGGACAATGTGAGAAACCCACGCCCCCGAAGCCACGAAATCTTCCGCCGCCGCAACCTGTTTGGCGTTGTCGCGCGTCGTAAGGCGGACAAGGACATTGGTGTCAACGGCGCGCATGGCGACCTCTGATGTACTGTCCGACTCCTTTCTTCAAATCCTTAAGAGACCTCGGCCTGGGAGCGCCCTTCGGGAACAGCGCGCGATGCAAGTCCTCGGATGTGTATCGCCCCGCTCGACGCACCACGATCTTTCCGCCTTCTTCAACCCACTCCAGGACGCCTCCCGGACCAACGCCCAGCTTTTTACGGACCTCCGCCGGCACGGAGATCTGACCCTGGACCGTCAACTTCGAATGTGCGAGTGCCATGCTGTTTCATTACCATGGTAATGAAGACTTTTCAACGACGATTCGGTGAAACCACAAGCTGGCACTCTCTAGCCAACGCCTAAGGTTTCGATTCGACGAGGAGGGGCGTGATACCGATTTGAGCGGGCCGGTTATGAAAATAATGTAGTCCGGTGACGGTTGCGGGCACTCCAGCATTGCCGGGCGCAGGTCGCCGCAGTGAAATCGCGCAACTGCCGTGCGAGTGGCGTTCAGCCTACAAAGATTGGGCCACTCGGCGGCTCACGGCACTGACGACGCTGAAGATTGCTGCGTTCGGACGGCTTCGTTTTCGTATTCTCGTTGGAGCTGGTCAATCCTGGCTTGCTGCGCATCGCCGCGATGGATGACCAGTCGATAGCGAAGCACCAGCGGCTTCTCACGGGAGAGAAGAACCGGAGCGCGGCCGGGGTAAACCGGATTCTGCATGCTCTTGCTCTTTCGCAGTATCCATCGCTGCGGGAATCCCGGCACAGAGGGATGTGTGAGAATCGCCACGCCGCTCACCTTGCCGGCTCTGAAAGGAACCGGAGAAGTCGAGCCATGGCCCGGCATCGACCGACAGGATCTGGGCCTCGACGGCGCCGTTACGCCCCACGATGCGGATGTCTTCCGGGAGCCGGATTCGGGGCGAGAAGCCTCCATAGCCCTTGTCGTCTTCAGACCCGCCGATCCGGAGGTCGTTTTCCAGAGCCAGAAGATTGATCTCGAAATCGATCTTGCGCTTTCCCTCTGAGGCTCGATGGACCCGAATGGTAGTCGTTTCTCTGACCAGCGGTTTTTGCGATCCCGCGGCATCGACCCAGAGAGGCGACTTCCACAAGACGACAAGCTTGAGCGCGCTGGATGAAGAGTCCACTGGAGACGCCTTTGCCTCCCGCACATCCCAGGAAAAGTCCTTCGCCATCCAGGGATCGCCCACCTTCTTTCCACCGACGCTTATCTGGTGCCACGCCCAGAAGATTCCGCGATGATGGAGGTGATCGGCCGGGAAATCCTCGGTCAGGAGCTCACCGTCCAGGCCATAAAGCGGATGAATGTAGTTGGCGCGCTCGAACTGCCCGTCGCGCGACTTCGGTTTGCGCTGGTAAAACAATACCTCCTTGCCATCCTCCACAAGGAGGAAGCCCTCATCCTTTTCGAGAAAACCTTCCTTCTGGGCGGAAGAGGGAGCAGCCGTTAGCAAGCAAAGCCCCAGCAATAACGGCGACGCTGATGGAATTTCATGGGCCCATTCTCCAGACACGCCCGGCTGCGGCCCAAGGCTTCTTCGTGTCGCTCCTCAGTACCGCACCGGGTACGCATCGTCGCTCGCGCTCGCCAGCGGCCTGCAGAGAATGCGAACTTATTCTGCGGAACCCTTGCGTCTTGGTGGTGGCTTTTCCATTTGGCTTGACGGGTCCCGAAGCGCATCGGCAAAATGGCAGGCTTAATGAAGGAGCCACACGCTTGAAGAATTTGACGAGCATCGCCCTGGCGTGGATCGCGCTTGCCGGCCCTCTCGCTGCGCAAACCGAGTACCACTTCGACTTCGGTCCCCCGGACTCGCCTGTCGCGGCCGGCTTCACCGGCGTGCATGCGGGCGTAACCTATTCACCGGGGAAACGCTACGGCTGGTCGGCCGGCATGCCCGTGGACTATACCGCTCCCAAGCCGGCGCTCAACAGGAGAAGGTGGTACCACTTCGATCCGCATTTCTTTTACGACGAGATGGCGAGCGACCTTCGAATGGACGGCGTCGAAAGCGACGGATCGCTGTCATTCAAAGTGGATGTGCCGGCAGGCCGGTATCGCGTGATCGTCACTGCCGGCCATCTGAACGAAGCCCGTTACGGAATCGACATCACCGCCAACGGAAAGCTCGTGGCAAAGAAAGTTGACGCCCGCCACTGGCTCTCGTCGGAGCGCGGCAGGTTGCACAATGCCTCGGGGTACTACAAGCGGGTAAGATTTTCGGTCGATGTCGGCGGCGCGGGATTGACTCTCGACTTCAGCGGCGACGATGCTGAGTATCGGCGTCTACTCGAGATCGAGAAGGCGAAGAGTCCCGACCAGTGGCCCAAATCACGATTCAGGAAAGACTCGCTGCCGGCGGAACACTTGCCCTTCTATGACATCGGGGGTCCGTTCACGAAGGTCAGCCTCATGGGTGTCGAGGTCTACCCGGAAAAGGAGATGCCACTGCGGATGGATGGCGCGTCGCTGAAGCTGTCGGCCGCCGGTGCCGCCGCAGGAAACCAGGCTCTTCAAAAGGCGATCGCGGCTTTCAATTCCGGTGAATTCAAGAAAGCAGAACTGGACTTTCTCGCGCTTTCCGATCCGCTGCTCACGGGCATCGGACTCCTGGCGCTGGCGGGCCGGCCCGATTACGAGAATGAGCTGGAGAACGCTGGTGCAGCCGTCGCCGCCTTGAAAAAGGCTGTCGCCTCGGGGAACGCCGGCCCCAACGTGAAGGAACTGCTCGACAGCGCCGAAATATTTCTCAACGGCCTCCTGCACTTCAGGGACCGCGCGGTGCCGCCGAATAATGGTCTCCGCTCGACCTGGCGCGCCATAGCCGAATTCGACCAGATACAACCGGACGATTGGATGTACTACAAGAGCCTGGTGCTGCAAGCCCGTTACATGATCATGCTCGATCCCCATCATTGGGCCTGGCATGCTCAGGAAGGAAAAAGCAAACTCCGCGTTGTCGAAGCTCGATTCCCGCAAAATCGATTTGTTCGATTCCACCTTCACGGTGACGTCATGGATTGGCCCGACTGGAAGTCGCCCGACTATCAGGCCAGGACCAAGGGGGCGCCCACCTGGGCGGCGAACGTCCATGCAGCGTACAACCGCGAAGTCGACCTGGCCGAATGGTGGATCAAAAACCGGCAACAGTCGGATGGCTCGCTGGGAGGCGGTTGGGGCGACGACGTCGAGATTCTGCGTGTATTCGGCGCATTCGTGGGAATCTGTCCCGATGCGAGCCCCCTGGTGATGGAGGGCGTGCGCAAGGTCGCGGACGGGGCCTGGCTCAGCGGAGGGATCGACACCGAGGCAGGATACTTCGCCGAGGTCGGAGATACGGAGCATACCGGGGAATGGACGGCCGACACGCTGGTCGCCATGATCCGTACCGATTATGGCAACCCGCTCTACATCGAGCGGGCGCTACGGACCGGAAAGCTGATGCGGGACCTGTGGATGGATCGCAACGAAAAGGGACATTACCTCATGCGGTCGAATTTTCTTGGAGCGACGGGCGTAGGAGGCGATGGAACGGAGAATGACTCATCGATCAACTACCGGCCTGCATCCCCGGCGCGAGCGGTTCTCTGGTACAACAACCTGCCGGCGCTCAAGCAGATGTTTCTTGATTGGGCCGACGCATGGCTGGCGGCGGCGATGTCGACCGAGAAAGGGAAACCGCGCGGAATCCTGCCGGAAGAGATCGGCTTCGCCAGAAGCGAGATCGGCGGGACGAACGCGCCCGCGTGGTATCGCGCCGAACACCGTCCCGGGACGGTCAACTCGGACTGGCAGGGAAGCGCCGGATATCACGACCACACCGTCGATCTGCTCGTTTTCGCTCACAAGGCGACCGGCCAGGTGAAGTACCTGGAACCGATGAAGCTCGAAGCTGATTTCGTCGAGCGTCATTGTCCCAAGGAGATTCTCGCTTCCGAAGAGGCGAAGCAAGGACGGGTCACCGCCAATCTGTGGAAGGATCTGGCAGAGGGAAGCAAGGAATGGATAGCCGCTCGGCTGGCGGCGTGGCCGAAAAAATGGGACGCGATGCGGCGCGTGCTTTTTCCGGAGCAATTCCCGGAACAGGCGCAGTTGACGACGCTCGATGAGGTGGAAGAACAAACGCGAAACGAGATTGAGTCGGCCGCCAGGGAGTGGCCGCTGGTGACATCAGAATGCATCGCCACGGATCGTGTCCACTGGCTGGGCATGGGGAATGCCTTCAAGATCATGACCGGCTACGGCGTCTCGGGCCAGGTGCCGGCTGTGACGTATCGCGGCTTTGGACGCGATTTTGCCGCTGCCGTACTCAAGGTCGATGCCGCGAATTTGAAAGCCATCGTGTACAGCGTGTCCGCGGAGCCGAAAGAGGCCGCCATTGTGCCCTGGATACTCGACCTGGGCGCCCGATACGACCTCAAGGCGGGTCCGGACAACGACGGTGACGGACGGATGGATCACGCGGCCGAGCAGCGCGCCGTGCTGCTCCAGCATCGGGGGCAGGGTGTGCTGCTCCGCTTTCCAGGGCGCACCTCTTACGTGGTCGAACTGAAGAAGCTCGCAGATCATAAGAGTCAGGAACTCTATCCTGATCTTGGCTTGTCTCAGGAAGACATTCAGTTTGTTCCCGAGTATCGGCGCGTCGATGTGACGGTTCACAACATCGGCGGTGCTGCGGCTCGCAACGTGATGGTCGTCCTGTCGGACGGAGAGAAGGAGGTCGGGCGGCAGAGGATCCCGAACATCGAGGCGCCGTTGGATCTCGACGCCAAGTGGGTGCGAATTGGCTTTCCATTTACACCCAGCCGCGACCGTCATGAGTTTACGGCCATCTTGGATCCCGACGGCCTGGTCGAAGAAATCAACGAGTCGAACAACAAAGCCGTCGCCGCGCGCTCCACCCCTCGGTCCCGGTCAAGCGGCACGCAAGTCCCTGAGTAGAGGCGTTCGCAATTACGGTAACGTATTGGAATGCGGAAAGCCTGGACTCTGGCGATTCCGTGGCGCGGCAGCAAGCTGCCGCAGCACAAGGCGCAAGCCGAGGTTACGCTGCGTCGCGCCCTGAAAGGGCGAAGGAAATTAGCCGGGGGTGAGCGAAGCGCTGCCCCCGGTTGACACGAGCAAAGAGACGCGCCCCGGAGGGGCGCGGGGCGCGGCCCTCAATGCTCCTGCGCCCCTTCAGGGCGCGTGGACATAATCCCGCAAACCCCGGGCTGCGCTTCGCTTGCCCGGGGCTAATTTCCGTCGCCCCTCCGGGGCGGTTAGCGCACTCAAAAGCCACCGGGACTACGTTACAGTATTTGTGAAACCGCGTACTAAGCACGGCGTTAGTCTCTTTGTGGCCGTGCAGCGGACCACCAAGACACGAAGACTCGAAGAAACGCTAATGCATCTGTAATGGAGGAACATGCTCAGTATCGCTCGAGCTATGAGGTCTTTACCGCCTGGGGGTTGATTTCAGTTGCTCCCGGGCCGGCCAGCGCCGCCCAGGCAGCGTCGTGGCGTTTTGACTGCGGGGCGGAGGACTCACCGGTTGCGCGGGGATATCGACCCCTGACGCCCAGACATCGCTACAGCAAAGAATCGGGATTCGGCTGGGAGAAGGGGAAGCCGTCCGGTCGCGTGGTTCGAGACCTGCCTGATCTGAAACGATTCATGCTCTATCCGTACATGATGGAGAACCTGAATGATCTGAATCGGGATTCGATCATCAGCGAAGAGGACCTGACTTTCCGCGTGGATGTTCCCAAGGGCCGGTATCGAGTGACCGTGATGCTGGGTGACATGTCGCAAGCGCTCGGCTCCATCGACGTTGCGGTCAACGGCCAGGCGGCGGCCGATCACGTCTCGGCCTGGACGCCCGGCACCAGGGGGCCGGGGAATCACCGCCGGTTGCTGATGGACCCGTATGGCTGGTGGACTCGCGTGCGCCACACGGTCACGGCTCATGACGGATACATTCGAATCGAGTTGAAAAAAAACCAGAGCTACTACGACCGGATGCTCGCCTCGCAAGAAAATCATGAAGAGCAATGGGACAAGGATTGGCGCAGGCATTACCAGCGGGTCGGAGTAACGTCTCCCCCCTATTTTTTCATTGGTTGGCCGTTCGTTCGACACAGCGTCATGGCCATCGAAGTTGTTCCACATAGGCCGGCGCCTGTAGTGGGCCGCAACGATCGGCTGGAACTCGCGCGTCCGGTTCAGTCACCTGGGCTCACCGAAGCAATCGAGGCTTTCAACCGGGGCGATTACAATCGAGCGCACCAGGCCCTGCAGCGCGCGAAGGAGCCCGAGGCGCGGGTCGCGCGAAGCATCGTGCTGCTGTGGCTTGCGGGACGTCTCGAAGTCGAAAGGGAAAAGGGGCTGGTCTCGGAAGCGCTGGCAACGCTGCGGGAATATGTGAAAGCCCGCCCCTCCGAGAACAGCGTGGCAGAGATCGAGTCTGACGCCGAGATTTTCGAGAGAGCGCTGCGTCTCCATTTGACTCGCGGGGATGTGGGCAAGAATCACTTCCTGGAAAACATCAAGGCGATCGGCTGGTGGTGGCTGATCTCAGAGGAATCGCCGCTCTATTATAAATCGCAGCTCTACATCGCCCGCGCGGCGCACATGCTGATCCCTTATTTCCCGACCCGCGGAACCGAGCGGGAGATCTTCAGGAAGCTGGAGAAGAGATTCCCGGGCAACCGCTACGTGAAGTATCACCTGAATTACGCCTGGGAGCCTCACGGCGACGGGAGCCGGTTCGAAGACTGGCACATGACAGACTACGGCGCGAAAGTCAAAGACTCGCCCGAGTGGGTGCGCGAGCTCTATCCCGCGTTCGCGGGCCTGGTCGATCTTTCCGAGTGGTGGTTCAAATATCGGATGGGCTCAGAGGGCGCGCTGGGCGGCGGCTGGGGCGATGACGTCGAAATCATCCCGGTATTCGCGTACATGGGATACGCCAGCCGGGACGTGTCGAGCATTCTCCTTCCGGGCCTGCGAAAGTTCATGGATGGGCTCTGGCAGTTCTCCGAAGTCGATCCGGACCTCGGTTTCTGCCTGCCGCTGTCGGACGCGGAGCACGTAGCCGAATGGACCGGCAACACCCTGGGTATGATGGTTCAGATCGACTACGGGAACCCGCAGTGGATCGAACGCAGCATGAAGACCGCCAAGCTGATGCGCGACTACTGGACCGCGCCGAATAACAATGGTCACCGCCATTTTCGCGCCAACTACTTTGGCGCCACCCAGGTCGGGAGCGGCGAACAGATGAACGACTCGTGGATCAACTACCGGGCCATTCGTCCGGCAGCCGCGGTCCGCTGGTACAACCAGAATCCGGCCGTATCCCGGCTGTACGTTGAACTGGCCGATGCCTGGGGGGCGGCGGCGATGGCCACTGAAAGGGGCAAACCCAAAGGGGTCATTCCGGCGGAAATCTCGTTCCCCGACGGAATCATCGGCGGGACTAACTCGCCCAACTGGTATACGGCGAGTCACGGCCCGGAGACAGGCAATGAGGATTGGGTTAACGGGAGCGAAGCCTACAAGGGGTATGTGTACGACCTGTTTTTCAACGCTCACGGTCAGACAGGCGATCCCAAGTATTTCGAGCCGATGAGGCTCGAATACGAGCTGGCCGCCCGTTACAACAATGTTTCCGCGTTGCGGACGGGAGCGCGGCTGCAGTCCACGCCGTCCGACGCGGGGCGCGACGCCGGAATGGCGGCGGCGAAGCCCGGCAAGCCCGATTCGCCCTCCGAAGTCGGGAGCGAACGGTGGGTTGGAGAGAATCTGAAAGGCGCCAGTGAATGGCTCGTTGCCAGACGCATGGTGGAAGGGCGAAAGGGAAAGCTGGAAGACGACCTGTCCAAAGACGACATCATCCGGAAGGCGCGCTGGGCGAGCAAGGAACTGCGTGAACGCTGGCCGCTCATGACCACAGAGGCCGGACCGACCGATCGAGTCGCCTTTGCCGGATGCGTCAATCCGTTCTTGATTTACACCGGAGGCAGAATCGGAGGCCCCTCCCTGGAAGCCGCCGTGACCTACGGGAACACGACCAAGGACTTTGCCGCGGCGGTGCTGGCCACCGACGCTCAGGGCTTCCGCCTCCTTTACCACAGCCTGGCATCGGGAGCGCGGGAAATCGAGATTTACCCCTGGCACCTGGAGCCGGCCGGCAAGTACATCCTGCGTTACGGTCCTGACTCAAACGAAGACGCGGTCATGGATCTTCGAACCGAGGAGCGCAAGTTTGATTTCCCTCAGGTGGGGACGCCGTTCCGAATCCGGGTCGACTCTCGTACAACGTATGTGGTCGAGGTCGAACAGATCGAGCGGGGCCGGCGAACGCGTCTGGTGGCCGATCCGGGGCTATCATCGGATGACATCCGTTATGATGAGAGGTGGGGCCTTCTCCTGGCCCGCATTCACAATGTGGGCTCGGAACGGGTTCGCGACCTGGAAGTGGTGGCATTCGACGGCGATCCGAAGGCCGGCGGGATGAGAATCGGGATGCAAAGTATTCCGAATATCGAAGCGCCCAATGACCTCGAACCCAGGACCGTGACCGTAGGGTTTTCGTGGCGGCCGACGAAGAAGATTCACGAGATCTATATCCTGGTAGACCCCGAGGATAAAATAAAAGACGAAATCACGACTCTTAACAATGTGGTCTCCAGGAGACTCGAACTCGACCCGAGCCGGCTCATCTTTGAATTCCGCGGAGGAACTGAATAGACAAGAGGCGCGCTTGGAGTGCGACAGCACTCATTTGGTGTGCTGGACCCGGAAGTTGTTGATTCGATGTGCCGGCAGTCAAGCTGCCGCGACCAGCGCTCGCCCGGTTTGGCGAAGCTGCCTTGCCCGCCCGGCGGTAAAAGAAATGCCTATCACGACCACGTGCATGGGCTCGTGGTCGGCTGTTTGCCGTGTTCGAGATTCGGTGCGTGCCTGGAAATCAGCTATTTCTCACAGGATCGCGAAGCGCCGCGACGGCACTCCCCTTCATCCAGCAGAATTCGGTTGGCTTTGTTCGCGCGCTCGTAATAAATTTGGGGAAGGCAAGGAGGCTTGGGGCATGACGATCCAGGGAGTGACCCGGCGGGAGATGATCAAATGGTCTGTGGCGGGAGCGCTGTGGAGGTCCATGCCTCTGGTTGCCCAGGAGAAGAAGATCCCGATCGGCGTGCAACTCTACTCGGTCCGAGATGACTGCGCAAAGGACTTCGACGCCGCGCTGAAGCAAATTGCGGAGATGGGTTTCGAGGGCGTCGAATTTGCAGGTTACTACAAGTACAAGGACGACGCGGCGGGCCTGAAGAAGAAGCTCGACGAGCTGGGCCTGAAGGCCGCCGGGACTCACATCGGCGCCGCATCGTTCGAGGGCGACAGTCTGAAGCGGACCATCGAGTTCCACAAGACCATCGGGTGCAAGTTCCTCATAGTTCCCGGCGAACGCCGTTTCACCGACCCTGAAAAAAGCAAGGAGTATGCGGAGTTGATGAACAAGACCGCCCAGGCGCTCAAGAACGAGGGAATGTTCTGCGGGCACCACAACCACACGGCCGAGTTCAAGAAGGCCGACGACAAGACTTACTGGGATCTCTTCGGTGAGCGGACCAGCAAGGACGTGATTCTCCAGATGGACATCGGTTGGGTGAGGGCGGCAGGGCTCGATCCGGTCGATCTCATCAAGAAGTTTCCGGGGCGGATCAAGACGACCCACGTCAAGGCAAAACCGCCGAGTGGCCAGGGTAAGGCTTACATCGGCCAGGACGACTACGACTGGAAGCGCGTCCTCTCGGCCTGCTCCGGCATGGGCGGCACCGACTGGTTCCTGATCGAGCAGGAGGAGTATCCTGAAGGCAAGACCCCCATGGAGTGTACTAAAATCTCGCTTGACGGCTTGAAGGCAATCTTGAAACGGTGACAGCATTATTTCTTCGTGAGGTTAACGAATGAGCTCTCGCAGAACACGGATTCTTTGCGTTCTAGTTTTTGCCGGTGTTATTTTGACCGGACCACTGCGGGCGAACTGGCCCCAATGGCGCGGCCCGAATTCTAACGGCAGCACACAAACGGCGCGCGATCTTCCCGTGACCTGGACCGAGACACAGAACGTCCGGTGGCGCGCGAAGATGCCGAGTTGGAGCGCGGCCACGCCGATCGTGTGGGAAGACACGATCTTCGTCACTTCGGCCGAAGAAGGGTTTGTGCGCCTGGGCGGCGGCGGTAATCAGGGTCGCCCGGCCGGGACGGGCCCCGACAAGGTCTTTCTAATCGCGGTAAACCGCAAAGACGGTTCCAGCCGCTGGCAAAGCCAGATCGACAGCGGCAATCAGCTCTTCCGCAAACAGAACTCGGCTTCTCCTTCGCCGATCACGGATGGCAAGAACGTCTGGATCATGACCGGCAACGGCAAGTTCGCCTGCTTCACGATGGACGGCAAAGAAGTCTGGAAGCGCGACATTCAGGCCGACTACGGGAAATTCGGCCTGAACCACGGCTACGCCTCGACTCCTCTGCTGCACGAAGGCCGGCTGTATGTCGAGGTCCTTCACGGCATGCTCACGGACGATCCGTCTTATGTCTTCGCAGTGGACAAGAACACCGGCAAGACCATCTGGAAGGTAGAGCGGCCCACCGACGCGCCGCGCGAATCGCCCGATAACTACGCAACGCCGCAACTCGCCACTGTGGGCGGCAAACTGCAGCTGGTCATTTCGGGTGCGGACTACGTTACCGGCCACGATCTGGACAGCGGCAAGGAGCTGTGGCGGATCGGAGGCTTCAACCCGACCAACAATCCTGCCAACCGAACCATCGCCTCTTCGGTGGTGATAGGCGGTAATGTCTTCACCACCAGCACGCGCGGCCGGCCTTTCATCGCGTTTTCGCGCCGGCGGTTCCGGCAACATCACCGGCAAGAACGAACTGTGGACCAACAATCTGGGCGCCGACGTGCCGACGCCGACCACGGACGGCAAGTACATTTACGTCCTGGTCGACAACGGAATCATGAATTGCCTGGAAGCCGCCACGGGCACGGTCGCGTACCAGGGGCAACGAATCGAACTCGGAACTTACAGCTCCTCGCCGCTGCTTGCCGATGGCAAGATCTACTGCACCAGCGAAGAGGGCACGACAACGGTCGTGAAGGCCGGCCCGGCTTTCGAGATCCTAGGTGTCAGCAAACTCGACAGCCACACGCTGGCCAGCCCGGTGGCGGTGGACAACCAGATCTTCATCCGCACGGCGGATCACCTGTACTGCATCCAGAAGCAGTAGCGCCTGGTTTTCCTGGTGTCTTCGCGTCTTCGTGGTTGGTTCAGTCCTATGACCAGACCGAAGAAAGAACAGGCCGAGCAGGCGACCAGTCCGACCGCGAGCCGTCCGCATATACCCGGCTACGGCATTCCCAAGGACAAGAGGGGGCTGCTTCCATGGTCTCACGTCGTCGAGCGCGTGGCCAAGGCCCAGCACTATTGGATCTGTACGGTCGGCCCGGACGGCCGCCCGCACGCGACGCCGGTCGATGGCTTGTGGCTTGACGACCAGCTGTTTTTTGGCGGAAGTCCCCAAACGCGCCGCAATCGCAATCTGGCCGCAAATCCCGCCGTGTGCGTCCATCTGGAAAGTGGCATGGATGTCGTCATCCTGCAGGGCGACGCGCGCGAGCTGCGCGGGCCGGATCGCGCGTTGAGCGTTCGACTGGCGGAAGCTTCACAAGAGAAGTACGGCTATGGGATGAAGCCCGAGCAATACGAAAAAGCGGATGGAATGTTTGTGTTCCGCCCGCGCGTGGTTTTCGCCTGGAAGCAATTCCCCAAGGATGCCACGCGCTGGCGTTTCCAGAACGAACGCTGAGTCGGCGGTCCATAATCACGGTAAGTAACGTATTGGGCAGAGCTCCAGGATGGCAAGTCGAATCCCTGGCCGTCGCAAAACCTCCCGATACATAGTGCGGACGGGCTATCAAGCCCGTCCGACCTACCCAGTGGCACAAATGAGCTTTTCACGGTCATCGCTCATTGCGTCATGATTGTCGAGTCTGTCATTGCAATAGCGCGTCTGCGGGCCGGGATTGCACGCTCAGTCCGACTCCGACGGACCGGCTACTCCCATGAATGACACATGGCGCTCGTCAAACCTGACCAATGGCTTATGACCGGCCAACGACCTTGAAGGCTAGATCCTGCCCATCGCGGTACTTGCGACGGGTCTGATGACCGTCGCCACATAAGGCTTGGGAAGTGTCTGAGCCGCATTCCACTCACCCCATTTTTCGATCGAATCGGAAACTCAAACTTCGGGAGTGAGCCCCAGAACGATGTCGAATCGAGCGGCAAGCTCGCCGATGCGCGACCCTTTAATCGGGGCGAAATCCACGATAATGGCGTCGCGCTCCTTCGGGTCTTTGACTCCCTTCAGGACACCGTCGCGGTCGTTAAACGGCTCCCCCTTGACGTAGCACTGAGTCGTCCACTTCTCGCGGCCCTTCATCTTGAGGGCGAAATGGATGTGCCGTGTGCGGTTCTGATAAAGCACGGGCTTGATCGTGCGGAAATAGTATTCGCCCGACGAGGCGGTCATAAAGCGGCCGAACCCCTGAAAGCACTTGTCGCGTGCGGCAGGATTGTTGGTGCCACTGTGCAGGTAGACGCCGTTGTTGTCCACCTGCCAGATCTCGACCATCACATTGCGGATCGGGTGGCCCTTCGCGTCAAGGACGCGTCCGGTCAGGTGGGTGATTTCACCGACCGCGGGGGTGATGCCGTCATTGATAACGAGCAGATCATTGTCCGTGTCGAGCGGGAGGTGGTCGGGATAGAACGGCCCCTCCGTCTGCCGTGGCGTCAGGACGAGTTGTTCGGCAAACAGGCCGGGTACGCCGAAAAGGCTGTCTACTGAGATGGCCGCGGCTCCGAAAGTCGCGCCCCGAAGAAATCGGCGGCGGCTCTGCAGCAGGATTGATTCATTCATGACCGTTCTCCTTCGTAAAAAGTTGCCTTATAGTGCCGGCCTGCTCAATGAATTCCGCTAAGATATCACACTCACGGACCCACTACCACAAGACGCGAAGACTCGAAGAAACGCCCAGAGCGCTTTTGACACTGCAAACAGCTTAACCGGCCGCAAATCTCAGCGCTACGGGCGCGCAGGGGGTTGGCCGGCCTGAACTCGACTATGCTTTGATCCGTACGCGAAGTACACGACGAAACCGATCACCAGCCAGACTATAAGGCGGAGCCACGTGTCGCCGGGCAGCCCCAGCATCATCAGCAAGGAGATGACGATTCCCAGGATCGGCACCAATGGCACCATAGGCGTCTTGAATGGGCGGTGGAGATCGGGGTTTGTCCTGCGCAGCGCCCAGATGCCGCCGCACACGATCACGAATGCCAGCAGCGTGCCGATGCTGACGAGCTCACCCAGAATAGCGATCGGGACGATCGAAGCGAAAAACGCCACGAAGAAACCGACAACCAGCGACGAGATCCAGGGTGTCCGGAAACGCGGATGCACCTTGCTCGCCCATGTCGGCAACAGGCCGTCGCGCGACATCGAGAAGAAGACGCGCGATTGTCCCAGCAACATCACCACCATCGTGCTGCTCAGACCGGCTATCGCTCCCAGTTTCACGAGAAAACTACCCCAGCGCACACCGGTCTTGTCGATGCCGATCGCGATTGGATCCGGCACGTTGAGCTGACGGAAGTTGATCAGACCGGTAAGAACCACGGCAACCAGGATGTAGACGACCGTGCAGATCGCCAGGGACCCCAGGATTCCGATGGGCATGTCTTTTTGAGGCTGCCTGGCTTCTTGAGCCGCCGTGGACACTGCATCGAATCCGATATAGGCAAAGAAAATCACGCCCGCGGCGCGAACGATACCGCTCAGTCCGTATGACCCGAAACTCCCTTCGTTAGGCGGAATGAACGGCGTCCAATTGGTGGAAGCGAGGTCGGTGTTCTTTAACAGGTAATTCGTACCGAGTCCGATAAAGATTATCAGGACTGCAACCTTCACGATCACGATCAAGGTATTGAAGTTGGCCGATTCCTTGATTCCGATGATCAGAATCGCGGTCACGATCATGATCCCGATGAAAGCAACCAGGTTGAAGATGCCAGTGACATGCGGGAGGCTCGAAATATCGACGCCGGCCGCATCGAGCGTCGGCTTGATGCGCGTAAGGTGCTCCCAGCGGTCTGCGTAGAGCACAAACTCTGTGCCGGGTGTGCCCGTAAGCTGGGGAGGTATCTTTATGCCGAAATCCTGCAGGAAGCTCAGGACGTAACCGCTCCATCCCGAAGCCACCGTGGCGGCGCCGAACGCGTATTCCAGGATCAGGTCCCAGCCGATGATCCAGGCGATGAACTCGCCGAGCGTGGCGTAGCCGTAGGTGTATGCCGATCCGGCCACCGGAATCATGGAGGCAAACTCGGCATAACACAGGCCGGCGAAGATGCACCCGACCGCCGCCAGGACGAACGACAGCACGATGGCAGGCCCGGCATATTGGGCCGCGGCCGCACCCGTCAGAACGAAGATGCCGGTCCCGATGATTGCGCCGATGCCGAGGGACATCAGGTTCCATGGGCCGAGGGCGCGCCTGAGGCTGTGTTCGCCGGTTTCCTCAGCCTCCGACAGGATCAGGTTGAGCGGTTTCTTTGCCATTAAGTTGGGCATTCAGTTTCTTCCCTCCTGGAAGATCGACGCTTCAAGGCCGCCAAGTGTGGGTTCTTGGGTGTGGCTGGTGGCTGCAGCCGAATGTGAAACTATTTCTGCGCGAATCCTAAGCTTAACACTTCGACGTCGCAAGGAAGTACACCTGAATCGCTCGACAGACAATCCTTTATTTCGGCTGGGGTTCCTGAACCTGCCTGAATCTGCTACCACCGCTTGGGTGGATCCAGGATTCAGGCGGCTACCCGCCCGGATCCTAAATCCTGGATCCTGAATCCTGAGTCCCGGCGTTGCGGTACGGCGGATCGACGAAGGCATTCGCCTTTTCGTTGTTGGTAATCTTCATCGCGGCCGTGTCCCACAGGAATTTCTCGCCCGGAAGGCGCTGGGCCAGACAGCCAAGCAACAAGGCTTCGGTGACTGGAGACTGGATTTCGAAATTGGCGAGCGCTGGCGGCCCCCCCTTACATGCAGCGATCCATTGTTCAATTGCGCCGTCGCGCGGCGGCCCGGCCGGCCTGCCTCCCTGTGCCGAAGCCGCGCCGGTTCCACCCTGTCCCCGGCCCCGGCCGCCCTCTCGCGGAGGCGCCTGGTACTTCGGCGACGGCGGATAGACCCGAGGGTTATCACCATTAAATCCACCCAGCAACATCCCTTTGTCACCTACATACATTACGCCTTCCTGCCTGTGCCGGAATTGCTCGCCGTCCTGTTCGCTTATGCCGGCGGGGCGGGGCGGATGCAGTCCGCCGTCGTACCACGACAGGCGCATCTCGGGACGGCCGCCGTGCGCGGGGAAGTCCAGATGGACTATCGATGCCTGCGGAAAGGTCTCCTCGTAGGATTCGCCGGAACAGGCCTCTACCGAGGTGGGCGGCGTCAGGCCGAGAACCTTGAAGAGACCGGCGAAGCTGTAACAACCCATGTCGCCGAACGAACCGCAGCCAAAGTCGTACCACCCGCGCCAGACGAAGGGCAAGTAGGCCTTGTTATATGGACGCATCGGCGCCGGACCGACCCATAAATCCCAGTTCAGATTCGGCGGTACACGCTCTTCTTCCTTGGGCCGGCCGACCCCCTGAGGCCAATAAGGACGGCTCGACCAGTTGTGGACTTCACGCACGCGGCCGATAGCGCCGTCGGCGAGCCATTCCGAGATCATCTTGGTGGACTGGCTGGACGGATTGTTTACCGTCAGCGAGGTGGCGACCTTCATTTCGCGCGCTATCTGGCCCATGCGGCGCGCCTCACCGATCGAGTGCGCCATCGGCTTCTGGCACAGCACATGTTTGCGTTTTCGCATCGCATCGATCGAGATCGGGGCGTGCCAATGGTCGGGTGTGGCCACGTAGACGGCGTCCAGGTCTTGCTCTTTGGCAAGCAACTCGCGGTAATCCTGATAAGCGCTGCACCCCTTGTAAGAACCCGACGATGTTCGCGCGCCGTAATAGGCCTCGACCAGCTTCTTCGCCGGCTCGCGACCGCCGATGCCGAGGCTGGTGGAAAAGCTCTTCGTGAGCTGCACCCTGCCGGGGGATTCCCAGTCCTCTCCCCATTTCTCAAAGCCGGGACCGAGCAGCCGCCGGGCCGCGGTCAGAATTGCATTGGAACCATATTCGGCGTATTCCTTGCTGCCCTGGTTGACATCGCAGACGGAAACCACCTGGACCTCCTGGCGCTCCAGAAGATCCATCGTCACGACCATGCCCTGGCGTCCCATGCCAACGGCGGCCAACGTGATCTTGTCACTGGGCGCAACGAATCCCTGACCACCCAGCACGTGCCGTGGCACGATGGTGAATGCCGCTGCGGCAGTAAACTCACGGCGTGTCAACAAACGCTTGTGATTGTTTTCCATTTTGCCACCTCCGTGAAGACCCGGACCACCGCTCGACCTGACGGTTACGAACGGCGTTTACTCGCGATGGAATCATTGGCTTCGGACCGTGAGTGTCCCAATACACCCGTCGAGCGTGCAAAGTCAAGCACTCTGGGACCAACAGACTCTGGAACCGGTTCTTCCCCGGCTATACACCTGAAGTGGAGAAACAAAGGCATCTCGTGATTGTGTCGAAGCGGGGCGGTTTATCCGCCTTGTTTGGAAGGAGGCAGGCGATCGGTCCAGTAATTGGGGCGGCGGCTCTGATGTGCTATGGCAAGAACGATCAGTTCGCCTTGCTGAATCATGTACAAAATACTGTATGGGAAGCGCGCAAGCACTTTCCGTCGCACGCTGTGTTCACCGGCCGCCGCAATTTCTGGAAACTCCTCGATGTATTCAACGGCCGAGAGGACTTCGGCGAGCAATCGGTCTCCTAGCCCTTCGGTCGCTGAATCGTAATACTCTACCGCCTCGGTAAGTTCCACCTCAGCGGCTTCGTGAAAGCGCGACTTCATCGCCGACGGCGCGCTTTCAACTTGGAAAATACCTCTTCCGAAGGAATCGACCTGGCCGTCCGCGCCCTGAGCTGCTGATAACGCCTGGCCGCTTCCTGCTCCCACAAGCGCTCGTTCTCCTCAGGACTGATTCCATCTAGACTCTCAAGCAGTCGTTTGGCGAGGGCGGCGCGCGACTCGACCGTGAGTTGGAGCGCTTCGGCAGCGATGTCTTCGAGTTTTCTGTTCATTGCTGTTGAAGTCCTTGGTGTTTCTTCGTGTCTTTGTGTCCTCGTGGTATTTGTTTCTCAACGCAACCGGCTCGCGTCCCGCGCCCAGCGTTTGAGAATCTCGTGTCCGCGGTCGCCGGGTTTGTAGCGCATGCCTCCCTGGTGGCCGTCCTCCTGTCCGGTTTGAATATTCAGGGGCTTCCGCAGCACCTTGCTCTGCTCGACGTCATCGAGGTTGATCCGGTCGAGAAGCGTGCGGTAGTTCTTCCAGGCGTCTTGAGCCGACAGGAAGGCAGTCCGGCGGGCCGGCGACGACGAGCTCCATCGAGGGCACACGGCCTGCGCCGTGGCACGAGAAACACGACTGGCCGTCGTCGCGGTTCTCCCGGTTCAGCTCCGGGATGACGTGATCGAAGAAGTAAGTGAAATTGCGCACCCGCTCCGGCGTCAGAGCCAGCTTCGGCTGGACGGGATCCCGCTCGACGGCCTCGCGCAACTCGCTGTCGAACGCCGGCGCAAGCATTCGTTTTGCTTCGCCGGCGTTGACACGGCTCGAGGCGGTGATCACCTCCGGCTGCGAGCGCAACTCGGGCTGGGTCAGCATGCGAACCGCGAGATCGCGCAGCCGGCGGTCCACGTCCGGCGAGAGATTCCTGAGGTAAAGGTCCAACGCGAAGCGGCGCAGTTCGGCGCGGCCCTCAGGCAAGGGCTTCTGGCCGACCTCGGGAACCGGCGTATCGAAGGTCAGCATCCAGCCGGCGCTCGCCAGCCAGAAATATTCCTCCAGCGGGTTCGGGAAGGTCTTGGGAACCATCGACAGCAGCGTGTCGGTCCGCATGTCGGGATTGGCTGCAAGCACGCCCCCAAGCTGCTCGGCAAGAAACCACTGGGCGTCGTCCTTCGGGTCGTCGAGCCTGGGAATCAGCAGGCTGAAGAACGCGCGCCGGCGATCTTCCGACGACGGTATGTCCCAGCGCGCTTGAGTAAGCTGGCGGATCACGGTGCGCGCGGTCTGCTGCCGGGTTTTCTCGTCTGCGGCGCCGCGATACACGCGCTCCATCAGCGGCTCGACGAACTCCGGCGCTGTGGGAAAAAGCACCGCGCGCGGATCGGAAATCGAAGTCGAGGCGATGGACCGAAACTTTTCCGGACCCTTGACGGCGTAGTGCAGAAGCTTCTTCTGAACTCCTTCCTGCACCACGTTGGCCGAGGCTTCGATCGCCAGCTGAACCGCTCTTGGATCATCCGCTCGTTCCGCCCGTTCCCAGTAATCGAGGACCGCCTTGCCGACCATGGCGGAGGCGTGCGGCGTCGCGTATCCCATCGGACCGGTGCCGTTGCTGCCGAAGGCGGCGTTGTAATAGGTCGCCGCCACGCCGACCACCCGCTCGCCGATCCGGCTGCCGGCATCGGCCGCGAGCCGGGCCGCGACCGCCTGGAACAGATCCGCGAGCTCCGGATAGGGATGGTCGTAGTTGGCGCTGGCCCGGTTTCCGTTCACGATGAACAGTGCCTGCAGCTGATACCGCTTTGCGTTCTCGGCCAGAACCGAAGGCTCGGGGGTTTCCAGCATGGTCAGGAAAGCCTGATTGAGCCGCGGGCGAATGGGCGGATTCCACAGCCACCAGTTCCACGCCGCCCGGGCGGCCCACGCCCTCACGGCAGGGTTCGGATCCGCGCTCATCATGCGGTCCAGCATGCCGGCCAGCCGCTCGAAATCCACGACCGGAGCGCGGCATCACGGCGCCGGCACGCATCACCAGCGCGGCCGCCATTTGCTCGCGCGCCAGGTCGCCGCCGCGTCCGTAGGCGGCCAGGATCTGCTCCCAGCCCTTATCGTCGAGCAGGGTCTGGCGCATCCCCCAGCGCGCCGCCTCGCGTACCATCTTGACCGGATCGCCCAGCCCCTTGACGAGCGCGGGGACGGCCTTTTCACTGTGGCGCGCGCCCAGGGCCACCATCGCCCAGTAACGGACGGCCGGGCTGGCATGGGTCGCGCCCGCCAGCATGAGATCGAGATGCTTCTCCGCCGGCTCCGTGCTCGACACAGCGCTCCAGGGTTCCAGGTGCGCCAGCATGCGCATGCGCGCGACGGTGTCCTGCAGCGACTCGCCGCTCCTGGGCTCGAAATCATCCGCCGGCGTTAATTCCGGCTCGTCCGGAACCAGGCGCCCGAGCGTGTTGAGGACGTAAGCGGTCGTGACGAAGCCGGTCTTGGCCGACCGATTCCAGCGGCCGTACGGGTCCTGCAGGCGCAGCAGCGCCTGAACGCCTCGGGCGATCACGGGATCCTTCTGGTCTACGCCGAGCGACACCAGCGCATCCAGCGCCAGCGCGGTCGGGGCCGGGTCGGGCGACGCATCGACGGTCCCGGGAGCGAATCCCCAGGCGCCGTCTTCCCGCTGCGAGGCGCAGAGCGCGCGCTTGTCCTCCTCGAGCTGGCGCTGCGCGCGCTCCACCAGCGCTTGAGCCGCGGCGGCGCCGCCTTTCAGCTTGACGAAGTCGGCCGGAAACACCCGGCGGAAAAACAGGACGCGGTGCGCGATGTCGTCGGTAAACTTCGGCTTCACGCCCAGAATTTTCTCCGCCCGTTCCTCGATCCCGGCGAGATAGCGGGGATCAGCGGTCCGGTCCCACGCGGTTCGCAGAATCTCGGCCGCATAATGAATCACCACCGCCTGTCCGACGTTCGAGCCTTTCCCGGCGGCGTTGATGCCGCCCGGGTCGGACGTCTGGAGCACGTAGTTAGCCGTGCGAATCTGCTGCGCCGAATGCAGCTTGCGCGGCGCGATTACGGCTTCCACCGTCCTCACGTTGTGTCCTGCCACGCGCGTGCCCGCCGGACCGTCGCCCAGGTCGTGAGGCGGCAGACTGGTATTGTTCGCGGCGTCCTTGAGCACGTTGGTCGGCCGCAAGGATTCGTACATCAGGTTCATCAGGTGGCGATAGTTGCCGACGTTCTCGACCCGGTAACCGAAGGCAATCGGCACCGCCGGCCCCCAGGCGCCGGATTGCGTGTGGCAGCTGACGCAATTACTGCCGTACATGCTGCCCGTATCACGCAGGCGCCGGTCCAGGCTGTTGCCGCGCGGCCGGTTCAACAGCCACGCATCAACCTGGGAGATATGGTCGTACATCCCCTGCCGCACCGCTTCGCGGACATTCGTGTAAGGGGCCGGCCGCCGGATGCGCAGTTCCAGATCGTATCCGGGGGAGTTGGCCTCCACGCGCAGGAAATAGGAGCCCCCGGGTTTGAGCAGCCGGACGATCGCGGTCCGGTGCTCTTCCGTCTGCTCGTGCACGGTTTCGTTGGCGTTTTTTCCTTCCGTGTATTCCTTGGAGTCCGCGGTGTAGAAGCGCAGGCGCGCGGTCACGAAGGGATCCGTAGGCACCATGTTGCAGGTCAGCAAGCGGGGCTCGGAACCACTGAAGTCGATCCGGTACCAGTCGTCACCCGACTCGCCGTAGCGTCCGTTGTCGAAATACTCGATGTCATCGGAGCTTCCCGTGACGCGAATCGCCTGATCGCCATCTCCCGGCTGGAACGGGACCGGCTGCGCCTGCCGGATTGAGTTGTTCGGCTCCGTCTCGAGGATCAAGCCGCGGGTCGCCTGGCCCAAGGTTATCGGCCGGACCAGAATGCGCAGAGGGACTCGGGCGCCGGCCGTCCAGGGCGTGTGCTTCGGGAACGGCTTCATCTCCGCGACGATCCCGTTCTCGCGCCAGCGGGGCGTATTGAACAGGGGCTCTTCGTTCTCGACGGCGTGAAACGAGATCGTGTATTTGCCCGTCTCCGGCGCCCGGTAGAGGGTGTGCACATCAGGGTCAAGCGCGTGCAGCACTTTGCGGAATCCGGCGTCCGGACCCGGAGCGCCCCATTCGATCGCGATCCGGCCGTTGTCCGGAAGCTGCGAAGGGGACTCGATCCCGGCGGAGATTTCAACCGTGTCTCCGGCGTTGAGTTGAAGCGTCCGGGAGAGCGAACCGGAGAACTGAAGCCGCTGATCGATTCCGCGGGGTGCGGCGCCACGGCCTCCGACCGGCAGCCAGGAGAGAAGCAGCGCCACGGCACAGGAAAGCAGAAACACACGAGGCTTGCGCATGACGTTATCCCCTCCCTGTTCCGAGGAAATATTCGAAGAAGAGACAGATCTGCTCACTCGCTTCCGGGGAAATCCTGTGCTCCGGGCGATTCGACATCCCGACGCGATTCTCGTATCCGAGCAGACGGTTCACCGCCACGGTGTGGTTCAGCGCCTTCCAGCGCTCCGGTTGGTCCTCGGAGCCGCCGGATACGAAGAACGGCCGGGGCGCGATCAGCGCATGGAGTTCATGGAGATCATAACCTTTCTCCATCATGGTCTTGTACGGACCGATTCGCGGATGCTTCTCGGTCAGGACGCCGCGGGGCCGGAACTCACGAGCCGGCGCATAACCGAGGTACCAGGGCTCCCAGTAATTCACGTTGGGACGCGTCTCGTCAAAAACGATGCCGGGGTCGGAGACGCAGACGGCCGCGAACTTCTCGGACAGCGCGCCGGCAAACAACGCCCACTTCCCTCCATAGGAGTGCCCCACCACGCCGATTCGCTTCGGATCCACCTCCGGGCGCTGAGCCAGCCAGGTGGCGGCGTTGGCCGCAACGTACGCCAGGTAAGAAAGCGGTTGAAGCTGCGCCTTATCCCATGCCGGATAGTAGAGGTCGGCGTCGGGGCGGGGCGCCGTGGGGTTCTGTCCCAGGCACAGGGCGGCGAACCCGCGCTTGACCATCTGGTAACCGAAGTCGTTCTGCTGACGGCGGTCGGGCTTGATTCCCGCGCCGTCCTCGGGATAGTAGAAGACGTCGAGCACGGCAGGGAACGGGCCCGTTCCTTCCGGAGTCAACAGGTACGCCGCGGTCTTCCGTCCCGGAGCGATCTCGAGATCGATCCGGCGCCGGACGAAGCCTTCGGTGGTGTCGCGCCACTGTTCCTGGCCGTGGGGCTTCTCGAGGAGGGGCGGCCACTGCCCGAGGAGCCCGTGCCATTTTTTGAGGAGCTCCTTGCGCCGTTCCTGCCAGTCTTCCTTCGTCTGAACCCGGCGTCCTTCTTCAAACTGGAGTACCGGACGGAAGGTCCCGAGGTCATCCTTGAACTTTGCCGGCGCGCTAAAGAGAAACTCGATCTTCTGCCAGACTTCCTTTGCCGGCGGCGTGTGCTGGACGGGTCCCCAGGCAGCTGCAAGCGTGGAGAAGAGAATTACGATGGGCAGACAGCGGATCATGGGTCCATCATAACGCAACTTCGTCAGACCCGATCTTTCAAGGAGTGTTTGATCGGTGCTTGCTCTGGACGTTAAACGCATCTTGTATTGGTCCAGTTCGAACGGTGACGCCAGCTCGCGCCTGAAGCGCGAAGGAGATTAGCCGGAGGCAAGCGAAGCGCTGCTCCCGGTCAAGATTCCAGGCGAAGAGACGCGCCAGCAAGGGCGCTGGACGCGGCCCATTACACGAGGCTTCAGCGGCGCACAACTTTAAACTCCTAAACGGGCTGCGCTAATCCTTGCGCGGGGTATTTCCGTCGCCCGCTCCGGGGCGAAATGCCGCTGATCTTGCGTGGTGGGTTTAGTGCAGTTTTAAGCCCTTTGGCCTTCGTCAGCTTGAAATCTCCGTTCCGACCGGAACGGTTCCAGCTTCCGGTCATCGTGTCCTTGTCCACCTTTCCTTCCACAGTGTAGTGTCGGTTTTTCGCCTTGTAGTCAACTTCGAACTTCACCGTCATGGTCTTGGGATCATACGAGGCTTTATCGAGAGCGATTCCTTCCGGGCCCGGATTCACGGTCCCGGTCAGAGTCTTTCCGTCCCACTTGAGCTCCAACGTGGCCGGGTTACGATCGCTTGCGCTGGGTCCCCAATCCCCCTTCCAGGTTCCGGTCAGGGGGTCGGATCCCTGGAAAGCCGAGGAGCGGAATGCCCAGACTGATAACGAGTGCAACGCCGATAGTGAGAACCATTCTTCCCTTCATGGTTTCCTCCTGTTGTGCGTTTTCTCATTGCAGGTAATTACCATCAGGGTCAAATCGTATTCCCCAAGACGAACAACCGCAACCTGTAAAGCAGCAGGCAGTACGCTGTAAGCAGCCAGGCGGTGTTTCCATCCGCGCCTACTGTTTACTGCTTACTGTTGTGGTGAACAGAAGCGCGGCGAACTCGGCGAGGTTCCGGCGCCAGACCATCCAGGTGTGCGCGCCCGGGGTCTCGATCCCGTTATGCCGGATCTCTTTCGACTTGAGCCAGTCACGGAACTTCCGGCTTCCTTCGATGAGGCGATCCTCCGTGCCGCACGAAATCCAGAGGAGGCGCAGCTGCGGATTGGCTTTCGAATCGAGCGCCGGGAAGACCGCGTTGAAGTCCTCACCTATCCCGCCGGAGCTGAAAGCGCCGATCCAGGCGAAGCGCGGGAGCGCGTTCAGGCCGACATAAAGAGATTCGGCGCCGCCCATGGACAGCCCGGCGATGGCGCGCGATTCACGGTCCTGCGAGACGCGATAAGCCTTCTCGACTTCCGGCATGACTTCGGTGAGCAGCGCGTCACGGAATTTTTCGAAACTCCGCTGGCGGAGCTTCGGGTCGCGCGTGGAGGGGCCACCGCGTGAGACATACTCCGGCACGCCATACCCCAGCGGCATCACGATGAGCATGGGCTTTGCCTTCCCGCGCGCGATGAGATTGTCCAGAATGACGTGAGCGCGCCCCACTGCGGTCCATCCGCTCGCGTCATCGCTGAAGCCGTGCAGGAGGTAAAGGACAGGGTAAGGCTGGCCGGCTTTGGGATCGTACTTTGGAGGGGTGTAAACGTAATAGTCCCGTTCATCGCCCACCACCCCCGATTTGTAGAAGTGCCGGTGGATCGTGCCGCGGGGAACGTCGTTGACCTCCCAGGGCAGGGACGGCGGGCCGGGCACATGGACGACGCTCTGGGTGTTGAGCAGGTTGGGCTTCATCATCCAATTGGAGGGATCGATCAGGTTAACGCCGTCGGCTACGAACGCGTACCCGTAAAAATCGGGCTCCAGCCTGTCGGTTGTGACACTCCAGACCCCCTGTTCGTCTTTCTGCATGGGCACGCGCTGAGCGCCCTCTCGGGCTAAAAGTACCTCCTTGGCCTGCGGAGCGCGGAAGCGGAACGTGACGCGTTGGTCCGAGTGCACCTCGGGAGACAGAAGCGCCGGAGGCTGCTGAGCCAGACCGGGAACGATTGCGGCCGCAAGACAGAGCATATTGAAAACTGTGGTGCCTCTTCGGAGATTTGGATTCATAAGAGAGGAAATTCCATTCTTGAAGTTTCCGGAAGTTCGTGGCCATCGCTCGACCTTGCTCGTTCGATCGATTCGAGGAATTCGCGCATACGTTCCAGTCGCTCGGTCGGGCTCAAACGGAGGCATTCGTCGATCTGGGCCACGTCGACGCCGCGATGGCAGCTTTTCGATTATGTCATCCTGCCAGCCGCTCGACATGGGCCAAGGAATCAAGAAGTTTCCGGAAGTTCGTGGCCATCGCTCGACCTTGCTCGTTCGATCGATTCGAGGAATTCGCTCATACGTTCCAGTCGCTCGGTCGGGCTCAAACGGAGGCATTCATCGATCTGGGCCAGGTCGACACCTGATGGCAATTTTTCGATTATGTCATCCTGCCAGCCGCGTCGCACCATGAACACAAGGATATCACAGGAGGTTTGTTTCGCACCGCCAACCACAAAGACACGAAGAACGACACCAGGTCACGGAACCTGCGGAGCCTTGGAGGGAATCACCGGGATTACGGTGATCAACCCCTGAACCTGCACCAGTGCCACGACCGCGAAAGTCTTCCCGCCCTGTCCGACCAGAACCATCGAACCTTTGAATCTCAGCTTGGTCGGGACATACTCGTGCAGGAACTTGGCCGTCTGCTTCAGGGGCCCGAGCGGATTGAGTTCCGGCGGGCTGAGCAGATCGGTGATCCCTCCGTTCTCGTCGAGCACGTAAAGTGTGACGTTGATGTTTTCGTTCGAAGGATTCGCGACCGCGAAGCCGGTGAAGCGGTTCTCCCGGTCGTCATTGTCGACCGGCATCGTGGCTATATTGATGGGATAGCCGCCGAATACTCCCGCCGTGCTCTGCAGGATCGACTGCTGGAGGTAATCGAACGAGGCGACTCCGCCCACGTGAGCAATCGACGGTACCAGACGACCCCAGCCGATCTTGACCGGATCCGAAGGATTGACCGGGGCGGCCCGGAAAATACTGGTTCCGGCGGAAGCAATGGACAACCGGAAAGGACGAACCCATCGCCAGGGTTGCGCCGGTGGAAGGATCTATCAGAAGAACCGGAAAGGGATTGCCTGCCTGGTCGGTAAGGATGAGCTCGGTTGTGGCGCCGGACGGTCCGGTGTTTGAGATGAGAAAATCGGTCGTATAGCCTCCTCCCACCGGCACGTGGGCAAAGGTGTACGGGCCCCCGGACTCGATCGTCGTGACGTCACTGGTCGTGTCGCTGCTGTCGTCCCCGCCGCCCGAGACCGTTGCCGTATTGGTGACCGACGGCGTGCGGCATCCGGCGCAACCGTCACCGCCAGTGTGATCGGCGGATAGCTGCCGCCCGGCGCCAGAGCGTCGCTCCGGGTGCAGATGACCGTCTGCCGCTGAGATCGTGCAGGTCCAGCCGGAGCCGGATGCAGAGGTTGGTGACAGGCCCGTCGGGAGACGGTCCTGGACCCTGACCTCGCCGCTGGTCGGATACTGTCCGGCATTGGAGACCGTGATGGTGTAGGTCGCGCCGGTTTGTCCCTGGGTGAAGTTGCCCGGGTGCGTCTTGCTGATACTGAAGGTCCGGACGCAGTCCAAGAACTTCAGAGTCTTCGGCCGTGTTGTTGCCCGGGTTGACGTCTCCGCCGCGCGAAACCGTCGCCCTGTTGGTTAACACGTGACCCGATGGCCTGAGGATGGCGGCGACGTCCGCGGTGAGCGTGATCGCGGGATAGCTCGCTCCCGGCGCCAGAGCGTCGGTCCGCGTGCATGCCACCGTGTCGACCGTGACTTCGCAGGTCCAGCCGCCTCCGCTCGCCGCTTTCGCGGTCAGCCCGACGGGCAGGTCGTCGACCACATCGACCCGGCCTTGCGTCGGCGCGCCGCCCCGGTTCGTCACCGTGAGGATAAAAATTACCCCGGTCTGACCCGGCCCGAAGCTATTGGGGTGGGTCTTCGTGATCGTCAGATCCGGGCCCCGCGTGACAGCCGTGACGTCGTCCGCCACATTGTTGATTGCAAGGACATCGCCGCCGCCGGCAACGATCGCCCTGTTGGTTACCGATGCCGGGGCGTCATCGGCCACATCCACCGTGACGGTCACAGGCGGGTAGCTCGCTCCCCCGGCCAGCGGATCTCCTCGGGTGCAATTGACCGTCTGGCCGGAGACCGTGCAGGTCCAGCCCGTACCGCTGGCGGCAGTGGGAAAAAGTCCGGTCGGGACCGTGTCGATCAGGGTTACGGTGCCGAGCGTCGGCACGGCGCCGATGTTGGACACGGTTATGGTGTAGGTGGCCCCGCTCTGCCCTTGTGTGAAATTACCTGTGTGGCTCTTTGAGATCGTCAGGTTCTGGCCGCGGTTGATCTGGGTCAAATCAGTTGCCGTGTTATTCGACGTATTGACGTCTCCCCCCCCGGAAATCGTCGCGGTGTTGGTTACCGATTCGGGAGCGTCGGACTCAACGTCTACCGTGAGTGTCACCGGCGGATAACTGGCTGCCGCGGCCAGTGCGTCAGCCTCGAGTGCAGGTAACGGACTGTACCGCGATGCTGCACGTCCAGCCCGTGCCGGTGGCCGTCACTGGTATGAGTCCCGGCGGGACACTGTCGATCAGGGTAACGGTGCCCGTGGTCGGGGACGCCCCGATATTGCGTACGGTCAGGGTGTAATCCAGGGCGGGGGTGGCTCCTCTCTGTCCCTGGGTGACGACTGGCGGTATGGGTCTTTGTGACCGTCAAGTCCGGTCCCGGCGCTATGGTGGTCGGTCGCTGGCCGTGTTGTTGCCGGTGTTGACGTCGCCGCCGCCGAGGACTGAGGCAGTATTGGTCGCCGAGGCCGGGGCCGTAGCTGCAATGTTTACCGTGATCGTAATGGGCGGGTAACTCGCTCCCGCCGCCAGGGCATCACTCCTCTGGCATTGGACCGAGTCAGCCAGAACCTGGCATGTCCAGCCGGTCCCGCTGGCTGCTGTCGGCAGGAATGGCAGCGTCATGGCGTCAGTTACAGTGACGGGCCGCTGGTCGGGGCCGCCCCCTGGTTACTCACCGTGAGGGTGTAAGTCGCGCCTGTCTGCCCCTGGGTGAAATTGCCCGTGTGGGTCTTGGTGATGGTCAGGTCGGGACCAGGGGTGATCGTAGTGATATCGTTTACTTCGTTGTTGCCCGGATTGGTATCGCCGCCGCCAGTAGCCCTGACCGAGTTGGTGAGCGATGCCGGGGCATTGGGGGCCACATCCACCGTCACAGTGATCGGCGGGTAGCTGCCTCCAGGGCTCAGAGGGTCGCTCCTCACACAGGTGACCGCCTGCCCGATGATATCGCACGTCCAGCCCGTGCCGCTCGCGGCAGACGGAACCAGGCCTGTGGGAACGATATCGATCGCGGTGACCGTACCGCTGGTCGGGACGCCGCCGCTGTTCCCCACCGTGATGGTGTAGGCGGCTCCCTTTTGACCCTGGGTGAAGTTGCCGGTGTGGGTCTTGGTCACCGTCAAGTCCGCGCCGGCCATGATCGTCGTCGCGTCACTTGCGGTATTGTTGGCTGAATTGTTGTCGCCTCCTCCGGAGACCCCGGCAACATTGGTGACCGTCGCCGCAGCGTTGGATGCAACGGTCAACGTGATCGTAATCGGCGGATAACTCGCTCCTGCCGCCAGAACATCGCTTCTGCTACATCCGACTGCCAGGGCGCCGGCTGTGCAACTCCAGCCGTCGCCCACGGCGGACGTAGGGGTAAGTCCCAGGGGAAAAGTATCCGTCACCGTAACCGGGGCCGTCGTCGGCCCGACACCGGAGTTCCTTACCGTCACGGTGTAGGTCGCCCCCGTCTGTCCCTGGGTGAAGTTTCCGGTATGGCTCTTGGTGATGGTCAGGTCGGCCCCCGGGACAATGGCCGTGACATCGGTATCCGAATTGTTCGTCGGATTGACGTCTTCGCCGCCCGAAACCGATACTGCGTTGGTCACGGACCCGGGAGCACCGGGCTGAACGCTGACCGTCAGGGTGATCGGGTAACTCTGTCCCGCCGCCAGAGGATCGCTCCGGGTGCAGGTCACAATCTGCCCCGAAATAGTACAAGGCAGCCAGCCGGCACCCGACGCGGATGTCGGCGTCAGTCCGGCCGGAACATTGTCGGTGACCGTCACGACCCCGGTGGTCGGCCCAGAGCCGGAGTTGGTTACCGTGATGGTGTAGATTGCCCCGGTCTGTCCCTGGAGGAAGTTGCCCGTAGTGGCTCTTGCTGATGGTCAGGTCGGGGCCGGGCCCGATCGTGGTGATATCGCTGGCCGTGTTGTTGGCCGTATTGATCTCGCCCCCACTCCGGGGATCGTAGCCGTGTTCGTCACCGATGGCGGGGCTGCCGGCGCCACGTTCACCGTGAGGGTAATGGGCGGATAACTGGCTCCCAGGATTGAGAGCGTCGCTGCGCGAGCAACTCATAGCCGGGGCCGTGATGTTGACATACCCAACCGGCGCCGGCTGCTGCCGTCGGCGTCAGGCCCGCCGGAAGGGGGTCATGGACCGTCCACAAAGCCGGTGGTCGGCCCGCCGCCTATGTTCGTCACGGTCAGGGTGTAGGTCGCTCCAACCTGCCCCTGCAGGAAGCTCCCCGTGTGCGTCTTGGTAAGGGTCAGGTCCGGCACCGCGATGATCGTGGTTGGATCGCTGGCCGAGTTATTGCTCGAATCCACATCGCCGCCTCCACCAACCGTCGCCGTGTTGGTCACCGATGCAGGGGCATTGACCGCGACCTGCACCGTGAGGGTAATCGTTGAGCTGGCCCCCGCAGCCAGCGGCGTCGCTGCGCGTACAAGTGACACTCTGGCCGCCCGCCGTGCACGTCCAGCCCGTGCCGGTGGCCGCAGTCGATGTCAGTCCGGCAGGAAGGCTGTCGGTCACAACGATCGGGCCACTGGTCGGGGCGCCCCCGGTGTTGCTCACGGTCAAGGTGTAGGTGCCGGTTTGACCTTGCGTGAAGTTACCCGTGTGACTCTTGGTGATGCTCAGGTTGGGGCCGGCAGTAATGGTGGTTGGATCTTGTGCCTGGTTGTTCGTTTGATTAACGTCCCCGCCACCGAAAACGCTGTGCCGTATTCGTCACCGACGCAGGAGCGTTGGGCTGAACGTTCACCGTAATGGTGATCACCGGGTAGCTCTGCCCGGTCAGCAGAGGGTCGCTGCGGGTGCAGCTCACGCCCTGGCCGGAGAGGAGGGCAGGTCCATCCTGTGCCGCTCACCGCCGTGGGAACCAGCCCGCAGGCAATGTGTCAATGACCGTAACCAAGCCGCTGGTCTCCGAGCCACCCCCGTTGCTCACCGTAATGGTATAGGTTCCCGGCTGTCCCTGGGTAAAGTTGCCCGTATGGCTTTTGGTGATCCTAAGGTCCGCGGCCGGCATAACCGTCGCCGTGTCGCTGGCGCTATTGTTGGCGGCATTGCCGTCCCCGCCGCCACTCACCGTCGCCATGTTCGTCACCGAGGCGGCGCATTGCCCGCGACGTTGCCGTCAACGTGATCGGCGGATAGCTCGCTCCCGGCAGCCAGAGGGTGCTCGTCTAGTACACGTGACCGTGTTCCCGAAATGCCGCAGCTCCAGCCTGGACCGCCGATGCCGGCATCACGGGTGACAGCCCGGTGGGCAAGTTGTCAATGACGTAACCGTGCCGCTGGTCGGGACCGCGCCGTTGTTCGTGACCGTGATGGTGTACGTAGCGGTCTGGCCCTGCATGAAGTTGCCCGTATGGGTCTTCGTGATGGTCAAGTCAGGAGCGAGGGCAATGGGCGTCATCACCGTTGCGGTGTTATTGGCGGCGTTGAGGTCCCCGCCGCCTCCGACTGTGGCCACGTTCGTCACCGACGGCGGCGCATTGCTCGCCACGTTGACCGTCAACGTGATCGGCGGATAACTCGCTCCCGGAGCCAGAGGGTCGCTGCGCGTACAGGTGACGGTGTTGCCCGAAATGCCGCAGCTCCAACCTGGACCGCTGACGGCCGCTGGGTGACAGCCCGGTGGGCAAGTTATCAGTGACCGTAACGGTGCCGCTGGTCGCGACTCCACCGGCGTTGGTCACGGTCAGCGTGTAGCCGGCGCCGCTCTGTCCCTGGGTGAAAGTGCCGTTGGCCGTCTTGGTGATGGCAGGGTCCGGGCCGCCAGATAATGGTCGTGGGATCGAGCGACTGTATTGTTGGCCGAATTGCCGTCATTGCCGCCGGTAACGATACGCTGAATTGATTTCCAGCGGCAGAAGCGCTGGAGGCCACATTGACCGTGAGGGTGATCGGCGGGTAGCTGGCTGCTGGAGCCAGGGCGTCGCTGCGCGTGCAGGTAACCGAGTTGGTGGAGATGGTACACATCCAGCCTGTACCGGCGGCCGCCGTCGGGATCAGGTCGGGAGGAAAATTGTCCACGACCGTGACCGTGCCGGTCGTCGGCGCGGCACCGATATTGCGCGCGGTGATGGTGTAAGTCGCCCCGACCTGGCCCTGGGTAAAATTGCCCGAGTGAGTCTTCGTCAAGGTCAGGTCAGAGAATGGCTGAGTGCGATCGAAAAGAGGAACGAAGTTTACGACCGGATTCTCATCAGAGCCCCCCAATTGGGCGTCGACAACAAGGTTGCCGGTAAGGGTGAATCCCGAAGCATAAGCATTTGGAATATTGCTGATCAGCGCCCAAAGCGTTCCCGCCTGCGGGGGCACGACGTTCCCCAGGGTGTTGTGGGGGTCCGCCGGTAATCGTCAGAACCAGATCTGTAATTACGATTTGAGGATTGCCTGCCGGTGATTTTAGCTCAATTAATAAATCGCTGAAGGATTGGTTGGCCTGAGTTTGAAGGTCATAGAACTGGTCCCGCGCTCGTCGATCCTGACGCGATCATCGTGATACGCGCCAGCGCAGGGGGGAGCGCAGGGGTGTAGGTCAGAGTGAAGTTGTTCAGGGCCGGAGGGGTGTTCCAGACCAGGTCGGCTACCTTCCGGTTGCCGGCAAAACTCAGGTTGCCCGAGCCGACGTAGATTTCGCTGCCCGATTCGGGAGACTCTGAAATTACGCAGCCGCGCTCCCCACTCTCGTTCGGTGATATCCGGGTCTTGCCGCGGATCATGAGTGGTGAACGTGATGGTGGCGGTCTGAGCGAATAGATGGGTTTCGGTCCACAGACCTGCGACGGCGAGGAAAAGCAAAGCACGTTTCATAGCAACGTCCCTCAGGGAAACGATCGCGCTTCTAACTAACTTACTGGTTCGGAGTGCAAAGGCGAGCTCGGGGGGAGCAAGTCGATCGGCAGTTCTATCGCGAGTCACCCGCCGAAAGCAAGCGAATTTCTTGATACCAAGGGCTTGGTGTTTCTTCGTGTCTTCGTGGTTAGTGGTCTGCGAAACAAATACCACCAAGACACGAAGACACGAAGAAACACCAGGAACCCGAGGTATAATCCCGCGCATCGGAGCCACAGTCTGAAAACCGCGAGTCGGTTTGCATCCATGGAAAGAGGGGAACCATGAGAATTTTTTCTGGCGTATCCATACTGCTTCCGGCGCTCGCTGGAACGCTGGTACTTGCCGTTGACGTCAGCGATACCAGGTTGCTGAGCCAGCCCGCACTCAGTAAATCTCATATCGCTTTCATCTATGCGGGCGACCTCTGGGTCGCCGACAGCGAGGGCAAGGGGGTGCGCCGCCTCACCACGGACGACGGCGTGGAATCGAATCCGGCATTTTCTCCGGACGGAAGCTTGATAGCGTTCAGCGCTCAGTACGAAGGCAACACGGACGTTTATGTCGTTCCGGTTGCCGGGGGCGTCCCCACGCGGCTGACGTGGCACCCGGGGCCGGACGTGGTCCAGGATTTCACGCCCGATGGTTCGGCTGTTCTGTTCACGTCGCCTCGCGCGGTCCATACCGGCCGCTATACCCAGCTCTTCACGGTATCGGCCAAAGGGGGCGCGCCGGAGGAGCAGCTGAAGATCCCGCATGCCTCCAAAGCTACCTACTCTCCCGACGGCGGCAGGATCGCTTACAACCCGCTGTACGAAGCCTTCACCCAGTGGAAGAACTATCGCGGCGGAACCGTTTCCACCATCTCGCTCTTCCGCCTGAGCGACAACTCGGTCGAGAAAATACCGCAACCCGAAGGGCGCGCGAACGACGCCGATCCGATGTGGATAGGGGATATGGTTTATTTCCGGTCGGATCGCAACGGCGAGTTCAACCTGTTTTCGTACGATCCGAAATCGAAAGCTGTCCGCTCGCTCACCTCGCTCACCGATTTTCCGATCGTGAGCGCTTCGGCGGGGGGCGGGCGCATCATCTACGAGCAAGCAGGCTATCTGCACATCTTCGATCCGGCACGCGGACGAAGCCAGCGACTCGTAATTGGAGTAGCCGCGGATCTCGTCGAGACGCGGCCGCGCTACGCGAAGGGAGCGCGTTACATCCGCAGCGCCTCGATCTCGCCCTCGGGCGCGCGCGCGGCGTTCGATTTTCGCGGCGAAATCGTGACGGTCCCGGCCGAGAAAGGCGACCCGCGCAACCTGACCAACACCGTCGGAGTCCACGAGCGCTCTCCAGTCTGGTCGCCCGACGGCAAGCACATAGCCTACTTCTCGGACGAATCAGGAGAGTACGGGCTCCACATTCAAAGCCAGGACGGCAAGGGAGACGTCCGCAAGTTCAAGCTATCCGGGGCCGGCTTCTACGACACTCTGGTGTGGTCTCCCGACAGCCAGAAGATCTCCTATGCGGACAACTCCTGGAGTCTTTACTGGCTCGACACGAGCACGGGCATTTCAAAGAAAATCGGCTCCGAATACCTATATGGACCGGGCCGCTCGCGCACGATACCTCACGTCTGGTCCCCCGACTCGAAGTGGATCGCCTACACCTTGAATACCAAGACCTACATCCAGACCGTCTACGCCTACTCGATCGAGACAGACAAGTCCTTCCCGATTACCGACGGTCTGAGCGAGGTGAGCGAGCCGGTCTTCGATCCCAGCGGAAAGTATCTCTACTTCTTCGGGTCGACCGATGCCGGGCCGGTGAAACAGTGGTTCGACATGTCGAATGCGGACATGCGGCTCACCCGCTCGCTCTACCTGGCGGTGCTGCGAAAAGAGCTCCCCAACCCGCTGGCCAGGGAAAGCGACGAGGAGAAAGGGGTCACTAAAGAGGAGAAGCCCAAGGAACCGGCCCCGGCGCAAAAGGAGCCTTTCTCGATCGATTTCGACGGGTTCAACAACAGAATCGTTGCCTTCCCTCTGCCCACCGGGGAGTATTCCAACCTTCAGGTGGGAACGACTGGTCAAATCTACTATCTTCAGCTCCTCCCGGCGGTCGACGATCCTTCAACGCCCGGTCCGGGCTTCGGCGGCCAGCGATACAATCTGCACCGGTACGATCTCGCGAAGCGCAAGGATGAAGTTCTGATCCCGGAACTGGGCAACTACCTGCTTTCCGCTGACGGAAAGAAAGTGCTCTACTCGCTCCGCGACACCTCGGCTATCGTGCCGGCAACCGAGAAAGCTCTACCCGGCCATCCCAAGCTGAACCTCGAGAGCATCGAGGTTCGCATCGATCCCCGCGCAGAGTGGAACCAGATATTCCATGAGGCCTGGCGCATCAACCGCGACTACTTCTACGCTCCGAACATGCACGGGGCCGACTGGAACGCGATGCGCCGGAAATACGAAGGCTTCCTGCCCCATGTCGCGGGACGCAGCGATCTGAACCGGATCATTCAATGGATGTGCAGCGAACTCGCGGTGGGCCACCATCGCGTCGGAGGGGGAGACTTCCTCAATCAGCCCAAGAACGTTCCCGGAGGCCTGCTCGGCGCAGACTACGTCATCGAGAACGGTCGATACCGCTTCAAGAAGGTTTATGGGGGGCTGAACTGGACGCCGGACCTGCGCGCCCCGCTCGCGGCACCCGGCGTCGATGTGAAGGCGGGGGAGTATCTCCTTGCGGTTCGCGGCCAGGAATTGCGACCGCCTGCGAATCTCTACAGCCTGTTCGAGAATACGGCAGGCAAGCTCATCGAGATCACGGTGGGGCCGAATCCCGACGGCTCCGCAGCCCGCACGCTTTCGGTGGTTCCAATCCCCAACGAGGGAGCGCTGCGCAACCGCGACTGGGTGGAGGGCAATCTGAAGAAAGTAGACGAGGCCACGGGTGGAAGGGTCGCGTACGTCTATGTCCCGAACACGACCCGTCAGGGGCACACCTATTTCAAGCGTTACTTTTTCCCGCAGGCGCACAAGGAGGCGATCATCATCGACGAACGCTTCAATGGCGGCGGCCAGGTGGCCGACTACTACATCGACCAGCTGCGGAAACCGTTCACCAGCTACTGGGCCATGCGGTACGGGGCCGACCTGAAGACCCCCGGAGCTTCAATCCAGGGTCCGAAAGTAATGCTTATCGACGAGACCGCAGGTTCCGGCGGCGATCTGCTCCCCTGGATGTTCCGCAAGTTCAAGCTCGGAAAGCTGGTGGGCAAGCGGACGTGGGGCGGACTGGTAGGGACCCTGGGATTCCCCGTCCTGATGGATGGAGCCGTCGTGACCGCGCCGAACCTTGCAATCTGGACCGAGGACGGCTGGATCGTGGAAAACGTCGGGGTTCCACCCGACATCGAAATCGAACAGACTCCGGCTGAAGTGATCGCCGGGCGCGATCCTCAGCTCGAAAAAGCTATCCAGGTCGTAATGGAGGAGTTGAAAAAGAATCCACCGCCGCAGCACAAGCGGCCCCCATATCCGGTCAGGGTCACGCCTGCCAAACCGGTGCCGACCGCAGGCCGCGACTGAGACAATCAGCGGTCAGCAGTCAGCGGTCAGCAATCAGCATAAGATCAGCAATCAGCCGTCAGCTATCAGCTTCGAGCGACATAAGCTGACTGCTGACTGCTGAAGCTGACTGAGCGTGATAGAATGACCGCCCATTTGCACCTGGTTGATATGCCCCGTTCTCTAACCCGCATGATTGCGTTGCTCGTCGTCGTCGCCGCCGCCGGCGATCGCGCTTCGGCACAGAGCGACGGAGCGGAGTTCTTCGAGAAGAATATCCGGCCGCTGCTGGCGCAAAACTGCTTGATCTGCCACTCCGCCGCAAGCCGTCCGGTCATGGGTGGTCTCCGTCTGGACAGCCGGGAGGGGATCGAGAAAGGAGGCTCTCGAGGCCCGGCGATCGTCGACGGAAATTCCGAAAAGAGCCTGCTGATTCGCGCCGTTCGGCACGTGGACGACAAGCTGCAGATGCCGCCTCGGGGCAAACTCAAGGACGCGGACATCGCGCTCCTGGCGCAGTGGGTGGACAGGGGGGCTCCCTGGGGTGTCGAGCGGTTGCAATCGGACGCAAAGCAGGATTTCTGGGCCTTCCTCGCGCCGAAGGAACCTTCTATCCCGGATGTAAAAAACCAGGCTTGGGTCAAGTCTCCGATCGATGCCTTTGTCCTGGCCGGGCTTGAAGCCAAGGGCCTGATGCCTGCGCCTCCAGCGGACAAGCGCACACTGATCCGCCGCGCCACGTTCGATTTGACCGGTCTTCCGCCTAAGCCCGAGGAGGTGCGCGCCTTTCTCGAAGACAAGACGCCGGAGGCCTTCGCCCGTGTCGTGGATCGACTCCTGGCCTCACCGCGCTACGGCGAGCGATGGGGCCGCCACTGGCTGGATGTCGCCCGTTACGCCGACTCGAACGGACTGGACGAAAACCTGGTGTACAAGAACGCGTTCCGCTACCGCGACTATGTGATCCAGGCGTTCAACCAGGACAAGCCCTACGATCGATTCATCCATGAACAGCTGGCCGGCGATTTGCTCCCCGATTCGGGAGATCTCAAGACCACCTTCGAGCGCTGGACCGCGACCGGCTTCCTCTCGCTCGGCGCCAAAATGCTGGCCGAAGATGATCCAGTGAAGATGGAAATGGACATTGTGGATGAGCAGCTCGATACGACCAGCCGCGTGTTCATGGGTCTGACGGTCGGGATGCGCCCGCTGCCATGACCATAAGTTCGATCCCATCCCGCAGGCCGACTACTATTCGCTGGCAGGGATCTTCAAGAGCTCGAAGACGATGGAGAACTTCAAGGTCGTCGCCAAATGGCACGAATATGTGCTCGCGCCCAAGGCAGACCGGGACCGGCTCCAGGCTCACGAAGAAAAGATCGAGGCAAAGCGCCGGGAAATTGGCCGCATCCGGAAAGCAGAGAACTCGAAACTGGTGGCCGAAGGAAGGCAAAAGGTCGGCGCTTACCTCCTGGCGGCGGCCGCGGTGGAGCGCTCTGAACAGATTCGTCTCCGACCCGTGCTCCGCGACGCAGGGATGTCTCCTGCGGATGGGACGGTCGTGCGCGAGTCGGGTAGCTTTGAGCGTGGCAATGTCTCGCGCAAGCCCGCAAAGGGACAGAAGAACATCGCCGAGGATGAGAAAGGACCGTTCTTCGCGGAGTACGATCTCGCGATTGCCGCTCCGGGCGAATACCAGATCGATTTCCTTGAGGAAGAGAAGGGAGCCGGCACCGCCGATCTTTGGATCAATGGGCAGATGGTAAAACGCGGCGCCGAGCCCATCCAGAATCGCGCCGCGTCGCCGGATGCCGGCGGATGGGCTGCTGCGGGCATCTTCCCGCTGGTGGCGGGAAAGAACACGCTGCGGTTAGAACACAAGAGCCGATTCCCGTACTTCGAAAAGCTTCTGGTGGCGCCGAGTTCTCTGGCGAAGGGCGTGCCGGTGCCGAGGACGCCGGTGCAGGTGGCGCGCCAGTACGGCATCAATCCCGGATTCCTGGATCAATGGGTCGATCATTTGCGCCGGTCGAAGGGTGCGCCTCACTCGGTGCTCTACGGCTGGGACGTCTATGGCACCCGGCGGCCGCTGGACGAGTGGACCTCGCCCGCTGCCAAGCTGTTCCGGGACTTCCACCCCGCGAACCGTGAGGAGCTCGCCGCGCCGCTACCAGGAGTTGTTCAGTGAGTCGGTGCGCCAGTGGCAGGCGCTGCATCCCGGCGGTGAGGTCGACAACGAAAAGGCGGATGACAAGAAGGAAGAAGCCGGCTTGACCGATGCCGGGTTGGAAGCTCTGCGACAGCTGCTGTACGAGAAATTCGGACCGTTTCGTCCGCCGGCGGATTCCAGCCAGTACTTTCCGGCTGAGGCCCAGCGGGAGCTGGCGCGGCTGGAGGGTGAGGAGAAGGAGCTGGTAGAGGCAACTCCGGAGTTCCCTCACGCGATGGGAATCCGTGAAGGCGAGATCGCCGATCTACCCATTCATATCCGGGGCAGCCACTGGACCCTGGGCCCGGTGGCGCCGCGCCGGTTTCTGCGCGTGATAGCCGGCGACAATCAGAGTCGCTATCGGCGCCAAGGAAAGCGGTCGCCTCCAACTGGCGCAATGGCTGACGCAGAAGGACCATCCGCTGACGAGCCGCGTCATGGCGAATCGCATCTGGCGCTGGCACTTTGGCCGCGGGATCGTGCCTTCCACCGACAACTTCGGGCGTCTGGGCGAGCCGCCCACCAATCAACCGCTGCTCGACTGGCTTGCGCTTCGGTTCATCGAGGGCGGCTGGTCGATCAAGGCGATGCACCGGCTCATCATGCTCTCGACCACCTACCAGATGAGCAGCCGGTATGACGCGCGAGCGGCCGAAACCGATCCCGAAAACACGCTGTTGTGGCGCATGAACCGGCGCCGCCTGGAAGCCGAAAGCATCCGCGACGCGATCATGGCCGTTTCCGGAGACCTGGACTTCACGGAGGGCGGGTCCATTCTGGCGTACAAGGACCGCCAGTATGTGCAATACCGGCGGGTGGCATTGACTACGATCGTAACATTCGCGCGGTCTATCTACCTGTGATCCGCAGCTCGATGTACGACGTCTTCCAGGCATTCGATTTGCCCGACCCTTCCATGTCGAACGGAGACCGGGACTCGACCGTGGTGGCCCCACAGGCGCTGTTCATGATGAACGGGTCCGTGCCGCTCGCAGCACAGCCGCAAGATGGCCGAGAGATTACTGGGACGGGCCGATCTCGACGATGCCGGAAGGATCCGCGACGCCTATGAGCGCGCGCTCGGCAGACCGGCGGCTGCGCAGGAAATCGACCGGGCGCTGGCGTTCATCGCTCGAGTGGAACGGGCGATGGAAAAGCGGAAGGAAAATGCGGGCGAACGCCGCGTGTTCGCATGGCAGAGCTTCTGCAAGTCGCTGATCGCATCGAATGAGTTTATCTATCTGAACTGAGGATCGCCGATGAATGCGCACTGGAATCCGTACTTCGGCCGCCGGATGTCGCGGCGAGAACTGCTCCAGAGGAGCAGTGCCGGTTTTGGCGGCCTGGCGCTTGCCGGGCTTCTGGGTGAGCAGGCGCGCGGCGCGGCGCGGCAGCCGGTCCGTTGGCGATCCGGGCGCCTCATTTCGAACCCAGGGCGAAGCGAGTGATTTTTCTGTTCATGCACGGTGGACCCTCGCAAGTCGACACGTTCGATTACAAGCCGCTGCTCAAGCGGGATCATGGCAAGCCGCTGCCCTTCGAGCGTCCCAAGGTGGTCTCGAGCGAGACTTTCAACCTGCTGCAGTCGCCCTGGGAGTTCCGCCAGTATGGACAGAGCGGGATGTGGGTCAGCGACCTGTTTCCCGAGGTGGCCCGGTTCGTCGACGATCTTTGCTTCATAAAGTCCATGCACGGCTCGAACTCGCGCCACGGCGGCGCCCTGCTCGAGCTGCACACCGGAAGCGATACGTTCGTGCGCCCCAGCATGGGCTCGTGGATTACCTACGGCCTGGGCACCGAGAACCAGAGCATGCCCGGCTTCATCACGATCTGTCCCACTCAGAGCCACGGCGGCGCGAACAACTACAGCTCGGCATTTCTGCCGGCTCCTTACGCGGGAACGGCGATCGGCGCCGTCGGAATTCGCGCGCGGGAGGCCAAGATTCCGTTCATTACCAACAGCGAGACGCCGCGCGGACATCCAGCGGATGGAGCTCGACTACCTCCAGGAGATGAACCGGGAGCAACTGTCGGCTACCGGTCCGGACCGGGCGCTCGAGGGCCGCATCGAGTCCTTCGAGCTGGCGTTCCGCATGCAATCGGAAGCGCCCGAGTTGCAGGACATATCAGGCGAATCCGCGGCGACGCTCAAGCTCTACGGCATGGACGATCCGCTCACCGAGGATTTCGGACGGCAGTGCCTGATGGCCCGGCGCTTCTCCGAGCGCGGCGTCCGGTTCGTGCAGGTCAGCCATAGCTACAAGTGGGATCAGCACACTCGCCTGCGCCGCGACCACGAGCAGAACGCGCGCGAAGTGGACAAGCCCATCGCCGGCTTGCTCCAGGACCTGAAGGCGCGCGGTCTCCTGCGCGACACCCTCGTCCTGTGGGGCGGCGAGTTCGGGCGGACGCCGACGGCCCAGGGGTCCGACGGCCGCGATCACAATCCCGAAGCCTTCACCATGTGGCTGGCCGGCGGCGGCGTCAAGCCGGGCTTTCAATACGGAGCGACCGATGACTACGGCTATTACGCCGTGGAGAACAAGGTTCACTTCCACGATCTGCACGCGACCATCCTCGCATCTGCTGGGCCTGGATCACACGCGGCTGACCTATCGCTACGCCGGCCGTGACTTCCGGCTGACCGACGTTCATGGGCGCGTGGTCCGGGAGATCATGGCGTATCTCTTCGCGTTTCCTAGCGCTAACCATTAAGTCCTGCTGTCGCAATTACGGAAACGTATTTTGGCAGTTGAGGCCTGAAAGGCCGACAGAGATAGACCCGCCGTAGGGCCGGGAATGCGTACATTAAGAAGGAGCGCCGAAGGTGCGCAAGCCGGAGTTGGTCCTTCGAACTCGTGGCAGGGGCGTCTCGAAACCCCGCCCTGACGGGCGGGGCTACTCACTGCCGGGCCTTCGGCCCTAGGCGACGACAGCGCCGACTCCTGCCACTCTGGCCAATACGTTAGCGTATTTACAAACCAACCGACTAAGCTAGAGCAAGGGTTTCAGCCGGCCATATCCGGACCGGCTCACCGGCAGCTTCGTCCCGTCGGCAAGGATGGCGACCCGGCTGTCCTTGGCGTACAGTTCAAGCCGCACCATGCGCTCGACATTCAAGATATACGACCGGTGAATGCGGATAAAACGGTCGCTGTCGAGCAGCGCTTCCAGCTCGTTTAGCGTTTGCTGCTTGAGGTAATCCTTGCCTCCGGCCTTGATACAGACGTAGTCATCCTGGGCTTCGACGTAGTCGATCTTTCCCACAGCAATGACGTGGACCCGGGAGCCATCCCTGACCAGGACCCGCTCTGATTTTCTTTCGGGAATGCGCGCGCTGGCCGCCAGGCCGGCCGCGGGCAGAGTCTCTCTGCGGCGGAACTTCTCGCGGGCATGGCCGATGGCCTCCGCGAGCCGCTCCGGGCTGAAGGGCTTCAGCAGATAGTCCACGGCGTGGACCTCGAAGGCCTTCAGGGCATACTCGTCATAAGCGGTTATGAAGATCACGGCCAGGTTTCGCTCGATCAGCTCAAGAACCTCGAAGCCGTTGAGTTTCGGCATCTGAATATCGAGGAACAGGATATCGGGCTTGAGCTCGGTAACCGTCTTCACCGCCTCAAAGCCATTGGAGCATTCGGCCAGGATTTCGATTTCGGGGAAGGCGGAGAGATACTCTCTTAGAACTTCGCGAGCCGGTTGCTCATCGTCTACGATCACGCAGCCGAGCTTTTCGCGTCCCGAGAAATCGGAGGGGCTCTCCGGGAATCGCCGGCGCGCTTCCAGGCTGAAGTCCGTTTCTTGCTTGAGTTGACGCAGATCGGCCAGCAGTTCACCGGCTGACTGGTAGCGCGCCCGGAGATTCTTCTCGAGCGTTTTCTTGATGATGGCTTCCAATTCTGCGGGCAGGTCCGGGTTGATGCCGGCAGGAGGAACCGAAGTCTTGTTCAGGATCGAGTCGAAGACGAGCGCGGGAGTATTCCCCGCAAAGGCTTGCTTGCCCGTGCTCATCTCGTAAAGCACCGACCCGAAGGAGAAAAGGTCGCTGCGGGCGTCGATCGGCTCTCCGCGAGCTTGTTCAGGAGACATGTAAGCCACGGTTCCCATCAATGCATTCGTGCGCGTCAAAGGGGGATCCGATTCCAGGGTGGTATCGCGTCCTTCGGTCCCTTGCGCCGAAAACTTCGCCACGCCGAAGTCCAGCACCTTGGCCTGTCCGCGCTCGGTCAGCAAGATATTGGCCGGCTTGACGTCCCGATGCACAATTCCCTTGGAATGCGCGGCGTCCAGGGCATCGACGATCTGAATCGACAGTTCGAGAATCTCTCCGATCTTAAGGGGCCTGCCGGCGCAGTGCTGGTTGAGCGTATCTCCTTCCAGAAACTCCATCACGATAAAGGGCTGTTTTTGATGCTCGGCCACATCGTAGATGGTGCAGATGTGAGGGTGATTCAGCGCCGAGGCGACACGCGCTTCCCGCTGGAAGCGTTCCAGAGCGCGGCGATCTTTTGACAACTCTTCCGGCAGAAATTTCAGCGCCACGAGCCGATTGAGCCGCGTGTCCTGCGCTTTGTAGACCACGCCCATGCCGCCGGCTCCCAGCTCCTCGAGAATCCTGTAATGAGCTACGGTTTTGCCGGTCATGGCCGTGAACGTCTGGTGGCAAGAGGCTCCCGGTCGCGACCGGTAGTGTTTTGCGGATCCAGTGGAGGCTTATTCTCGAAAACCGCGGGAAGCGTGAGTTCCACACGGAAGTGGCCATCCTTCTCCTGCACGTCCACGCGAGACTCCGATCCATGAAGCGTCGCCAGGCGGCTGCGCACATTCTGAAGGCCGAGTCCTTGTCGCGTTGCTTGTGGCCGCTCACGATCGCAGGGGTTATCGATCGCGATTCTGAGCCGATCTCCCCTTCTTTCGGTCTTGATGCGGATGGTTCCTCCCTCGATCAGCTGGGCGATACCGTGGTTGACGGCGTTTTCAACCAGGGGTTGAAGAAGAAGCGGAGGCACCAGGCAGTCCTTGCTGGCTTCGTCGATTTCCTGTTCTACTCTCAGGCGCGAGCCGAAACGAACCCGCTCGATGGAGAGAAAATTCGACGCCAGCGCAATCTCTTCGACCAGGGGAATATTCTGCTGCGCTCCCAGGCTGATGCTCTTGCGGAGGAAATCCGCCAGCAGCAGGCACATCCTTCGCGCGCCCGCACTATCGGTGGCGATGAGAGAGCTGACGGAGTTGAGGCTATTGAAGAGGAAATGCGGATCGATCTGGGCTCTCAGCGCCTTGAGCTCAGCCTCGCGAGCCAGAATCTCGTGCTCCAGCGCAAGCCGCTCCGATTCCCGGGCGACCTCAAAGCTTCCTATTACGTAGTTCACGGCGATCGCAAGATAGAAAAGGAGGATTCCCACGCCGAGCAGCAGCGGGACTTCAGCGTTATAGCGCTCACTGAGCGTGGCAAACTTCGGGATGAACGAGAGCAGGGATACGTAGAGTTTACCCGTGAGGATCCACCAGGTGCTGGAGAGAAAAGCCGCGATCGTATGGACACTGAAGAGCCGGACAAAGCCTGTGCGCCGAAGCGGGAGCGCGCGGCACAAGTACCAGCTGGGAAGACAGATGAACGCATACTCGGATGCCAGCGGGAACGCAACGACGACGGACTCCGTCCAGGAGAGGCGTCCCGAGAGTGCCAGCAGAGTAGCGAGAAGGCAGGCTACGGGGAACCAGGCAGCGAGATAAATTCGAAGAATTCCTTTTTGCGTGGCAATGGGGTGCATGCTCAGTTCTTGGTTTCGACCCCGCCCATGATGGCAAATCCTTTGACTACGAGCCGCTTCTTCGGTTCTCCCTGAGGCGGTCGCGTCGTATCCTCGAATCCGCCCATAAGAGGGAAGCCCTGGGAGACCACAGTCCAGTCTTCGGGCACCTTGATCTCGATTCCTCCCCACCAGGCGAAGGTGTGAATGACAGCTTCCTCGCGCTGAATGTCGCACTCGCGCAAATCAATCTCGCATCCACCCATGATCGCGGTGAACTCTCCACTCCGGAAGTCTTTTGAATTGCAGCTTCGTACGACACCCCCCATTACGGCGATTGCGCTGATTGTGGAGTCTGGGTCGACGGGTATGTTGGGCTTGTCTGCGATCGCGATCTTTGAACTGCGAGCAAAAGCCTGCCATACCATGCTTCCGCCGATGGCGACCAGGATCAGGGGCCAGTAGTCCCAGATTGAAAAACGAATGAGACGCAGATTGCTGAGCAGCCACAGAGTACCAACCAGCGAGAACACTATTCCGGCCGCGCGTCCCGGCGTGCTCGTCGACTGGATCAGCTTGGTCAGGCCCACCGCAATGATACCCGCGGGCCAGAGGCGAAAATATTCCTCGGCTTCCAGGACGTCAAGATTGTCCAGAGTGAAGAGAACTCCGAACACGATTGCCAGGAGACCGAGTACCAGCTGCGGCGTCACTCGGAAGGAAGGGCTATCTTCCATTTTGCTCCTCCGCGGGCGTGTTCGCCGGTGATTCAGGCCTGAGAGCACTCCAGACTATGGAGATTCCGATCGCCAGAATCAAGAGAGGCCAGGACTTGCTAAAACCAAGGCCGAAGAGTTTGAGATTCGAGATCAGCAACCATGCGCCGACCGTGCAGAGCCAGACCCCCTCGTCCGTGTTTTTCTTGTCTCCCGGTCGAACGAGTTTGTTGACACCAACGCCGATCAATACCAGAGGCCAGTAGCGCCATACCCCTCTCAGCTCAAGCAGATCCAGATTGGCCAGAAACAAGGCGACCCCCGCCAGGACCAGCGTTGCGCCCGTAACCAGCTGGGCGATCGTGCGGGGAGAAGAATCAGTGTTCGTTTTACTCTCCGGGTCTGTCATCGCTTCCTCCTTGTGCTCGGCTGCAAAATACGATGAGTTTCTGGAGGACGCATCCTTCTTTCGGCCAGCAGAGGTTATGAGTCGGTAGATGGCGCAGGGAGGCCTGCCGGCGCCGGAAGGTCCAGGCGTTGTTTTCGTCTTTGCGGTTGATTCTAGTTGCGTGATTCAACTAAAAAAGAGACGCGAGGATGCCAGGAAACGGCCCTGGCAAGTTACAGCTTGCCCTTCATCACGCTTACGCACTCTCCTCTCGTCCAAGGACCGGTTCCGGTCAAGATCTACTATCGAGAATCGGGTCATGGCGTGCCGCTGGTTTTTCTGCACGGCGGCTGGGGCTATGAAATCTATCCTTTCAATCGGCAGATCCAGGCATTTGGCGATCGATTCAGCATTTTGATCCCCGATCGCTCGGGTTACGGCCGCTCCACTAAACTGGAAGAATTGCCCTCGGATTTCCACGCGCGTGCTGCCGTGGAAACGATGCGGTTTCTGGAGGCTCTCGACCTTCGGCGCCCTGTCCTGTGGGGGCACAGCGATGGGGCGGTCATCGCGGCGCATATCGGACTCGCCGCGCCCGAGCGGATTCGAGCGCTGGTACTCGAGGCCTTCCACTTTTATCGAGTCAAGCCCGGCTCGCGCGAATTTTTCCAGACCATGGCTTCAGACCCGGAACGGATGGGAAGGCGAGTATGCGAAACCCTGGCCTCGGAGCATGGCGAGCGTTACTGGCAGCAATTGATGCGAAACGGCGGCCAGGCATGGTTGAACATTGCCTGCGAAAGCGTGCAGGCCAATCAGGATCTATATGGAGGCAGGCTTTCGGAACTGCGGGTTCCTGCGCTCTTCATCCATGGGGGAGATGATCCACGCACGGAACCCGGCGAATTAGCGGCCGTGCGAGAAGCGCTCCCTTCGGCCACGGTTCACGTTCTTCAAGGCGCGGGCCACAGTCCGCATAGCGAGAGCTCCGCGGCTGGCGAGTGTAATGCCAGGGCGGGTGAGTTCTTTGAGAATCTTGGAATCTGGAGCAGGACTTAGCATTCAGTGTTGGCGAAGCTTGCTTCGCCAAATAAGGCGGTAGCAAGCTCCGAAACCTCACCGCAAGTAGGGCGGCGCCTTGCGCCCGGGTCGCACTGGAGGTTTGTTAGGACCATTCGGTCAAGTGGAGAGCTCGCGGGCAAGCTGATTGTCCCTGATCTGATCAGGGAGGCCCGGATTTCCGGACCTCCCCGTGTCCTTCCTTACAGGCAACAACCCAAGCCGCAGCAGGAACTTCCGCAGCAGGATTGGGCGCTGACAAAGGCGCTGGCCGCAAAGAAGGTCAGAACCAGAGCTAGGCCTAAGAAAGCTCTTCTCATGGCACTCTCCTTAAGAAAGAAATTGGATTTTGAAAAAGAGACAGCTGGGCGCGTCCGTTTCTTTCTAAATCCGGAGAACGCGGTTTTTGATGAAGAGGGGAACCTCGATTACTCGAAGTGAAGGCGATTCGAACCAGGTCGCGGACGCGGTCAGGCAGACTCCGCTTACTAAGTCCGAGAGCGCTGGCTGAAAAACTTTCAGAGACCGCTCGCCGGCAATGAAACTGCTATCCACACAGCTGGAACAGGAGGGGCTTTCGTCGTGCGGTCCGCAGCAGTCTCGCTGTTCGTCCGTGCACTGTTTGGCGTCAGCCGTCCGAGCCGTCTGCGGCAATACTTCTGGACAAGCGAGCGCGCATGTAACAGCGAGGAAAAAGAGAATCATGTAAGAGAGCAAGAAAAACCGTCTCATAACTCATTATAACGATCAAGTGTCCGCATGGTTCCCCCATTTTGCGCGCACCGGGTAATTCGGGGCAATCATTTTCTGCTGCGGGACGAGTCGGCGCCTGATCGTCGACACGCGCAAGTTCCCTGCCAAGCGACCCGGGCCATGCCAGGCCGTTTCTCTATTTGAATTGGGGCGAACGGGAGAACGAAGGGATGAACCAGTCCTGCACTGCGATGAAGAATCTGCTCACCGATGGCGCATATGTCATTGGTCATCAGTCATTGGTCATTTTTCATTGATGAACCGGTATTGCGCAAAGGATCCAGAAATGACAAATGACCAATGACCAATGACCGATGGTCAAGAGGGTTTGAAGCGCAGGACCAGGGCGACGCCCGCGGCGGCCAGCACCAGCCCCACATAGAACCAGATCTCAGGAGCTGACTTCGGCCGATGCCAGGCCATGCTGACGAAGGTGCTGACGATCGGAGCTCCGGCAAAGACCAGCGGAGGAACATAATTGGGCGTTCCGCCGAACTTCAGCGCGAGAATGATACAGAGCGCGCCCGCCGCCCCCAGCGTTCCACCGGCTATGGCGAAAACGGTCCCCCGGGTGTTGAATTCCATCGGCTCCATTCTAGCGGCCAGCAAAGCCAGCGGGACCAGGACCGCGGTCAGGAAATAGGCGATTCCGACGCAGAGGAAGGCGCGAATCGATCCCTTGTTCAGCGAATTCTGTCCTTCGTGCAGCACGGGGACATATGCTCCCCAGGACAGCACGGCTCCGACGACAAAGACCAGCCACAAGTCCGACTTCATGAGTTTTCTCCTTCAGCAAGGTTTTTCGAACCTCGTTCCGCCCTGGTGGTGAGTGCGTGAAAATTAAATCCACTCGCCGAGGCTCGAGGTCTACTGCACTTCGTACAGGTCGATGGATTTCCCCTGGAGGTACTTGTCGAACCAGTTCAGAATGTGCTGCAGTCTCTCGACCCGGTGCCACGGCTTTCCGGATCGTGAGAGTTCATGCGTCTCGTCCGGAAAGCGCACGAGGGCCGTTGGTTTTCTAAGATACTTGAGTGCGCGAAACATCACCTCGCCCCCTTCAGAGGGAGGCGTACGATAGTCGGTTTCCCCCTCGATAAACATGAGCGGCGTCGTCACCTTTGAGACGTGAGTGATGGGCGACCGCGCCGCGAAATCTGCCGCATCCTGCCAGGGGGCGCCCCTGAACCAGGTTGGCGTGAAGAGCGTAAAATCGGCGGTGTACCAGAAACCGGCCCAGTCGGCGATCGAGCGTTGCGCTACCGCCGCTCGAAACCGGCTGGTCTGGGTGACGACCCAGTTGGTCAGCAGCCCGCCTCCACTGCCTCCCGTAACGCCCAGGCGCTCCGGATCGACATAACCTCGCTTGAGCACATCATCGACTCCGGCCATCAAGTCTTTAAAATCATCGCCCGGATAGCGGTATTGGATGATGTTTCCAAAGTCCTGCCCGTACGCCGAACTGCCGCGCGGATTTGTGTAGAGCACGACATATCCCTTGGCGGCCATCCAGTGAAACTCGTGGGTGAACGTGTGGCCGTAGGCCGCGTGAGGTCCTCCGTGAATCTCCAGGATCATGGGATATTTCTTGGCAGGGTTGAAATCCGGCGGCTTCTGAATCCACCCATGAATTTTCTTTCCATCGAAGCTGGTATACCAGATCTCCTCGGGTGCGCTCAGCTCCAGCTCGGAGAACAGGGAGTCGTTGAAGCGGGTGACCTGGGTCATTCTTCCCGTGGTGCCGTCCAGGAGGAAAAGATCGCCAATGCTGGTTGCGCTGGAAACCAGGACCGCCAGCTTGGAAGCGTTGGAACTCGCAGCGTAGGATACGATCTCATGATCGCCCGTGGTAAAAGGATCGACCTTGCCCGAGATCGCATCGATACGGATAAGGTTAGCCCGGCCTTGCTCCGCGACAACTACGATCAACGTCGCCCATCTTTGTCCCAAATAACTCCACCGGACTGGTTGGCTCGCGGCGGATGCTGGTCGGCAGTCAGGCCGGAGCCGACATCGAAGTCGTACGTTGCAGTAAGATTCCTCGGCGTTGCTCCTGCAATCGCATCTGCGACGAACAAATCGGGCTGGCTGTACGAGCGTGCCGGACGCCCGTTCGCAGTCCCCCGGAACGCAATGAGCTTCCCATCGGGGCTGAACGAGAAGTCGCCGATAGTGCCGTCGATGCTCAAGACCTTTTTCATCTCGCCGCCGCCCGATGGGATGGCGTAAATGTCAGTATCCGGCGGTTCGTAGTAAGACTCCTTCACTCGATTGGACGTGAAATAGATGTCTTTACCGTCCGGCGACCATGTGGGATTCGTCTCGTCGAAAGAGCCTGAAGTGAGTTGCTTCGGTTCGCCGCCTCCCGGAACCGCGACCCTCCAGATGTGCCTGCGGCGCTTCGGATCCAGATATCCGGCGTCGTTGAACCTGTATACGGCCTGAGTGATCACGCGGACGTCGCTCTGGCGTTCGGCGGAGGCTTCGCTCGCTGGGGCTTTTTTCTGGGCCAGGTCTTCCGCTGACGCGGAGCTGGTAAAGGCAATCGACTTTCCGTCGGGAGACCACCGATGAGATCCTGCGCCTCTCGGTATCTCGGTTAGAGATTGTGCCTCGCCGCCGCTGGCCGGTATCAAGTAGAGCTGCGCCGGCTGGATCTTCCCTTCCTTTTCGACCGCGCGAAGAAAGGCGATCTGTTTCCCGTCGGGAGACCAGCGCGGCGAAAGGTCATGGGGTCCGGCCGTGAACTGGCGTGCCTCACCTCCCTCAACCGGGACGGTCCACAATGCAGTCTCGTAGCGGTCTCGCTTCGGGTTGACCGATACCCGTACGAAGGCAATGCGGGAGCCGTCCGGAGAGAGCTGCGGGTCCGCAATCCACACAAAGCGGAACAAATCCTTTTCGGTTATCGAACGCTTTGCGCCGCTGAAGGCGCGCGGCTCGAATATTCCGCCAGTCGAGGCAATTGCCGCAATGATCCAGAATAAAGTGCCATACCGTATGCGATTCATCCGGCGCTCCTTGGTTTTGACATATACTATCAACGACCAGGACGCGGCGACACATAGTTTTGGGTCTAACCGCCAGGACGCGAAGACGCAAAGAGTACTTCTTCGCGTCTTTGTGTCTTGGGCGGTGGTGTTACACGAAGGATTACAAAATGAATTTGCGCGATCTTGTAATTGTCGGGGGAGGACCGGCGGGCCTGGCCGCAGCTATTGCTGCGCAAAAAGCGGGACTGGACTACCAGGTGCTTGAAAAAGGAGTACTGGTGAATTCGATCTTTCATTTTCCCAGGGACATGGTTTTTTTCACCACGCCGGAGTTGCTGGAAATCGGTGCCCTCCCGTTCACCACCCCTTACCAGAAGCCCACGCGCGCCGAGGCTTTGCGCTACTACCGGCGCGTCACCGACGCTTACCAGTTGCGCGTCTCTCTGGGCGAGCAGGTGATCACCATCGAACGCCAGGAATAAGGACGTATTCGCTATCGAGACGCGTTCCAGCAATGGGAGCCGGGGGGTTCACTACGCGCGCACCGTCGTGATGGCAATCGGATACTACGATCATCCCAACCGGCTCGAAATCCCGGGGGAAGACTTGCCTCATGTGCGCCACTACTACAGCGAGCCGCATCCCTTCTATCGGAAGCAAGTCGTGATTGTCGGAGGCAAGAATTCGGCGGCGGAAGCCGCCCTGGAGCTGTTTCGTGCCGGCGCCCAGGTTACACTGGTGCACCGCGGCAGCCAGCTGGGAGAGTCGATCAAGTATTGGGTTCGCCCTGATATCGAGAACCGTATCAAGGAAGGATCAATCCGGGGCCGTTTCGGTACCAGAGTCCGCGAGATCCGTCCCGAGTGCGTCATCGTTGAATCCAACGGGAACCGCGATGAGCTGCCGGCGCAGGGGGTCTTTCTGCTGACGGGTTACCACCCCGATGGCGAACTGCTGAGGCGGGCCGGCGTCGAAGTGAATGAGGAGACGTTTGTGCCCACGCACAATCCTGAGACGCTGGAAACAAACGTTCCCGGTTTGTACCTGGCAGGCGCGGTCGTGACGGGAAAGGAAACCAATCGAGTTTTCATAGAAAATGGCCGGTTTCACGGTGATTCCGTCGTTGCAGTCATACGCGCGCGGTTGGGTCGATAGTCTGCTTATCGCAAAGACGCGGAACTACGGAAACGATGAAACGATATGGATTCTTTTGTCAGTAATAGGCAGTAATAAGGAGCGACAAGATGGCTCAACTCCGCGTAAGATTTCCAGCGAAGCTGGTCGTTGTGGTCCTGTTACCTTTCATTCTCCCCGGCACCTTTTCTGCGCAGCGTGACCGCGAGATCGAGCTGTTCGTCGAGTCCTTGAACAGCCAGGGCGTCGCTGCAACAACGGGGGATCCCAGGCTGCTTCGCACCCGATTCGTCGATGTAAATCTTGATCTGCTCGCGTCACAGGTCGAGCGTGTGCCGGGAAGATCCGTGGAAGTTCAAAACATCCGCCTCAATCTGTTTGATGATACCTCCTTCACCGCGGTACCCGATCGCATCGAAGCCACGGGGACGGACAGCTTCGCCTGGACCGGCCACCTGCAGGGCGTTGAACCGAGTGGCGTCTCTCTTGTGGTTAGAGATGGAGTTCTGGCGGGCAACGTCTCCATCCCTGGAACATCCTACGAGGTGCGTTACGAGGAAAGCGGAGTCTACTCCATTAACCAGATTGACCCGGCCGCCTTTCCGCCGGAAGCTCCGCCGATTCCCGTTCATACGCCGTCCACCCTCCCCACGATCGCGGGAGACGACGGCTCCATCGTCGATGTAATGGTGGTCTACACCACGACCGCGCGGCTGGCCGCGGGGGGAACCGGCGCGATGAACGCGCTCATCGCTCTGGCGGTGAGCGAGTCGAATACCGGTTATGCCAACAGCAACGTCACCCAGCGGCTGCGTCTGGTCCACACGGCGGAGGTCGAATACAGCGAAGCTGGATTCAATTGGACTACAACGCTGAATCGACTGACCAACACCGCCGACGGCTTCATGGATGAGGTTCACTCCCTCCGCGACACTCATGGTGCGGATGCCGTTGTGCTGATTGTCAACGACACGGCCTTCTGTGGACAGGCCTGGTTGATGACCACCGTTTCCGATGGCTTCAAGACTTTTGCTTTTTCTCTGGTATCCCGCATATGCGCGGCGGGGAATTACAGCTTTGCCCACGAACTGGGCCACAACATGGGCTCACACCATGACCGCGCCAATGCCTCCGGACCGGCGGCTTTTCCTTATTCCTATGGGTACCAGGCGCCGGACAACGCCTTTCGGACCATCATGGCGTACAACTGTGGAGGGACGGGTTGCCCGCGCGTCAACTACTGGTCCAATCCGGAGGTGCTGTTCAACGGCCAGCCAATGGGGGTCGATCAGACCCTCCCTAATTCGGCCGACAATCGCCGCTCCCTGAATAGCACAGCCTTCACGGTTGCCAACTGGAGGGACAGCGCCCCCACCACGGCCAAGGCACAAATCACAAGTCCGCAGCAGGGTTCGACGCTGATCTCGTCAACCGTGGCGTTTTCGTGGAACACAGGGAGCGGGGTCGCACAGTACTGGTTAGACGTGGGAACAACACTGGGCGGTATCCAGATCTATACCCAGTCGCGGGGGACCAACCTGTCGGCGACCGTTGCCGGGCTCCCGACAAATGCGAGCACCGTGTACGTCCGGCTCTGGTCGCTGATCGGCGACGCATGGCAGTTCAATGACTATACCTACACGGCCTCGGGCGGCGCGGGTGTCAAGGCTCAGATAACCAGTCCGGCGCCTGGCACGACTTTGCCGTTCGTCAACCGTGACGTTCGTCTGGAACACTGGAAGCGGAGTAGCCGAGTACTGGTTGGACATCGGGACGAGCGCTGGCGGCAGCGCAGATCTACACCCAGTCGCAGGGGACCAACCTGTCGGCGACGGTTTCCGGGCTGCCGGCAAACGGGAGCACGGTGTACGTCCGGCTCTGGTCGCTGATCAGCGGCGCATGGCAATTCAATGACTATACCTACACTGCGCCCTCAGGAGGAGCCGGCGTCCGGGCGCAGATCACAAGTCCGGCGCCGGGCTCAACCCTGGGGTTGTCGACCGTGACGTTCGTGTGGAACACCGGCAGCGGAGTAGCGGAGTATTGGTTGGACATCGGGACGACCGCCGGCGGCGCTCAGATCTACACCCAGCCGCAGGGGACCAACCTGTCGGCAACGGTTGCCGGGCTGCCAGCCGACGGGAGCACGGTTTACGTCCGCCTGTGGTCGCGGATCAGCGGTGCATGGCAGTTCAATGACTATACCTATACGGCGACATCCGGAGGGGCTAGCGTCAATGCGGCCATCACGAGTCCCGTTCCCGGATCGACATTGACGTCGTCAACCGTGACGTTCGTCTGGAATACGGGCTCCGGAGTATCGGAGTATTGGTTGGACATCGGGACGACTTTGCCGGCTACCAGATCTACACCCAGTCGCAGGGAACAAATCTCTCGGTGACGGTTTCCCCGCTGCCTGTGAACGGGAGCACGCTATACGTGCGGATGTGGTCAAAGATCAGCGGCGTCTGGCAATTCAACGACTACGTCTACATCGCCGCCACACAATGAAAGAAGCTTGTGTTTCTTCGTGTCTTCGTGGTAGGGCTGCGGACCCAATACCATAAGACGCGAAGCACGAAGCAACACCAAGAATCTTTGCCAAGAAGCAGGAATGGAAATCGTAAATCGTCAATCGTAAATCGTCAATCGAATGATTGTCCTCTGCCGCTAGACCGAGTCTATCTTGCTCACACCCTTGCCGAGCCCGCCTTTGGAGACTCGCCTGATGACCTTTTCTACGTCAAGACGGCCGATGGCAGGCGAAGCATTGTCCGCCAATCAGCCGCCACAGGTCTGGCAAGCGTGATCACGACGGAGCCGATGCCCAAGGGAGGAATCGGCTACGGCGGAGGGATTTTCCATGTAAGAGGCAGTTGCCTGGTCTATGCCGCCGAAGACGGAAGATTACATCAAGTCGACTTGCAGACCGGCCGTCAACAGGCCATCACGCCCCCTGCTGAGGGAGTAGCCGCGCCCGTGATTTCGCCTTGCGGGAAATTTGTCGCTTTTCTCTGCGAGGAAGAAGACAGGTGCAACGTCTTGTTGGCCGAGCTGGGCGGCAAGGCCCTGCCAGTCAAGCTTTCGGATGACCCCTGGTACGCGTTTAACCCGGCATTCTCAACCGACGGCCGTTGGATCGCGTGGCAAGAGTGGAACGAAATGGACATGCCCTGGGACGAATCAAGGTTGCAAATTGTTCGTCTTGCCCGGCCGGTGCACGACTGCATCGCGGCGCACCAGGTGTTTCCGCTGAACGCGACCACAATTTCCAAGCCGGGAGTCAGCTTTTCCTCGCCGCAGTTCAGTCCTGACGGAAAATTCCTCGCCTTCACGAGTGACGAAACCGGCTGGCGGTCACTCTGGGTGGCCGGCGCGGACGGATCCAATGCTGTGCGGCTGGAGACCGGGGAGGGAGAAATCGGCCGGCCGGATTGGATCCCGGGTTTGATATCCATGCGGTGGAGCGGAGACAGCCGGTCGATCTACACCGTCAGACGTCATGAAAGCCGGGACGCGATCCTGCGGGTGACGTGGCCGGACAGGAAAGTGACGGTGCTTGACACACAATGGACCGAGGTGTCCGGACTGAACGTCCTCCAGGATGCATTAGGTTTCATAGGAGCGAGAGGCACGACTCCGCCCGCTCTCGTGACCCTTGACGGAAAGGGGAGCACCGAATGCGTCAGGGCCACCGGCGGTGTGGGCATAATCGATGGGTCGTCTCTTTCCGAACCCAAGGTCATTTCATGGAAGACCGTTGGAGGCACAACCACCTGGGGCATTCTCTACCCCGCCCGAACAGCGGGGCCTGCCGGCGAGCCGCGCCCGTTGATTGTCTTCGTTCACGGCGGCCCGACTTCCGATAAAGCGATGACGTGGGACCCGCAAGCGCAGTATTTTGCTACTCGCGGCTGGCACTACCTCGTCGTCAATTATCGGGGTAGCAGCGGCTTTGGACGGAAATATCAAGACTCGCTCAACGGAGAGTGGGGCGTGCTGGATGTGCAGGATGCGCGATCGGGCGCCATCAACCTGGTTGATTCGGGACACGTGGACCCGGCGCGCGCCGTCATAATGGGCGGGAGTGCCGGAGGCTATACCACCCTCATGGCGCTGACGCTCGATCCGGACTTCTGGGCTGCCGGAGTCTCATTTTACGGCATCGGGAACATGTATGAGGTCAAGCAAGGTTCCCACCGTTTCGAGGTGAACTACGAGGAAAGACTCATCGGCAGACTTCCGGAGGCCGGCGCGCTGTGGAAGGAGCGTTCGCCTCTGACCCACGTCAAGAACGTGCGCGCGCCGGTGCTGTTATTTCACGGCACGGAAGACAAAGCCGTGCCCTACCAGCAATCCGTGGAGTTTGCCGAGGCTGTCCGGCGCAATGGAGGTATCGCCGACCTGGTCTCTTACCAGGGTGAAGGACACGGCTTCGTCAAGGAAGCAAACCGCCGGGATTTGATCGAGCAGATCGAAAAATTCTTGAACAAGTACGTGATCTGCCAGCAATGATCGTAGCTACTTCCTGTCAGCGAAAAGCCGGTGACGGGCACCAGATTACGGACACAGCGGGTGAAGGAAAAAGCCGATCCACGAAATTCGACGACAGGGTTCAGAGTATATCTAGCACCGTGCAGGGGGACGAAGAGTGTCACGCCGCCTTGAATGCCCCGTGCAGCCGGTAGGTGCCCCAGGCAATCAGAAGAGAGGCGTCGCTTCCGGACTTCTCGAGAGTAATCTTGAGAGTGTCGATCGGCTTGTTTTCCTTCATGAAATGCAGAGGCGTCTCGACCACGACCGAAGCCGGATCCGGCTTGGCGCCGGTCGAAACCAGCAAGTTCCAATTCTTCTTTTCATCGGGTCGGGCGAAGAGAATGTACTTCCCGGGAGCCAATTTCTTGCCTGCGAAATCCAATGCCACGGACGTTTCGAGCGTCGTGGGATCGTCCATCCCCAGCCGCCACGTACTCCCGGGCTTGATCATTTCGTCTATATTGCGTCCCTTCAGCTTCGGGGTGCCATATTCAATTTTGACCTTGCCCTTGCCCAGCTCAACGGAGGCCGAGTCTCTGGTATGCTCATGCGCCATCAGGCCCGCGGTGATGAAACAGATCGAGACAATTACGAATGCGCGTTTCATTTTTATCCCTCCTGGATTCTTGGTGTTTCTTCGTGTCTTCGTGCCTTGGTGGTATTTGTTTACTTCTTCGCGGACTGCACCCATTGAATGAATGGGAGGATCGCGGCGAGTTCCTCATCACTGTAACTGCGCGCGACCGCCTCGTGCCGCCAGTTGCTTCCCTCGGCCAGAGACCGAATTTCCGGTCTCGAGAGCGTGCGCAACACGGGCAGCTCGGTCGTAAGATCGTACAGCTGTATGAATTCATCCTTCTGTCCCGCTCTCAACGCCGGAAAGGTATCGCCGTCGCTTAGCCGGGCAGTCAGCACGTGCTTCGGAGACTTGCTGCGCGCGGCGGCGATGAAATCCGGCGCTTTCCCGGACGCCAGGGTCAACAAGTCGGGACCGATTGCAGCTCCCCGGCCGCCGAGAGCGTGACAGCTGCCGCAGCGCGGGGTGCGCGTGGCTTCGAAAAACAGATCCTGGCCGCGCCTGGCTGCCGGCGGTCCGGCAAATTCGGCCAGGGTTGCCGGACCTTCGCCGGGAGGCATCGGGTTTGAAGGCGGGACCAAATCAGAAGCTGAGGCCAGACCCATGATGTAGTCCACGACCGCCGCGATCTCCTGGTCGGAAAGGCGTCCCTTCCATCCGGGCATGGCCGAATCGGGAATGCCGTCGCGCGTTACCTTTTCGACGTAGCTGCGCTCGAGCTTGCGTCCACGCAGACGGGGACCGCGCCCGGCAGATCCGGCGACTCCATGGCAATATCCCACCGAGCAGCTCTGGGCGAAGATTCGTTCGCCGTTCGGATTCACTTCTTGTCCCACGCTGCTCCCGAAGATGAACAGAAGGAGCCACATCACTGACCACCTTCAGGAACGGCAAAGACGAACATCGTCGAGCCGGTACGAAACTTTTCCGTCTCCGGCCAGAGCTGGGGTAGAAGCCCGGCTAATGCGGAACCCCAGCCGGAAGGAACGGCTATGTACTGCTTTCCCTTGACCGAATACGAAATCGGGGCGCCGCGAAGCCCGGAGCCCGTCTGAAAGCTCCAGAGCTTCTCACCCGTGCGCGCGTCGAGGGCAAAGAAATAACCTTCGGGATCTCCGGTAAAGACCAGGTCGCCGGCTGTCGCTAGAATCGACGCGAGCAGCGGATATTTCGAGCGGTAAGTCCAGAATTTCTTTCCGGTGACGGGGTCATATGCATCCAGGTGGCCATAGGCCTTGCCCGACGGGGGATGTTTCAGCTGGAAGATGCCGCCAAAAAAATTCATGCCTTCCTTGGGTTGCTCTTTTTGAACGGTAACCTCCTGGCACCATTCGATCCCGTGCGTGAAATACCGGCCAAGCTTGGCAGAGTAAGCCCCCTGGTTCCACTGCCGCCCTCCTCCGATGCTCGGACAGATCAAACTGGGAACGCCGATCGCCGGCTCATTGCGTCCTACGAGCTCGCCCTTTTCATTTACTCCCTTGATCCAGTTGATCGTTTCTGCGACCGGCCAGGCGGAAACGAATTCTCCATTGGTGCGATCTACGACGAAGGTGTACCCCCCCTTGTTGGTATTCAGGAGCAGCTTGCGAGGCTTTCCCTTCACCGGAAGGTCGAGCAGGACGCATTCGTAAGCCGAATCCCAGTCCCAGACATCGTGCGGTACCTGCTGGAAGTACCAAGCGAGCTTTCCGGTATCCGGATCCAGCGCGACCACGCTGTCAGTGTACAGGTTGGCTCCCCGGCGTGAATCGCCGTAGAAGTCGGCGGCTGGATTGCCGATCCCCCAATAGATCAGATTGAGCTCGGGGTCGTAGGAGCCGGTCATCCAGCTCGAGCCGCCGCCGTATTTCCAGCTATCTCCGCTCCAGGTCTCGTGTCCTTTCTCTCCCGGTCCCGGGATGGTCCAGAATCGCCACGCGAGCCGGCCGGTCCGGACATCGAAGGCCGTAATGTAGCCTCGGTGAGCGGAGTCGCCGGCGGTGACGCCGACGATGACTTTGTCCTTTACCACCAGAGGGGCTCCCGTGATGTTGCAGCCGCACTGGCGCATGTCTTCGACGTTCACCTTCCACAGCTCGCGGCCGGTCTTCTGATCCAGGGCGACCAGGGAATTGTCGAGTGTTCCCGTGAAGACGCGGCCGCCGGCGACCGCCACGCCCCGGTTCCAGGGGCTATAGATGATCCCGACCTGGCGCGGGTTCTCGTAGTAGTAGTGCCAGAGCTCGGCGCCGGTTGCGGCATCCAGCGCAAAGACGCGGTTCCACGAGGACGTGAGATACATCACCCCATCGAGCACGATCGGGGTGCCCTGCAGCCCTCCGTCCACGACGCCCGTCTGAAACGCCCAGACCGGGGCGAGTTGCTTTACATTGCCTCGGCTGATCTGATCGAGCGTGCTGTAACGCCAGAACCGGTAGCTGCCGCCGTATTGCGGCCAGTTGGCGCCGGTGCCGCCGTCTTGAGCCGCGCCTCCGGCGCTCGACAGAAGCACCAGAAGGATCGGCATCACCTTGTTGCTTTTGAAGGTTCTCATAGTTGATTGCTGTGGCTCCCCCTCCGGCTATGGCCGCGGTTCTTCGCCCAGCTCACGGATCCAGATGTTCCGGAACCGAACGGGATTGGCGTGATCCTGGAGAGCCAATGGCAGCTTGTCCGGATGCGCCTTGTACGCGGGCCGATCTTTGTGTGCGGTCGGGCCCGTGAGCTCGACGTTCTCCTGGACCAGCACGCCGTTGTGCAGCAGCGTGACGCGGGCGGGCCGCAGCAGCTTGCCCGATGAGTCAAAGCGGGGTCCGCGGAAGATCGCGTCATAAGTCTGCCATTCACCGGGCTTGCGCGAAGCGTTAACCAAAGGCGGGAACTGGCCGTAGACTGCGCCCGCCTGCCCGTCCGGGTACGTCTTGTTGTCGTAAGAGTCGAGCACCTGGATCTCGTACGTTCCCATCAGGTAGACGCCGCTGTTTCCCCGTCCCTGACTCTCGCCCACGGCCGGCGTCGGCGTTCTCCACTCGATGTGCAGCTGGCAGTCGCCGAATGGCTGCCGGCTCCAGATCATACCGGTTCCTTTGACGGTTTCCATGTAGTTATTCTCGACCTTCCATTTTGCGGCCTCGTTGTCTTTACCGCGCCACTGGGAAAGGTCCTTGCCGTCAAACAAGACGATTGCGTCCGATGGGGGCCGGCCGGGCTGCTCCTGCGTGCTTGCCGTGGCGGGTTCGATGACACGCGGCTGGGGCCGGTCCATATCATGGACCTTCCATTGAGTCTGGCCGAAAAGCAGGAAACATCCGAACGCCGCGACACAGGGCGTGGCAACGGCTGTCATGAAACGGCTGAGTGCTCGAGAGGGCCTAGTCATGTTCTCTCCTTTTTTGACACCATCGATCTTAGAGAAATGAAGTATTCAAGGACTTGCACGCCGAATACCGAAAGCTACCTGCAAAACAAACCCGTGGGTTCCTGATGCGAAAACGAGGTTCGCGGGATCTTCGTCTATATGGTTGAGCGAGGCTCTGTATCCGGCTGCGAACGAGAGGCCGCTCCTGGGGTACAGGCGCAGGCCGAGGATGAGATCCACCGGATTCTGTGGATTGAGGCCTACGTCGCGGTCGCCGGCGTAAACCTTCACGTCCAGCTCCACTATAAAATGGAAAATCCCCCGCACTGGAAACGCAGCGCCTGCGCGGTAAATAAACTCATGGCCGATGTCGACGTGGAATTCCTCGGGCCGGTCTCTCGGGCTTCGCACCAGGTTCACCAGAAAATTCGCATGAAATTGAGCGCGTCTCTGCACCCGCTTCGAGACCAGGGCGCCGAATCCCCCCTTGAGTAGGCTCGAGGATAGTCCTCGATTCTGCCCGGTCGCCGAATTATTGGTTTCCATGGTTCCCATAAACACTCCGGCGAGCCCGAATGGCCGTCCGGCTTCCTCCGACAGAAAAGCATACTTGGCACCGCCGAGGAGATTGCCGCGCCCGGTGGCTTCGGGTACATCGATGAACAACGCTTCGCTGGTAAAGTGCACCACCCCCAGTCTTGTGGTTGCAGGCAGGGGAAGCTGACCGGGAAGCACCCGGTAGGTCTGGATGCCTGGCGCCTCGATATGTTTCTGAACATCCCAGCTCGCAAAAACCTCGAAGTTTCGGAAAATTCCGATGGCGGTCGACACGGGATAAGTGATAATGCTGAGCTCACCAGGATCGCGGTGAAAATGGTTCGCCCCGATGCTGAAGTTCGCCTCGCCCGGATAGAGAGGCTCGGCGTCCCAGACCTTGAAGAGTCCGGTAGGACCGTCAAGGCTGCCCGATCGCTTGGTCTCGTCGGATTGCTGCGACAATGCAGGCTCGCAGCCGAGGATACTGAACAACATCACAAGGAAAGCTCCCAGCTGTTTCACGGTCGTCATCGCGTATCTCGATTGTTGGTGGGTTTTGGATGTCAACGGACAAAATGCACCTTAAATTGAAAGCGGTTGCGAACCGCAAGATCCGCGACCGGTTTTCAACCCAACATCGGGGGAAGCCTATCGCTTCATCGGGAAGAGAAAGACGGGCCGGATCTCCTCCCCGCACTCAACCAAGACTCGAAACGGCGCGAAGCCAACCCAATATTCGCCGACTTGACGAGAAAGTCAATATGATGGTGTAGCGCGTCTTAGCCGCAAACCACATTGCGCGCGAGGTGTTCAATGCAAGAAAACGTCATCAGCGATCTTCACCGGAAAAAGGTTGTGAGCGGGGCCGGCAAGGTCCTTCTGTGGCTGGCCGGTTTTCCGCTGTTTGCCTTCGGGGCGCAGTCTCGAGGCGCGGAGACTTCGCCTCGTCCCAACATCGTGTTCATTCTTTCTGACGACCAGGCGCACAATACCCTGAGCCTCGCGGGCCATCCCTATATCAAGACGCCGAATCTCGATCGTCTGGCTCGAGAGGGAGCATGGTTCCGGCAGGCGTCGGTTGCAACTCCCCTCTGTGCGCCCAGCCGCGCCGCATTTCTGACCGGACTGTACGGACACACCTCCGGCTTTCGCACCAACGTTGGGCCATGGCCGGAGCGTTTCCCTCCCAGTTTCCTCAGCGTGGCCCGCGATGCCGGCTATCGGACGGCCTTCGTCGGCAAGAAGCACATTTACAACACCGATGAGCCGCTGCCAGGGATTGACCGCTGGGTGAGCTTTGTGAATCAGGGATTGTTCGTCGACCCCGACGTGAATATCGACGGCGAGAAGCGGAAACTCAAGGGAGCCAATGGCGACCTGCTGACCGATTTCGCCGTCGAGTTCATCCGCCAGAATCGCGACCGGCCGTTCGCCATGATGGTGGCTTACAAGGAAGCGCACAGCCAGCAAACCGCGCCTCCTCGATTCGACTCTATGTTCGAGCAGGACAAGATCTCGCTTCCGCCGACGTTCAATGAAGACAAGGCGACCAAGCCGGCCTTCTTTCATGCGGTCACGAACGTCCCTGACAGCGGCTTCGCCCAGCCGAACCCGGCCGCTCCCCCGACCGGTTTAACCCGCGAGCAGCTTGCGGTGAAAAAGATCAAGAACTACTATCGCTGCATCGCCGCGCTCGACGATTACGTCGGACGCATTCGAAAAGCGCTGGAGGAAGCCGGCCAACTGGATCGAACGATTCTGGCGTATGCGGGGGATAATGGGTATTTCCTGGGCGATCACGGGCGCTTCGAAAAGATGACGCCGCACGAAGAGTCCGTTCGGGTTCCATATTTGATGCGCTATCCTCCTGTGATTCGCGCCGGCACGGTGAGCGACGAACTGGTTCTCAATGTCGATCTGGCCCCTACCCTGTATGATCTTGCCGGACTCAAGGGCCCGGATCGAATGGACGGCCGCAGCCTGCGGCCGATATTCGCCGGCCGCGGCCGCGCTTCAGGATGGCGGCAGGAGGTCTATCATACGTGGCAGGGTATCGAGGGCGTTATTCCCCGAGATACCCCGGGGTACGTCATGCCTCCCGGCGCGCCCGCTCCGGCCGCCGCCCAGCCCCGTCCCGGCGCCGGCCAGCCTCGTCCGGCGGCGCCTCTAGCCCCGGTTCCGACATGGCGCGCTCTCCGAAGCCGCACATATAAGTATGCGGTCTACGTGAACGGAGATCTTTCGGAGCTTTACGATCTGAAAGCCGACCCCACGGAGACGCGCAATTTGATTCACGACCCGTCGCAGAAATCTCGTATCCAGGAGTTGCATCGCCGTCTGCTCAAGGTGGCCGATGAGGTCGCGGATCCGTTGCGCAATTTGTTGCCCAAGGGTCCATCACTCACTCGCAGCGAGAGCAATTAGTGCTGTTGGTGTTTCTTGGTGTCTTGGTGTCTTCGTGGTTAGCCTCCCTCAAGAAGGCCAGGGAGGTGGCCTCCTCTTTCTCCAGTCCATTCGAGGACGAATGATTTGACATGATTTCCAGTTTCTCCAGCAGCGAACCACTGGTATACGATTCGATAATTAGCGGATGCACATAACACTTTCGGCAAATCGCAGGGGTGTTGCCGAGCTGTTCTGCGACGATTTTGATCGCCTGAACGATGTGCTTCTTTGCCTGTCTCGCCGGGTTCGAACGTCCCGCTTCCTTGAGCGCCGAAACGGCCAGTACTGTCCCCGCCCAGGTCCGGAAATCTTTGGCGGTAAAGTCATGACCGCTTATGCCGCGAAGATACTCGTTCACATCTGAAGAGTCGATCTTCCGGCGTTCACCGTTTTCATCGATGTACTGAAACAGCTCGTACCCCGGTATGTCTTGACACCGCTTGACGATTCGGGCCAGGCGAGGGTCGCTGACTTCGACGGTATGTTCTTTTCCCCCTTTTCCACGAAATTGAAACTGAAGCCGCGAACCGGACACTTCAACGTGGCGGTCCCGAAGCGTGGTCAGGCCGAAAGAATTGTTGGTCCGGGCATATTCCGGGTTGCCCACTCGAATGAACGTTACCGCCATCAGCTTGACGACGCTCGCGAGTACTCTTCTCGCGAGGAAGGCCGGGCAGTGAAAGATCGCGTTCGACACGCTTTCGAAGGCGCGGGAGGGCCTCTCCAAAGGCGACCATCCGTTCGAACTTCGTCTCGTCGCGCGTTTCGCGCCAGCGGCGATGATAGCGATACTGCTTGCGACCGCGCGCATCGCGACCTGTCGCTTGCAGGTGACCCTCAGGAATGGGACAGATCCAGACGTCAGTCCAGGCTGGCGGAATAGCAAGGGCTCGGATTCTTCGCAGTTCCGCTCGATCGCGGATCGGCTTTCCGTTGGTTCCCAGGTAGTAAAATCCCTTCCCGGCGCGTTTACGCCGGATCCCGGGGCTATTGTCGGTCGTGTATCGGAGCCGGGCGGCTTTGGCCGATTCGACCGGATCGACAGGCGGCGCAGTTTGGACTGCGCGAGTCCGGGTTTCCCTCGTCACACGAACATGGTGGAAGTAAACTGTGCGCCGACGTGTATTTCGAGACTTCGCGATCATGAATCTCCATGAAAGGCGGAACAACTCGACGACCATTGATTCCACCCACAGGGTCTGCTCCTAGCAATTGGCATGCCAGAGGCTCTCGACAAAAACCGCCGCCAAGACAGCGAGGACTCAAAGAAACGTCAGGGCGCTGGTGTATAGTGAGGTTAGTCAACGTACCCGATTGTTTCAGGAGGATACCCGTCATGAGCAAAACCATAACCCGCCGGGCGTTTCTGAAAACCTCCTCTCTTGTAACCCTGGGGACACAGATCCCGGCGCTTCGGGCTTTGCCGCGAGAGGCGGAGTTCAGAATCGGAATAACAACCAACACCCGTGGTGGCTGGGAGAAGGACTTGATCAAGTCTTTCCGCGAAGCTTCCGAGGTAGGGTATCGAGCAGTTGAGACCTTCTACTCTTTCGTTCAACCCTATTGGGAAAAACCGGACGAGATGAAAAAAATTCTCGCCGATCTCAATCTTCGGTTCGTTACCGTCTCCAATGGCGGTCCCATGGTGATGCAGTTTGAAGACCCGTCCAAGGAAAAGCAGATTATCGAGGAGCATGTCAAGTTAGTTCGCTGGATCAAGGGATTCGGCTGCACACATCTCAAGATCAATACCGGCAGGCGCCGTCCGGAAGGCACGACGGAAGAAGACTTGAAACAGATGGCCAAGACCATGAACGAGCTGGGGAAGCGCATCAGTGACGAAGGTCTGAAATTCGGGGTTCATGCCCATCTCTGGACCCAGCTGCAGGATCGTGCCGAGATCGATCGCCTCATGGCGCTTACCGATCCAAAGCACGTCTATATGGTGCTCGACACCGGTCACATCACGATGGCTGGAATCGATCCCGTAGACCTGACGAAGTCTTACGTCCAACGCATCGTCGAATATCATATGAAAGACTGCAAACCTGAAGATCGGGGTGGCCACAAGGGCGGGACTCCCCAGCGCGAGGGTTATACCGATAAGGGGAAGCGTATTTTCTACGAGCTCGGCAAAGGCGGGGTCGATTTCCCGGCAATTCTGGCGATACTGAAGAAGAACCAGTGGAATGGCTGGCTGACTGTCGAGTTGGACTCCACCGATACGACGCCGAAAGAAAGCGCCGCTCAGAGCAAGCGCTACCTGGAAGAAGCGCTGAAGCTCAAGCTTTAAGGGCTCGCGCAGAAATAACTTCACATTCTGGCGCGAGAGTCGGTGTCAATCATGAACCGGTTACTGTTAGCTAAGCAAGCTGAGGATCGCGCGCCCTTCGGGCTGCGGCCCGCAGGCCCGCTGGCTTTGTTGCTCGCTCCTCACGTACCGCCGCGGGTACGCATCGTCGCTTGCGCCTCGCCAGCGGGCCTGGGGGCCTGCAGCAGAATGCGAACTTATTTCTGCGCGAACCCTAAGTGTTTCTTCCTGTCTTCGCGTCCTGGTGGTATTTGTTGCGCAGTTCCTGCAAAAATGCCTGAGAAACTGACACGCCGGAAAGTGCTCGCTGCGATGGGTGGGGCGAGCGCGCTTGCGGCTCTTCAACCAGACTATCGAATCATCGATTCTCACGTCCATGTCTGGAAGAACGATCCCAGGTATCCGTGGGCCAAGGAGACCACAAGAATACCGGATAAAGATGCCACTCCGGAGATGCTCCTTGCCTTGATGAAAGCGAGCGGCGTGGCGAAGACCGTCATTATCCAGGTGATTCATTACCGCTGGGACAACAGCTACGTTGCCGATGTCCTTAAGCAATATCCAGCCCATTTCCAGGGCGTGGCCCGAGTGAACCCGGAAGATCCGGAAGCGCCGGACCATCTGTCACGACTGGTCGAGGTACAGGGCTTTCGCGGAGTACGCCTCAGTCCGGCAGCCGATAGCGCGGGAGATTGGATCCTGGGTCCAGCGATGCCGCCGCTCTGGAAACGGTGCCAGGCTCTGAAAGTTCCCATGACAATACTGGCGCCGGTGGTCAGGATGCCCGACGTCGGGCGGCTTATCGAGAAATTCCCGGATCTGACTGTTGTGATCGATCACATGGCCGACTCCCCGCTGGACAAACCACACGAGCTTGAAAAACTGATCGCGTTGAAGCGATACCCCAGAGTGTTCGTCAAGATCTCGCATACCTGGTCATTGTCCAAACAACCCTACCCCTATTACGATTCGCAGGAGCAGGTCAAACGGCTCTACGGATCATTCGGGCCGAAACGATTGATGTGGGGAACGGATTGGCCGCTGGTGGAGAATCACTGTGGCTACGCCAGGGCGCTGGCCGTTGTTCGTGACGAGATGAAATTCTTGAACGAAGACGACCGAAGCTGGATTCTCAGCAAGACGGTTGAACAGGTGTGGCCTTTCTCATAGTAAATTACCGTGAGTTGGAAGGGCACTGATAATAATCGGTCCGGTTGAAGGACCGGAGCGCTTGAACACGGGAGTAATACAATGACCGAATTGAATGTAGCGGAATTGTTGCAACAAGATCGACAGCACCTGCTTCACCCACTCCATCATCCTGACGACCACGCCAAGCCCTTGGTCCTGGTCAAAGGCGAAGGCGCTGTGATTTGGGATGCACAGGGGGGAGAATACCTGGATGGATTGGCCGGCCTCTGGAACACCAACGTGGGGCATGGGCGCAGAGAACTGGCGGAAGCCGCCGCCGACCAGATGAGCAGGCTCGCCTTTTCATCGGGTTACACTCGGCTCTGCCAATATTCCCGCCATTCAGTTGAGCGCGCGGCTCAGCCAGCTGTCATACCCGAGTCTGAATTCAGTCTTCTTCACCAGCGGCGGGGCCGAATCGAACGAGAGCGCATTCAAGACGGCGCGCTTCTACTGGAAGGCCAAAGGCAAACCGGAAAAGGTCAAGATAATTTCTCGCTGGCATGCCTACCATGGCGTCACCATGGCGGCGATGAGCGCGACCGGGATTCAGCCCTTCTGGAAAATGTTTGAGCCGCGCGTGCCGGGCTTCGTGCACGTCCAATCTCCGTATCCCTACAGGTTCGAGGGCGCAAAACCAGGCGAAACCATCGGCGCCGCCGCGGCGCGAGCGTTGGAGGAAGCCATCATCGAGCAGAATCCGGACACGGTAGCCGCCTTCATAGCCGAACCCGTACAGGGGGCCGGAGGCGTCATCGTTCCACCCGACGATTATTTTCCTCGCGTGCGAGAGATCTGTTCCAGATACAAGATCCTCTTTATCGCCGACGAGGTGATCACCGGATTCGGCCGCACGGGGCAATGGTTTGCCATGGGCCGATGGGACGTCGAACCCGATATCATGTCTTTCGCCAAGGGGGTGACGAGTGGATATCATGCCGCTCGGCGGGATCATGGTATCGGATGAGATTGCGGGAACGATCAGGAGTGTCGCTCCGGAAAATCGCTGGATGCATGCGTTCACTTATTCCGGGCATCCGGCGTGCTGTGCGGTAGCGCTCAAGAATCTCGAGATCATCGAACGCGAGGGACTGGTGGAGCGAGCCGCGAAAATGGGCCGCCGCCTGCTCGACGAGCTCGGCAAACTGAAGAATCTGGATATCGTCGGTGATGTCCGTGGACTGGGATTGATGGCCGGCGTCGAACTGGTTGCCGATCGCGCGACCAAAGCTCCCTTCGACCCCAAGCTGAGGGTGGGGGAATCGGTGCGACGGGTCATGCAGGAACAGGGCGTATTCACGCGGGTACGGAACGACGTGATTCTGCTGGCCCCGCCCCTGGTGATTCGAGAGGACCAGATAGATCGAATGGCCGGCGTCGTCCGGTCTTCTATTCAGACCGTGCAGGAACGGGTGGGACAGACGGCTGGTCAACGAGGCTGATCGTTCACAAAACTCACCACTAAAGCAAGAAATTACGACCTTGTAATACGAAGGGCCTACGGGGCCGGCGCCAGCAGTTCCTTCAGCGCGACCTGCGCGCCGTTGCGTGACTTGCTCAAATCGGCAGCTTCCATGAAGGCCATCATCTCCAGGGTCTCCTCCGGCGCCACCGGCGGAGCGCCGGTTTCGAAGAACTTCACGATCGACGTCATGAGCGCGCCGTAGTCGGATCCCTGGGGCGGGCCGGCGCTGCCTATCGACTTGCTGCCGAAGGCGACCGCGCCGTAACTGGTCGCGCCGTCCCGGATGCCGCGCACGACACCGGTACGACCATCTTTCCAGCGTCCCACCACAACATCCGCGCCCTTGGTGTGAACCCGGCTCACGCTCTCGCAGCCCGGGCCCATCAATGTGTACAGGATCTCGACGGCATGGATGCCATACCAGTAGAGGTCGGGATGGTGCGGTTCGGTCGGCGCAGGACCGTAGGTGAATGCCCCCAGGATCTCTCCGAGACCGGTGTTCTTCTTGAGCCCTTGAGCGATGGACGAGAATCGCAGCCCGGAGGTGCTGAAAAACGGAGTTCCCGATTCGCGCGCCAGCCGGACGATTTCAAGGGCGTCTTTGGTGTTTCCGGCGAAGGGCTTGTCGATGAAGACGCGCTTCTTGGCGGCGAAAACCGGCCGCACCTGCTTCAGATGCGTGCGGCCGTCGACGCTGGTGATAATCACGGCGTCGACTTTGCGGGTCAATTCCTCGATCGAGTCTACGATCTCTATCTTCCACTTGTCTCGAATCTCCGCGGTAAATTTTTCGATCCGGGTTGCGCTCGATTCGACGTCGGGGCTTCCTCCTTTGAACGCTGCAACGATTCGCGCGCCCCGAACGTGGTCGGGGCGGGAAGGATCGTTGAGCAGTTGCGCAAATTGGATCACGTGTGACGTATCCAGACCAATGAGTCCGACCTTGATCTCGGTCTGCGCCGCCGCCGGTTGAACCAGCAGAACGCCAAAGCAGAACAACGCAAGCAGGTTTTTCATGGTTGAGCCTCGCATCTTTGTGTCTTCGCGTCTTGGCGGTGGTTTTTCTAAGCCTCGGAGCGCGATAGAATCGCCACGCCGGCGCCGAAGCAGATGACACCGACCGAGAGCAGAATCGCGCAGGGGATAAACATCTCACCCAGGGTGAACCCGCGCCAGATCGCGCCCTCGAGAGCGAGGATACCCCATTTGACAGGACTCAGGTGACTGATTCTTTGCATCCACCCCGGCATCATCATGAGCGGCACCATTCCCCCGCCGACTCGCTCAAGAGCATTCGTGCTTCCTCCGCCGCATGGCCGAGGAGATTACAGAAAGGTGATGGCGCGGATGTTAATAGATTTCGGTCAGTGGCAGATTCAGACCGCGAACAAAGGCTAACCACAAAGACACGAAGACGCCAAGTAAACCTCGGACGGGTTCTGGACGTCTAACGACTCGTGACTGCAAGGAGGATCCATGCCCGCATACCGGGACCTTAAATTCGCGTTGCGCATTCTGGCCCGGCAGCCTGGCTTCAGCCTGATGGTGGTCGGGATGCTGGGGCTGGGGATCGCCGGAGCCAGTGCCATCTTCAGTCTCTACAATGGCCTGTTCCTCGCGCCGCTGCCGTTTCCGGAGGCGGAACGTCTGGTAGACCTGGATGAGGTTGCGCCCAAGTGGAATCTGGAATTCGTGGGCATTGCCTACCAGGACTTCCACGTCTGGAGGACCCAGAACCGGACCTTTGAAGGAATGGCGGTCTGGGATGACGAGAGCTTCAACCTCTCCGGACTCGAGCGGCCCGAGCGGGTCGAGGGGGCGCGCGTGACCCACGATCTGCTGGCCGTGCTCCGGGTTCGACTCATGCTGGGGAGAGGCTTCCTGGCCGACGAGGATCGGCCCGGCGGGGCCAGGGTGGCGCTCATCGGCTACGGACTCTGGCAGCGGATATTCGGCGGCAAGGAGGACGTGCTGGGACAGAAGTTACAGCTCAACAGCGAGTCCTACACGATCGTGGGCGTTCTACCTCCGGAAGCGGTGCTGCCGGCTCGCGCGGAGTTGTGGATTCCGCTCGCAACCAGCACGGAGGAATACCGAGGCTGGTATCTCAGCGGTGTCGGCCGCCTGAAGGCGGACGCATCCATAGGACAGGCGCGCGACGATCTGACTCGGATTCACAGGGGAATGATCGAGACGCGCCAGGTGAACGAGATCACATCGCCCAAGCTCCTGCCCCTGCGGGAGCGCTACCTTGGGAACCTGCGTCTGGTCACGATGGTCCTGCTGGCGGCGGTCGCAGCGATACTGCTGATCGCGTGTGTGAACATCGCCGGGCTGATGCTGGCCCGGGGAGCCGTGCGAACCCGGGAGCTTGGGATTCGGGCGGCGCTGGGCGCGTCGCGCGGACGAATCGTGCGGCAGCTGTTGACCGAGAGCCTGGTCCTGTCGGCGGCCGGCGGAGTCCTGGGGGTTGCGCTGGGATCGGCAGCCTTGAAGTCTCTCGTCACAATCATGCCCGACCAGCTGCCACGCTGGGTGCGCTTCAGCCTCGACACGCGGTTCCTGGTATTCTCGATCGGAGTCTCGGTGGCGGCCGCCGTGCTGTTCGGGCTATGGCCGGCGCTCGTGGCGTCCAGGGTCGATGTGCGAGGGGCGCTCCACGACGCCTCCGCAAGAGCATCCGCCTCGGCCGGGAGACGCCGGAGCTTGAATGCTCTGGTCGTGGGAGAAGTGGCGCTCGCCGTGGTCCTGCTGGTAGGCGCCGGGTTGCTGATCCAGGCGTTTATCAGGCTTCAGAAGGTAGATCCGGGTTTTCGGCCTCAGGGTGTGCTGATGTACCGGGTTTCGTTGCCCGAGGCAAAATACGGCAAGCCGGAACAGCGGCGCGCCTTCTTTCAACATCTGGTGGCGCGTCACCGGGCGATGCCCGGAGTGGAAGCGGCCGCGGCGATCAGCGCGCCGCCGCTCGGCGGTCACTGGGGGAATTTCTTCGACATCGAGAACGCGCCGCCGAGCAGGCCCAACGAGCAGGATCCGGTGGTGCTTGTGCGGATAGCCACACCGGGCTACTTCCGTGCTATGGGTGTGACGCTGCTGGGCGGGCGCGACTTCACCGATGCCGACGGCCGGACGGAGGGATCGCAGGGGGCGATCGTGAATGAAAGCTTCGCGAAGCGGTTTTTCCCCGATACGGACCCGGTGGGGAAGCGGATTCGCTTTCGCGGCTCCCGGAATCCGTGGATGACGGTGCTCGGCCTGGCGAAGGACGTGAAACACTATGGAGTCGACCAGGAGATGCGCCCGGGCGTTTACCTGCCGCATACGCAAAATGCGTCGTCCGGCATGGCGATCGTCGCCCGGACCTCGGTCGAGCCTCTCAGCCTGGTGCCGGCTGCGCGCGATATCTTGCGCGCGATGGATCCTGAGATTCCCATGTTCCAGATCACGACCATGGCGCGGCGGCTCGAGGAGTCGTTGTGGATCCGGCGAGCCTATTCGTGGCTGCTGGCGGTATTTGCCGGTGTCGCGCTCCTGCTGGCGATCGCTGGCACTTATGGTGTGATTTCCTATACCGTGAGCAGCAGGACCAACGAGATCGGCATCCGCATGGCCCTGGGGGCGCAGCCTGGCCAGTTGCTGCGCGAGGTCCTGGGGCAGGGAATGCTGCTTGCAGTTCTCGGTCTCGTGCTGGGCCTGGCTGGGGCATTCTGGTCGGCGCGGCTGATGGAGTCGCTGTTGGTCGGCTCGAGCGCAAAAGATCCGCTGACCTACGGCGCGGTGAGTCTGATACTGTTTCTGGCGGCGCTGGCGGCGAACTTCCTGCCGGCCCGGAGGGCTGCCGCCATCGATCCCATGACCGCCCTGCGATTTGAGTAGGCGGCAACGTTACCAGCCGGCTGTTTGCGCGACCATGCTGGGTCAGAACCCAAACTTATCCAGCAGGTCGATCACATGAGGTTCATTGTCACCGACAATACTGACCTTGCTGGCAAAGTCAGGGTTCGCAGCGAATAAGGCCGCCAGGCTGTGTTTCTTGGGAGACCAATCTTCTCTCACTTTTTTTGCCCGGTTCTTTTGTTTCTTCTTCTTCTCTTTATTCTGCTCTTTCTCCCAGTCTTGTTTGCGTCCCACGTCGATCTCTTCTACCGGATAGGTGAGATGGATGGTGTAGTCCTCGTCGCCACGAGCATTCAGCAACATTTCCAGCGACTCGCGCTCGGGATTGCCATGCTCGCCGTTACCTGAAAAGACATAGTGGCGGGCGATAATGCGTTCAAAAAAATCGTCGTCCAGGTTGTTTGAGCTGCCGTGGTGGGGGACCTTGAGCACGTCTACTTCCAGCGTGCCACCCTCTTCAACGAGACCTGTGAGCTCCAATCCTTGGAGAATCCTGTCGCCGCGCGCATCGCCGGTTAACAGTATGCGCTTGCCGCCAGCTTCCGCGAGCACGACGACGCTCGCCAGGTTGGGTACGGACTCATCCACGTAATCAGAAAGCACGTCCTCGGGTGTCTTGCCTGCTTTCTTAAGCTCCTTGAGCCAGGCCTGGTGCTTCTCATGGAGCTTCTTCAACTCGCGAAGCATCGGTCCAACTACCGTGAGACTCAGCCCATTCTCCATATCAATGGCTTCGGCCTTTGCTTGGGCAAGAATTAGTTCGCCACCAAATTCAGGATTTAAAGGGAATTTCAGCGTATTGACGTCGCTGCGCAACTGAGCGCCCTGAGCAATGCTCGCCAGAACTTTCATGGTGGAAACAACCGTCTCTTCGTCCTCATCCTCCACGTCCAGCGTAAGGTCCGGCGGATCACCATCCATCGAGGCGGCACCGAATTGGCTCTTGAAAGACGCCGTCAACTCGTCAGGCGTATGGTCGATGAGATTCTCGAAGCTGTTGTGCCAGAAGCTGAACACTTGCACGAGCTGTGGCTTCTTGGCCTTCTGTGCAGTGACAAGTTCTTTCGTCAAATCAAGAATGCCCTGGATGTGATCATCATCGACATGGCTCACCATCAGCACATCAACCGGCAGCGGCTTGTTGTCCTCCAGCTTACGCGCCTTTCTGATTTGCCTGATTCGCGGTTTCAGGAACGGGTTATACACGCCCCGCGGCCCTCCATCGATCATCACAACGTGCGGATCGTCGGGAGAACCGTAGTGCAACATCAGGCAATCACCCTTGCGAGCCTTCATGACATCCAGACTGAATAACATGGTCGCTCTCCGTTCTTAGGGCTCGCGCAGAAATAGGTTTGCATTCTGCTGAGCTAGCAGAAACCGGTGGTCAATGATTGACCACGGATTCGTTCGCGCAGCTTAATAGAGCCCCCGGAGCTGAGGCACTAAGGGTAAGAGCAGAATGTGAAGTTATTTCTGCGCGAACCCTTAGATAGATTGAAAGGAACGCAGCACGTCGAGCATGCCATGCCCCTGGAAGCTGCGCTCCCTTCCGAGGTCGGTGGCGCTTTCACACAGGATGCGTTTTATGCGCCGCGGCTGGCCGATCAACTCCGAATAACGAGCCATCAGCATCGCCGCTGCGCCACTGACATGCGGCGCCGCCATGCTGGTACCGTCGAGATCACCCCAGGCGCCGCCCAGATTGTGATCGCCGGGAAATGGCGCCCGGATACGCTCACCTGGAGCAACGAGGTCCGGTTTAAGACGACCGTCGCCCGTTGGTCCGCGACTCGAGAAAAAGCTCACGCCGTATGTGTGCGGCCAGAATCGATGAGTGGCACCGACGGTGATAACGCCATCAGCGTTACCGGGATCGGTGATGCTGAAGGCGGCATAGCTGTCGTAGGCGCCCTCCTTCGTTTCAAAACTCTTGTAGCCGTGGTTGCCCGCGGCAGCCACAACAAAGACACCACTGGCTACGAGACGCTCGCATTCTTCGCAGATAGGCGTGCGACCGCAGGCAAAATTGCGTACGTCATGCGGGATCGACAGGCTCAGATTGGCTCCGTGTATGGTCAGGAAATTGTCCCGGTCATTCAGGTAACGGATGAACTGCAGCGCAGCGATGATCGCAAACTCGGTTTCAGTGAGATCTGCCGCCAATACCCGGAAATCGTAGAGCATGATGTCCGGACACATCCCGTCGGCAAAGTCATCGTTATCGGCTCCCGCTCGGTCTTTCAGCGAGGCAACCACAGCGTTCTTGTTAGCGCCGATAATTCCTGCCACGTGTGTGCCGTGGTTGGTCCTGGTTTCGGTCTCAGGCTTGATTTCGACGAACCTTGCCACCAACTCCCAGTGAACGTCTCCGCGGGTGCGTGAGTCATCTGCCAATCGTTTCAGATCGGCATCAGGATTCTCAGGCGGCTTCAACAACTTCTTGCCGTTCTCGCCTGTAGTGAGGAACTCGACGTTCTGTTTCCCTGATCGCCTCTTTCGAATTGCTGAGACTGACGATCCGGCGAAAATTCTTGAAATCGAAACTGCGCTTGACGCGACTGACTGGGACGGCATCGGTGGTTCTGAAAGCCGGGTGATTTCCGTCGATTCCTGAATCCAGCACCGCCCACCCAATTTCGCTGCAATTGACCTTGAAAAGCGTTGTGGCCGCATCCGCCTTGACCGCCGGAATCGAACGAGACAAGGCCGGCATCGCGCGCCGGTTGAGTGAAACCTGCCATACCAGCGGCTTGCGTGCCGGATCTGACAACATTTTTTCTGATAGATCGGAGAGCAGTCGCACCATCTCGTGTGGACTGGCGTTCTTCAGGATATAACGGATCAGGATCGTATGTCGTGGTTAAAGGATCTGCGGGAGGCGTGGGTTTTACCGGCCCAGAGAATCAGCCCCGTCAACGCGAGGAAGCGGGTCAGTGGCGGCATTTCCGGTAATCGCTCGTATCCGGTTTTCGAGTGCCAGCCCGATGCGGATTTTAGAATGCTCGTAAGGGCATCTTTTACGGCATCAGCATTGTAATCCTGGACCGCGTGTGTTTCCTTGGTACTGGTTCCCGCAACTGAGTTCGAGCCCTTCACCTTCTTCTTTGGCTTGGGCAGTTCGGATTTCCGCCATCTGGAAATCCACCAATTGGTCTTCGGAGCCACGACTCTCAACACCTCTTCGAAGGTAAGACGGGCTACGACAATTCCCTGCAGGTAAGCAATGTTCGCGCGATCGTCATCACCCGTAACTCCTTCATCGATAATCGCGGCTACGGCGCCGGCATACTGGCCACGATAGGGCGCAATCAGCAGATCCAAGCGCTCGTTTGGTGCCTGGCCAAACGCGACCCAGACATCTCCCAGGATCGGGGAGTCCTGAAGTTGTCGCCGGTCATCCAACGGGCCCAGGAGAACGAACTCAATCAGGGGGCTCGGGATTGGAATTGCCATTTCTTACCTCCGCTACGTGAAGCCAATTCTAGTTAGAGGCTGGTACGAAGTTGCTGCGCCGAAAGTGCTCATTTCAGGATGTCCTCTGTTTTCTTGAGTTCTCTCAGGGTCACTTTACGCGCAGAAATAATTCGCACTACCAGGCCTCCAGGGCTTAGCTAACAGAAACCGGTTCATGATTGACCACCACTCTCGCGCCAGAATGTGAAGTCATTTCTGCGCGAGCCCTTAGCTCGCGTTCGGAAGGCGGTACTTCAGGAGCTTTAGGCCGGGAATTATGTCCTAGAACGCAAGTTTCGACCAGACTTAGTTCGGGTCCCGATGCGTTCTTCGGGCAGCGTCGTCGCTACACCCGACGGTTCCATCGGTAGCTTACCGATACGCTTGCCTGCGATGGTCGGCGGCTGTCAAGGAGACGATCCGCCTCCGGTTGTCTATCTCATAGAAGAACCGCCATTGACCGACGCGGTAACGCCAGGTCGGCGGCTCCCAGTTCTTGAGGCGCTTTATGTTCGGTCTTTTTAGAGAATTGGGTAGTTGTGATCGCGAAGCTTGGACTCGATTCGCTTCTGCGCGACCGAGCCGAGTCCCGCTAGATCGGCCAGAAAGCGACGGGTCTCGAATATGCTAAACGATTCGGACGAACCGCCCCTTCCGCTTTCGGGCATCGCGGGACCCGGTCTTCAACCGTTTAATTAGCTCAGGCCGCGAGAGGATCTCGGCCATCTCGACGTCGTCGACGAAGCTGCTCTCCTCGATGTGCCGGAGCGCGGCAGTCTCTACCAGATTGGCAAGAGATCGGCGTTCGGCCTTTGCGGCTCGAACGAAAGTCTCGTACGTTTTGTCATCCAGTCGCATGGTTAGCGTCTTTGCCATAGCCCTCAGCTGTCGTTTGTCTTCACTCTGAATATGAACGAATGCACTCCCCGGGGTCAAGGGGCGTCCTGCTCGAGCCAAGAACAGAGCCTTATGCTCGGCTCCCACGCGTTGAACCTCTCGATAACGCGGTGATATAGTCAGGCTGGACCACGCATCCCAGGTTTGAATCCCCCCGAACGAATTGACCTCTTGGGGTCTTGCTAGTCACAAAACACGCAAAGACGCCCGCTGTGGAACGTTTCTAAAGCCAGGAGGATCCTATCATGCTTGCAAGCCGGTTCGCCTTCGGGTCAGTGGCAACCTGTATCCTGGGTTGCGCGCTGACATTTGGACAGATCAAGTCGGGCACCATCACCGGATCGGTCGAGGACACGAGCGGTGCGCGCATCCCGGGCGCGGAGGTTTCCGTTGTTGACCAGGGGACAAACCTCCTGATTCAGGTCGTGACCAACGACCGAGGAGAGTATGCGGTACCCTATCTCTCGCAGGGCGTCTATGCCGTCACCGTTTCCCTCTCGGGTTTTTCAACGTCGAAGCGTACGGACATTCGAGTCGACACCGCCCAGACTGTCCGCGTCGACGTGGTGCTTCAAGTCGGTGAAATAGGCACGACGGTCGAAGTCCGCTCCGAAACGGTTCAACTCCAGACCGAGGCCGCGACGGTCCAGAACGCGGTGGACGAGCGCCTGATTCAGGCGGTGCCGAACATCAATCGCAATCCTTTTTACTACGCCAGCCTGCAGGCAGGGGTTGTCCCCCGCTCCGGTTTCAACGACACGCAGAGCGTCAACTCTTTTGGCATCGGCATCGACGCGCGGCGCAACTTCTCGGCCCTTTCGGTCAACGGCGGCCAGGCCTTCACCAACGACATCGTGCTCGATGGCGTAAGTGTGCAGGGTTCGGCCTGGAACGAGGCGGCCGTCCTGCCTAATCCTGAGGGGATCCAGGAAGTCCGCACGCTGATCAACAATTTCTCGGCTGAGTATGGCAGGGCCCAGGGCGTGATTACGGTCACGACCAAGAGCGGAACCAACGGCTTTCATGGATCGGGTTTCTACCGCAACCGCAACGAAGCGTTCAACGCCAACAGCTTCGGCAACAATGCGCGAGGGATTAGCCGTCCCGCATTCAAGGTGAATTCCTACGGCGGAACGTTCGGCGGGCCGATCCGGGAAGATAAGGCTTTCTTTTTTGCCAGCTACGAAGGGCTGCTGCACAACCGCGCCATCGACTACCTCAGAACCGTACCCACGGCGTTAGAGCAAGCAGGGGACTTCAGCCGGACATTCGTCAATGTCAACTCGGTGCCGACGCCGCTCAAGATCTACGATCCCTATGATGTCACCCAGACGGGGGCAAACGAGTACCGGCGCGCCGAGATCCCGAACGCCATCATTCCCCGCCCGGACCCGTTCGCGTTGAAGCTGATGAGCTTCTATCCTCTTCCCAACCGCACGCCCGAAGACGATTACGGCACGAATAACTTCTTTCTCCGGGGAATTCAGCGCTTCAACAAGAACAGCGTGAATTCTCGTCTTGATTACCGGCTCGGCGGGCACTCAATCTATGGGACGTTCGGCGTGTTCCAGGGAACTATCAATACTCCGAGTTCCTGGGGGGAAGACAATCCGTTCTACTCCCGGGGAGATTTCGTCGGGAACCTGATTACCGACCGCAACCCATACGGTTCAATTGGCGACACGCTGGCCTTGACACCAACCCTGATCCTGGACATGCGCTACGGGATCAACCGGATCAACGCCAACAACGAGGCGGCGGTGTTTCCTGATTTCGACTACGTCCAATTCGGCATCCCAAGAGACCTGGTGGGAATTAATGCTGTTCCGGGAGCGCCGATCGAGTTCGGGCCTGGGAATAATCTTAGCCCGCTCAACCGGACCAACTCGCTGCACAAACGGGAGCGGCAGACCAATCACCAGGCTGTGGCGGGCGCCACGAAGACAATTAATCGCTGGACCCTGAGATTTGGCAGCGAGTACCGCGTCTACCTTTCAAATTACACCGACGCCGAGGAGTCGTTTCAAATTCAAACCAGCAGCGCCTTCACACGGCAGGTCGTGAACTCTACCGGGGGGCGGCCGGCCCGGCGGTGACGGCTGATGCCGCAGGGTGGGGGCCGGCGGCCTTCCTGCTTGGCGCCGGCAACATCCACGTGGCCGAGGGGCGCGGTGCCAAGCCGGCTCTCGCCCAGAAGTACTTCGCGCTCTACAGCCAGAATGACTGGCGCGTTTCGGACCGCCTCACCGTGAATCTCGGGCTCCGGTGGGACGTTCAGCCCGCTCCCACGGACCGGCATGACAAGCTAAGCATGTTCGACTTTAACACCCGGAATCCTTTCGGCACGCCGGGCGCTTTCTTGTTTGCCGGGGCTGACGGCACAGAACGCAATCTGTGGAGGACACACTACAAGGACTTTGGGCCGCGGGTGGGCCTGGCATATCGACTCGGCTCGGACGTTGTCATCCGGGCGGGTTACGGCCTTTCATACCTCCCGACCAACACCGGTTACTTCGACGGGCCCTTCGCCTATGGAATGGCGTCGTTCTCGTCATTTACGACCTGGGACCATTTCGGAGCGACTCCCGCCGGTCGCGTCGTCGGGCGTTACTATGAAGTGAACCGGGTGATCCCGCCCGCCGGCTCGGACATACTGAACCCGGGGCTGTACGGTGGCGGAGAACCGCGCTTCGACCTGGACTACAAGAACGGAACCGTTCAGCAATGGAACTTGTTCGTCGAGAAACGCCTCGGCTCCGACTGGCTTGTATCCGCCGGTTACGCTGCATCCAAAGGGGACAAGCTGCCTTATGCCCGCGTGCCCCTGAATTCGACCCAGTTCGTTCCCAATTCGCTGATCGAGTCGTTTCGTGCCGGGTACATTGCCGACAACGGAAGGAGCAACCCCGCCAATGATCAGGTCCCGAATCCCTTCCAACCTGAGACCGGGCCTTTGATCCCGTTCAAGGGCAGCCTGGGGAGAAGAACCATCAGCCGGTTGGAGGCCGCGCTGCCGTATCCGCATTTCGGGACGGTGCAGCTCCAGCGCTCCATAGGCTTCTCGAGCTATCACGCCCTGCAGCTGCAGGTGAATCGCCGGTTCGCCAGCGATCTCCAGCTCAATGCCCACTACACCTGGTCCAAGGCGCTCGATTTCAACCTGACTGAAGCGCAGACCAACGGCTTTGCCGACAGCGGCGGATACGATTCGAGCATCGATCAGTTGAACTATCGTAACAACAAAAAGGTATCCCTCACGGATCTGCCGCACCGTTTTCTGATTTCCTTTCTCTACGAGCTGCCGTTCGGTTCGGGCAAACGTTTCAACCTGAACAGCCCGGTTGTCCGGGGGATCATCAGCGGCTGGCGGCTCTCAGGCGTTGGGAATCTACAGAGCGGCTATCCGATCCAGCTCAGCGGAGCAAGCAGCACGCTGAACAATCGTCCCGACAGGCTTTCAGGAGTGGATGTGAAGGTCCCCGAGGCGCTGCAGCGCTGGTATGACGGAAGGACCGCCGTGACGCTGCCGAGCGGCAGGCAGATCACGCCCTGCAGCTTCTGCTACCTCCTCTACGACCCCGATGCCTTCTCCGGGCGCGTCGTCGCTACACCCGACGGCTCCATCGTCCCCGACGTTTACTGGTTGGGAAATGCCGCCGTGACCTATGGCGATATTCGCGGCGCGGGAAGGAACAACTGGAATCTGAGCGTCGAGCGCACTTTCAAAGCCGGGGAGCGTGTAGCTATCGATCTCTCCGCGCAGTTCACCAACGTCTGGAACCAGACCCAGTTCCGCCCGGCGATGCAGGGTGGTCTGGGCGCGACAATCGGGAGTGTCGACGTCATCCGAAGCCCGCAGCTCAACTTGAAAGCCGGTCAACTCTCGAATCAGAGCTACGGGACGCGCGGGAACGCTACCTTCGATCCCCGGCAGGTAGAATTTCAGCTCAAGGCGCGGTTCTGACTAGCGCTTGATGTTTCTTTGTGTAAATGGCATCGACCCATCTTTGGTGATTACTCATCGCATGAAGCTAGAGGAAGCCCCGGCCGGTTACCAACTTTTCAACGATCAGAAGAGGAACACTGTATCAAAATCGTATTAAAACCTTAGGGCGCTTGCCATCCGCCGTATTCTGGACGCGTGTTCTCCCAACGATGTTAACCGTGGCTTGGTTCTTGTTGCGCCAATCCTTCCTGGGCTCGCGCTTCTTCAGTAACTGGAACGGCGTTTCTGTCCGGCACGATGCGGGAGCCGTAGCGGTTGGCATATACCTGAGTAACCTCCGCGCCAAAAAACAAAATCATGGCGGAGTAATACACCCAGACGAGAATCACAACCAGAGACCCAGCAATAAGCGGTGATATAGTCAGGCTGGACCACGCATCCCAGGTTTGAATCCCCCCGAACGAATTGACCTCTTGAGGTCTTGCTAGTCACAAAACACGCAAAGACGCCCGCTGTGGAATGTTTCTAAAGCCAGGAGGATCCTGTCATGCTTGCAAGCCGGTTCGCCTTCGGGTCAGTGGCAACCTGTATCCTGGGTTGCGCGCTGACATTTGGACAGATCAAGTCGGGCACCATCACCGGATCGGTAGAGGACACGAGCGGTGCGCGCATCCCGGGCGCGGAGGTTTCCGTGGTTGACCAGGGGACAAACCTCCTGATTCAGGTCGTGACCAACGACCGAGGAGAGTATGCGGTGCCCTATCTATCGCAGGGCGTCTATGCCGTCACGGTTTCCCTGACGGGTTTTTCAACGTCGAAGCGTACGGACATTCGAGTCGACACCGCCCAGACTGTCCGTGTCGACGTGGTGCTTCAAGTCGGTGAAATAGGCACGACGGTCGAAGTCCGCTCCGAAACGGTTCAACTCCAGACCGAGGCCGCGACGGTCCAGAACGCGGTGGACGAGCGCCTGATCCAGGCGGTGCCGAACATCAATCGCAATCCTTTTTACTACGCCAGCCTGCAGGCAGGGGTTGTCCCCCGCTCCGGTTTCAACGACACGCAGAGCGTCAACTCTTTTGGCATCGGCATCGACGCGCGGCGCAACTTCTCGGCCCTTTCGGTCAACGGCGGCCAGGCCTTCACCAACGACATCGTGCTCGATGGCGTAAGTGTGCAGGGTTCGGCCTGGAACGAGGCGGCCGTCCTGCCTAATCCTGAGGGGATCCAGGAAGTCCGCACGCTGATCAACAATTTCTCGGCTGAGTATGGCAGGGCCCAGGGCGTGATTACGGTCACGACCAGGAGCGGAACCAACGGCTTTCATGGATCGGGTTTCTACCGCAACCGCAACGAAGCGTTCAACGCCAACAGCTTCGGCAACAATGCGCGAGGGATTAGCCGTCCCGCATTCAAGGTGAATTCCTACGGCGGAACGTTCGGCGGGCCGATCCGGGAAGACAAGGCTTTCTTTTTTGCCAGCTACGAAGGTCTGTTGCACAACCGCGCCATCGACTACCTCAGAACCGTACCCACGGCGTTAGAGCAAGCAGGGGACTTCAGCCGGACATTCGTCAATGTCAACTCGGTGCCGACGCCGCTCAAGATCTACGATCCCTATGATGTCACCCAGACGGGGGCAAACGAGTACCGGCGCGCCGAGATCCCGAACGCCATCATTCCCCGCCCGGACCCGTTCGCGTTGAAGCTGATGAGCTTCTATCCTCTTCCCAACCGCACGCCCGAAGACGAGTACGGCACGAATAACTTCTTTCTCCGGGGAATTCAGCGCTTCAACAAGAACAGCGTGAATTCTCGTCTCGATTACCGGCTCGGCGGGCACTCAATCTATGGGACGTTCGGCGTGTTCCAGGGAACTATCAATACTCCGAGTTCCTGGGGGGAAGACAATCCGTTCTACTCCCGGGGAGATTTCGTCGGGAACCTGATTACCGACCGCAACCCATACGGTTCAATTGGCGACACGCTGGCCTTGACACCAACCCTGATCCTGGACATGCGCTACGGGATCAACCGGATCAACGCCAACAACGAGGCGGCGGTGTTTCCTGATTTCGACTACATCCAATTCGGCATCCCAAGAGACCTGGTGGGAATTAATGCTGTTCCGGGAGCGCCGATCGAGTTCGGGCCTGGGAATAATCTTAGCCCGCTCAACCGGACCAACTCGCTGCACAAACGGGAGCGGCAGACCAATCACCAGGCTGTGGCGGGCGCCACCAAGACAATCAATCGCTGGACCCTGAGATTTGGCAGCGAGTACCGCGTCTACCTTTCAAATTACACCGACGCCGAGGAGTCGTTTCAAATTCAAACCAGCAGCGCCTTCACACGGCAGGTCGTGAACTCTACCGGGGGGGCGGCCGGCCCGGCGGTGACGGCTGATGCCGCAGGGTGGGGGCCGGCGGCCTTCCTGCTTGGCGCCGGCAACATCCACGTGGCCGAGGGGCGCGGTGCCAAGCCGGCTCTCGCCCAGAAGTACTTCGCGCTCTACAGCCAGAATGACTGGCGCGTTTCGGACCGCCTCACCATGAATCTCGGGCTCCGGTGGGACGTTCAGCCCGCTCCCACGGACCGGCATGACAAGCTAAGCATGTTCGACTTTAACACCCGGAATCCTTTCGGCACGCCGGGCGCTTTCTTGTTTGCCGGGGCTGACGGCACAGAACGCAATCTGTGGAGAACACACTACAAGGACTTTGGGCCGCGGGTTGGGCCTGGCATATCGACTCGGCTCGGACGTTGTCATCCGGGCGGGTTACGGCCTTTCATACCTCCCGACCAACACCGGTTACTTCGACGGGCCCTTCGCCTATGGAATGGCGTCGTTCTCGTCATTTACGACCTGGGACCATTTCGGAGCGACTCCCGCCGGTCGCGTCGTCGGGCGTTACTATGAAGTGAACCGGGTGATCCCGCCCGCCGGCTCGGACATACTGAACCCGGGGCTGTACGGTGGCGGAGAACCGCGCTTCGACCTGGACTACAAGAACGGAACCGTTCAGCAATGGAACTTGTTCGTCGAGAAACGCCTCGGCTCCGACTGGCTTGTATCCGCCGGTTACGCTGCATCCAAAGGGGACAAGCTGCCTTATGCCCGCGTGCCCCTGAATTCGACCCAGTTCGTTCCCAATTCGCTGATCGAGTCGTTTCGTGCCGGGTACATTGCCGACAACGGAAGGAGCAACCCCGCCAATGATCAGGTCCCGAATCCCTTCCAACCTGAGACCGGGCCTTTGATCCCGTTCAAGGGCAGCCTGGGGAGAAGAACCATCAGCCGGTTGGAGGCCGCGCTGCCGTATCCGCATTTCGGGACGGTGCAGCTCCAGCGCTCCATAGGCTTCTCGAGCTATCACGCCCTGCAGCTGCAGGTGAATCGCCGGTTCGCCAGCGATCTCCAGCTCAATGCCCACTACACCTGGTCCAAGGCGCTCGATTTCAACCTGACTGAAGCGCAGACCAACGGCTTTGCCGACAGCGGCGGATACGATTCGAGCATCGATCAGTTGAACTATCGTAACAACAAGAAGGTATCCCTCACGGATCTCCCGCACCGTTTTCTGATTTCCTTTCTCTACGAGCTGCCGTTCGGTTCGGGCAAACGCTTCAACCTGAACAGCCCGGTTGTCCGGGGGATCATCAGCGGCTGGCGGCTCTCAGGCGTTGGGAATCTACAGAGCGGCTATCCGATCCAGCTCAGCGGAGCAAGCAGCACGCTGAACAATCGTCCCGACAGGCTTCCAGGAGTGGATGTCAAGGTGCCTGAAGCGCTGCAGCGCTGGTATGACGGAAGGACCGCCGTGACGCTGCCGAGCGGCCGGCAGATCACGCCCTGCAGCTTCTGCTACCTTCTCTACGACCCCGATGCCTTCTCCGGGCGCGTCGTCGCTACTCCCGACGGCTCCATCGTCCCCGACGTTTACTGGTTGGGAAATGCCGCCGTGACCTATGGCGATATTCGCGGCGCGGGAAGGAACAACTGGAATCTGAGCGTCGAGCGCACTTTCAAAGCCGGGGAGCGTGTAGCTATCGATCTCTCTGCGCAGTTCACCAACGTCTGGAACCAGACCCAGTTCCGCCCGGCGATGCAGGGTGGTCTGGGCGCGACAATCGGGAGTGTCGACGTCATCCGAAGCCCGCAGCTCAACTTGAAAGCCGGTCAACTCTCGAATCAGAGCTTCGGGACGCGCGGGAACGCTACCTTCGATCCCCGGCAGGTAGAATTTCAGCTCAAGGCGCGGTTCTGACTAGCGCTTGATGTTTCTTTGTGTAAATGGCATCGACCCATCTTTTGTGATTACTCATCGCATGAAGCTAGAGGAAGCCCCGGCCGGTTACCAACTTTTCAACGATCAGAAAGGAACACTGTATCAAAATCGTATTAAAACCTTAGGGCGCGCTTGCCATCCGCCGTATTCTGGACGCGTGTTCTCCCAACGATGTTAACCGTGGCTTGGTTCTTGTTGCGCCAATCCTTCCTGGGCTCGCGCTTCTTCAGTAACTGGAACGGCGTTTCTGTCCGGCACGATGCGGGAGCCGTAGCGGTTGGCATATACCTGAGTAACCTCCGCGCCAAAAAACAAAATCATGGCGGAGTAATACACCCAGACGAGAATCACAACCAGAGACCCAGCAGCGCCATACGCGGAAGCGATATTGGCCTGAGCCAAATAGAGACCTAACAACAGCTTTCCCACGATAAACAAAAACGCCGTAACGGCTGCTCCAATCCAAACGTCTCTCCACGAAATCTTCACGTCGGGGAGAATCTTAAAAATCATACCAAATAACAGAGTGATCACGATCAACGAGAGGATTAGGTTCAAGATATGACCAACAAGAACAGCTCCTGGCATGAAGCCCCCGAGGAATTCACCGACCACAACAAGTCCCGCGCTTATGACAAGCGATACGAGCAACAGAAAACCGACGCCGAGTACCATCGTAAACGACAAGAAGCGATCTTTGAGGATCCCCAGCAATCCGCGACCCGGCCGAGGTTTGACCTCCCAGATTGTGTTTAAACCGTCTTGTAGCTGACCAAAGAAGCCCGACGACCCGACTAACAGGACGATGATTCCAAACGCCGTGGCGATGACTCCGGAGCTCGGCTTGCTCGCATTTTCAATTAGTGTCTCGACTCCCTTGGCTCCTTCCGGCCCGATTAAACCACTGATCTGGTTGAGTATTTGCCCTTGCGTCGCGTCGCGTCCGAATGCCAGGCCGGCAATCGCAATTGCGATAATCAAGAGGGGAGCAAGGGAAAAAATCGTATAATACGCGAGCGCAGCAGCGAGTCGCGCTGCTCTGTCCTCACTCCAATCTTCAAACGCTTCCTTGATAAAACCCCAAGCGAACTTCATACCATGACTCCTCGTCAGTCTCTCCGATCCTTAGAATTCTCTGCACTTGTTTGGCCAAGCGATCCTTCATCTCACTGAGCGTGAATTAGAGCAATTGCAACTACAGGCCTGAATTCTGGCGCCTGAGCATTGTTGGTTACCGGCAAAAATACCCGTTTTGGCGGCTGGCGTTTGGGCTTGCTCTTCCTTGGAAGTCCGCCAGCGGTTTCCGATTTTCGTAAGGAACAAACAAACCGCCAAATTGGGCGATGCCCCCAAAAGCCGGGGCGCATTAATTGCGAAGCTAACTTGGCTGGCTCGTGAATTGCGTGTTGCTTGGATCTGTTTTGTGTTTTTGCAAAGAGTTGTCGCGACCAGGAGAAACCCAGGAGAAACCATGGAAAAGAAACAGTTGAACGAACTTCTTTACCAAGCGCTCGAAACCGAAAAGGGAGGAGTGCAGGTATATCGAACAGCAATTCAGTGTGCAGTTAACGAGGACCTGAAGGAAGAGTGGGAGGAATATCTGGAGCAAACGGAGAACCATGAGCGAATTCTCCTAGAGCTTTTCGAGAAAATGGGTCTAGACCCCGAAACAGAGACCACCGGACGCCGGGTCGTACGTTCTATTGGGCAGACGCTGGTGAAAGCGATGGAAATTGCGATGGAATCGGGGGAGCCGAAGGCGGCCCAGTTAGTAGCTGCAGAGTGTGTCGTTGAGGCCGAGACCAAGGACCATCTGAACTGGGGACTTATCGGCCAGGTCGCCAAGGAGTTAAAAGGAACCGAGGCCAAGGCGCTAAAGGACGCGCACGAGGAGGTTGAAGAAGAGGAAGACGAACATCTCTATCACACGACGGGTTGGGCTCGGGAACTATGGATTGAGGCACTCGGGTTGCCCGCGGTGATTCCCCCTCCCGAAGAAGAGAAAGAAGTAACCACGGCCATTGGCGCCGCGCGCGCCAAGCAGTCTCGGAAGAAAATGCTATAGAATTGGAGTCCCGTCCCCGCCAGAACAATTGGGCCCACGTTCCCTGCTGGAATCCTCAGGAGCCGTGATGCTGCGATCAGCAACTTCCGCGAGCATGGGATCTACGCTTACGTGGAATACTTGGGTAACCCGTCGCGTTGCCATGCTCGCAATTTCGCTGGCCCCGATCGGACAAACAAATCATGCCTGTTCCTCAAGGCATGGATGTGTTTCTGAGCAAAGGAGTTGACATATGCCAAAGGCAAGCAAGCGCTCGACAAACGCGAATGGAAGGAAACGGAAGATCCGATACGCTGTTGTGGGACAGGGATACATTTCACAGGTCGCAGTTTTGCCGGCGTTCGCGCATGCAACAAAAAACTCCGAACTGGCGGCCCTGGTCTCCGATGATCCGCTGAAGCTCAAGAAGCTCAGCAAGAAGTATGATGTCCCGTACATCTATATCCTACGACGAGTATGATGCCTGTCTGTCTGGTGGAGAAATCGTACGTCTTCGAACCTCCCGCCCCGCACTGTTTCTTGGCGTTAATGACCGGTTACGTACCGGGAGAATTTATTCCATGAGGAACAAATTATGCGTCAAGTGAGAGTGAAAGCGCCGCAGGGAAAAGGATGTGATATTGCGCGACCGCCGACGATGTCGGCCGACGGGAGATGATGCCCACACGCTCGCGCTTTACGCAGTCTCGAACCGCGCTGCTTCTGATCGATGTAATTAATCCGTTCGATTTCGAGGGTGGGAAGGCATTTGCTCGCAAGGCACTGCGAGTGGCGCGCGCTATCGGCCGACTTCGCGATCGGGTGACGGACGCCGGTATTCCGGTGATCTACGTCAACGACAACTTCGGGAGGTGGCGCTCCGACATGTTATCCATCGTGGCCTACTGCATTCGGCCCAACATGCCTGGAGCCCGGGTCGTCGACGTCCTCAAGCCTCGGAAGACCGACTATGTGGTACTGAAGTCGACGTTATCGGGCTTTTTTCAGACGCCTCTGGAGACTATGTTGCGGCTTGGCGGGGTAAAGACACTCATCGTAACGGGATTTGCCGCCGACAACTGCGTATTGTTCACGGCGGCGGATGCATACATGCGGGATTTTCGCCTTGTTGTTCCTCATGACTGCATCGGTGCTAAAACCAAGGAGGCGCAACATCGTGCCCTCCGAATGATGGCACAGCTCTTCGGCGCCAAAACGGGCACATCGTCCAGGCTCGGTCTTGCAGGCCGACCTTAGCGGGGACTGTCGCTCCTATTTTGAAGCATCGGTCCCGGAACTTGGCTGTGCTGCCTTTCGATTCGCAAATCGCAAGTTCAACTGGACGTGCTCGGCCACAGTCGTGTGTCAGCCCTTGAAAGATCTCGACCGTGGAAGCGGAGATGTGTGCTTCCACCCCCTGGTGCACGAGTTGATACGGAACGCTGTAGTAGTGGCGCTCGATCTCGATATGGTAATCGATATTCACTCGCGCCTTCTTCCATTGTGCGAAGGTGAAAGCTTCAGGAGGTAGAGGTTTCAATGCGGGACGGTCGAGCTCTTCGAACATAGTTTAGATCGCAACTGGGAGGAAGCATGGAAACATCTCAAATCACCGTTAGTCCAGTCCAGAAGAATATTCAAACTATTATCAAGCTCGAAGAAGAGGCGTTTCACAACCTGTCATCCGGAGAGCGCATCAGCAATACCATTGCCCGCTTTGTCGGTCGAATGAGCTTTGCTATTTATCACATCATTTGGTTTGGAGTATGGGCCCTGATAAACACCGGCTTGATTCCAACTATCGAACCGTTCGACGCTTTCCCGTTTACTTTGCTAACAACACTCGTGTCTCTTGAGGCAATTTTTCTGTCGATTTTCTTATTGATCAATCAAAACGCCATGAGCCGGCAGTCTGACCATCGCGCGCATCTGGATTTGCAAGTCAATCTTCTTGCCGAGCAAGAGGCCACCCAAATGCTCAGGATGATCCGGCGAATCTGCCGAAAATTCGAAATAGAAGTCGATGACCTCTATGAGGAACTTGATCACTTGGAAAAGAAAACTGATGTCCATGACGTGGTGAATGAACTCAAGGAAAAGCTTCCCAGCGAAAACAGCAATGGCAAAACCTAAACTCGTTCCAACCTGCTAAGGCCTTCGGGGTTGCCGACGAATCTGTTATTAAACACACTCAGGGGGATTTGGATGTAACAATGGCTGCTGCATTTTCACTTTTCATGGAAGAGAGCTACGAACAGGGTGGCTTCGCCGGTGTCCCGGAGTTTTCCCGCTCCAATCCAAAAGTCAGGCCGTTCAACGGAGTCGGTTTCAAAACACATCCTCGCGGACGCCGCCTGGGCTCCTGGGCGTGGGACTTTCCGGGATTGTCGCTGATGAAGCGCTGCTCCTTCTTCCCTCTGATTGCCCGGTCCCATCCGGTTGAGTGTTTGGTGAAGTCTCTTGAAGAACAATTGACGACGCCCGGCGTGGGGATGAAAAACGCGCGCCCGCACTTCGTGGTTAGAGCTGTTTAACAAATACCACGAAGACTCAAAGACACGAAGAAACACAAACGCAAGCCGCAACCTGGTTCTACCAGGTCAGCCGAAGCGTCAGTTGCAAGAGGCGAGCCCCGATGTCGGAGAACTGATTGGTGATAATCCCCGTGGTCGCGTTCGGCATCGCCGTGCCCGGCGTGTTGAAGACGTTAAAGAAGTCTATGTTGAACCGCAGAAACACGGTTTCCGTAAGCGGAATGGCCTTGAAGGCCGACGCATTCATCGACCATCGAATCGGGCCCGAAACGAACTGGTTCTGCAAGGGGTGCAGGTTCGGGTTGTAAGCGACTCGCTGGACCGTCCCGTTGTTCAAAGGCACAAACACGGTGTTGGTTTCATAGAACTGAAACAACGGATCGCTCGGGTTGCCGCCGTCCTTCGGAGTGGGGATCAGCCAGGTCTGGAACGGTCTGTAGCTGTCGGGAACTCCCATCACGCCGTTCGGCTTCCCGTTGCTGTCATAGCTGTTGATCCGGTTCGCCGGGATGTAGCCGTTGTAATAGAGCCACCCGTCGTAGCAAACCCCGCTCCGGCAGTCCTGGATCGGGTATTTCTTGCCGTAGACCTCCACTTTGTTGGCAGGACCGTACATCGTAGTCGGCAGCTGAAAATGCCGGCTGATGAGCGCTCCATTGCCGGCGATCTGCCAGCCGCCGATCAGGCCATTGATGAAACCGTTGGTGTTGCCTCCCAGAAGCTTGCCGCGGCCGAAAGGCAGATCCACGATCCAGTTCCAATTCACGCGATGCTTGGGAATGCCGATGTCTCGCCGGTAGAAGAGATACCGGTTGCGCTCGTTGTAATTCTGGGGGACGGCTCCCGGCATGAAGAGGTTAGGCTCCACTATAACATCGTCGCGCCAGCCGTCGCCGGCGACGCGCAGCGCGTTGCTCATGACGTAGAAGACCTGAAAGCCCAAGCCCTGAGAGAAACGGCGCTGGAATTCAGCCACGAAGCTGCTGTTATTCGACCAGCCGGTTTTCTGATATTGCCGGAGGGTGCCGAAGACTTCCCGATCGAAATTCCTCCGGGCCACGTCGGCGAAAGGGCCGGTAGGAAGAGGTTCGCCTGTGGTGGCGTGCCAGACATAGGCGTTGGGCGCATCGTTGTAGGAGTACCACTGCGACAGTCTGGCGCCGTGTGTGCCGACGTAGCTCAGCCTCAGGCTCGTGTCGCCGAGAATCTCCTTCTCCAGCGTGAGGTTCCACTCCTGCGCGCGCGCCGTCGGCTGGTGCGGGTTGAGGTAGTGAGCCTGCGCGCTGCCCCGGGTAATGCCCGTGATCGTGTTGAGGTCGAGCGCGTCCTTGCTGTTGACCCCGGCAATGATCGTGGGCACGGAGCGCAACAGGTAGTTCGGCAACCCGTCAGGGCTCTGCTGGGCGACATTGGGATCGTTCGCGAAAGTAGCGGTGGTCGGCACGATCGCTCGTGTGTCTCCGGTATAGAGCCGGATCGACTCGGGGAAAGCGTAGATCGCGTAGCCGCCCCGCAGGACGATGGGACGATCGAGCGACCCGATCCGCAGGGCGAAACCCGCGCGCGGTCCGAAGTCCCACTTGTTCGCGTAGATCAGGCTGTCGGGCAGGCCCGCCTCGGCCGGCGTTTCATACTTTACGCCGAGGTCCGCATAGGCCTTCGCGATGGTCGGGTGCACGTGACGCAGACTCGCCAACTCCTCGATCGACGCCCCCAGCATGATCGCTTTCGTCTTGGGGTTGAAGCCGACCAGGCTATTGTCCCGTTCCTTGGCGGGATGGTTGTACTCGTAGCGCAATCCGAGGTTCAGGGTCAGCCGTGAATTCACCTTGAAGTTGTCCTGGAAGTAGGCGGCGGTCTCGCCTGTCCTCAGGCGGAAAAACGATCGGTAAAACCTTGCCTGGTATCTTGCAATTCCCAGGTACAGGTTGGCGGCGTTGTGGCCGGTGAACGGGACGCCGCCGTAGGCTGAACCGGAGGCGGGATCGTAAAGCGCCGTGCCGAGCGAGGCAAACGTGAGCCTGCCCATGGTCTCCTGCTGGTCGGGAAGGATCTCGAGATCCTCGTAGCGCCACCGCCCGCCGAATTGAAACTCGTGCCGGCCGCGCACCTTGGTGAAATTCTGATCCACGCTGTAGATCCGGCTGAAGTCGATGTTCAGATTGGCGCTGGAGTCATAGTCCATCCCGAACCCGGTGTCTTGAATCCGAGGGAACCCGACGCCGGTGAATGGGTTCGGGACTCCGAGCCGAGCCGACAGGTTCTCGAGCGAGATCGGCGTTATGTTCCGGTTGTCCCGCTGCACGCTGAAGGTGGTCTCGCTGAAGAAGGTGGGCGAAACCGTGCGGTTCCACGATACCACGCCGCTGTCGTTGGACTGGTCGTCCGCCCTGGCATTCGCCAGCCCGTCCAGCGTGGTCGGCGCCGTGCGCCAGCGCCGACGTCAACCAGTTATAGGCAGGGTTGTGCGAATAACGGAAGAAGATCTGGTCGCGGCTGGAGAGCTGATGGTCGACCCGTGTCGTCACGGTATCCTGGTTGTTGTTGTTGAACCCGAGCCCAAACCAGTTATCGCCCACGAGCGGGTTCACGTTAGGGTGGGTGGGCAGAGGAGTGACGTTATAGAGGTAGGTGGCCAGCGGGCTACGGCGGTTGACCGGAATTCGATTGCCCGGGAAAGCCTGCCGCCGCCAGCCGGCATCGGTCGTCATCGGATCGTACAGGGTGAAGAGGCGCCCCTGGCCGTCGACAAGACCGCTGAAGTCGCCTTCGCGCATCGCGGCGGTCGGCATGCTCACGGACCTCGTCGAGGACTGCCTCTGACGAAAGCCTTCGTAGGCGAAGAAGAAGAACGTCCGGTTCCTGCCGTTATAGATGCGGGGCAGGATGACCGGCCCTCCCACCGAGGCGCCGAACTCGTTGCGCACCAGGTGCGGAGGCTTCTCGTAGTAGTCCTGCCGGGCGCGCGCCACGCCGATGCCGCTGTTGCGGGCGGTTTCGAAGATCGAGCCGTGGATCTCGTTGGTTCCGGCCCGGGTCGTCAGGATGACGGTGCCGGGGCGGTTCAGCTTTGCCGACGAGTTGCTGGTCTCGGCCCGGAACTCCTCGATCGTGTCCAGCCCGGGCGGCCGGGCCGGGATCTCCTGCCACTGGCGGTTCTCCAGAACCGCCCCGTCCTGCAGCATCTCGACGGCATAGCGCAGGCCAAAGACGCGCGGAACCGAGCCCGACTCGAATCCCGGCGTCGTCATGTAAAGCAGGTTCTGAATATACCGTCCGTTGACGGGCAACTGGTCGATGCGGGCGCGTTCGACCACATTGGCCAGCGTCGGGTTTGTGGTCGTCACCAGCGGGGTGACGTTGCCGGCCACCGTGATCTCCGTCGCCGCCGCGCGGATCTTAAGCACCGGATTCACCTCGGCGGTCTGGCCGACCTGGAGGGTCAGTTCGCCTTTCCAGGTTTCCATCGCCGGCATGTCGACGGTGATTTCGATACGGCCCCATTTGCACCGAGGGGAAAAGGTAGAACCCGACCTCCGTGCTCGCCGTGGTGTACTGCCGCGCAGTCTGGGTGTGAGTGATGGTCACCGTAGCCCCCGGCAGCACCGCGCCCGAGGCGTCCTTGACGGTCCCCTGAATGCTGCCCGCGCCGGTTTGGCCCCAGCAAGGAACGGATGACAGAAGGAGAAGGAAGAGCGCCGACCACAGCCGCACGGTTTGCCGATTCATGTTCGACCTCCCGGAGAGAGGATTTTGTGGAAATTCGAGTTGGCCACGTTATAGCAGGTAGACCGAGAAAAATAAACAAATCGATTGCGATGATTTCGGATTGCGGATTGGGCCGCAACCGAAGTGGTTTTAGTGTTTTCTTCGTGTCTTTGTGTCTTCGTGGTTAGAGCTGTCTAACAAATACCACTGAGACTCGCTGATGAAGCGCTGCTCCTTCTTCCCTCTGATTGCCCGGTCCCATCCGGTTGAGTGTTTGGTGAAGTCTCTTGAAGAACAATTGACGACGCCCGGCGTGGGGATGAAAAACGCGCGCCCGCACTTCGTGGTTAGAGCTGTTTAACAAATACCACGAAGACTCAAAGACACGAAGAAACACAAACGCAAGCCGCAACCTGGTTCTACCAGGTCAGCCGAAGCGTCAGTTGCAAAAGGCGAGCCCCGATGTCGGAGAACTGATTGGTGATTATCCCCGTGGTCGCGTTCGGCATCGCCGTGCCTGGCGTGTTGAAGACGTTAAAGAAGTCTATGTTGAAGCGCACGAAAACGGTTTCCGTAAGCGGAATGGCCTTGAAGGCCGACGCATTCATCGACCAGCGAATCGGGCCTGAGACGAACTGGTTCTGCAAGGGGTGCAGGTTCGGGTTGTAAGCCACTCTCTGGACCGTCCCGTTGTTCAAAGGCACAAACACGGTGTTGGTTTCATAGAACTGAAACAACGGATCGCTCGGGTTGCCGCCGTCCTTCGGAGTGGGGATCAGCCAGGTCTGGAACGGTCTGTAGCTGTCGGGCACTCCCATCACGCCGTTCGGTTTCCCGTTGCTGTCATAGCTGTTGATCCGGTTCGCCGGGATGTAGCCGTTGTAATAGAGCCACCCGTCGTAGCAAACCCCGCTCCGGCAGTCCTGGATCGGGTATTTCTTGCCGTAGACCTCCACTTTGTTGGCGGGACCGTACATGGTAGTCGGCAGCTGAAAATGCCGGCTGATGAGCGCTCCATTGCCGGCGATCTGCCAGCCGCCGATCAGGCCATTGATGAAACCGCTGGTGTTGCCCCCGAATAGCTTGCCGCGCCCGAAAGGAAGATCCACGATCCAGTTCCAATTCAAGCGATGCTTGGGAATGCCGATGTCTCGCCGGTAGAAGAGATACCGGTTGCGCTCGTTGTAATCTTTGGGGGACGGCTCCCGGCATGAAGAGGTTAGGCTCCACTATAACGTCGTCGCGCCAGCCGTCGCCGGCGACGCGCAGCGCGTTGCTCATGACGTAGAAGACCTGAAAGCCCAAGCCCTGAGAGAAACGGCGCTGGAATTCAACCAAGAAGCTGTTGTTATTCGACCAGCCGGTTTTCTGATACTGCCGGAGGGTGCCGAAGACTTCCCGATCGAAATTCCTCCGGGCCACGTCGGCAAAAGGGCCGGTAGGAAGAGGTTCGCCTGTGGTAGCGTGCCAGACATAGGCGTTGGGCGCATCATTGTAGGAGTACCACTGCGACAGTCTGGCGCCGTGTGTGCCGACGTAGCTCAGCCTCAGGCTGGTGTCGCCGAGAATCTCCTTCTCCAGCGTGAGGTTCCACTCCTGCGCGCGCGCCGTCGGCTGGTCTGGGTTGAGATAGTGAGCCTGCGCGCTGCCCCGGGTAATGCCCGGGATCGTGTTGAGGTCGAGCGCGTCCTTGCTGTTGAGCCCGGCAATGATCGTGGGCACGGAGCGCAACAGGTAGTTCGGCAGCCCGTCAGGGCTCTGCTGGGCGACATTGGGATCGTTCACGAAAGTAGCGGTGGTCGGCACGATCGCTCGTGTGTCTCCGGTATAGAGCCGGATCTGACTCGGGGAAGGCGTAGATCGCGTAGCCGCCCCGCAGGACGATGGGACGATCGAGCGACCCGATCCGTAGCGCGAAACCCGCGCGCGGTCCGAAGTCCCACTTGTTCGCGTAGATCAGGCTGTCGGGGAGCCCCGCCTCAGCCGGCGTCTCGTACTTTACGCCGAGATCCGCATAGGCCTTCGCGATGGTCGGGTGCACGTGCCGCAGACTCGACAACTCCTCGATGGACGCCCCCAGCACAATGGCTTTTGTCTTGGGGTTGAAGCCGACCAGGCTATTGTCCCGTTCTTTGGCGGGATGGTTGTACTCGTAGCGCAATCCGAGGTTCAGGGTCAGCCGTGAATTCACCTTGAAGTTGTCCTGGAAGTAGGCGGCGGTCTCGCCTGTCCTCAGGCGGAAAAACGATCGGTAAAACCTTGCCTGGTATCTTGCAATTCCCAGATACAGGTTGGCGGCGTTGTGGCCGGTGAACGGGACGCCGCCGTAGGCTGAACCGGAGGCGGGATCGTAAAGCGCCGTGCCGAGCGAGGCAAACGTGAGCCTGCCCATGGTCTCCTGCTGGTCGGGAAGGATCTCGAGATCCTCGTAGCGCCACCGCCCGCCGAATTGAAACTCGTGCCGGCCGCGCACCTTGGTGAAGTTCTGATCCACGCTGTAAATCCGGCTGTAGTCGATGTTCAGATTGGCGCTGGAGTCATAGTCCATCCCGAACCCGGTATCTTGAATCCGAGGGAACCCGACGCCGGTGAATGGGTTCGGGACTCCGAGCCGAGCCGACAGATTCTCGAGCGAGATCGGCGTTATGTTCCGGTTGTCCAGCTGCACGCTGAAGGTGGTCTCGCTGAAGAACGTGGGCGAAACCGTGCGGTTCCACGAGACCACGCCGCTGTCGTTGGACTGGTCGTCCGCCCTGGCATTCGCCAGCCCGTCCAGCGTGGTCGGCGCCGTGCCCAGCGCCGACGTCAACCAGTTATAGGCGGGGTTGTGCGAATACCGGAAGAAGATCTGGTCGCGGCTGGAGAGCTGATGGTCGACCCGTGTCGTCATCGGTATCCTGGTTGTTGTTGTTGAACCCAAGCCCAAACCAGTTATCGCCCACGAGCGGGTTCACGTTAGGGTGGGTGGGCAGAGGAGTGACGTTATAGAGGTAGGTGGCCAGCGGGCTGCGGCGGTTGACGGGAATTCGATTGCCTGGGAAAGCCTGCCGCCGCCAGCCGGAGTCGGTCGTCATCGGATCGTACAGGGTGGAGAGGCGCCCCTGGCCGTCGACAAGACCGCTGAAGTCCCCTTCGCGCATCGCGGCGGTCGGCACGCTCACGGACCTCGTCGAGGACTGCCTCTGACGGAAGCCCTCGTAGGCGAAGAAGAAGAACGTCCGGTTCCTGCCGTTATAGATGCGGGGCAGGATGACCGGCCCTCCCACCGAGGCGCCGAACTCGTTGCGCACCAGGTGCGGAGGCTTCTCGTAGTAGTCCTGCCGGGCGCGCGCCACGCCGATGCCGCTGTTGCGGGCGGTCTCGAAGATCGAGCCGTGGATCTCGTTGGTTCCGGCACGGGTCGTCAGGATGACGGTGCCGGGACGGTTCAGCTTTGCCGACGAGTTGCTGGTCTCGGCCCGGAACTCCTCGATCGTGTCCAGCCCGGGGGGCCGGGCCGGGATCTCCTGCCACTGGCGGTTCTCCAGAACCGCCCCGTCCTGCAGCATCTCGACGGCATAGCGCAGGCCAAAGACGCGCGGAACAGAGCCCGACTCGAATCCCGGCGTCGTCATGTAAAGCAGGTTCTGAATATACCGTCCGTTGACGGGCAACTGGTCGATGCGGGCGCGTTCGACCACATTGGCCAGCGTCGGGTTTGTGGTCGTCACCAGCGGGGTGACGTTGCCGGCCACCGTGATCTCCGTCGCCGCCGCGCGGATCTTAAGCACTGGGTTCACCTCGGCGGTCTGGCCGACCTGAAGGGTCAGTTCGCCCTTCCAGGTTTCCATCGCAGGCATGTCGACGGTGATTTCATACGGCCCCATTTGTACCGAGGGGAAAAGGTAGAACCCGACCTCCGTGCTCGCCGTGGTGTACTGCCGCGCAGTCTGGGTGTGAGTGATGGTCACCGTAGCCCCCGGCAGCACCGCGCCCGAGGCGTCCTTGACGGTCCCCTGAATGCTTCCGGTGCCGGTTTGGCCCCAGCAAGGAACGGATGACAGAAGGAGAAGGAAGAGCGCCGACCATAGCCGCACGGTTTGCCGATTCATGTTCGACCTCCCGGAGAGAGGATTTTGTGGAAATTCGAGTTGGCCACGTTATAGCAGGTAGACCGAGAAAAATAAACAGTAACGATTGCGGATTTCGGATTTCGGATTGAAATTCGTCGTTAGGAAGATCGGATGTCTCGCACGCCGGCCGCAATCCGCAATCCGCAATGGATTTGTGGTTGTCGAAAGGAACCTGTTGGAGGTATCGTTAGACGTACGTTTGGAGATTGCAATGCCAAAAGTTCCCGACATCATTCCCGTGACCGATCTCCGCCAGGATGCAGCCGGGGCACTCAAGCGGGTCCGCTCGTCAAAGCAGCCGCTGGTAATCACACAGCGGGGGCGCGCGGCCGCGGTGATGCTGAGTATCGAGGCATATGAATCCGCCGAACATGAACGTCAACTGCTGCATCTGTTGGCTCGTGGTGACAAAGAGATTGCTTCTGGCGACGGATACGATCTTGATGCGGTTCTCAAGGAAGCCGATGCACTCCTCGCACGACTCGGAAAGTGAGAGTCCGCGTTTACGTCTTCAGGTCGTCGTGAGTTCCTGACGGCTCTGGCTTACATCCAGCGGGAAAATCCAGGGGCAGCGCGAAAGCTGCGACTCAAGGCCGAACGCACCCTTCGCCGACTGAGTCGTATCCGAAATCGGGACGACTGATCCCGGAGTTTCCAGATCTCCCGTACCGAGAGGTGATTGTGCCGTCATATCGTTTCTTTTATCGCGTCGAGGCAAAGGTTGTTTGGGTGGTGGCCGTATGGCACGCAGCGCAACTGCCGGGGGAGCCGGCGAGCGACCGAAGTGTCTGAACACGCGGCGCTCGACCGGGCCGAAGTCCGCAGTGATGACAACTCAATCCGCAATCCGCAATCGATATGGTATTCTCGCTGCCGTGGACAGACTCGCTGCCGATTCGTCTGCAATCCGCAATCCGCAATCCGCAAATCTGCAATCGGTCGAGGCCCGTACTGCAGCGGAGATGGCGATGGGCGCCTGCGCTAGCGCCGCTATTGGGCGCGGTGCTGCTTTGGGCTCAAAAGGATATCGATGTTCGCGCGCATCTGGAGCGGGCTGAACAGGCGCTGCAGCGGAGCGATCCCGAGACCGCAAGGAAAGAACTGCAGGAAGCCGTTCGGCTGAATCCCTCGTCCGCGGAGGCCCACGCGCGGCTGGGCATGGTTTACCGCAAGCTGGGTATGCCGGCCCAGGCCGCCGAGTCGCTGGAGCGGGCGGTGCGGCTGGAGCCGGATCCGCGAGTGAAGGTCTTGCTGGCCTTCAGCTACAAGGAGGCGGGCCGCTACCGGGAAGCCATTCCGCTGCTCGAGGCGAGCTTCGAAAGCGAACCGAAAGATTCACTCCGGTCCGTGGTCGGGCAGCACCTGGTGGAATGTCATCTATCGGTCGGCGCGAACGAGCGAGCTCTGGCGGTAGTTCAGAAGCTGCGCCAGATCGCTCCGGACGACCCGGGCGTGCTCTACCTGTCGTCGAAAGTGTACCTGACCCTGTGGAATGGCGCCTTCCAGCGCATGATGGCGAAGGCGCCCGATTCCTACCAGGTGCACCTGATTCGGGCTGAGGCCCTGGAAGCCCAGGAGAAGTTCGCCGAGGCGGCCGGCGAATACCGGCAAGTCCTGAAAATCGCCCCGCAGACCGCAGGAATCCATTACCGTCTGGCGCGCATGATCCTTCGGGGCGGCGCGTCCGGGGACGCGGATCAGGAGGCCCTGGCGGAATTTCGCAAAGAACTGGAGATCAACCCGGGAGATGTTCACGCGATCACAGGTATGGGCGAGATCCACCTCGGCCGGAACCGCCTGGAGGAAGCGGCTCGAAGCTTCCAGCAGGCCGTCAGTTTGCAACCCGGATATGTGCCGGCCAGAATCGGGTTGGCGAAGATACTGATCGCGGAAAAGCAATGGTCGAATGCCCTCGAGCATCTCGAGGCCGCGAGCAAGCAAGCGCCTGACGAGGAAGCTGTCGTCTACAACCTCATGATCGTCTATCGGGGACTGGGCCGTTCTGAGGATGCCAGGCGCGCCTTCGATCAGTTTCAACGCCTGAAGGAGCAGAACCAGCAGAGCCGGCCGAAGGTCACACCGCCGCAATGATCCGGTCCGCCCGCTTCCTCTTGCTACTGGCCAGTGCAGCGTGGTGGCCTGCCGGCGGGCAGGTCGAGATCCATTTCGTGGATATCGCGCCCGCAGCAGGCCTGACGGTGAAGACGGTCTTCGGGGGCGAGAAGACCAAGCGCTACATTCTGGAAACAACCGGAGGCGGCGCGGCATTTTTTGACTACGACAATGACGGCTGGCTGGATATCTTTCTCGTGAACGGCTCGAGCTTCGAGGGTCCCGTCGCCGCCACCAATCACCTGTACCGCAATAATCGCGACCGCACGTTTCAGGACGTCACGGTTCGTGCCGGACTCGAGAGGTCCGGATGGGGTCAGGGAGTCTGTGCCGGAGATTATGACAACGACGGCGACACCGACCTCTTCGTCACGTACTGGGGACAGAATGTGCTGCATAGAAACAATGGAGACGGCACATTCGCCGATATCACCCAGGCAGCGGGCCTGAAGGGCTCTCGCGTGCGCTGGGGGAGCGGTTGCGCCTTTGTCGATTACGACCGGGATGGACGGCTGGACCTGTTCGTTTCGAACTATATCGACTTCGATCCGAAGGCGGCGCCGGAGCCGGGCTCAGGCCCAACCTGTCTGTTCCGCGGCCTGGCCGTCAACTGCGGGCCGCGCGGCCTGAAAGGCGAGACCAATCTTCTGTTTCACAACCAGGGCGGAGGAAGATTCGAAGATGTGTCGGAAAGGTCCGGCATCTCCAGGGCCAGCGGCCATTACGGGCTGGGCGTGCTGGTCGCGGATTTTGACAGCGACGGATGGCCTGACATCTACGTAGCCAACGACCGCAGCGCGAGCTTGTTGTTTCACAACCGCCGCGACGGCACTTTCGAGGAGATGGGCATCTTTGCCGGCTGCGCCTTCGACGCCGATGGCAAGGCGACGGCCGGAATGGGAGTGGCCGCGGGCGACTTTGACCGCGACGGCTGGCTTGACATCCTGAAAACGAACTTCTCCGATGAGTCCGCGTCGTTGTACCACAATAGACGGGACGGGCTCTTCGTCGACTCCGCTTTGCGGTGGGGGTTGGGACGGAACCGGAAATGGGTGGGTTGGGGATGTGGCTTCGCGGATTTTGATAATGACCGGTGGCCGGACATTCTCATCGTGAACGGTCACGTATTTCCGGAGCTGGACGACGCCGGCCTCGGGCTGAGCTTCCGGCAGCCGAAAGTGCTGTATCGCAATATCGGCGGCGAGCGCTTCGAAGATGTGTCCGCGACGGGTGGCGCCGTGATCACCAGCCCCGCGTCCGCGCGCGGCGCCGCCTTCGGCGACTTCGACAATGACGGCCGGCTGGACGTCGTGATCAACAACATGCATGACGCGCCTTCCCTGCTGCACGCCCAAACTCGAAACCAGAATCACTGGCTCCAGGTTCGCCTGGAGGGGGTCCAGTCGAATCGAAGCGCGGTCGGAGCGCGGGTCGCGTGCGTGACAGGCAAGTTCCGGCAGATCCAGGAGGTTCGCAGCGGGGGCAGCTTTTTCTCGCAGAACGACTTCCGTCTGCATTTCGGGCTCGGCGATGCCCGCCGCGTCGATGTGCTCGAGATCCGGTGGCCCGATGGCTCGGTGGAGCGGGTCGTGGACTGCGATGCGGATCAGATTATTTCGGTCAAGCAAGGATCGGGGATCGTCTCCCGGAAGCCCTGAAGCGCAAACAGAAAAGCTTTGTGCCTTCGCGTCCTGGTGGTATTTGTTCACCGCACTAACCACGAAGACTCGAAGACGCTAGGACCCAATGTCCTCGTGCCAGAGGTCCGGGCGGGCGCGGATGAAATCGGCCATGAGCCGGATGCATTCCGCGTCATTCCAGACCACCAGTTCAACGCCTCGCGAGCGAAGGTAGTCTTCGGGTCCTCTGAAGGTCTGGTTTTCACCCACCACGATCTTCGGAATCCCGTAAAGCAGCGCGGTCCCGCTGCACATGTCGCAGGGCGACAGCGTGGAGTAAAGCACGGCTCGCCCGTAATCGCGGGACCGGAGCCTTCCGGCGTTCTCGATGCAGTCCATTTCCGCGTGCAGGATGGCACTCCCCTTCTGGACGCGCCGATTGTGCCCCCGGCCCACGATCCTTCCATCGATGACCAGGACCGATCCTATCGGAATGCCTCCTTCGGCGAGGCCTTGCTTGGCCTCGATGATTGCCGCTTCCAAAAACGGATCCACGGCGCTTGCTCCTGCCGGCTTTTTCAGAATCCTTGTACTTAGGGCTACGCGCAGAAATAACTTCTACATTTTTGCGCGAGAGTCGGTTGTCAATCATGAACCGCTTTCTGGTCGCTAAGCACGCTGAGGATCGCGCCCCTTCGGGCTGCGGCCCCAGGCCCGCTGGCTTTCTCTGCACGCGACTCTGACGTAGCGCACAGGGTACGAATCGTCGACTCGCGTGCCTCGCCAGCGGGCCTGGGGGCCTGCAGCAGAATGCAAACTTATTTCTGCGCGAACCCTTGGGGTTGGGTCAGGATCAGGGCACCGGAATATCGGGCCGCCGCTCCTTCCAGGTGCGCGCCTTCATGTCGCCCAGCCACGGCTGTACGATTGTGCGATCCAGGTGCAGTTCGGCCAGAGCCAGAGGTTGCTTCGCCGTAGCTTCGGCAAGCACGCTTCCGGTCGGGTCCACGATGAAGGTCTTCATGTCGTAGCTGGAGGTTACGACGAATATGTGATTCTCGATCGCCCGCGCTTGAGCGAGCACCTCGCTTCCACCCCAGATGGGAAGCAGGATGACCTCGGCGCCCTTGAGCGCAAGGGCACGCCACGGTTCCGGAAACTGCAGGTCCCAGCAGATCAACAACCCCACATTGCCAAAGTCCGTTCTGAACACGGGATAGGAATCACCGGGAGTGAGACCTCCTTCGAACTCTTCGCGGGGCAGGTGGGTCTTGCGATATTTGCCTGCGATTTCGCCCTTTCGTCCGATGAGGACCGCGGTGTTGTAAATCGCGGCGCCGTCCCGCTCATAGATTCCGGCGACGATATATGAATTCAGTTTTTTCGCCAGATCGCTCAACCTCTGGCTGGTCGGTCCCGGAACCGGTTCGCTGACCTCTGCATAGGATCTTCCGTTGCCGATGAGCGTGATCCCCTCGGGCAGACAGATGATATCGGGCCGCTGCGCCGCGGCAGCTTCGACCATGCGGCTAAACTGTTCCAGGTTCTCGGCGGCGGACTTTGTTCCGCGCGGCCGGTGGTAAATGGTCGCGGCCCGGACCACACGCCGGCGAGGGGAGGGATCTTCAAGGAGCTGGATGTCATCCCACCAGACCGTTCCTCCGGCGCACCAGCCAAGGGTGAGATGTATCACGACGCTCTGAGCCTTGTCCGGCGCAGAAGCGACATACTCGGTTTTCGTCCACCCCGCGTCCGTGCCGGCCTCGGGAACGTAATCGGGCGGGCGCGCCCGGTTTCCTCGAGCATCCAGCCACTCGAGCCGGGCGGCCACGGAGCGCATCTCATGTTGGATGCCCTTCGTCCGGTAGTAAGCAATGAATCGATAGCTCCGTCCGGCAACGATGTTGCCCACGCTACATCGCCACGCCCCGAACGCAGCCGGGTTGCTGTTGCCCTCGATCCGCAAAGATCCGCGGCCGCTGCGTCCAGCGCCCGGATCCACGGCGAAGCGTGGCGCAATCTCGGGGCGCGGCGACCATTGAGTCCAACCCTCGGGAGCTCCGTTCGACTCCTTCATCTGGGCGAAATCGCGGAAATGGGCAAGGACTCGTGACGAGGGCGCGCTGGGCGCCGCTCCACCGCATAGTCCAAACACTACCAGCACACTTGACCCCATCCAGTGCAGCTTGCGCATTTTTGCAAATCCTCCTCAGGGAGCGGTTGGCCCTGTCCCCCAGCCTTTTACCACAAAGACGCGAAGACGCTAAGTATTTGGATGCTCCGGAAATTCGGCCCAGCTCCCGCAGACTGGAATTCTCACCGAAATTTTACCTTTTCATCATGACTTGTCCTTTAGGCATTATCTATATAGGTTGTGAGAGTTCGGTCGTGCAAGTGGTATACTTTAGACTCGTTCGACAGTCCGGCCGGGTGGCCTTTAACTCGCGTTGATTTCGGCTGCTGGACGCGCTATCGATATCGAACTAAGGGTCAGGCAATTAATTTTGTGAGTTTGCGACCGGCATGGATGGAGAGCTCAACATGAAAAACCCCAGAATGAAATTTGTAGTCGGTGCAGTGGTGATTTTGACAGCGCTGGCCTGGCTGGGATTCGTAGGATTCCAGGAGAGCAAGGCCTACTACATCACCGTGGACGAGTTCAGCGCAATTCAAAGGGACGTCCATGGGAAGACTCTGAAGGTCGCGGGCGATGTGCTTGCAGGTTCGATCAACCGAGCCAAAACGCCGATGGAGTTCGTCATCGGTCACAACGGGAAGAGCCTCAAGGTCCACTACGTCGGGAAGGAGTTCATTCCAGACACCTTCAAAGACGGGGCCAAGGCCGTGGTCGAAGGAACTATGGCTGGCGATGGGACTTTCCAGGCCAAGCATATCGAGGCCAAATGCGCCTCCAAGTACGAGGCGGAATACGAAAGTCGCAGTTAAGCGGTAGGCGGTAGGCAGTGAGATCGCTGCCTGCTGTTTACTGCCTACTGCTTATCGCCTACTGTTTGTTATGAGCAATTTCGGAAACTTCTGCCTGCTTCTTGCTTTCTGCCTGACGGTGTATTCGGTGTTTGCCGCCGTGGTGGGCGCGCTGCAAAAACAACATCGCATTGTGCGCAGCGCCGAGCGCGCGGCGATCGCAGCCTGCGGAAGCATCGCGCTTGCGCTCTTTTCCCTGATCTACCTGCTGGTCACCAGCGACTTCACCGTATCTCACGTCGCGAGCGCCACGAACCGCGACCTGCCGGTGTACTACAAAATTGCGGCCCTCTGGGGAGCCCATAACGGATCCATGCTCCTCTGGGTCTTCGTGACGTCGATTTTTAGCGGCATCGTAATCTTCCAGAACCGGTTCCGCTATCGCGACATGATGCCCTATGTCATCGCCGTCCTGATGGTCAATCTCTCGTTCTTTCTCTTCTTGAACCTGTTCATGTCGAATCCCTTCGAGCAGCTTGTGCAGGTGCAGGCCGATGGGACCATGCAGAGTTTTGTGCCGCGCGACGGACGAGGATTGAACCCGGCTCTGCAGTACTGGGCGATGATCATCCATCCTCCAATCCTTTACCTCGGGTTCATCGGCTTCGTGGTCCCGTTTTCGTTTGCCATCGGGGCTCTGGCCACCAAACAGCTGGGAGAGACATGGATTCGCACGACCCGACGGTGGACGCTGGTTCCCTGGATGTTCCTGGGTACGGGGCTCATCCTGGGTGGCAGATGGGCCTATGAAGAGCTGGGGTGGGGTGGGTACTGGGCGTGGGACCCCGTGGAGAACGCGTCCTTGATGCCGTGGTTGACCGGAACTGCATTCCTTCACTCGGTAATTGTTCAGGAGCGCAAAGGAATGCTGAAGGTTTGGAACGTTCTCCTGATTACCGTTACCTACCTGCTCGGGGTATTTGGAACCTTCATCACTCGCAGCGGCATCGTCAACTCGGTTCATGCCTTTGCGGACTCTTCGCTGGGACCCTTCTTCCTCGTCTACATGTCTTTGGTTTTTTGCGCTAGTTTGTACTTGATCATCGATCGCCTTCCCTACCTCAAGACTGAGCGGCCGCTGGATTCGGTTTTGTCTCGCGAAAGCGCCTTCATGTTCAACAACTTCATCCTGCTCGTCGCCTGTTTTTCGGTATTTTGGGGGACCATGTTTCCGATCCTTTCGGAATGGGTGCAGGGGACGAAGATAACCGTCGGCGCGCCGTTCTTCAATAATGTCAACATTCCGATCGGTCTGTTTCTTCTGCTGCTCACCGGCATCGGGCCGCTGTTTGCCTGGCGAAAAACCTCGGTGGAGAGCCTCAAGAAGGCGTTCTTCTGGCCTGTCATTCTCTCGATCCTGACCTGCGTGACGTTGATAGCCTTTGGCCTGCGCAACTTCTATGCGGCGGTGTCGTTCACGCTGTGCGTCTTCGTCTTTGCCACGATTTTCCAGGAGTTCTACAAGGGCGCCATGGTACGCGCCCGGAACACGGGGGAGAGGTTTGTCGGCGCGCTCTGGTGAATCTTACCTTGAAGAACAAACGGCGCTACGGCGGCTACATTGTGCACTTTGCCATCGTCGTAATCTTCGTCGGCCTTACCGGGAATGCCTTCAACGTCGAGGAGAAGAAGCTGCTGAAGCGAGGCGATGAGATGCAGATCGGGCGCTACATGCTGCGGCTGACCGACTATCACGAAGGGGACACTCCCAATTATCGGTACGCCAACCTCACGATGGAGGCCTACAAGGACGGAAAGTTTCTTCGGACGATGAAGCCGGAGAAGCGCGCGTACAAGCATGGTGATCAGCAGACGATGACCGAAGTGGAGGTCTACAGCACCGCCAAGGAAGATCTGTACGTGGTTTTTACCGGCCCGACCAATGATGGCAAGGCGTATGAAATTACGGTCTTCGTCAATCCGCTCGTGTTTTGGGTCTGGGCCGGCGCCGTCATCATGGTGCTTGGAACTCTTGTGACCTTGCTGCCGGACCGCAAGGGCGCCTTTGCCTCGCCACGGCTGGGATTGGGAGAAGCCGCCACCGTTGAAGAGGGTTTGAACATAGAATAGCGACGACTCGCCACGAAGAGGCTGTCGCAAGACGACCCGATACATGTGCGGACGGGCTATCAAGCCCGTCCGGCACCCAAGTGGCACAAAAGAACTTTTTAAGGCTAAATCCTCCCGATCACTTACGGGTCTGTACCTTAGCGCCATCGGGCGTGCTGATGACCCGTGCCGCCACATAAGGCTTTGGAAATTGTCTGGGCCACATTCCAGCGTCGAGCTGACTTTTGCGACGGTCTCACAAAGACCCGAAGCCGCGAACCATCATCAAGCATGAAAGTTAGAATTCTAATCCTGCTGGCTGCTCTGCTTGCGACCGTTCCGTCCCTGCCCGCTCCTGATGCCCGGGATATTGAAAAGGGGTACAGGGAAGTAGGAGCAAAGCTGACCTGCCAGTGCGGTTGTCGCGAGCAGATTACCAAATGCGGCATGCAGAACTGTGGTTCGGCCACTCCCATTCGAGCGGAGATACGAGAAAAGCTCAAAGCCGGTATGGGGGTGGAGCCGATCGTGGAAAGCTTCGTGGCCCGCATGGGGAAGCAAGTTCTGGCAGCGCCCCCCATGGAAGGTTTCGACCTGACGGCGTGGATCGTGCCTTTTGCGATGCTCGGGCTGGGGCTCGTTCTGGTCGGGTGGATCGTGGTGAAGATGCGCCACCCGGCTGAACCGGTCGAGGAAATTACAGCGGCGCAGGACGCGCGCGTCGAGAATGAACTCAGAGATTTCGAAGAGGAGAGCTGATGTTTTACGTCGCGTGCGCGGCTCTGGCGGCGCTGGCCGGTTTCTATGTCCTCATCCCGCTCTTCAAGGAGCCTAAAGGGAATCTCGAAGTCGAGTTGCTGGCCGAGACTGAACTGGATCGCCTGCTGAATCGCAAAGCCATCGTGTACACGAATCTCAAAGACCTGGATTTCGAGTACAAGCTGGGCCGGCTGTCCGATGCCGATTTCCAGCGGCTGGAAGCCGGCTACAAGGCGGAGGCCGCCCAAATTCTGCAGCAGCTGGACCAGCTGGGAGTGGAAAAAAACATCGACGAGACTATCGAGAGGGATGTTGCCACCCGGCGGTCGAAGCTTTTCTCCTCCGCATCCCCGGCATCGGCCCAGAGCGCAACCCGTTGCCCTGCCTGCGGGACTGCCACGATTGCCGGGAAGAAGTTCTGCGCCGACTGCGGTCACCAACTCTAGTGATTGACGATTTACGATTGACGATTTACGATTTGAACCGCCGTTGACCGTCCATTTAGTGGTTCAATCGTCAATCGTCATGCGGATTTACGATTGGGGATCAGCCGTGATCCGAACGCCGAGCAGGATTGACGATTTACGATTTACGATTTACGATTTGAGACCGGCTGCCAACCGCGCGCCTAGGGGTTTAATCGTCAATCGTCAATCGTCAATCGTCAATCTGAGCGTGGCTGCTAAGGTCTTGGTCCTTTTGTTTATGATCAGCTGCACTCTCCACGCTCAGGGCGGCGGGGTTGTAGAAGGGAAGCTGGTGAACGGGACCGATCCTCGAATTGTGGGCGCCGGTATTGATCTGGAGGTCATCAGGCTCGGGGGCGGAATGACCGTCTTGAAATCTGCGGTGTCCGATTCCGCGGGCCGTTTTCGGTTTGAAGGACTTCCTACCGATGCGCCCTTGTTGATCCGGGCCAACTACAAGTCCGTGAATTACCACGGCAGGGTAGACTTCGGTGCTTCGAGCAAGGCCACGGTTGAAATTGAGATTTATGAAACAACAACCTCGATGAAGGGAATACGGATCGAAGATATCCGGCTCGGGTTCAAGCTCGAAGGCGAGCATCTGCTGTCCCTGGAAACCTGCTCGTTCGTCAACGAAACCAACCCCAAGAAGACGTTCATGAGCATGGAAGGGAATTTTCGCTTTTCGAAAGCTCAGGGAATCGAATCGCCTCCACAGTTGACCGTTACCGGACCGGGTGCAGCCATGCCGCTCAATCAGCCGCCTCTGGAGAGCGCCGACGGCCAGAGTTACTACAGCCTGTACCCGCTCCGTCCCGGCAAGACCAGGTTCGAGCTGGAACAGACGCTCCCGTATCACGACCGCAGCTATACCTATCGTAAGAAGTTCTATCAGGACATTCCTGCCTACCAGATCGGAGTCATTCCTCGAGACATGGAACTGAAAGGAGATGGCTTGCAGAGGTTCCATGACGACCAGAAGATGAATTTCGCTTTCTACAGCGGCAGTCCGGTGAAAGCTGGAACCGAGGTGGCTTGGGTTTTTGCAGGGGGTACGCCTGTGGCTGCCGAGGCGGCGGATGACTCTGGCGAATCACGCATCAAGCCTTTTCCCACTGAAATCGGCCAACGCGCGCTGTTGATCGGCCCTCTGCTGCTCATGGCGCTTATCGCGGTTCTGTGGTACGCCTTCAACAGCATTCCAGCCAAGGTATCGAAATCGCAGGATCCGCGCATTAAAGAGCTGAAGGAACGACGCGATCGTCTGTTGAACCTGGTTGCCACTCTGGATCACCGTCATGAGGACCGCGCCCTGGAGCGCCGAGACTATGTCCGGCTGCGAGAGCAGGCAAAAAGCCAGTTGCGACGTATCGCGTTGCTCCTGGGAAAAAAGTAAACTCGTTGGAATTGACGATTGACGATTGGACCCCAGGATCCACGGGGCACCGTCAACAACTGGCTCGATTGCCAATGATCGAGGTGCGGGGGGTCGCGAAGTATTTCGGCAGGTTCTCTGCGCTGCGAGATCTGCACCTCACCGTAGCATCTGGAGAATTTGTTGCGCTTTTCGGTCGAAATGGCGCCGGGAAGACTACGTTGCTCCGGATCGTCGCAGGTCTGACGCGTCCCTCCTCAGGTACGGTTCTGATCCACGCTGCTTCGGGCCAATCTCCGGTGGCGGCCCGGGGCCTGATCGGATACTTGTCCCATAACACATCTCTCTATGGTGATCTGACCGCTGTAGAGAATCTTCAGTTTTACGCCAGACTCCTGGGTTTGCCCTGCGGCCGCGCCGATCTCGATTTCCAGATCGAGCGCGTCGGCTTGTCGGGGCGCGGAGATGAAGCGGTGCGCAACTATTCCCGCGGCATGCAACAGCGACTGGCCATCGCGCGCGCTTTCCTGCACGATCCCGCGATTCTTCTTCTCGACGAACCATTCACGGGTCTCGACCAGACCGGGACGGAGTTCCTCAAGGGATTCCTCCGTCAGGCGCATGCCCGTGGAAAAACCTGCCTCATGGCAACCCACGACGCGTCGTCAGGGTATGAGCTGGCCGACCGTCTGGTGGTTGTAGAAAATGGGGTGGTGGCCCTGGATATTTCGCGGCGGAGCTTCAGCCTCGAAGAATTCCAATCGCGCTACCGGGCGCTCGCGGGAGAGCAGGGGCATGCTGTCTAAGGTCTGGACCGTCTTCCGTAAAGATCTCCTTATAGAGCTGCGCACCAAGGATTCGCTCAACATGATGCTGTTCTTCGGCATCGTGGTCCTCGTGATCTTCAATTTTGCGCTGGAGTCGATCCGCGATTCGATCCGTTCGGCCGTCCCAGGCGTGCTCTGGGTAGCGTTTGTTTTTTCCGGCACGCTCGGCTTGAACCGGATGTTTGCGGCCGAAAAAGAAAACAGCTGCCTGCAGGGTCTTCTGATGGTTCCCGTCGATCGCGGAGTCATCTACCTGGGGAAGATGCTGGCGGCGACGGTCTTCATGCTGATCACTGAGATAGTGATCTTTGTTTTCAGCCTGGTCTTTTTCAACCTCACCATCTGGGCTGAAGTGCCCTACATCATTTTGGTATCCTTAATAGGCACTTTGGGCTTTACGGCCGTGGGAGTGCTGCTGTCGGCGATCTCGATCAATACAAGAATGCGTGAAGTATTTCTACCATTGATCCTGTTTCCCGTGGTTCTGCCGATAATCATCAATGCTGTGGAGGCGACCTCGGTTATTCTCAACACCGTCGACTACCGGCTCTTGAACATGCCGCTGACGATCATGTCCGTGTTTACCATCGTGTTTGTAGTTCTGTCGTATCTGCTCTTTGACTATGTCCTGGAGGACTAGGAGTATGAACAGGGATAGACACGACCGCGTCGATACCGTTTTACTCGCCCTGCTTGTGGTCGGTATGATTCTGGCGCTCTACATGGCCTTTCTTCAAACGCCCAGGGAAAGCACCATGGGCGATCTCCAAAGAATCTTCTATTTCCATGTTCCGGCGGGAATCACCGGTCTTACGGCATTTACCCTCAATTTCGTCTGTTCCTTGATGTACCTGATCCGAAGGAACCGGTGGTGGGACAATCTGGGACTCTCGGCGGCGGAGGTGGGAGTGATGTTCATGACCATGGTCATGATAACGGGCCCGCTCTGGGCCAAACCGGCATGGTTTGTCTGGTGGGCCTGGACTCCGCGGCTTACGTCTTCCCTGATCCTGTGGCTGCTTTATGTGGCCTACCTCCTGGTGCGCAACTACGTCCCGGATCCCGATCGCCGCGCCATGATGTCTGCGGTATTCGGCATCGTCGCTTTCGTCGACGCGCCCATCGTCTGGTTCTCGATCCGATGGTGGCGCGACATTCATCCGGCGCCGATGCTGGAAACCGGCGGATTGTCACCGTCGATGCGCCCGGCTCTCTGGATCTGCTGGCTGGTTTTCCAGATTCTGTTCATTTACCTGCTCCGCCGGCGCTTTTTCCTGGAATCGACGCGAGAGGAAGTGGAGTGGCTGGTACGGCGCGCAGAAACGGCCCGCTAGCGTCTTTGCAGTTGGTGCCCAATGAAGCGTAAAGACGCAAAGATGCCAAGAAGGAGTCGATGAAGACATGAATACGATGAACTACCTGTTTGCAGCCTTCGTCGCTGTCTGGCTAATTCTTGCGGTCTACCTGTACTCGATCCATTCTCGCGAGAAGAAGCTGCGCCAGGACGTGCAGCGCCTCAAGGAGACGCTCGGAAAGAGGTAGTGGCGCGGTCTATGAGAGCCAGGTATCTGAAACTCGGTCTTCTTGCAGGAGGAATAACAGGTCTCCTGTATTTCACCGGCGGGCTGGTCGCCGCGTGGATGCTGGTGCGCCCGGGCAGTCGCCGAAACTACGACTGCATCCCCCGGATGCGATACGGCAGGCTCGAACCCTTGACGCTGCTCGCCTCCGACGGCGTGCGACTTCACGCCTGGGCGCTTCTGTCGCGTGACGCGCCCCCCGACCACTGGGTATTGCTGTTGCACGGCTATCGCTCGGATCGCTCTGCTTTACAGCTTCGAGCCCGCTTCTTTTCGCGCCGGGGATTCAATGTTCTGTTGCTTCACTTCCGCGGTCACGGAGGCAGCGATCGCGCGAGAATATCGTATGGTTACCACGAACGCCGGGATGTTGCGGCTGCTTTTGAATTCATTCGTTCGCTGCGGCCCGGGCATCGAGCGCGCATCGGAATTAATGGAATTTCGATGGGAGCGGCGGCGGCGGCTTACGCCGTGGGCGGCGGGGAAATCGATCCGGAATGGATGATTCTGGAGTCGTGCTACGACAATATCCGGCATGCGCTGGCCAACCGGTTGGCCCGGCGCGTCGGATACTCTCTGACGCCCTTTCTCGCCTGGCCGGTAGAGCTCGTGGTCGAGCAGTTGGTCCGGTTGCGGGCCAAAGATCTCGATCCGGCCAAGGCGCTCGAGAATGCGCGCTGCCCGGTTCTGTTGATGGCCGGCGACTCCGAGCGTGTCTTGAAGATGGTCGAGATCGAATATCTTTTCGGCTGTATTCCCGAGCCCAAGCGCCTCGTCGTCTTTCCCGGCGCCGGCCACGAGGATCTCCTCGCATTGAATCCCAGACGCTACGCGAGGGAGGTCTCGAAATTCTTGCGAGAATTCGCGCCTTATCATCGCCAACCGGAAACCTCGGAAGGCGACTTGCCCGAGCTGGTCCCACTTCCCGCTGTGAACGGGCAAATTTAAGCCCTTAGCGTTTCTTCGAGTCTTCGTGCCTTGGTGGTTGGATTTTGTCCAGCAGCAAGGGCTCAGGGTTGGGTGAGAATCTGCTCGAGGCAACTTGGCGCCGGCGGCAGGGCTTTCTGCCAGAGCCATGAGGTGTCAATCCAGAAGCCGGGAACAGCGTGGCTTTTCACTCTTCCTTGTGAAAAAGGAGCCGGCTGATAGTCGCTCGAAAGAAGATGTTGGAAGAGACATTCCTTTTCCATGTCCACTGCCCAGTATTCCTCAACAAGGTGTTCGTGATAACTTGTGGCCTTGATCCTCAGGTCATAGCCACGACTTCCCCTGGAAACAATTTCAACAATGAGGGCCGGACTGCCGGAAAAGTATTCCGCTTCAAGGTGTGATCGCTGCTCGGATCGAACAAAGAAGAGTCGGGTTCGTAAAGGAGGCCCGGCCGCAATCGAACAACCGCTGGTCCATTGAGCGTAGTTCCCAGACTACGTGTTTCTCCATAACCTCGAAGTAGAAAGGTCAAGAACCGGTAACCTGCTGGTGTCAATCCGGCGGGAGAGTGCACAATGATCTCTCCGTCTTCGAACTCAACGATTCGCGTCTCGGGCGCTTCACGAAAGTAACGTTCTTCGCTCCACCCGCCTATTCTTATCAGGTAAGGTTCCTGGACTTCTTCTCCCTCGACGGTAAGTAATCGGAGTGACAGACTCATTTTCCTGCTTATCCTTATGGAGGATATTCTATCACAGCGCAAGAATTGCTGAGGATCGGTGCCGCCTGGAAAGAGCAGACATCGCGCTCGAGCGGACGGACGGAAGCGTTGGTTAAGCGGTTCGCTTTCAGGCGCGAGCGGCGACCTGACCACGAAGACTCAAAGACACCAAGAAACGCGAAGCATATAATGCTCCGGAATCGACAGGAGTTATTCATGAAGCGACTGGTCTTTCTATTTTTCTCTTTCGTTTTAGTTCTGGCGGGGCAGTCCTGCACGTCGACCCGGGAGACAACGCCCAGGACTCAGGAGCCGTGGATGAAGGAATCGATCAAAAAAGTCGAAAGCGAGCTGGTATCGAAATTTGGCGCAGGAGTGGGGGCGCGCCTCAAGCGAGGCCTGAATCAGGTTGCCGGCTTCTGGCGTCCCCAGGACGGGGAGGCGGCAGTTTTTGAAGAATTCGTTCGGGCCCATTTTGCCGGCGATCCGATGACGCTCGACGAGTTGTTCAAGCGGATGGAATTTGCGCTGGAATCGCTCGACGGGCACATGCTCGAGATCAGCCGCGATTTCCGGATGCGCTCCGATCTCGACCTTGGACCGATTTATCCCTTCGACGAAATTCTGGCGGGGTACGATCCCTCGGCCCACGCGCTCGACGATTTTTTCGGCAACAAGCTTGCGTTCGCGGTGCTGCTCAACTTTCCCGTTACGACGCTTGAGCAACGCCTCGTGGAGGGAGAGAAGTGGACGCGGCGGCAGTGGGCCGAAGCCCGATTGGCGCAGAGATTCTCGAAACGAATCCCAGCCGAGGTGAATCTTGAGATCGCGAAGGTGAGCGCGGAAGCGGACCGATACATCGCCGAGTACAACATCTGGATGCACCACCTGCTGGACCAGAAGGGCGAACGGCTTTTCCCGCCCAAACTTCGCCTCCTTTCGCATTGGAACCTGCGAGATGAGATCAAGGCGGACTACAGCGACGCCGGCCATGGGCTGGCAAAGCAACGAATGATTCAGCAGGTGATGGAACGCATCGTCACGCAAACAATTCCGGCGGCAGTCGTCAATAATCCCGCCGTCGACTGGAATCCATATTCCAACGAGGTCAAACCGGCGGCGGTGAAGGACTCAGAAAATCAGGCTTCGGCCGATGCCAGGGCCTCCAGCGATCCCGAGCCCGACACGCGCTATGCCACACTATTCAAGACTTTTCAGGCAGCCCGGAAAGTCGATCCCTATTCCCCGACGGCGCCAACTCTGATCGCGCGACGGTTCGATGAGAACCGTGAGATTCCGGAGAATCGCGTCAAAGCAATGTTCGAGCAGGTGCTTTCTTCTCCCCTGGTGCCGCAAGTCGCAAAATTGATCGAGAAGAGGCTGGGGCGCCCGCTCGAGCCCTTCGACATCTGGTACAACGGCTTCCGTCCCCGCGGGGCTTACACGGAGGCGCAACTGGATGAGATCGTGGCCAAGAAGTATCCCACCGCGGAGGCCTACAGGGCGGATATCCCGAATCTCTTGATGCAGCTTGGCTTCAGCAAGGAGCGCGCCCGGTATCTTGCGGACAACATCATGGTGGACCCGGCTCGCGGATCGGGGCATGCGATGGGCGCGGCCCGCCGTGGAGACAAGGCGCATCTGCGGACGCGGGTCGAGAAGAGCGGAATGAACTACAAGGGCTTCAACATCGCGGTGCACGAGATGGGCCACAACGTCGAGCAAACATTTTCGCTCAACGATATCGACCACACGCTACTGCAGGGAGTGCCCAATACCGCCTTCACCGAAGCGCTGGCCTTTGTCTTCCAGAATCGCGATCTCGAGCTGCTTGGTCTTACCAAGCCCGATGCCAGGAGCCATGCGCTGAAGACACTCAACGACTTTTGGGCAACCTATGAAATTGCAGGCGTCGCGCTGGTTGACATGGGAGTGTGGCACTGGATGTACGATCATCCGGATGCGACTCCTGCTCAGCTGCGGGATGCCACGCTGCAGATCGCGAAGGAGATCTGGAACAAGTACTACGCGCCGGTTTTTCAGAAGCGCGATGTGCCCCTGCTTGCGATTTATTCGCACATGATCGATTCCTATCTCTATCTACCCGACTACCCTCTGGGTCACCTGATTGCCTTTCAAATCGAACAGCAGATGGAGAAGAGCGGGAGTATCGGTTCGGAGTTCGAGCGCATGGCGAAGCAAGGAAGTATTGCGCCGGACCTCTGGATGAAAGGCGCCACTGGCCGGCCCGTGGGCCCCGAAGCCCTCCTCGAGGCGGCCAGAGCCGCGCTCGAACAAGCCGACCGCTAAGGCTCGCGCGAAGGAACTTCACTCTGGCGCGAAAGCGGCGGTCAATCAGAACCGGTTTCTGTTCGTAGCACGCTGAGGATCGCGCTTCTGCGCGATCCCGCGCGTTTCTTGCGTTTTAGCGTCTTCGTGGTTGGGACAAGTCTCGTGATAGGATGCGCTCGCTCTTGTACAACCAAAGGAGGTCTGATTCCATGTTCTCGAGTGTGATCCGTTCGATTCTGTGCCTGGCCGCATTGCCGATACTCGCGGGCGCGCAGGGGTTGTGGGCGCCGAAGGGAAAGCCTGCGCAGTATACGGCCCCACACAAGCCTCATACCAAGCTCGCCGATCTCAAGGCCAAGCATGCCGGCAAGCAGGAATGGCGCGAGCTGATCGTGGATGACGAGCATCTGCGCAGCGAATACGTCCTGGTGAAGCCTGGAACGAAGACGCCGCGGGCCCTGCACCCGGATACGCGCACCTGGTGGGTAGTGATGGAAGGGGAGGTGCGCTTCGATATCGAGACGGTGGAGCCATTCGTTGCCAGGAAAGGATCCATGGTGCAGGCTCCGATGGCGACGTTCTTCTCCTATGAAGTGATCGGCGATAAGCCGGCGCTGATCTTCGAGACCAACGTCGCAGGGGTGAAGACGTTATACGAGTCCCAGGCAACTGCGCCGAAACTGCCGGGAATCGACTGGATCCGGGTGAAGTTTGACCGGAAGCCCGGCGCCTTCGGCCGAAACAATAAAGCTCACGTGACGTTTGCGGAGGTGGCGAAACAGCTCGAAGAGGGACGGATCAAGGGGACCCAGAGGATCGTCGAGGATGATCGTGGCGCCGCCAATTTCATTTATGGATACGAGAAGCAGTTGCCGCCCATCAATCCGAAGGATCTCGGCCACTACCATCCGGAATGCGCCGAGTACTGGCTGATCATGGCGGGGCAGATCCGGTATCCCATAGAAAAGGTGGGCGTGATTATCGCGAATGAGGGCGACGTGGTCTATGTGCCCCGGTTCACCTTCCACTTACCGCGATGGTACGGGCCCGGGCCGTCTTGCCGGCTGGCGATGAACGGATACCCCTACATTTCGCACCTGTTCGAGGGCGAGCCGGAGGGCCGCTGAGCTTAATTCGGTGACCGGCTCCAAATTGCTGGGCAAAAACACCAGTCTTCATTGTCCACTGGACCGAATGTGACGGGCAGGTGGTCAAGCGTCCAGCAACGGAGCCCTACAGGCGCGATACCGTCAGGCCGCCATCGACCAGAATCACCTGGCCGGTCGAATAAGGAAGATCGCCGCGCGCGAGCACGGCAACCGCCCTTCCCACATCTTGCGGCGTGCCCCAGCGCCTCTGCAACAGGAGGCCCTGCTCGATCAGCGCGTCATACTTCGCGCGGACGCCGGCCGTCATGTCGGTCTCGATGATCCCGGGCCGCACCTCGTAAACCGGGATTTCGAACTCAGCCAGCCGGGTGGCCCAGAGCGAGCTGGCCATGGCAATCGCTGCCTTCGAGATGCAGTACTCCCCCCGATTGACCGACGCCACTGTCGCGGAGATCGACGAGATATTAATGATGCATCCGGAAAAGCCGCTCGACTCCCGTTTCTGTTCGATCATCCAGTTCGCGATTGCCTGCGTCAGGAAATAGGGTCCGACCGCGTTCACTCGAAAAACCCATTCGAAGCTTTCCTCGGAAGCCTCGAGAATATCTTTTCTTTCCCTGGGCGCGACGCCCGCGTTGTTGACCAGAACGTTAAGCCTGCCGAGGCGGGTTTTCACCTCCCGGACCATCAAGGATCTCGCCTCGCGATCGCCGACGTCAGCCTGGACATACACGACATAACCTCCGAAGCTTCGCAACTCCTGGAGGACTTTCTCCACCGCGGCTTTTTCGCGAACCCCGCAGATGGCGAGGTCGTATCCCTCCTGCGCCAGGCATTGCGAAATTCCCAGCCCGATTCCTCGAGCTCCACCGGTTATCAGCGCGGCTCGCTTCATAGCTCCCTTGCTTCGGTCCAGAAGGTCAAATAAGGATCTCCGCGATGGACTCGCTGCACATACAGAGCGAGCTCTCGCGCATGATAGTCCCCCCACATGCTCGACTCTCCGCAAGGAACCTTCCGCCCCGGCGGCACATAATCCCAGCCATTGGGGCGGTGGTAGACAGAATGCAGGATCAGTCCCTGGTGGCTTTCCTCTGTACTCAGGTAGGGTGGGGCCAGCAGCGTATCGAGGACTGTCATACCGGCCTGCCAGTTCCGCCGCCCTTCTTCGTCCAGTCCCTTGCTTTGCAGATAGCGTCCCAGACGAAGCAAACCCTGGGCGGCAATGGCCGCTGCGGAGCTGTCCACCGGCTCATGGTCGTTGTACGGGTCCGCGGGACGTTCGAGATGGCGCAGGCTGCCGGCGAGCATGGGCGCCGCAGTATCCCAGTAAGGAATGCCGTCGGTGGGAACGTTCTCGAGATAGAAATCGCAGGTGGCTCGAGCCGCCTTGAGCATGAATCCTTCCACGTCGTCTCGCCCGCCCATAGGCCTCAGGGCGTCATCATCGATGGTTTGGAGGAACTCCAGCTGCTCGGCGAAGCCGCACATGGCCCAGGCCAGCCCGCGAGTCCAGGTCGAAAAGGGTGAATAGCCCTGTTGTGAACCAGGGCAGCGGTAGTTGCCATCGTTAGTGTTGAAGATGCTTTCGTGCGCGACGCGCCCGCGGACGTCGTAAGTGTCGCGTCCCTCGCCGTAATACACCGAATAGCGAGCGGTGCTCCAGGCGTGCTCGACCAGGCGCTGGAGCAGAGAAACCGGGCGGTCGTTTTCCTCCATCAGCGCGTGCCCGAGCCGGTGACTCACGGCCAGCGCTCTCAAGGAGCGCACGGTATCGACAAACAACGAGTGCGGGCCGTTGAAAGAGTAGATGTATCCTCCATCACGGATTGGCGTCCAGCGCCGAGCCTGAACCGCGCCCGAACATTTCAATGCCAGGGCGTAGAAGTGGTTTTCCCACTCGTTCCATTCGATTCGGCCTTCACCCATCAGGCGGTGGAGGTTGCCGTAGGTGCTGATGTTGTTGAACCCGTGGTCATGCACTCCAAAGTGCGTGATGTGGGAAGCCATTCGTTCGACGATTCTCTTCCTGCCCAGCTCGAGGAACGTGCGATCGCCCGTCGCATCGAACTGTAGAAGCGCCGAACCGAACTGGAATCCCTCGGTCCACTCCGTCCAGCCGCGCGACCCATAGCGCCCGGCAGCCGTGAAAACCGGCGAGCCGTGGGATCGGTCCCAGGATTCTTCAATGGAGCGTATCTTGACCGCAGAAAGGTCCCAGAGCCGGGCAATCTTCTTTTCCAGCCGTGGCGGATCCAGCGTGAAGTCGATCTTGAGCATGGTTTAGCGCGCTTCCTCCGGGTTCACCGTAACCTGAGTCTTGATTTTTGCCGCTATCGCGAACCGGACGCCGTGAGCTGCCCGATGTAGAACTCCATGAAAGCGTCGCGCTTGGGCTCGAAGCAGACCGTAACCGGTTTTCCCCGCTGCGGGTCGATCCGCGTGTAGCCCTGGTCGTCGACGCGCAGCCGCAGATTCTCTGTCTTGGCGAAGAAGGTCCCGGGGCTTGCAGCTTCGGCCACCGCGAGCTGGTCGTGCAAGGTCATGCGCGAGGAGGGGCCGGACAACCACAGCCGGTAGAGCGCCTCCAGCGCGGTGGTGAGCGGAGACCGGTGTCTGCGCACGCGGTCGCGCTCGGTCTCCTGGAGCAGGACGCGCGTCGTCGCATCGAGGGGCACGATCGTGAGCGGCAGGCCGGCGGCATAGACGAGCTGGGCGTCAGCGGTCGAAGCCACCACGTTCCACTCCGGCTTCGGCTTTGACGGCTCGGTGGCCGTCCCGTAGATGCAGCCGCTCATCAAGACGACGCGCTTGCAGTACTCTCCGAGACGCGGCTCCTTGCGCAGCGCGTCGGCCACGTTCTGCAGCGGCCCGACTGCGATGAGGGTGACTTGACCGGGGTAGCGCTTGACCTGCTCGACGATGAAATCGGCTGCGGAGATCGGCACGGGGCGGACCGCCGTGAAGTCTTCGGCCCAGGAGAACTGATGATCGATCCGTCCCGCCGGAGTCGGCGTCTGCCGACCGACTGCCACCGGCAGGTTTCCCCGGCCTGTCTGGTGGAGCAGCTTGCACGCAATGCGGGCGCGAGCGGGCGTGTCGGCGTCGGTGATCGTAACGCCGAGCGGCTCGAAGCCGGCGTGCTGGATCACGAAGGCGAGCGCCCAGGCGTCGTCGATGTCGGTTCCCGGGTCGGTGTCGAGGATTATCTTCATGCGCTCCTGCGTCGAAGCCGACCGCGCCGGCACCGTCAAGGCGAGCACGATACAAATCACGAATCTCTTCATGGCAACGCCGATTTTAACGCAGCGCGTCGTCGTTCGGAACGCCAGAAATGGACCAAGGGTGCTTGCGTCTGCCGAGCCGTCAGGTTCCGTTCGGGTCACGGCCGGCCAAGAATTACCTGGGGGTTTTACCCCAGGAGCGAGTGTCGAATCGGCGGCTTACGGCACTAACTACTTCTAGATCGAGATGATACGCGTATCAGAAGTCAATGGCACATGATTTGCCTGCTATGAGTTAAGTGAATTTGTGACTTAGGAAAGGTCAATGAAAACAGTCAGGAGACGGAAATGATCTGGAATAGACGAAAATCAACGATGTCCTTACTCGGCCAGCAGTGCGGCCGGCAATGGAGCTCCTGGGTTCATCGGAGCCAAAAGCTGTACTCCGAGCATCCCACGATGGTGAAGACTATGAGTGGTGTGGCGGTTAGCGTAGCGCTGGGGTTCTGGCTTCGTGCGTTTCTTCAGAACCGCTAGCTTGTCTCAGGCATGAAGAAAAAACACCAGCGGGTCGCTCTTCCGCGCAGTCCTTTACAGACTCGGGGCGAGTGGAGGGCCACGCCCCTTCTTCGACTGCGACAAAACCGCGCACGTACACGGCGAATCAATCACACCGGCGCGCTGATTCCCATTTTGTAGAGCGTCCGGCCGTCGAGGCGATTCGAAGGCTACAAATCCGCCGTTGCTGGTGACCTGCACCGCATCAGGGCCCTCGGCGGGCCCTTCAATATCTGCTTGTCTCCTCTGGTACTGACGTGGAAGTAGCGTCAGAAGGCGGTCGTGGTCTGGCGCAGAGGCCTTCCGCCGCTCGCAGGCATTACATGAAGATGACGCTAAGCACGAACCGAGTTTGATTGCTCTAACGGGCTTTTCGTCCTCGGCTGGCTGTCTTGCGAAATGACAAACTCCGTTGCGGGTATGTTCTGACGGCCCAGTTCCGCTGCACAAACTTTCCGCTTGACATCGATATTATTTAGTACTAATTAATTAGCATGCGTCCTAAGAGCCGTACCCTGACCGAGCTGGAACTCGAGATCATGAAGATCGTGTGGCAAGTGAAGAGCGCCACCGTGCGCGACGTCTACGAAACTTTGCTCGAGCGGCGCAAGATCGCCTACACCACCGTCATGACGATGATGAGAATCCTTGAGCAAAAGCAGTATTTGAAGAGGAGGCTTGAAGAGCGCGCCTACGTGTACCAGGCGACGCGGTCCAGTAACAAGGTGATCAAAGGCATGGTGCGCGAATTCGTCAATCGTGTTTTTAACGGCTCGGCCCAGCCATTGCTGGCCCACCTGGTCGAGGACCGGCGTTTGTCGGAAAAGGACCTTAAGGAAATCACGCGCATGATTCGAGAAAAGGAATGAATCCCCCGCTGTGGCTCGACAATCTTGCTGCCTACAGTATCCAGATCGCAATAGTGATCGTGGTCGGAACCGCGCTCCCCTTTGCCTTCCGTCTGCGCCCGCCCGGCATCATGCTTCCATACTTGCAAGGCTTGTTAGTTGCCTGCGTTCTCTTGCCGGTTCTCCAGCCCTGGAGCCAGGGAGCCCCCGACTCACCCGGGACAATAACGACCGTCGCAGTGCAAATACAGAGCATTGCCTTCGCGGCTCGAGCCCACGACGCGAGTTTGTGGATCTACTCGGTGATCCAGTTCGTGATCATCGGCGGCTTCCTGTTTCGCCTAGGTTGGCTTGCCATGGGAGTGTGCCGGCTTCGGCGGTATCGGCGCAATGCACCCCCTCTCGAGATCCTTCCCGATGCGATCACGGAAATGCAGTCCATCACCGGCGCTCGCGCGGAGGTTCGGATCTCAGGCGAGATCAGTAGTCCCGGCACCTTCGGGTTGCGCCATCCGGTCATTCTCTTTCCGAAAAGTTTCCTGCAGATGGATGAGAAGTCTCAGCGGGCGATCGCATGCCACGAGTTGCTGCACGTACGCCGCCGCGACTGGCTCTGCATCTTGCTGGAAGAGGCGGTCGGCGCAGCGCTCTGGTTCCACCCCGCAGTCTGGTGGCTGCTAGGAAAAATTGAGCTGAGCCGTGAGCAGCTGGTCGATCGAGAGGTACTACGAATCACCGGCTCCCCCAAGGCATATCTCGAGGCACTCTTGCAAATCGCCCACAGCAAAGGACAACCAGAGGCGACTCTGGCTCCCTCATTCTTAACCCGCCATCACCTGGTCAGGCGTGTGGCGATGATCGTTACGGAGGTCTCAATGTCTAGAGTTCGTTGTGTCATATTCTTGAGTATTAGCGGCGCCTTGCTCCTTGCAGCCGGCACAGTGGCCACCCGGGCTTTTCCTCTTCAAAAGCCCGCTCAGGGACAGCAGGACGAGAGCCCCAAACCTGAAAAGCCGAAAAGAGAGGCGATCCGTGTTGGGGGCGATGTCAAGCCGCCCAAAATCATTCTGCGGCCTAACCCTGCTTATCCCGAGGAGGCGAAACAGAAGGGCGTTCAGGGAGGCGTAGTGATCGAAGTAACCGTGAATGAAAAAGGCGAGGTTTGGGATGCGCGGGTCGTACGGGGCGAATCCTTACTCCAGAACGCCGCCCTGGAAGCTGTGCGGCGCTGGCGTTTCAGTCCCGCATTGCTGAACGGCAATCCTGTTCCGATTCTGGCCCACGTGGAGATGGAATTCCGTCTGGATAGCGCGAGCGCGCCGGCCAAATCCCGGCCGATAAGAGTTGATGAAAAGATACATGCTGCGAAGCTGCTCTACCAGGTCCAGCCCGAATACCCGGAAGAGGCCAAGCGTCTGCGAATCGAAGGAGAGGTGATTCTTCGCATCACTGTCGATGAGGGCGGTGCCGTTATTGATGCTCATCCCATGAGCGGTCATCAGCTACTGACGGACGCAGCCGTACAGGCCGTCCGGCAGTGGAAATACTCCTCGACTCTTCTCAATGGAGAGCCGGTGAAGGTGGAAGCTACGGTAACCATCTCCTTCAAATTGAATTAGCCTCCATTTGGCGTCTTTGCGTCTTGACGGTGACTTCATGCAATCACCGCCAAGACGCAAATCAATTCCCCGGTAGAATCCGCTACATTTCCACTCCGCGCCCGCATAAAATTCCTGCGGGACAAAATGGCGCAACCGTACCTGCCCTTGATTCGGGATCCGGGCAATTCCAGAATCCAGGTTTTTCAGTCAGCCTCCGCTCGCGAGCGCCTGACAGCAGCCCGCGAGTTTGTGCGCTCGTACAAACCGGGAACGGAGCTCTTGCTGATCGGCGCTTCTCGCGAGGCGGTCGACGATTTTGCATCCGAGATCTGCGTGGAGACCGGAGCCAGCTTCGGTCTCCATCGATTTACCATGATGCAGCTGGTTGCCCGCCTGGCGGCGGGCGAACTGGCCACGGCCGGGCGGGCTCCGGCGACCTATCTCGGCGCCGAAGCGATCGCCGCGCGCTCCACCTTCGAAGCGCTTGAACGCGAGGCAATCCACTATTTCGAGCCGGTTGCGCGTCTCCCCGGTTTTGCCGCTGCGCTTGCGGCCACGCTGAATGAACTCCGGCTCGAAGGGATTGACCCGGACATGCCCAAAGGTCTAGGCCCTGCCGGGGGAGATGTCGCCGCGCTGCTCCGCTTGTTCAACCAGCAACTTGACAAGGCCGGGGTCACTGACAGGGCGGCCCTGTTTCAGATAGCGGAGCGCGCAGCGCGCAGCGGCCGGAAATTTTCCTGGATCGCTCAGCCGCTGCTTCTTCTCGACGTCGGTATCCAGTCGCTGTGTGAACGAGAATTCCTGAAGGGCCTGGCCGAAGCTTCACCGGCGGTTTTTGCCACGGTGCCCGCCGGGGATCAAGAGACCATGGCCGCGCTGGAACGGCTCGGATCAGTCGAGCGCCTTGCACCCGCGCCGCTCGAGCCGCGTAAATCAAGCCTGGCCCGGCTGCAAAGCTACCTTTTTTCGGAAGAAGCGCCGTCGGCCGAGGGCGCCGACGATCAGGTCCGCTTCTTCTCGGCTCCCGGAGAAGGGCGCGAATGCATCGAAATTGCGCGCTTCATCCTGGACGAAGCGCGCCGAGGCATTCCCTTCGACGCCATCGCCGTGTACTTGCGCGCTCCCGAAATCTACTCCCCGCTGCTCGAGACCGCCTTCCGCCGAGGCGGCATTCCGGGGTTCTTCGCCCGTGGAACGAGGCGCCCCAACCCTGCGGGCCGCGCCTTTCTGGCGCTCCTTGCCTGCAAGTCCGGCGGACTGTCTGCGAAGCGATTCGCCGAATACCTGTCGTTCGGCCAGGTCCCCACGCTCGATGCCGGCGGCGGGCCGCCGGCAGAGCGCGAAGTATGGTCCGGTCCTGAGGACGATGCCCTTGGTCCGGCCGCAGCGACGGCGGCCGCTTCCGTCGGTCAGGAGGACGAAACCGGCCAGCCAGCCCCCGAGAGCCTGGGCGACCTGGAGGAAGTGCCGGCCTTCGCGGGAACCCTGCGCACTCCCTGGAAGTGGGAGGAATTTCTGGTCGAGGCAGCCGTGATCGGCGGCAGGGATCGCTGGAGCCGCCGCCTGGCCGGGCTGGAAGGGGAACTTCGCCTGAAACTCGAGGAAATTGCCAGCGACGAACCCGATTCGCCGCGCCTGCCCGCGCTGCAGCGAGACCTCGCCAACCTCGGGCATCTGCGGCGGTTCGCGCTCCCCATCATTGATACCCTGGATGCCTTTCCGGCCGGCGCCACGTGGGGCGTCTGGCTGAAGGAGCTGACGAGCCTGGCCCCGAAGGTGCTCCGGCGGCCGGAAAGGGTCCTGGCCGTGCTGGCGGAATTGGCGCCCATGGCGGACATCGGTCCGGTTTCGATCGATGAAGTTCGCGAGGTGCTGACCGAGCGACTTTCGACGCTCGAGCAGGAGCCTCCGCTCCGGCGCTATGGCCGCGTATTCGTAGCGACGCCCGAACAAGCCCGGGGCCGCAGCTTCAAGATCGTGTTCATCCCTGGGTTGGCGGAGCGGATTTTTCCCCAGCGGCCGCGCGAGGATCCGCTGCTGCTCGACACGCTGCGCAGCCGGTTGTCCCCGGAACTGCGTACCCAGGACGATCGAGGCCGGCACGAGCGAATGCTCCTCCGTCTGGCAGTCGGGAGCGCTGAACAGCGCCTGTACATTTCTTATCCGCGAGTCAACGTCGTGGAAGCCCGGCCCCGTGTGACATCGTTCTACGGCCTCGATGTCGCGCGGGCGACGCAAGGAAGCATTCCAGACTTCGAGCAGCTCGAACGCGAGGCCGCTGATGCGGTCAAGGCTCGACTCGCCTGGCCGGCCCCTCCGGAGGCCGATCGCGCCATCGATTCGGTCGAACACGACCTGGCAACTCTGGGACCTATGCTCCGCGAACGGGATCCTTCGAAAGTCCGCGGCCGGCGCCCGTTATTTACTGGGGTTGAACGAGCATCTCGCGCGCTCGCTGCGCAGTCGCTGGGCGCGCTGGCACAAAAGATCCTGGACCCCGTTCGACGGGCTTGTTCGCGCCACGGCGGCCATTGAACCGGCCCTGGCCGAACAGCGTCTTTTCGCGCGGCCTTACTCGGTTTCTGCGCTTCAGAAGTTTGCGGCCTGCCCTTACCAGTTTCTCCTGTCGGCTATTTACCGGCTCGAACCGCGCAAGGAGGCGGTCGCGCTGGAGAAGCTGGATCCGCTCACGCGCGGCCACATGTTTCATCGCGTGCAGGCCGAGGGATTGAGAGCGCTCGCCGGGGGCGGTTTCTTGCCGGTAACTCCGCAGAACCTCGATCGGGCGGAAGAAATCTTCGACCGGACGCTCGACCGGATCGCCGCCGAGTATCGCGAAGAACTGGCGCCTCCCATTCTTCGGGTTTGGCTGAACGAAATCGAAGCCATGCGGGCGGACCTGCGCGGCTGGCTGCGAAACGTGGCGGCCTCAGGAACGACGTGGCTTCCGATTCGGTTCGAGTTCAGCTTCGGTTTGCCAATGGATGCCTCGCGAGATCCGGCGAGCGTGGCCGAACCCGTCACGCTGGCCGGCGGCTGGAAGATGCGCGGTTCGATCGACTTGATCGAGCAGAATCAGAACGCTCCTCTCCTGCGGGTGACGGATCACAAGACCGGCATGGACCGGACCGGTGGCGTCTTTATTGTCGGAGGGGGCGAGATCCTGCAGCCCGTGCTTTACACTCTGGCCACCGAAGCCGTCATGGGGCAGGAAGTAGCCGAGGCCCGGCTTTTCTTCTGTACCGCAGCCGGGGGATTTGCCGAACGCGTCCTTCCTGTCAACGACGATGTCCGCCGGCAAGGGCTCGACGTGCTGGAGGTCATCGACCGCGCCGTCGGGAAGGGGAATCTCCCTCCCGCTCCCCGGGACAAGGCGTGTTCCTGGTGCGATTTTCTATCCGTATGCGGTCCGTATGAAGAGACACGCTCCGCGCGCAAGAACAAGAGCATGCTCGCGGATCTTACACAACTACGAGACCGGTTATGAGCCGATGCCGCAGCCATGAGGATTCTGCTCCTGACCTTCGCCCGGACGGCATCTCATGAACGAATTATCGGACGAGGCGGCGCGCGAGCTGATTCGTAATGGACTGGCGTACAACCTGATGGTCGAGGCTGCCGCCGGAACCGGCAAGACCACGGAACTCGTCAAGAGGATTGTCGCCGTGCTTGCCGGCGGGCACGCCTCCGTGGATAGCCTCGTCGCCGTGACTTTCACGGAAAAGGCCGCCGGCGAGTTGAAACTTCGGTTACGTGCGGGTCTCGAGCAGTCGCGCCAGCAGGCGGCGGACGGCAGTCCCGAGCGCAAGAATCTCGACCGCGCCCTGGCGCGCCTGGAAGAGGCCCGGGTCAATACGATTCACGGGTTCTGCGCCGATCTGCTGCGCGAGCGTCCCGTTGAAGCCGGAGTCGACCCAAGGTTTCAGGTCATGACGGAGGCGGAGGCCGAGCGGCTTTACGAGGAGGGTTTCAATCTCTGGTTGCAGGAAAGGCTCGAGAATCCGCCCGAAGGTGTGCGCCGTTCGCTATGTAGAACTTCCAGGTCCGGAAATGAGGGCCCCAGCGGCCGTCTGCGAACGGCCGGCTGGACCCTGGCGCAGTGGCGCGATTTTCCTGCGCCGTGGCGTCGTGAGCCGTTTGCGCGCCAGGCGCAGATCGACGCCCTGGTCCAACAGCTTCACAACTTTGCCGACCTGACGCAGCGATGCGCCAATCCGACGTGGGATTTTTTTTACCGCGATACCGAGCCGGCACGCCGGTTGAGCCGCGAGATCCGGGCGGTTGAAGAAGTCAAGGCGCGCGACTACGACGTCCTCGAAGGCAAGCTGGTCGATCTCCTCTACTGGAAGTTCGAAAAGCCGAGGTCTGGACGGGGCAGGAACTACGGCGATGGCGTGACACGCGCGACCGTTCAAGCGGCCCACGGGGAATTGTGCGACGCGCTCCGGAATTTCGCGCGCGCCGCGGATGCCGACCTCGCCGCTCTGCTCCAGCTCGAGCTGCACGGCACGGTGGAGCGTTACGAGCAGCTGAAACAGCGATCGGGCCGCCTCGATTTCGTTGACCTGCTCCTGCGGGCGCGCGACCTCATACGCGACCGTGATGCGGTCCGTGCCGATTTCCAGGGCCGGTTCAGCCATATTTTCGTTGATGAATTTCAAGACACCGATCCCCTTCAGGCGGAAATCCTGCTTCTGCTGGCGGCGTCGAGACCCGGCTGTCCGCGACTGGCGCAAGGTCACACCTGCTCCCGGCAAGCTCTTTCTGGTCGGCGACCCGAAGCAATCGATTTACCGCTTCCGGCGCGCCGACGTGGGCGTTTATCTTGAGGTCAAAAAGCTACTCGAGAAGCGCGGTGCGAGGTCTGTCAGCCTGAAAACAAGCTTCCGCGCCGTGCCGTCCATACAGCGCGCGATCAACGCGGCGTTTGATCCGTTGATGAAGGAGGATCCGGCAGCGCTGCAGGCCGGATATTTGGCTCTGGCGCCGCATCGCGGCGATGTGGACGATCAGCCGACGGTCATCGCGCTTCCTGTGCCGCGCCCCTATGGCAAGACCAGGATTACCTACGAAGCCATCGATAACTCGCTTCCGGATGCGGTGGGCGCGTTTGTGGCATGGCTGCTCAAGGAGAGCGGGTGGACGGTGACCGAGCGCGAGCAACCGTCCAGACGGGTGCCCGTTTCGGCGCGCCACGTGTGCCTGCTGTTCCGTCGTTTCGAAAGTTTTTACGTGGGAGATATCACCCGGGCCTATGTGCAGGCGCTCGAAGCGCGCGGTATCCCGCATTTACTGGTGGGCGGCAGATCGTTTCACACCCGGGAAGAGATCGAGACCATGCGCGCCGCGCTCCTGGCGATCGAGTGGCCCGATGACGAACTGTCGGTTTTTGCGACCTTGCACGGGTCGCTCTTCGCCATCGGAGATGAAGCGCTGCTGGAGTATCGTCATCACTTCAAGAGGTTCCACCCCTTTCGGGTTCCGGAATCCCTGCCTCCCCACCTTGCGCCCATCGGCGAGGCGCTTTCGACGCTCGCGTCGCTGCACCGGAATCGCAATTACCGCCCGGTGGCCGAGACCATCAGCCTGCTGCTGGAAGGCACGCGGGCCCACGCCGGTTTTGTCCTCCGGCCGTCCGGCGAACAAGCGCTGGCGAATGTCCTCCACCTGGCCGAGCTGGCGCGCGCCTACGAAGCGTCCGGGGGGATTTCTTTTCGTGGATTCATCGACCAGTTGCTCGAGGATGCCGAGGGCGCCAGGGTGGCTGAGGCCCCGGTTCTGGAAGAAGGGAGCGACGGAGTCCGCATCATGACGGTTCACAAAGCCAAGGGGCTGGAATTTCCCGTTGTCATTCTCGCCGATATGACTGCCAAGATGGCGCGCGCTCCGGCGAGCCGCTACATTGATCCCAAGCAAGGTCTCTGTGCCATCCGCATTGCCGGCTGGTCACCGGTCGAATTGCTCGAGCAAGAAAGCGAAGAACTCAAGCGGGACCAAGCTGAAGGTGTGCGCATTGCGTACGTTGCCGCAACCCGGGCGAGAGACCTCCTGGTCGTGCCGGCGGTGGGCGACAGGCCCGAGGAGGGGTGGTTCAGTCCGCTCAACTCGACTCTTTATCCGTATCCTGCCGGCCCGCGCTGGCGTCAATCAGCCGCCGCTCCGGGCTGTCCCGAGTTCGGCGACGATAGCTTGTTGGAGCGTCCCGACTACGCTTTCGGCAGCGACAACGTCAAACCCGGTCTTCATGAGTTCGAGGACAAGGGTAGCGGTTATAGCGTCGTATGGTGGGATCCAGCGAAGCTCGAGCTCGATGCCAAGCCGCTGTTCGGCATGCGGCAGGAGGATCTGTTCGCCAGGGAAGTCGCCGCTTCCATCATGGAAGCCGATTTGGCGCGGCATACGGATTGGCGCGCGGCGCGCGACGCGGCCGCCGAGCGGGGTTCGCGGCCCAGCCTCCTGATGCAGACGGCCACCGAATCCGCAGAGGCCGGCACGGAAGCCGGGCCCGAAATCCAGACCGTCGAGCTTCCCCGGGACGCGGGCCGGCCCGCCGGCCCGCGCTATGGCGCTCTGGTTCACGCGGTACTGGCGACGATGCCTCTGGATGCCGGCCCGCAACAGATCAAACAGGCGGCGCGTCTGCAGGGTCGCATTCTCGGGTCGTCAGAGCAGGAGATTGAATCAGCCGGCACGGTCGCTGAGAGTGTGATCCGGCATCCCATCATGGAGCGGGCCCGGAAAGCCGATGCATCGGGTCAATGCCGCAGAGAGACGCCAATTGCCTTGCGGCAGGCGGATGGTTCCATCGTGGATGGAGTCGTCGATCTCGCTTTTTTGGAGAACGGCGCCTGGATTGTGGTCGATTTCAAAACCGACCGCGAACTGGAACGTGGATTGGCCGTCTACCGGCGCCAAGTTGGCCTCTACGCCGCCGCGATCCAGGCTGCGACGGGATTGAAGACGGCTGCAGTCTTGATGCGAATCTGACGGGCAAAACAATACCACCAGGACAGCCCTGAAAGTTGGCCGGTTCAGGACATTACGGTGATGTATTGCGCAAAGCGGAAGCTGTGCTGCCGCCCGGGTTGAAGGCCCGTCAGGAGTAGACGCGCCCGGAGGGGCGGGGACGCTGCCCTCAATGTCCTGCGCCCCTTCAGGGCGCGTGGACATAATCCCGTAAACCCCGGGCTGCGCTTCGCTTGCCCCGGCGCTAATTTCCGTCGCCCCTCCGGCGCAAATCGCCAAGACTGATGAGATGAAGTGCAGGTCTAAGAGCTTGCTACCGCCCTGATTTGGGCGAGGCTTGCTTCGCCTGATGCGACCACGGGTTTCGGTACTCAGAAGCTGCCGAAAATACGTTACCGTAGTTGTGAAACAGCAGTACTAAGACACGAAGAAACACCAAAATTGGTGCGTCTCCGTGGTTAGGGGTTTTCGGCTCAGTCGGGTATGGGTTCCGGTGAAGCCGGCGTCTGACTCAAGTCTAACGGAGGGATGCAATGAGATGGGACAGCGTTTTTTATGTGTTCACGCGCGAGTTATTTCAACTTGGAGGAAGACCGGTTTCGTTGTTGGTACTGATGCAATTCATCTTGCTCATCGCAGTGGTTATCGTGGTGGCCCGGCTGACACGACGGTTTCTGCGCGACCGGTTGCTGGCACGAACCCACCTCGATCTAGGCTTGCAGGACGCCATTGCGCGGATAATCGGTTACGCGGTGCTCGTGATCGGCACCATGATAGGGCTGCAGACGCTCGGCTTCGAACTGACATCGCTGACGGTGGTGGCAGGCGCGCTGGGTGTCGGTCTCGGGTTCGGGTTGCGCAACATCATCGAGAACTTCGTCAGCGGCCTGATTATCCTGGGAGAGCGGCCCATCCAGCTGGGTCATCGCATCGAAGTTGGGGATACCATCGGGAGAGTGGTACGGATTGGCGCCCGAAGCACCGCCGTGCTTACGAATGATAACATCAGGATCATCATTCCGAACTCCGAGTTGATAACGGGGCGCGTCGTGAACTGGAGTCATGGCGACAGTCAAATACGGCTTCGCATTCCTGTGGGCGTGAGTTACCGGAGCGACGTGCAGCTCGTTCAGAAGCTCCTCCTCGAGGTTGCGTCCGCAAACGAAAGTGTCTTAGAGAATCCTGCACCCGCGGTAATTTTTGTCGAATTTGGCGAAAGTGCGCTCAATTTTGAACTGCGCGTGTGGACCCGAGAGTTACTGGATCGCCCGGGGAGATTAACAAGCCAGTTGAATTTTTCGATCTGGGAAAAGTTCCGCGAGCACAATATCGAGATTCCGTACCCGCAGCGCGACCTCTACTTGAAGGAACCTGTTTACGTAGAACTTAAACAGAATCGTGTTTCTTAGCGTCTTCGTGACTTCGTGGTTAGAATCACAGGACAGGACAGAGAATGAGGATATTCGGATGCAGACTCATGTGGATTGGCGTTCTCGCTCTCGCCGCTTTCATGGTGACGGAGCCCGGTGCTGCGGGCCGCAAGCTGGTCGTGGCGCACCGGGGCGCGTCCGCCTATGCGCCGGAGCATACGCTGGCCAGCTACCGGCTCGCGCTCGAGCAGAAGGCGGACTTCGTGGAGCAGGACCTCGCGGTTACCAGGGACGGAGTGCTGATCTGCCTGCACGATCCGACGCTCGAGCGCACGACGAACGTGGAGGAGATGTTTCCGGATCGCGCGACCGAGGTGACCTGGGAAGGTCGGACCCACAGGAAAGCCTGGCTCGCGAATGACTTCACATTGGCGGAGATCAAGCGCCTGGACGCGGGGTCATGGTTCGCTGCCAGGTTCGCGGGCGAGCGCATCCCGACGTTCCAGGAAGCGATCGACCTTGTGAAAGGTAAGGCGGGGCTGTATCCGGAGCTCAAGGTGCCGGAAATCTACGCGGGGCGCAACGTAAACTTCGAGAAGATGGTCGCCGAGATTCTTGCGAAGAACGGGCTCTCCGGGCCCCAGCCCGACCCGAAGACGCCGGTGATCCTCCAGACGTTCAGCGAGACCACCGTCCGCAATCTCGCGGCGATGAAGCTCGGTGTCCCGGTTGTCTACCTGCTGGACGGGCGCAATGTTGAGCGTTGGGGCCGGCGCGCGAGCGTCGAAGCCGCTAAGGCTGCGGGTGCAAACGGCCTCGGCCCGGCGAAGGACATCCTGCTGAAGCACCCGCAGGTCGTCAAGTGGGCCCACGAGCTGGGACTCACCGTGACGCCGTACACCTTCCGATCCAGCAACACGGGTCGCTTTTCGTCCGTGCGTGAGGAGATGGCTCACTTCCTGTACGAGCTGGATGTCGACGCGGTGTTCACGGACAACCCGGATCAGTTTCCGCGTCGTTAACGAAGCCTGCCGGTGTGGGATCGGTGACGCTCGACAGCGGTCCGAGGGGTTTTTCAATACTCCTCGTCCGCGCGCCGGGGATGCCGTCGATTCACGCCACCAGAAGAGCCATCCGGGCGATCTTGCGCAGGTTTTGTTCGATCTCGTCCGTGAGGATGCGGCGGATCTCATCGTGGTCGCTGATGGGCGCGCCATCGGGGCCGTTCAAGGGACCGCTTTGTTGGACGAAGGCAAGCAGGTCGTCGCGCAACGCGGCACGATCGCGCGTGCCGTCCAGCAACTGCAGCATCTGTAATCCAATCGGATCGCGTACTTCAATGCTCGTGTGCAACAAGGTGGTGACCACTGGTCCTTGACCGGCCTGCCAGCGGGCGAGCGGGCTGACCGACGGCCGCTCACCGCCTTCGAGCACGAAAGCGGGCGCGCGGACGTGAAGCTGTACCAACCCCGAGCGATAGGCCGCGAGCAGGATTTCAGCCGCACCCTGCGCATCATCATCCATGGGATCGGTGCCGCCCGCCTGGAGGCCGATCCATGACCGCGCCGAGGCCAGCAGTTCGCTGAAGTGCAGCGAGCGCGGCGAGACCTCACTCAGTCGAAGGAGCGCAGCCTTCGCGAGCGGATGATCGGTTTGCAGCGTCGCTCCTTTAGGGCCGCGAAACTCTTCCACTACCTTCGCTCGCAGCTCGGGTGACCGTGATACCGGCTGCGCCACGGATTCCAGATAGAAGGTCGCGAGCCGCTGCGGATTCAAAGAGCGATCGATCCTCAGGCCTTGCCGGCACAGCAGCGTCTGCCGAAAGGTGCGGCACTTGAGAAAATCAAGATACTGTTCCTTCAAGATCAAATGCTCGGCGCTGAACTGGCCCAGAATGTCCCGCACCTGCGACGGATAGACATGATCTTGCATTTCAAAGAAGTCGGCTTCTGCCAGATACTGCAGGCCATGTTGAGCCGCGTGTCCGATGAACTGGTAAAAGTAAACGGGCATGTTCGCCGGCTCCAGCTCGTCGTGGTAGATCTGCTCTCGCCGGCGGTAGTTCGACATGCGCTCCAGTTCCTCCTTGAGCAAAGCGCCATAGAGGTCGGTCTGCGCTTCAGACTCGGTGGGAAACTTCAACAAGAGAAACTTCAGCAACGCTAGCGCTTGCTGTATGCGCTCCTGGGGCTCAGTGATGTCCCGGATGTGAAACGCCATCATCTCGCGCACCAGATCGCGCAGGTGATAGCCTGGATAGGTGTTGTAACTGACATACGCGACGCCCTCAGGAGCGAGATGGTCGCGGCAAACTGCCAGCAGACGATCGCGCACGGCCGGTGGGACCCAGGAATAAACGCCGTGCGCGATGATGTAATCGAATTCGCCAAGAGCGGCATCTACCGCCATGATGTCGCAGCGGCGCAGATCGAGGTTTTCGAGTCTCAATCCCGCCGCCGCGGCCTGGCCACGGGCAATCGGACGAGCCGCCAGATCGATGCCGATGAAATGACTCTGGGGGAGCGCGATCGCCATCGGCACCAGATTCGCCCCGTCACCGCAACCCAACTCCAGGACGCGGCAATTAGCGACTGGGGCCGGATTCAAGCCGAATAGAGACGCCAGCGTCGCGAGGCGATCCGGGTGCGTTTGCGGGAACGGGTACCCCGCATACAACACCTCATCGTAGGAGTTCGGCTCTCTGTCCGTCATGCTCCCTCAATTGTCCCGGTCGTCGCGGCGCAATGCCCCGCCGTTGGACGAAGCAGCCGACGCGTCAGTCGGACAAGGGAACGAAGCCAAGCCCCGCAGAGGCTTGTGTAACCCTCTAGATGACTTGTTCATTTTCACATCCCATCCCACCTTGATCGGCGTGCCAAAGGAGCCATCCGACTTTCGCTCCGTGTACTCATACTCGATCTTGGCGAAGTTGAGCGAGAATTGATCGGTAGGCAGGATACCACCGGCCTCCGTTCCGCCGGTTGAAAATGAAGAGACCAGCACATCCGTGAGAGTAACTTCCAGGAAATTCGTGCTGATCTTTGCTTGCCTTGCGGCATGTACAGAAGGGCCTTCGGGAGGTGCTGGCCGCTTGCGCACGCGAGGAGTAATTTGGGGCTGGCCTTGCTCACTTTCGTGACGAAATGAAAATCCTGCATGGAGACTTTGCCGGCGCCACCACCACCGCCGCCGCCGGAAGTTCCCGATTGGGTCTCTCCCCAGGACCAGGATTCGAGATCGATCTCGCCCTTGTGCTTCGAGTCCTGGCTTTCCCCTTCGACGCCATCAATTTTCAAGAAATAGTCTATTGCAGCCATGAGTACTCTTCTCCCTTCGTGATTGTGAGTTGTTTGGAACGAGACTGCACCCGATCTTCGACTGATCTTGTCACGGGAGCGCTGTTGATCGCGCAAAGAAGCTTCGTCCAAACTAAGTGGCGTGCATGGCTGTGTCTTGACCGTCGCTTCCTCTCTCAGCAGTCCAATTCTGTGAATTCCCTTACTTTCGGTTGTGCTATTCGCCGGCGCCCTGAAAGCGGTCTCCCTCTTCGGCAAAAAGCACGTTAAAGCTGGTCAGCGTGCCGTAACAACCTGTGATATACGCCTGGAGCTTGACCTTCAAGTCTTCGGGAATCTCGGCCCCGTTGATCTGTTGCTCCAGTACCCGCAGGCGATTGCGCAGCATCACGATTTTGTGGAAGAAGCTTTCGATCGGCCAGGTTTTTTCTTGGATGCCGGCTTTGCCGGGCCTGAGAACCAACTGGCCGTTGCGCCATTTCTCGCCCATCGGCACGGCCGTAAGCCCAAGTTCCTCTCGTATGATGCGCCGCAGGGTCATTTCGAGATCCACGGTCTCACCGCTGTCTTGGATTGGCATAGGAGGAAGTCTCCTTTCCCTCTCGCTAACCAGTTCGTCCGAATGTCCGCCGGGCTCGCGGGAAATAGTCGAGGACCTGGAAGCTGCGGCCGCAGGTTCGCGCCCGCGATAGTTGTGCTGGCTGCCGCAGTAGTCACAGATCACTCTGAGGATGCGTCCTTCGGAATCCGCCGCCACGACGGTATGTTGGCGCGAGTTCTTGCAGACCCGGCACAGGTCTTCCACGGAATCGCCGGCGTTGTACCGGTTTGAAGTCGCACCCCTCACTTTCACCTCTCCGAAAACACCTGTTCCCGGCCCGGAATCGGCAATGGAGATTACGACATCGCCGGGCCTTATTAAAAGAACAACCTGATCGACTCGGGAAAGAAAAACTTATTCGCCGGGTCTTGCTGTTCCACGGGGCTCAAGTTGGCGTCTGAGTATCAGCCCATCAGTCAGCGCAGCCTGAACTGCGATGGTACCTATCACAGCAATTTGTCCCGGTGACAAGGTTAACTGGATTCTCTGGCAAATTGGCCATCTCATCGGTCGGCAGATTATGAGTTTTATAAAGCATCAGTTTAGATTTCTCAAGCCTCAACAATCGAGCAAGTCTACCGTAGTTTGCCCTCCGCCTTTTAAACCGTGCAAAGTCGAAGGTGTGAGTCGAAAGAGAAAGCACTACTTTCCCTCAGCACTTTTAACTTTTCACTTCTTGTGGGGAGGAGCGGGTAAACTAGAGGAGGCAGGCGGAGACCATGGCCAAATCAGACACGAGAGCGAAATGAAGGAGTAATCGATGCCACCAACCAGCAAAGAAAAATCAACCAAGAAGCTGCGCTGCATCCAGCGCAGCGCCGACCGTCACTGGGTCGGCAACGGATTCCCCGTTCGGACACTCTTTGCCTACCCGAACCTCGGGTCAGCGCTCAGCCCGTTCCTGCTCTTCGATTATGCCGGCCCGAGGGAATTCCCGCCGACGGACGAGCGGCTCGGCGTCGGCGAGCATCCGCATCGCGGCTTCGAGACGGTGACCATCGTCTACGAGGGCGAAGTGGAACACAGGGATTCCTCTGGCGGCGGCGGGCGCATTGGCCCCGGCGACGTGCAGTGGATGACTGCCGCATCAGGCATCGTCCATGAAGAGTTTCATGGCCGCGATTTCGCCCGGCGCGGCGGCATGTTTGAAATGGTACAGCTTTGGGTCAATTTACCCTCAAAGGACAAGATGGCGCCGCCGCGTTATCAGAGCATCCTGAAAAGCCAGATTCCTGCAATAAGCATGGCGGATGGACAGGGAACGGTGCGCGTGATCGCAGGCGAGTTTGCTGGGGCCAAAGGCCCAGCCCGGACTTTCACGCCGATTCACGTCTGGGATTTCCGCCTTGCGAGTGACCAGCGTACAGACCTTAACGTGCCCGATGGCTACACGACGGCGCTTGTGGTACTCAAAGGAGCGCTGCGAGTGAATGGCTCCGAGGCAATCGAGGCGGCGGAGGTCGGACTGTTCGACCGCGCGGGGCAGAGTATCCGCATCGAATCCGTGAAGGACACGACTGCGTTGATGCTTTGCGGCGAGCCGATTGATGAACCCATCGTCGGACAGGGCCCCTTTGTCATGAACACTGCCCAGGAGATTCGCCAGGCGATGACGGATTATATGAGCGGCAAGATGGGTCACTTGTCGTGAGCGCTAACCAGCAAAGGGACTGCGCCCTTGATATCCGCCAAAAGCGGCGGGATATGGAAGCGGCCCTTACCTGCGCGTGAGCCGCATGAACCGAAGCGGACCCAGGTCGTTTGTGAATCCCCACTTTTCGTAGAAGCGGACCAGCCCGGGCAGACAGTACAACTCGAAATGGCTAACCGATTCGAGGCTCGGGTGCGAGACGATCCGGTCGATCAAGCGCGGCCGAGCTGCCGGCCACGATACGCAGGATCGACGATGACATCGAGGATCAGGGCCTTGTAGAGATAGTCGGTCAGCACCCGCGCGAAGGCGACAAGCCGCTGCGACGGTGGGGCGCAGAAGCCCACAACGACGTCGGAGTGTTGCAGCATTCGACGCGTTTCGGCGAGTGTGCGCCCCCTGGTCCACCACTCGGACTGATAGAAGCGATGCAGATCCTCGGTTTGCGCGTCATTCAGCGCTTCGATCGGGTCAAACTCCATGGATATCTCCTGGACATTGGACACGCCGTCATGGGCGAACCAGACAGTCGGCGCCCGTCTCAGCGAGCGCTGACCCAGATAGGCGACGACCAGGCCAGCTGTCCGTCGCGCTGCTCGACCCGCACGTAGTAGAAGCTCGCCTGCTTCGCGGGCGGATTGTCCTGGTCCTGGTAGACGAAACTCGCCTCGGCCGAGTCGAACTCGCGCGTGAAGACTGCTTCGTTGTTGCGGATCACCGTGATCCGGGCCAGCGGTGAAGTCCCGAGCGCCTTCACTGCCAGGCGCAGCGGCTCTCTGGTCGTGAACTCCTCGCCCATCCAGTGGTTGCCGGCCCGCACGTCGAGCAGGATGTTGTCGGTCGCGCCGTAGGTACGGCGCCGGCGGATGGCCTCGAGAATGCCGGCGCGGTCCATCGACTCGGTGTAGACCATGGCGTAGGAATAGTGCACCGAGGTGTGATCCGAGCTCGCGATGATGCCCAGCCGGTAACCTTTGTTCCAGGCGTTGGCCACAAAGCCGTCGGGCATGTAGCCCATGTGCGGCGGAGCGAGGTTGGCCTTGTCGCGCTCGGGATCGGGGGATTTCGGGGCGCCGGCGGCCTCGTAATTGTTCCGGCATCCCTGGAAGATCTCCACTACCGGCTCGAGTGCGGGATCGTTGTCGCGCCAGTCGGTTCCCATGCGGGTGCCTGAGGTGTGTGAGATCGCGATGCCGCCCGAGTTACGCAGGGTGTCGTAGAGGAGCCGCGTGTCGTTGCCGAGCAGGAAGTCGCTGTTGCCGCTGACGGGAGGGCGCAGGCCGCGCAGCGTCGGCCGCGTGAAGAAGTCGACCACCGGCACGCCGCGCCGGTCATGGATGATGTTGCGGTGCCCATTCGGGTAGTTGACGCTGCGCTCGTAGCCGAACAGCGAGGTGTAGGCGCCCGCCCAGTGGAACAGGTCCGTGCTCTTCTGGGTGTACCAGTACCAGTAGTCGTTGCCGCCCCCCATCTGGTGGTCCGTGACGGCCCCGAAATCCATGGCTGCGCCGTCGATCATGTAACGATAGAAATCCAGGAGGCTGCCGTCGGGGCTGCCGCCCAGGTCCTGAGACAGCTCGGTATGGCGGTGCAAGTCACCGCGCGCGATCCGGTAGGTTCGTCCGCCGAGCGTCGCCCTGTAATCGCGCAGCCGGCGCACGTCGGCTTCTTCGGCAGGGTGCACGGGGGTCGCGACGTTGTCGGCCGCGCGCGCCGGCGTGAGGCGCGGGTCACCTGCGCCCGAGTCGAGCGTCACCTCGCCGGCGAAGACATGATTCGCGCCCGGACGCGTGATAGCGCCGTACCGGCGCCCGTCACCATTCCAGGCGAGCCAGACTCCGCTCCTGGAGGCGGCCAGCGCGGGAAAGGAGCTGATGCGCCCGGCGCTTTCGGGCATGAGCAGCGCGGGCAGCCAGCGCCCGTCCTGGTAACAGGTCGCGTGCGCCGTCCAGTAATACCGGCCGGCGATTCCCTGGCCGACCCCGGCCTGGTTCATGTGCCGGAACGTCAGCCACGGCCGCCCCTGTCCATCGATCGCAAGCTCCGGATAGCGCAGGAAACGGCGGTCCCGTTCACCCAGCGCGGTCACTGGATCCTCGGCCGGGACCTGGAGGTTGCCGGACGGATCGAGCAGGGCGACCCGGATCAGGGCGCTCTCGCCCACAGCGGCGCCGGGCCCGAAGTTGGGGAGGGTGTAGCCGCGGTCCTTGCCCCAGTTCAAAGGGCCTTCCTCCCAGGCGAGCCAGACGCGATCTCGACTGTCGACCGCAATCGAAGGATACGCTTCGTAGCGCGCCGACGATGCCACGGAGGCGGCGGCATCCTGGCCGCCGTCGGGACGGAGGGTCCGCCGGTAAACGTCGTAGCTGCCGTTCCGGTAGGTGTCCCAGGCAATGTGCGCTCGCCCGGTGGACTCGATTGCGATCGCAGGATTCCAGTGATTGCCCGGTGGCTCGCTGACGCGGGCCTCGCCGGTCCAGCCGTCGGCCTGCGGATCGCGGCCGATCGAGAAGATGTGCGAGACGCCGCTGCGGACTCCCTGCCACGCCGCCCGGAGGCGTCCCTGGGGACCGCGCGCCAGCCGCACGTTGAAGTCGACCCCGGGATCGGTCGTGAGACGCAGTGGGGCCAGCCATGCGTCGCCGCGGAGCGCCGCCCCGTACAGGTCCCAGTTTCCCCCTGCCTGTTGTGACCAGACCACCCATACGGTGCCATCCCCCTCGATCCCAAGGCGCGGGCGCCAGACGTCACCCGACACTCCCGGAACCGGAGTGTAGACGTGCCAGATTCCCTGCTGGAACCGGGACAGGTGCAGCTCATCCCTGCCGCCGGCATACGAGGTCCAGACGGCCCACACGTTCCCGTCCGGAGCGACCGCAATATCCGGGAAATCGTTCTCGCGCAGCTCGCGGGAGATGCGCACGGCGTTGGGCAGCCGCAGGATGCGCACCGCTCCGTCCAGGCGTTCGAGCGGCGCGGTCCACTTGAGATCGGCAAGTTGGAAGCCGAACGAACCCTGACGAGTCCTGAGCACGAGCATCGCGCCCGGCCTCCCTCGTCCCGCGACCAGGATGCCGCCTGTTTCAGGCCGGCCCGCCGGATACGGGACCCAGTGCAGCGCTTCGCCGGCGAGTGTCCCGACCTTCTCGCGCGCGCTGCGGTAGGCCCAGGACGTACGGGAGATCACTTCGTCGCTGCCAAAGAACTTCCATCCGTCCAGGCTGGTGACCTGACCGTCGGCTATCGTCAACTCGCCACTCCAGTCCCGTTCCTCGGTATCCCTGGTCCCCAGGAGCACGAGCAGCGCAAATCCGTCGTCCGGCGCGGGCGTGGCTGGAGGAGTCTGGGCGGAGCCGTGAAACTTCGTCGCAATGGCAGCCAGTGTGACGGAGAAAGCCAAGAGGAACAGGACGCCGCGAGCGGTCGTGAGTGGAAGGGTCATATCGTCACCTCTTTCCCGCGAGGCGCCAGAACTGCGTCTCGTTGAGCAGCGTGATTCTGTGCCCCTTCTCGCGCAGCCGCTTCATTTCCATCAGCTTCAGGCCCGCATCCCGGCCGGCGGCCTGCTGCGGATTGGGCCGCCCGCGAACGACGACAGTCGTCCGCGCCGAGGGCATCTTGTGAACGATCGCTCCCGCGCGCCGGGCAGCCAGGACCGCCTCGCGGCGGCGCTTGCTCAGGATGCCCGTGAACACGAGATGTACTCCCTTCAGCGTCCGCGGAACCCGGACATTGAGCGAAGCGGGCGGGTTAGAAAGGGCCTCGATCATCTCGTCCGCGGTCTCGTACCGCTTGCGCCGCTCGCCGATGCAGCGGTAGACGATCTCCTTCAGGTGATCGCTGCAAGGGAGAAGGCGGACCTCCCGGGTGCGAATCCGAGCCCGCGCGTCGCCCTTGACCAGCATTCCCAGCAACTGGCCCACCTGGTACACATCGTCGCGCGCCTGCCACTTCGCGGTGTCTCGCGCTCGAATCTCGCTGGGCGCCATGAACGGGTTCAGGGTGCGCGCGGTGATCCCGCGGCGGTCGCTCTGGTGCCGGACGATCCCGAAATCCCCGAGCTTCAGGCGCCGGCCATCGCATACGAACACGTTCATCGGCGTGAGGTCGCGGTGGAGCATGCGGCCGCGGTGCAGCTTTCCGAGCACCCCGAGGATTGCCGCGATCTCGCGCCGCGCGCTGGTTTCAGGCCACCCCTTGTCGGCCGTGGTTCAGGAACGCACTGAGGTCGCCATGACGCGCGTACTCGAGCGCGAGACAGTACAGAAGCCGCCCCTCCGGCAGCGCCAGCGGAAACTTGTCGAAGACCTGGATCGCCCTCGGATGCCCGTCCAGCAATTGCCCGAAGTAGGCCTCCCGCAACCACCCATCGATCCGCGCGCTGACCTTGATGCAGAGGATCTTCGGGACGAGGAGTGAGCGCCCAAGGCGCGTTGCGAGAAAAACCTGGCCGAACCCGCCCTCGCCGAGCAGCCGCTCGATACAGTACCGGAGCCGTGTCTCAGGGCTGGTGATGACCTGTCCCGGCGCCAACATGTGTTCCGCCCGGTCTGGCGTGGACGGAACTCGTGCTGCGCGTAGTGGCGGCGGATGCGTGTTTCACCATACCGTGAGCAAGTGTCTCCCCTGCGACAGCTGATAATGGTATGAGCCTCAGTTTGCCTGGCCGGTCGTGGTCGAGACCGGGGGCCGCGGCTTGTGATAGTTCGGATACGGCGGCCGCCGCGTCGGTTTCGGCGGGTTCTTCTCCAGCTCCGCGAGCAGCCAGGCGACGGCCTTCTCGAGCTGCGGGTCGTGACCCTCGCGCCACGCCTTCGGATCGAACTCGATCTCGACATCGGGCGCCACGCCGTGGTTTTCGACCTCCCACTTGCCCTCGGGAGTGTAGAAGGCGAAGTGAGGCGCGGTAACCGAACCGCCGTCGATCAGCTGCGGATAGCCGCCGATCCCGACCAGTCCGCCCCAGGTACGCTTGCCCATCAGCGGGCCTATCCCGGCCCGCCGAAACATCCATGGCATGTAATCTCCACCCGACCCGGAGTACTCGTTGACGAGCATCGTCTTCGGACCGGCCATCGTGCCGAAAGGCTGGCGGAAGTCGTCGCCGTCACGCACCGCCCAGTAACTCATCAGCGGTTTCTTGAGGTAGTCGATGATGTAATCGGCCGCCTGTCCGCCGCTGTTGAAGCGCTCATCGATCACGGCGCCCTGCTTGTCGGTTTGGGGGAAGAAGTAGCGGTTGAAGAAGGTGTACCCTCCCTGCGCCGTGTCGGGCAGATAGACGTAGGCGAGCCTGCCGCCGCTCATCTGGTCCACCTTCCGGCGGTTCTCTTCGATCCACGCAAGGTTGCGCAGTCCCGGTTTCACTCTCCACGGGAACGACCGTGACCTCACGCGAACCGGAGCCATCGGGGTTCGTGCCGACGCGGATCACGACCTGCTTGTCGGCCGTGCCCTCGAAGAACCGGTACACATTGTCGGCGTCGGTCAGGTTGCGGCCGTTCACCGCCAGCAGATACTCGCCGGCGGCCACGTTGACGCCGGGCTGCGTGAGCGGCGCCCGGAGCTGCGGATTCCAGTTTTCGCCGTTATACACGCGCTCGAAACGGTAGCGGCCGTTCTCGATCTTGAAGTCCGCTCCGAGAAGTCCGCCGCGCACTCTCTTGGGATCGGGCACATCGCCGCCCGAAACGTAGAGGTGGCCGACGGAAAGCTCGCCTAGCATCTCCGAGAACAGGTAGTTCAGGTCGGCCCGGTGCGCAAGCGAGTCGAAATAAGGCTGGTACTTCTTCGCCGTGGCGTCGAGGTCCAGACCGTGGTAGTTGGGATCGTAGAAGAAGTCGCGCTCGATCCGCCATGTCTCGCGGTACATCTGGCTCCACTCGGCTTTCGGATCGACGAAGACCTCCATCTGGTCCGTCTTCAGCTTCCCTTCGCCGGGCTTGACGGGCTGCGCGGTCGCGGCAATGAACCAGTCATCGCGCTGCCGGTAGAGCATCTTCTCCCCGTTGGCGGAAACGTCGAAGGCGCGGACGCCCTCGAGCACCTTGTCGAGTTTCCGCTTCTCCAGGTCGAATTTGTGCACGATCGCGCTGGCGGGGCCGGCAGCCTGCGGCGCACCTTCGATGACATAGAGCATCCCGGCTTTGCCGACCGCGAGCCCGACGATGTTGCGCGCGGGTATGGGAAGCGCCAGGATGCGCTGGCTGATGTTGTCGAAATCGATGGCAACCTTCGGCGGCTCTTTCTTCTCGGCTGGCTTCGTGGCGGCGGTCGTGTCACCTTTTTTCTCGTCGGCTTTATCCCCTTCCGGTTTTTCGTCTTTCTTTTCTTCCTTCTTGGCTTCGCCGATCTTCTCCTCGTCGCTCTCCGGCGCGAGCGGCGACGGCAGATCCTTTCTCAACACGCAAAGGTACACGCTGCGCGTGGGCCGATGAGGATAGCTCGACATGTCGAACCCGAAGACACGCGGGCCGATGTCGGTGCTCGCCGTGAAATAGAGCTGTTTGCCGTTCTTGTCGAAGACCGGGTGGCCGGCGTCGCTCAGGCCGTCGGTGATCTGGTGCGCCTTCGCTTCCTCGAGCGAATATACGAAGACCGCGCTGTACCATGACTGGAGCGGCTTGGTGTAGACGATCCAACGGCTGTCGGGCGACCAGCTCGGATTGAGCGCGAAGCCGCGGCGAACGGTGTCAATCTTGACGGGCGCAGCCTTGTCGATGTCCACGTACCAGAGGTTGAGGCGCTTGTCGCTGTAGGCGATTTTCTTGCTGTCAGGGGACCAGGTCGGTGAATAGAAGAACGACGGCGGGTTCCCGAGGTTGATCTTCTTCACCTCTCCCATGCCTTTCTGATCGCGCAGGTGCAGGGCGTATTCGCCCGATTCGTCGGAGAAGTAGGCGATCCACTTGCCATCGGGCGACCAGGACGGGTCGCGCTCGGCGACACCGGACGTGGCGGTGAGATTGCGCACGTCCCCTTTCTCCGCGGGCACCGTGAGGATCTCGCCCCGTGCTTCGAAGATCGCGCGCACGCCGGTGGGCGAAATCGCGGCGTTGGTCATGCGGGTTCCGACCTTCTCGTACTTCGGGCGCACCGCGAGCATGTCGCCGTGGATCGTGACGTCGAGCTTGCGCGTCTTCCCGGACTTCAAGTCGAAGAGGTGAAGCGAGCCGAACTGCTCATAAGCGATCGCATCCGGACTGGCCGAAGCCGACTTGATGTCGAGACCCGCGTTCTGGACCACCTGGGCGACCTTCTTCGCCTTGGTATCGTAGGAGAAGAGCGTGACCGGCCCTCCGCGATCCGACAGAAAGTAGACCTTGTCGCCGATCCACATCGGATTGAAGTCGTTTGAATCCTCGCGCGGTATTTTCTCGATCGACGAGTCATTCAGGGTCGCGATCCAGATGTAGGAAGCCATTCCGCCACGGTATCTTTTCCACGCGTTGAACGCGGGGGGCAGCGGTGTGTACGCCAGGCGGGCGCCGTCGGGCGAATAGGACCCGTCCCAGCCCATCGGCAGCGGCAACTCGGCCGGGAAGACGCCGTCAACGGGCACGGTGAAGAGCCGTTCGAATCGTCGAGAGGCGCTCGCGCGCCCCGAAACGAAGAGCACTTGACGGCCGTCCGGAGTCCACGCCGCCATCTCATCGGACGCGGGATGGTAGGTCAGCCGCTTCGGGATGCCGCCCGTCGCGGGCACGGTATAGACGTCTACGTTGCCGTCGTACTCGGCCGTGAAGGCCACGGTCTTGCCGTCGGGCGAAAAGCGCGGACTGCGTTCCGCGCCGACGCCGGTCGTGAGGCGGCTCGCCTCGCCCCCTTCGCGCGGTACGATCCAGAGATCGCCCGCATAGGTGAAGACGACGTGGGTTCGGTTGACTGTCGGGTCGCGTAGAAGCAGTGGCTTGACTGGCTGCGCCAATGCGCCAAGCGCAGCCGATACAATGCATGCCACAGTCAGGATCAGAGTTCTCATGGTGTCTCCCCGGGATAGCGCGAAGCAGGTTTCGTCACGACGGCTTTGAGTTTCCGCCACATTGTGGCAAAAAAAGACCGCACCTGCAATCAGTCTCCTGATGACACGCGTTGTGGCCGCCGCATGCGGGGCTGGGATCGCACGAACCGGCGTCCGCCGATGCCGAGCGCGGTCGGTGACTTGCCGGGGATAATCACGCGAGTCATTCGCGAGATCAACCTGTAAATATGTTCTATTTTACCGCCATTTCTTTCGAGGATTTGGGAGTTTCGGTGACTGTCCATCTTGTCTTTGCATCGAAAGCCGATCTGTATGCAGTCATGGTGCCAGTCATCTTGACAGCACCCAGCTTTCAAGATAACGTCATGACATGACCCGCCGAAAAGTCAGCACGCTTCTGGACGAACACCTGTTCCGCCGAGCGAAGCTGGAGTCGGTCCGCCGGCACAAACAGGTGAGTGAGATTCTCGGGGAGGCGCTCGAGCGCTATCTTGCGGAAACCGGTGGCCGGCCCGCAACCACGGGTGTGGTCGCCGAGACCTGGGGAGTACTCAAACTTGACCGACGGAAAGTCGATCGACTGATCACGGAAGAGGCAAGCCTGCTTGACGCTTGATCGCGTCCCTCCAGCAAGTCGCATATTTCTGGACTCCACGATTTTCATCTACCACGCTACCGCGACATCGCCGCAGTGCCGAGCTCTCCTCGAACGCTGCGAAGCGGGCGATGTTGCCGGCGTTACCTCAGTCGTCGTTGTGGCCGAAGTCGCGCATCGCCTGATGATGATCGAGGCTGTGTCGGCGGGGCTGGTCTCGGGGAAGGAGGTCATCAAGAAGCTCCGCGCCCGACCGGACCTCGTCCGCCAGCTGCATGTCTACCAGGAGCAAATCGAACGTATTCCGTTGATGGGGGTCGATGTCGTGCCGCTCGAGTTTGGAACTCTCCTTCGTTCGGCGGACATCCGGCGACGGTACGGTCTTCTGATGAACGACTCGCTGGTTGTGGCCGCCGCATGCGGTGCTGGGATCGCGCAGCTGGCGTCCGCCGATGCCGATTTCCGCCGTGTCAAGGAACTGAAGCTGTATCGACCGGGTGATCTCGGCTAGGACTGGCTCGAGCGAAGCCATCGAGCAGGTTCAGCTGGAAACGCTGGCATTCGCTGTTTTCCTGGCATCGCGAGCTCGTGTGTTCCCGTTGGCGTTCGCCCCGGGGGTGATATACTCTGGCCCTATTGATCGGCCTCTCCCTGGCTGGTCGCGCGAGACATCAGGAGCATAAAAATGCGTCTTCTTCTAGCGGTTCTTTGCGTTGCGTTATTCCTTCTTCCATCGGCCGGCCATGCAGAAGAGTGGTCGCGTTTCCGAGGCGCCAATGGCTCCGGTGTTTCACAGGACGTCGGATTCCCCATGAAGTTCGGCCGTGACCGGAACGTCATCTGGAGAACTCCGGTTCGCCCGGGCAAGTCCTCGCCGATTCTGACTCCCCGGCTCGTATTCTTGACTGCGTTCGAGGATGGAAAACTGTTCACGCAGTGTTTTGATCGCAAGACCGGGAAGCTGTTGTGGGAACGGGCGGAGGACCGGCCTCGCGCAGAGGTTGGTAACGTCCTGAACCAGCCGGCATCGATCACCCCCGTGACCGACGGGGACAACGTGTACGCATTCTTCGCTGACTTCGGCCTGATTTCCTACGACGAGTCCGGCAAAGTGCGGTGGAAGACGCCTCTCGGCCCGTTCACAAATACGATGGGGCTTGGTGCCTCACCGATTCTAGCCGGAGACTTCATTGTCCTCGTAGCCGACCAGCAGGATGACTCGTATATCGCCGCCTTCGACCGACGTAGTGGCGCGATCCGTTGGAAGACACCCCGTCAGGAGAAGGATGGCTGGGCTACGCCGGTGCTTTTACGACAGCCCGGGGCCGCTCCCCAAATTTTGACCGTCAGCCGGGGGCAGCTGGGAGCTCATGGCCTGGCGGACGGGAGCCAGAGCCTGGAGCTACGATCGCTTGAGTCCTGCGATCGTTGCCAGTCCAGTGCTGGTTCAAGACACGCTCTTCACTTTTGGCTATGGCAACGAGTCCGCCGCCCCTTTTTCGAATATCCTCGCCAAAAATGACAAGAACCAGGATGGAAAGATTTCTCCGGATGAGCAAGGCGACAATGCGTTCCTCATTGGAATTGGAAAATACGAGGGGAATCGTGATCAGATTGTAACCAAGGAAGAATGGGATGAGAAACAGCGTCAGGTCCTGGCGCCGTCCAGTCTGTTGGCCGTCCGGCTTGAACCCGATCCCGGCGCGGCGCCAGTGAATTCCATTCGCGCCCGTGAACTCTGGCGCTACGAGAAGAGTTTTGTCGGCGTAATCCCCTCACCGCTCATTTACCAGGGCGTCCTCTACGTGGTGAAGAACGGCGGCATCCTCACGGCCTTTGACCCCGCAAACGGCGAGGTAGTCAAGACCGGCCGAATGCAGGGGGCCGTCGGCGGCTATTCCGCCTCACCGGTCTCCGCCGAGGGCATGATCTTCCTCGCCGGCGAAGAAGGGAAGGTGGCTGTTGTGCGAGCCGGCCGGGATTGGGACGTGCTCACCGTGAATGACCTCGGCGAAAGTTGTTATGCGACCCCCGCCCTCTCCAATGGAAAAATCTATCTGCGCACGAGCGAGGCTCTGTACTGCTTCGGCAGTGGGGGTCAAGATCAGTCGACCGTGCGGTGAGAGCAGAGGAGGCCTCATGAATCGTCCATTTTCACCCATACTGCTCGCAGCCATTCTTCTGTCTTGTGGCGGCTCGGGTTTCGTGCGCGGCTCTGCCGCGCAGACGCCGAAGCAAATCCGCGCTGGAGCAGCGGCCACCAACGTGACCCCCTGGCTTGGCCTTTCGATCAACGGGTCCATGCAGGACCGTCGGGTCAACCGGATTCACGACGAGCTGCATGCCCGCTCGCTGGCGCTGGATGACGGCCGGAACCGCATTGTCATCACGGTCGTGGATAGCTGCATGATTTCTCGCGAAATCTTCGATGAGGCGAAGCGGTTGGTGACTCAGCACACCGGACTTCCGGCACACCATATGCTCATGTCGGCCACCCACACGCATTCCGCTCCGACGGCGGTCCCGATCTTCCAGAGCCAGGCCGATGCGGAATATCTTCGGTTCCTGACGCGAAGGATCGCCGACAGCGTGCGCCGCGCGCTGGACAATCTCCAGCCGGCCGAGATTGGTTGGGGGATGGGGAAAGTGCCGCAGCATGTCTTCAACCGGCGCTGGAAGATGAAGCCGGGGACGTCGCTTCCGGATCCGTTCGGCGGGACCGACCAGGTGAAGATGAATCCACCCGCCGGCAGCCCCGACCTGGTGGAGCCGGCCGGCCCGACCGACCCCGACCTGTCACTCCTTTCGGTTCGCGGGCTCGACGGGCGGCCCATTGCGCTGATGGGCAACTACTCGCTGCACTACGTCGGGGCGGCGGACACTTCGGCCGACTATTTCGGGGTGTTCGCCGATCGGATCCGGGAACTCCTGGGAGCCGAGCGTCTCGAGCCTCCATTTGTGGGAATTCTCTCGAACGGCACCAGCGGCAACATCAATAACATCGACTTCCGGCGCCAGCGCGAGTCGCAGCCTCCCTTCGCGCAGATGCGCCGCGTCGCCGATGACGTCGCCCAGGAAGCGCTCCGGGTGTACAAGACGATCAAGCACCAGGCCTGGGTTCCGCTGGACGCGCGCCAGGCAGAGATCGAGCTCGGAGTGCGCCGGCCCGGCTCCGAGGAACTCCGAAGAGCCCGGCAGATCGTCGCAGCGGCGAAAGGTCCGGTGATGCAGACCCAGCCGGAAATCTATGCGCGCGAGACGCTCCTGCTGGCCGATTATCCGGAGAAGGTCCCGGTTCTTGTCCAGGGGCTACGGATCGGCGATCTTGGAATCGGCGCGATCCCGTGCGAGGTTTTTGTCGAGATTGGTCTCGAGCTGAAGAAGAAGAGCGCGTTGCAGCCGGTGTTCATCGTCTCGCTCGCCAACGGCTACAACGGCTATCTGCCGACTGTGGAACATCACCGGCTGGGCGGCTACGAGACCTGGCGCGCGCGCTCGAGCTACCTGGAGGTGGAGGCGGCGCCGAGGATCGTAGATCGGCTGCTGACGCTCTTCGGTGAGTTGAAAGGGCAGAAGACAGATTAATTTGATCGTTACGAATGGGCACGTGCTGAGTGCTGTTAGTAATTGCGGTGACGTAATTTGGCAGTGAGGCCTGAAGAGCCGACAGAAGAGTTGGGCCCGTCCGGCGAAGTAAGCTTCGCCAACGTCACGATCACGACCGGCATGTTTGCGGTTGATCGAGAATCTGAGTCTCACAACCATGATTGCCCAACGTTCGGCCCGAAGGTGCAACACAGTCGGAGTGCCGGTCATTCGGACCTCTGGTCTTTATGGTTCCCTGAAGCAGTAGAGGTTGTTCTGAGTCCGTATGATCAGGCGGTCGCCAACCAGGGCCGGTGTCGCCATGCAGAACTCGTTCAGGCTGTTCTTGCCTACAACCTTGAATTCGCTCCCCGGTTGGATCACGAAGGTATCCCCATCCTCACTCAGGACGAAAATGCGGTCCCGGTAAGCCCAGGGGGACGCGGTAAACGCGGCGCTGGCTGGATCGATCCTTTGCTTCGAGTACACAACCTGGCCGGTCTTGGCGTCATTGCAGGTGAAAAACCCGCGGTCGAACAGGGTGTAGTAGTAGTCGCCGTAAACGAGGGCACTCGGATTGTACGGCCCTCCTGCCGGATCGTACCATGCGACGAAATCGCTGCTGGTTGCGCCTTCCGGAAGTGAGATGTCCCCCGAAGCACCCGGCCGGATCGCGTGAATGGGGCGATGCTTCGCGCCCACGTATCCCGACGTCACGTAGAGCAGGTCGTGTGCGGTGAAGGGAGTTGGAATCATCAGCTGGCCGAAAGGCCCGCGCAGCTCCCACAGGAGCTTCCCGTTAAGATCATACGAACGGATTCGCTCGTTTCCGTTCGTGATGATCTCGGTCCGCAGCTTGTTCGTCCAGACGAACGGAGTGGCCCACGTCGTCTTCTCCTCTCGAGGAACGCGCCAGGCCTCCTTCCCGGTCTTCTTGTCGAGCGCGCTGATATAGGAAGAATCGGCGTTGTCGTTGACGATGATGAGAAGATCGCCTTGAAGCACCGGAGACCCCGCGGTGCCCCATCCATTCAGGGTGTTGAACGGTCCCTGCGGGCGGCGCCAGATTTCGGTCCCTTTGTGGTCGAAGACAAAGATCCCGGTCTGGCCGAAGTAAAAATAGACGCGCTCGGCATCGACGGCCGGTGTTTCGGACGCATACGTGTTCTTCAGGTGCCGGCTCGATCGAGGAACCTCGCGAGCCAGATCTTTCCGCCACAGAATCTTTCCGGTGTTCGCGTCAAGACAGAAGACTGCCCAGGTATGCTCTTCCTTCGGAATCGGGCGCTCCCCTCCGAAATAGAGTCCCCCTTTTACCTTTTCCTCCTCTCCGGCGCTGATTACCGAGGTGAGGAAGATGCGATCCCCCCAAACGACCGGTGAAGACCAGCCGGATCCGGGAATCGGAGTCTTCCAGGCAACATTCTGGGTCGCGCTCCAGGACAGCGGAAGCTTCTTGTTCTCTGATATTCCTCGGGAACCAGGTCCCCGGAACTGCGGCCAGTGATCCTGAGCCGGAAGTACAACGACCGTGACCCACAAGGTGAACGCAGCCCACCGTAGAATTCGCATTCTTTCCATGCCTCCTGTCCCGTCGTATCGTCTTGCAAGAGGATAATGCGTCGCATCGGCCCTGGCAATGGCTCAGAATGGTAGGCAGTCCGAAGGGGCGCGATTGTAAAGCTGGCAGACCGCGCAGCTGACAGAAAACACGGTCCAATGACTTTCTCGGTGGGGCGTGTGGTCGCACGAATGTCGTGCCCATTGCAGAGGTGATCATCAATCAGTAGAGCGGGCCGAACTATTGGTGGCAGCACCTCGGCAACGGGTTGTGCTACTCGGCGTTTTTCGCAGTAGTTACGTCGGGTGGTCTCAGCGCTTGCTGGTAACCTGTATGTCTCCGGAGGGGACTCGGCCCATGGGGAAGGGGTGAACGTGATGAGAACGCCGCAAGTTCTCGCGTACATAGCGTGTATGGTATCTGGCGGTCTTTGGTTTGTGTTCCTATATTTCAACCCATACACCACGCCGGCAAGTTTTCCTCCTGGCACCTCTTGGTGGACGCCAACAACACAGCTGATCGTATGGATTCAGATCGTCCTGTCCGCTGTCGGCGCCGTGGTTGCCTGGTTGAGCAAGCCGTACCTCATGTATGTGATTTTCTGCGTGTTATTCATGCCGTTTGGGCTCTACGTTTCGTTGCACGATAGTGTATGGGTTTGGATAGGCGTCGCCGATCTCGCATACCTCGCTGCAGCGGTATGGTTGCATCGCTCATCCAACAGGGCGGTTCCCGTGCGGGGAAGGTAGACGTTTGATGCCGGGGCAACAAGAACGTGCTATGCTCTGCTCCGAGTTCGTTACAAACACTTCCGTCATTCAATTAGAACTTCCGGAGGGCAGTCGTATGGATCAAAAAAAGGGGAGCGATTTCGATCAGGACCTTTACAAGCTTTTTGACCGTTACGTTCACGGCCTGATTGACCGCCGCGGGTTCCTCGACGGCGCAGCCAGGTTTGCGGTGGGTGGCATGACGGCGGCCATGCTGCTCGATGCCCTCAATCCGAAGTTCGCAGAAGCCCAGCAGGTCGCCAAGGACGACAAACGCCTCAAGACTGAGTCCCTTGAGTACCAATCGCCGCAGGGCTCCGGCAAGATGCGCGGCTACCTCGCCCGGCCGGCGAATGCGTCGGGTAAGCTCCCCGGCGTCCTTGTCGTCCACGAAAACCGCGGTCTCAACCCCCACATCGAAGATGTCGCCCGGCGTGTGGCGCTCGACAATTTTATGGCCTTCGCGCCCGACGCCCTGACGCCGCTCGGCGGCTACCCGGGTGACGAAGACAAGGCGCGGGAACTCTTTCCCAAGCTGGATCAGGCCAAGACCGCCGAAGATTTTATCGCGGCGGTGGCGCTCATCAAGAACCGCCCCGACTGCACGGGCAAGGTTGGGGTGGTGGGCTTCTGCTACGGTGGCGGCGTGGCCAACATGCTGGCGACGCGCGTGCCGGATCTGGCGGCGGCCGTGCCCTTCTACGGGAGCCAGGCGAAGACTGAGGACGTCCCGAAGATCAAGGCCACTCTCCTGATTCATTACGCGGAGAAGGACGACCGTATCAATGCCGGCTGGCCGGCCTACGAGGCTGCGCTCAAGGCACACAACGTGAAATACACGATGCACACGTATCCGGGCACGCAGCATGGCTTCAATAACAACACGACGCCCCGCTACGACGAGGCCGCGGCCAAGCTCGCCTGGCAGCGTACGGTCGACTTCTTCAACAAGACGCTGCGGTAGCCTCGGCAGGCACGCAGTAAGCCTCGGGCTGCGCTGGACCAGGGCTCATCAACCGCGAGTTTCGAGAAGACTGCTAGGAGCAGGACTGCAAGGTCGATTTGAGACCGTTGCAAAACTCAACTGTGACACTGCTGAGTGGCTTGGACACTTTCCGAAGGCCTGTGGCGACGGGCCATTGGCCCGTCGCAACTAACGCGAGAGTGAGACTTAGCTTTAAAAAGTTCATTTCTGCCAACTGAGGGCCGGACGGGCTTGATAGCCCGTCCGCACATGAACCGAGCGCGTTTTGCAACAGTCTCAATGGGCTAGCGCAGGCAGTCTGCCATGGAAGTGCAACGGATAGCGTCCGGCCACGCGCCCGGCACCTCGCCATAAAGCCTCACCTTCGCGCCCATCAGCGCGATCACCCCGGAGATATCCGTGTAGCGCAGAATTCCCAGGTAAACAGGTCCCTGCCGATGCGAAGCGGGAGGCGAACCCAACACCACTCTCTCGACTCGGCCGTCAAGCAGCGCGGCGTAGAGCCCGTTCACGCCGCTCTCTCCCTTGCCTGCGATCGTCACGTGAGCCGCATCAACTTCCGGCAGTTCCCGCAGCAGCTCGAGCGATCGCAGCACCTCGTAGACCTGCATCGATTCCAATGACGTGCCGGCCACCATGGCCTGCCGCTTCATGTGATGATAGGGATCGTCATCGCTGAAGCTCCGCAGATTCTGCTCGAGCGCGCGGCTGCCTTTGTCCAGGGTCTCGACGATCAGCACGGCGCGTTTGCCCCAGTCATTGCGTTCCAAAGGCTGCTCGTTGCCCCAGACCGGAATTCCCTTGCGGTGATCCACGACGAGCACAGCCGGCAGCCGGGCGGCCGCCGCCCCGGACGGAAGCGAATACAATCCGCGCACGCGCAGCCCTTCGAAGGAGTTGAAACTAACCTTCCTCACAGTCCTGCCCTGCAATGTAGCGGCCTCGCCCCATACAGGCTCCAGCGCCGCTCGCTCGGTCGGGAAGTATCGGAATACGTCGTTGCGCAGATTGGCACTCAGCTCCTGGATGGTCTTGGACTGCGCGCGAGCCGGGATCAACTCCTCGTCAATGCGAGTCAGCGCTTCATCCAGAGGAATCCCGTCGCGAAAACAGACCAGCGTGCGGGGCTCCGGCTCATCAACCGGTCCTTCGCTGATGACGGGAGAATCTATGCCGAGAAGCTCCTTGAGGAAAAACGAGTAGACCGGCAGCCGGATCCCCTCGGTATCGGAGTGGCCGCCGGGAGTCACAGCCGTGCGCAACGCGCCCTCGGCGTTATAGAGCCGGTACACCTCGCGCATCTTATCCGCCATCTGGTTGAAGGCGTCCATTGGAAAGCCGCGATCCGCGTCGGCATTGCACAAGAGCTGCGCCCGCGGCGCCGTAAGCGCGCCGATTTCCGAGTACAGCAGGCCGTAGCTGTTCACGGGATACTGGCAATCGCAATGCGCCGAGGTCAAACGCTGCTTGACCCAGCCCGCAGTGGAAAGAGTCCCGGAAACCGGGGCGGATGCCTTCACCCTGTCATCGAGGGCCGCCAGAAAGAAAGTGGTCATTCCACCGCCGGACCGTCCGGTAGCGCCGATGCGGTTGCGATCGATATCGTTCCTTGAGCTGAGGTAATCCAGAGCGCGCCGGGCATTCAGCAGCTCGATCGCCAGCGGAGAAAACCCCCGGCTGTACCAGTGGAACCAGGCATGAGAATAGACGCCGTGATGGGTGAACTCGATCTCACCCATCTCGATGTTGTCCATGATCATCACGGCGATGCCTTTAGCCGCGAACCAGGCGCCATGACGCGTGAACTTGTCTTTGTTGGCGTGACCGCACTGATAGAGGATCACGGGGAACGGCCTGGCGCCGCCGCGCGGCAGGTAAAGGTTCGCGGTCGAAAAGATCTTGGGTGCCGTCTCGAGGACGATGTTCTCGACGATGTATTGCGGGTATTCCTGGCGGTGGGTGATGGTGACGGGCGGCGCCCCCTCCGGCCAGCGGCGGTCGTGCCACATCATCCGGGTGAGCGCAAGCCGCGTCCGCTGCTTGCGCTCCTCCCATTGCGCGACGCTTCCTATCCCGCTGAACAGAGCGTCCGATCGGGCAGTGACGGTTCGCTCGAGATGCGCCTGAAGCGCCTCGAACTCACGGTTCTGGGCGGGTAGCTGGAACAGATTGGCCAGCAGGAAGAGGCCGGTAAAAACGACGCGCCGGTAATAGTCCATGCGCCTCCATTCTGTAACTCATGAGATTCGTAACATGACCCGTTTATCGATGGCAATCGGAGAGTTCTACAGCACCGTTCTTGTTCTTCGTGTCTTTGTGTCCTGGTGGTTAGTGGCGCGAAACAAATACCACGAAGGCACTACGGACAGGGGGTTCTCGAGGGGATCTATCGGGGATCTATCAGGGGATCTATGAAGAAGACGATTGCCGTGTTCTTCCGTCCTGGCTCGCGGTGGAACCCAGACCTGCCGGTTCGAGAACAAGCCTACTGGGACGACCATGCGCGCTTCATGGATGTGCTATTCGAAGCCGGCGAAGTGATGATGGGAGGCCCGTTCGCCGACGGCAGTGGATCGATGGTGATCCTGGCGGCCGAGAGCGTGGAGGCGGCGCGAGCGATCTTTCAGCAGGACCCGTGGGCGCACCAGGACGTGTTGGTCACCGCCGAGGTCAAGGAATGGACGATCTTCCTTGACGCCCGCGGCAAGGCACAGGAAAGAACTCCACTTCACCGCTGAGCACCGACGGTTACTCGAGGCCGTGGCGCAGTGGGCGCGAACGCATGCGGTGGCCACGATCCGCGGAATGGAAGGCTCGCGGAGCAGGGGCGACAATTGTCGCCCCTGTGATTGACGTCCGAGGCAGCGAGTGTGCCAGCCGTAGCTGGCCAGTCGTAATATCCTCTTAGAACCGGTAACGCAGACCGAACTGGATCTGCCTTGGCGGCGTGCGCTGGCTGGTGATCTTGCCGAAGTTCGCATTGTTCATGGACCGGTCGGATCCCCAAAGTTGACCATGTTCGGCATGTTGAAGAACTCGGTGCGGAACTCGATATCATGTCCCTCACGAATCCTGAACTTCTTGTCCACGGCCACGTCAATACTGATGATGCCGTCCGCGTTGGTGATGTACTGGCCCGCATTGCCAAACGAGTACAGCGGCGGCAGGACAAACGCTTTCGTGTTGAACCACTCATCCGGTGTCTTGGGTCCGTCGTTAGGATCGCCTACCAGGTTAGGACGCTGCGTCGAGCGGCCGGTGTTGGCTTGATCGATACCGGTCGAAATCAACAGCGGCGGCCCGCTCTCGAGCCGGGTGATGCCCTGCAGCCCCCAGCCGCCCAGCAACAGGTCGGTTGCCGTGCCCCAATTGGCGCCCCACTTTCGGCCTTTGCCAAACGGCAGCTCGTACAAGTAGGAAAAGTTGAAGACATGGTTAATATCCCAGCTCGACCGCGAGTAGTCCTGCCGGCGATCGAACGGGTTCTGGACTTTCACCTCGGCCAGCGAAGATTGCCCGTCGAGCGCTTTCTGGAACGCGTAGTTCAGGTTGAACTGCAGTCCACTCGAGTAGCGCTTTAGCATCGAGACCTGCAGACTGTTGTAAGTGCCGTTGTACTGGTTCGAGCCGCCGTCGAGGTCGCCAAACTCCGGCAACAAACGGCGCGGCTCGATCGCACCGGGACCTGGCGTCAGCGCATTATTGAAGGGCGAGTAGCCGATCTGCTTGCGGCTTCCGGAGCCGACGTAGCCGATGTCGAGCGACATGTCGTTCATGAGCTCGCGCTGGATGAAGAAGTTCCACTGCATCGAGTAGGGCGAGCGATTCTCGGGATTCTGCGGCCAGCCGCCGATCGCCGCCGTGCTCTCAAAGCTTGGACCCGGATCGGTGATCGACAAATCCAGCCCGCCACGGTTGGGACTGAAGACCTGCTGCACCGTGAACGGCCAGAACTTGCGCAGGTCCTGCAACTCCTGCACGAAGGTGGAATTGTAGAAGACGCCGAAACCTGACCGGATGACGGTTTTTGAACCGAGCCTGTAGGCGATGCCCATCCGCGGAGCCAAGTCGTTGTAGTCGTTCTGCACCAGCGCGCGACCGAAACCGAAGGTGCGTGCCGGCTCGTTGCGCTTGCCGGTCACGGGATCCGGTTCCGGGTTGGTCGTTGCCCACATCAAATCCCCGACGACCTTGCCGGTAGCAGGATCGAGGTGCACCCAGAGGTTGCCCAGACGATCAGTCTTGTCATAAGGACGGGTGCCAAACTGGTACATCAAGCCGAAGTTGATGGTCAAGTTCGAGCTCACCCGCCAGTCGTCTTGAATATGGCCAAGCATGAAGTGCCCGATGCTGTCCGTGAGCGTGTTGCCCTGACCGCGACGCACCTCGCTCGGGTAACCCAGCAGAGCGTCGGCCATCGGGAAGTTTGTGATCTGACCGTTGAATATGGCGTCACCGTTCATCGGGTTCGCCGTGTTGGTGAAGAAGTTGCGGTAGTGGTACTGGCCGCCGATCTTGAGCGAGTGCTTGCCCCGGATGAAGGAAAGATTCCCTCGTCCTTGCCAGACCTTGTCGCCCGAGTCGCCGCCGCTGGCACTCGGAATGCTATAGGAGCCAAGAGTGATGTTGACCAGCGGATCGCTGAAGACTTCGCGCTGGTACATTTGGATACCGGTACGATCGAAGTACTCGGCCCGGGTAACGGGCTTGGTCCCGACGTTCGGGTCCTGGGGCTGATTGGTGCCGAAGCCGAACTCGAGCCGTTGTGGTTGGGCTAAAAATGTGGACCCAGCTTCCGCCGTAGTTGGTGACGTCGAACCGGCTGGTATCGGCTACGGTCGGGATGGCGTTAGGGTTGAACAGGCCCGCCTTCTGACGGCTCCACCGGAAAAAGACACTGTCCTTCGGGTTCAGGTTGTAGTCCCAGCGGACGTTAAACAAGTCGCGGTCGTTGGCCTGGCTCGCAGTTTGAGACCAGGTTCTGTATCGGGCCGGGCCGGTTGGGCAAGGGAACGATCAGTTCAAGGGCCGTCGGGATGGCCCTATTGATGCGACCCTGCGGAATGATGTTGTTCGGGAAGCAGGCCGTTCGATCATTGGCGTCGCAGTTGCCAGAGAGCAGGGGATCCCTGAGATAGATCGGGGAACTCTGGGTAAGCAGGCTGGAGAAGTTACCGGCGCGGAAATCGGCCGGCGGCACGCTTCCCAGCAGGGCGCTGCCACGCCGTCGACGGAAGCCCTCCCAGGCGAAGAACCAGAACATCTTGTCGCGCAAGTTGGCCTTCGGCAGCATGACCGGGCCGCCCACAGAGACGCCGTACTGGTTCAGCCGGAAGGGAGTCTTGCCCAGGCCGCTGCGGTTGGCGAAGAACTCGTTGGCGTCAAACTTATCGTTGCGCAGGTACTCGTAGAGGGTTCCGTGCAGGTCGCGCGTGCCCGACTTCATCACCATGTTGACGTTGGCGCCCATCGAGCGGCCGAACTCGGAGCCGGTGTTGGTGGCGACCTTGAACTCCTGAATCGCATCCATGGGAGGCGACATGCCCGGGGAGTTCATCATCATCATGTTCGAGTCGACACCGTCCAGGGTGAAGTTGTTGTCCTGCGGGCGTCCTCCATTTACAGAAAACAGCCCGGTGCCCGACTGGCCTGTCCCGCGGCTGTTGGCTGCGGGTTACCGAGCTTGTGCCGGGCATCAGCAGGATCAGCCGCGTGTAGTTGCGCTGGTTCACCGGCAGGCGCTCCAGTTCCTGCCGAATTGACGACGTTGCCGACCGAGGCCTCTTCGGTCCGCAAGACCGGCGTGACCGCGGTGACCTCGATCGTCTCGGTAACTTCGCCGACCTGCAGGGTGAAGTCGACTTCCAGGACAGCAGAGACTTCGAGAACGACGCCGGAGCGGACCTGCCGTTTGAAGCCGGCCAATTCAACCTGAATGGTATAGGTTCCGGGGTTCAGCGGGGTAACCCGATACTGTCCGGCCTCGTTGGTCTGCACCTGGCGTTCGACGCCTGTACCTTCATGGATAACGGTAACGGTGACGCCGGGTATGGCGGCGCCGCTTGAATCGGTAGCGTCGCCCACGATCGTGGCTGCAGTCTGGGCGCCGGCGCCGGCAGCCTGAAACAGGCAGGCGATCAGCGCAAGCGCAAGGCACATTCCCAGACGGTTTAGTTGGGATTGCATAGACTTCCTCCCCTTTTTGGGTTGCTTAGCAGTCAACTTCGTAAATACACTAACGTATGATCGCCTTGAAAAATGTGGGCCGTGTGATTTTGATGTTAACGATGAGGCCACGGGATGAAAGAACCCACTCAACAATTCTCTCGTCTCTCTCGAGAGATGAGATTTCGAGATCTGTCTGCTTGTTCCTGAGGATCTACCTTAGCCTTTTTACGTTCAAAGCGCCAAGATAATGCTTCTTGCTGGTGCCTACACGATTACAGTGATCGTTTTATCCCGTGATTCTGGGGAGTCTAACACAAGGTGCTGAAAAAAGATACGCGGGTCTGAGAATGAAGGAACGTTTCCTCCTGATCGGGTTGATTCTCTGCGTGCAATCCGGGCTGGCATTATTTGGCGGTGCGCTATGGCTGGGCGCACAGGGCGTTGCAACTCGAAACGCTCCCCCGGCGGCCCGTTCAGCACCTTCCGGGAAGCCGTTCCTGGCGAGATTCGCCGACATCGGCGCTCAGGCCGGCCTCACCATGCCCTTCGTCTCAGGAAGCGAAATCAGCAAGAAGTACATCATCGAGGCGAACGGAACGGGTGTTGCTCTGATCGACTATGACAACGACGAAAGGCTGGATCTCTTCCTGGTGAACGGATCGCGTCTGGAAGGCTACGGCAGCGGCCCGGCGCCGACAAACCGGCTCTACCGCAATGCCGGCAAGGGTGCGTATGAGGACGTGACCAAGATATCCGGTATGGGGCGTTCCGGTTGGGGCTCCGGCGTATGCGCCGGGGATGTGGACAATGACGGGCATCTGGACCTTTACGTTACCTACTGGGGTCCGAATGTTCTGTACCGCAACCGTGGAGATGGCGCCTTCGAGGACATCACAGCACAGAGCGGCACAGCGGGCCCCCCGAAAGAGTGGAGTTCCGGCTGCACCTTCCTCGATTACGATCGGGACGGTAATCTCGACCTGTTCGTCACCAGTTACCAGGTCTTCGATCCCGCCACGGCGCCTCTGCCAGGCAAAGGCTCCAACTGCGAATGGAAAGGCATGCCCGTTTTCTGCGGGCCTCGCGGCCTGCCGTACGGATCCGTGACGCTGTATCGCAACCGTGGCGGTCTGTCCTTCGAGACGGTCACTACGAGTTCGGGTGTGGGCGCGGTCAAGGGATTTTACGCCTTCACGCCGGTTGCTGCCGATTTTAACGGCGATGGCTGGACGGACATTTATATCGCCTGTGACTCAACGCCAAGCATTCTCTTCCGCAACAACCGGAACGGGACATTCAGAGATATCGCCGCTGAAGCCGGCGTTGCCTACAGCGAACACGGCTTCGAGCAGGGGGGCATGGGAGTCGGAGTGGGTGACTTCGACAATGACGGTTGGCTCGACCTTGTCAAGACGAACTTTGCCGGCGACTATCCCAATCTCTACCGCAACACGGGGGACGGCATCTTCGAGGATGTGGTCATGCGGGCCGGGCTTGCGGTCAACCCCCAATATGTCGGTTGGGGCGTGGCATTCGCCGACCTGGATAACGACGGCCTCACCGACATCCTTCAGGCCAACGGCCACGTGTATCCTGAGCTCGACTCTGGAACCCGCAAAACCCAGGAATCGTACCGCAACCCGCGGCTGGTCTATCGCAACCTGGGGGACGGGCGCTTCGAAGATGTCAGCGCACAAGCCGGAGCGGGCATCGCCCAGCAGAAGTCGAGTCGCGGCGCCGCGTTCGGCGATGTCGACAACGATGGCGACGTCGATGCGCTCGTCATGAATATGGGAGATGCTCCGTCGCTGCTGCGGAACGAACTCTCCGGATCCAGCCATTGGATGCAATTCCGTCTTCAAGGCACCCGGTCCAACCGCAGTGCCATTGGCGCAACCGTCCGCATCGAGGCTGCGGGCAAAATCCAGACCAAGCCTTGCCTCAGTCAATCGAGCTATGTCTCACAGAACGATCTCCGTCTCCACTTTGGCCTGGGCGGCGCGACGCGCGTGGACCGAATCACCGTACGTTGGCCGTCCGGAACGGCCGAAGAGTTTCCCGGCGCGCCCGCCGACGGTTTCGTCTTGCTGGTTGAAGGAAGCGGAACGGCAAAGCGTCTTTCAATGCCGCGATAATCCGGGATGATGATGATCGGAGTTATTGCAATCGCACTTTCGGCGTTATTGTACGCGCAGGATCCGGCCGCTCTTTCGGAGTCGGCGCAACAGGCGGCCAAAGCCCAGCGGTACGAGGAAGCCGAGCGCTTGTGGCGAAAGGCTATCGAGTCCTCGCCCCGGTTCTTCCCGGCGCTCTTCAATCTTGGCCTGTTTTACTTCTCGCGTCAGCAATTCAACGATGCGGTTCCCCTTCTTGAACAGGCGGCAGAGGCCTCACCCGACGACTTCAATACGCATTACCTGCGGGGCGCGTGCTACCAGGCTCTCGAGCGCCGCGACGACGCGCTGCGCGCCTGGAGAACCGCATTAAAGTTGAATCCGAAGAACACTCGGCTCCTGCAAGTCATGGCGGTGGAGTACGGCAAGGGCCGTTACTTCCAGGAGGCGGCTGAAGTCTCGCTGCGGGCGCTGGAGTTGACTCCGGATGATCCCAACGCGTACTACCTCGCCATCAAGTCGCACCAGGATGCCGGACGCTACCCGGAAGCGCTCGAAATTGCCGGTCGCGCCGTGAAGCGGTTCCCTCAGTCAGCTCGGGCACACTTCGAGTATGGGTTCCATCTGCAGAAGGTCGGGCGCATAGAGGAGGCGCTGAAAGAACTGGAGAAGGCTATGGCGCTCGACCCGTCCTACGAGGAGCCGCCCTTCTTCTACGGCGACCTGATGCAGCAGCATGGCCGATACGAGGAGGCAATCTCATTCCTGCGGCGCGCGATCGCAAACCGAACGGATTACGTTCCGGCTCGAGTCGCGCTTGCGAAGGCCTTGATCGGACTGAAGAAGTTGGAGCAGGCCATCACAGAACTCAACGAGGCCGTGCGGCTCGATCCACGCCATCCCCAGCCACACCTGCTGCTGTCACAAGTCTATTTCCGGCTGGGCGACGAAGAGCGCGCGCGCGAGGAAAAAGATCTGTCGCTGAAACTGCGGCGGGAGAATCCGACCGTGCTCGAGGCAGTCCAAGGGCGCAATTTCCCGGCACGTTGACAATGGTCCGCGCAAAGCGCAACGCAGCCAATCTTTCCTGGCGCGGCTGAGGCCGCAATCAAATTTGAGATACGTGGACGCCGCGCGTTTTCAGCCTTCAGCCTTCAGCACTCAGCCAAAACTCCTTCGCAAAATGCAAAGAAGTCACGGACAAACTTACGGGATCACAGTCGGGCGGATCCTGCCGTGAAGCCGATACACGGCAAAGTCCTTCCGGTCGACGGTGAATATCTTCCGGATGCCCTCTCGCTCGGCAACTCTGACGAGTGCGGCGTCGGCCAGGTCCATCGGCCGGTCGGCGTATTTTCGCAGGAGCGCGCGGATCCTTGGAACATCGGTCAGGTCGAGCGTCAGGAGCTGGACGGCTTCTCGAGTCAGCATCTCCCAGAGCGCCTCCTGGGCTTTGGGCAGATCGCCGAGGAGGTACATCGCTTCGGTCAGAGCGGGCCAGACGGTGCCCATGGGTTCCCGCAGACCCTTCAGGGCCTCGACGCACCTCTCATGGTGCTGGTCATCCGCGTCGACGAGGGCAACGAGAGGCCCGGCATCCACGAGGATCACGAGCGGCTCCGGCGACCCTTGAGAAGTTCCGAGAACTGACGTCCCGTCGCCGTAGAGCGCTTCGGGTTCTTGCCGTGAACGACCCCGATCAGGTCAGCCACTGCATTATAGGGTGCCCCGCTTGCGTCTTGCCGCTGGATCCATGCATCGATCGCTTCGCGAATCATCTCAGAGGCCGACACCTGCCTCCGGCGTGCGATGCGCGCGATCCGCTGCCGGGTCTCCTTGTCGAGTCTGAGGGTAACAGGAGATGTCATGATGTCGGTGAGGATAACGTATTACAATCCGTAATACAAGATCCGGAGGGCGCGCGGGGTTTTTCTTGGCGTCTTCGCGTCTTAGTGGTCAGTGGAAATCAAAGCACCACCAAGACACGAAGACACAACGAAGCGCGAAGACGGGCTCAGCGCTCCGCAAGCTGGGCCGGCCTTTCGCCGAGCCTGAGGTCCAAAGCCAGCTTGCTGCCATTGCGGAGAACAGACATGCGTAGTGCCGTATCCGGCCGGCTCTCCGCCACAGCCAGCTTGAGATTGTGCGGCGACAGAATCTCCTGGCCGTTAGATGCCACGATCACGTCCCCGGGGCGCAAGCCGGCGCTCGCTGCCGGGCTTCGGGGCTCGACCTGGGTCACAAGCGCTCCCTTGGTGTCGGGCAGTCCCAGCCTGCGAGCCGCCTCGGGAGTGAGCTCATCCAGGGAGACGCCAATCCAGCCGCGCGTAACTTTGCCCGAATCCGCGAGCTGTCGGTAAACGCCGGCGGCCATCGATGAAGGAATCGCGAACCCGACGCCTTGCCAGCCCCCGTTCTGACTGGCAATCATGGTGTTGATCCCGACGACCTCACCTTGCAAATTCACAAGCGGACCACCGCTGTTGCCGGGGTTGATAGCCGCGTCGGTTTGCAGAAAATCGTCATACTGCCCCGCGCCGATGACGCGCCCCTTGGCGCTGATGATGCCTGCGGTCATCGTCTTTTCGAGTCCGAACGGGCTGCCGAAAGCGAGGACCCAGTCGCCGACGCCGGCCTTGCTGCTATCGGCCAGGCGCAGGTAGGGCAGATTCGTCTCCCGGATCTTGATCACCGCGAGGTCGGTCTGGGGATCGGTACCCACCACGGTCGCGTCCAAAGTGCGCCCGTCGTTGAGCTTCACGCTGATGCGGTCGGCTCTCCTGACCACGTGATGGTTGGTAAGAATGTACCCCTGAGAATCCACAATGAATCCCGACCCAAGGCTCGGCCGCCTGAATTCCCGCGGCATCCCTCGAAGCCCGAAGAACTCCTCGAGCGGGGTACCGGAAGTCCGGATGACCTGCTCGGTGTTGATGTTAACTACCGCAGGCTCCACGCGCCGGGCGACCTCGCCAAACGCCTGGCCGAGCTGTGCGGCTGAAGCTATTCCCGGCGTCGCGGGCACACTCACCGGACCTGAACTAGCGCTTGCGCCGCGGCCTTCGCCCAGATGAAAACCGGCCGCGCCGACAATCAGAAGAAGGACAACAGTAAGGGCGACCCCAGAACCGCGCCTGGCCAGGCCCTTTTGAGACGATCTATACATATCCAAATCTCCATGAATCAAATTCATAATTCTCCTGCAGAAGAATTACACGACAATCGGGGCGCCGGGTTTCAAATTTCATGACTCGGCAAGCCAGGTCGCGCACTTGAGTTTTTCTCATCGAACTCTCAAACTCTTCTTTTATGAGCCGACAGCGCCTCCGACTTGTCCGTGCGCGCCCGGGCCCATTTAAAGCATGGTAATTATGAGAAATTCGGGACGTGGCTGCGGGATCATCGAATCGAGGCTTGCTCAGGCATGACTCCGATCTTCGAAGCATACTTGGTGGAAATCGAATTCAGAGGCCGTTCGTTCCCGCCGTGACGCCATGCGACTCTTCCTGATATTTCTCTTTCTCGCGTTCGCCGTCCTGATTCCATTCCTGATCTGGGGAGGCCGGTTCGAGGCGGCGTTCAGCCGTGACGGCGCCGTTTCCTGGCTTCGCGACTACGGCGCCTGGGCCTGGGCGGCAGCCATCGTGCTTCTGCTCCTCGACCTTTTTCTCCCTGTCCCGGCCACGGCAGTGTTTTCCGGGTTAGGTTTCCTGTATGGCGCCTTGCTGGGCGGACTCATAGGCGCTGCGGGATCGATCCTCTCGGGAGTAGCCGCGTACGCCGGCTGTCGGCTGGTCGGGCGGGGAGCAGCGGTTCGAATCGCCGGCGAGAGAGACCTGGCCCGCGCCGAGCGGCTGTTCTCATCGGTAGGTGGATGGCTGGTGGCCCTGTCTCGCTGGCTGCCCGTCTTTTCCGAGACCGTCGCCTGCCTGGCGGGGCTGGCGCGCATGCCGGCCGGTCCGTTCCTGCTTGCCCTCGCGTCCGGAACGATTCCCCTGGCAATGGTTTTTGCTATCGTGGGAGCGGCAGGCCTGCACTATCCGATCGCGGCGATGGCTCTCAGCGCCGGACTTCCGGCCCTTATCTGGCCCGTGGCATCACTCCTCGTCAGAAGGCAGAAGCAACCACCAGGACGCGAAGACACGAAGACACACTAAGGATGGCTTTGCGGATTTTTTCGCAAGGGCAGGTCGAAGTAAAAGACCCGGTTCTGGTCTTTGGCGCCGCCTGCCTCCTCCGGCGCAATGAGCAGGGAATCTCCCAGAATGGTGCGGTCGAGGATCGCCCCGTCGGGCCCGGTGACCAGGAACTCCGCCGGATGGACGAAGACGATGTGGGTTTTGTTCTCGCGCGAGCGGGCCTGCAGGATGGGATCGTTGCGGCTGGGGCCGAACATGCCGCCCGAAGGGCAGATGAGAAAATCTGCGCCGTTTTCGAAGAACCGCCGGACAATGTTTTCATCCCTCCGGTCGGCGCAGATCATGACGCCGACGTTGCCGAAGGGCGTCTCATGCACGGACGATGTCTGGCCCGGCGTGTTGCGAACAGCCTCGTGCTCGAGGAATTGCTTGCGGTACTTTCCCGTCAATTTCCCGTCGGGCCCGATAATCACCGTGGTGTTGTAACGGAGCTCGCCGTCGGCTTCCAGCATGCCCGCGGTCAGATGGATATTCAGCTCATCGGCGAGGCGCGCCAGGCGCTCGAAGTACTTGCCCGTCGGGATCGGTTCTCCTAAGGCGCGGTACTGTTCGAGCGGAATGCTCTTGTCCGCTATCGCGTATCCGTCGAGGAAGCATTCGGTCGTTACGACGATTTCGGCGCCGTTGGCCGCCGCCTCGCGAATCATCGGCTCGATGCGGCGGTAGTTCGTTTCCTTGTCGCCTCGGATCCACTTCAGGACGATTCCGGCGACCCGGACTGATTTTTTCTCGGCCGCTCCAAGGAGATTGACGATTCCGGCGAGAGCGGGTGCCCCGGCACTGACCTGAAGAAACCTCCGGCGCGTCAGGCAGATCCTCGCGTATCTATCGGTCATTTCAAGAACCCCCGGTGCATCGATCATCGTGGAATAATTTCGGGCGCGCTGTCAAACCAATTCACTGCCCTTCTTTGTATTCCTAGGTCGCAATTTCTTGCTTTTTGCCGAAGATTCTTGGTGTTTCTTCGGTGTCTTTGAGTCTTAGTGGTATTTGTTAGACAGCTCTAACCGTAAGCGAAGCACGTAAGAAACACTAAGATCACTTCGGTTGCGGCCGGGCTGCAGCAGAATGCGAACTGCTTCTGCGTGAGTCTTTAGTGCGCCTTCAAGCGGTTCGGACCACCACCTCCCGCAGGCACCCCCGTAAGTCCATCTCGAATTCAATCTCCTCGATCGGAGGGCGGGCGAAGTGCCATCGAACACCGTGGATTCCAGCGTCGCCCAGGCGCGGCACGAGAAACTTCCGCATCAGCGGGAAGATGTCGTGAACCGTATAGACCTCGACGGCGGTCACCTCGGCCCAGCCGGCGCCAAGACCGCGAAGCCGCTCCTCCATCAACCGCAACACCTGAGCCGCCTTTTCCTGCAGGCCTGCTTCGGACAGATCACCGCGCCGTACGATGTCGCGCGCATCGAGCCGCTCACCCTTCAGCTCGCCGGCTCCGGCCACGACGAACGTCGCGGCTGGCGCCCGCGACGGAACCGTGTAACTGAATCCGTAAAGCAGGACCTCAGCCGGCGGAGCGATCTCGGGCGCCACATTCGTGCGCGCTACCGGGTTGAGTCCGCCGGCAAGGATCCCGCGCTTCTCGAGCATCTCCAGGTAGCTCTGGTTGAACTCGTTGAAGCCCGGGAAGGTAAAGGGGCGCGGCGAACGCAACTCGATCCCGCACAGCGCCTCCGAGGGCCTTGACTGCTGTTGGAAATGACGATCGATGGTTTCAAACCCCTTTCGGTAAGGCACGGGCGGAACCAGCGTCGCATGGACTACTTCGTGGCCCGCCAGCGCGACGGCCCCGGAAGAATAGGGCGCAATCCCGCGCAGGAACCGGAACCCCCCTTTCGCGTTTTCGACCAGCATCGTCCCCTCCGCGCTTTTCGGCAATTGCGCCAGAGCGAGCGCTCCGGCCTGTTTCAAAAACTCCCGGCGATTCTGTTCCCTTTTCGGATTCACTTCTTCTCCGCCTTCTGGTGCATGCCCATCTTCCCTAGGCATTATAGTCCACAAGGTTCTTAGCGTTTCTTCGAGTCTTCGAGTCTTGGTGGTTGGTTTTTGTTCCGCCGCACTAACCACGGAGACACGAGCCAGGTGTGTTATACTCGGGATCTTGTAAGACAGCCTCACAATAGAAACAGCGCCACAAATGAGCAAAGCTCAGCAGACTTGATAAAACACCGAAAGGATGAATCGATGAAATCAAAGATAAGAACACGTGTGATGATGACCCTTTTGGGATTGGGCGTCCTCGTTCTCGCGTTTCCGGCGTTCACGCAAGAAAAGAAGGCAGACGACATGCAGATCGTTCGCGAGAAGCTGCGCGCCGACAAGAAGCTCCTTGTTTCAGAGGCCATGAAGTTCACGGAGGCCGAGGCCAAAGGCTTTTGGCCGGTTTATGAGAGCTACCAGAAAGAGATGACCGGGATCAATGACCGCGTAGTCAAAGTTATCCAGGAATACGCCAAGAGTTATACCAGCATGACCGATGAGGTCGCCAAAAAGCTAGTCGATGACTCTCTGGCGACTGACGGAGACCGGCTGAAAATCCGCCAATCTTATCTGCCCAAGTTTCGCAAGGTCCTGTCGGAAATCAAAGTGGCGCGTTTCTACCAGCTCGAAAACAAAATCCAGGCGGCCATAAACTACGATTTGGCGGCAGGTATTCCGATGATCGAGTGACGGTGATCCATCTCACCCGGCGCTGTCGACACCGCGCACCAGAAGGTCGGCCCAGGGAATCGGAAAACAAGATAATCAGGCCAGAAGCTGAGGATGTAAGCAAATCTCAGCCGCCGCTGTTCGGGGAAGCACTGAGCCAGCCCCAGGACCAGCAGCAGCCAGCCGAAGCCGGCACGGGCGCGAATGCGTAGGTAATCAGGCAAAAGGCCAGAAGAAACACGTGCGGGCTGGTGCCCGATACGCACACATTCTTCGGTGGTCATGGTGATCGACGATCTGGAGAAAGGATTACTTCTGCCCGAGGTGCAGGTGCCCTCCGATTCGGTCCCCGCACTGCCTGCAGCCGGTTCAACCCCGTAGCGGATGTCTGGGCCTGGAAGAACAACCCCCGCGGCCCATTCGCAGACTGGAACCCCAACGTGTCGTGTGCGGACTGGGCAGGCACGTCCTAGTTTGTTTGGCGTAGGACGGGTCACACGCGAGCTCTCGCTCTCCCTGACGAAGCAGGGGAGGCGAACCCGGCGTCCAGCCTCAGGTTGCGAGGAACCTTCGGAAGAGATTCTCGGTCATTCGCTGAACTCGCGCGTCGGGCCCCGGCGGCGTCCCGCCGTGGGCACTCGGCCGCATGTATCCCGGCGGCTCGGAAAGCCCGTCGGACCACCAGATCGTGGCGGCGTTGAAGACCCAGTTGCCCTTCGGAGCGCGGAACATCGTAGCCGTGTATTCAGTGCCCTGCGGCTTTCCGCGGCTGGAGACCGCCCCGCGCGCCAGCACCTCCAGCCCCTGGATCGAGGCCGGGTGGCCATGGTGCTCCCAGCCCACCAGGCCTTTGATCGAATCGCCGTTCTTCATCCCGGTGCCTTCGAAGAGCCAGTGCTTTTCGTTCACGCAGGTCCAATCGGCGCTTCCGTTCGCGGGGCTGGTCGTCCTCGCCCCCATGAGAAGCGCCGGATCGGGCCCGTGTTGTTTCCATTTGTCGTAGGCGCGCTCACGGTCGGAGTCGACTCCGGCGAACTTTCCGATCCGGCCGATCGTGCGGTAGGGCGCGCCCGCGGCATTGGGGAGCACCTCGAGAACGCCGTCGACCGAGTTTCCGCAGAAGAAGGCGGCATGGGCGCCTGCATCTATCGCGCTCTTTACGTTCTGAAACATGTCGAGCGACCAGTACTCGTCGTGCCCGACGGAGAGGAACACCTTTCCGCGGGCGAGCCCGCGAGCGTCGGCGTGCGTGTCCATGTTCGAGATGTACGAGACATCGTAGCCGGCCTTTTCCATCCAGAAGGCCAGCGGGAACTCCCAGAGGAGGAATTCACCGGAACCCTGCGACAGGGGAGCGTCGAATATCTGCCGGTACTTGCCGTATGGGCGGTCGAAGCTGACCCGCACGCCGGGGCCCGTGTACCAGTTGTGCGGCGGGGTGCCATCGTCGTAGAGCGACCAGAGGTCGGGCCAGCGGTTGTATGCCGCCCACGTAGTGTCCGAGCATTGAAAGAGGAAGTTGCACTCGCGGTCGTCCCGGACGACGAAAATCATATAGCTCTGGAGTTTCTCCCGCTCCTCGGTGAGCTTGGCCAGGTAGACGCCGCTGGGCCAGGTCGCCGGGATGGTCAACCGCATGGCCGTGTTCCATACGCACTCGCGCAGGCGCTCCTCGCCCACGGGCGGATCGGGCTGGGGTGAGCCCTGAAACGGGCCGAACCGCTCCAGGTGCCGTCCGCCCTTTCCGCCGTAGTAACCCATCCGGTAGCAGTCGATCACGAAGCTCGACGCGGGGTTCGTGCTCACCTTGAACTCGATCGTCTCCCCGGAGCGGACACTCGTCCTGGAGCAATACCCTTCGATCCAAGGGGAGCGGTAGCGCGTATTCGGATCGACACGCGTATTGGTCAGGATCCAGTCGCTGGTTCCGGGCTTCGCGTTCTCCTCACGGACGAGGTCGCTCTTGGCGCCTTCTGATTTACAACCCCCTATGGCGGCGATCCCAGCCCCAGCCATGCCTTTGAGTATCTCGCGACGAGTGATCATGAGTCCTCCCCATCAGGATTGTCTGTTCAGCCCGCTTGGCGTTTCTTGGTGGCTTGGAGTCTTAGCGGTTATCAGTTGACAACAAGCTTTTCCACATTGGAGGCCACGGCGAATGGATAAGAGCTCTCCTCAGGAAGCCTCGTTGTACCAGGATGATAAATAGCCAATATGTAATAAACACCCGATTTCAGCTCATGACGCATTCGCGAGGTGCCTGTCGTAAAAGTGAGATCGGCGAGTTCAATAGTGGTTGTTTGACCAGGTGAGAGTTCAAAGCGCTCGTGTGCAATATGTGCCTTGCCGAGCGAATTGGCTGATACCTGATTCCACAGACTATCAAACACGACCAGATTCAGAGCCGCGTTGTAGTTGGGCGAGACCAGTTCAAGCTTCTTATCGCCCGTATTTGTTATCTCCAGGGCTCCTTTGACCTGAGAATTTACGTCTACACGTGCTTTTCCTTTTTCCTCCCGCGGCCGCCTCTCACCATCACACTCGCTACACACACGTTGTATGCGTCCGCCTGGCTGTTTGATTCCAATCCTGGCCTGAATCAGACGACGAACTGCCCGGTTGCCGACGGTTTGTTGGAACCGCAGAAGCGGGTGCAGTGGAGTCTGCGTTCGCGCCACGGCTTTAGATTGGCACTGGCAGCGTTTTTCGTGAACTTTTTCGTCTGATTTGGATGAGTGCCAGTATCTCATTGGTCTTTGCCAAGATGGCCGACATTCTATCACGTGACGGCGAGGCCTAGCGGAAACTAATACCGCTAAGACACGAAGAAACACCAGGAACTTAGTGGGTTCGGTTCTTGCCGGCGGACAGCAGGAAGGCAAGCAGATGATTGAATTCATCAGGAGGGATTTGCTCGGCAAAGTCGGAAGGCATGGGGGAGAGTTGCGACTCTCGCCGCGCTTCGATCTGCTGCTTGGCGAGCTGAACCTCCTGGCCCAGCTCATCCACTACAACGAGAACCGGTCCCTGTTCTTTGACTACCACCCCGGTTACGGTTCCGCCGTCTTTCAGTTTGATCATCTGGCTTCGGAATGCGCTCTCGACATTCCGGTTGGGGTCGAGCACATCTTCAATCAGCCGCTCCAGACCGCGGCTGCCGGCGCCGTCCAGCTGCGGGCCGACTGTTTTTCCTTTTCCGCCGACCTGGTGGCATTTGATGCAGTACTTCTCGAATACGTCGGCGCCGCGCGCGACCACGGTTTGGTTGGCATGGAAGGCGGAGCGTCGCTGATCGATCAGCCCTTCCAGTGAAGCCTCCTCCTGTGCCAGGTCTCGAGTAAGCCGGTCAGCTCGAGCCCGTATATCAGGGGGAAGTGATTTTAGTCGAATCTGGATTCCGCTGCGCAAGAGAACCTGGCGCGAAGCCTTGCCGCTCTCGATCGCGTCGAGCATGGCTCTGGCCGTGTCCTCCCTCTGAACCAGGTTCGCCGCCAGACGTGTTTGAAGGCGTGCCGGCGCTGCGCTGAGCGCGCGCACCAATTGGGCCGTGACCGCGGGAGAGTCAATGCGCCGGAACGCGGCGATTATTCGGCCCTGCAACTCCACCCTTTCGGAAGAGTCCTGGAGCATTTCTCCTACAACCGGCACGTTTTTCTCCGGATTGATGGCCAGCAGGGCCTCGGCGGCGGCGGCTCTGGTGTCGGGTCTCAGGTCCCGCGCTTTGAGAGCGCCGGCCAGCCGCGGTTCCATCGCTTCCCACCGAAGCGATCCTGCGATTTCAAATGCACTGCGCCAGTTCTGCTCTTCTTTTGTGGCGAGGAGGCTTTGAGTTAACTGAAGGCCCCAGGAACGCGCGGTGCCGGGCAGAGACAGACCGCGTTCGGCGGTGCCTTGTTGAAAGACCTTATACAACCTGGCTTGCTCTTGTGCCTGGGGGTGGAGCAAGCGCGCCGCTCGGATGAGTCGATCGAGCATCTTCTCCGGAGCAAATCGGGCCGCATGGGCCACATAACGCTCCACTGAAACGCTGCCGGTTGAAGGGGTCTCGAGGTATTCGAGCAGGAATTGGCCGGCCCGCTCCGACTCGACACCGAGGGCCGCGTCTGCCAGGAAATCGGTATCACTCTTGTCCCACGTTTTGCGCGCCACAGCGTCCATGATCTCCGGAACCCGGAGTTGATCGCGAACCGCCATGCGCGCTGTGTAGAGCAGGTGGGTGTCTTTCGAGGGAATGCGCCGACGCAGCTCGAACAGGGGTTGCAGCTGGTTTTCCTGCGGATGAAGTCGTAGAGCCTCCGTGGCCGCGCGTTGAACAAACGCATCGGGGTCGCGAATTCCCTCCAGCGCAAGCGATCGCTCGCTTGGGCCGAACTCAGGTTGTTCGGTGAGAGCGCGCATGGCATGGATCCTGACCGAGGCGTCGGTGTCGCGCGCGGCCGCCTCCAGCAGTTTGAAATCGAGCGCTTTCAGCCGGTACAGGATCCACAGCGCATGACATTTTTGCACTGGCTTCGCGCTCGCGGACTGCAGCAGATTCCTGACTGGGTCAATGGCGCGGAGGCCCACGCGATCGACGATTTCGTTGGCCGCGAGCATCCGGACTGCAAGGTTCGCGTGCCCGAGACCGACCAAAAGATCCTCCAGCGCCGCGTCGGCCCAGCTCGTCCTGGGAGCTCTTGCAGGAGCCGTGTCACGTCCCTGGTAAGAAATGCGCCAGATCCGGCCGCGGATCCGGTCGCGGCCTGGATGATCGAGAGGGACCTCGATGTGACCGATAATCCGGTTGTAGAAGTCGGCAACGTACAATGCACCATCGGGTCCAAGTTCCATGTCGACGGGACGAAACCATGGATCATCGCTGACCAGAAAGTCGGGTTTCTCGACGGCAAACTGGGTTGATCCTCTGTCCTCGAGGGCGTCCCGGTTGATGCGGCTGGTCACGACGTTGCCGGTGAATATGTTCCCTCGATACTCCGCCGGGAACTGGTCGGCGCTGTAATTGACGATTCCCGCGATTGCGGTCGAGCCATGATTGTGATCCATCATTTCGGGGCCGAAGCCGAGGCCCGTGGGAAGCTTGGCGAAATGCGGATAGTCTCCGCCCCGGAGCAACTGATAAACCGGCTGGGTGTGACAGTCGGTTGAATAAATGTTACCGAGCGGATCGAAGGCAAGACCGAAGGGGTTGACCTGCCCGTACGTGAAATGTTCGATTCGGGAGCCGTCGAGCCTGAAGCGAAAGGTGTTGCCGGACTCCAGCGTCACCGTACTGCCGTCCGGCGCCGAAATCCGGGATTTGTTGGAAAAGCCGTGGCAGGCGTACAACCACCCGTCGAAGCCGCGAGTGAAGGCGCTCACCATTCCATGGGTGTCGTCATGAGTAAATCTGCTGAACAGGACTACCCTCTGGTCGGCCCGGTCATCGCCGTTCAGATCGAAAAACCGATAGATGTAAGGGATGCTGTAAACAACAGCTCCTCCAGGAACCGGGGTGACTCCCATCGGTATGTTGAGTCCTTCGGCAAAAGGGATAAACCGATCGGCGCGCCCGTCGTGGTTGGTGTCTTCGAGGATCAGGACCCTATCCTTCCCTTTTCCATCGGGAGCGGCGTGGGGGTACTCTTGCGACATCGTCATCCACAGGCGCCCGCGGGAATCGAAAGCCAGGTTCATCGGCTTGCCGATCTCGGGCTCGGAAGCGAACAACTCGATCTGGAATCCGGGCGGCAGGTGGAAGCCGCTTTGCTCCTCTGCGGGAGAACGCGGTGGCGTAGGACGCACGTGGGCCTTGAACGGGTCCTCAGCGACATCGGCTTTCTTCGACGCCGGGTCGGTAGCTTTGCCGGCTTCCAGCCGGGATCTATTGCGGGGGGCCAGAGCCAGCCAGCCCCAAACGAGAGCGATACCCAGAACCAGCGCAGCTATAGCCAGGAGAAGCTTTTTATTTCGCATGGAACATGTTCTATGAGGCGGCGATCATAGCACTTCCGATTGACCCAGATCAATCGAGCACCGCATCATCAGCTATCAGCTTTCAGCTATCAGCAGCTGATTTCAGTACGGCTTGCTGACAGCTGACTGCTGAAGCTACGCTGACGCTGATGCTTACGGGCGAGGGTCAGCCTTTTTTCCGTGGGCATCAAACCAGTCGAAGAGGATCTTGTAGGTCGCGAGATCACGGTAGCCTCCGTGTCCTCCCGGGACCTCGACCAGCCGGACTTTGCCGCCCGCCGCCTCGAGCCGGGTTTTCTGTTCACGGATCTTGTCGATCGCGAAGTTCCTGTCTTTTTGAGCGTTGACCATCAGAACCGGGGTTTTGGCAAGACCATCGACGATGTCCTTGTCCAGGAAAGCGCAGACGCCGGCGACGGCGGCGAATACTCCAGGATTCCTGGCCGCGGTGACATAGGTGGCGAGTCCGCCGCTCGAGGCGCCCATGAGATAGACTCGGCTCTCATCGACTTGACGCTGCCGGATGATTTCGCGCACGACGGCCATGATCACGCCGGGTGTTTCCTTCTTGCAGGCGAATCCGAATTCTGACCCCGCTGCCGTCTCGTGCCAGTTGTTTGCTGGCGCGGCCGGACAGGCGACAATGTAACCGCGCTCCTCTGCAATAGTCTGGATTCGGTCCGCATTTCCTTTCCATTCGAAATAGCTATGCTCGTCACCGCCCCCGGGGTGGCACGCGATGACGAGAGGAAACTTCGGCACACTGCCGCCCTCTTTCTCCGGCGCCGGGACATAGCGGCTGGGAAAGAAAATTCGGTAAGGATGAAGCCGTCCATCGAGCTCTACGACACAGAACTCGGTCGCGAGCTTCTGATCGCCTGCCGCGCGCTCTTGAGCCGGAGACGCGGCGGCGAGAAAAAGGAAAGCGATTAATACGGCGTGCAGGGTGCTTCCTTGCTTCTTTGGCAAGATTCTTGGTGTCTTGGTGTCCTGGTGGTATTTGTTGCGCACGAGTTACTTCTGCATCTCCTCGCGCAGGATTCGCCATCTGCGCTCTTGCGTATTCGGTGCCGTACTGAAGAGGGATGATCGTGGTCAGTTTCTGGGCCAGGAGCGCCCGCCGCTTCTCGTCAGTGCCGGCCCAGGCGCGCAGCTGCCGCGAAGCCTGGTCGACATCGTCGCGCGTATTCTGAAGCCGTATCAGGCTGCGCAGCATATCTGCCAGTTCGGGCGGGTCGGACCCACCGGTCGTGTTTCCCATGGTTTTGTCCTGCGCCATGCCCGCCGCCGGCCTTGCCCGGGCGCGCTCGGCCTGGATCTCTTCGGCAGTCGGCACCCGGCCGCCGACGTGCTGGGCTACGGCCGCCATGACCTTGGGCGCATCGACCATTCCTGGCTGGACGATGGCGAAGTTGGCCGATACTTTCTTGTCCTTGGCGACAATCGCAGTGACGGCGACTTCCTTGTTCAAGCCGTAGGAGCCCGGACCCTCGAGGCCATCGAGCGATACGCCGACCAGTGATTCCAGACGCAGGGATCCAATGACGGCGCGCATGCGGCGTTCGGCCTCGATCTTGTCCGCGGCCAGGTAGACGATCAATGTCTTCAACCCGGCCGAGGCCCGGTCCTGGGCAAATCGCTCGCAGGGATGCAGGAAAGCGCCTACATTTCGATCGAGCTGGTGCAGGAAAATCAGAAAGACCGGCGCATCCCCGAAACGAGAGATGTAATCCACCTCCTTCCCGGCATCGGCCCCGTTTACGGCCAGAACCTTGAACGGTTCGATCGATTCGCCCGGCTGCACTCCCGAAAAAGGTTTTTCCTGGGCTAGAGCCAAAGGACACGCTACTAACCACACGAGAAAGGCTCGCTTCAGCAATTCGACTCTCATCGTCCTCACCGGTCAAAAACGAATGCGCGGCTGTTCAGCAGAGCCCAGACCAGATCTTCTACCACGGCGTCGGACTCGCTCGATTGACGAATCCGCGCGAGCCAGAAGTCTCTCTCCTGCCCGGAAGGCGGGCGGCTCAAAGCCGCGAGGTAAAACTCCTCGACTATGGCCTCAGCTGGGGCCTTCTTCTCCCGCAGTGAATGCAGGCGTCCTCCCGGCGCGCCGATCTTCGCATTCAAGGCCGGGCCATTGATCAAATGCAAAGCTTCCCGAACCCCGCCGGCAGCCGGGTTCGGGCCGTCGCAGCTGCCGTCGCGCTGGCATCGGCCGCAAACATCAAGCAGGTACGACTCGACACCGGGATCGGCGACCTGGCTCGCGCGCGTTCCGGGCGGCAGATTTCCGAAGGTTTCCGGGATGCCGGTTACATGCGCAATTGCGTCCGCGTAACCATAGGGATCAAGCGGGCGCGCCAGCGCGCGCGAATAGAAGCGGTCGTCCAGGCGATTGATCCCGTTGGGCTCGGCGCTCCGCTGGTAAGCCTGTGAGGTAACGATGACCTTGATGAGCGCCTTGATGGAATAGGGGCGGGAAGGATTCCCTGCCAATCTCCCTTTGAAGAATTCGGCCAGCGCGTCGAGAAGCTCGGGGTTCGACGGGGCATTGCTTACCGTAAGGTTATCGACCGGCTCGATAATACCGCGCCCCATGAGGCGGGCCCACACCCGGTTGGCGGTCGAGCGCGCGAAATACTGGTTGTCAGGTGAAATCAGCCAATCGGCGAGGGCGATGCGGCGGTCAGGTTCGGTTTGCGGGGCCGCCGTGTTGTCGGGAAACCCGGGCGCCACGGGTTTGCCCGTCTTGGGATGTTCGATCTCGCCGTGGTCGGCGAGGTGGGTTCCCTTCTCGGTCCGGTCAACCCGGACGAAGAATGAAACCATCTGGTGGTATTGAGTCTGGGTCCAGCTGTCGAACGGATGGTTGTGGCACTGAGCGCAGCGCGAGCTGCTTCCCATCAGGGCTTCGGTGGTCAATTCCGAGAGCAGCTTCGGGTCGTTCGTCTGCCGCAGATAATTTACCGGCGCATCCTGGGTGCCGTCGCCGACGGCGGTTAGAATCTGCTGCGCCGTTTCGCCAAAAGAAGCATCGGCGCGCAGCCGTTCCTTCAGCCAGGCGGCGAAAACCTGCAAGTTCGGTTCGCCGACGTTTCTTGACTTCACTCGCATCAGATCGAGAAGCCACAGGCTCCAGTAGTCTCCGAACTCCGGCCGGTCGAGCAGGGCATCGACCAGACGCGCGCGCTTGTCGGGCGCGCTGTCCCCGAGAAAGGCGCGGGTTTCTTCGACCTTCGGCAGGGTTCCCAGGATGTCGAGATACGCCCGGCGAATGAATTCCGAATCAGTGCAGCGGGCGGAGGGAAGAATGCGCAAGCGGAGCAGGTTGTCATTGATCGGTTTGTCGATAAACGACGAAGAGGCTGGAAGGGCGCGGGCAATTTCAGCCGCGTCGCCCGCGAACGGCATCCCGACGCGCGCCGTGCGAAAGATTCCCATGTAGCGCGCGGCAATGCCGGTCTCTCCTGCGGAATGAATTGTGAACTCGCCGCTAGCCGGTAACGGTTGCGATGGCATCGTCGTTGGAGCTGTAGAGCGCGTAGGCGGTGACATCGTCCTTGGAACCGTCGGAAAACGATGCCACCACCTTCAGCTGCCGCTTGCTCCCGGGAGATTCCGCAAGGGCGACGGCTGGAGTAACGGTCAGCCCGGTGATCCGGCGCGGCTTGGTTGATTCGTAAGGCGCGCCGCCGCGGATCCAGGCGAGGACCGTGCGGTAGGTCTCGGAGTCTTTGGTGAAGCGTTCCCCCCCGAGGTGGACCTGCTGCATGGTCGGCTTCTTTAACAACAGGCTTTCTTCAGGACGAACGAAATTGACGCGCCGGCCGCGCAGCTGGTAGATCATCGCTTCGTAGTCCAGCTCGGGATCGTAGCCCAGGAGCGATAGCTTGAATCCGTTCTTTCCTGCTCCGGCCCCATGGCACGCGCCCGAGAAGCATCCGGCCTTGACCAGCATCGGCTGAACCCGCGTGACGAAGTCGGGCGGAAGAGCGGCGCCCTGGTCCGGGGTCGAGGAGGGCGCCATGCGCGAGCCCGGTCCACGGTTCAACTCCTCCGCGGTCGGGACGTGTCCGCCCACCAGCTTGGCCACTTCGGCGATAATCCTGGGAGAATCGGTCAGCCCGGGCTGGACCAGGGTCACGTTGGCCACAACTTTTCGATCTTTGGCCACGATGACAGTCACCGCGGCCTGCTTGTTCAAAGCGTATGCGCCGGGACCTTCCTCGCCATCGAGCGAAACCGCAGCAGGCACCTCCAGGCTGAGGGATTTGACCACCTGCGCCATGCGCCGTTCGCCGGCGACTTTCTCCGGCGCCAGATAAACGTAAAGCGTCTTGAGGCCTGCCGACGCGCGCTCGGCTGCGTACCGGTCGCAAGGCCAGAGGATCCGGTAGACGTTCCGGTCGATGTAGTGCGCAAAGACCAGAAGAAGAGGCGAATCGCCGTAGCGGGAGATGTAATCGACTTCTCGCCCGGAGTCGGGGCCGTTCACGGCCAGGACTTTAAACGGAAGGAGAGGCTCGCCCGGTTGCGGTCCCGAGAAGAGTGTGTCCTGGGAATACACATGTAGATTCGGGAGAAAGAGCAGCAGGAAGACTGCGGCTGATGCGCGTTTCATTCCGGAAGTCTCGCGACCCGGTAGCGCCCGGCGGTATCCGCCCAGGCCATCCATCGGGCGTCCTGCGACGTTGCGACTGTATGAAGCCAGGGAATGCGCGCGGACGGTTCGGCGGCGAAAGACTTTACCAACTCGCCCGTCTCCGCATTCAGCAGCCGTGCGCTCCCATCGGCCACCCCAGCCAGCAAAAGTTGCCGGGCCGGCACATGCGCCAGCCCCAGCACCGGCTGTCCGAAGCCGCGGAAAATCCGCTTCATTCGTCCGATGTCGTGGAGCCATACTCGGATCGTCCCGTCCGACGACGCGCTGAAGAGCGTCTGGCCGTCGGGAGCAAATATGACGGCCTGCACCGCGCCGTTGTGATTATTGAGCGAGCGTACCATCTTCCCGGTTGAAGCCTCCCAGATTCGAATCGAACGATCCGCGCTGCCGCTTGCAATCCAGTTTCCGTCGGGCGACCAGGCCACGCAGAGCACGGGACCCGAGTGCCCTGTCAGCGTGCCCGGAGTCTGTCCACCGGGAAGATCGACGATTCGGATTATCCCCTCAGCCCCTGCGGCAGCGAGGCGCTTTCCGTCAGGGGCGAATGCCACGGCATAAACCAGATCTCGAAACGGATTGTCTGCCTGCACCAGCCGCCGCTCACCGGGATTCCACAGCTCGATCCCGCCGTTTCGGCCGGCGTTTCCGCCGCCCACGGCCAGCGTCTTCGAGTCAGGGCTCCAGGCGGCATCCATTACCTGGGCGAGTTTTGAAGGAAGCTCGAACGCAATCTCGTTCCGTTCGGGGGAAACAATCCGGACGGTTTCTCCTCCGGCCAGGGCAACCCAGCGGTTATCCAGCGAGAAACGAACCGCGGCGACTGGAGAAACGACAGCCCAGCCTGGCGCTGACGCGAGCGCGATCGCCAGGCAGAAATACATTTTTCGCGTTAACCTCATGGGAGTTTTCTCTGCGTCTTTGCGCCTTGGTGGTGGCGGCTTGGATCAACCGGCGATGAGCTCCCGCATGAAACGTCCGCCTTCGACCAGCTTGATGGGGCGCCCGTCGGCGGTCTTGAACGTCTGGTCGGGATCGACTCCAAGCAGAGTGTAGAGAGTCCGGGCGAAGTCTTCGGGTGACACCGGAGATTCCACCGGCAGCTCGCCCATCGGGTCGGTCTTTCCGATCACCTGCCCTCCAAGGACGCCCCCGCCGGCCAGAAGAAGCGAATTCGCCCCGGGCCAATGGTCGCGCCCGCCTCCCGGATTGATCTTGGGCGTGCGGCCGAACTCACCCATCACGACCACCAGAGTCGTCTCGAGCAGCCCGCGCTGTTCCAGGTCCTCCAGAAGGGAACTGAGAGCGCGGTCCAGTCCGGGCAGCTTGCCCGGAAAGCCATAGGTCAGGTTGTAGGCGATCTGCTGGTGGGTATCCCATCCGGGATCCATGACGGTGACGAACTTTGCGCCGGCTTCGATCAGCCGGCGGGCGAGCAGGCAGCTATTGCCGATCTTAGGCCCGTACTGCTCTCGGGTTGCGGCGGATTCCTTCGCCAGGTCGAAAGCCTCTTTGGCTTTGGGCGAAGTGACCAGCCTGTAGGCTTGCTCGAAAAAGCTGTCGCGATCTCTGGCTTGCGGGTTGTCTTCCAGTCCCCTCTGAAATGAATCGAGGGTCTGGACCATGGCCTGGCGCGTGCGCATGCGCTCTTCCGTCAATCCGATCGGAAAGTCGAGATCGCGCACCTTCACACCGCCGCGCGCAGGGTCTCCTCCCGCAATGAAAGGGCTGAAAGCTCCCGGAAGATAGCCGGCGCCCATGTAAGGCCGGGTCTGTGGAACGCCGATGTATGGCGGCAGGGCGCCGCTCTCACCTTGGGTCCGGCTGACCACGGATCCAAAACTTGGGTACTGCAGTGAGGGCGTCGGCTTGTACCCCGTATTCAAATAGGTACCGGCCTGGTCGTGCTCGCCGATGACCGAAGTCAAGGTGCGGACGAGCGCGATTTTCTTCATATGCTTCGCGATCGACGGCAGGTGCTCGCAGACGTGAACTCCCGGAATGGTTGTTGGAATTGACTTGAATGTGCCCCGAACCTCTGACGGCGCGTCCGGTTTGAGATCGAAGGTGTCGAGATGACTGGGACCGCCATCGAGCCAGATGAAGATGCAGGACTGGGCTTTTGCTTGCGCCGCCTTCAGCCGCTGCCACTCGGGAAGCGTGATCCCAAGAAAGGCGAGCGATCCCAGCTTCAGAGCATGGCGGCGGGTGACACCGTCACAGCGCGTCTCTGGCATGAGTGAATCTTCTCCTTTGGAACATGTTCTAATCGATTCCACCCCTGAAGACGAACTAGCAATCATAATACCGCACGATCGAATCCGGTCAACCTAATTTACCTTTAGTGTTTCTTAGGCGCTTGGCGAAACGTTCAAACCAACATGTTGTCGTTCGAAGGCCTTCGTTGGGCGAAGTCCCCAACAACCTTAGCGTCTTCGTGTCTTCGTGGTTAGGGTTTGTGAAACAAATACCATCTGTCAATACTTGTCGAGTTCCGCCTGCAGGGCTGCGATCTGCGTCTGGGCATACTCGGTTCCGTACTTCAAGGGCAGGATCATTCCCAGCCGCAGGGCCAGGTCGGAGCACCGCGACGGATCCGTGCCCGCCCAGCTTCGGAGCGCGGCCAGGACCCGGTCGACTTCCGCGTTGGTGCGGGAGTTGTCGCTCTTCAGGCTCCAGAGCAGGCGCATGAGCTCAGGCGGATCACCGCGGATCATGCTGCTCATGCCGGTTCCTGACGGGTCGGATTTGCTGCGCATCATGAACTCGATCCGTCGAGCGATCCCGAGTTCCTCGCGCGTCTGGACGCGCCCGCCGACGTGCGCGGCCAACTCGGTCAAGATTGGAACCGAGTCGACGATCGAGGGCTGAGTCAGGACGAAGTTCGAAACCACCCTCCGGTTCCGGGCAAACAAGATCGTCAGTGCCGCTTCCCTGTTCAACCCGTAGGAGCCTGGTCCTTCGGCGCCTTCGACCGAGACGCCGACCTGCAGGTGCAGCCGCATCTCGGCGAGTGCGGCCCTCATCTTGCGCTCCCCCTCGACCTTGTCCGGCGCGAGATAGACGTAGAGAGTCTTGAGCCCGCCGGCTGCGCGATCCTGCGCGAAGCGCTCGCAAGGCAGGATGAAAGCCTCCGCGAGCCGGTCGAGATGGTGAATGAATATCAGGAAGGTCGGGTCGTCTCCAAATTGGGTGATGAAGTCGACTTCCTTGCCTGCTTCGGGTCCGTTGACCGCGAGCACCTTGAAGGGCGCAAGCGCTTCGGCTGCCTGCGGCCCGGAAAAAATCTGGGCTGCCTCGAGATCCTGCTTGAGCCGCTGCAGCCGTGCCCGCGCAGGGGCGGAGATTCCGCCTTCGAGAAGGGGCGTGATCCTCGACGCCAGAAGCTTGCCCCGGATGACATCCGAGCCCGCCCACGCCCGGAGGTCCGCAACTTCCCGGTCGACGTCGGCTTCCCTCGCCTGCGGACGCGCCGCGCGCCGGAGCGTCTCCGAAAGCGCCCCCGCATAACTCGCGCTCCGCCCCCGCCTGGGCGGACCGTACAGGAAATCAGCCTCTTCACTCAGCGGAACCAGACGGGCGCCGTTTCCGTTGGAGGGGCCGCGAAGGAACTCCTCCGCAGCCGGGACCCGGCCGCCTACGAGTTTAGCCGTCTCCGAGATGATCTGCAGGGCGGCTGGATAGCCCGGTTGAATGATGACGACGTTCGCGACTACGCGGCCCTCCCGGGCAAGGATCGCTGTGACGGGAACCTCCCGGTTGAGCCCGTACAAACCCGGGCCCTCGGACCCGTCGAGCGAGACCGACATCGGGACCTGGAACCCCATCGATCGATCCCAGTCGCGTATGCGCCGCTCGCCTGAAACCCGGTCGGCTGCCATGTAAACGAGGAGTGTCTTCAGCCCTGCCTGGACGCGGTCGCCGGCGAAGCGATCGATCGGCCAGAAGGTATTGATGATAGGGCGGGTCACATCGTGGACGAACAGAAGCAGAATGGGAGCCTTGCCGAATTGTGAGACGAAGTCGGTCTCGCGGCCCGCCTCGGGACCGTTGACAGCCAGGACCCGAAACGGCGTGAGCGCCTCGCCAGGCTGCGGTCCGGAGTACGGCTTCTCCTGGGCCGCAACCGCCATCACCGCGAACAATAGCAGAAATGCTCGCATGATCCCTGGTGTACAAAAGACGCGGATTAACGGTGAGAGCGCGGATCGCGCGTGATTCGATCCGCGTCAGCGAAAATCTCCCCCGGCGCCGCAAAGCAAGCTTGGCGATCTCGCTCGCACTCAGCGCCCGATGGTACAACCTGACCTCCCTGATCCTGCCGGAGAAATAGTCGAACTCGCCGAAGCCGATCTTGAGAGGCGCCGTGGTCGATAGATCATAGTCCCCCGCGGTAAAGGGCTGGGATGTCGCCTGGAGCTTGCCATCGATGTAGAGCTCCAGCCGGCCGCCGCGGCGCAATGCCGCCAGGTGCTTCCAGCCGGCGCCCAGGTCGCGATCGTAGCAGACGCACTGGCCCGCCTGGAACGCAAAGACCTTTCCGCGCGTATTGGCAGGGGCATCGGCCAGGGCGCTGGTATAGCCGCCGATCCCGGCGAACAGCTTGCCGCCGTGAACCGTGAGGCTGGTCACTCGCCCCCAGCGGATGTTCTTCAACGGCGCTCCTTCGGCAACCTCCGGGCTTGAAAACCGGCGGAGCCGTGTCCAGCTTTGCTCGCCCTCGAAACGAAACACCTCCGCGCCGGGGATGGTACCGGCATAGAGTTTGCCGTTGTAGACCACGAGCGCATTGCTTTCGGTGCTATCCCCAAGCCGGCCGCAGTCGATCCACTGGCCGTTGTCATAGGCCCCTACTTTGCCGGTCGGCCAGGTGGTAGCGTGAAGTTTCCCGCGATAGACCATCAGGGCATGGATCTGGTCTTCGCGCTCGGGCATCTGGATCGGGCATCCCAGGCTCGTCCATTTCGCGCCGTCGAAGGCGTATACCTGTGCCTGCCGGAAGGCTCCGCCCACGTTGCCGCCGAAGGCGCCGACGTGCAGCATCCCGTCGTGCACGAGCATCGGATGAACCAGGCTCGGAAACGAACCGCAGGGCCGCCACGACTGTCCACCCTCCCATACGTGGCACTGGTTGTCGTCTCCGAGGACGTACAGGTTGCCGTTATAGGAAGCCAACCCGAACAGCCTGCGGCACCGGCCAGGCGCGCCGCAGTCTTCCCATTCCTGTCCGCCCCGGTAGCGATAGACATGGCACGTATCCAGCGCCTCCTTGCTGACCCGCGTCCAGTCGTAGCTCCAGTTCGCCGCAAACAGACTCGATTCGTGAACGATCATCGGACCCACGCCGCGGGTCTTCAAGGCACCGACGCGACCGCAGTCTTCCCAGCGCGCGGAACCCGCGTAGCGGTAGACGTGGGACCAGTCACGCTCGGTGGCGCCGTCGGTGGTGGCGGCGTAGAGGCTGCCATCGAAGACGGTCAGGGAGTTGCTCACGTAGCTGCTCGTGGGACTCGGCCTGCCGCAGTCCTCCCACTCACCGGTCCTGGCGTTGTCGATGCCGAACGCGACATGCCGGTCGCTACCCTGGCCGTTGTAGCCACCGGAAGTCGAGTAAAGGGAGAGCGTGAAACCGCGCCTCGCCGCGGGATCGAATTTCGATACGACATCGCCGAGCGTGTCGAGGACGGGAGCCTCCGTGTAGACCCACGACGAGATCGAGAAGTCGCCTGTCCGCGGATCGAGCACAGGACGGGCCGGAACTTCGAGGTAGCTGCCCCGTCCGTCGAACTGCCCGGTCTCGAGGTTTACGCCGTGGTTCACTGCGTGGTTTTCCTGGCCGGAGTGATCTCTTGCGTCTCCGCGGAGGGGCCAGTAACCGACCAGCTTGGATTCACGGGTCTGGGCGCGGGCGGCCACGGGAAGAAGCGCAGCCGCGCGAAAGAGCTGCCGCCGTGTCAGTGAACGTGGCGCGTGAAAGGGCCGCCCATCGGACATACTAGATCTCTCCGCAGATCCGAAGGTCAGACGGCTGGGATCGACCTCGAGCAATTCCGCGAGCTTCCCCAGCCAGGGGCACAGGCCGGGAGAAGACGGCTTTGATGAAGCCGCGTGAATCGGTGCGGCTACCAAGGGGGTTACTCCGCGGGCGCGCCGTCCTTCGACTGTGCGTAGCCGATCAGAGAGAGCGTCGCCAGAATGTCGGGTCACGAATCGCTGCTTATCTTATAGGATGTAGCGGTGCCGGATCAATCCCGACCCTTGTTCTAATCGACCCAGCCCAGCAGGTTACGGATAATCGACCAGCGCGGCTCGCGTCTGGCGGCCCGCTTGCCCAGAATCCAGTGTCCGTAGAGCGCGTCGATGGTGCCGTCTCTGCGTTTCAGCTCGATCCAGGTATTGACGAATTCCAACCACTCGTGATCGCGTCTGGCCACGGGATAGGCTAGCGGTATCTTGACGATCCCCGGTTCCGGCACGACAACCGTGTATTTCGGGTAAAGCAAAGTCAGCACCGATCCGCGCTCGGCGGGGAGGATTACGGCCTCGAATGTTCCGTCTTTCAATCCGTCCTCGATTTGCTTGATCGTTTCCACAGTCTGGAGCTTCACTGCCGGCGCGCGCGTTTTTACTCGATTAATGTAATAGGGCGAGTCTGGAACCGTGACGGGAAACGCGCCGAGCTCCCGGATGGTGGCCCAGCTGGAAAACTTCTCGCGCAGCTGATCCTTCACCACGAAGGCAAGCGTCTCGTCCAGGTAGGGCTCGGAGAAAAGCATTTCGCTGGCGTTCTCGGGCGTCACCACAACACCCGTCATGGCAAGGTCGAGATGACCCGCTGCCAGCAAACGCGGTAACGAGGTCTGATCTTCCATCTCTACAAATTCGACACCGGACGCCGAGGTCGCGGGCGAGCTGTTGAGCCATTTCCACATCGAACCCGACCAACTTGCTATCGCGGTTGACGAATGCAAACGGAAGGCGATCAGCCAGGACGCCGATGTGCAGCACGCCGCGTTTCTTGATTGAATCGACGACCGATCCGGCCGGCTTCTCGACAGCATCACCAAGGTCGACGAGCTTGGTGAGACGTGCCTCCTGATGTGTCATGAGGGGTCGCATGCTGTAGACCAACTCGTCGCCGGCAAACGTCGGCCTCAACGCGGTATTGAACAGCATTCGCAACCCCCCAATCGTCGCCGCTGATAGCACTACAGTGAGGACAAGATATCGAAGGACGCGCGCCGGGTTGAAGCGCAACACACCGAGAATGGCAGCGCTGCCAAGCAGCGCAACCGCCACCGTGTAGACCGCCGCGATGAGAGTTCCGAAGTGCGAGTTTACGACGCCGGTTGCAAGGAACAACTGGAAAGTATCAGCGGGGATGCGAAACAGATCCAACAAAAATGGCAGTGCCACATTCAGGCTGCCGAAGAACGTCAGTAGACCGGTCAGCGCAAGTCGTGGATATTCCGTCACCGGAACCGCCGCGTCGGCGAACCATCCAGCGAACAGGATGAAGCTGATCGACAATAGCTTGCCGGCGTGGGGAAAATTGAAGGACGTGGGTACGATCACGTCGGGGAGCGATTTCGTCTGCTCGTTTACGAGCCGGTGTTGCTCGAGCAGTTCCTTGCATGCCTGGATGAGAATCGGCAGGACGATGAATAGATCGGCTGCCATGAAGGCGGTGACGAGCGCGTCGTGCGTCCTCGCGAGGACCTCCCTGTAGCCGAACGGGGTGAGCGCCGCGACCAGTCCGGGCAGTACCCACAACGCGACAAGCAAGGCGACGGCTACGTACGTGATCACATACACCTGGAGCCGGGCGACTTGCTCGATGTTCAACGTCCCCGCCGTGCTGGCGGCAATGGCGAAGATGCCGTAGGGCGTCAGACCCACGACAAATTTCGTGGCGCTCGACAACGCTTCCTTGGCAACCGCGAAGACGTCGAGCAGCACATGCTTGCGCTCCACACCAACCAACGCAACACCAATGAAAACGGAGAACAGGACCACGGCCGGCACAATATTGTTGGCCAATGAATGAAACGGATTAGAGGGAATAAACAAATCGACAAAGTTAAAAGGCAGGGGCCGCTCAACCAGCGTGGTGCTGAAGAACGTGGCCGTTTCGGTTTCGGGAAATGCCAGAGGAATGAGGAAGGTAAAAATCAGCGCAAGACACCACAGGCCAAGGACAACCATCCCCGCCCGGAGCCCGAGCGTCTTCAGCTGATCGTAACGCAATGTTCCCAGACTGCCGATGATGGAGATGGTGATATAGGGGAGCACCATCATCTGGAGTAGCTTGACGAAGCCGTCCGCCACCACCTTGAGCACACCCGCATGTTCGCCGAAAAAGAGTCCCACGATCACGCCGGAGACTAGCCCAATGAGAATCTTTCTGGAGGTGGTCATCTGCGGCAGGGTCATAGACGGTTACGACTCCAGGTTTTTTCCAGCCTCGATGTCGACCCGGGCTCAGGGAGCTGGATCGGCAAGTGCGGGGAGTGAGGCTCCGAGCTTAACCGATGAAATTCAAAACAGGAACTTCAATCCAAACTGAATTTCGCGACGCGCTCTAGCCCGGCTGATTCGGCCAAAAGTCGAATCTACATTGGTGTCAGGCTCGGCGAACAAAGGGTGGTTGAACAGGTTAAAGAACTCGGGCCGGAATTGGAGCGTAACTCTTTCGGTAATACCAGTGTTCTTCAAAACCGAGAAGAAAGCAAGAAAGCACCGACTTGGTCTATCAACTGGTTTACTGATGAAACATGTTCCACAAACCTCCAGAAACAATAATCAACTAGACCGAGACACCAGAAAAGGCGAAGAGTAATGTATTCTGTACGACTCAAGAAGCAGGGGGCAAAAATGACACACCGTCGACTTTCCTTGGTGACCCTGACGCTGCTGGCGCTAGGCGTCAGCTTGTTCGGGACTCAGGCAAAAGAAGACCTCTACGCGCCCATGAGCGCCTTCGTGCGGCAGTTTGCCGAAATCCATGATGCCCGGACGGCCCGGATATCCAGCTGGGATCAAACCGGGGGGAACAAAGACTGTGTGATGGTAGACCCGGGAGAAGACAAAGTGCTGGCAGAAATAAAGGGCCCCGGCAGCATCAGGCACATCTTCGTAGGAACGACGACTCCCGCAAGAACCTTCTCGAGGGAACTGGTGCTCAGGATGTACTGGGACGGCGAAAAGGAACCGTCGGTCGAGGTGCCGCTAGGAGATTTCTTCCTGACCGGTCACGAAGCCTATGTTCGCCACTTGACCAGCACCTTTGTCGTCATTAACCCGGGAACCAGCGGCCTGGGGAGCCATGGCTACAATTCCTATTTCCCCATGCCCTTTGGCAACGGGGCCAGAATAACCCTGGAGAATCAGACCGACCGGAAGTCGAACCAGTTCTGCTATCAGATCGAGTACGAGTCTTACGATCGACCTCTTCCGTCAGACGTCGGCCGGTTTCACGCCCAGTGGCGGCGGGAAAACCCCACAAGGTCCACAGTCGCGGCGGGCAACAAGAACAAGGTTCTCTGGGAGGGGACGAACACGGATGGCCAATGCAATTACGTCATTCTCGAAGCGGAAGGCAAAGGACATCTGCTCGGATTTCTGCTGAACATCGATAATGCTCAGGAAGGCTGGTATGGCGAAGGAGATGACATGATCTTCATCGACGGCGAGACCTGGCCTCCTCGTTATCACGGCACCGGAACGGAGGAGATCTTTGGCGGCGGAGCTACCCCCAACGGTGAATTTGCGGGCCCCCACTCCGGCTTTCACATGACCGAGAATAGAGGCGGGAAGAATTTCGCCGGCAAGGTGTCGTTATTCCGCTGGTATGTGCACGACCCCGTCCGTTTTCAAAAGTCGATCCGCTGGACCATCGAGCACGGACATGCCAATAACTTCGAGAACGATTATTCCAGCGTGGCCTACTGGTATCAACTGGAGCCGCATGCGCCATTCCCTCGCCTCCCTGCTCCCCAGGAACGTCTTTCGCTGATGCCGGAGGAGTATTTCAAGGCCAGAACATTGCTCTTCAGCACTCAAGATCAGCTCGGAGTACTCGACCGGCTTCCGAGCGAGGTCAAAGAGAGGCTGAGAAACATCCGGCGCGAGGGACATCGACTCTTCCAGGAAGGACAGTTCGCCCGCGCCCTGGAGAAGTTCGAGTATCACGCCCGGGAGGCGAGAAAGCTGAGCGCCTGGAAATGAATTAGAGCCGTCTGCAATCGTGGTTAGAGCTGAAAAAAATACCACGAAGACTCAAGACACTAAGGACTGCCGAAAAGCGAAACAGGCGCGCGGGTGGATTGTCTTGACTAGAACATGTTCCCGTGTTATTCGGGATGCATCGTTGGCCTTTCGATAACCAACTCTCGAGGCAAAGGAGACCCCCATGAAGAGGCTCGCTCTTTCGCTTCTGGCCTCGCCGCTCATTGCCGCCACGCTAAGCGCCCAGGATATCAACGGCTCCCTCTTCGGATATCTCGCCGACCCTCGCGGCCTGCCGGTCGCCGGGGGTACCGTTACCCTCAGGAACATCAAGACCGACGCCCGCCGGAGTGCCCAAGCCGACGAGCGGGGCGCCTTCGAGTTCCTCTCGGTGACGCCGGGAAGCTATGACCTGGTGGCCGAACAGTCCGGCTTCAAGAAACTGGTGAGCTCGGGACACGAGATCTCGCCGACCGAGCGTCTTTCGGTGGGAACCTTGACGCTCGAGCTGGGCGAGGTGAACGAATCGGTCGTGGTTTCGGGCCGGCTCGAGACGGTCCAGACCGTCAGCTCCGAGCGCGGCCAGAACATCAGCCGCTATCAACTGGAAAACCTGCAGCTCCTGTCGCGCGATCCGATGGAGCTCGTGGTCCGAATGCCGGGTTTCGCGAGCGGCGAGACTTCCACCTTCGCGGCGCAGGATCCCTCGGCGCTGCGGCTGCTCACGGTGGGCGGCCTGAGGGCTACGAACAAGAACTTCACGGTCGACGGCGTCTCGGCCAAGGACTTTCGCACCGGCAATGCGAGCACGGTGGCAATCACGGCCGACGCGGTCGAAGAGGTGCAGGTTCAGGCGGCGAACTTTCAGGCCGAGTACGGACGCACTTCGGGCCCGTCAATAAACATCATCACGCGGGCCGGCTCACAGAACTTCCACGGCTCGGTCTATTATTACCGGCGCCATGAGAAGCTCAACGCCAACGGCTTCTTCAACAACAGAAACGGGGTCGGGAAACAGCCCAACCGCGAGCAGACTCGCGGTCTGACGATCGGCGGCCCGATCTACATCCCGGGCCTGTTCAACACCGACAAGCGCAAGCTGTTCTTTTTCTTCTCCGAGTCGCAAGCGCCGGCCACCAACCCGGCGATCACGCATCAGATCACGATGCCGACGCCGCTCGAGCGCCAGGGGGATTTCTCCGAGTCGCTGGACCAGACCGGCCGGCTGATCGTCATCCGCGACCCGGCCACGGGAGCGGCCTTCCCGGGGAATCGCATCCCGGCCAGCCGCCTGAATCCGCTCGGCATGCAGCTGCTCGATGTGTTTCCACAGCCCAACGCCACCGACCCTCAGCGGCGATTCAATTTCCAGCAGAGCGGCTTCCGCTTCCGCCGCGACACGCGCGAGGAGGTGGTGCGGGTCGATTACCAGATGAGCGATCGCATCGCGTTCAACGGCAGGTACATCCAGGACAAACACGATGCCCTGAGGAACCAGTTCGCGAACTGGTCGCTGATCGACGGCCGCAATGCGCGGCCGGGGAAGAACGTGTCGCTGGCGAGCACCCAGACCCTCTCGACGACGCTGGTGAACCAGGCGACTTTTGGGTACAGCCGGGCTCACAGCGACCTGCGGCCCGAGGATCCGGCAGATCTTGCCAAGATCCAGCGCTCAACCTACGGAGTCCAACTCGGGCAGCTCAACCCGCAGAACAACCCCGATGACCTGCTCCCTCAGCTCAACTTCGGCGCCACCCTGCCATCCTTGCCCACCATCGATCCGGGACGCGAGCTCGACCTGCAGCAGGGTTTCACGGCGATCGACAATGTTTCCAAGGTCTACCGGTCGCACATACTCAAGGCCGGGATCTACTACGAGCGCGCCCTGGAAGATATCACCCAGCCAGGAGGTTTCGGCCGCCTTAATTTCGCCGTCAACGCGAACAACCCGAACGAAACCAATCACCCGTTTGCCAACGCCCTGCTGGGCAACTTCAATACCTATATGGAGGAGAGCAGCATCCCGGGAAGCAGGCTGCGTTTTACCAATCTCGAGTGGTACGTTCAGGACACCTGGCGCGCCAGCCGCACCCTGACACTGGAGTATGGCCTGCGCTTCTACTGGCACCCGCCTCAGACCGAGGCCGACGATCAATTGGCCGGCTTCGACAGGTTGAGCTTCGATCCGTCTCGCACCGTCCGGTTGTACGAGCCCTTCCGCGATCCGCAGCAGGGACTGGTAGGGCGCGACCCGGCCACGGGCGCGCTGGTTCCGAACGCCCTGGTCGGCGCGATCGTCCCGGGGAGCGGCGACGTGGCCAACGGGATCGTCACGGTTTCCAGCCGCGATCTGGTCAAAGGGGGATTTGCCGTCGCTCCTCGCTTCGGGTTTGCTTACGACCCTGCCGGCGACGGCAAGACTGCCATCCGGGGCGGCTTCGGCATCTTCTACGATCGACTGCCGGACAACTTTTTCCAGCAGCTGGCGGTGAATCCGCCGCTCATCTTTACCCCGACGATCTTTTTCGGAAGCCTCCCGAGTCTGCCCAGCTCGACTGGAGTCGTCTTCCCGCAGACGATCCGGGGCATCGCCCCCTTCGGCGAGCTTCCGACCGTGATGAACTTCTCCGTCGGGGTTCAGCGCCGCGTCGCGAACCTGTTCGTCGCCGATTTTGCCTACGTCGGCTCGCTCGGGCGCCACCTCACGGAGACGCGTGACTACAATACGACTGCGCCCGGTACGAACTTCCTGCGGGCCAACGAGAATCCGACCGCGCCCAATACACCGCTCGCGCCCGCCTTCCTGCGCCCGTACCGCGGCTACCAAGGGATCATCGTGACCGATATGGGGAGTAACTCAAATTATCATTCGCTCCAGGCCGGCTTTACCCGCACGTTCGGAAATCGGTTCAACTTCCAGGGAAACTGGACCTACTCGAAGGCGATGGATTTTGCCAGCTTCGACGCGACCGGGCGCTCCGTTCTGCTCGACAAGTCGCGCGACTATGCCAAGTCGAGCTTCGACGTGCTGCACATCCTGCACTTCAACTGGATCTACCAGCTGCCCGGCCTGAGCTCGCACCTGGGCGGCAGCCGGATACTGGCGCACATCTTCGACGATTGGCGGCTCACCGGAAACGCTCAGATCCAGGGAGGCGTTCCGCGCGACATTACGCTGACGGCTCCGAACGACTTTACCGGCTCAACCGAGGGGGCGCGGGTAACCGTCCTTGGCGCGCTGCAGCCCGGCAGCTTCGAGAAAAGCTTCGAGACGTGGTTCGATCCGAACGCCGTCGGCCGGCCCCGGCCGGGACAGTTCGGCGTGACCCAGCCCGGGGACGTCGATTACGGCAACGCCCCGCGCGACATCGTGCGCGAGCCGGGCATCAACAATTGGAACATCGCTCTGAGCAAGATCTTTCGTCTTTACGAGGACCACCGGCTGCAGTTCAGCGGCGAGTTCTACAATTTTCCGAACCACACACAGTTCCGCACGCTCGACCGCGCGGCGCGCTTCAGCGCCGCCGGGCAGCCGACGAATGCGACGCTGGGGCAGGTGATCACCGCCCGCGACGCGCGCGTGATCCAGCTCGCCCTGCGCTATAATTTTTGACCACGGAAACTCGATGGCCGCGCCCGTGAGAAGATGTGAACTAATTGGGTCTGTGGCGCGGGTCATCAGAGGCTTTCGCAAAACGACCCGATCCATGTGCGGACGGGCTATCAAGCCCGTCCGGCCTCTAATGGCACGAAAGAACGTTTTAACGCTGAATCCTCCCGATCACGTTACTGCGACGGTCGATGACCGGCCTGAGACTCGCCGGCTGCGCCTTCGGCCCAAGGGACTTCAGCCCGCGTTAACGGGACGCGAGAAAAACTTTCGAAAGGAATAACGCTACTGTCGAATCAAGATTGAATACAAGAGAAGTTGACCGCGCTTCAGGAAACATGTTCCAAGATTGTATTGACGCCGCGCTCGCGGCATGCTACTAGACTAGCAAACATGAACCAGGCGGTCTTGGTTTTCGTTCACGGTGGCAGACAGTCGGCCGCGGGTCCTCACGCTCCCTGGCAGAGACCCGCACGATGCTCGCTGCCTCGAGCGCTTGGCTGGCGGTCGAGTCCGGTCTAAAGCCGGGTCGAATCGGATGAAGCGTTCGCAGGAGCGCGGTTGAGCGCGCAGGCGCGGCATTGAAGCGGGAAGGGCAAATCAAATACTTTTACTTTGTTGATTCTCTGGAGGCGAACAAGAAAATGCGTAGGACAAAGGCGGCTTTAGCTCTCTTCTTCTTCCTGCTGGGGTGCGGTTGGCTAGCGGCTCAGAGCATCTCCGGATCGATCACCGGCACCGTGGTTGATCCCAAGGGCCTGGCGATCCCGGGTGCGACCGTGGTATTGACCAACGTGGGGACCAGCGTCCAGCTCACGGCCACATCCAACGAGGAGGGCCGGTTCGAGTTTCTTTCGCTCCTCCCCGGGACCTATGACCTGACGGTGGAGATCACGGGGTTCAAGAAGCTGGTGCGCGCCGGCAACGTGCTTTCAGCCACCCAGCGTCTGACGACCGGGCCGCTCACGCTCGATCTGGGCGGTGTTCAGGAATCGGTCATGGTATCGGGAAGGGTCGAGGCCGTACAGACCGTTAGCGGCGAGCGCAGCGGCCTGATCACGCGGCAGCAGCTCGATAACTTGCAGACCTTTGCCCGGGACCCCCTCGAGCTGTGGGCCAAGCTTCCAGGCATCATCACCGATGGCGCCGGCAACGCCGCCTTCCAGACGCCTCACGCCATCCGAGAAATCAGCGTCATGGGTGGACGCCGCAACAACAAGAACGTCACGATCGACGGCCTGTCGGCTATGAACACCGTGACGAACCAGGCCCTGAGCGTCACCCCGAGCATCGACTCGGTGGAGGAGGTCCAGGTCCTGCTCTCGAACTATCAGGCCGAATATGGCCGCAACGCCGGAGCCGGCATCAACATCATCACCCGCTCCGGAAGCCGCGACTTCCACGGCTCGGTCTCTTTTTACATGCGTCACGAGAACCTGAACGCGACGAGCTTCTTCGACAATAAATTCGGCCGCGAGAAGCCGCTCAGCCGCACTCAAACCCGGGGTCTGACGATCGGCGGCCCGGCCTACATTCCCGGCATGTTCAACGTCGACAAAAAGAAGCTCTTCTTCTTTTTCTCGACCTCGCAACAGCCGTTCAAGCTCCCGCCGCCGCTACACCAGATCCAGATGCCGACCGACCTGGAGCGTCAGGGCGACTTCTCACAATCCTTCGCCCAGAACGGCGCTCTGATCACGGTGCGCGATCCCCAGACCGGACAGCCTTTCCCGGGAAACCGGATTCCCTCGAACCGTCTGGAGCCGCTCGGGGTCCAGCTCCTCAGTATCTTCCCGAAGCCCAATACCAGCGATCCGCAGCGCCGATGGAACTATCAGCAGAGCGGGCTTCAGTACCGGCAGCCGCGGCGCTCGCGAAGTTATCCGGCTCGATTACAACCTGAGCGACCACTACTCGCTCATGGGGCGCTACGTCCAGGACAAGAACGACATCATCACGGATTATTTCTCGAACTTCTCGCTGGGCGAAACGCGGCTTTCGCGGCCAGGCAAGAACGTGCTGCTGCGCTTCAATCAGGTGCTCTCGCCCAGCCTGGTGAACGAGTCGTCGTTCGGCTACAACCGTGTCCTCACCCAGACGGGACCTGAAGACGATGCGGCGCTGGCGGCCTTCCAGCGTTCGACCTACGGCATCCAGCTCTCGCAGCTGAACCCGGAAAACAACCCGCAAAACCTGGTGCCGAACATCAACTTCGGCGCGCCTCTGTCAGGGAATTTGGCGCCCACGTTGAACAACGCCTTCAGCAGCGAGTTCGTGGAGCATTTCACCGTAGGCGACAACCTGTCGAAGAACTTCACCAATCACATCTTGAAATTCGGGGTTTATTTCGAGCGCGGCATGACCGACAGCCTGCCGGCTGGGGGCAATGGTGCGCTCACCTTCAACGTGGATGCGAACAACCCGAACGATGCGGGCTATCCTTACGCCAACGCCGTTCTGGGAAACTTCAGGACCTACACGGAGCCGACCATCCGGCGCGAAGCCGGCTTCAGCTTCACTAATCTGGAGTGGTACGCACAGGACAACTGGCGCGTGAACCGGAAGCTCACCTTCGAGTACGGACTGCGCTTCTACTGGCATCCGCCCGAGTTCGAGAGCGAGGACTTCATGTCGAGCGCTTCCCTCGCGAGCTTCGACCGGTCGAAGGCGGTGCGGCTCTACCTGCCGGCACCCGGCAACGCAGGGCCGTGATCCTGTGACGGGAGCGACCGTCCCTCGCGCTCTGATCGGCTCGATCGTCCCGGGGAGCGGGGATATAACGAACGGAATCGCGCTGCAGTCCCAGGAAGACCTGGTCGATGACCGCGGGATTCATCTGGCTCCGCGCTTCGGTTTTGCCTACGACCTGGCCGGCGACGGGAAGACCGCAATCCGTGGCGGATTCGGCATGTTCTACGACCGCCTCTCGAACGCGGTTCTTTCGAGACTGGCCCAGAACGCGCCCCTGGTCCTGAACCCGACCGTCTTTAATTCGAATCTCAACGGGCTGCTCGGCGCTTCGGGCGCGATCTTCCCCGGTGACCTGTTCGGAATCGGCAATGAGGGCCAGCTGGCGACCGCGATGAACTACTCGCTCGGCGTACAGCGTCGCATCGGCTCGGCTTTCGCCATCGACGTCGCCTACGTCGCGTCGCTGAGCCGCCACCTGGCGGAAGGTCGGGACTACAATACCCTCCCGCCGGCCGCTCGCTTCCTGCGGGCCAACGAAGATCCGACCGTGCCGAATCGCGCCCTGGCCGATCCTTTCCTTCGGCCCTACCAGGGATACAATCAGATTCTGATGACCGAGATGAGCGGCAACTCGAACTATCATTCGATGCAGGCCGGCCTCACGCGCCGCTTTGGTGACCGGTTCAACTTCGATGTCAACTACACCTGGGCCCGCGCGCTCAATTACACCGCGAACGACGCCGGCCTGCGCTCGGTGCTGCTCCCCGGCGGACGGGACTACGGTCGTGCCGACATCGCAGCCAACCACGTCTTCAACGCGAATTACATCTACCAGATCCCGAACCTCAGCCCACATATGGGCGGAAACAAGTTTGTCAAGGCGATCTTCGACGACTGGCGCATCTCGGGTGTCACCCAGTACATGAGCGGCTACCCGATGGGGATTGTGCTCAACGCCCCGGGCCAGGACTTTACCGGGTCGAACGAGCTCGCGCGCGTCAACGTCACGGGTCCCGTTAACCTGCCCAAGGACGAACGAACTTTCTCGCGCCATTTCGACACCAGCGCCATTACGAGGCCGATTCCCGGCGCCTTCGGCGCGACCCTGCCGGCGAACGTCGATTATGGCAGCGCTTCCAAGGATGTCTTCAACCAGCCGGGATTTAACATGTGGAACGCGTCAGTGACCAAGGTGATCCGGATCCACGAGAGCCACCGCTTCCAGATCAGCGCCGAGTTCTACAATTTGCCGAACCATACTCAGTTCCGGCGCGCCAACAACACGGCTCAGTTCAACGCTGCGGGCGCCCAGACCAATCCGCAGTTCGGCGAGTACATCAGCGACCTCGGCCCGCGCCAGATCCAGCTCGGGATCCGCTACGACTTCTAACGATTGACGATTGACGATTGACGATTGACGATTGGAGATGAACTAGTGACCAGGCTTCAATCGTCAATCGTCAATCGGAAATCGTCAATTCTCTTGCTCCTCACCGCCCTGACTCTCTCCGGCCTGCGCAGGAAGAGTGGTTGGCCGTCGAGGGCGGAACGCTGTTTGACGGCACCGGCGCGGTCCGCCAGGATCAGTCGATTCTGGTCCGCGGCCAGGAAATCCAGGAAGTAGCTCCCCTCGCTCAAGCAGGACCTCCCAAGAATGCGCGGCGGTTCGACGCTCGGGGCAAGTTCATCTTGCCCGGTCTTATCGATGTTCATTTCCACTTCAACGTCCGCATCGATCCCAAGATCTCTCCCTGGTTGCCGCTTCACTTTCTCGCCAACGGTGTCACTACCTTGCGGGAGATGGGCAACTGGATTGTGGAGGAAAACCAGCGCTGGTTGGACGAGATTCAAGCGCGAGGCCTCCCGGTTCCGCGGCTCCTGTACACGGGTCCGGTGCTCGACGGCGCCAACTCGTTGATCCCTGCTCAATCCCTGGTTCTTCTCGATGAGATGGATGCCCGGCGCGAGGCCAACCGGCTGCTTGATCAGGGAGCGTCTTCTCTGAAAGTATATTCGCGGCTGCCTCTGAACCTGGTCCGGGTCGTCATCGAAGAGGCCCATCGCCGGGGCCGGCCCGTCCACAGTCACCTCGGAATCGTGGACCCGCGCGACGCGATCGCGGCCGGTCTCGACGGCATTGAGCACGCGACCAGTCTGTGCCGGATCTTTCTCTCTCCGCGCGAATCCGAGGCTTTCCGGCAGGCGTCACTCAAGGAGGGAAACCCGGGCAGCATGCGGATCTGGACCAGGGCGGACCCGGCAGGACCGGAGGCCACTGCGCTGATTGAGCTGATGCTGCGCCACAAGGTTAATCTCGATTCCACTCTCGCCCTGCATGAAGCGCGGCGTGAAGCCCGGGATGAAGACCGGGTCAAAGCCGTCCGGAACATGGCGGACTTTACGGTGCGCTATCATCGGGCCGGGGGTTCGGTCACAATCGGATCCCATGGCAAAGTCCCGAATGCTCCGCCCGGGCTGGGATTTCACCGCGAACTCGAAATGCACGTCGAAGCGGGGATGTCGCCGTCGGATGCCCTTCAGGCAGCGACCCGAGTGGGGGCCCGGGCGCTGCGACTCGAGGACCGGGGCGTGATCGCCAAGGGGAAACTGGCCGATCTCGTCATCCTCGATGGCAATCCGCTGCAGGATATTTCGAATCTCCGGCGTGTTCACGCGGTGATTCTTGGCGGCAAGATTCTCGACCGCGACGCCCTGTTTGCGTCCCGCGAGATCCTGACCGGAACTGGCGAGAAACCGGAGAAATGATAAACTTCGATCTCTGAAGATGCCTTGTTCTCATCTCAAGAGAATGTCATGCAGCAGTTGCTGCAGCTCGGCTTCTACCCGCTAGCGGAGTTTTTCAAGACTCATCCATCGCTTGCTTTGGGTTGCGCGATCAAACAGCTCCCAGAAGCGTTTATTGCCGGATAATAAGAGCGTTTCCACATCGGTGCCTTCATCGAGTGCGATCAACAGGGCTGTCCCTTTTCCATTTCTTGTGATGAGAACCGGTCCGGTATCCGGCAGTTCCTCAATGACGCGGCTAAGGTTGTTCTTAACTTCCCTCAAACTCTCGACTTTCATAACATGAAATCCTCTCCCCCTATGAGCAGCTTATCGCCACGCTTCTCACCGATCAGTATGACTTCGACGCGCTCATCCTGTACCCGATAGAAAATTCGCCAACGATCTAAACGCAGCTCGTATTCGGCGAACGGTGAAGCACGCCTCAGACGGAATTTGTTTCGTGACTGTTGCCTAGGATCGGCGTCCGCCAGATGTTGTCGAATGCCTTCCTTGATTGAAGCGCGAACCGATTTCGGAAGTTTCGAGAACAAACGTACCGCTTCATCGGCGAAGACGACCTCGTTCACAGATTAGAATGTAGCATAATTGTGCTACAGGCCGCCAAGTGTGATTGTTGGCGTACAAGGTTTCCCGGGAAGGTCGTCGGCACCCCGGGCTACATGTCGTCTGAACAAGTCCGCTGCTCCAGGCCGACCACCGAACCATGTTTGCCTTCGGCGCCATCCTGGCCAACTCCGGGGTCCGTCCTTGCCGCTGCAAGTGAACATGTTCCCAATTTAGGTTGACTCCCGCGAATTCTCTATGAAAATATCCCGGCATTAACAACCTTTCTTCCAGGTGAAACTATGGCTATTTCCCGTGTCTTCCGTCTTAGTCATCGGTTTTTGCTCCTGGGCGCGCTGGTCAGCGCAAGCGGTCCTTTCCTTTCGGGTCAGATTGACACCGCCACGATGTCCGGTCGTGTAACCGACAATACCGGCGCGGTCGTCCCCGGAGCGAGCGTCAAGATTGCCCATCTGGCGACGGGTCGCGAGCGGGATTCAGTCACGAATGAGCTGGGCGAGTTCTGGGTGCCTGCGCTGCCGGTGGGTACCTATAAAGTCACGGTGACGATGCCCGGTTTCAAACAGTTCGTTCAGGAGGGCATCGTCCTGGAGGTCAACCGTGTCGCCCGGCTCAATCTGCGGCTCGACGTTGGTCAGCTGAGTGAGAACGTGGTGGTCACCGGCGATGCTCCGCTGGTCGAGACTACCCAGAGTACCGTCAGCAAAGTCGTCGACAGCGCTCAGATCCTCGAGCTGCCGTTGAACGGCCGCAACACCGCGGAACTGGTCCAACTGGTTCCGGGAGTGACCTCATTTGGCGCGGCCTCCAGCCTCGGCTACGTCGAGTACCGCGTCAGTACCGGGGGCGCCGATGCCTTCAATACCCAGTTCCTCATCGATGGCGGGACCAATACCTCGGCGTTCCGGAATACCGGCGACGTCCTCCCGAATCCAGACGCGGTCGCCGAATTCCGCCTCATCCGCAACATGACCGCGGAGTACGGAAGACTGGGGGGCGCCGTCGTCAATACCATCACGCGTTCCGGCACCAACGCCCTGCACGCGACTCTGTTCTCGTTCCATCGTAACCGGGCGCTGAACGCCCGCGAATGGCACCGTCCGGACAAGAGCCCCCTGGTCCAGAACCAGTTCGGAGGTTCCGTGGGTGGGCCGATTGTGCGGGATCGAACCTTTTTCTTCGCGACCTATCAACAGCTCGAGCGCAGGACGGCCGCATTTGACAATTCCGCGGTGGTGCCTACGGCGCTGGAGCGTCAGGGTGATTTCTCGCAGTCCAGGATCAAGCCAAGAAACCCGCAGACCGGTCAGCCTTACCCGGGAGATATCATTCCGCCATCGCAGTTTGACCCGGTCTCGAAGAATGTCCTGGATCAATACGTTCCGCTCGCCAACACCGCCGACGGACGTGCTGCGGTTCAGCGGCCTGTGGCTAACGATGACAACCAGCTGCTGGTCAAGATCGATCACGACTTCAGCTCATCTCATCGGGTGGCCTTTAACTATCTCCTCGGTAACAACTACGATCCGACGCCGCTGGCGGGTAACCTTCCTTACGGAACCCAGATCTTCGACGGGCGGCAGCAGAACATCGGGGTCAGCGAGACCTGGACCGCCAGTCCGACGCTGATCAACAGCTTGCGACTCGGTTACCTGCGGACCGTGGGCCAGCGATTCATTGAGCCCGCGATCTCGTTGAAGGACCTGGGCGGGAAATGGGAGACCGACGGATTTTCTTTTCCGCCCGAGATCAACGTGATCGGGTATTTCTGGCTGCGCACCCGTTTTCTGGGTCCCACTTACGACAACAGTTATCAGTTCATTGACACGGCGAACTGGCTTCGAGGCCGTCACAACCTGAAGCTAGGAGGGGAAATCATCCACAATCGCGGATCGAACTACTCCGGACTGTGGAGCAACGGCTGGTTCGATTTCAACGGGGGATTCACCGGCAACGCCCTGAGCGATTATCTGATCGGCCGGGCCTCGAATCTTATAGTGTCGAGCGTCAATCGCGCCATCGGGCATGTTTCCTACTACGCTCTCTTTGCCCAGGATGACTTTCGCGTCACGCCCAGGCTGATGCTGAACCTCGGCTTGCGCTATGAGATCTTTACCCCGTCGATCGATCCGCACGACCGCATGAGCACCTACATCCCCGGACATCAGAGCAACACCGTGCCAAGCGCCCCTCCGGGAATCGCTTTCTTTGGAGAGCCGGGAGTGCCAGGCAAACTGCGAAACTACGACAAGGACAACTTCGGGCCGCGGATCGGGCTGGCTTACGATCTCTTCGGCGACGGCCGGACCGCCGTCCGGGCTGGTTACGGAGTCAGTTACAGCGCGTCCACCATCAACGCCCAGAGCAACAACACTCCGCCTTACAGCTTCAACACCAACTATTTCGGAGTTCAGCTCAGCGACCCGTGGAAGGACGCCAATAACGGAGTCTCGCTCTTGCCTTTTCAGTTCGACCCGCAGAATCCAGTGTTTTTCTATCCGAGCAGCATCGGGTTCGTCGACCAGGACTGGCACGAGCCCTATTTCCACCAGGTAAACCTGACTCTCCAGCAACAGTTGGGCCCGAGCCACGTCATCGAAGTCGGCTATTTCGGAAACATGGGACGCAAGCTGCGGTCGCAGCTGGACATTAACGAGCCCAGGTACGTTCCAGGCAGCTCGACTGCCGGCAACGTCCAGGCCCGGCGCCCCACTCTCCCTCAGTTTTACTCCAATCTGAACATGAACTCGAACCAGGCCAGGACCGACTACCACTCGATGCAGGCGTCGGTCAAAAGGCGTTTCTCCGCCGGTGTCACATTTGACGCGAGTTATGTGCTGAGCAAGGAGACCGAGTTGCCCCAGGGCGCGCCGGTTACCGTGTATGATTTCGGGCTGGAGTACGGGCGCAGCATCGTTGACGCGCGCCACCGGTTCATCAGTTCATTCATCTGGGAACCGCTCTGGGCCAGTCAGCTATCGGGTTTTGCCAGGCATGTCCTGCATGGATGGCAGTTCAGCGGCATCGTCAATCTTCAGAGCGGAATGCCGTTTACCGTTACTGCAGGGTCGGACGTGAACCTGAACGGCGTCAACAATGACCGCCCGAACGTCAGCCGTGATGCCCAGCTCGATCCCAACCGGCCGCGCGACGAAGTCGTCCTGCAATGGTTCGACACGGCTGCCTTCAGCCAGCCGGCCGCCGGTCAAATCGGCACGACGGGACGGAACACTCTGGACCGTCCTGGCTTCAAGAACATCGATCTGGGGATCAATCGCAATTTCCGGATCGGACCTCACCGGCTGCAGTTCCGCAGTGAATGGTTCAACACTTTTAATTGGGTCAATTTGAGCGCTCCTGTCTCCAACATACGGTCCGCGACAGCCGGGCGGATTCTTACGGCCTCAAGTGCCCGCGTGATCCAGTTCGGGCTGAAATTCTTCCTCTTTGCTGACTGACTACGCTGTTCGCAATTACGGTGACGTGTTTTGGCAGTTGAGGCCTGAAGGGCCGACAGAGCGTAGCCGGCCGTAAGGCCGGGATTAGACGTGCATTAAGGACGTGCATTAAGGCGTGCATTAAGAAGGAGCGCCGAAGGTGCGACACAGCCGGAGTGCCGGTCCTTCGGACCTCGTGTCAGAGGCGTCTTGAAAACCCCGCCCTGACGGGCGGGGCTACTCACTGACGGGCCTTCGGCCCTGCGACAACACAGCCGACTCCCGTGGCTCTGCGAAATACGTCACCGTATTTATGAACCAGCCAACAACTAATCGGTTTTTTTCGCGCTCCCTCGCGCCTTCGGGTCTCTGTGGTTTGGAACACGTTCCACGAGGAGCTTGCCGGGCCGCGGGGACTTTGCTATTTTGGGATCCAATGCAGACAAGATGGATTCTGGCGATCGTGTTGGCCGCCACACCGGGGGTGTTCTCTCTCACGACACCCCAGTCGGCCGAGGCTCCGATCTGGCTCTTCGATATGGGAACGGAAAGTTCACCTGTGGCCGACGGGTACATCCGAATCACGCCGGAATCACTGTTTTCAGCCCAGAAAGGATACGGGTGGAAGAGCACCGGGCAGGCTGGATTTGACGTCGAGCGTCCGGCCAAGGATCCTGCATGGGACGGTCCCAGCGCCCAGCTCATCCCGCAGGAATTTGTCATCTACAAGGAGCACGACAATCTCACCCGCGACGGTGTTCGGAACAAAGACGATCTTGTCTTTCAGGCGAACCTCCCGAACGGCAGATACAGAGTCGCCGTCACGCTTGGGAAACCTGGCGCAGCCGATCTGCTCGCAGCAGGTCTACGTCAATGACGAGCTCGTGGCGTCCGATATCGATGCCAGGCATCTCGCGCAGCGCGGCGAGGCTGACAACCAGTACGGCTTTCCGCGAAAGGTGAGGGCGGTAGCCACCGTCAAAGACGGCTCGGTCCGGATTCGCATCCACGGAGATGACAGCGGATTTCGCGCTCGGTTCTTGAAGGAGTTCGAGAAACCGATCCCCGTCAGCTATCTTACCGGCGCTCCGTTCCGGATGCGAAAGCCGGAACATCCCGATCTAGCCGCCTGGGGCGCTTCCCGGACCAGAGGTGAACCAGGCCAGGTCTGGGTGTGGGAAGACATCGGAGGGCCTTTCACAGAGAACTCGGTGATGGCGGTCGAGATCTATCCTTTCGTCGAACCGCCGCTCTGGCGCAAGGATGGGAAGTTAACAGCCACAATACCGGATAGCGCTCTTCAGCGAGGGGCGGACCTGTTCAACGCGGGACGCTTTGCCGAATCGGAGAAGGCTTTTGAAGCTGCCGGCGGCGAGTATGCCCGCGCTCTTGGCTACCTCTGGCTTGCAGGGAGGCCCGAGTATGAAGAAGAGCAACGCCTGGTTCCGGCGGCGCTCAAGCTTTTGGAGACGGCGGCTCCTCAGAAGAAGGACGACCGGATGTTCGCCGAGATCTTAGAAAACGCCCGGCGCATGAACCAGGCCATTTACCGGTTCGTGCACCGCGCCGATCGCCAGCGGACGTATAACGAGCTTCTCCTGATTTCGGGTGAAGTCGCCTCCATGCAGCCCGAGGATCCGACCTACTACAAAGGACTCATTTACGCAGGTCGCGGCCTCTACATGATCATTCCGCATCGCTGGACCTTTGCCGCGGGCGCAGGCCGGCAGTTGTTCGAGAAGCTGAAGGCCGCTGGATTTGCCGATAACCGTTTTGTCCGATGGTACCTCGACGACCGCTGGACGGAACACAAACCGGACTGGGTCTTTCCTGATTACAGCGCCGGGAAGCAGGGCGCGCCGCCATGGGCCGCGGAAGTCTACGAAGCCTTCAACCGGGAGCTGGATCTCGCCGAATGGTGGATCCGGAACCGCCAGGCGGCCGATGGCTCGCTGGGCGGCGGCTGGGGGGATGACGTCGAGATCCTGCGCACTTTCGGGACCTCTCTCATTATCTGTCCCGACAGCAGTCCTCTGACGCTTGACGGCGTGCGCAAGCTGGCCAACGGCGCCTGGGACAGCGGTTCCATTGACCGGGAGGCGGGTTATTTCGCGAGCGTCAGCGACACCGAGCATTCAGGCGAGTGGACCGCCGACACACTGACCGCGATGGTGCGCATCGACTACGGTAATCCTGTCTATGTCGAACGAGGACTCAAGACGGCGCGTCTCATGCGCGACCTGTGGATGGACTCTAATCGGTAACGGCCATTTTCTGATGAGGTCAAACTTTCTCGGCGCCACCGGCATCGGGATGGAGCCGACCCGGAATGATTCACGGATTAACTATCGTCCGGCAGCGCCTGCGCGCGCGGTATTCGAATACAATAATCTGCCGACACTGAAACAACTCTTCGTTCGATGGGCCGATTCCTGGCTGGCTGTCTCGCTTTCAACGGATCGTGGAAAGCCTCGAGGGATCATTCCGCAGGAGATCGGCTTTGAAGACAGCCGCGTCGGAGGAATTCAGTCTCCCAACTGGTATACCGCCGACCATGGTCCCGGGACCGTGAACTATGACTGGGAAGGGGCGGGCGGGTACCATGACGCTATAGTCGATCTCCTCCTTCTGGCTTATCGAGCGACGGGTGAGCGGAAGTATCTCGAACCGATGGACCTGGAGGCCGCGTTTGTCCGCCAGCATTGCCCGAAGGAGTTGTTGAATTCGAATGCCAATCAAGCTCAAAACTCCGGCATTCGGCTCACTCCGGGGAGCGCCGAATGGATCGCCTCAAAACTGGCGCCCTGGCCCAAGCAATGGGACGCCACCCGGCGAATTCTCTTTCCTCAGGAATTACCGGAGCAGGGGGATCTATGGGATCTGGCTGCGGTCGCCCGAATGGCCGTGGACGCGAATGAAGGGGCCAGAAGGCGGTGGCCGCATGTCACGGCAGAGTGTATCGCTACGGATCGGGTCTACTGGCCGGGCCTGGGGAACGCGCGCCGGATCATGTCGGGATTCGGGGTTCTCGGTTTCGATCCGCTTGTGACTTACCGCGGACTCGGGCGAGATTTCGCGGCGGCGCTGCTCGCTGCTCACGCGGCCGGCATTCGCGTCGCCATTTTCAATATTTCGCCCGAGACTCGAAACGCTGCCGTGGTTCCATGGATTCTGGATCTGGGGGCGGAGTACCTTTTCAGGCTGGGTTCTGACGAAAACCATGACGGCAAAATGGACCGCGTAGTCTCCGAGCAGACGGTCCGGCTCGAGCATCGCGGCCAGGAGGTCGCGTTTCGCCTGCCGGGACGCACCCAGTACGTAGTCGAGATGAAGAGAACCGCGCAGAGTGAAGCTCCCGGGCTGTCTGCGGATCTTGCCCTGTCGAGCGACGACATCCAATACCTTCCCGAGTACACCAGGGTCGACGTCACTGTCCACAACCTGGGGAGTGAGCCGGCCCGGGGGATCTCGGTGACGTTGTACGACGGAGACCGGGAAATTGGCCGCCAGCGAATTCCCGGGATAGAGGCCCCGCTCGGTTTTGATCCGAAGACCGTGCGGGTAGGTTTCCGTTTTACGCCCGCGCGTGCGAGCCATACATTCAAAGTCGTAGTCGACAGCGCGGCGCCCGAAATCACGAAGCGGAATAACACCATTGTTGTGGAGCGCGCCACCCCGAGCGCTCCGCCCAAGCAGCATGCGACTCCGTGATTCGTTGCGCCTGGCGTATTGATTGTGAAAAGGAGGTGGCGGGATTGTTGAGCCGAAGAAAGTTTCTCGCGGGAACGGCCGGTGTTTGGGCTGTGCCCGCCCTGGGCCAGCAGAAGACTCGACCGAACGAAGTCGCCGAGTTCGGCCCGCAACAATCAGGCGAGGCTCAGCTGCTCGACCCGACGGCGCCGTTCGGGTCCGCCGTTGGGCAACCGGGATGGCGCGGTCGCGCGCCCGACGATCTGGTCGCCCGCGCGCGCCTGGCGCTGGAAGGGACTCTAACGAACCACATAAGGGATAACGGCCTCCCTTATTTCGATGTCGTCATCAATTACACCACCGGCGAGGTGGATCTTCCGTCCAAGGTGACTACCTGGGACCACACCTCGCAGACAGGAAGGAGCGTCAACGCAATCCTCTGCGCCCGGGAAATGACGGAGGATTGGAAGACCGGCGTGGAGAACGAGCGGAAGATCCGCCGCGTGATGCTCGACGACTTCCGCGAGGACGGCTTCAACTACATGGAAGGCGGCGTGGCCATGATGCACGACCAGAACCGCGCGCTTCTTGGGCTGACCGGTTGGTACCGCCACGCCGAAGGCGAGCGGGAGCGCCAGATGCTGAAGGGCTACGGCGACAAGCTGGTTGCGGCCTTCATTCGGACGGCTCGCAAGCAGGGAGAAGCGTGGGACATGCCGGGCATGTTCTATTCTCCCGAGAAGGGCTTTTATGACGCGGCGCGCGCTCCCGGCAAGCATGGCCGCACCATCATGCCGCTCATTGAATATGGCCGGACCACGGGTAACTCCGATGCGATCAAGCTGGCGGAGCGATATGCCAACCACGTCCTCAGGGTCAGTGACTCCTTCCGCTTCGATGAGGCGGGCAACTTCAAAGATTTTGGCGACGAGGCTCTGCACGTTCATTCGGTGGGGGCTACCATCTCCGGTCTCATTCTTCTCGGAACCGAGCTTGGGCGGCGCGATCTGGTGGAACAGGGGCGGGCGCTGTACGAAAACGGGCTGAAGTGGATCGGAAACGAATTCGGCTGGATTCCGGAATCGAACCCGAACTCTCCGGTCAATCGCCGCCGGCGCATGCTGCGACAGACTACCTGCGAAGGGTGCTGCGTCACCGATTACATCGAAGCCGCCCTCTATCTGGGGCGGGCCGGATACCCGGAATGCTGGGCCGAGGCCGAACGCTACGTCCGGAATCATCTGTTCGAGAGTCAAATCACAACGGTGTCGTGGGTGAAGAGCAAGGGGTCCGTCGATATGCAGCCGCGCGTTCTGGGGAGTTCGTCGGCGCGCAGCTCACCCAACCGGCTGTTCGATCTGTTTCATCCTTCGGGCCCGATTGGCTGTTGCAGCGAGGCCATGGTGAGGGCGCTGCATCTGGCCTGGAAGCATGGCCTGGAGGAGATTCAGGGCGCGGTTTGGGTTAACCTCTTGTTCGACCGCGATACCCCCTTTGCGAAGCTCGAGACCGGTCTTCCGTCGAAAGGGCAGGTGCGGGTGACGATGAAGCGAGACGGCGACCTGTACATCCGGGTGCCGGACTGGGCGCGCCCGACCATTTCATACCAGCCGGCGGAGATTGCAGCCTCGGCCGCATGGAAGGGGCCGTTTCAGCGGCTTTCGGCGTTAAAGAAAGGACAAACGGTCGAAATGAACTTTCGCCTTCTCCGTTCGAGCCGTGAGTGGTTGCACTCGATTATGGGGATCACCTACAGGTCCGAGTGGCTGGGAGACACGGTGGTTTCGATCTCGCCTCGCGGCAACTGTTTTCCCTTGTACGAGAGGACGTACCTGCTGTGATCACACGCCGGACTTTTCTGGAAGTGCCTCTGGTCTGGACCGCAGGCCGGTGGCTCTCGCCGGCGGCTCAGACCACCGAAGGCAAATTCACTCTGGTTGATTTCGCCCCGCATGCGACCGACGGAGTATTGCCGCGCGACATTCAGACCCGCGGCTGGTTCGAGGGCAGGGTCGAGGGCTTGCCGAACCTGCGGGGAGGGGAAGAGCGGCTCGCCGGCGTCCCGTTTCGACTTGTGGACTCCGCCGCGCGCCAGCGTATTCTGGTGCTGGGAGGGAAAAGCCGCAGAGCGTCGATTCCTCTGGGCAAAGCCTGCCACTACGTCTGCGTGGCCCATTTCTGCGATCGGCACCCGGACGACACCGAAGGCCCCTTCGGTTCCGAAAACCCCCGGTCGGAGTTCGAACCGGTAGCGCAGCGGCTGGCTTCGTACACGCTCGTCTTCGAGGACGGCACGCGGCACGAACAGGCGATCCGGCGGCGCTACGAAATCAATCCGCCGGGAATGGATCCCTCCCACGTGCCGGCCGCGGCCCTCCCCGCTTATGAACCCGATTTCATTGGACTGGACGCAGCGCTCGGATCGGCTCTCGAGTGGGCTTACGCGCAAACCTCGGTCTCGCGCGAGCGGCCTCGCGGTCCCGTGATCTGGGTCTACGCTCTCGGCAATCCGCATGCGGACAAGATTGTACGATCCCTGGACCTGGAAGCAGCGGGCCAGGATCTGTTAGGGATCTGCGCGATGACCCTCTTTCATCGTCCTGAACATCCGCTGCAGCGCGCCCCCTTGCGCAGGTTTGGGATCCAGTTGACAGGCGCGTCCGAGGACTGGCGCAAGCAGTGGCAGATCTCGGTTGACCTGGGAGTGGTCGCGCGAGTGTATCCGGCCCCCGAATTCAACACGCGCGAGTGGCTCGAAAATCCCTACCAGGGTCTCGGTGAGCCGGCGCCGGACTTTTCCAAGACAAACCGGCTGATTGCCGAAGTCACGGCCTCTCCGGCGTCCACTCTTACTTTGGAAGACAAGCTTGCCGGGAAGCGTTTCTCCTACGATCTGGCGGATGCTCTTCAACCGGAGGTCCGCGTCCTGGAGCCTGCGGCTGCCTGGGTGCACTGCAGAATTGTCGATAAGGAAACCGGGAAACCATGCGCCGCGCGCATCAGCTTCCGTGGTCCGTCGGGCCGCTACATTGCTCCTTACGGTCATCCGGAAGACATCAATACGGGATGGATGCAGAACACCGGACCGGACGTGAAGATTGGCGGCGCCTCGTATGCGTATGTCGACGGGAACTGTCAGGTCGAGCTTCCGCCGGGCGAGGTCTACGTCGAGTTGTCGAAGGGCTTTGAGTTCGCTCCCTTGCGCAGACAATTAACCATCGCACCCGGGCAGCGGGAGATCGAGCTTTCAATTTCACGGGCGCTGCACAGCGGCCGCGATGGATGGGTAACCGCCGACACCCATGTGCACATCGGATCCCCTGAACTTCTGGTGCTGGAGGGGGCCGCCGAGGGACTCAACCTGGTGAATCTGCTGGCCGCGCAATGGGGACGGCACTTCACCAATTTCGCCGATCCCCCCGGCCGTTTTTCGGGGAGCACTGCCGAGACGACGGTATGGGTCGGGTCGGAGAATCGCAATCACTTTCTCGGACATATCGGCTTGCTCGGCCTTAAGACGCGCGTTCTTCCCTTTTCCGACGCGGGGCCGCCCGTCGCCTACTTCGGTTCGCCGTTGACGGCGAGCCTGGCCGATTGGGCCGACGCCTGCCGAAGTCAGGGTGGCGTGACGGTCGGAGTACACTTCCCGATTCCGAATGGCGAGACCGCGGCCGATGTCGTCCTGGGCAAGCTCGATGCCGCCGAAATCCGCTATGATCGCGGTTTCGCTTCGCTCGGTGTGACCGAGTACTATCGCTACCTGAACTGCGGGTTCCGACTTGCGGCCGTGGGGGGCACCGACAAGATGTTCCCGACCCGCGCGGTAGGCGCCGTGCGAACCTACGCGCGGCTGGACCGGGGCGAGCCCTTCAGTTTCGAAGCCTGGGCCAGAGCCCTGCGCGCGGGACGAACCTTCGCTACGGCCGGACCCCTGCTCTTCCTCAAAGTCGACGGAGTGGAACCCGGCGGGGTGATCGAAGTCAAAGGCCGCGGCCAACTCGAAGTCCACGCGATGGCTGAGTCCGTTTATCCGCTGGGCGAGATCGAGATTGTTCAGAATGGGCGTGTCGTTGCATCGGGCTCAAACCCGCTGCGCGCGAAAGTCCCGGTCAAAGGCGCAGGCTGGATAGCCGCGCGTTGTTCCTCGCAGAAGCGACTCTCTTATGGAATGCGCAACATCGGAGCTCACACGTCGCCGGTCTACCTCACCGAGGATGGGAAAGGTTGTTTCTCGATTCCCGCCGCGGAATACATGCTGAGACTCATCGAAGGGGCCGTTCTGTGGGTCGACACACTCGCGGTACGTTCGAGCCGTGAAGATCTGGCTCGCATCAAGAAGCTGTTTGCCGAAGCTCGAACTCTCTTGGGATCCCGGCTCGGACCCCATACACACCCGCACAATCCAGGAATCAAACCATGAACATTCGCGAAGTAGCGCGCAAAGCTGGAGTGGGCATCGGGACCGTCTCTCGCGTGCTGAACGGTCGTACCTCGGTCAGCCCGGAAGTCCAGCAACGCGTGCTCGAGGTAGTCAAGGCACTCAAGTACACGCCAAATATTCATGCCCGCCGCATGTGGAGGGGACGAACCAATACCATCTGCTTCGTTCTGGCCAACCGCCAGATACTGCTATCCCTGCACGGACATATCTTTCATGGCGTCGAGGAATTCTGCGGGGTGAACCAGTATAGTGTCCTGTTCACAACGTTCCGGTATTCGCCTCACATTCCTCCGGAGGAGCTGGAGCTGCCGCCGATTCTCAGGAATAAGGGAGTTGTCGACGGCGTGATTCTGGGAGGAGTGAACTATCCGAACCTGCTCAAGCGCATGGAGTCGGAGGCCATTCCCTACTCGCTGTTCGGCAACAATCTGATCGATGACAGCCCCCCAAAGAGCAAGGCGGTGCTGTTTGACGATCGTGATGGAGCCGAGCAAGCGGTCGAATACCTGATTCGGCTGGGCCACCGGGATATCTGGTTTGTAGGCCATACGGCGTGGCCATGGAATCGGCGGCGTCACGAAGCTTACGCCAAGATCATGAAGCGGCACGGCTTCAAACCTCGAGCCATCATTGAAGGCCCGGCCCAGCCCGGGCACGAACTCGGGCTTCAGGCAGGGCGGCGGATTCTCGAAGGCGATAAACCGTGCTCGGCAGTTTTCGCGGGCAGCGACTACATCGCGTCGGGATTCATCGAAGCCGCCACGCGGATCGGACGCCGGGTACCGAACAACTTGAGCGTCGTTGGCTTCGATGCGCTCGATGAGTTCACATACTACCGGCCCCGCATCACGAGCGTCGGGACTGAAAAGGAAAAGATCGGCGAGTACTGCGCTCTTCTCTTGATCAAGCAGATTGAAGGCGAGGACCTCGGCCATCAGTCGAGCGTCCGTATCCCCATGCACATCGTTGAAGGCGAATCCTGCGCGCCCGTGCCGCAGTGACAGCTTCTTAACCACAAAGACACGAAGAAACACCAAGACTCAAGGTTCGTTGGGACTTCGCCCCGAACGAAGGCCCTTTGAACGACGACATGTTGGTTTGAACGTTCACTAAGCGCCTAAGCTGAATGCGCTCCATTCAAAGGACAAGGCATGAACGGCTGGAAGCGTTGGCTGCCCGGACTGCAGATCCTCAGCCGGTACGAAGCACGCTGGCTGTCGCACGATCTGATCGCCGGCCTGGTGCTGACCACGATGCTGGTGCCGGTCGGAATCGCGTACGCAGTGGCTTCGGGCGTCCCGGGAATCAACGGTCTGTATGCCACTATCGTCCCGCTGCTCGCTTACGCGCTGTTTGGTCCCAGCCGCATTCTGGTGCTGGGGCCGGACTCCTCTCTCGCCCCGGTGATTCTCGCGGTCGTGCTGCCGCTCTCGGGTGGCGATCCGATGCGGGCCGTGGCCCTGGCGAGCACGATGGCGATAGTGTCGGGGCTGGTGTGCATCCTGGTAGGAGTGATGCGCCTGGGGTTCGTCACCGAGCTGCTGTCCAAGCCGATCCGCTACGGTTACATGAACGGCATCGCGCTCACGGTGCTGATCAGCCAGCTGCCCAAGCTGTTCGGCTTTTCGGTCGACGGCGTCGGGCCGCTGCGCGACCTCGCGCAGATCGCTGAATCGGTGCTGGGCGGCCAGGCTAACTGGACCGCGTTCGCGGTCGGCGCCGGCACGCTGACGGCGATCCTGCTGCTCAAGCGCTTCGAGCGAATCCCGGGCATCCTGATCGCAGTGGTGGGCGCTACTGTCGCGGTCGGTGCGTTCGGCCTCGACGAGGGCGCCGGGGTGAAGGTGCTCGGTCCGCTGCCGCAAGGTCTGTCGTCGTTCGCACTGCCGTGGATCAATCTCGCGGACCTCGGAGACGTGGTGATCGGCGCCTGCGCCGTCGCCATGGTGGCGTTCGCCGACACCAGCGTCCTGTCGCGCACGTATGCGGCCAAGACCCGTTCCCAGGTCGATCCGAACCAGGAGATGGTCGGTCTGGGAGCCGCCAACCTGGCCGCTGGACTGTTCCAGGGGTTTCCAATCAGCAGCAGTTCCTCGCGCACCCCGGTCGCCGAAGCCTCGGGCGCGAAGACCCAGCTTACTGGCGTAGTCGGCGCCGTGGGCGTCGCCTTGTTGCTGCTACTGGCACCTAATCTGCTGGAGAACCTGCCCACCAGTGCGCTCGCAGCGGTCGTGATCGCTTCGGCCATCGGCTTGTTCGAATTCGACGACCTGCGCCGCATCTTCCGCATCCAGCGCTGGGAGTTCTGGCTGTCCGTCGTCTGTTTCCTCGGCGTTGCCGTGGTGGGAGTGATTCCCGGCATAGGCCTGGCGATCGTCATCGCGGTCATCGAATTTCTGTGGGACGGCTGGCGGCCTCACTACGCCGTGCTGGGCCGAGTCAACGGCATCCGCGGCTACCACGACATCAAACGCTATCCTGATGCGCGGCTCATACCCGGCCTGGTGCTGTTCCGTTGGGACGCACCGCTGTTCTTCGCCAATGCCGAGCTGTTTCACCAGCGCGTGCTGGAAGCCGTGGCGAGTTCGCCGACGCCGGTGCGGCGGATCATCGTGGCCGCCGAGCCGGTCACCAGCATCGACGTCACTTCGGCGGACATGCTCGCCGAGCTCGAGCAGACCCTGCGCGCATCGCGCATCGAGCTGCGGTTCGCCGAAATGAAGGATCCGGTCAAGGACAAGCTGAAGCGCTTCGAACTGCTCGAGCGTTTCGGTGCCGCGAACTTCCATCCCACCATGGGCGGCGCCGTCGACGCCTACCTCGAAGAGCACTCGGTGGATTGGAAACCCTGAAAACAAAAAAGAACCCGGCCTTGTTGTCAGCAGAGGGCCGGATTCCGAACCTCAGTGGCCAGATGATCGGCCGCGGTCGTGATGCAACATAAGAGCTAGTCGAAATCGAAGGCGAGTCTTCAAGGCGCATTCCACTGCGTATCCCAAGTAAGTAGTACGCAGCAGAAGAAGCGACCGGCGCCGACAAGCATCAAAGCGTCGTCTACCCGAAGGTCAGCTAGGGCTTGGAGGTCCGGTTCTATGCACGGTTGTCGTTTGTCATATGGGAGATATCGGCACGTGGAGACGGTCGCCAGAGAAGCCGAGTGCTACAGCGCGGCCTCAGGGCAACCTCGGGCAATCGCGGGTGGCGTAGCCGAGATAAACCCTCTGCGAAGCGCGAAGACGTTCCCGTGAGGGACTAAGGACTGAATGACTCACCGGTAGACGTCTTTCCTGTGACCTACTTTCGCGACGTTCACAACGAGGGTGCGGTCATCGACTGAATAAACAATCCTGTAGTTACCTTCTCGGACTCTGTAGCGATCGCTCTGTCCCGACAATTTTTCGCAACCGGCAGGTCGTGGGTTATCGGCAAGAGACTGAATCTGACGGACGATGCGTTGACGATCCTTTTTTTGGCCAACGGCCTCGATTTCTTTGGCGGCCGACGCCTTCATCAGGATCCTATATTTTCCCACGCCGCCTTAGCTCTCTGACTACGGCTTCGAAGTCCAGATTTTTTTCATCGGCTCGTTCTTCGAACGCTGCCAGGTCTTCGGCGTCTTCGGCGAGGGCCAGCTGAACGGCTTTGTTGACCATTTCGGAAATGGATTGGTCCGTTGCTGCAGCCTTGAGCCGGAGGGCACGATGGATCGCTGGATCGAAATAGACAGTGGCTCGTTTCGGTGCGTTCATGGGGACATTATGACGCTATGACGTCAAAGCGTCCGCTCAGTGGGCCTTCATCGGCTTCATGTTGACCAGTAACTCGGCGATCTCGCCCAGATGCTCGCCGTCGCGCCAGACGTCGCCGGTGATTACCCAGCGTCGATTGACCCGGGTTTCGCCCACCGGAATCTGCACCTGAAACGGAGCGGAGGATTCGGCTCCGGGCCGCTACCTGCAGCTCGATCGTAGGCGGCGTCACTTTCCATTGATCGGGTACCTGAATGACGGACTTGATGCGGCTGGCGCGGGGGAGCCAGTTCCGCACCTTCAGCTGATACCGCAGGGTGTCTCCGGGTCCCGCCTCGACCTGGTAGGGATAGAAGGACAGCCAGTTGTTGTCGACCCCGAGCTGAGGATGCGGCTGATCTACGATCTCCCGGATTGCGGCCACGAAATCCTGCGACGATTTCAAGTACGACTCGAGAACTTCCGGTGTGGCCCGGGTCCAACCGAAATGATTCGGGCAGACGTAGTCGGGTCTCAGTTCCAGAAGTTTTCTCGCCGCATAGATGTGACTGCCGTCGAGCCGCTGGAAGTTCCGGCACACGAAATGGCCGAGCAGCGGAGTACCGGGGAGGGGCCGGGCCACGTTGTCGCCCGTGAACAGCAACCGGGTCCCATCAACTTCCGCGAGCATACCCTGGCTGTACTCCGTCTGGCCGGGAAGATAAAAGAACTGCAGGGGAATGCCTTCCCAGATGACTTTCTCGCCGTCCGTGAGGACCCGATCGACCTCGAGCGGCTCATGCCAGAGGCAAGGGAGATTGTAGGCCGCGGGATTCTTCAGCACGTCGATCATGTGAGACATGGCCCAGAGTTTGGCTCCATGACGCTGCTTCAAAAAACCGATTCCGCCTACATGATCCTCGTGGTAATGGCTTGGAACGACGACATCGATGGTCTTGAAACCGGCCCTTTTCTGCATCTCTTCGAGATAGCGGGTTTCGACCTCATGGATGTCCCAAAGGAGCGCCCGGCCGGAGTCGCTGACAAAAATGTACGCCACACCGTTGATTTCAGGCGGGCGAATCTGCCAGAGGTGTTTCGAGATCTGCAGCGGGCCGGTTCGTGGACGAGGTTCCGCCGTGCGATTCCAATCGTATCCGCGGTAGAGCGTGGCCAATCGCGCCAGCAGCGTCGGTATCCATTCCACGGGATTTCGCGACGGCGCGCCGTGCGAAGGGAGGAGCAGATCGGGTCCCAGCCGGATCACCTGCTTGAGCGAGTTCATCTGGGCTTCGATTCCGCGCGCTCCGACATAGGGCCACTCCAGGTCGTGGAGGGTGGGAATTTTGTTCTGCGAGGCCACCAGGTCACCGCAGAACAGCGCTCTCTCGCGGCCGGTATCCAGCAGGAACGAAAGCGAGCCTTCCGTGTGTCCCGGTGTAGCCACCACATCGAGACGGATGTCGCCGTCGGCGAAGACTTTGCCGGGTACAAGTCCAAGGTCGACGGGGACGTTCTGTCGCAGCGCGAAGAACTCGTTGCGCAAATCGTACAGCTTGAATACCTTCTTTTCGTCCCAGAGCCTTTCGACCGCTTCGAAGTACTTCCTTTCGGCGTCGGGAACGGCCAGTCGAATCCCGCGCGAGCGGGCGAGCAGATCCCCCTGGGCCTGGTCGCGATGAAAATGCGTGTGCACGATCCAGGAGACGGATTCGATTCCGAGCGCCGGAAGCTCGTTCAGGATGGCGCCCGAGCCGAAGTCGACCAGCACGGCTCGCTTGCCGTTGATGATCGCGTAAACATTGCAGGTGTCCTTGAAAAGGTAGACGCCGCGGGCGACTTCCTTCAGAGCCGGTTCGAGACGCAGTTGGGGGAGCCAGATCAGAACGGCGAAGAGAGCGACCCGCTTCATCTCAGCGTCTTTGCGCTCTTGGCGGGCTGGGGTTGCTCGGACGCGCGTAGTTGGCCGCCCGGCCCGGGTCGCCGCGATACTGATGCGAGACTGCGGCATTGGGACCGGTGCGCTCTCCGCCGACCACGTAAAGATAGCCGTCGCGCGAGCCGAAGATCACGTCGGCGTATCCGTCGCCTTGCAGATCGGCGATGGCCGGCGAGCCGCTCAATTCATCGTCGGTTTGAAACTTCCAGAGCAGTTTTCCCGCGCTGCTGATTGCGCACAGGTAAGTAGCCCGCGTACCGGCGATCAGATCGGGTCGTCCGTCGCCGTCGAGATCGGCGCTGACCGGCGCCTGGGTGAAGAAGTCGCGCGAGTTCTCGAGCGAGAACTTCCACTGGTCGCTCCCCCGGCCGTCAACCACATGGATGGTCGCGGCATCGGAAACGACGATCTGCCGTGTGCGATCTCCCGAGAGCTGCGAGATTTGAGGCATACCGCGCACATCCTTCCGCTCCCAGACAAGATGACCGTCGAGATCCAGGGCCTTCAGGTGTCCCGCGCCCACCACGATGCGCACCGGACCTCCCTCTTCGAGGGGGCCCGCCGCGGGCGTCATGGTGTTGGGAACCAGCCCGGGCGTGCTTGAGCCAAGCCGGTGATCGTGTTTCCAGCGCAGCTTGCCCTGTGAGTCGAGGAGATAGGTGCAGCCGTCATCGGCGCTGAAGACGACCGCGGTTGCCTGCCCTTCGGCGCGGATCAGCACCGGAGTCGTCAGACTCAGACCTCGAGTGCGCGGGCCTGCAGTCGAAAAGCGCCAGCGCAGCCGGCCCGTATGCTCGAGAGCGAAGACCTCGCCTGTGTCGGACGCGGCCACGATCTCCAGATTGCCGTCACCGTCGAGATCGCCCAGAGCGGGTGATTTCGCGCTGCGGTCGAACTGGCGGATTCCGTCGCGCTTCCAGCGCAGCCGGCCGTCGGCCGACAGCACATAAAGGATGCCATCGGAATTGAAGACGATGGACGGTTTTTCACCCGGCACCAGGGGCGCGACCGCGGGTGAAGAGATTACCGTTCCTCCGGAATCGAAACGCCAGAGCTCCTTCCCCTCTCGGCTGATGGCGTAAAGCGAGCCGTTGTAAGACCCGACCACGATCTCAAGCTGCCGGTCGCCGTCCAGGTCAACCACTGCGGGTGACGACAAGAGCCAGCCCGAGTTTGCGAAGCGCCACTCGGTCGCTCCGGCCGCCCAGCCTACCGACGAAGAGGGAGGGCCGCTCTTTTCGCCGCTGAGGGCGACGACCTTGTAATAAAACCCATAGCGAGGCGGTTTCGTGTGGTAAGGAGGGGCCGGCACGGTCCCGAGCAGGTTCTCCTTCGAGACGATGAAATCCGGGCTGGTGCTGCCGTGAATATTGTAGCGATCAACACCCTTCACCGATTCCCACTCCAGTTTCAAATCGCCGGTGTCAGGTCTGGGGACGAGCCGCGTTTCGAGCTGAGGAGGAGCTTGACGGATCTGGAGTTCGGCGGTGTCTTGAACTTTTGTCCCTTTTCTTTCTCCGGCTGCTTTCAGGGAGTTCAACCCTTCCCGGAACTGCACCTCCCAGCTGAAACGCTCTCCCTTGCGACGGGATCCCAGTGACCTGCCATTATGAAAAAGCTCCACAACGTCGCAGTTGCTGAACACTTCAATCGATTCAGGCTGGCCGGGAGGCCACGAATCGCGAGGCGTCCACGACTTCTCGCTGATATGAACCATCGGTTCGGTGGTCCAGATGCTCTGGTAATAGTAGTAGGCGTCCTTCTTCATCTCCTTCATGTCGATGACGCCTTTCCAGGTATGGCGCGGGATCGGCTGTCCCGATTTTGAATCTCGAAAGGCGAAGATCAATCCGCCGGCGACCCAGGGTCGGCGGGCGATTTCCTGTTCGAAGCGGCGGTGGAACGCCGTGTGATACTCGTGTGAGAAGTCGTTGCGGCGGGGATTTCCGGCATGAACGTCGGAATCGGAGGCCGCCCCATAATTCGAAACGATGATGGGCATGTCGCGTCCATAGCGCTCACGCAGGAGGGCGCGATAGGAATCCATGTAGGGTCCGATGTGTTCGAGTGTGCCTTCGTACCACCCGGTGTAGTTTCCCTGCCCGGCTATGTCGGCGTCGATCAATCCGACCGTCCCCGGCGACCGCCATCCAAGCTCCACGCAGAAGACCGGGCGGGTCGTGTCCAGGGCTCGAAGAGCCTTGGCCGCTTCGGAGTAGACTTCTCCAGCCGCCGCGTCCTTGCCTTCGCCGTTGAAGTGCCACGAAATCAGCGACGGATGATTGTATCGCCCCTGAACGTCCCGGCGCATGTTCTCCCGGACGCGCGCGCGGTCCGCGTCAGCATGTACATCGACCGTGGCCAGGATGCCCGCCCTGTCGAACTCCTCGAGGATGGTCTCGTCGATTCCACCGGCCGTGCGCACGAAGTTGATTCCCATCCCTTTGATGAGTCCCAGCTCGTACTTCCATAGACTGCCTCGGTCGGCAAACTTGCCAGGCCCGATTTTGTAGTAGACCGTACCCTTCAGCTTGAGATGATTTCCGTTGAAAAAGAAACCCTTGTCCGCGTCAAAATGAAATCTGCGGAAGCCAAAGTTCGACTCTAGCTTGCGAACCGTGGTCCCCTGTACGCGCAGCTCGGCGACCACCCTGCAGAGCTGGGGCTTCTCGAGCGACCAGACTGGAGGTTGGGCGATGGTCTCGGTCATGAGCTCCAGACCGCCCTTAGCTCCTGCAGCTACGCTTCGAGTGCCCGTTTCAGCTTTCGCGAGGAGCTTTCCTTGCGGGTCGAGGACCGAAGCCGTGACCGCGTAGGACTGGTCTTGCGTCGACACGTTTTCGACGGTCGTGCGGATGCGCACTCGCGCCGCCCCACCCTCCCATCCGGGCGTGTCGATCATGAGAGAGTCTGGCTCCAGATCCAGGGGCGCCTGTACGAACAGCCGGACGCGACCCTGAATGCCAGGAACCTGGCAGCGCAAAACCAGTAGATTCTCGCCCCTGCGGACCAGCCGCGTGACATCCAAATGCAGCCAGGGCTGCCCGGCCGGGCTCTTGCTCGCGAAGGCCCCGTTGAGCCAGGCCTCGAGTCCGGGCGAGTCGCTGACATCGAGCAAAACGCGATGTCCGGACGGAATCTCCGGAAGGTCAAAGCGATGGCGAAACCAGACTCTCCGGGTAGATCGGGGCAGCTCGTCTGATATTTCCTGCGCATTATGAGGGACATGAGCAGTTTGCCACTTTGAGTCATCGAACTCGGGCCGCTCCGCCCCGCTGGCGGGTTCGAGACTGAACCGCCAGCCTTCGGCGATGGTAATGCTAGCCTGCGTGTCTGCCAGAACGCTCTGACACCACGCAAGAAAAGCAAGGTAAATGCAAAGCCGACTGATGCGCCCCATGTGTAGCCCTTCCGTCACTGTATTAGGATTCTTGGTGTTTCTTCGTGTCTTTGAGCCTTGGTGGTATTGGTTAGACAGCTCTAACCACGAAGGTCACAAGACACGAAGAAACTCGATTCGTCCCGGGGCGTCAATGCTCAACTTTCAAAAAAGGCCCCGTTACGTTCCTGGCCGAGCGCGGCAAATAAGACATTTTGCGGACCGTCGTCAGATTCGAACATGGCCCCTCTGCGAACGGCCCGCCATTTGATGCTCGCGCTGGTTTTTTTGTTAAGGTAAACGAATCGGTTCGCGAAGTTGCGGGCTTGCTCCTGGGCCCCACCGCCGAACCACCGCACTTCCATGGACACCGTGGACGGAAACACCGGCCTCAAGGGCATGCCCGCACCATCAAGAGCTGCCTCCGTCCCACAGCGCGGTGAGAACGTTACCAAAGTCCGGCATCTGGGCATCACTCAGACAGAAGATAGCCTCTCCACTGGCGAAGTCCATCGCCACACTCGCCGGCGGGATAGGCATGGTCCAGAAGAGCCCGGTTTCGGACGTTCCTGGGTTGTGATCATGGAGCTGAAAATCAAATTCGCCGAGGTGACCCACCTCGAAAACGTCCATTCAATAGAGTGCGAAGTTCCGTGGTGTTCGGATCCGTCGGTGCCGATGTAAAAACCGTTCATGAAACGGGCGTCAACGCCAAAGGGAAGACCGGTAGTTGTCCTTATGACCGCGCCGGTAAAGGGATCCAGCTCGGTCCGCGTACCCGTTCCCTGGATGTCGAGGACGGCAACGTCTCCTCTGAAATTAAAGATCAGTGATGGCTCCGCCTGCGGTCCCCCGAAAGTAAAGTGGAAGAGTCTATCAGGAAACCGAGGACCTAGCGCGGCACGAGCATTGAAGCCTCCCGGAATCGGTACCGGGGCGGGGCTGCCAAGTGGATTCACGACAGAGATCGAGGGATTCTCCATCGCCTCGGTCTTATTCCGCAATCCAGCACCGGCGACCAGACTCATACCTGCGGCCGCCTGAATGAAATGCCTCCGCGAGACAGCCGGCCCAGGAGAGCCGGATTGGACGGTGTGACTTGGTCTTCCGCCGGAAGGCGTCGAACCGCGTTTGGACAAGTCGTCCCACAAATGGCGTTGACAGAACATCGCAAGATCTCCTTTCTCGCTGAATCGGTGATCAGTTTACCCAGAACCGGAATCGGTCAGTGAAGGTCCGGGTTCACACGGCGTTCCTTGTCGCTAACTGCTTGCAGCGTAAGGAAAACTCAAGTCCATGTCAAGCGTTTGCCAATCCGTTGCGGGTCTTCGTGGTTGTCCTCGAATCGCCTTGACATGGAGCGATGAAATCTAGAACATGTTCCACTTCCGGAAGGTTCCAGTCCCAATGTTCCTCTGGCGCGGAAACGCGCGCCCGCTTTGAGCGATACCAGCTTGCGAGCATCGATCGTCGTCGTCATTCTTGCGATTCTGATGAAACCCTCGGTTCACGCGGCCGATGGCGAGGGACGGGTGACGATCTCGCCTGATTTCTCTGTCGCTGGAATGGCGGGTACCTGGACCGTCACCTTCACGGCCGGCCCGGGCGGACTTGCAACCGGAGGGAGCATCCGGATCGAGCTGCCAACCGGGTGGTCCGACGCGCGCTTCTCGGAGCCCCAGTTTACCAAGCCTGCGGCTGCGCACTACACCACGATCCGGACCTCCTCGAAAACGGCAAAACTCTACCGGCATCTTGAGAACTATCTGCCGCTGGAAGAAAAGCGTCACTGGTTCCGCAGAGTCATCTACGTAGGAGTTCAAGAAGGTGAGATCGCGCCCGGAGAGACGATCACGGTGGTCTACGGCGACACCGCCGGCGGCAAGAACCCCGGATCCGTAGGACCAAGGTTCGTCAACGATGGCATAGTAGTGGTCGTTTCGGACCAGGATGGCGACGGCCGGGGCAAGAGGGTCGCTGAAGCCCCGCACCTGGTAACGCGCGCTGCCGATCCGGTCGAGATGCAGTTGATTGCGCCCAGTCAGGCGGTCGTGGGCCGGCCGGTGGAAGTTCAGATCAATATCACCGACCGATTCGGTAACCTGGTGACCGATTACGCAGGGGAAGTCCGGCTGTCCGCTGCGCAGGGCCAGGTTCGACCCGACCGCGCGCGTTTCGCCAAGGGCTCGCTTCGGGTCGAAGTTATTCCGGAGAGGACCGGGTTTCTCCGGATTGAAGCGCGCGGAGAGGAGAAATTCGGAACGCCGCTCAGCAATCCTATTAATGTCGGGACCAGCCAGGAGAAAACCAGCCTCTATTGGGGAGACATACATTCGCACAGCGGCATCAGCGAGGACGGCAGCGGCGGAGACCCGTTTCCATACGCGCGCGATGTGTCGCGCCTCGACTTCTACAGCTTGACCGATCACCTGAACGTGCGCGGCGAGGCCCTCAACAATATGGGCAAGGTCGGCAATGACTATGGCGAGGGAGTGCTGCCCAACGAATGGAAGTGGACGCGCGAGCAGGTCGATCGCTACTATAGGCCCGGCCGTTTCGTTACACTTCTCGCCTTCGAGTACACGTTGATCTGGCCCTGGGGGCACCACAATGTGTATTATCGCGATAACAAGCAGGATTACTTCATCGGAGACAAGGTGCCCACGACCGAAGCGCTCTGGGCGGCGCTGGACGAGAAGGGGGCGTTCACGATTCCGCATCACACCGGGATCGACTGGAATGATGGCGGGGTCACGAGCGCAGCCGTGGAATGGCGCACACGCAACGATCGGATGCGCCCGTCGATCGAAGTCTATTCCGTTCACGGCCAGAGCGAAATGTACGACTCCACCAGCAAGATTTCTTATGAGATTTCAGGCAGGATTCCGATTGATGGTCCTCACTACGCGCGCGACGGATGGCTCCGAGGTCACCGGATGGGGGTGATTGCTTCGAGCGACAACCATACGTCGCAGCCCGGGCAGAGGCAATACGGTCTCGCGGCAGTGCGGGCGCCTGGGCTGACGCGGGAGGCGATTTTCGACGCCCTGCGTAGCCGGCGAAGCTATGGCACCACGGGCGAACGTATCTGGATGGAGTTCAAGGTGGAAGACCATGACATGGGAGAAGAATTCCAGAGCCGCGCTTCACAGCCCAAGATAACGTTTCGAGTGGCGGGCACCGACACGGTTGATTTTGTCGAGGTGGTCAAGTTGGATCTGGTGGAAAAGAAGTACGAGCGGTTGGGCGTCCTGAATCCCGGCAGCCAGGATTGTGACGGCACGTTCTGGGATAAGAGCTTCAAGAACGACAGCATGTATTACCTCCGGCTGCGCCAGCAGAAGCCGGTGCGCGACCGCGAGGTATGGGCCTGGTCGAGTCCGGTTTGGGTCAGGAAAGCCGATCGGCAAGTGGCAGATGGCTGGAATCCAACAGGATGGTTTGCGTTCCTCGCGTCTTGTCTCGCCGCGCTCACTGCGAAGACACTGCGACGCGAAGGGAAGAGGAGGGTGTCATGACGATAACGAACCGAAGCCTGCGAGTGGGTCTTTTGATTCTCTTGTTGCTTTCGTTGAGTAACGCGGCGCAGAAACAGGAGACCCATCATGGAGAGTCCGTTGCAGTGCCGCTCCAGCCGTTTGCGCTCGCGGCTCGACAGTACGATCTGGCCCTCGAGTATCTCGGCCAGCCGCTTGCTCCCAAGGATCGCGCGCGTCTCACCCAGGCGCTCTCGAACAAGGACGAAAAGGCGGCTGTAGCCGAACTGCAGGCCATCCTCGACCAGTACACGCTCGCCATTGTCGATATCAATCCCGAGAGCCGGGTGAAAGTGGAGCAGGGACCGGCAAAAGCCGAGCTGGTAGAAGGAGGGACGCGGATTTTCCTGGTGAAGGTGATCAATCAGGCGGGCGTCACGGCGCCGCTCGAGGTGGACAGTCCGAATCAGGGACTCGTGTACCAGAGGTCTACGGGAAGCGCGGAGCCGCAGATGAGAATCACGCCTGCCGATGTGCGCGATCGCTGGGCGCAGTTCTCCATCTACCGCAAGCAGCCGATGCGCCCTCGCCTGTCAGGTCTCGGACTGGAGTACCAGATTCTCGAAGTTTACAGCCGCGACCAGGGAAAGCGCTCTGCCAAGATCGGCTTCAATGTCGGGCAGGGAACTCAAGATATCGGCTTTCGAAATGAGGTGGAGGTGTTGTTTGATGCGTTGCCGGCGCGACAGGTGAAGCTTCGGCTGAAGGACGAAAACGGGCAACCGGTCACGGGTTCTCTTGTGATCCGGGATCACCTGGGTCGAGTCTATCCGTCTCCCGCCAAACGGCTGGCTCCCGATTTCCCATTCCAGACTCAGATCTATCGCGCCGATGGCGACGTGCTCAAGTTGCCCGAAGGGTCCTACACCCTGGTTTATTCGCGAGGACCGGAGTACGTGCCCCAGACCAAGAACTTCACGGTCGACGGCAAAGGAACGGTCGAGCTGAATCTCGACCTGAAACGCTGGATCGACCCCTCGAAAAACGGCTGGTACTCCGGTGATCACCACATTCACGCAGCGGGCTGCGCCCACTACGAGAACCCGACCCAGGGGGTGAGACCCGAGGATATGTGGAGCCAGGTATTGGGCGAAGGATTGAACGTCGGTTGCGTGCTGACGTGGGGGCCCTGCTACTATCACCAGAAACAGTTCTTCACCTCCCAGGATCACCCGCTTTCCAAACCGAATCAGATTCTTCACTACGATCTGGAAGTCTCGGGTTTCCCCTCCAGCCACACGGGACATCTGGTGCTCATAGGCTTGAAGGAGCAGGATTACCCGGGCACCAAGCGCATCGAAGACTGGCCGACCTGGGACCTGCCGATTCTCAAGTGGGCCAAGTCGCAGGGAGCCGTGGCCGGATTCGCGCATTCGGGCTGGGGACTTCAGGTTCCGGGCAATACGCTTCCAACCTATGCGCTTCCGCCGTTTGACGGGATCGGCGCGAATGAGTATATCGTCGACGTAACCCACGATGCGGTTGATTTCATTTCGACGGTCGACACTCCCTCCATCTGGGAATTGAATATCTGGTATCACACGCTGAACGTCGGTTTTCGCACCCGCATAAGCGGCGAGACCGATTTCCCCTGTATTTATCAGGAACGAGTCGGGCTGGGGCGCTCGTACTGCAAGATAGACGGGCAGCTTGCCTATCGCTCCTGGGTGGATGCGGTTCGGGATGGGCGCAGCTATGTTTCCGACGGGCGGAGTCACCTGATCGATTTCAAGGTCAATGGTCAGGAAGTGGGTGTCGGCGGCAGCGAGATCCGATTGGCTGAACCGGGTTCGGTCCGAGTAGAAGCCAAGGTTGCAGCCTATCTGGATCTCGAGCCCAACCAGGAGATCCGCAAGGCGAGTCTGGAAGAAAAGCCGTACTGGGATGTCGAGCGAGCGCGCATTGGAACGACACGCGAGGTGCCCGTGGAATTGATCGTGAATGGGCAGTCGGTCGCGCGCAAGAACCTGCTCGCCGATGGCCAGCTTCGAACGATGGAGTTCGATGTTCCCGTCCGGCAGAGTAGCTGGGTCGCCTTGCGCATTTTACCCTCTTCGCATACCAATCCGGTGTTCGCCCTCGTAGGAGGCAAGCCGATTCGCGCATCGCAGCGCAGCGCCGAGTGGTGTCTTGCCGCTGTGAATCAGTGCTGGACGCAGAAGGCGCCCAGGATCGCGGCCAATCAGCTCGAAGAGGCCCGCAAGGCCTATGATCACGCGCGCCAGGTCTATGCGCGCCTGATCAAGGAATCATCGGATGCGTAAGCTTCCATTCTGAGTCGGTGTCTTGACGTTTCTTTGCTAACGCTGAGTCTTCCTCGCCAGCGTCTCTCACTACGCGCCGTAGAGTCGCTCGCGCTGCATCGGCCTGGCCTGCAATGCGATATCTGCGCAGTGGTGGCTTTTGGTGGCTCGAACCGTCTCCTGAAAACCGGCGGTAGAGCCAAAAGGTCAGGATGAATGAGAGAAGCATAATCAAGGCGGGGACCACGACACCCCAGAAGAATTTCATGCCGGCGCCCGGGCTGTTTTAGATGGCTTTCATTCTTTTCCGGCCGATCCTTTCTTCCGGCGGCGGTAGCCGAGGAAAGCGCAGAGCATTCCCAGTAACGACGCCGCGTAGGCGATGGTCATCCCGACCACGACAGCCCAACCCTGCTCCACTCTATCTCTCCTCCCAGCTCATGATCCGGTCCAGTTCCTTGAGATACTCCTTCTGCCTTGCTTCGTATTCAAGCGAAATCGTCCTGAGCTTGGGATCGATAATCCAGTACATGACGCCCGCACACACAAGACCTGCGCCGGTCAGCAATATGCCCCATACAGGCAGCAGAAAGCAGAGGGCGCTTCCGATCGTAACCAACAAATAGGAGAGAGAGGAGAATACGACCGCCCAATAGTCTTCTTTGGTCCACTCGTCCGCCTCGTGGGCCGTCCATTTCCTGCGAAAGACCATTTATCTCCTCACGGACGTCGTGTTTCCACCGCTAAGACGCGAAGACACGAAGAAACACTAAGGCTCGGCTTTAATCAATCGGAGCAGGCCGAGTCTTTCGGCTTCTTTCCTCACCGGACCCCAGAAACCGATGGGACGCGATTGCACGTAATATCTCACAAGATGGTTCAATTCGTCTGGCGCGGTCAGCAGCGTGACCGGGATGTAAATGACGAGGCCGAGCACCAGGAGCAGCCAGAACTGGACGTAGTCGGGGAGTACCGGCAGGATCCCAAAGGCCGGCAGCACCCACACGACCAGCCAGCTCAGGCCGAGATTGGCAATCCAGGACGCAAGGTAGCCCCAGCTGTTGAAGCGCCACCAGATCACCTGCAGGATATTGGGAAGCCAGACGCCGGCAGCCATTATCCAGATAGCGAAGATCAACCAGCGGGTGATCTCCTGCATCATGGAGCCGTACACGAAAGAGCCTAGAAGCAGGACTAGAGTTGAGAGTCGGCCCACCCACACGAGCCGGCTTTGGCTTGCTTCAGGCCTTACGTAGCGGTGATAGAGATCTCGTGTCACGTAGAGCGCGCCCAGATTCAGGGATGAGGCAATCGTCGACAGGTGAATGGCCACAATTGCAGCGAAGAAGAAACCGATCATGCCCGGCGGGAGATAGTCGAAACCGATCCGGTACCAGGCCATTTCGTATTCAGACGTGTCGGGGATGTTCGGAAAGAGCACGAAGAAGGCAAGCGCGGCGACTGCCCAAAGCGAGTTGGTGACCAGGATCAACAGCGTGCCTGACCAGATCCCGTAGGCCGCGTCTCGAACCGTGCGCGCCGACTGGATGCGTTGCGCCTCGGTGTACCAGTCGATCGTGGTTCCCATTCCGAAGCCGCCCAGCAAGGCGATCACCACCATGGTGAGAAACCAGGCCGCCGGGAAATCGCCGGTGAAGAAGCCGGAGAAAGCAAAAGGGTTGATGCGCCAGAGCTGGTCCATTTCTGTCAAGCGCCGGATAATACCGGCAGGACCGTTCGCCACCACGACGCCCCAGACCGACACGATGACGATGGCGATACCCGCAATCACGCCCTGCTGGAAATCAGCCATCACCACTCCCCAGTAACCGGACGCGAGCGCGTAGATCGCTGAGACCGAAGAGAAGAGTACCATCCCTACCCATTGATCCCAGCCGAAGGCATAGTTGCAGACCTTCCCCATGGCCATTCCTACCCAACCCATGATGAACATCTGCATGAAGATCTGCCAGCCGGCCATCCATCCGCGCAGCAGCTCGGCCCCGAGGCCGCTGAACCGGAGCGTCTGCCACTCAGCCTGGCTGTAGGCCAGAGAGCGGCGAAAGATACGAGTGGAGATGAACGCGCTCGTGGCGCACCACGCAGCGAAGAAGGCATACCAGATTCCGGTCATGCCGTAGCGATAGATTACGCCGGAGATCCACATCGGAGAGTCGGTGGCCGTGTGGGTGGCAAATACAGACGACGCCGGCAGCCACCACGGCAGGCCGCGTCCGGCCAGAAAGAAATCAGATTCCGAGCGCTTCCCCAGCCGGTAAAAGAGGACGCCACACAGAGTCATCAGAACCAGAAATGAAAGAAGCCAGAACCAGTCAAGAAAGGTGAATACGACCATATGCGCAGGAACGATTTATCACGAAGACGCCCGGACGCAAAGCGGTTTGACGGAACATGTTCCAGAGCCAGGCGCGATTCTGGCTTGACCCTTCAGTTTTCCATCGGCCAGAATGGGTCCCTTCCGAGAGAGGCGTTTTCGTGTCTTTGTGTCTTGCGGTATTTGTGACAACCGCGTATCAAGGTCTTGAGGAGTAACGGCACCGTGAACTTGCCCTGGGTAGAGACGTCGGCCTTCCGAGACCGTGTCGTCCTGATTACCGGCGGCGGCAGAGGAATCGGCGAGGGGCTGGCCGAGCGGTTTGCCCAGGCCGGCGCATCGGTCGTGATCAACGATGCCATTGCCGCGCGGGCCGGGGAGGTGGCGGCGAGGCTGCAGGGGGCGAATTGCAAGGCCAGCTCCATAACGGCCGATATTACGAGAATCCGAGAGGTTGAGGCTCTCTTCCAGCAATGCGTCGAGCGCTACGGACGCGTCGATGTCTTTATCAATAGCGCCGGCTTTAGCGAGCGCCGCCCCCTGCTGGAGATTGACGAACCTTACTGGGATCGAATGCTGAACGTCAACCTCAAGGGCCCCTTTTTCTGTCTTCAGGCGGCGGCAAGGCACATGGCCGGACAGAAGAAAGGGCGGATCATCTGCCTGACCTCGATCGGCGCCCACGCGGCTCAAATGCACCTTGCTGCCTACTGCGCCGCTAAAGCGGGGATCGTTTTGATGACGAAGGCGGCCGCGGTGGAGCTGGGATCGCACGGCATTACGGTTAATGCCGTCGGGCCGGGGGCCGTGGAAGGGCCGTGGAACAGGCCCTTCTTTGAGGATCCGGAGTACCGCCGGCGGTGGCTGGCTACGGCGCCTCTTGGAAGAATGGCGACCAATGACGACATTGCCGCCGCCGTCCTTTTTCTTGCTTCGGATGAAGCCGGCTATATCACGGGACAGGTCCTGTATGTCGAGGGAGGCAAGCTTTCTTATATTCCGAGCCCGGACTCCCTGCGCAATTTCTTTGAGTAGATCGAGGCTTCTTTGGAGTGCAAGAACAGTCTTTTGTTCTGCCAACTCCAGTGACACGGCTTTCTCGAGGCTGTAGTTTGATTACGGCAACGTATTGGGGCAGCGCGGGGAGAGTCGGCTCTGTGGGCGCCAGGGCCGAAGGCCCGGCAGTGAGTAGCCCCGCCCGTCAGGGCGGGTTTTCAACACCTCCAGGAGCGCGGAGGTCCGAAGGACCGGCACTTCGTGCTGCTGTCGCACCTTCAGGGCGCTCCGTCTTGACAGCACTTCTGAATCCCGGGCTGCGCTTCGCTTGCCCGGGCTAATTTCTGTCGCCCTTTCAGGGCTCGAACTGCTCCAATGAGCGTTACTGTAGATTGCGAATGCAGTGGTAAGAGCTACGCGTTTCGTGAATGCGGTGTCTATTCCTGATGGCTTGCTGCGCGAGCATAGGAGTTGTTCGTCGGCAGTGGGCGAAGCAAGCTTCGCCAAGACCAAAGGCGGTGGCAAGCTACCGCACCCGCGTTACGTGTGATTTGGAAAGCGCTCGCGTCCCTGATCCGAAGGCTGACAGCTGACTGCTGACAGCTGATAGCTTCATCGTAAGGAGGTTGGATCCGTGCCCGACTTGATCGACCTGCGCAGCGATGCCTGTACCTTGCCGACTCTCGCGATGCGGCAGGCAATGGCCGATGCTGCCGTGGGTAACGACGATTTTTCGGAGGATCCGACCGTCCGTCGGCTCGAAGAGACTGTCGCCAGGCTTGCTGGGTAAGGAGGCGGCGATTTTTGTTCAGAGCGGGACGATGGGAAACCTGGTCGGGATCATGTTGCAAGTGGAACCAGGGGACCAGGTTCTTGCCTCCTCCAGCTTTCATGTCGTCGATTACGAGCTGGAGGCTATGCTGCGAATCGCCCGGTGTTCGTTCCGGATGATTGCCGAGGAAACCCGAGGCGGGGCCACCCGGCTTCTCCTGCCTCCTTCAAAAGCAAACGGAAACGGCCGCGATGCCCGGCTTCTTTCCCTGGAAAACACGGTCAATCGCCTCGGCGGGACCCTGCTGACGCTCGATCATCTGGAAGAACTCTACAGTTGGGCTGCTCAGCAGCATGTTGCCGTGCACCTGGACGGCGCCAGGCTCTTCAATGCAGCCTGCGCGCTCGAGGTGTCTCCGGCAGCGCTGGCACGGTTTGCCGACACGGTCATGGTCGTCTTCACCAAAGCGCTCGCCGCTCCGGCCGGCGCAGCCCTGGCCGGCGCGCGTGACGCCATCGATAGAGCGCGCCGCTTCCGGTGGATGCTTGGAGGAAACTGGAAGCAAGGGGGAATGATCGCGGCGGCTTGCCTGACCGGCGTGGAAACCATGGTCTCGCGTATACCCGAAGATCATCGCAGGGCGCGCCGCCTGGCCGAAGGACTGAATTCGATTCCCGGAATTGCGGTCGACCTGTCGCGTGTGGTAACCAACATTATCCTGATGCGAATCGAGGATAGCCGGATCGATCCGGCGCGCTTGAAGTCGGGTCTCGAGGAGAAGGGCGCGTGCATCGGCGCTTTCAGGCCAGGTAACATCTCGCGCCTGGTCACGCACAAGGATATCGACGACGCCGCGATAGACCGTTTCCTCTCACTTGTGGAGCAGGGGGTCAAGAGCGATCTTGCGCGTTCGGCGCGCCGACGCTAGAAATTCCGAAGCGTAGGACGATATGGTCAGAAAACAAAGTTCAGGTTCAAACACCCGCACCGTTGCTATCCTTGGCGCTCTGGACACCAAGGGCGCCGAGTTTGAGTTTCTCAAAAATGAGATCGAACAGCGGGGCCATCGGACGCTGGTCATCGACGCCGGCGTTCTGGCTCCACCGCCGTTTTCACCCGACGTCTCGCGTGAAGACGTTGCCCGCGCGGCCGGAGTCGAGATCTCATCGCTGATCGAAGCTCGGGACCGGGGCGCCGCCGTAGCCGCGATGGGCCGCGGCGCCGAGGCCGTCGTCTCGCAACTCTACTCGGGAGGCCGCTTCGACGCGATTATCGGAATGGGAGGCAGCGCGGGGACTGCGATCGGAACTCAGGCAATGCGCGCGCTCCCGCTGGGGGTGCCGAAGCTGATGGTATCGACCCTGGCCGGGGGCGACGTGACCGGCTTTGTCGGGGTCAAAGATATTGTGATGGTCCCGACCGTGGTAGACATCAGCGGCCTGAATCGAATCAGCCGGCGCGTGCTGGCTCAGGCGGCTGGCGCGATCTGCGGCATGGCGGAAAGCCGTGTCCGGACGACCGCTGAGAAGGCCCTTGTGAGCGCAACGATGTTCGGCAATACGACCGATTGTGTCGAGCGGGCTCGGGCGCGGCTCGAGCAGGCGGGATACGAAGTTCTGGTATTTCACGCAACCGGAACCGGCGGGCGCGTGATGGAAAGTCTGGTTGAAGCCGGCGACATCGCGGGCGTGCTCGACGTAACGACCACCGAGTGGGCCGACGAATTGGTCGGAGGGGTGCTCGCGGCGGGGCCCAGCCGCCTCGAAGCTGCGGCCCGTTCGGGCACGCCGGCCGTGATTGCGCCCGGCTGCCTCGATATGGTGAATTTTTGGGCCCCGGAGACTGTTCCGCAGAAATTCGCCAGCCGCCGTTTCTATCCGCATAATCCGAACGTGACGCTGATGCGCACGACACCGGAGGAGAACGCCGAACTGGGCCGTCTTCTTTCCGGGAAGCTCAATTTCTCGAAGGGTCCGGTCGCGGTCTACCTGCCGCTGCGTGGAATCTCGGTGATTTCCGCGCCGGGCGGTCCATTCTATTGGCCGGAGGCAGATGCGGCACTCTTCGACGCCCTGAGACGCAATCTTCGCCCGGATATTCCCGTTTATGAGATTGACGCCAACATCAATGATCCGGTTTTTGCCGACGCCGTCGCACAAGGACTGATTGAAATGCTCGAGAGCAAGAAGATGAGAGAAACAGTATGACGAGACGAGAGAAGTATGCGGTTCAATCGAGAGAACAGATCCTGGATCGCCTGCGTGATCAGGCTTCCAAGGGTATACCGATCACGGGCGCTGGCGCGGGTACCGGGATTTCGGGGAAATGCGCCGAGGCGGGCGGAGCCGACCTGATTGTAATCTACAACTCGGGCCGCTTTCGTATGGCGGGTCACGGATCCTTGTCGGGTCTTCTTCCTTACGGAGATGCCAACGCCATCGTGGTCGAGATGGCGCGCGAGGTCCTGCCTGTAGTTCGCAAGACCCCCGTCCTGGCCGGCGTTTGTGGAACGGACCCATTTCGCATCATGGATCTGTTCCTGCGGGATTTGAAGGCGATCGGATTCAGCGGGGTTCAGAATTTTCCCACGGTTGGTCTTATTGACGGCATGTTTCGCCAGAATCTGGAGGAGACCGGCATGAGCTTTTCCAAGGAGGTCGACATGATCGCCGCCGCGCGCGAGCTCGATCTGCTCACCACGCCCTATGTCTTCACTCCCGGCGAAGCCGTGGAAATGACGCGGGCTGGAGCCGACATTCTCGTTGCACACATGGGTCTCACGACCAAGGGACTGATAGGAGCTCAGAGCTCCAAGACCCTTGACGAGTGCGTTGGCGAAATCCAGTCCATTCACGATGCCGCCAAGGCAGAGCGCGACGACATCCTCGTGATTTGCCACGGGGGTCCGATCAGCGAGCCGGAAGACGCCCAGTTCATCATGGAAAGGACGCGTGGACTCGCGGGGTTTTTCGGCGCAAGCAGCATGGAACGCCTTCCGACCGAGCGCGCCATTACCGAGCAGGTCCGTCGTTTCAAGAGTCTTCGGGTTTCCTAGCGTCTTCGCGTCCTGGTGGTGAATCGGCGGTCCGCCGGGACGCGAAGCCAGCAAAAAAGGGAGGATTTGTGGCTGAAATCAAGCACATCGTGCTTCTGAAATTCAAGCCTGCGACGACGGAGTCGCAGATTGCGGGCTTTTTTAAAGAGTTGGACGGATTGACTCACAAGATTCCCGGGCTGAACAACTTCATCGGCGGGCGCTACTCGAGTCCGGAAGGGCTCAACCAGGGCTACACCCACGGTTTTATCATGAGCTTCAGAGATGCCGCGGCTCGCGACGGCTACCTCCCGCACCCCGAGCACGAGCGGGTCAAGAGTGGCATCGTTCCTCACGTCGATCAGATCGTGGCGTTTGATTTCGAGGTGTAGTGTCTACTCAATCGGATCTGAGGATTTTCTATTCAGATTCTCAACCCGACGCTCCAACGACGGCACGGCTCGCCTGCTCAACGCTTGATCAAAGGCGATTGACTCTGACTCGCCCTCAAATCCCCGCGCGGGATGATTCACGGAGTTCGGACCGAACTAGGGGACGCGCGGGGATTTCAAGGGGCGAAGCCCCTTGGCTAGGTCTATTCACGCGCCGGTGGACTCGACAGATATCGTTCTATGGCAGATCCCACTTCCCAGAGCTTCGAAGCTCGGAGCGCGGGATCGGTGGAAAGAAAGATCCCGGGGACAAGCGCCGCATCAATACAATGATCCCCGCTCCACTTGCTGTCATTGGGCGCGCTGAATTCCGGCGGGACCCCACCCAGGGCTGTTTCCCAGGAAGCCCGATAGCCGCGCCCGTATCCGACAATCAGCTCGGGCGAATTTGTTTTATCGATCGATGGGTCGAGCTCCTGATCCACGAGGACCTGCCGGATAGGTTTGCTTCCATCCTGCGGTAGAGTCCATTGCTCCAGAAGGGTTTTCATCTTTGCAGCCAGTGCAGGAGCGTCGCGCAAGGCTACAATACCGTGCTGCTCGCGCCCCGCGAGATTGAGGTAAATGGCGTTGAAGCCGAGGGCGTAAGCCTGTGTTCGCGGCCAGTCCACGCCCGCGAAGAATTGAGCCGAGCTCGGCGAATCATTCTTGAGCTTCAAAAACCCGAGGTCGCGCAGCACGGAGTTAAGGTGGATCGCCGTCCGGAACGGGGCAAAACCGTGGTCCGACAAAACTACCAGAGTGCCGCGGCCACCGAGCGCCGCCCGCGCTCTTCCGACCAGGGCATCCATCTGCTCGTACCATCGGGCAATGGTATCCCGATGCCCCGCTGCTTCCGGCGTCTCGTACAGTGGATGCTCCCGATCGATTCCACGCCAGAACATGTGCTGGATGATGTCGGGCGATTCGAAGTAGCTGAAGAGCATTCCGGTTTCGAAGCGCCCCAGCTCGAAGAACAGCATCTTCTCGGTTTCTTCGTCAATTATGCGGCAGTGGGCCAGAAAATCTTCGTCGGAAAGAAAGCCATCGGTCAGCGCGGGCGTGTCAAAAGGCATCCCGCGGGTGTGATAGAGGCCGACTGCATCCACCAGGTCCCTGGCGTACGACCCGGGATGGCTGATGGGATAATACGGGGCGGCAGGATCGAAGTTGAGCGGTGAGATATAGAGGCTGATTTCGCCTCGTTCGCGCTTCAGGAGCATGCGGGTCACGGCGCGCACTTTTTGCAGATTGAGAGGACCGAAGCGGAACTCGAGCCTGATCCAGTCGCTCCAGCGACCTTCGGGTAGCGCATAGTCCTTTCCCTGAAGTTTCAATACTGCGGGACGCTGCGAGGCATCGATCACGAAGGGCTCGCGCACATTGTCGGGCTGCCCGGCATGATAAGGCCCGGGGATCTTACCCCGCAGCGCGCGGTCTTCCCCCTCGAGCCTGAGAATAATTCCGCGAGCTTCAGGGTGGTCGATGGCAGCAGTTGACAGATAAGTGTAAGTTCCTTCCGTTCCCCGGATATCCCAAACTCCCATCCCGGCCAGGATCCTGCCTTTGACCACGGGAGGAGGAAAAGACATTGGCATCCGCAGGGCTACTATCCCCAGTCGCGACAATGCGGGTCCTTCCCAGAAAGGTGTGCCCTTCCAGGGGAGTGACAGGTGTTCACGATCGGCGATGGCCAGATCCGGCGCATACGACGCGGGATCACGCTTGATGAAATCAAACATGCCGTGACGGCTCGGCTCGGAGGCGGTAATGAAGGACGACCAGGCTACGGGACTCTGCGGCGGGTTCGTGGTGGCAAGCCTGTGCAAACCTGACTCAGCCGCCAGGCGTGAAAAATTCGGAAGCCGCGCCTCGCCCATGAACTGTTCTAGAAGCACGGGATCCAACCCGTCCAGCGCCAGTACCAGTACCCGTTGCGTGCCTGCACTCTGAGAGCTGGTTTTCGTTCTTTAAAGATCGACATGACTGCGAAGAAACCCAGGGGAACGATGATCACGATGCCGATAATTGCGCGATAATGGCGCTTGACCAGGGCCGCGCCCGACGACCAGAGCTGGCGGCCGAAAGTTCTGATTGTCAGCCATGCTGCACCAAGCGAAGCAAGGATCCCGGACAGAATCGAAACCCAGATTGAGGGGGGCAAGCCGCCGGTGGGATCAATGTAAAGCAGCGTGGATGGAAAAATCGGAAGCAATCCCGCTTCTCCAGCTTGCGTGATGTCACATCGGGGTGTCGCGTCGCTAGAGGACGATCCCGGCCCCGGCGGCCACTCCCTTGCGCTCTAGCACTAACCGCCCCAGTGCTGCCAGGCGCTCGAACGGTTCCGTGACTATAGGCTTGTCCGCGGCAAACACTACATCCCCGACATTGGGAGCGTCAAGCCGTTCGGATCTTCCTTCCTCGATCGCGAGCGTCGAACTGTCGATGGTGCGCAAGATTTCAGCGACCGAGACCTGCGCCTCCTGGGTGGAGCACCGGAGTGTCAGGTTCTGTCCGACCTGCATCGGTTCGAGATCCCACCAGAAAACGCGACTCGTTATCTTGCGCGATATGGCTGGGGGATTTTTCCAGGTTTCGCCCACCAGTACGGCTCCGCGTTCCACCTCGTGCCCTCCCGGAAGGCCTGATGCCGATTCCAGGCACAGGGCGACGCATTCCCCTGCCTCGGCAGGCTCGCGGTTTGTGGGAAAGCGCACGATTTCCCGCACGGTCACCACGTCCTGCGAGGGATAAACCGTCAGGCAATCCCCTTCGTGCACGCGTCCAGCCAGGACACGACCCGCCAGGCAGGTCCGCCCGCCCACCGCATAGGAATCCTGGATCGCGAAACGGACTGGTAGTCCCTCCGGAGTAGCGGTAGGGAGACGCTCAATCGCCTCGATCAGGGTGGGTCCGTGATACCAGGGGGTTGAAGCTGCCAACGAAGCGATGTTGTCCCCATGAGCCGACGAGACTGGAACGATGCTCAGCGGCTCGATGGACAAAGAGGAGAGCAACTGCTGGGCCTCCTGAGCGGTTTTTTGGAAGCGCTCCTGGGAAAAATCGAAGAGGTCGATTTTGTTGCAGGCAACAATGACCCGGCAGATGCCGAGGAGCGCGACCAGTAAGGCATGGCGGCGCGTCTCGGCGCGGACGCCCTCATCGACGGCGACCACCAGCAGGGCGGCCTCGGCGCGTGTCGCGCCTGTCATCATGTTCCGGAGGAAGCGAGAGTGACCGGGAACGTCGATGAGTACGAGGGCGCGGGCGCCGGTTCGGACAAATACCTGCGCTGTGTCGATAGTCAGGCCGTCCTGGCGCTCGGCCTCGAGATGGTCGACCAGAAACGCCCACTGATTCTCGCAGCCGGCTTGCCGGCTGAGTACAAGGATTTCCTCAACGCGACGGGCGTCGACGCCGGCGCTGTCGAGCAGCAGCCGGCCGATCAAAGTCGACTTGCCATGGTCGGGGTGGCCCGTGACGACGAGGTGCAGCGGCGACGTCCGATCCATGTTACATGTAGCCCAGTGATCGAAGCTTTTGCATCAAGTAGGCCGATTCCCCCTCGTGCATTCGGCCTGATCGCTCGGCACTGGCGGGCGTTCGAATCTCATGAAGAATATCGTCAACTGAAGTGGCCGGCGAGTCGATGGGATGACAGCACGTGCGGCACCCAATGCTTCGATAACGCTTTCCCTCTCGAGCGAAGTAGGGCTCGGCGACCGGTATGTTCTCCCGTTTGATATATTCCCAGATATCCAGCTCGGTCATGTGAAGGAGCGGATGAATACGAAAATGTTCGGCCGGGTCTGTGGCTGAGCCGTAAAGATCCCACAACTCGGGTGGCTGGCTGTTGAAGTTCCAGCGCGATTCGCTGTCTCGCGGCGAGAAGTAGCGCTCCTTGGCCCGGATGCCATGCTCGTCGCGGCGAATGCCCAGGAAAACCGCTTCGAGCCGGAGATCCCGGACCGCCTGTTTGAGGGCTTCGGTCTTGAGGGCATTGCAGCAGGTCAACATGTCGTAAGCATGTCTTCCCATTCCTGCCGAGAGGGCGGCCTCGTTACGCCTGACAACAAGATCGAGGGCCCATTCTTGCGCCAGTTGAGCGCGGTACCGGTAAATCTCATCGAATTCGTAGCTGGTGTCGACATGGATGACCGGAAAAGGGATGCGGCCTAGGAAGGCCTTGCGGCAAATCCAGAGCAGTACCGTCGAGTCTTTCCCCATCGACCAGAGCAGGGCCAGACGATTGAAGCGGCGGTGAGCTTCGCGGATGATGAAGATGCTCTCATTTTCAAGTTCTGAGAGGTAGTCCATATATTGCCGGGAAAGTATAACAGCATCGGATCAAGTTTCCGCGCCGCAAAAGATGAAGACGACCCTGAGACCGCGTTTTAGCGCGCGCTTCAACATCATCGGAGGGGGACAGGATTCAGATATTCTCGATCTGAACGAGCTTAATGCGCCCGGACGCCCCGCTTTTGATAGAGACCGCGGACTTGGGACAGCCGAAGCGCTCGGCGACCAGAGCGACCAGCTCCACATTGGCCTTGCCATCCACTGGCGGCGATTTCAGCTTCGCTTGCCAGAGCCTTCCATCGCTCAATAGTTCCAGCGAGCTTGTCCGGGCGTTCGGCTTGACTTTCACTTGGATGGTCTTCGTGCTACTCATAGCTACCGTCAATGAGCCAAGTGTACCGCCGGCCCACTCGAGTACGCCGGTCACGTAAACCAACGGCAGCTCAACGCGCTGTTAGGCGAATCACCGCTGTGAGCCTTTTCTTTGGCGTTTGGATTCTGGTAGCGCGGAGATAACGGAGCGTAGGAAAGCGTTGACCGACTCCGAGGACTTGAATACCGCGGCAACGTCCGGCTCCAAGATGACTGCCACTGTCCGGCTAGCCATCTTCGAGGCAAAGCGATTTGGCTTCGCTTTCCGGTAGTCGAACCGATATTCCACTGGTAAACCAGCACGGCTTGATTTTCTTTTGTTAAGAACCGACGTTTTCTTCATAATCCTTACGCTCCCATCTTGTCGCTCTTCGAGCGCTGAACAGCCGTACTATCGTTCTGCGCTCGGTGAAATGGACTAGAATCAGTCGGTGTTTGATCGAGTGTCCGATAATGATCTCCCGGTGCTCCTCGGTGGAATGTTTCTCGTCGTCGAAAATACGAGCTAAGGGCTCGCGCAGAAATAACTTCACATTCTGGCGCGAGAGTCGTTGGTGAATCATGAACGGTTTTCTTTTGCTAAGCACGCTGAGAATCGCGCCCCTTCGGGCTGCGGCCCGCAGGCCCGCTGGCTTTGTTGCTCGCTCCTCACGTACCGCACCGGGTACGCATCGTCGCTCACGCCTCGCCAGCGGGCCTGGGGGCCTGCAGCAGAATGCGAACTTATTTCTGCGCGAACCCTAAGGGATCTGCAAAAACGGTTAATGCTTCATCGAATGAAACACCATGTTTCCTCAGATTCGCGCGCGCTTTTCTCCGATCCCACTCGAAATGCAGACTCATTTCCCGAAGGAGATGTTACCAGAGGCAGGGCATTTTGTAACCCGGCGGGTTAACGTCGGGCGGTCAACAGCGGCCGGCAATGACGACGCCCTCCGACTTCTGCGCTTCGGACCTGGGCAGGCGGTCGAACTCCTGGAATAGCTGCGCCAGCGTTTAGCGTCTCTAGCAGCAATCGCGCTCGCCCTCTGACTTTGCCGACAAGTACTTTCGGGCGGAGAATAACGAACCGTAGATCCTGAGCATTATCTTTTCGTGGAACTAAGCTGTTTGTGTTTTGCGAACTCTTCTTCCGCCTCCTTGGGCATTCCCTTCTGAAGATATACCTTTCCCAGATAGTAATGTGCCTCGGCGTTTTTGGGATCGATTTCCGTGGCCCGTTTGCAGGCCTCGAGTGCCTCGTCCGTCATACCTTTATGCATGAAGACCAGTCCCAGGTTGACATAAGCCTGGACGAGTTTCGCGTCTCTTCGAATGGCTTCGCGGTATGCGTCGGCGGCTTCATCATAACGCTTGCCAATCTGATGGATCGAACCCAGGGTATTGTATGCCTCCGCGTTATCAGGATTGATCACGATGGCCATCTTAGCCCTAGCCATCGCCTCTTCCAGCAGGCCGCGGCTGGCGAAAATGACAGCCAGATTATGCATGGCCAAAAAGTCATTTCCATCGACTTTCAGCGCTCTGTTATATTCCCGGATCGCTTCATCGGGCTTGTTCTGCTTCTGGTAAACAATCCCGAGGTTTGTATGAGCCTTGCTATAGGTGGGATCTAACTCGAGGGCTCTCCTGAATCCCAATACCGCGCCCTCGAGGTTATTCAAATGCGCGTTGGATAATGCGAGATTGAATGTTGCCAGGACGTTTTGCGGATCCTGCTCCAATACGGCTCTGAATTCCTTTGCGGCCAACCCATAATCACCTGTCTTTTGATACTCGATCCCAAGTGCCAGACGGACTGCTGGAATGGTGCGGTCTTTGGTCACAACCTTGCGCAGCAAGTTTATGGCTTCCCCGGTTCGATTTTCACTGGAAGCGGCCAGTGCCTCTTGAATATCGAGGTACAGGTGAACCTTGTCCTTTGGGTCAGGTAAAGATTTACCGCTTTTGGATAAGTTCACGCGACTCGATTGCCCCAGATATCCGAGCGACTTTAATCGCTCCTGGGTAGCAGGATCCGGGGGCTTGGTCTGCGGTGTGGCGGTGACCGGCGCCGAAAGCTTTCTCGTCGTTTCCAACAGCAGCTGTCTCATCTGACGGGATACCGCTCCATTTTGAGAGTAAATGTTCTTTGACTCCCTGGGATCGGCTCGCAAGTCGTACAGTTCCGGTTTGGGCGCGTCTATAAACTTGAACCTTCCGTCGGAGATTGCCTTCAATTCACTCCAGCCAAAGTGATATCTCGGGTAATAAGATTCGCTGTACGATACCCGTTGGTTCTTCGGCTTTGCCCCGAGAGAAAGCGACAGCAGGTCTGATCCTTGCATTGATGAAGGCCTCTGAAAGCCCAGGAACTGCAGGATTGTGGGAGCAATATCGATACTTCGGACCTGCAAGTCGACTATTTTGCCTCTCTGTGCGGGGTCAACCGACCGAATGATTAAGGGCACATGAAGGGAGGGCTCATAAAGGAAGAAACCGTGTGTATTCTCAAGGTGTTCGCCTAAAGCTTCTCCATGATCGCTGGTGAACATGATTACTGTATTCTGAAGCAGACTTTTCGCCTCGAGAAACGCAACCATATCTCCGATCAGTTTGTCGACAAAAGCGACCTCGCCATCGTAGGGCGCTTTGCTATAGATGGTCTTGAAGGGCTCTGGCGGATCATAAGGATCATGCGGGTCAAATAGGTGTACCCAGGTAAAGAATTTTCGATTCTTGTTCTCTTCCAGCCACTTGAGCCACTCGGCTACCACGAGGTCGCCTCGCCGTTGCACATCGGCCCCGCTGATGCCCTGGTACTTGCTGGCAACGAAGTTGTCGAAATAGTTCTCAAAACCGCGCGCCAGGCCGAAACGCCGATCCAGTACGAAGGAACCGACGAAGGCCGACGTGCTGTAGCCATTAGATTTAAGAACCTCCGTCACTGTGGGTATGTCACGCCTGAATTCAAAGTATGCGTTATCTCTCACGCCATGAAAAAAGGGATAGGTTCCGGTCAGAATGGACCAATGTGAAGGTAGAGTTAGAGGTACGTGGGCATAAGCTTTCGAAAAAAGGATTCCTTCCTTAGCAAGCCGGTTGATGTTTGGCGTTTTGATCCGGTCATATCCGTAGCATTCAAGGTGATCCGCTCGCAGGGTGTCTACAGTGATGAGGATGGCGTTATTAGCACCCGGGGCGCTCGACCCTGAATCGGCTGCCAGACGTGGCCAATCAAGCACCAGTGCAACGAGAATGAACGCCGCCTTGAATAGAAACTTTGTCATGGGTCTAAAAACCGAAATGCAATGCTTTTCGCGTGTTCTTGGTACTTGCGCGGTTACGGTTGTGCGGATCGGAATTCCCGAGTCTTCTGGATCTCATTACCCTCCGTCAGACGGTACAAAAAGCCGGTCGGAAGACTTTGGAATATCTGAGCGTTCCACTTGGCCACGTGACTCCAGCCTCGAGAGGGGAGTGCGGCGGCTCGATGAAAATCCGCGGATCCTTGCCGAAAGGTAGCTGCCGCTTGTATCCACCATGGCCTGGCTAGTCCGGCGTTGACAACGCAACGGACCGGCGTTGGATGGCGGAACGGTTGGATTCTTTACCGCAAGTTGAATCATCAGGCGATTGCCTGCAGAGTTTCATTCAAGAGGATTTGTGGCCTGCCGCCGGAATTGCTGACGACCAGGTCCAGGTCGCCGTCATTATCCAGATCGCCAGAGCGTCCGCGGCTTACAAACACGCCCTCTCGATTAATGGAACTGGCCGGCGACACATCACAAATAGACCGCCGCGATTTTCAAACAAGAGATTGGGCTGGGCATAAGTAATCGAATCGCTGTAGGCGTCAAGGTTATCGAGAATATGTACGTTGGCGACGAACAAGTACAGGTCGCTGTGGGCATAGTAGTCGAAAAAACATGTCCCGAAACCGACGTAGGGCAGCGACGGGAGGGCGAGACCGCTTCGTGAGTTACGTCACGAAAGAACAGGGGCTTTTCCTGGCGATACAGGGTGTTCGTTTCACCAGAAAAATTCGTTACGAAAATATCGGCTCTCCCGTCCCGGTCGTAGTCCCCGATTGTGACTCCCATGCCTGCCTCCGCGACGCCGTTCTCGTCGAAGGCGGCCCCTGACTGGAGCGAGATATCGCGGAAGGAGCCGTCTCCCTTGTTGTGATAGAAAAGATACATCTCGGTGTCGTTGGCTATATAGACATCCAAAAAACCATCATCATCGAAATCCCAGAGACCGATGCCGAGTCCTTTGCCTTTTAGACCGTCCACGCCTGCGATTCGAGTGATGTCAGTAAAAGTTCCATCTCCATTGTTTGGATAAAGGACATCACGCGCTCCGGGAAAATGGCTGGGATGGCAATAAGCGCGATGCTTCTCGTCACCGCAGCGCTTGGGATTCTCGAGACCATACTCCAAATAGTTGACCAAGTAGAGATCAAGATCGCCGTCATTCTCGAGGTCGAAGAAGGCGGCGCTGCTGCCCCACTGCGTATCTCCCACGCCGGACCTGTCGGTGGCGTCCGTGAAGGTTCCATTTCCGTTGTTCCTGTAAAGGATGTTCTTTCCAAAATTAACCACGTAGAGGTCGACTCAGCCATCGTTGTTGTAGTCGCCGCAAGCGGCTCCCATACTGTAACCGGTGCCGAGCCATGCCGGAAGCGGCAGTGACGTCTGCGAACCTTCCATTCCCGAGGTTTTGATACAGACGATTCTGTGATATGCGTTCCGGACTGACTAGGCTGGCGCCGTTTGTGAAGTACATATCCAGATGACCGTCATTATCGAAGTCGAATAAAGCCACTCCCGAACCCATGGTTTCCACCAAATATTTGTGTTTGGTCGCGCACCGATCATGCCGAAAATCGACTCCGATCTCGTTGGATACGTCGCGAAAAGAGACGCCGTTACCGGGAGACCTGAACAGGAGCGAAAGGAGAGAGACAACGCTGACCAGGAAAAACGATTTCATGGGATCTGGCTATAAACTTTGTCAGGATTGGAACGTAAGTTCTGGCGGGTTTGCTCGTTTCTAAATCCCACCAGCTGGCGCAAGTGATGATCGGCTTGCTCGCGGTTGCCGGTCTCGAGGTAGTGTTGCGCCAGTTGATGGTGCGATGCGATGTGACCGGGATCAGTCTTCAGAGCCTGCTGCCATAGATCGACGGCCTCAAGGCGGGAACCGGTCCGATGCTTGATGCGCCCCAGCCAGTAAAGCGCTGCGACGTCGCCGGCGTTCAGGCGGAGCGCTCTCATCAAGTGACTCTCTGCGGTTTCCAGCCGACCAAGGTGAAATTCAACCTCGCCTAGGGCCAGGATAGCTGCCCGGTGCCGGGGGTCGCGTTCTATGGCTTTACCGAACAGCGCGGCGGCTTCTTCGTAACGTCCCCAACTGTGAGCGGGAAGAGCGAGATAGTAGTAGGCCTCTGCTCGGTCAGGAGCTATGGCGATCGCCTGCTCGAGGAAATCGGCGCCCCGCTTTCTCCGATCCATCGAGAACAGCTCTCTGGCGATATCGATAAGAAGATCGTAGTTCGGTTTGATGGCAAGGGCTTTCTCGAAGTAGTGGACTGCATCATGATGCCTGACCTGTCTCGACATTTCCCTCCCGTATTGGTACAGGACTGGATACGACGACGGGGCCGATTCGAGCGCGCGCTGGTATTGTTTCAAGGCGTCTTCATGGTTGAAAGCTCGGGTGAACGCCTGGGCTAAGGCGAGGCGGAAAAGCGGATTGTCTGGATTCAGATCGGCCGCCGCTTGGAGTTGTTGAGTTGCGCGCGCGACGTCACCCGCCTCCAGGTACACAAGCCCAAGCTTGTAAGAAGCAGCGGCCCGGTTCTTGGCGCCAGTTTTCTCATGTTCCAACTGCTTGACCGCATCGGCAAGACGATCCGCAGCTTCTGTGGTCCGTCCCAAATCTTTCAAGGCTTTTCCGGTTAAATATAGAGCCTCACCATTGTGAGGCTGGAGCGCCAGAATTTTCTCAAGCTGATGGAGAGCTTGGCTGCTTTGCTTAAGATTCAGGTGATATTCAGCCAGAAGCAGGCGAGGCACCTCCCATTTCGGGTCAGCTCCAATAGCCGTCTCCAGCCGGGACTCCAGTTCCGGTAGCCTTTGGTCCGGGTACGCCAGCAGCAATGCTTTACAGTACAGGCACCCTATTACCGGGCTTTTCATTCCCCGGCTCATGGCCCGTTGCAGTAATTCAAGCGCCTCGCCAGCCGCCCGTGGCGCAACAGCAAGTTGCCCATCTCGATGTAAGCGGGTTCAAATCCTGGTACCAGACCTATGACCCGACGGTAGCATTCGAGCGCATCCTGGGTATTTCCCAGCTCCCCTTCCACCACAGCGAGCAGGTAACCGAGGCGCACGGAATCCGGTATTTGAGCAATGGCCTCGCGCAAGAACTCGCGAGCCTGCGTGTAACGCGACATTTCAATCAGGACGGTCGCGAGATCAGTTTGATAGTCCTCTCTTCGCGGATCTGTCTGGGCGGCGCTCTTCAACTGCGACAGGGCAGAATCAGACGCGCCGGCTTTGTGCAAAAGCTTTCCAGCAGATTGAGACTTGCGCCATCGGACACACCGAGGGCGTGAAGCCGCTCGAGAACTGCGATGGCTTCGCGGTGGCGGCCGGTTTCGAAGTAACAGCGAGCGAGACTATAGGCAGCCGGTAGGGAACGAGGCTCCCCGCTTAGCAAGTTTTTCCAAAGGGAAAGGGCTTCCTCCCAGCGTTCTTCGCGTATCAGGTTGTATCCTTTGTGCTCGAGCTCCGCATTCCCTTTCTGTGCTGAGGTGAGCACGGCGGGAGAACCCCATAGGACCTCCAGGATAAACAATTGCAGCAGTTGTGCTCGCCAACTGATCATGGCACAAACCGTCTTTAGCAGGCCTTCAAGCGAACCGCGGGCAGTATATCACGCGATCAGAGGCCAGATTCGCGTCTTCCCGTTTTTGAGGTTGATCTGTCTTTGCGGATTTAGGCTAGAATCGAGGCGGAGTGTTTCCGGGATGAAATCCAAAGAGCGCTCCTCGTTTTAATCCTGATGGTCGCCGGCGCCGTGGCCTGGACGCAAACGGAATCCCGGCACTACATGTCCGCAGGCACGCGGCGGATGGCGGAACGGCTGGAAGAGCTGGCTCGAACCGCAATACCTCCCAATCCCCCGATGACCTCCGAAAGGATAAAAAACTCTCGTCGTCAGATCGTCGAGAGTCGCGATCCGCTAAACGCCTTTGAGTTGCAGATGGAGCTGGGATACGAACTTCTCCTGGACGGCAGGAGCGAAGAAGCCGCCCATGAATTGCGTGAGGCGGAGCAGCTTCTCGTGAGGCAAAAACTTGCCGTCAAACCGGAACTGACTCGTGTCCTGGGCCAGCTTCTGGCTGTTTCGTATCTTCGCCTGGGGGAGCAAGAGAACTGCGTTGCGCAGCACAACAGTGAGTCCTGTTACCTCCCGATTCGCGCCTCCGGGATTCACAAGAAAGAGCGTGGTTCACGAGCGGCGATCGAAGTCTTGATGAAAGGGAATCCTGGAGACCTGAGCTCGCGCTGGCTGCTCAATCTTGCGCATATGACTCTTGGAGAATATCCCCAGCGGGTTCCTCGACAGTGGTTGCTGCCTCCGGCGATTTTCGACTCCGACTATCGTATCGAGCGATTCCAGGATGTTGCTCCGCAGGTCGGACTGGATCTTCTGGGTTTGGCCGGCGGCGAGCATCATGGAGGATTTCGACGCCGATGGCGACCTGGATATCATGGCTTCGTCGTGTGGCTTCAGGGATCAGCTACGCTATTTCCGGAACAATGGTGACGGAACCTTCACCGAGCGCACGGCGGAAGCCGGCCTGACAGGCGAGGTCGGGGGACTCAACATCACACATGGCGATTACAATAACGACGGCTATCCGGATGTGCTGGTTCTGCGCGGAGGGTGGCTTTTTGAGCAGGGAGAGCATCCGAATTCACTGCTGCGCAACAATCGTGATGGCACTTTTAATGATGTGACAGAAGAGGCCGGCTTGCTCACTTTTCATCCGACCCAAGCTGCAGCCTGGGGCGACTTCGACAACGATGGTTGGGTCGATATTTTCGTAGGCAATGAGTCCGACGGCAAAAAAACCCGCCCTTGCCAGCTTTTTCATAACAACGGCGACGGCACGTTTACCGAATGCGCCGACGGACTGGGAATCGCCGCGGTTGGCTACGTCAAGGGTGTGGTCTGGGGCGACTACAACAACGACGGCTGGCTGGATCTCTACGTCTCGCGGATGGGCGGCACCAATATTCTCTACAGGAATGAAGGGCCGAAGCGGAACCCGGGATCGACGGAGAATCTGGCATGGAAGGGTGGAAGTTCACAGATGTGACGAATCAGGCCGGCGTCGGGAAGCCGATTCAGAGTTTTGCCACCTGGTTCTGGGACTACAACAACGACGGCTGGCTGGACATCTTCGTTGCCGGATTCACTCCACAATCGACCAGGTCTCTGGATGATGTCGTTGCCATCTATTCAGGGCGGCCCAGCGCCGGCCGAACGCTCCCGGCTCTTCCGCAACAATCGCGACGGGACTTTCAGCGATGTCACGCGCGCGGCAAGAATCGATCGAGTGTTGCAAATCATGGGCGCAAATTTCGGCGATCTCGATAACGATGGGTTTCAGGATTGCTATCTGGGAACAGGCGAGCCGGATCTGCGGGTCCTTATTCCAAACCGCATGTTCCGTAACGCGGGCGGCCATTACTTTCAAGATGTCACTACGTCAGGTGGATTCGGCCACTTGCAAAAGGGTCACGGCGTCTCGTTTGGAGATATCGATAACGACGGGGATCAAGATATTTATGAGGTCATCGGAGGGTGGTACTCCGGAGATGTCTTCCAGAATGTTCTGTTTGAAAATCCTGGTAACCGCAATCACTGGCTCACGCTGAGACTCGAGGGAGTCCGCTCGAACCGCGCGGCAATTGGAGCGCGGATCAAGGTGACTGTGGATACGGCGGAAGGTAAGCGCGAGATTCACTCAACGGTGTCCACCGGGGGAAGTTTCGGTTCATCGAGCCTGCAGCAGGAAATCGGATTGGGGCGAGCCGATTCGCTTCGGATGATAGAAATCACCTGGCCTGCGACCGGAAGGACCGACTTGATCAGGAATGTCGCGATGGATCAGGTGTTCAGGATTCAAGAAGGACAACCGGTTCCGATTCCTGTCAAGGTGAAACGGTTCAAGCTCGCCGGGGCCGAGCCACAAACCGGATCAGAGCGTCCTCCTCATCACCACCCTCCCTACCAATAGTATTTCAGCCCGAATTGAATCTCTCGCGCAGGTCCGGCGGCGAAGATCTTGCCAAACGTTGCCGGCGCCAGCACGGTGGCGGATGGGGCGCCGAAATTGGGATGGTTGAAGGCGTTAAAGAGCTCCGTGCGAAATTGCAGAGACTGCCGCTCGCCTAGTTTAAAGCTCTTGTGAATGGCGAGATCGGAATTGATGATTCCATCGGTGTTTAGAATGTTCGCGCCGGCATTGCCGAAGGCGCCGATATCGTTGGGCACGAAACAATTGGTATCGAACCACAGGTCCACCGTGCGTTCACCCGACGGCAGGTTTCCGTTGCAGACCCGGTTGGGACGATCCAGGCCGGATCCGGTGCCGGCGCGATTGGCTCCCGTGACCGCCCGGACCCAGAATCCCGACTGAAGCGAAGTGACTCCCGAGAACTGCCAGCCTCCCAGAAACCAGTCCGCCGGACCTGTGACATTCAAGAATCGCTTTCCATTGCCGATTGGAAGGCCGTAGATGAAGCTGAACGATAAGCGATGACGGACGTCGAAAACAGCATTTGCCTTCTCCGCGTTGGTGTTGAGCTCATCCTGGACGTGGACGATGCCTCCAGGGCCCCCTTCCGCGGCGGCATTCTCGATGTTGTGCGACCAGGTGTAAGCCGCCAGAAACGATAGATCACCCGAAAAGCGTTTTTCCGCCTTCAGCTGGAGCGAATGGTAACTCGAGGCCGCGCGCGAGTCGGCGATCAGAAACTGGCCCCATAGCGGAAAGGGCCGCCGAGCCTGAATGTCCCCGGTCCCGGGCCGGGCCGCATTGAGGTTTCTCAACGCATCCAGGTGCGTCCCTTTGTTTCCTGCATACGCGACGTCGAGCGCCAGATTCTGGGTCAACTGTCTCTGCAGGCTGAAACTCCACTGTTGCACATAACCATCCACGAAGTCGTTTGAAAGCCCCAAGCCGCCCTGAGGAGCTGTCGAGATCGCCGCCGCCGGGAATGGATTGTTCAAGCTCAGGGTTGGAATAACCGGATCCGCGAAGTATCGCTCCTGAACGAAATGCGGAGGAACGAAGCTGAGCAGGAACTGGGAATTGAAGATCGCCAGGTTGTAGAAGATCCCGTACCCGCCGCGTAGGGTTGTACTCGCGCTTCCGAAGGGACGCCACGCAAACCCAGGCGAGGTCCCCAATTGTTCGTGTCGGGAAAGTAGAGGGCTCTTTTGGCCCGGCCCGTGAAACCAGCCTGTTCCGCCTCGGGCGTGTTCGCGGACACGAGCTTTCCTTCGGGAAAGACGCTCTTGAACTCCTTCGCCCCCGTGGTGAACGTGGCCAGAGTATCAAAAAAGTCATCAACCCAGGGCTCGCGGTATTCGTAACGGATGCCCAGGTTCAAGGTAAAGTTCGTCGTCACTTTCCAGTCGTCGTTGAAATAGAAACTATAGAATCTCGACCGCGCGTCTTGCCGCGTCTCGCCCAGAGCTCTTTCTGCCTGATTCGGGAATCCCAGCATCAGCTCCGGCAATCCATTCTGCCCTCTGGCATAGACGTTCCGGAAAATGTAGTAGCCACGGTGACGATTCTCCGAGCGATCGTCGTTGATTCCGATATAACGGAAGTCCCCCCCCACTTTGAAAGTATGGGTTCCGCGAATGATCGTGAGATCATCGGTAACCTGGTGGACATTCTCGTGTCGTTGAACCGGCGCATAAAGCCGGTCGCCCACACTCGGAAGCCCCTGGACTGAGAACAACGGAACTCCATCCAACACCGCGGGAGGATTCGCCCCGGGGATTCCGAACGAGGCCGTCGTGCCGGCTTCTCCGAGCGTGGGAGAGGTGGCGATGTTCTTCTCCCGATTGTATCCGTATCGGATCACGTTCAATAACACGGGACTGAAGACGTGAGTCTCGTTGAGCGCAATATTCTGCGCACGATAATCCACCGTCTCGCCGAAGCCGGGGACGTTAGTGCCGCCGCCGATTGGATTCAGTCTGTCGACGGTGTTTATGACGTATCGGACAAACAATCGATCGTTGGCTGAAAAATCGTGATCGATGCGAGCCATCGCGGAGTCCTCGTCTTGCCGGAGAGGATCGCTCGCGACATAGTTTCGCGCTAGTCCCGGCAGAATCGGGTCCGGGTAAAAAGACAGGACTTTCCGGGCCGTCGGATGGATGCGGCTATCCGGAATGATATTCCCGGGAAAGGGTTGCCCGGTCATGGGGTCGAAGATCTGGGTCGGCGTGGGCAAGCTCAACCATTCCGAGAAATTGCCGCTCTTCATCAAGGGCGTCGGCATCGTGTCGGTTACGGACTGTCCCCGCCGCATGCGCAGGCCTTCGTAATTGACGGCGAAGAAGGTCCGATCCCTATAGATCGGCCCCCTCAACGAACCGCCAAATTGATTGCGCTTGAATTCAGGCGGCGCTCCGGGATCGAAGAAATTCCGCGCATCCAGCTCATCATTTCGAATGAACTCGAAGAGGACTCCGTGAAAGTCATTAGTGCCCGACTGAGTGGTCAGGTTGATCTGGGCGTTGCCCAGGACGCCGTACTCCGCCGAGTATGTTGATTGAATCATCTTGAACTCCCTGACGGCATCGACGGAGGGGAGGACCGAAACGTTCCCGGCTTGGAAACCCCTGGTTTCGATTCCATCCACCAGGAAGGCGTTATTGGCGTTCCGGCCACCTGCGTGGAACGGCGTGCTCATGGGATTGGCCCAGGTGCCACCCGCGTGCCCACCTGACCCCAGGGTCGTGGAAGTTCCGGGAGCCAATGTCGCCAGGAGATTAAACCGCCGTTCGTTTAAAGGAAGCTCGACAATGCTATGGTGCTCGACGACAGAACCCACGGTCGCATCCTGCGTGTTCAAGAGCGGAGCAATCGCTACCACTTCCACTTTTTCTGATACCTCTCCGACCTCCAGTTTGATGTCCACCCGGCCCTGGCTTTCGACACGTAAGACGACTCCCCGGACTTCGGCCCTCTTGAAACCCGACAGTTCTGCTATGACGACGTACTCGCCCAGCGGCAGGTAAGGAATTTCATAATACCCGCTCTCATTTGTTACGGTGTTTTGTCTCAGGTTTGTCTCTACATTCGTGACCGTGATCGTCACACCCGGTATGATCGCCCCTGTCGGGTCGGTAACGGTTCCCAGAATCGTTCCCGTAATCCGCTGTCCAAAAACGTTTGGAACCAACGAAAGGTAGAAAATTGCCGGCAATATGGAGAACCTTGGAAGTCTCATACGTTCCTCGCGGTGGCAGTATTGAAAGATCTTTGACAGTTGGTAGCACGTACCAACTCTATGGGGGGAGGGAGCAAGCACGCCAGGGATGTGACCACAATCTATCAGCGGTGACTGGCTGTCAAGCCTAAAGTTTGCGCGAGTCTTTGGCCGCGCAACCGGCCAGGCTGACGCCGATAGTTATCAACGCTTGTGAGCGATGGGGCCTCACGGGCGAGCCTTCGGCCGTGGTTAACGGGGACGCGAGAAGAACTTTCGAGAAGCATGCCGCTCTGTCTGAATCGCAGGAAGCTACCGAAGTGGAACTACACAGTCGCTCCAGATCTGTGACATCATTACCGCGCGAGCTCGGAAACGCGAAGACACCCTCCCATGGACGTGGCTGTATATACGGCGATTACAGATGGCAAAGATCAACTGCGCGACGATCAAGTCACCGAAGGAGCTGCGTTCATCGCGTATCTGGACGGCGATTATCCAACCACTCTGTGGCAAATCCGGCAAGCCTGTAGCCTGTTCCGCCATCCGAATCGGAACGCCAAGATTCACAAGGCCCTGGCGCACCAATACCTGGAGGACGCGTCCTGTTCCATCTGGATCGACGGGAATATTGCACTGAGGGTACCGGCTGCTCTTCTCGTGTCTCAATTCCTGGCAGGTTACGATCTCGCGATGTTCTCACACCCGGAGCGGGATTGCCTGTATGAAGAGGCACGGTTTTCGTGCCTCTGGGAGGTGGCCGATGTTAACGAGATGCAGGAACAGGTGGAAAACTATCTAAGGCGAGGCTTCCCAGCCAGGACCGGCCTGGTTGAGTGCGGGGTTATCGTCCGTCGTCATACGCCACAAGTTGAACGGTTTAATGAGATCTGGTGGTCAGAGATATGCCGTGGCTCTTATCAAGACCAGTTGAGTGTGATGGTTGCCGCCCGGAAGGCCGGTGTGGAAATAAATCGCATCCCGGGCAGCATTCAGAACGTTCCCCACCTGTCGCCGCGGCGCCGGGGTAATCAATTCGTAGATTGCCGGAACCATTTGAAATGACAGGTAACGTGGCGGCAGCGTCTATGTTAAAAACCGGAATCAACGGCACTCCGAGACCGCGCCCATCTCACCTTTTCGACCGCGTCTGCGAGAAAGCTCTCGATCTCTCGGACAGCATGGATGTCTTCAAATAGACGGGCCGAACGGTCCCGGATGGCCGCTCGTATCCTGGACTGGTGATTCTTGTCAGTGCCGAGGCGGACGGCGATGTCGATATACTCGGAACCACATGAGGCGACACAGTCAGGTATTCCGAGGATCTGGTAGAGGGCATAGGTTATGCGTCCGCGCAGGAAGGGAGAGGGGAGCGTGACAATGGGTGTGCCCACCGTGAACGCTTCATAACTGGTTCGCCCCCCGCCGAAATCGGGCGGAAGGAGTAATACATCAACCAGAGACGTCAACTGCATGTAGTCGTCATAGCTGAGGCGAGGAATGATCTTCACCCGATCGGTTACATCCGGTATTGCCCTGGAGAGTCTGCGGAGCAACAGGGTATCCCAATGCGGCACGTGTCCGCCGGGTAAAGCGATTATTCCTTCAGGATCGCTCCTGAGAATTCCGGCGAGAATGTCGTCGAACTCAGGGTGGAGCTTGAAGAGGCTCTGAAGGCAGCCGTATATGTGGATGCCGGCCGCGAGGCCGTAGTCGGCTCGGGTCCTGGTAAATTCCGGGAGAGGAGGCCGATAGACATAGACTCCCAGCGACTTCAACCGCACGAGCTCTTCCGTGTAATGCTGCTCTGCTCCAGCTGATTCCAGGAGATCACTCGAAATATAGTAGTCGATCGTGCGCAATCCACTGGTGACAGGATGTCCCCAGGTTGTGCATTGAACCGGAGCCAGGCGCGACGACGCCAGGGCGTAGACGCCCGGGTCCATTCCGATGTCCGTATAGAACAGGAGGTCCATGCGCTCGGCCGCAATTTGTTCGCGCGCGGCCGACAGAGCGCCGGGAAGCTGAACGTAGGATTCGCAGGCGTTCTTTAGAAACTCGGCGACGTAGTCCTGTTGAGGCGAAAGTGAGAAGACATGAACATGAAACCGGGTGCGGTCCAGGTTCGCAACCAGGCCGCGCCAGAGTACACCGACCGAATGGTCATTCAGATGGCTGGAGACAAATCCTACACGAATCCTGCCGTCTGAGACCCGAGGGCCATGGGAAGAAGTAAGATCTCTCGAAGCCCCGGCACACAGGTCGCCCAGCAACTCGTAAACCTCCCGGTCATTCTCTCCTTGGTAAGCCAGGAAGAATGTGACGGGCATGTCTTCCACAAGCGGATCCAGCTGGAAGCCCTGATTCAAAAGGCTCTTGATGCCGGCAATCAGGCGATTACGGTAGTGATACTTCTCCTCGGTGGATGAGCAGATGATCGGTAACACGGTTGCCGACAGATAACGGAGCGTGTTAGTCGGTGCGATGGCGAGAGCGCGCTCATAAAACGCTATGGCGTCAGCCGGCTCGCTCTTGAACTTTGAAATGGTGCCAAGATAAGTATATGCGTTGGCCAGCCGAGGATCGCGATCGATGGCCTTCAAGAAGCTTGCGTAGGCTTCGTCCAGCCTGGAAAGCTTGTAGTAGGCATCCCCAGTGACATAGTGGAGTTCTGCATCTTCGGAGTCGAGGTCCATCGCGCGGCCATAACAGGCCAGTGCCTCGTCGAGTGAGCCCTTGTGCCTCAAGAGATCACCCAGGTTCTTCAACGCGGCGAAATATCCGGGATCCAGTTCGATCGCGCGCTGGAGACTCGCGAGCGCATCGTCGTAGCGTTCGAGCGATCCGTATGCGACGGCCAGGTCGTTATGAAAATCGGCTTTCATGGGCTCGATGGAGATTGCGCGGGCAAAGCGATCGATGGCCGTCTCGGGCGTTACCCTCCATGTATTCAATCAAACCGAGCAGGTGCCAGGCCGAGGAATCAGACGGGTCGTCATCGAGGAGGGTTTGCAGGTGGGATCGCGCACGTTCCGGTTGACTGGCCTGAAAGCAAGCCAGGGCGGATGCGAATCGATTCTTGCTATCGGACACTTGACCCTCGTTCCGGTCGCCGTTCCCATGCCCTTGGCACGATGATTTTATGGTAGAGGAACTGGATTCTGGCCTGTCCACTTTTCCCAGAAGAGCTTCTTCTCTTTCTGATACAGCTCGTCAAGGCAGCGTCCCCCTGACTCGTGATGCGCATATATATTGGTGGTGCCTAAAACCAGATCGGCTTTGTGACAGGACAGACAGAAATCGAGGTCATACCAATTAAAAGTGAAGCGCTCATCGAAGCGGACTGTCCCGATCTGCCTCATGTCGACGGCGAGAAACAGGCCGTCCAGAACTAAACAACGATGAGGCACCGGCCCATAGGAGGACCAGTAACTCTGGCCGGACGGCAGAGTATGTTCGACCGCTCCAGACAGATGCTCGGCAGGCAGGTCGCACCAGGTGAAGTACTCGGCGTCCCGCTGGAATGCGAACTGTGAGGAACCGACCAGACCGGATACGGCGAAATTATCAGCAGCGTTAAGGAGCTTCTCACGCAGTAAAAGATCGTTGATCTCTACATCGTCATGCACAAAAGCAAGAATCAAGTCCTGGCCCGCGTACTGCTCCAGGAAAGGATTGTAACTTGCCGGCAGCCCGGCCCGGTTGTTCTCGACGAAACATGATTCGGAGAAGCCCAGTCGGGTTAGAGACTGGTATAGCCGGGAGGTTTCTTTCTTCTGCCGGGTGCAGCAAACAACCAGGATGTTGGTCATCGATTTGGCGACATTCTTGGTGTCTCTTCGTGTCTTTGAGTCTTAGCGGTATACAAAACTACAACTCGACCACGTGCACGAACCACTGCAGTCCGTCGGCGTCGCATTCATATGCGTGTTGAGCGCGGCACTCCGCACCCTCATAAACCGAAACCCAGCCGCGAAGGTCCCCCGGAGGGACTCCTTGGCCCGAGAGGATTTGAACCAGATCCTGATTAAACGTATGAACGTTTGCCTGAGTCTCACTATCACTGCGCCCCAGTTTTCCATAGTAGTCGGCAATGAAGAAGAGTCGCCCCGGCAGGATCGACCGAAGGTAACGCAGAAAGTTAATCGCTTCAGCGTTCCCGTTCCCAAAGAACTCATTCATGATGCTGCCGCCATAGACTGCCTGGATTCGATTCAATTCGGCTTCTGGCAGCAGAGTGTGCAGGTTCCGGCAGTCACCGCAGACAATCGTCGCGCGGGAAGAGAAGCCAGAGCTGCTCAGCCTGGCATTCGCGAGCCGGCACATGGCGGGGCTGAGATCGACACCCCATCCCACAAACGCCGGGGTCGAGGCGCACAGGTACTCCAGCAACATGCCCGGACCGCATCCAAGATCAAGCAGAGACGCCGCGTTCCATTGCGAAACAATGTCCGCAATCGTCGCGACTCCGTCTCGGGGGGTGGCAGCGAAGGCTTCGCCGAAAAGGTCATCGTTTACTAGAGCCTTGTCCGCTCGCTCGCTGTGAAGAATCTGATCCAGGTTTTGAAAAAGCGGGCCATACGCTCCGATGAACTTATCGATGTGGAAACCGAAATCGCCATATGGCTGACAGGTTGGGTTCACGACATAACACCCGGGAGAAACTGTGTCCAGGATGTCGCTATACGAATACAGGTAGTGCAAGAGATGTTCGAGAACATCGGAGTTCAACCCGAGCCGGGCCGAAACCTCGGCCGCAGTGGCTGGCCGTGAGAGAAGGGCCAAAATACCGAGGCGATGCAAATGGTAAACGACGGCGCCGAGGTAGTAGCCCTTGACCAGATCATGCGGTCCTGAAACGCGCAACTTGCGGAGTCCTACTGATTACAGAGGTATGCTACGTCGCTCGACACAGACCGCTCTGGAATGCAGTCACGAAAAAAGACCGGACTTCCTCGGGCGTGATCTCCGGTTTTGCGGCCGCTGTCAAGCGCCGGATTATTTCGCCAATTGTGCGACTTCCGGTGATCTCCTGCAGGACCGTTAAAACGCCGTAATCAAGCCGAAAGAGACGAACCGACACGCTGCCGGGGTTCCCCCAGTAGCCCCAAATACCGGCGTCTTTGCAAAGACGACTGGAATCGAATGCGGACTTTGCAATCTGGTTGGCGATCTCGAGCGGATCGTGCTCGAAAACGCCCACGCGGAAGACGCCGTTCATACGAGGTACCAATTCGTCCAGATCACCCAAGGCCCGCTCCGGCGGCGTCTCGTCGGTCGATCCAGCGCCGGACGCTGGCGGTTGCGTTCCGGCCGATTCGGCTCGCTTCCCACATGAGCCATTCGTGATTCAGGATATCCTCGAGACCCGGTGCGCTATCAGGGGGAAGAGAGGCCAGATATGTCTTCAGAAATGCGACGAAGGCCCGGACCTTTTCTCTCTTCCCGGGATTTGCAGCCCGCATGCGCTGATGAGTCTCGCGATACGCGCTAAAGACCGGTAGCTCCAGGTCATAGTGGCGGAGCAGAGTATGGGTTTGCGCCATTTCCGCAATGACGTCGTGATTCTGTATCTTTGTGATAAATCCGGCAAGATATCGGATCCGCCTCAGATCGAGGCTGAGAAAACCACGCTGTTCCTGTTCATCCAGAGCGTATTCTTTCAGGGTCTCTTCCGTGTTCGAAGCCAACGCATCCAGGAATCGCGGATCCAGTATACACCGGGCTATGATCGAGTTGACGGTCGCGGTGCTCATCCCGGCATGCCTCTTTGAACCACACGGCGCACTCGATCCACCTCATCCACAAGAACACTCTCAACCATGGCCGAGGGCCAGTTATATTCCAGGGTCACTGCCCGGACCTTTCCTCGCTCCAGCACCAGCGGCAACATCTGAAGGATTGGATCAGGAACCGGGCTGGCATGATTGTCCCAGTGAATATCGGCCTGGCAGTCCACGCCCGAGACATGCACTTCGACGACTCGCTCGAGCGGATACTTCAAGAGTTCCCGGCGCGGATCGAAATCGAAATTTCTTGACGTTATGTAGAGGTGCGTGAGGTCGAGGAGCAGATTAGCGGAAGTCTGTCCACAGATCGAGCTTATGAAATCGGCTTGCGACATCGTCGTTCCCGGCGGGAGGAAATAAAGAGGCGGATTTTCGAGAAGCAGGGGGATGCCGAAATGACGCTGGCACGCGTCTACCGATTCCACCACCATGGTGATGGTTTCCTCGTTCATCGGCGGGCTTACTGTATACCCGATATTATAGGGCTCTCCAGGGGCGTACTCGTCCCAGTGGCTGGAAGCGCCCGGCTTCTCGGCTGTAATAAAAGAAAGATGTTCCCCCAGCCAAGGCGTCTCGGTCCGGTCAATCCACTCGAATATCTGCTGAATAGTTGTAAGGGGCGGGCGCGCTGAGCCGGCGATCGACATACTGGCGCAATGCAGGATGAACGGCTTGTATTGTTTCAAGTCGATGATTGAAGGGTCATGACGCAAGAGTTCAAACGGGACTTCCAGGTAATCAGCTGAGGCAGGGTTCCTTTTGATGAGTGACTCGGCCCCCCGATTGTAGGCCAGGCCAATAAGCGGCGAACTTTCTGCAAGAGGCGCCCACACGGCTTACGTCCCCAGGGTTTCTGACAGCGGCCGGTCGGGCCGTCGAGAATTTCGCGTAATGGTGGAAAAGTCCGACTGACGATCCGTCCGGTTCGAACGAATCACGGAAGACAACACCAGCAAGCCACGAACTCTTTGCGGCAGGTAACCGTCAGGCCGCGGGCTCTCTCGTTCTAGTGGATATCCGGTTGAAGCGGCAGTGGCTTGCTGGCTATCTCGCTCGAGTAGTTCCTGCCCGAGCTTCGGAAGGCATCGAGTCGGCGAACTACAATTCCATGAACCTGTACAGCGCTAGTCGATTGTCGTTCCGCCGGCAAGCCTTTTGATCAGGGGAAGCTTCGTGACTGGGACTTCGGCGAAACCAATTCTCAACTTCCCGCGCTCCACGCATTTCTTCAACTTCGCCTGATCGGCTGGCGACAAGGACAGCATTATCGTTTCTTCAGTTACTGATCATCTCACCAGGCTTCTTCGGTTCAGCCATTTTTCTATCCCTTCTGACTTGAATTTGGAAAAAACAGCGGTTTCATGCCATCGATTGGAGAGGGTGGTTAAAGAAAAATCCCTGCTTTGGGGGGAGAAAGGATTTGCCCAACCTTGAAATCCTGGGCACCTGCCCGATTCGAGGCATAGTACATCGTCGGTCAAAAGTGTCAAACAAAAATCCTTCTACCCCGGCATTCAAGCTTGAACGTGAGTGTCCCGGGCCTGGTTCTGAGGGGTCCGTCAGCTCTGTGAATACAGTGCCGTCGGAAGGCTACCGCGGGAACGGGAACAGCCCGTTGACTGTCTCGAGACGCAGATCCGCGCCCGTTTGCCGCTTTCCTGAGCCAGGACAGGTCTTTGCCGATCAGGAGCTCCGTCATTTTGGCGTGGTGAGTGTTCTTCATCGCAATCGCCTGGGTTTCAAAATTGAACCTTGAGGCGAGCGTTGCGATTTCACTGGTGTTGTCATAGGTCAGCAGGATGTCGCCCCTGACATTTGCCAGGAGTGCGAAGAGGCTTGGATGATCAACCTGCCAGTGCGAGTACAGGCGCTTGGATGCAACCGTATATGGCGGGTCGATAAAGAAGGCTGCGGTCTCGTCATCAGCGTATCGTCGAATGACTTCGAAGGCGTCTCCTTCGATAAAGGAGAACCGTTCACGAACGCTGGCGATTTCCCGAATCCGTCGTGCCAGGGTCTCCGGATACCAGCGGGAACTGAGTCCGCGCCCGTTCTCGCCCGCCTTCACCAGTCCAGCCCCTTCCGCCATGATTCCACCTCTTTGGACACGGTTTCTGAGGATGACGGTAAAGGCGCGCTCACGCTGGGTCACGGGCTCTTTGCGCAAAATGGCTGTGACGTTTTCTCGCGTTAACTCAAAATTCAGGATTCTGTCTTCAAGCCACTTTGCCTGGCCGCCGAATATGGTGTGCCAGACTGCGCCGACATTCGTATCGCGTTCGACTAGCACAGCGTGTTCCGCGAGACCTTCAAAACCGGCGGTCAGTGCGATGACTCCACCGCCGGCAAATGGTTCGACCAGAATGCCGACACGAGCTGGCCTATGGGTGAGCCAGGAACGGACATAGGGAACCAGCCACGTCTTGCCTCCCGGATAGCGGAAGGGCGAGCGTTGCGGGACGGAAGCGACGTTGACAGGTTTGCTGATCTCGACATCCTCCGCGGTTCGGTAAGCAACTGCTGGGTCATGTAGCTCGGATTTCTGGTCGAGTTCGTGGGCGTAGTTCAGGACAGTCCGCGCAAGAGTTTTGGGAACCCGAATTACCGTGGTATTGCCCAGCTTCCACTTGGGCCGAAATGTAGTTGCTGATCGAGCCATGGAGAACCCTTGTAACAGGGGTGGGATTTCGTGGCAAGAAATTTGTTACATGGGTACGATTTCCAAATAGGCGTTAGCTGCCACCAGGTAGCGAGCAACCTGCATACCGCCCGAAGACTGGCGAAGCAAGCTTCCCCAAACCGAGGCGTAGTAAGCTCTGAGCCTTACACGTAAGTCGGCGCCGACCTGATTGTTTGATATGTGTCGCGCCTTCGGCGCTCATCAGAACCGGTAACTGATAGCGGCCTTACGGCGGGCCTATTCCCTGTTGGGCCTAACGGGCCCAGAGGAAGCGAGATGAAGAACGGAGTTTGGGCTTCTTACCGGGCGCTGTTAGGCGAGGCGAAACAGCTGAGTGCGCCTTGAGTGCGAATGTAGAGACGCCCGTCGGCGATTGCCGGTGTGGCATAGACTTCCTCTCCCAGCTCATTTACTGCCAGGATCTCCCACTCACTACCGGCTTTCACCACTGACATGGTTCCCCCTTGACCGATCAAGTACACCTTGCCGTCCGCCGCAACCGGTGAAGCGAAGTATTTGTCGATCGCGCCCTTCAGCCTTCCCTGCTTGATCACATTGCCCGTTCCGGGATCGAACGAAATCAGAATCCCGCTGTCGTTGACCATATAGAGGACGCCCTCATAAAACAACGTAGAAGGAACTTGAGGGACTGGTCTTTGATAGCGCCAGAGGACACTGGTCTCGGTCATGTCGCCCTGGCCACCCAGTCTGATCGCGAGCAGACCGTTTTCCGACGCCATCATGGCTCGATATATCCCCCAATCCCGCGCATTCAACTTGCCGTCGCGGTCAAGATCGAAAGTGCCGAAGTAAGCGTCTTTCTTCAGACGCCCCTCAGGCGCTTCCGACTTCGAGATGGCCCCGTCCTTGTCGGTATCGTAGCCGGCGAGCATTTCATCGAAAGATGCCACGGCGATCTGCTTGCCGGGCTGATTCTCCGCGAAACCCCAACCGTTGATGTAAATCGTATCGCCGTCGAGCGTGGCGATGGATTTCATTTCGCAAGCCAACCCGCGTACCCACCAGAGCCGCATGCCATCTTTGACCGAATACGCTGAAAGTCGAAAGGACTCTGGGATGATGATCTGCTTGGGCCCGGTTCTGGGCTGATAAACGATGGGCGTCGAGTAGCCGGAAATCACGTCCGGCCGATCAACCTTCCACCGCACGCGTCCGGTTTTTTGTTCCACGGCAATCAAGAACGAGTTCGTGTCTTGATCGCAAGGCAGCACGGCCAGGTCATCTACCAGAATTGGCGAAGCTCCGAAACCATATTGCACGTTGAAGGGGCCGAGCGGCAGGCGCCAGCGCTCCCGCCCATCCGGCGCGTAGGAAAGCAATCCGAAATCTTGAAAGAAGACGTAGGCGTTTTCTCCGTCAGTGACCGGACTGGGGGAAGCCGGATTGTTTGGCTTGAGCAGGCGATCCAAGCGGTTTCTGGGCGCTTCACGCCGCCAGAGTATCCGGCCCGTCTTGCGGTCCAGACAGAGAGTCAGAAGGGTTTCGCCTTCGAAGGCCGTGACAAAAATGCGATCCCGGGTCAGCACCGGAGAAGAATGGCCGGGAGGGAGCGAGGTCTTCCACACCAGGTTACGCTCGGGACCGAGTTCGATGGGCAGATTCCTGGCGCTGGAAATGCCCGTTCCGTTCGGCCCGCGAAATTGCGACCAATCGTCCTCCGCCGTTGCCGTCTGTCCAAGGCAGACAAGCAACCAGACGACTATGAAACACGGAAGCTGTGCAAGGTGTCGTTTCGACACGTCCCCTCCTGTCATTTCTCAGCGTCTTCGTGGTTAATTCTACGCAGAGATGTATAATCTCCTTCAGACAGCGCCGCAATCGGAAATCTGGGTTTGAGCGAGGTTTGCTCACGACAATGGGGATACGCAGGCGAACTGTGAACCTGATAGAAGATCGGAGGTATTCTGTGCGAGTTAGCAGGCCTTGGTTGGTGTTGGCTCTAGCGTTTGCTTTCGTACCGGTGATTCCTGGTCAGACTGTTTCCACGGAAATCCTGGGACTGGTCAGTGATCCGACCGGGGCCGTGATCCCAGGCGCCACCGTGACGGTCCGCCGCGTGGCTACCGGAGATGTGCGCACCGCAATGACCAACGAAACGGGCAACTACATCTTCCCTCTACTCGAGATCGGTGAGTACGAAGTTACCTGCTCGGCCACGGGATTCAAGACCGAGCTGCGTCGCGGCATCGTGCTCCAGCTGAATCAGAAGGCCCGCCTCGATTTCAAGCTGCAGGTAGGCAATCAGGTAGAAACTGTGGAGGTGCGCGCGGCGGCTCCGTTGCTGCGAACCGAAGACGCAACCCTGGGATCGGTCATCGAGCAGAAACGCATGGTGGAGCTGCCGCTCAACGGACGCAATTTCGGGCAGTTGGCGACGCTGATGCCCGGCGTAGTTTACGGCACCTCTCGCATGGGGATCGATGGGCAACAGACGATTGGGACGCGAGCCATGCCGGGGCAGATTGTCGGGCTTTCAGCCAACGGCCAGCGAGACACCAATCAGAACATTACCCTCGACGGCGTAGCCGCGGTGGATGGCTTCAAGAGCGCGATGCTCTTTGCGCCTTCGATCGAGGCGGTGGAAGAATTCAAGATCCAGAGCGCAATCTACTCGGCCGAGTACGGAATGAACTCCGGAGCTCAGGCGAATGTGGTGGTCAAATCCGGAACGAACGAATTTCACGGCGCCCTGTTTGAGTTCCTTCGCAACGACATCTTCGACGCGCGCGGGTTCTTCCTGCCGCCGGGGGCCGAGAAGAACCGCCTGCGGCGCAACCAGTTCGGTGGCGTGGCTTCGGGTCCAATCCTGAGGGACAAGACCTTCTGGCTGGCCAACTATGAGGGGCGGCGAGAGAACCGCGGCACTCCGGCGAGACAGGCAGTGCCGACGCTGGCCATGCGCGCCGGTGATTTCTCCGAAATTCTTCAACCCGGAAACCGCTGGTATCCGACCGATGCCAATCCCGCGGTGACCCGCGCTATCCGCTTTCCGGGCAGCAGCGAGCCGTTCCCCAATAACATTATTCCTCCGAGCTTGATTAATCCGGCTTCCGCCAAGATTCTCACGTACCAGAAGACGAGCCCGTTCCCTGAGGGCGGATTCATACCGTTTCCGAACATCGACGAGCAAGCGCGGGCGGCCAGAAGTACGCTGAATCAGGCGGGTACCAACGATCAGATCCTTAACAGCGATCAATACCTCGGCCGCGTAGATCACCGATTGGGCAACAACGATCGCCTGTTCGGCCGCTACGTCATCGTCGAATCCGCCTGGACCAATAATCCGCTGCAGAGGGTCAATCAGTTTGTCACGGATTTTCGCGCGCAGAACCTGGGAATTGGTTATACCAAAATCCTCGGCGGCACCATGCTGAACGAGGCGCGATTCGGAATGAACCGCATCCGCGCCAACCAGCTCGCCCTCCAGACCGATACTGACTTTACCCACCGCGATCTCGGGTTGGACTTCCGGGTCGTGGGCGACAACAACCGCCAGCTCACGCCGCGCGAAGAAGGCGTGCCTAACATCAGTATCACGGGTTTTTCGGGGACCGGTTCCGGCAATGTCACCTTTAACGTGAACGAAACCTTTAGCGGCTCCGATAACATGGTCATCAACCGGGGCCGGCACAACTTCAAGTTTGGCGCCGAATACCGCAGGGACAGGGTAAGCAACGAGGCCAGTAACCTGCCTCGGGGGCAACTCACCTTCACCCGGGATATCGTGGGCATTCCGGATGCTTTCGCTGCTTTCCTGTTGGGATTTCAACTCAGCGCCAACTCGGCGGAAGGCGCGCCGCCGCAGTTACTGCGCCAGCAGAAGTGGGGATTGTACTGGCTTGACGACTTCAAGGCGACGCCGAAACTGACGGTCAACTTCGGCGTTCGATGGGACTGGTATGGAACCGTCACAGACCCAACCGGAAAGCTCCGGAATCTATCCTTTGTGCCCGGCGAGGCGCAGACCATCAATGGAGTTGTCGTACCCATGCTGGTGCCGGACCCCTACGTCACAGAAAAGCTGTATGACCTCAACTGGAAACAGATCATGCCGCGGCTGGGAATTGCTTACCGGCTGAGCGACACGATGGTGCTTCGAACCGGAGCAGGGCACTTCTACAGCCCGCAGCAGACCAACAACTTCAACATCCTGGCATTGAATCCACCTTTCTCGGGCTCGACCGTGTTTCAGAACGACCAGAATCGTCCCACGGCGACGATCGACAATCCGTTTGCCGGCGCCCCGGCTGGCGCCGGACCTGCGGCGCTCGTGATGCTGGGCAATCTCCAGGCGGACCGGGCCAACCGTTCGCTCTACCTCAACAACGATATCTGGCAGTGGAGCTTAGAGATCGAAAAGAGCTTCGCCAACGATTTCGTCGCCGGGATTGCCTATGTCGGCAGCCAGGCCTCGAATATCGACATGCCGGTCCAGAATTCCAACAACCCCGACCCGGGACTGGGAACCGTGCAGAACCGGCGCCCCTACCCGTTTTACGTGGATTCCCGCGAGCCGGGTCGACCATTGGCGCTCGGCACCGTGCGCCGCCTGGAATCGTGGACCAGCGCCAATTACAATGCGCTGCAGTTGCGAGCCGAGCGGCGGTATTCCAAGGGTCTCACTTTCGGTGGGTCCTTCAATTTCCAGAAAGCCCTTTCGATCGGCTACAGCGTCAACGAGGGCCCGCCCTACGGCCGTAACTATACTCAGGATCCCCGGGACCGCGAGGCCGATCGGGGCCGGTCTTACA
>CAWHCF010000021.1:0-98127 GCA_963827655.1 uncultured Acidobacteriota bacterium
GGCTGGTATGGGCATCTTTCCGTGATTGCCTGCGTCATGCTCGCCTTTCGGCGCCGCATGATCCATCACGGCGCCGTCGCGGTGCAGCAGTTCGGCAATTCGTATTTTCCCACTCATTCTGTTCGTTGCCATCAGCATCACCGGGCTGATGCGACCGCCAGCTATACCTGGATGAAGGGGTACGCGTATGATTTCCTCGCTATCCTGCACGCCATCACGGTGATCTTCACGCTGTGGTCAGCCTTCTGTTCGGGAAGTTGTTTCGCATCTTCCAGCGGCTCGGCGCAGCTCGGCGTGAGCTTCTACAAGGATGCTGGGCAGCAAACGGAACAGGTCCGCTGCCACCGATGCGGGCAGGCGTTCGCTTCGGCCATGATGGTGCGTGATACCGACCATCGTTCAGAAACAACTCGGGTTCACTTACGAAATCGGCAGCGAAAGCGGCGTTGCCCACCATTACCAGCAGGTGTGTCCCCGCTGTCGTCGGGCCCTTTTCGGCCTCGCGCAGAGGCCGCCCAACGGGAGCGCCACCTTACCCAGCGCATTGCGGAAGAATCACCCGGCAACCAGCAGACGCGGTGACCATCTTGGTAATTCAGCCCCAGAGCACTCCATGGCTACGATCCCCGTTCCCGAGCTGTAACATCATCGAGAAATTCGGACCGCATCTTTCGGTCATGACCGGGTTACAGCTGTCCACCAGCGTCGAACCGGACCGGCTCGTTCGCACGCATTGTTGCTTCTGCGGCCAGCAGTGCGGTATCCAGTTGAAGGTCAGGGACAACCAGGTCATCGGCTTCGAGCCGTGGGAGGAGTTTCCGTTCAATCGAGGGATGCTGTATCCAAAGGGGGTCAAGCGCTACCTCCAGGGTTCGCACCCCGACCGGCTCCTGACCGCGCTACGGCACGACCCTTCGGCCCCCGGTGGGTTCCGAGCGATCCCTTATGGCGACGGCAATCGCCAGGGTGGCCGCGGAATTCGACCAGATTCAGAAGACGGCACGGGAACAGCGCCATTGGTGTGCTTGGAGGCGCCAGTCTGACAACCAGAAAACCTGCTGCTGGGCAAATTTGCGCGCGTCTGTCTGAAGACGCCATTCATCGACTACAACGGACGCCTCTGCATGGTGAGCGCCGGTGCTGCCAACAAGAAAGCCTTTGGCATCGACCGCACCACGAATCCGTGGTCCGACATGATCGGAACTGAGGTGATCTGGGTCGCCGGCTCGAACGTCGCGGAGTGCTCTCCTATCACGACTAACTACATCTGGCAGGCGCGCGAGCAGGGGGCGAAAGTGATCGTGCAGGATCCACGGATCACGCCCATCGCTCGGACGTGCGACCTGTTCCTGCCCGTGAAGCCGGGCCGCGATGCGGCACTGTTCGCCGGCGTGCTGCAACAAATGATAGAGCACGACTGGCTCGACCACGAATTCATCGATGGGTTTACTCTTCAATTTGAGCAGGTTGAAGAGTACTGCCGGTCCTGGACCCTGGCCAGAACCGCCGAGGTCACAGGCGTGCCCGAGCGGTCGATCCGACAGGCGGCCGAATGGTGGGGCACCGCTCGAAGCAGCTTCCTCTTCCACGCGCGTGGCATTGAACATCATTCAAACGGCGTCCAGAACTGCCTCGGGACCGTCAACCTTGTGCTTGCGTCAGGACGGATTGGAAAACCGAAATGCGGGTACGGAACCATCGTCGGCCAGGGCAATGGCCAGGGTGGCCGCGAACACGGGCAGAAGTGCGATCAGCTCCCCGGCTGGCGCGAGATCGCCAATCCGGCCCACCGCAAGTACATCGCCGGGGTGTGGGGAATCGACGAGAAAGACATGCCCGGGCCCGGAGTCGACGCCTACGAGATGTTCCGCAAGATCGACGCCGGCGAAATCCGTGGCCTGCTAACGATCTGCTTCAATCCGAAGGTTTCGTTGCCGGACAACACGTTTATCACGCGGTGTCTCGAAAAACTGGAATTCTACACCGCGATCGACTTTTTCCTGAATGACACGGCACATCATGCCAATGTCGTCCTGCCTGGCAGCCTGCACGAAGAAGACGAGGGAACCGTGACGCAGGTCGAGGGTCGCGTGATAAAGATTAACAAGGCGGTCGACTGCCCAGGTGAAGCAAGGCAGGATTGGCGGATCCTTCAGGACATTGCCGCCGCGCTGGGCCGACCCAAGGGCTTCACCTTCACCCACCCGCGCGAAATTTTCGACGAGCTGCGCATAGCCAGCAAAGGCGGGATTGCGGACTACTCGGGCATAACCTACGAGAAGATCGAGCGACAGATGGGTGTGTTCTGGCCATGCTACAGCGAGGACCCGGAGACCGGTCGGCCCATCGAGGATCATTCAGGTACGCCCCGATTGTTTGAGCGCGGCAGCTACAATCCGGTGGCCAAAGGAAATGGACCCTTTTACTTTCCCGATGGCAAGGCTCGTTTCAACATCGCCGAATACCGGCCGCCCGTCGACGATGCCAGCGAGGAGTATCCCATCTTCCTTACCACGGGTCGCGTCGTCAGCCAGTTCTTGTCCGGCACCCAGACGCGTCGAATCGGCCCGTTGGTGCAGCAGTACCCCGAGCCCCGAATCGAGATGCATCCGAGGCTGGCAGAGAAGCTGGGAATTCGAGATGGTGACTGGACCACAGCGGAAACGCGCAGGGGCGCCATCACGCTGAAGGCGATGGTCGTCATGACGATCCGTCCCGACACGATCTTCGTCCCGTACCACTGGCCAGGCAAGAAGTGCGTGAACCAGCTCACGGTTGCCGCCCAGGACCCGATCAGCAAGATCCCGCAGTATAAGGTTTGTGGTTGCCGCGTTCGCAAGGCGGACGGGACCCCCGACTACGTGGATACTCTCGAGCCGCAGCAATAGGGAGCGGTTGATGGGCAAACCCGAGTTTCTGCATTTCTTCATCGATCCCAATCGATGTATTGGATGCCAGGCCTGTGTGCAGGCCTGCACGGAGTGCGATACGCACCGCGGCGAATCCATGATCCACCTGGATTATGTCGACCGCTCAAACAGCGTGCAGACCGTGCCGGTGGTGTGTATGCACTGCGAGCAGCCGACCTGCGCCGAGGTCTGTCCCGCCGACGCCATAAAGCGCACCGGTGATGGTGTCGTGCAATCCGCCAGCAAGCCGCGATGCATCGCATGCGGCAACTGCGTGCTCGCGTGTCCGTTTGGCGTGCCGGAGGTGTATGTGGACCGGCAGATCATGATGAAGTGCGACATGTGCTACGACCGTTCGAGTGCGGGAAAGAAACCGATGTGCGCGACCGTGTGTCCCAGTCAGGCGCTCTTCTTCGGGACCCGGGAGCAGATCGGGCAACTGCGTCCGATGTCAGTACCGGTGAACACCTTTCGTTTCGGGAACCAAACCATCACCACCCGTGTGTTCGCCATGATGCCGGCACGAAAAACGATTTCGCCGTCGTATCTCGATGTCACCGCCGCGATGGAGGAAAAGCCGCAGGCTCGGGCCGTGTCCCTCAAAGTTCTTACCGGGCCGGTGAGTCTCCAGGGCGCGCCATCGAGAGAGAACAGTGACGCGCGCGATCGCGCTCTCTCGACCCGTTCGAGGAGGTCGAGATCTGAAGGGTCCGCGCAGAAACAAGTTCCGCATTCTGCTGCAGGACCCCTGGGCGCGATCCTAAACGTGCTAGCTGGTTGGTTCATAATTGCGATGACGTATTGGGCAGAGCGGTAGGAGTCGGCTGTGTTGTCGCCTGAGGCCGAAGGCCCGTCTGAGATTCTCAAAAAACTGTTCTGTGGCGACGGGTCATCAGACCCGTCGCCAGTAACGTGATCGGGAGGATTAGCCTTAAAAAGCTCTTTCGTGCCACTAGGGGGCCGGACGGGCTTGATAGCCCGTCCGCACATGTATCGGGTCGTTCTGCGACAGCCTCTAATGACCCGCGCCACCAAGGAGTCTCCCAGGATGAGTGACAATAAGATGCCCATCGGTCCCCGCGACTCAGTCGATGTCCGGGTGGACACGCCTGGGCGCGAAGGGCTGACCGGAACCGCGCCGGCCAGTCTCTATCAGCCGACGATCGAAACCGAGCAGATCACGCTGGCGCCGGACTGGCGCCCGGCCGAGCAGCAGCCGGCGTGGCGTCGCGACTTCCCGATCGACTGGCCCCAGGACCACTACGTCGCACGCCGCGATTTCATGAAGTTCATGGTCCTGACCAGCCTGGCGTTTACCATGGGTCAGTTCTGGATCGCGCTCCAGAACTTGTTACGGAAGGCGCGAGGCAAGCCTGAGCTTAAAAGAATCGGGTGGCTCAGCCAGGTTCCGATCGGCGGCGTCCTCACGTTCGCATACCCTGGCGAAGAGGACGCGTGCATACTCATCCGTCCGGCGCGCGATATCATGTTCGCATATAGCCAGGAATGCACGCATCTGGCGTGCGCCGTCATTCCCCGGCTCGACAAGGACGTGATCCACTGTCCGTGTCATGAGGGTTATTTCGAGCTGCGATCCGGCCGGCCTGTAGCCGGTCCACCTCGGCGTCCCTTGCCACGAATTCAGCTCGATGTTCGCGGCGATGCCATATACGCCGCAGGAGTCGAATGGAGGACAGTTTGAGTATGGCCGTCAAACGTCCGTTCACGCGCGAGCAGCGCAGCACCGTCATATACGGAATGATCGCATTCGTGCTGATCCTTGTGATCCTTCAGCTCTGGCTGCTGACGGCCACCATGAACGCGTATCTCGGCGGCGATGCGTCGGTGATCTGGCCGGCGGCGGGTGCAAGCCTGCTATGCCTGCTTTTAAACGTCGGCCTGCTGCGATACCTGTACTACATCGAGCGAGAACGGCGATGAGCGCCGACGCCAAGCCGGAATCGATGCCCGCTGCTCTTGCCGGCTCTGTCGCGCCGGCGGGAAAGGGCGGCGCCCCTGCGGGCCTCGCCGGGCTGCATCCGGCCTACTTTGCCATGGTGATGGCAACCGGGATCGTCTCGATCGCCTCGCACTCGCTCGGGTTCCAGACGCTTGCCCTCGTGCTGTTTCCGCTCAATATCATTTTTTATGGGACGCTCTGGGGCCTGACGATCGCGCGCGCAGTGCGGCACACCGATCAAGTCATTGCCGACCTGATGCACCATGGACGATCCGTCGGCTTTTTTACGACGGTTGCCGCCACGTGTGTCCTTGGCAACCAGAGCCTGGTGATCGGTGGTCTGTGGCGGACGGCGGCGATACTGTGGATAATCGGGATTATCTTGTGGGCCGACATTACCTATGGCGTCTTCACGATCCTGACCGTCAAGGAAGTCAAACCTACGCTGGCGGAGGGAATCAACGGCGGGTGGCTGGTCGCCGTCGTCGCCGCCCAGTCCGTTGTCGTCCTGGGTGCGCAGCTGGCAACCGGTTTTACGCCTTACCAGGCACACGTGCTGCTGTTCTGTCTTGCGATGTGGCTCGGCGGCGGGATGCTCTATATCTGGATCATCTCGCTGATCTTCTACCGCTACACTTTTTTCCCCTTGAGCCCGTCCGACCTTGCGCCACCATTTTGGATCAACATGGGCGCGGTCGCGATTTCGACCCTGGCCGGAACGGCGCTGATCGGCGCGCGCTCCGCATTCGGGGGTCCTCAGCGACCTGCTCCCATTCCTGAAAGGCTTTACCCTGCTGTTCTGGGCCACGGCAACGTGGTGGATTCCGATGCTGGTCATCCTCGGAATCTGGCGGCATCTCTACCGCCGGTTCCCGCTCCGTTATGATCCGCTGTACTGGGGAGCGGTCTTCCCTCTCGGCATGTACACAGTCTGCACATTCCGGCTGGCGCAGGTGATCGAGGCGCCTTTCCTTCTGCGGATTCCCCAGGTGTTCATCTATATCGCGTTGATTGCGTGGTCGCTCACGATGTTCGGCCTGCTTCACCATCTGGCTGCGTCTGGGCTCAGAAGACTGACGTCTGCGCAACCTCAATCACGCTCCGCGCCCTCGTTGTAAGCTCTGATTTTGATCCGGAAACCGGGCCCCGCCGTGGTAGAGTGCCTCAACCGCCGCCTGGCATCAACCAGGCAGTAAAGCTCGCTTCAGGAGGCACCAATGACCCGTCCGTCCTCGTTCTGCGGAAGGTTGTCGCGGAATCTTCTCATCGTCACGTTTGCTCTCTCGGTCCTGGGGCTGCAGGTTCCGGCGCGAACCGACCCGAGCATTCCCGCCGCTGAGTTCTCGAGACTGATCCAGCAGTTCTCGGAAGACGACGGCTACTTCCGGTCCGACAACTTCACGTCAAACGAAACCTCCTACCTTCAAGTAGTCGATCTGTTTCGCAAGTTGGACGTCTCAGGGGGCGCTTACATCGGGGTCGGACCCGAGCAGAACTTCACCTACATCGCCAAGGTCCGCCCGCGCATCGCCTTCATCGTCGATATCCGCCGCCAGGCGATGATTCAGCACCTGCTTTACAAAGCGATCTTCGAATCGGCCGCCACGCGCGCCGAGTTTCTCGCGGGACTTCTCAGCCGGCCCATCGCGGGCGAGCGCGCGCCACGAACCGGAACCTCTACGGCCGATCTTCTGGATTACTTCGAGCAGGCCCCGGCACCGGACGAAACCTTCATCGCAAACCGGGACCGCGTCCGGAAGACGATCCAGGACCGCTTCCAGATCCCCCTTTCCCAGCAGGATCTGGAGCGCCTGGACTACGTCTACTCGTCCTTCGGAAACAAGGAGTCGAAATCTCGTTTCGCTTCGGCGGACCGAACTGGTCGGGATCGTCAGGCTTTCCGACGCTGAAGGACCTGATCCTCCAGACGGATCTCAAGGGTCGGCCCGGTAACTTTCTCGCCAGCGAGGAAGACTATCTGTTCGTGCGCGACCTGCAGCGGCGCAACCGCGTCATCCCGGTAGTGGGAGACTTCGCCGGACCCAAGGCGCTCGCGTCGGTGGGCGAGTACCTGCGCAAGAACGGCTACACCGTCAGCGCCTTCTACACATCAAACGTCGAGCAGTTCCTGTTCCAGAACGGCGTCTTTGCGGTCTTCGCCGGCAATGTCCGAAAGCTTCCGATTGACGGCGGGAGCCTCTTCATCCGGTCGGTTTCATACCGCGGCCAGCCGCATCCCGCGAACATACCGGGATACCGAACCACGACCGTGCTTCAAAAGATCTCTGTCTTTCTGCGGGACTTCGACGGCGGAACGTTCGAGGACTATTGGAACCTGGTCACGACCCACTTCATCGCTCCAGAATTGAACTGACAACCAGGATTCAGGATTCAGGATCTAGGATTCAGGAAACAGCTGATGCAGCCGGAATGCCAGACGATTCGCCAGAATCCGAATCCTGAATCCTAGATCCTGAATCCTAGATCCTGCACTAGATCCTGCTACTTGGCTCTCTTGGCCGTGAATTCCTGGCTCCCCTCGCCGCCTTCTCTGGCGCGTGTGAATTTGATCTCGTCGCCGGCAACCTTCCCTTTGAAATTGATTTTTATTTCGCCACCGCCTCCGGTGAACTTGGTGGAAAACGCAATCTCGTCCCCTTTCACCGTGCCGTCCGAGATCGGAATTTCGCCTTGCTGCCCTGACATGGTGCCGGTCAACTTGTCCCCTTCAGCTTTGAAGTTAAACGTGGTCTCGCGGGTTTGCCCGCCGCGGCCCGGAACCTGGGCAGTCCATTTGCCGGTTACATCCGCTGCCCAGGCCACCGCGACCAGGAAGAAACTCAGGATGAGTGTCACAAGAACTAGTCTCGACTTCATAGGCTTTGCCTCCTGAAGGAATTCGTTAGAAATCGGCGGAAGACTCAACATGGTTGGCGCGAGAATATCACGATCAGGATCTAGGATCTGGCATGTAGGATTAAGACAGCACTAATACCACCAAGATCACGAAGATCACAAATGAAATCGCATGAAGCCGGCTCATTACCATCGGAACACTAACGGAAGCGACGGGCGGAAATCCTTGGCGCGGCCCTGTGTGCCTGCGTCGAAGGTAACCTCCAGCAGATGTTCGGAGCCATTCGCCAGCGTGACTATCCCCAGACCCGACACGATGCGCGCAACCTCGGATGCCTCATCTGCGCTCGAGCTTGTGATCCGCACCTGGGTAATCTCTTGAAACCCGACCGGATGCTCAAGAGGTTGATGCGCCGGAAAATCCGCGGCATCGGGTCTGCGTCCAAAGCTGAGGTAGCACCACATCGGTTCGGACAGCGGAGTGTCTCTTCCTATGTGAAAAGCGTATAGGGCCGGCAAGTATGACGGCCGGTATTCCCTTGAGGGGAACGGCACTTCTTTGGAATCGGCGCGAGCGGGCCGCAAGCATACCGCGAAGGGAGACGCACCCGAATCTCGCTGCGACCACCGCGGCCATAGTCCGGTCAGCCGGGTTGATTCACTCTGCGCTTCAACGGGATCATGCACCCACAGCAGTTCGAGGAACGCGTTGCGGAAGAAGAAGCGCCGGTTGGCGGTTCCCTGACCGGGATGAACGTTGCGTGTGCCTTCCGTAAGCCCGAACTCGCCAAGCAGTGCGGCTTCGGGAGCGCCCACGTCCACGCAGACGAAGAGATGGTCAAGTTCAAACACAGAAAAAGATACACGGGTCTTCGTGTCTTAGTGGGCGGGAAAAACAAAAGCTCCACTGAGACACGAAGACAACCACAGTATGGGCGGGCCTCGTTATGGTTTCAGCTCTTTGACGAAGATGTTTCTGAATTGCAGCAGGGCGGGCGGGCTGTTCCACTTGCCGTCGCGCTTCCCCCCGTGATGCTGAAGACCAATCGGACCCTGGGGCGGAATCCCGGGCATCTGGGCGTTGTCGATGACCTTGACTCCGTTCAGCTGAACGCTGACGCGGTCGCCGCGCAGCGTGATCTCGTAGTGATTCCACTCCCCCACCGGCTTGTCGGCCTGCGTGCGCGGCGTGGCGCCGGCGCGCACTTCGGGGGGCTGCTTGCGATCCATCCGGTAGCCATACATTTCCCCTGACCCGATCGGCCAGCACCAGATGTTGATCTGGCTCTTTCCCGAACCACGCAGAATGATGCCGGAGTCCGAGTCCGGCAGCGACATGCGCATCTCTTTGCCCTGGATGTCCTTGGCATGGTTGCCGTCGGGCAGGATGTAGGGCACGTTCGGATTCACGTACGGGGTCTCCTTGATGCGCCAGTCCACCTGTACGACGAAATCGCCAAACTGCCGCTCGGTGTAGAGGCTCTTATCGCCCTTGGCTTCGCTCTCCGCATCATAGTCGATGACGCCGTCCAGGATTTTCCAGTGCCCTCCGTCCCCCTCAGGCACCTTCCAGCCGGAGAAATCCTTGCCATTGAAAAGCGCGACGAAGCCAGGCGGCGGATTATCAGCGCCTCGCGTCGCGATGGGCGCGCCCAGGCCCAGGAGAGAGCCTGCCAGAAGCAACATCGGCAAAAAACGCCGGTCTTTCACGACGATCGCCGTTTTCGAAAAAGCGAAGCCGGTCACTCGCCGCGCGGTGCGGCCAACGGATCGTTTAACTATAGCCGTGTCGATACCCATAATCGTCACACCTCTTGCTGTCTTCAGCTTTGTGTGGAAGACCTTGTATCCATACAAGGTCGATGAGCATTTGTATCAGAGGATCGTTTGGTTTGGCAAGCGGTCGGGTGGGGTTGGCAGGCGCCGCGAACGCGGCGCCTGCCGTGACGCGAGAAGATCAGAAGCTGATGCGGAGGCCGAAGCGGAACTGGCGCTCGTCAGGCCTCGCGCTGGTTATGCTCATGAAGTTTCCGGAAGACTGGAGACTTCCATCGGGGTTGAAGGTCATATTTGACGCGTTCGCGCCCGGGTTGTTGAAGTGCGGCGTGTTGGTGAGGTTGCTGGCGTCCGCTCGGAATTCAATCTCGACATCTTCCGACATGCGGAAAGCGCGGAAGAGGCCGAAATCCACGGCTGCCGAAACCCGGTCCGCGCAGGCTGTTCCGGCCGACGTTACCGCAGCGGACCTCGGTCACCTGCCGGAAGGCCAGCGGGTCGAAGAAAGGAACGCCTACTCCGACATCGCCGAGTTTTTTCACTTCGGACAGGACCTGGTCGGCGACCTGCGTGGTGGCCGACAGGCGAATTGAGAGACGTGCCATTCGCGGTGACGGTGAAGGGTGTTCCGCTATAGGCGCTGAAGATTCCATTGACTTGCCAGCCGCCGAACACGGCCTTGCTGAATCCCTCCTGGGCCCAGCGCCTGTTCGCGCCGAACGGGAGTTCCCAGATCCAGCCCGACTTGAACATGTGGGTCCGGTCGTAATCCTGAATCGCTCGTTGCCGGTGCATGACCGACGGGTGGGTAAACGTGCAGCAGCCCTCGCCGCTGTTTGCGTTGTACCCGATCGCCTTCGACCAGGTGTAGGAGTTCTTCATGAATAGCCCGCCGCTGAACCGGCGATCCACGGTTGCCTGCAAGGAGTCGTACAGAGAAGTCTGCCAGGGGGAGTGCAGTCCGGTGCTGGCGGTGCGCCCGAATTTCTTGTTGAATTCCAATCCGGCGGTCCCTCCACCTGCAGGCGCAGTATTGAGTTCGATGGTAGCGAACTGGTGGATGCTGCGCGTTCCCACGTAGCCCACCGATCCAACCAGGTTGAGCGGGAGCTGGTGCTCGTAGGTAAAGTTCCAGGACTGGATGTAGCCTCGCTTGAAATCTCCCTTCTCTATGGTACGGGTCCCTATCGTCGGGGGAATATCGATGATCCCCGAGGAAAGATCCGGGCGCTGACGATCGGAGGTATTCCCGTGGCGAGCGTGCCGCTATACTGGCGCGAGTTCACGGCGAGGTGATCCGAGAAGATCACGACCGGATAGGGAGAGCGGAGCGGCCGCGCCGTCGGATAGGGATCGACCGTGATCCCGTAACCGGCGCGGAGCACGGACTTGTCCGTCAGGCGGTAGGCAAATCCCACGCGCGGCCCAAAATTCAGCATGCTGGTGGTAACGCCTACGTTATCTTCCACGCCACCGAACCGGCCGAGATAGACTTTGTTCTCATCCAGGTCGTAGCGCTCGATTCCGGAGTGAGCGCGGGTCATGAGCGGGTAGTACTCCCAACGCACACCCAGGGTGAGGGTAAGCTTCCGGCTGAACTGCCACCGATCGCGGAGGTAGAGACCGATCAGCCACTCGCGCGTGGTCATGGGGTCGTAGTTCTGCAGGGCCGTCCCCATGTTGTCGGTGAAGCCAAGCAGGAATTGCGCGAGACTGTTGTACCGGTTCGTTCCCGGGCCGCCGACCGTAGTGGTCGCGCCGCCTCCGAATCGAAGGTTGCCTCGCGCGCTGCGGCCGCCGAGCTCCGGCTGCCAGTGATTCATGTGCTGGCGGGCGACATCCATGCCGAAGCGGACATCGTGCTTTCCTTTCGACCAGCTTGCATTCGTCGTGTAGGTCCAGCTGTTGTCCCGGCGAAGCACAGGGCTCCAGGTCTCCGTATTACCGATGGGGGCGTAATTGGAAATAGCAAGGATCGGGAAGCCGCTCTGGCGGGGGTCCGGTCCGTTCGTCCCGGGGATGCCGAGAACGTCCGATCCGATGTTGGTCCCGTAGTCCACTCCTTGCGTCGTGTGGTAGTAGCGGCTGAAACCGATGGTGCCGTCGACCAGAAACGTGGGAGAAGAAACAAAGGTGGTGCCCAGGGTCGCTACTTGCACCGTTGTGATCGCATCGCCTATGCCCCCGCAGAGGCCGTCGCCAATCGCTTCCTTCAGCCTCGGCTCGCAGTGGGTGAATGCGTTCATACGGCTGTACTTCGCCCAAATGGTATTTTTCGGAGACCGGACCCAGTCGACCTTGAAATCATAGTTGTCCCGATTGAGTACGCCCGGCCCCGAGGCGTAGTAGTTGTCCGCATAGCCGGGAAGGTTCGGGAGCGGGACCAGCGCCATGACCTTTGCGGCGATGGGACTGATCCGGTTGGCAGGGATAATCGAATCAACGAACTCCGTCCGGCCTGCCCCGGCGATATCGCCCGTCAACGGATCAAAAAGGCGCGCGGCCACATCCCTGAAATCCCCGGCCTTGTGCTGAGCGGTAGGGACGGTTATCAATGCCGAGCCATTCTGCCTTTGACGCAATCCTTCAAAACTCGAGAAGAAGAACAGCTTGTCCTTCACGATCGGGCCGCCCACCGTGCCGCCGTACATGTTGAGAATGTTCTTCGGATTATCGTTGTTCGGAGGAATGAAGAAGGGCTTGGCGCGCAAGCTGCTGTTGGTGTGGTGTTCGAAAAGCACGGCGTGGAATTCGTTGCTCCCGGTTTTTGTCTGGACTGTGATCGCCGCGCCGCCCGCCATCCCCTGTTCAGCATCGAAGTTGTTGGTGGAGACGCTGACGGTCTCGACCGACTCCGACGGGGAGATATAGAGCGCGTGGTGGGGCAACCAGGTCAGCACCGTCGTTGCGCCGTCGAGACGCGTGTTGTTGCTGTTACGGGCGGTGCCGTTGACATTCGTGGTGAGGGCGAGCTCCGGGGTGTCCGCAACTGCATTCTGGAAAGCGGAAGGCGTGACGCCCGGAACCAGATCGAGCAGGGTCTGGTAGTTCCGGTACTGGTTGAGCGGGAGATTCGTGATTTCCTTGGCGCTGATCTCCTTGCTGACATCCGTCTTGTCGGTCTGAAGCGGCGTCGCTATCGCCGCCACGGTGACGGTTTCAGCGAGACTTCCGACATTGAGCGTCGCATCGACCCGGGTGACGTTGTTGATCGTTACCTGAACATCCGTCTGCGAGAATTCTTTGAATCCCGTAAGACTGACCTTCACGGTGTACGTTCCCGGAAGGACGTTCGATACCGTGTAGGCACCCGACTCGTTCGTGATGGTCTCGCGGGAAACGTTGGTTTTCGGGTTAACGATGGTCACCGTTGCTCCAGGCACAGAAGCCTGGCTGGTGTCCTTGACATTTCCCACGATGGTGCCGTACAGCACTTGCGCTCCGACCGGCTGCGCCAGAATGGCGATGCCCAATGCGGCGACGCAGCAGATTAAACCGAGATTTTTGCGAGAGCGCACACTTCGAGCGCGGTTGATCCTGAGAGTTGCCTGCATGAGCAGCCTCCTTCGAAAGGCTAGTTGGGTGTGGATCCCGTGATGGGCGCGGATTGTACGCAAAGGGACCAGCAAAGTCAAGTCAATTTGCGAGATCCCGGCAACTAGGCTTAAGACACGAATACCACGAAGGACGCAAAGACACGTTGCAGGCCGCGCTAGGTCTCCTCGGCGCGGGAGGTAGACTCTACGGACCGGTGGATCCTTGAGGAGGCGGCGCGTCTTCGGATCGAAAGCCATCACCTTTCCCTGCCGGTAGGAGTCCACGCCGAGCTTGATGGCGACCATCACCTGGTACCCCTTGAGGACATCGTAGACCGGCTGCTGGCGGCTGCGCATGCAGTCAAGCCAGTCGTCAATCAGGTCCGGCCGCTCGCCCGGTTCGATGCGGACTTCGGTCTTGCCGTCGTTGGCTTCCTTGAATTCCTTCTGGAAGGTCCGTTCCGCTTTGGCGACTGCCACCGTGCGGGCGCGCCGGCGCGGACCGCGCGCGTTGTCGCCCTGCCCGCGGTTCGGGTCATTCTCGAGCTGCTCGGTTACGATCTCGAGTGTTCCCCAGTTGCCGAATACCGAAAGCGGAGCTGACGTGGAGTTCGCCATGCACGAGATCATGTTGATGGTGTAGTCTCCCGGGTACTCCGCAAGGGTCATGTAGGTGTCGGGGACCTCGCGGTTCTTCTGGACATAGATTCCGCCGGACCCGACGACGCGGGTTGGAAACTCGAAGCCAAGCATTGTGCTCATCGTGCCCAGCCGGTGATACAGCAGGTCCGTCGCATTGCCTCCGGAGTAGTCCCAGAACTTGCGCCAGCGGAAGTAGCGTTCCTTGCTGAACGCTCGCTTCGGCGCCGGCCCGAGCCACATCTTCCAGTCGAGGTTGCGCTGGCTCACCTCCGCCTCGGGCCAGTGTTCGCTGCCGATGCCCGGTATCGGGTAGTCCCACATTCCCTCGTTGGTATTCCGGTTGTAACTGATCAGTCCCCAAAGGACCTTCCCGATTTTTCCCGACTGGATATAGTCGCGCGCCTTCCAGTTGAGATCGTCGCTCGGGCCGCTTCCGCCCACCTGCAGGATCCGTTCGGTCTGCTGGACCAGGTCATTGAGCTTGGCCGCCTCCTCGATCGTGTAGGTCATCGGTTTCTCGAGGTAGACGTCCTTCCCCGCCAGAAGGGCGTCGCGCGCCATAAAAAAGTGCCATTGATCGGGGACGGCGATCACGACCCCGTCGAGCTCAGGACGCTGGAGGAGCTCACGGTAATCGCGAAATGTATGGAGCGCCTTGGTCTTCTCCTGACCGTGCTTCAGCCGAGGATCCCAGACGTCGCAGACGGCAAAGTACTCGAAATCGTTCTTGTTCTTTTTGCGGTTGTCAAAGCCGCGCTGGAGCAATCCCAGGAACTGCATCCCGCAGCCGATGAAAGCCACATTGATACGGTCGTTCGCGCCAAGGACTCTCCCTTTCGCGCGCGGCACCGGCTTGGCGGCGAAAGGAAAAGCCTCGCGGCGCGACAGCAGCGCCGTAGTTGCCGCGATTCCGGCAGTCCGGTTCAAAAATTGACGGCGGCTGGATTTCTTCACATCCTGCGTCCCGGGACTCTCTTTGGTCATGACCCTCCTCCATGCAAGTATATTGCCGGCGATTGTACTCCACCCGGCCGGGCAGCGGCCGAAAAAAATACCACGAGGACTCCAAGACACGAAGAAACACCAAGTACTTTGCCGACCGGAGGAAACATGTATCGACTGACCGCCTTGGCTCTCATTGCGCTCACATCCGCAATTTCGACCGCGACAGACGCTCACTGGAATTCGGTCGCGACCTTCTCGATTCTCGGGTTCGATCCCGCCACGGGAGAGATCGGCGGCGCAGTGCAATCCCGAGTCTTTTCGGTCGGGAACGGCGTGCTCTGGGCGGAAGCCGGCGTCGGCGCGGTTGCCACGCAGGCGATCGTCGACGTGAGCTACGGGCCGCAGTGCCTCGAACTCCTGAAAAAGGGTATGCCGCCGGAAGACATCATCAAGCGCGTGTGGGAGAAGGATCCGGACCCTCGAGCGCAGAACTGGTCGAAGCAGGGTCGCCAGTTCGCGGTGATTGATTCCAGGGGGCAGGCGGCCGCCTTCACCGGCCCCAAGGCCAGTCCCTGGGCGGGGCACCGCTACGGAAAGTTCTGCACCGCCCAGGGAAACATTCTGGCCGGTGAGGAGGTCGTGAACGGGATGGTCAAGGCATTCGAAGATACAGAAGGGCCCCTGGCTCTGCGGCTGCAGGCCGCGCTCGAAGCGGGGCAGACCGCCGGCGGCGACAAGCGCGGAATGCAATCGGCAGCGCTGCTGATTGTAAGGAAGGACGGCGGCCCGTGGCTCCACAATGACGTGGTCTTGCGACTCCAGGTGGACGACAGTCCGGAGCCGATCAGGGAGCTTCGCCGGCTGGTCGAGAAGGCGATCGAGCAGCGGCGTGGTTCGCGCAAGTAACCACCGAACAAATACCACCAGGACGCGAAGACACGAAGAAGAATCTTGCGGGGTTCAACGCCGGTAGTTGAGCGGAGGTCTTCCTGACTGACTCTTCATTTTAAGGGTCAGCGTGGCTATGATTTGTTCCAGCTGTCCCGGGTCACCGGGCTTGACCATATAACCTTGCGCGCCGGCTGCCATTGCCTGTGCTCGTGAGGTTTCGCGCGCGTCGGCCGTAAGAAAGACTATTGGAGTGGTCGAGTCGAAGGTACGGATCTTGCGGCACAATTCAATACCTTCGCCGTCCGGGAGCCATCTATCAATCAGGTACAGGTCAAACCCGACACTTCGGGCATACGTAAACGCCTCGGCCACGGTACCCGCCCCCACCACCTCGTAGCCATCCTGTTCCAGGAGAACCTTCAGCAAGGCAGAAGTATCCGCATGATCTTCAACACAGAGGATGCGCTTATGGGGACTGGTCGCGAAGCGACGTCACGGACGATGTCTGTTCCATTTGCATCTCTCAGGGGGGAAGTTCAGCGAAACTGCGGACGGCATGCGCCCGATTGATCACGCCTCGCCGCCGCGTTGAATTGTTCGATTCGTATTCTAGCACACCGGGCCAGGATTTAGGATCAGGATTTAGGGATCCGGGACCTCCTCCAGACCACCAGGGCTGGATCCTGAATCCGATCCTGAATCCTAGCTTCTGACTCCTAACAGCGTCATCGGGTTGAGCGTCACACGACCATAGCGCGCGAGCCAGTGGAGGTGGGGACCGGTAACGCGGCCCGTGGCTCCCACGCGCCCGATAATCTGCCCACGCTCAACGCGATCACCGGTGGCGACGTCGGTGCGGCTCAGATGCAGGTATCCGGTTACCAGACCGGCGCCATGATCGATATAAACCACGTTGCCGCCCAGGTAAAAGTCGTCCACGAGCGCGACCACGCCTCGATTCGGCGAACGCACCGGCGAGCCCTCGGCGCCCGGAAAGTCGACTCCCATGTGACGGCTCTGAATGACGCCGTTGAACTCGCGGCCATCGCCGAAGCCGCTCGTCACCCGCCCGGGTCGTGGGCTTACGAAGGCACCGTGCCAGAGTTGCTTCGTCTCATGCGACCGGCGACTGACCTCAAGGGCGCGTTCTGACTCAGCCTTGATGCGCGCCGCGGTTTCGGGGTCGGGTGGCTTCCCGAACTTCGGAGCAACGCTCAGTTTTTCCATGGAGTATTTTCCCGGTTTAACCGGGATTTCGATGGTCAGTCTCTCGGCCGGCGACCCCGCACGCTCGATTACCAGCGGTACCGTGACGGTCTCTTTCGCGTCGATAGGAATCCCGGCTAGAGCCCGAAGAATCGCGGGTCCCGCGGGCATAAAATGCAAGGGCTCGCCTGCCAGCTCTCCCTGTACATTCACTGTGGAGTCTGGCGCAACAAGACTCACCTCCAGCTGAATGAACGAGCCCTGCAGGGGCTCTTCCGGGAACCAGCGCGCGCTCAAGGATGCCAATTGGGGCACCGGCGCCGAAGCGATGAGCAGGAGATGAGTGCTACAGGCCAGTAGACAAACGAGGAGTCTTCGCATCACGGTGAAATAGTTTGACAGATCCCGGCAGCGGTCAAGAGATTCTCGAGAACTATCACGATTTCGACCAGGAACTTGAGTGATCCGCGACCATGCAACGGCTGGATCCAGCAAAACCTGCGGCGCGCAGCCAGCCCGGACCTACCAGATTGTCCGCAGCAGTGCGCTCCCTTGCAATCGCTGATCTTTCGTCACTAGCGCCAGGCCATGGACACGTGCGGTTGCCGCGATGATTCGGTCGGCAGGATCTTTGGTAAAGTCGGGTGGAAACTGAAACGCCATCGCAGCGATCTCGGGGCTTAGATCGAGCACCACAAGTCGCGGGCGCCGCGCAAGCTCTTTCAGGAATGCTTCGATCGACCCGTGCACGGTGACGCGGCGCCCATCGATCAGAAGGGCGATTTCCCAAAACGTAATCGAGGCGATGGAAACGCCGTCCTCATTCATCGCCCGCCCGATAGCGCGCCCGCGGCCCTCGACAGTCTTTCGGGTCTCAAGGTGAGGATGAGGAGGGCATTGGTATCAAGGAGGATCACGGGGCTGCGTGGGAAAAAAAAAAAAAAAAAAGAAAGAAAAGAAGAGGAGGATCACCGGCGGCTCCGCCGGCGTTTGCGCACGGTCCTGCGGCCGATTCGGAGGGGTATCCGCGTTGAGTTCGTCCCATTCTTTGAGACTCTCCCACGCCTCGAAAGGAATCGCAGGATTAATGAGTCGCCCGTAATCGAACCTTTGTCGCGCAGGCAACCAAAGATGCTTTCCTTAGGCTTGCGCTCCACAGGGACAAGCTTTGCCACCTCCTTGCCCCTCTTTGTAATGACAAAGATCTCGCGCCGCTCGGCTACGCGGTCCATCAACTCCAAACACCTGGCCTTGAACTCTGTCGCTGGAATCTTGCCCATCGCTCTCTCACTAAACTGGTCAGATTATACTGACCAGTTGGCTCGAGCGTCAACACGCGACCCAACAGACGGCGCTCTGCGGGCGGATTGGCGCATCAACCTCATCCGGTCGTGAAATTCCGGCGACAACTCTTTCGAGTTGAAGGTAGTGTAGTATACAGAAGGTGAAGTAAATGGCACGGAAAGCAATAACACCTTGGAACAGGCACTCGCTCTTCCTCATCCAGAACCAGGCGATTTCGTCTCGAATCTCAACGAGACGAATCAGCGATTCTCAAGGATTGAAAGCGAACTCGAACAAATCAAGGCAATTCTGCTACGGCATGAACAGACTCTGAATACCCTACATGAAGCTAGCAGAGCTATCAGAGACAAGATCGGATTCACGCCGCGTCCCTGACAAGATCCTGGTAGCCCATCTCCGCAAAGCAAACCTGGCAACGGGAAACTGCAGTTTTCGGTAATGCGGCTTCCACGGAACGGTCGGAGACAATCAGGGACCTATTCGTCCTTCATGGAGCCGCCTATGAGGGCGATCAGTTTTCGAGTTCAGTCTTCTGTGCCCCGCCGTCAATTCGTCTCTACCCTGGCAGATAAGTTTCCGGCAGCCACAGACTGGCCGTCAAGAATACCCAGTGCAGGCGAATTCAGCCGCTCAATCCGTCACCCTGGTTTCGTGCTTCTTGTTCTCCGCTCCAGGTTCGTCCGCGCGGCCCCACGTACACGCTCTGCGGACGGATGATGCGGTTCGCGCGCCGCTGCTCGAACCCGTGCGCGACCCAGCCGGCAACCCGGCTGATGGCGAAAGTGGGCGTGAACAGGGCGACCTCCAGGCCGAGACCGTGCAGGAGAAGGGCGGTGTAGAACTCCACGTTGGTCTGCAAATTCCGGCCGGGCTTGTACTCGCTCAGCAAACGCAAAGCCACCGACTCGACCCCACGCGCGAGCTGGTAGAGTCCCATGTCGCCGCCCCCGCGAAACATCCGCTCGGCCGCGATGTTCAGCACATCGGCGCGCGGGTCTCGTACCTTGTAGACGCGGTGGCCGAAGCCCATGAGCTTCTCACCCCGCTCGAGCTTGTCGCGCAGAAATGACTCGGCGCGTGACACATCGCCGATTTCGAACACCATATCGAGCGCCGGTCCCGGCGCGCCGCCGTGCAGCGGCCCTTTCAGGGCGCCGATCGCGCCGCTGACCGCAGAGACGAAGTCGGATCCGGTAGAGACGATCACACGCGCGGCGAATGTTGATGCGTTCAGTCCGTGGTCGACGACGGTATTGAGATACGTCTCCAAGCCGCGCACGCGTTCGGGGAGCGGCACCTCGCCGCTCAGCATGTAGAGATAGTTCGCGGCGTGTCCCAGGTCCGCGCGCGGGGCGATCGGGTCGTGGCCGTGGCTCAGACGCCAGTACGCGGCCACGGCGGTGGGAAAGAGTCCCACGATATTCCTGGCATCGTCGGCGTCGTTTCCGCTGCTTCCGCGCAGCGACATGCGAAGAGCGTCCATCGCGTCGACCCGCTCGGCCGCCGCCGACGCAAGCAGCTCCAGCGTTGACTGCGGGAGAGCGCGCCTTGACGCGAAATCGACCGAGTCATTCCACAGCAGCGCAACCGCCTCTTCGAATGTGGCGTTCAACGCCAGTTCGGCGACGGGATAGCCGGCGATAATGAGCTCGCCGCGTTCGCCGTCGACCATGCTGAGCGTGGTCTTCGCCGCCACCACCCCTTCCAATCCCTGGTTGACCATCGTGTCCATGTCGTCAATGTAGCGACACCATGCGCTGATCGTCAATATTGATTGTATAATCAATCAATGTTACCGTTCCAGCATGGTGACGTGGCTGACCTCCGCCGAGGCGTCGGCGCGGTTGGGAGTGAACCGCGCCACGCTCTATGCCTACGTGAGCCGCGGCCTGATCCGCTCCAGTGCCGCGCCCGGCGACCCTCGCGCCCGTCGCTACGCGGCCGAGGACGTCGACCGCCTGCGTAGCCGCGCCGAACAGCGGCGCGATCCCCAGAAGGCGGTCGAGCGCGCGCTGCATTGGGGCGTGCCGGTGCTTGAGTCGGCCATAACCCTCATAGCCGCCGACCGTCTCTACTACCGGGGTTACGATGCCTGCGAGCTGGCACGATCGAAGTCGATTAAACAGGTCGCATCGCTGATCTGGCTCGGCGGCTTCGACAGCGAAGTCGGCGCTACTGATATTCACGTGGTCCCCGGCAAGAGCCTCGACCGGCGGCCGTTCATCGCCCGCGCGCAGTCGATGCTTCTTCTGGTCGCGGCCCGTGATCCGCTGGCGCTCGATCTACGTCCGCGCCCGGTGGCGCAGAGCGGCTGGCGCATTCTGAACCTGCTGACTGGCGTGGCGGTTGGCTCGTCGCAGCTCGAAGCCAATATCGACCAGACGCTGTGCCGCCACTGGGCGCCGCGCGTACCAGACTGCCCTGATCTGTTGCGCGCCGCCCTCATCGTCTGCGCCGATCACGAGCTGAACGTCTCCTCATTCACCGCCCGCTGCGTGGCTTCGGCCGGCGCGAATCCGTACTCGGTTGTCCTCGCCGGCCTGGCCGCGATCGAGGGGCCCAAACACGGCGGCATGACGGCGCGGATCGAGACGATGATGAGTGAACTGCGCCGGGCGCCCGACATCAAGCGCGCGCTCGCCGATCGCCTGCGGCGCGGTGAGCCGCTCTACGGCTTCGGCCATCCGCTTTACCAGAACGGCGACCCGCGCGCGAGGCTCCTTCTCGACCTGCTGCAAAAGCGTCACGCGCAATCGCCCGAGGTAAAAATGGCGCGCGAGATCGCCCGCGCCGGCGAAGAAATCCTGGGCGGCGACCAGCCGGCGATTGACTTCGCGCTGGTCACGCTCGCGCGCGCGCTCAAGCTCCCTGAAGGCGCCGCCATCACGCTCTTCGCCCTGGGTCGATCGATCGGCTGGATCGGCCACGCCATCGAGCAGTACGGGCGCGACGAGATCATTCGGCCGCGCGCGAGGTACGTGGGAACAATGCCCTAGTATCTTCGCATTACCAGGTCGTAGCCTGTTGTTTTTTGGCAGAGATTCTTGGTGTCTCTTCGTGTCTTTGCGACTTCGTGGTAATCGGTTAATGATTAACCACCAAGTCTCGAAGGCACGAAGAAACACTGAAGAGCATTTTGGTTGCGGCCTCACGGCTGCGTTGCGTCTTAGCGGTTGCGGCTATTATCCCCCGCGCCTCGGAACAACAAGAATCCGAGCACGCCGAACAACAGCACAGAGACCGCATCCGTCTCCCAGAGGAAGCGAAGATACCTGTAACCAACCGCGAGTCCGAGAGGCAATCCGGTATTCTCATCGTCAAAGGGGATGACGAAGTGCAGGAACGCAGCGAGCACACCGACCAGCGCTCCCCCGGCGATCAGCCCGGACGATAGCAGGGTTCCTTCCCTTTCGTCCGCGTCGTCCGGTTTCCTCCGGTAAGTTCTATCCGCAATCTTGCGAACCACACCTCCCATGAAAATCGGCAGAGTCGAAGACAGCGGCAAATAGGCGCCGACCGCAAACGTGAGAGAGTGCATTCCGAGCAGCTCGATGAAAAGGGCAAGGCAAACGCCGATCATGATCAGGCCCCAGGGTAGCTTTCGCTCGAGCAGGCCTCCGATCAGAACCGCCATCAAATTGGCCTGCGGCGCAGCCAGCTCGCGCCCGCCGATTCCGTCGATGCGCCGCTTGACTGCCAGCCGGGTGTCGGGTTCAACCAGGTAATTTCCCGGTTCGATTCCCGCTACGCCCGCGACTCTGACCATCAGGTAGGTCCTGCCGTCCTGGGCCTGGATCGTTTCCGCGCTACCGATCGAGATCGACGGGGGTGTGAAGGGCTTTTCCAGCGGAATCTCCCTGGTCTGACTGGTATTCAACAGAATCATCGTGTACCCGATGACACTTGCCGAGGTTACGACCCCGACCAGCAGGCCGAACTGCTGCGCCCGCGGTGTGGCTCCCACCAGAAATCCGGTCTTCAAATCCTGGGCCGTAGTCCCGGCATTGCTGATCGCAAGGCAAACAACCGCTCCGATGACGAGCGCCAAATAGGTATATCCCGGACCCTGCCAACCCACCGCGAGAAATATGAAACAGGTCCCCATCAACACGGCGATGGTCATCCCTGAAAGCGGGCTCGAGGAGCTTCCGACGATTCCGGTGATCCTGGCAGATACGACCGAAAACAGAAATCCGAAGACCACGATCAGGACGGCGCCCAGAAGGTTCATCCGGAACGCCGGCATCAGCCAGATGAAGAGCGCAAGCGCAAGCGAGCCGATCGCAACCACCGTAATTGGAGTGTCTCGTTCCGTACGCGGGAGCGAAGCGCCGCCGGCAATTCCGGTTCCTTCGCCGGCGAGCTGCCGAATCGAAGCGCGGAGCGAATCCCAGATTGCCGGAAAAGCACGCGCGAGTCCCACAATTCCGCCGGTGGCGACCGCGCCCGCTCCGATGTATTTCGTGTAAGAGCGCCAGATCTCATCGGGACTCATTTCGCGGATCAGCCTGGTTGCAGGATAGATGGCTTCACTCGAACCGGCGCCCGCGAACGCTATGATGGGACCAATGATGAATGACGAAAGCAAGCCGCCCGCTACCATGATGACCGATGTCTGCCACCCGATGATGTAACCGACTCCCATCAGTTCGGGAGAGACATCCATTGCAATCGAAGCGCCCGGATAAAAAGCCAAACTACGTCCCGGAACTGACTTCCAGAACCCCAGCAGCGCCGGGCAAGCCTTGAATACGGCGCCGGTTCCCATCCCTCGGAAAATCTTGGCCGCGCTGGTTCCGCCGGTTTCTCCGGCTTTCAGGATTTCGGCACAGGCCGTGCCCTCCGGGAATCTAAGCTTGCCGTGTTCTTTCACGATCAAATAACGCCGGAGCGGGATCATCATCAGGACCCCGAGAATTCCCCCCGTCAGCGCGATCAGGAGAGTGAGCGACGCGCTCAGCGCGTAGCCGAGGAAGATAAGAGCCGGAACGGTAAAGACGACCGCGGCCGCAATCGACTCGCCGGCAGAGCCGACGGTCTGGACGATGTTGTTCTCCAGAATGGTCGATCGGCCGAGCTTCTTGAGAATCGTTATCGCCATGACCGCTATCGGTATCGATGCCGAAGTCGTCAAGCCGACGCGCAGACCGAGGTAGACCGAAGCGGCCCCGAAGATGATGCCGAGGATTGAACCCAGCAGAAGAGCGCGAAAAGTTGCCTCCGCCGGGGACTGCTCCGCGGGAACGTAAGGTTTGAAATGTTCCATCGTTGTGTCTTGGTGTTTCTTCGTGTCTTGGTGTCTTCGTGGTTAGTCAAAACCGGCTCAGCGAGCCTTCACGACTGCGACCCAATCCTGGTCCGCTTCCGCAGGCGGAGGGCCGAGACTCACTTTTCCCGGGCCCTTGACTTCAGCGATACGCCCCGTCTGAAGGCCGCCGCCGGCGCGCGGGTTGAACCAGTGAACCGTGAAGGACCTGGCTGTGGCGCTCAGGTCGAGCTCGCTCGCGCCGCCGCCGGGCAGATAAATCAGGTAGAGTTCCCCCGGCCGAGCCAGGCAGTAACGGCTGTTGTCGTTGTCCGGGTTGCCTGCCAGCGCATTGAAATTCTTCATGTCCCAGAACGGAATCTTTTGGCGGGCGAAGAAGTCGAGCGCAATGCGGCAGTAGTCCCACGATTTATCGCGGCTGCGCCAGTCATCGCAAGCCAGGTCGTTCTGGGGAAGCTGATAACCGAAGTAGTATTCGACTCCGGCCCCGCCGGCCATCAGGTTTCCCCAGAGCGTCATCTTGCGGATATCATGAAGGTCATAGGCCTTGTCGCCTTCCCCGGCCCGGCCGCTGTGCCCCTGGAATCCCGGGTCCGGCGGGACGCCCAAACCGGAAGGCCCCTGCTCGTCGCTGGCCACGACCCACGGCCGCCCGGACTTCGCCGACTCGGTCACCCATTTGAGCGTGCGCTGGTGCGCCGCGTTCCAGGCATTTTGCAGAGAGGCGCCGGTGAGGACCGACTGGTCACCGATGAGTTGAGAGTAAACCCTGTCCTGGGCCTGTGGAAACGTGTGCACGACGATGTGGTGGCGGTAGGGATCGGTGTCGTGAAGGTATTTCGCCATGGCCCGCTGTTGCTCGGCCGACTGAGTGTTCTCTTCGCCAAGGTTCCAGTTCAGCGCGAGCGCGTGTCCGAAGCGGGCGATGAGTTCGCGGCAGTAGAGCTTGCGCGCCGGGCCCAGGTCGCCGCCATCCAGCGCAGCGGGGATATCGGCGCTCTCCCCCTTGTCGCCCCGTCGATTGTCGTCGTTCTCCTGCTCCTGCATTTTGAAGTGCAGATAGAGACCGAGGGTCTGCGCATGCTGGAAGACGATCTGCCATTGATCGAGCTTGGAGCAGTCGTAGTGCAATTTGTCCTCGGGCGCTGCAAAGGGCCATACGTCATAGCCGTCGCCGCCCACGTTGTAGGTAAGAAACGAGAAGACATTGCACCCTTTGCCCGCCAGATAGTTCAGGGCGCCGATCAGCCCCTTCCCTTTTCCTCCCTTCCAGGAAGGATCCCCCGGACGCCAGTCCTTGACGTGCGGCTCATATCGATGCAGTCCGGCGGGAGCGGCTTCGCCTTCGCGGCGCGGCGCGCTCTTGCCCGAAGAAGTCCCGTCGAAGTCGGCATAAGCAAGAAGGTTTTCGGGCGAGTCGGCTCCGGCCTTGAGGAAGTATTCGCCGCTGCCGGCGAAGCGCAAATGGTGCTTCCCGACATATTGCAGCCTCCCTTTGCCGCGCAGATCACGGCCGGCCTTGTCGGTGGGCGCGATATTGAAAGATCCGGTCTTGCCGTCGAACCGCGCCAGTCGATCGCCCGCCATGGCAGGATCGAGCGCCGCGTTCTTCCCCTTCACGGCCGAAACGCGATAGCTCCACTTTCCGGGTTTATCGGGCGAAAGGTGCGCGCGCCACGTCGTGCCGGAGTCGGCCGACGAGTTGGCCGCGTCGCCGTCGGCGGCGAAATAGCCGGGAACCCTGTAATCGGGCGAACCGGATTCGTGACGGAAACTCACAGTGATCCGGTAGTCGGTGAACGGATTGGGCTCGTTGTCGAGTTCGTGGGCATAGGGACCATCAAGCGTGAGGGTGACCTTGTGCCACTGCATCAGTTCGCCTTCAAGCTTGACGGAGCCAGTGCCGTCCGGCTTTCGTGGCTGGGTCCCCTGAGCAGGCCCTTGATTTACCGCCGGGTCTGCGACTGAGCCTGTCAGCAAAACTGCAGCAAGCAAGACCGACCTGAGTGACGCGCGCATAAGTGTACCCCAAGGATAGGATTCAGGGTCAGGATCTAGGATTCAGGCCGAGTCAGAATACCAGACTGAATCCTAAATCCTGAATCCTAAATCCTAGATCCTGATCGCTACCGCTTCGTGGCTGATGTGAGAGAGGCGCCGGAGGAGAAACCGGAGCCTCTCATCGAAAGGCAGCCCGGAGCGCTCGAACACGCCGCAGCGAGGAAAGGCCGCTTAGTTGGACCGGCGGTCTTCTTCGCGCTGGCGTTGGGGATAAGCGCCGCGGGCTGGCTCATCATCTCTGGTCTCATACCCAAACCACCATCGCCGCCTCTGAGAGTCGTTCCCATGACCAGCTATCAGGGCGCTGAGCGCTTCCCGAGCTTTTCTCCCGATGGAACCCAGGTAGCTTTCACGTGGGATGGCGAGAAGCAGGACAACTTCGACATCTACACGTGCCCGGTCGGGAACGAGGCGCCGTTTCGCCTGACCAACGACCCGGCCATGGACTTGAGCCCCGCATGGTCTCCGGACGGCCGTTGGATTACCTTCCTGCGCTTCCGGTCGGACGGAAAAGGCGGAGTGTTTCTGACCACGCCGCTGAGCCGGGCCGAGCGGCAATTGACTGAGATCGCTTCTCCCTGGATACGCGTAGGATTTTTCGGCCCTTTTCTCGCCTGGTCTCCCGACAGCAAGTGGATCGTCACCGCCGACACGAATTCTCCCGAATTGCCTTTTGGCCTGGTCCTGATTTCAGTTGAGACGGGTGAAAAGCGGGCACTGACCTCTCCTCCACAGAAGGGAGGAAATGATATTGCCCCCGCATTTTCCCCCGATGGTCGCTCGCTGGCTTTCATCCGAATCCTCAGTTTCCCCGTCAGCGAACTCTATCTGCTCAGACTGACCGATGACCTCAAGCCGAGAGGGGAGCCCGTCCGCCTCACGTATGAAGATCGGCGGACGACCAGCCCCGTCTGGAGTCAGGACGGGCGTGAAATTATTTTTGCTTCAGGCGATGTGTTTAACAGCCGCCTCTATCGCATCGCGGTTAATGGGCCTGGCAAACCCCGCGAGATCGAATCGGTCGGAGAGGCCGGCCCCGTTCTGGCCATTTCCCACACGGGGCGCCGACTCGCCTATGTGCGGGAGGTCTTCGACCCCAACATTTGGCGCTTGCAGATTGGCGCTGATGGAGCGGTAGTCGGCACTCCGGCCAGCTTAAGCCTTCGACGCGCGTTGATTTCAGTCAGCAGTTTTCGCCGGATGGGAAGAAGGTCGCCTTCGTGTCGAACCGCTCGGAGCATACCGAAGTCTGGGTGTGTGATAGTGACGGTGCGAACCTCGCCCGGTTGACCTCGTTTGGCGGCCCATTAACTGACTGCCCGCGTTGGTCCCCGGACGGCGAGCGCATCGTCTTCCAGTCACACTCGAATGGACAGTTGGACGTCTCCCTGATCAATGTCCGCGGGGGGACGCCGGAGCGACTCACGCATGAACCGAGTGACGAAAGCGCGCCGAGCTGGTCGCGCGATGGGCGTTGGATCTATTTTCACTCGAACCGCAGCGGCACCTCGCAGGTCTGGAAAATGCGCACCGACGGCAGCGGAGCGATTCAGGTGACCAGGCAAGGAGGCTTCGCCGCGTTGGAGTCACCGGACGGCAAGTTTCTCTACTACTCGAAGGGTCCGGCCCACGGCCCCGCGTTGTGGAGAATTCCCGTGGATGGCGGGGAAGAGGTTGAGGTTTTGAAAGGCATTTCTGACTGGAGCACTTTTGCCCCCGTCGATCAGGGCATCTATTTCGTCCCGCGGAGGGAGCCTACTGCTCCAGGTTCCATCCAGTTTCTCAGCTTCGCCGATGGCCGGATCAAGACCATCATCCCGATTGCGAAGCCGGTGTTTGTTGGTCTCACGGTTTCTCCGCGACCGCCAGTCCATCCTCTACACGCAGATGGATCAGGAAGGCAGCGATCTGATATTGGTTGAGCATTTTCGCTGAAGGAAGAACTCCTGAGGGCCGTGATGTTTAGTCTTAGTGTTTCTTCGTGTCTTCGTGTCTTCGTGGTGAGTGCGGTGTACAATCGCCCGCATGCGTGTGCGCGGCAAAGTCGCGGTCGTGACGGGTGCGGGCTCAGGGATCGGGCGGGCCGCGGCCTGCGCGCTCTCCCGCGAAGGCGCCCGCGTCGTGGCTGTCGATCTGCGGGAAGATACGGCCCACGAGACCTGTGAGCTGATTCGGAAATCGGGCGGCGCCGCCGTCGCGTGCCAGGCGGATGTCTCAACCGCTGAGGGCGCGGAAGAAATGATCTCGCGGGCCGTGCTCGAGTTCGGCTCGCTCGACGTTCTGCACAACAACGCCGGCATCGCGGTGCGGGGCACGATCACCGACCAGGACGAAGAAGGCTGGGAGCGTTGCATCCGGATGAACCTGAAGACCGTCTATCTCGGCTCGAAGCGCGCCATTCCGCACATGCTCGAACGCGGAGGCAGCATCATCAATACCTCGTCCGTGACCGGCTTGATTGGATTTCGCAACCGCGCCGTCTACGCCATGACCAAGGCTGGAATCGTCAGCCTCACTCGCGGCATGGCGCTCGACTACGCCCGCTCGGGCATCCGGGTCAATTGCATCTGTCCCGGATTTGTGCGGACCCCGCTCATCGAGCGGCTGCTCGAGGACCCCGGCAAGGCAAAGCGGCTGACCGCCATTCACCCGCTTGGGCGGCTGGGAACACCGGAGGACATCGCGCACGCGGTGGTGTTTCTGGCTTCCGACGAGTCGGCCTGGATGACGGGCCAGGCCCTGGTGGTTGACGGGGGCCTGGCTGCCGGCTGCGCCGAGGATATCTGAGAGATTGCCTGTCGCGCGGTCACCGGAGGCCGTGCAAAGCCGATCATGTGCGGACGGGCTATCAAGCCCGTCCGCCCATGGCACATGACTTAAGTAAATCTACGATACGTACTTGCGACGGTCCATGGCCGTCGCCACAGGTCTGGAAGTGTAGAGTTGGTTTTGCGAAGCCTCTGATGCCCGCGCCAATTTTCATCGGCGAGGTCGTGCGGAGGTCAACTTTGCGGTGCTACGGCCCGGTAGGGGACGTTCCGCCCTGAAGCAGTACAGCGCGCCGTTGGTTCTGACGTAGAGAGAGTCATCCACGATAGCCGGAGTGGCATAACACTCATCCTCGAAATCGTTCAGCGCGAGAATCTCCCATTGGCCATCGGCCTTGAGCACGGTCATCTTGCCATTCTGACTGGTGACGTAGACGTAGCCGGCGCCGGCGACCGGCGATGCGTAATATGTGTCGAGCGCCCCGGGAAGACGTCCCTGTTTGAGAATCCGCCCGGTGTTTGGATCAAGGCTGGTGAAAATCCCGCTGTCTTTGATCAGATACAACACTCCTCGGTAAAGCAGCGGCGATGGAACGTTGGGAAGATACTTCTGCAGGCTCCATAGAACGCTGGCGCTCCCGGTCAAGTCGCCCCGCCCGCCATGGCGCACCGCGATCAAGGCGTTTCGGGATGCGCGGCGCGCGCGGTAGAAGTTCCAGTCTCGCTCGTCCGCGGTCCCATCGCTGTCGAGATCGATGGTATAGAACGTCTTTTGGATGCGTGGTTCGGACGCAAATTCTTCGGCCGAAAGCTTCCTGTCGCCATTGGCGTCGTAACGCGCGACGGTCTCGGCAAAGGTTGGGGTTTCGGTCGGCTGTTCCGCCTCGCCTCCCATCTCCCACCAGTGCGCGTAGATGATTTCTCCGTCGATGATCGGCGTCGACTTGGGCTGCCAGGACATGCCGGTGATCCACCAAAGTTTTTCGCCCGTCCGCGCATCATACGAAATGAGTTGATAAGAACCGGGGACGATCAGCTCTACCGGACCAACCTTGGGCCGTAAAACCGCGGGCGTGGAGTAGGAGCGGGTCGATTCAGGCCGGGCGACTTTCCAGCTTACCCGGCCTGTTTCTTTGTCGACGGCAAGCAGATACGAGTCCGTATCCTGGTCGCATAGCAAGACCAAAAGATTGTCGACCAGAATCGGCGAGGAGCCATGTCCGTTGACGTTATTAAACGGTCCGAGCGGCAGCCGCCATCGTTCCCGACCGTCCAGCCGGTAAGAAACCAGGCCGAAGTCACCGAAGAAGACGTAGACGCTGCGGCCGTCGGTTACCGGACTGGGCGAAGCCGGCGAGTTGGTCGGCTGATAACGCTCCAGTCTGGGCCGCGGCACTTCGCGCCTCCACAGGACTTTCCCCGTGCGCCGGTCCAGGCAGAAGGTGTAGAGCTTTCCACCGGGGTCAACGACCTTCTCCCGTCCGGCATCGGCCCGTTTACCGCCCTCGGCGGCCGTGACAAAGATGCGGTCACCGGAGATCACAGGAGACGAGTGTCCCGGAGGCAGTTCAGTCCGCCAGAAGACGTTCTGCCGTGGACCAAACTGCACTGGCAGACTGGCAACCTCTGCAACTCCGGTGCCGTTCGGGCCGCGGAACTGCCGCCAATCGGCAAAAGCCACGCCAAGCGACACCAGCACACAGGCGATCAAACGCATCATCATCATTTCGCGCTTCGCGTTCCCTTGTGTCTTCGTGTTTTGGTGGTCAGCGTCACTTCGCCGCCGGCGGCTTTGCGGGCACCGTCCAGAAAAAGACCTGCCGGCCGTTCCACGTCAGCGGTTTTTTCAGGCTGCCAATCGCCCATACGGAAAGCGTGCGAGACGATGCGCGTTCCCGGCTTCAATTCGCGCCAGAGCTTGGGACGCAGTTTCTCGTTGAGCGAATCGAGCAGGTAGAGAGTAACCACCGTGGCTTCGCTGATGTTGGCGGTAAACAGATCCTCGTTACGGAATTTGACGAGTTTGGTCACGCCCGCGGCCTGGGCATTCTGCTCCGCTTCCTTGATGCGCTCAGGGTCGATGTCAATGCCGACCGCGCGGACGCCGAATTTCTTTGCGGCGGCGATGGGTATGCGCCCGTCGCCCGAACCCAGGTCGTAAAGCACGTCGTCTTTCTTGACATTGGCCATCTTCAACATTTCATCCACGACTTCCGGTGGAGTCGGAACGTAATGCACGTCCGGGCTTCGCTTCTCCGCGGCCTTCTGTTCCTGGGGGTTGGCTACAGCGTTCGATTTTTGCGGTTTGGCCTGGTTTTGCGCGCCCGCCCGGTTGGAGCCGGCGGCCATGATCGAAACAGCTAGCAAGAAGAGGAAGATCGTTTTGAGGCGCATTGGACCACCTTTCGTGTAATAAGTTAGAGCGCACACTATACACGAAAAGAATCGGTGACAGGCTACCCTTTTCCCTTTTTCGGCAGGTGTAGAATTTATGACTGGTAAAAGGGAAAGCCCGTGGATCTTGTCCTTGGCCCTGCCCGGAGGAAGATGAACGTGGTGTCGCGCAGCGGCCTGACCATCTCGAACCTGTCCATCTCCGATTCTCAACCAAGACAGGCTGGAGAGCCGCTAACCATTTCACATGCCATCATCCACCGACTCCCGGCCTACCATTAACGCTACGAATTCCCTGGGCCTCACAGTGCCGCTACAAACTGTTCCTCTTCCAGGAGCCCGCGATGTACTATTGGACGCTCCGACCCGGAAAGATCCGCATGTGAGACAACTTGTCCGCCAACCTGGCTACGGCGAAGCGCTCCCGTGGCGGATCCGCAACCCGAGTCGATGTCGCTGGGCGCGTCCCGTTGAAACCGGGATGCCTGCGCCGCTTTCGAAACCAATGACGTACGCGTCCGGAACATAAACCCGTTCCATTGCGGACTCTGCCATGAGAGTAACCCTCAAGTCGCTGCTCGCGCTCCTATGGTTCCTTTGCGCCAACACCGCCTCCGCGCAGCGACCTGACATTCTCATAGTCATAGCCGACGACTGGGGTCCGCACGCGGGCGCCTACGGCACGCGCTGGATCAAAACACCAGGCTTCGACCGTGTGGCGCGCGAGGGACTGTTGTTTAAGAACGCCTACACACCCAACGCCAAGTGCGCGCCGTCCCGCGCTATCCTGCTCACCGGCCGGCATTCGTGGCAGCTCGAAGAGGCCGGCAACCACATGGCCTATTTCCCTGCCAAGTTCAAAAGCTTCCCCGAGGCGCTCGCCGAACGCGGTTACTTTGTCGGCACCACCGGAAAAGGCTGGGGGCCGGGCATCGCGAATGACGCCAGCGGAAAACCGCGCGCCATCTGCGGCACTCCCTTCCAGGGGCGCAAAGCGCCTACGCCTACGCAGGCGATAGGCAACAATGACTACGCCGCCAACTTCAAAGATTTCCTCGACGCGGCGCCCCCCTCGCAGCCGTGGTGTTTCTGGTATGGCGCCACGGAACCACACCGCGCCTACGAATACCGCGCGGGGGTCGCGAAGGGCGGCAAACGGTTGAGCGATATCGACCGTGTACCCGGCTATTGGCCTGACCTGGAGACCGTGCGCTACGACATGCTCGATTATGCCTTCGAGGTCGAGCACTTGGACGCACACTTCGTGCGCATGCTGGAGGAATTGGAAAAACGAGGTGGGCTCGACAACACTCTGATCGTCTATACCTCCGACCATGGGATGCCTTTCCCCCGCGTCAAGGGCCAGGCCTATCCCGACTCGAACCGCGTGCCGCTCGCCATCCGCTGGCCCAGGGGCACCAAGAACCCCGGCCGGGTTATCGAGGACTTCGTGGACTTCACCGACCTTGCGCCCACGCTCATTGATCTGGCCGGCCTCAAGTGGTCCGAAACAGGAATGGCCCCCGCCACCGGGCGCAGTTTGCGGCCGATTCTAGAGAGTGGCAACTCCGGCCGGGTCATCCAAGCGCGCGATCATGTCCTCATCGGCAAGGAACGTCACGACGTCGGCCGCCCCGGCGACGTCGGCTACCCGATTCGCGGCGTGATCAGGGATGGCTTCCTCTACCTGCGCAATTACGAGCCGGACCGGTGGCCGGTGGGAAATCCGGAGACTGGCTACCTCAACACCGACGGCAGCCCCACCAAGACCTTGATCCTCGATGCCCGGCGCCAGAATCCGGCGGACAATTTCTGGAGGCTGAACTTCGGCAAGCGCCCCGCCGAGGAACTCTACGACCTTCGCCGCGATCCCGACTGCGTGCGCAACCTCGCTGCCGACGCGGCATACGCCGGACGCCGCGCGAGGATGCACGAGCAGATGACAGCCGAGCTGAAGGCGCAGGGCGACCCGCGCATGTTCGGCCGGGGCGACATTTTCGACCGTTACCCCATTTCAACCGAGGCCGTGCGCAACTTCTACGAGCGCTTCATGCGCGGAGAGAATCCGAGGGCCGGCTGGGTGAACGAAACCGATTTCGAGAAGACACCGCCAAAATGAGCTGGAAACCGGGATGGTTAAAGACGAGCGCCCGCCACGCCTCCCGCGGGAGCGACTTTCAACTCAGCACTTTTACTTTCCACTGAATCCGAGTTTCACGGTTGCGCGAAGGGCCCAAGGCGGCCGGGCTCCGGTTTCAGGTCGCGGTGAACGATTCACCTTTTTGATGGGTCGGCGCGCCAGTCCGTGCGCTAGCTGGATTGCATACTCGATCGCTTTGCGCGAGGAGAGTCAGAGCCAACCTTCGGCGACGGCGCTCGCCGAGTGTTTCCCCTTCAAGCAATTCAGACACGACATAAAGTGATCCAAGCTCCGTACCGGTGTCGTAGACGGCCAGGATATTAGGATGGTTGAGCATCCGCGGCTGCGCGAGCTTCCTGCTCGAAACGATGCAGGCGATCCGCATCATTACTACAGGCCGCGGGAAGAACCTTGAGCGCGACTTCTCGGCCCAGGCGGGTGTCCCTCGCTCGATACACCTCGCCCATGCCGCCGGCGCCAATCGCCGCGACGACTTCATACGGGCCAAGCCGCGTGCCTGGAGGGTGTCGCATAGAAGTGCGTAGGGATTATAGTCCAAGACGCAGGTTGATGAGTTCGCTTTCAGTCTCAGGAGCAACCAGGCATCCGACAGATCGACCGGGGTCAAGGCGTGGAGTCGGTGCCGGTTTCCCACCGAGATCGTTACGTCTGGCGCAGGGCGGCGCCGCGGATGGGCATCGAGCGAAGCCGCACGGAACAAGCGTCAAAAACGGCATTCGCGATTGCCGGCGGCACGGCAATCATCGGCGTTTCACCGGCGCCTGCCGAGGCGAGGTCGGGCCGGTTGACCAGGATAGTCTCGATCGGTGGGACGTCCTTGAAGCGGGGAACCTGATATTGAGAGAACCGGGCGTTCAGGATGCGCCCGTCTTCAAAGTGAATCTCCTCACTTAACGCTCCGCCCAGGGTCATCACGATGCAGCCATCCACCTGGGCGCGGAGGTTATCCGGATTCTGGATGGCTCCGCACTCGAAAGCCTGGTAGATCTTCAGCACGCGGACGGCGCCGCGCCGCCGGTCAACGTCCACTTCGACGCAGGCTGCAACGTAGGAACCCTTCTCCGTCCCGCACGCCAGGCCGATGCCCTTGCCGGGGCCTCGTTCTTTGCCGCGACTCCGCCAACCGGAACGTTCGGCGGCTGCCTGCAAGACTGCGCGAAGCCGCTCGTTTTTCAGATGGCGCAGCCGGAAATCGAGCGGATCCGCCTTTGACGCCGAGGCGAGTTCGTCCATGAAGGACTCGCGTGCGAATGTGTTGGCCGTGCTCGCAAGAGCCCGGTAGGAACCTTCGCGCAACGGCGATTCGCAGTAGCAGAATTGTTCGCGCGCGTGAGGAATCTCGTAGGGAGACTCGAGCGCCGACGCGCCCGAGTTGAAGTTGGTAAAATCCCAGGCCACCAGGCGCCCGTCGGCATCCATGCCCGCACTCACCTCGATCAGGCCGGCCGGTCTGAAATACGCCCAGGTGAACTCCTCTTCTCGCGTCCAGCGCAGCGAAACAGGCCTCCCCGCAGCTTTGGACAGACGCGCCGCTTCGACGGCGGCCTCGCCCGTGTGTCTGCCTCCGAATCCTCCGCCGGTGTCGGGCACCATGACCCGCACCCGGTCCTCAGACAGACGGAAGGCCTCTGCCAGTTCGCGCCGCACCCGCTGAGGCTGTTGCGTTCCGGTCCAGACCGTGAGCCGGTCGTCCTGCCACTCGGCCACGGCGGCCCGAGGCTCCATGGGCGCATGCTGAATGAAGGCGATCTCGTACGCGGCGCGGGCCACCTGTTTGGCGGAGGCCAGTCCTTCCTCGAGCGAGCCCCGGTTGCGGACGCGCGGCCTGCGCGGGCTCGATTCGTCTGTGACCGCCTTCTGCTTGAGATAGGAGAACAACTCCTTGCTGGAAGGATGGGACGTCCGTTTCCATGCGGCCGTGGCCAGAAGCGCATCGATGCCCTGCTGTGCCTGAAACGACGTGGGAGCCGCGCAGCCGACGAAGTTGCCATCACGCGCCACGGCAACTCCTGTCATTGCTTGCGCCGGGGACAGATCGATACCGGTCAGAGTAGCCCCGTACGCCGGAGGGCGCAGGACCTTGCCGTAAAGCATGTTGGGACGCAACACATCCGAGGGATAACGGTGAGCGCCGGTGACGATGTCGCGGCCGCCGGCCTTTCGCACTGAAGTCCCCAGGACCTGCCAGCGGTCCACCGGCGTGATGCTCACGTCTTGAGCGATGCTTTGTTCGAAACGCTTGGCGAGATCGGCCGATCGCGCTAACTCGCCATAGCTCAGGCTTCGCCCGGTGGCCGGATCGACGATCTTACCGGCTTCGACGCGTAATGCCTGGCGATCTGAACCCCACTGCTGCCGGGCCAACTCGATCAAGATTTCGCGCGCCGCGGCGGCGGCCCTACGAACCGCAGGAACCGTGCTGGGCGTGGTGCGGCTGCCGGAAGTGCCGCCGTCATCGGGAACCTGCGCCGTGTCTGCCATCACCAGGCTGATGCGATCGACCGGAACCCTCAGCTCTTCGGCTGCCGCCTGCGCCAGCTGGGTGCGGGAACCCTGGCCGACCTCGACCTTGCTCGTCAGGATAGTGATGGCGCCGTCGTTCGCGATGTGGAGTCGCGCGGAGACGCTTTCCTTCTCACGAGTGTTCTGAGCGGCAGCATCGCCGTCGGTTGCCAGGATCAGCAAGCCGGCGCCCGTCACGCCCAGAAAATCTCTCCGGCTGAAATCGAAGCGGTAGCGGCGGGCCTCACTCAGTTCGTAGCGTTCCGGCTCGAAGACACCGTCGGGTTCTTGGGAGTCTGGCATTCTCATTCTCGCTTGGTCGTAGCTCTCATTTTCGCGGCTCGGCTGACCGCCGAGAGAATGTTGGGGTAGCCGCAGCAGCGGCAAAGATTGCCGTTCATCCATTCGACGATTTGTTCCTGGCTTGGGTCCGGATTCTTTTCCAGCAGGCTGACGGCGCTCAGGATCATGCCCGGCACACAATAGCCGCATTGCATTGCGCCCTCGAGCATGAACGCCTCCTGGACAGGGTGCAGGGTGCCACCATGCGCCAGGCCTTCAATGGTGACGACGTCCTTGTTCTCGGCGCGCTTGAGCGGTACCAGACACGAAGTCACGGGCCTGCCGTCCATCAAGACCGTGCACGCCCGGCATTGGCCTTCACCACAGCCATACTTTGTGCCTGTGAGGTGCAGATCCTCCCGAAGCACGTCCAACAGCATTCGCTCCGGATTGGTCTTTACGGTTTTGGCGGTGCCATTGATCTTCAGGTTGATCTGGGCATCCACGGGCATCCCTCCAGGAAAGGGAAAGACTGCCATGTCTGAGGCAGGACTGGCAGATGACCGGCAAAGATCCCTCCGCATGATGCGAAGATTGGTGAATTATACAATCGCACCAGCCACGCCTACAACGAGCTTCTTTTCCCCTCCGGGGCTGCTTCCCGGCAAGCGGCGTCCGCATCCCGAGATTCGTAAGACCAGGGGAAAAGTGATAAGGTGTGTGAGAAAGGGCTCTCATGAAACATACGCCTGAAGAAATCCGGCGGATTCTTTTGAGGCTGCGGGCCGAGATGCTCTTGTACCTTGGACGCACCGAGCAGGATACTCTCTTCTGCCATCGCTGCCTGCTGCCTCTCCCCGAAGGTGAGTTTGAGTCTTATAGCTTTTGCCCCTGGTGTTCGATGTCTCTGACTGGCTGTGCCCCGCGATATGACGAGTCCCGGAGGATCATCGAAAACGAGCGGGGTAATCAAACCGAGATTCAATGCGGTGAATGCGGAGGCGAATATGAGCAACCGGCGCGTTATCCCTTTAGGTTTTGCGCCCACTGCGGCGCCCCCTTTGCCGCGGAGGATGAGCTGGTCATTGTATTACCCTTCCAGGTCTGAATGCCGCGAGCCGTCGTCGCAAGAGAGGGCCCAGCAGTCTGAAAAGCGCCGGACGCGTGTCTAATCGATTTCGGTGGCAAGCTCACAATCCGGGGCACGGATAGGAACATCGATAAAGTCTGGGCGGCCGCCACGCCCGTGATGGGCAATCAGCTGTCAGCTCTCAGCCTTCAGCAATCAGCGGTCAGGCCGGCGAAAAAGCCGAGTCGCACTTCTAGTCGCGCCCGGCTAACTTACCGCTTCAGTCGCTACTCCCTGCGGGTGCAGGTGCAGCCCGACAAATCCCAACCGACTCGCGTCCTGGTAGCGTCGGCAAGAATCGTGGGAGCCAAGGACTATGAACCGCTGATAAGATGTGTCTAGGAAAATGGGCTCCTTATGAAATATAATTCCGAAGAAATCCGGCGCCTCCTTCTGAGGCTCCGGGCTAAGATGTTGTGGTACCTTGGGCGCACCGAGCAGGATATTCTCTCTTGTGATCGCTTCCCGAAGGTCCCGGAGGATCACCGAGAACGAATGGGGCGATCAAAGCGAGATCCAATGCGGCGAATGCAGAGGCGAGTATGAGCAACCCGCACGTTATCCCTTTCGGTTTTTGGCTCACTGCGGCGCTCCGATTGCCGCTGAGGATGAACTCATCATTGTCTTACCCCTCCGTGTTTGAACGCCTTCTCACAGGTGTTCGTTTCAGTGAATACTCGGTGCGCCGAACTTGGTGGAGGCACCAAAGGCACCGGCCTCTCGAGCAGATGAAGGCCTAACTGCGGCGACCGCGGCTACAGTACGTTTCCCACGAGCAGGCCCGGCTTGTTGAAGAGCACCTCCGGCGCCTGCCTATCTGACGAAAATCCGTCGTGATCCGAGCCAGAGAGCTCGCTTGGATGTGTTTTTACCTAAATGGCTCAAGAATAGAATTTTATATAGAGCTCTTTTCACGGGTCACGGGGAATTCTTTTGATATGACACTAATTCCGGTCCGGGTGCCGGTTATTAAAGCTCTTTCATGATTTACAGGTCATCGATAGAGGACTTCATTCGCACTTTATACTAACAGGAGCGCTCATGTCGCCGATCGAGATTTCTCTCGACTGTGCAATCCAAGAAGCATCATCTTCGGTTCCAAACAAATTCGGAGTCGACCGACAAACGGGAGGTACTAGAAGGCCCAGGGTAAAGGGGAAGTTTCTTTTTGCTGGAGATGAAAAGATCTGGGTCCGTGGCGTCACTTACGGGCCATTTCGCCCGGACGCAACGGGAAGCGCATATCACGATCGGGAAGTTGTCGAGCGTGATTTCGCCCAAATCAAGGCCAACGGAATGAACGCGGTGAGAACGTACACCGTGCCGCCGCGCTGGTTGCTTGACATCGCACATAGAAATGGCCTTTACGTGATGATCGGTCTCCCCTGGGAACAACATGTGGATTTCCTCGACAACAGAGCGGGGGCGCGGTCGATAGAGGACAGGCTGCGACGCGGTGTGTACGCCTGCGCTGGCCACTCGGCAGTTCTCTGCTATGCGATCGGCAACGAAATCCCGAGCCCCATTGTGCGCTGGATCGGCCGCCGCTGCACCGAGCGATTTATCGAACGGTTGTGCCGGTCTGCGAGAAAAGAGGACCCCGGCGCTCTCTTCACCTATGTCAACTATCCCTCGACCGAGTATCTCCAGCTTCCTTTTATCGATCTGGTTGCGTTCAACGTCTATCTTGAATCTCAGGAAAGTCTCGAAGCCTATCTCGCTCGCCTCCACAATCTGGCCGGGGACCGGCCGCTTCTTGCCGCGGAGATCGGCCTCGACAGCCTTCGTCATGGCCAGCATGCGCAGGCGCGGGCCCTCGATTGGCAGGTCCGGGCGATTTTTTCGGCAGGCTGCGCGGGTACTTTCGTCTTTTCCTGGACCGACGAGTGGCACCGCGGGGGCCATGATATTGAAGACTGGAAGTTCGGACTTGTCAGTCGAAACCGCCAGCCCAAGCCCGCGCTGGCGGCTGTGCGTAAGGCTTTCGCTGAAACCCGGCTTTCCTCGGATGTCGATTGGCCCCGAATTTCGGTAGTGGTATGCAGTTACAACGGAGCGCGCACCATCCGCGGCTGCCTCGAAGGATTGCGAAAGGTTCGATATCCAAATTTTGAAGTCATCGTGGTAGATGATGGATCAACCGACTCAACCGCTGAAATTGCGGACGAGTACGGGTTCGTAGTCATACGTACCGAAAATCGCGGCTTATCAAGCGCCCGTAACACCGGGATGGAAGCAGCAACCGGCGAAGTCGTCGCTTACATTGACGACGACGCCTCCCCCGACTCTGACTGGCTTACCTATCTGGCCACCACGTTCATGCGGACCAAACACGTCGCTGTTGGTGGCCCCAACATCGCTCCGGAGAACGATGGATTTATCGCCCATTGCGTGGATCAATCCCCAGGGAATCCGGTTCATGTTCTTTTATCGGATGGAGAGGCCGAGCACCTTCCCGGATGCAACCTGGCGATCCGCAAAGCCGCCCTCCAGGCAATCGGTGGCTTCGACCCGCAGTTTCGTACGGCCGGCGACGACGTCGACGCGTGCTGGCGGTTGCAGCAAAAGGGGTGGACTCTGGGATTCTCACCTGCTGCCATGGTCTGGCACCATCGCCGTAATTCGATTCGCCAGTTCTGGAAGCAGCAATTGAATTACGGCAGAGCCGAGGCGATGCTGGAAAGAAAATGGCCGGATAAGTATAACGGCGCTGGTCACCTCACCTGGGTGGGACGAGTCTACGGGAATGAACTCCAGTTTACCCTGGGGCTAAGGGACCGAATATATCACGGCACTTGGGGCAGCGCTCCGTTTCAGTCTCTTTACCAGCCTGCCCCGAGCTTGCTCGCGGCCCTTCTAACACTGCCGGAGTGGTATCTGGTCAACATAGCTCTCGTTGCTCTCTCAGGGATCGGCATTCTCTGGAAGCCTTTCCTTATGGCGCTGCCCATGCTGGGCCTCTCCGCTGGCTTGCCCTTTATCCACGTCGTGATACGTGTAGCTCGCCTGAGGTGTAAGACCAAGCCTCAGAGATATTTTCATCGGCTTAAATTCCGGCTGGTCACCGCTTTCGTCCATATGTTGCAGCCGCTGGCGCGGCTGTATGGGCGTCTCATGTGGGGTTTGACACCGTGGCGGCGCAGCCTCACCGGGTTTTACCCTCCCTGGCCCAGTGGATTCACGCTCTGGAGCCAGCGCTGGCAGGCCGCCGAGGAAAGACTTCAATTACTTGAGGCTACACTACGCACAGAGCGTGCGGTCGTGCTGCGCGGCGGCGCCTATGACCGATGGGATCTTGAAGTCCGCGGTGGTTTTGTCGGAGCGACCCGAACCCAGATGGTGATTGAAGAGCATGGCGCGGGCCAGCAGTATATCCGCTTTCGCTTCTGGCCTCGCTGTTCCCCTATCTGGGTGGTGTTCACAACTCTATTTGCTTCCCTGTCCGCCTGGGCGGCGCTCGACCAGGCCTGGTCGGCTTCTGCGTTGCTGGCGACAATCACGGTCCTGATGGCACTTCTCCTGGTACGAGACTGCGCCGCCGCGACCGACGCCCTCACCCGCGCCGCCAGACAATTAAGAGATGACAATGCGAGCGCTTGCCGCTCACAAGGAATACTGGAGCGAGGAGAGCCCGCATGAGTCTCACGTTAAAGAGTATTTATCCCGTAAATCCAGACTACGGAGTTTATCAGGGGGTACCTATAGCCCGTTACTATATCGACAAATATATGGCGGCGAATGCGTCAAAGATCTCCGGCAGTGTCCTCGAATTTGGCAGCCCGACGTACGCGGCAAACCTCAATTGCAGTTACGACATTGTGGACATAGATCGCAACAATTCTGTTGCGAATGTGCACCTGGACATATGCGACGATCTGCGACGCGGATTCCCATCGAAGCAGTATGATTTTATAATCTGCACTGCGGTCCTCCAGCTTGTGTCCAACCCTCAGAAAGCTCTAGACAACATGCACGCTCTCTTAAACCCGGGAGGAGCGCTGATTCTGGCCGAGAAATGTCTGTCAAAAATGGATTCATGGTTTGCTTCTGTCGATAGGTGGCGCTTCACGCCGAATGGGCTGCAGCTTCTGTTAGCGGCCTTCTCGCGCGTGCAAATAGCCTCGTTCGGTAACGTGTACGCTATATGCGCTTACTTGCTTGGTATACCCGCAGGAGAGATAGAAAAGGATAAGCTGGATTATGTCGACCCTGAGTATCCTTTGGTGTCGATAGCCTATGCCGAGAGGTAGCTTGTTCAAGAATGCTCAGGCTCCTCTGGACCTAACGACCTACGATGGCAGCGGCCAGTGCGTGCATCCAGACGTCATCGCCATCAATCATGTCTTTTATGACTTCAAATACCTGATGGTGATGGAACCCTATCCGTTTGGCAACGATCTCTTTGAAAACCCCTCGCTGCTTTGCAGTGATGACGGAATCACCTGGACTGTGGCTCCGGATACAGATTCGCCTCTCGTACCCCCGCCCCAGGACGGCCGCGGTTGGAATTCAGACGCAGATCTTCTCAATCAGCGGAATCAACAGCTGGCACTCTACTATCGCTATAACAGCGGCGCCGGCGAAACGACCCTGTTCAGGGTCATTACCGCCAATGGCACCGAATGGAGCGAACCGGAAAGAATCCTCACTTGCGCCATTTCCGGACACTTTGCTTCCCCTGCTCTGGTCGCTCGCGATGGAGAATTCTACATGTTCTACGTGGACACCCTGCGAACCTCCATCAATCTCCTCAAGAGCACAGAGGGACGAAACTGGAAAGAAGAAGACCTGGCGTTCACGTTTCCGAACGTTTGGCATCTTGACGCATTGATTTCCGATGGCGTCTTCTATCTTTTGATTAACGACAAACATCGTCTGTTTCTGGTCAAGAGCGATGATCTCAGGACCTGGTTTACCTATGACAAAGGCGAGCCGCAGGGAGAGTGTGGACGCTGGAGCAGCCTATCGGGCGCACCCCTGTTGTCTCCGCTGCTATCGCCGTCGCCGACTGGATGGGACGACGACTTTCTATACCGGAGTACCTTCTTGATCGAAAATGGCGTCCTGAGACTTTGGTACTCCGCCAAATCAAGTGCGAATGTCTGGAGAATCGGATACACAGATGGCCGGCTTTGCGCGTAGGAAGGTGATCGTCGGTTCCGTCGCCGTACCGCCCTATACCAACTACGGAAATCGGCTGATCGAAGAGTCGACCTTCAAGCTTCTAGCTTTACCGGAGTCGACCCCCAAGTTTTCGGTCTTTCAGAAAATGACCGATGAATTGCTGGAATTCATCAATTCGCATGAATACCTGATCATCACCGGATGCACGACTCTACAGGATGATCCTGGTCACCAGGTTTGCTTTGACTCGCAGTTCGAAAAAATAAAGATCAGGAAGGTCTGCTTTGGGGGCGCCTTTTACTGCGAGTCGAACGACAATCCTTCGTTGAGGATAGCGAGACTGTATGACACACCGATAGGCGCAAGAGATCCCTGGACTGCCGAATATCTGGCGAAGAATCACATCGAGTCCTGCCTGGTTGGCTGCCCGACATTGCTCGAAGGCGCCGATCTGGTGGATTGGAAAGATGATCCGAGCGGGTTTGTTCTGGTGTCCTCCTCCCCAGAACTGATGCTGGACTATTCCTTTCTTGATGGCAGACGTGTGAGATTCATCAAACACGATTCCTGGTCCCGCGGCGAAGAACTGAGGGATTCCAGTCTGTTCGAGGGTGCGTCACTCGTGATAACCGGGCGCCTTCACGCCGCCTTGCCCGCGTTGGCACGGGGGATCAGGGTCAGATTCTACGGTCAAGAATACTGGCATCCTGATGTTAAACCTTATTCGTGGGGGAATATGAGATATAGCCTGTTGCAATACCTGAAGCTCGATTTGGAGGGCAACGAATGCTCAGCCTACCCGGCAGCGCAGATCAGGCACCTGAGAGATAACTGCGAGAATTGGCTGCTGCAGGTCGCGCGCTCATGAACCTCAAGACGAAGTCGGCTCTCTTTACCGGGGTACTTCCATATCTCTGGCCACACAGAACACAACTGGCGCTGTACCTCGGGATAACCTTCTCAGCCACGCTACTGGAGCTGCTGGGCCCCTGGCCCATGAAGATTCTGGTCGACAGTGTCCTGGGAGACCACCCGCTGCCCGGCGCCTTAGAACAGATGGCCCGCCCGGTCCTGAACAATAGCAAAATCGCCCTTCTCGCCATCACGGTGCTGGCAGGAATCGGGCTGAAATTGGTGCTGTCGCTCCTGAAGGTTTGTAACTCATTCATTTCAGTGACGTGAGGCAGAAAATTGTTTTGGAGTTAAAGAGCACGCTCTTTTACCACTTACAAAATCAGTCTCTCAGCTTTTACGATCGCCGAAGACTAGGCGATATTGTGTCCCGGGTAAATAACGATGTATGGGGCATCGATGAGAGCATCCTTACTGTAATGCCTTTGATAGCGGCTTGTATCAGCTTAGCCGGGATGTTCTGGGTGATGGTTTACCTGAACTGGCAGCTGGCTCTCGTATCGTTGGCTATCGTGCCGTTGTTCTATGCCACGTATGGGTTTTATTCCAAACGTTTTGACGAGCAGGTAGAAGAGGTTCAGAGACTGGAAGGTGAATCCGTTTCCATCGTGCAAGAGGTTCTCGCGGGCCTTCGAGTAGTCAAGGCTTTCACGCGGGAGAAGCACGAACACTCGCGCTTCGTACGTCAAGGGCGCTCTGCGGCAGATGCCCGTATCAGGCTCACAAACCAGCAGGTCATATACTCCGCAACCGTCGGGTTAATCACCACGGCAGGCACATCCATAGTCCTGGGACTCGGTGCATATCAGATCCTTCGGGGTTCTCTCACGCTGGGCGAACTACTGGTGATGTTGTCCTACCTCGCTTCCGTGTATGGGCCTTTGGAGTCTATTAGCACGGCCGCAACCTTTATGCATGGCTATCTGGCGAAGCTGAGGCGGATCTTTGAGATTCTCGACATCGCCTCCCGAGATCGAGGACAGACCGCGAGCCAAGGCTCTGCCCAGTGCGAAAGGAAGGGTGGTGTTTGAGAGGGTGAGTTTCGCCTATCCCGAACGGGAGTGCGTCTTGCGTGACATCAGCTTCAAGGTAGAACCGGGGGAGCTGATTGGAATTGTCGGACCGACGGGCGCCGGAAAGACTACGCTCGTGAGCCTGATTCCCCGCTTCTATGATCCCGTCGCAGGTCGCGTCCTTGTAGACGACCGAGACGTCAGGGATGTCCGCGTCAAATCTTTGCGACGGCAGATAAGCAGCGTTCTTCAGGAGTCGATTCTGTTTTGGGGCACGATTCAAGAGAACATCCAGTATGGAAGGCTCGAAGCGACCCAGGAGGAGGTGATCGAGGCCGCCAAGCTCGCCAATGCGCACGAGTTCATCAGTCAACTCCCTGAAGGATATGCAACGCACGTCGGCGAGCGAGGTCTGACGTTGTCCGGAGGTGAGAAGCAGCGGCTCTCCATCGCACGCGCGTTTCTGAGAAATGCTCCGATACTGATTCTGGATGAACCGAGCTCGGCCCTCGATGCGCTGACAGAGTCTCAGCTGCTGGAAGCGATTGAGCGCCTCATGAAGGGTCGTACGACTTTTATTATCGCCCATCGGCTCTCCACCCTTCGCAGTGCCAACCGGATTCTCGTGCTAGACCACGGCGAGATCGTTGAGCAGGGGGTCCACTCCGAGTTGATCGAGCGGGCCGGGCTCTATGAAAGCCTCTATCGACACCAGACCGAATTTGCCGGCGCGCAATCCCGTCCTGATTCGGAGCCGTCTCGAGGTGATTGGTGAGCAAGAACCTTCAGCTGGTAGTGCTGGGAATCATGGGCCGGATGCCATTTGCAGGTGTCGCGTGGCAGACCTTGCATTACCTTGAGGGTTTCCGGCGGTTGGGCTGTGATGTCTATTACGTCGAAGACACGTCGGACTGGCCGTACGACCCGGAGAAAAACGCGATCACAGGAGACTGCAGCTACACCGTTCGGTACCTTGAGCGGCTCATGACCTGGTTGGGCATGGCGGATCATTGGGCCTACCGCTCGGCGGCTGACGGCGGCCGCACCTTCGGCCTCTCGGAACCTCAGGTCTCGCAACTGTTCGATCGAACGGAAGTTCTGGTCAATCTTTGTGGAGCGACGCGGTTGCGCGATGAGCACCTCGGTGTTCCGGTTCGAATTTATCTCGAGACAGATCCCGTCGTACCCCAGATCGAGGTCGCACAAGGCCGCGCATTTACTATCGATCTGCTGGGCGCTCATACACACCATTTCACATATGGGGAGAGCCTCGGTTGTCCCGATTGCGACGTGCCCCTGGACCGGTTCGAGTACCAAGCGACACGGCAGCCGATCATTCTTGATTGGTGGACCTCGCCTCACTCGAACGGGAAGAAACCGCCGCCACCCGCCGGTTGCTTCACCACCATCGCCAACTGGTATCAATCGGGCAAGAACATCCAGTGGAACGGCGAGACCTATACTTGGAGCAAGCATCTCGAGTTCTTGAAATTCATCGATCTCCCGCGCAGGACGCAGGACCGGCTTGAGTTGGCTCTCGCCAGCGTAGATACCGAAGCGGTCCGGATGCTGACAGCGCACGGATGGCAAATCGCTGACGCAATGGCTCTCTCGAAAGACATCTTACCCTACCGAGACTATATTCTCGGCTCGCGCGCAGAATTCACAGTGGCCAAGGATCAGAACGTTCGACTGCGCTCGGGCTGGTTCAGCGACCGGAGTGCCTGTTACCTGGCTGCCGGTCGACCCGTAATCACACAGGAGACGGGTTTCAGCCGCTTGTTTCCCACCGGCAAGGGGCTCTTTGGCTTCACGAAAATGGATGAAATCCTGGCGGCGGTGGAGGCGATCGCGAGCGATTACGATGGAAATTGTCACTCAGCCCGTGCCCTGGCAAGCCGAGTATTTCGCTGCAGAAAAAGTGCTTGGCCGTCTACTGGCAAGGGCTGGCCTGTGACGTAAGATGAAGACCGACACATGCGCATTGGGTTAGTCTCGACCATGAGGACTGCCGTTCCGCCTCGGAAGGCAGGTTCAGTGGAACTCATAGTCGGGCTGATGGCAGAAGAACTTGCCCGCCGTGGACATGAGGTCACGGTCTTCGGACCGGAGGACTCTCGGGTTTCGACGCGCGTGATATCCCTGCTTCCGAAGGGCTACCATCACGACCCGACAATCTGGGATTGGCAACTGGCGGAGTTTATGCAGATGGGACTCGTGTATGAGCACGCAGCGGAGTTTGACGTCATCAACAGCCACGTCTATTGCTATGCCCTCCCATTCACTCGCCTGGTTAAGACCCCGACGGTTCACACTTTTCATATTTGCCCGACGCCAGACTTCCTGCGCTTTTGCAGGATGTACCCGGATGGCTCCTACGTGCTGATTTCGGAGTTTCAGCGCAGGTTTTTCGACGGCGTACGGATCTCTGGCGTGGTCTACAACGGAGTTGACACCGCATCCTTCCCCTTCAACCCCGAACCTGGAAGCTATTGCGTTTACCTCGGCGATTTCCGCCCGGATAAAGGCCCGCTGGAGTCCATCCGGGCTGCACGAAGCGCGGGAATTCCAATCCGGCTTGCCGGACCCGAATCGGAATACTTCCATCAGATGATCAAGCCTGAGCTCGATGGGTTCAATGTTGAATATGTGGGTGAGGTTGACCACGCCGGCAAAGTCGCCCTTCTCGGCGATGCGTTAGCCATGCTGTTTCCGGTCAGCGGACTGGAGGCTTGTCCACTCGTACTACTGGAATCTATGGCGTGTGGGACTCCCGTCTTGGCGATCGATAGCGGGCCGGTGCCGGAGATCGTGACCCAGGGAGTCGGAGGTATCTATGTCGGGGAGCTGGCCTCGCTGGAAGAGCAGTTGAAGCATATCGACAAGCTCGACCGGTCCGCCGTCCGTCGCCTGGCCGTCGAGCGTTTTGATGTCTCGCGCATGGTAGACGATTATCTTCGTATCTTTGAGCTTGTCGCGTGACGGGCGCCCGGTCGCTGGATGTACGGGCTGCCGCCAGGACTCTTCTCAAAGATCGCGCCAGCCTTTACCTTGAAGGCAGGTTCTGCCTCACATAAGATTTTGTTATTCAAAAACGCGGGACGAAAGGACTCGAAGCATTCGAAGAACCTGAATAACGTGACACAACTTTTCGACACCTCCTGGCCCATCACCTCTTGCGGATCTTGATGAGACACCTGAGCTTCGTCACTAGAATCTGGACTTATCTGTGGCAAGAGCGACTACCTTTGCTCATCATTCTCGGCTGCTTTATTTTCTCCGGTTTTCTTGTCTCACCACTACGCAACGTCCCGCTCATTGATGATTGGACCTACGTCTGGAGCGTTGAAAATCTAATCAAGACAGGTCACCTGGCTGTGCTGGACTGGAATGGCCACTACCCAATTTTACAAATTCTCCTGGGGGGTCTCGTTTCTCTCTTGTTTGGTTTCTCGTTTGGTGTACTCAGGGTCTTGACTGTCTCACTGGCCATTGTCGGCTGCATGGCGCTATATCTAACTCTGCGTGAGGCTGAGCTGGACCGCGAACGCAGCCTGCTCGGCGCCCTGACCCTTGCGGTCAACCCGGTATTCTTCTGCTTGAGCTTCTCATTCATGACGGATGTTCCGTTTTTGAGCATGATGACGATCGCCCTGCTGTTCTATGTTGCAGGAACCAGGCGCGAAAGCCAGGCGTTGCTATGGATGGGGAGCTTATTTGCGGTGGCCGCATTTCTTTCAAGGCAGATCGGCTTTATCATCCCGCTGGTCCTGGTCCCCTGCCTGGTGAAGCGCAAAACGGGGCAACCGGGGTTGTGGAAAAAACTTATGCCGCTCGCGGCTTCCCTGAGCGTCATGGGAGTCTTGTGGCTGTGGATGTTGAAGAGTCTGGGCAGCACCAGCGTCATAGCGAAGAAAGTGCAGGAAATGCGGTACCTGTTCTTGATCAGTCCCGGAGAATACCTGGATTTCAATATGGGACTGCTGCTTAACGTGACGTTCGCAGTTTTTCCACTGCTGATTGCCGGAATTGTTTTCAGGCCAAGATGGTGGCCCCTTGCTGTTGCGCTCTTGACGATCGGCGGCGCATTGCTGCTGCAGATACGCTTCGGCGAGGTGCCGTCTCCTATATCCGATCGGGGGACCTGGAGCTTGCAAGAGCTCGCCGATGTACGCGGTCTGATCCAGGGAAGTCTGACCGCGCCAGGGCCGCTTGACCGGTTCTCTTTACCAATCAGCGCGCTCATGCTGACTTCAGCTTCGATTCTGGCCGCCGGCACTCTGCGCCTCTTTATCAAGGCTCGAGGCAGGATGAGTCGACCGACAATGATTATTATGACAATCGGATTATTGCACTTTATTCTCATCAACGCGCTATGGTTCTACCATGATCGATATTACCTGGTGCTGCTGCCCTCACTTATCTTTCTATCCTTGAAACTCACCGCTAAAACTGGATTCTCAAGGAGCGTGGCCTTGAGCGGCATTCTCATGTTGGGCTTCGTTTCCGTTTCCGGAACGTGGGATGCTCTGCGCTTCAACCAGGCCTGCCTGGAGGCGTTTCACTACCTGCGGAGTGCCGGGGCCCCGGTTGCCGAAATAGATGCGGGATATTCCATTACAGGCTGGATGCTTTACGCCCATCCTGAAAACTTGCCACCGGCTGCCAACCCGGCTGAAGATGTCCCGTGGATAACATCGAACGAGAAGTTGCCTTATGTCATTTCAAATACGCCTCTCCCTGGGCATAAGGTCCTCAAAGAATTCTCCTGGAATGGGTCTCTGTGGGCCGTTTCAAATACTGTGTACGCCCTGCACAAGCAAGATAGCGGAGTGAATACGGTCCCGTGAGAGCTGCGCACAACCACGGACGGATCGAGGGACTCAAGTCCCGCAAATTCTGAGGGACATCAGCATGAATTCGCCTGAGGAAAGCGTCCTCGAGGCGCTACGGAATCTCGGCGTGCCCTATGAGGCGATCGAGATCGATCCGGCCTTCGCGGACACGGCCGCATTCTGCGAGAAGTATAGGTATCCCGTGGAGCGCGCGTGCAACACCATCATCGTGGCCTCGAAAAAGGAGCCGAAGAAATTCGTTGCCTGCGTCGTGCTGGCCGATACGCGCCTCGACGTAAACAAGCGGGTCACGAAGCTGATGGGTGTTCCGAAAGCGTCTTTCGCCTCCGCTGATGAAATGATGGCGCTGACCGGCATGCTGGTCGGTGGAGTGACGCCCTTCTGTCTGCCACCCGGAATTCCTCTTTACGTCGATGACCGCATCATGGCGCTCGACTGGATCATTCTCGGCGGCGGCGGCCGCAGCCTGAAGGTCAAGATATCTCCCGCGGTGTTTGAAAAGCTCGGCGCCGAAGTGATTTTCGATTTAGGATTTAGGATCTAGGGCTCTATCTGGTGGTCTGGCGGGTTACACTAAAACTTGCGCTGAATCCTGAATCCCTGGGTTTTGCCTGAATCCTAAATCCTGAATCCTAGATCCTGGCATGAGACACAATCCATCGTCGGCGCTGAGCCGCGACATCCACCTGCTCGGCGATTTACTCGGGGACGTGCTGCTCGATCAGGAGGGGCGGCGCGTATTCGAAATTGAAGAAAGTCTGCGCAGCTCCGCGAAGCGCATGCGGCGGCGTTTTTCCCGCGAGGAAGTCCGCGCAATGGAGCGCCTGGTGCGCCGCCTCGACGTCGAGACGGCGGCGGCCAGCCTGCGCGCCTTCACCGTTTATTTCCAGCTCATCAACGAGGCCGAGCAAAAAGAGATCGTACGGGTCAACCGCGCTCGCGAGTTCGAGTCGGGCGCGAAGCCGCGCGCCGAGTCCATTGCCGAGGCGGTCTACTGGGCGAAGAACGCGGGCCTCGGGAGCGCCGAGTTCCAGGATCTTCTGCGACGCCTGAAAGTGCAGCCGGTTCTTACCGCGCATCCCACCGAGGCGAAGCGCCGGACCGTGCTCGAGAAACTGAAACAGATCTCGGCGCTTCTGTTCGCGCTCGATGTCCCGGTCCTGCTGCCCGGCGACCAGGAGCGCATCATCGCCGGGATCCGGCGCCAGATCGTTGCGCTCTGGCACACCGACGAAGTCCGAGCCACGCGGTTGACCCCGGTGGACGAGGTCGACAATAGCCTGTACTTCTTCGACCAGACCATCTTCGCCCTCGCTCCCGAGCTCCACCGCGACATGGACCGCGCCCTCCGGCGCTACTATCCCGGGCATCGGTTTGAGATCCCGCCTCTGGTTCACTTCGGCTCCTGGGTGGGCGGCGATCGGGACGGCAACCCCAACGTCACACCGGAGATTACCCGGAGCTCCGTTCGGGCACATCTCGCGCTCTCGCTGCGGCGCTATATAGAGGCGATCGGCAACCTCCGGCGCGATCTGAGCGAATCGATCCGTCTCGTGAATGTGAGTGATGAGCTCCTGGCGTCCATCGACGAGGACCGCCGCGTGATCACCCTGGACCAGGAGACGATGCGTCGCTATATAGTCGAGCCTTACCGCCTCAAGCTCTGGTTTGTCGAACGGCGCCTCCGCCACACGCTGGCTGCCGTCGCCGAAGGAAGACCGGCGGACGCGCCGGGCTATCCCTCGGCTGCCGCTTTTCTCGCCGACCTCGAACTGATCCGCGACAGCCTGCGCGCAAACAAGGGGGCGGCGCTGGCCGACAGCGGCCTGCTCCCCGACCTGATGCTTCAGGTCGGGACCTTCGGTTTCCGGCTGGCCGAGCTCGACGTGAGGCAGCACAGCGAGGAGCACGAGCGCGCTCTCACCGACATCTTCGCCGCCCTGCGGATGCTTCCAAAGCCCTACTCGGAGCTGGGTGAAAGCGAAAAGGCCAGGCTTCTCACGACGATTTTGCTGGAGCCGCGGCCGCTGATCAGCCCGGTGGTGGCGCTTCCGCCCGAGACTCAAAAGACCGTCGACGTTTTCCGCGCCATCCGAGAGAGCCAGGCAAGCTTCGGCTCCGACGTGATTCGCTGCTATGTCATCAGCTTCACGCACGCGGTCAGCGACGTGCTGGAGGTGTTGCTTCTGGCCAAAGAGGCCGGGCTGTTCCGCTGGCGCGCCGGCGGCGGGGGCCTCGCCTCGGAGAGCGACATCGATATCGCGCCGCTCTTCGAGACCGTCGACGACCTGCGAGGCGCCGGCCGGCTGCTCGACGCCCTCTTCGCCAATCCGGCCTACCGGCATCAGCTCGACGCCCGGGGCCGCTTTCAGGAAGTGATGCTCGGCTACTCGGACAGCAATAAGGACGGCGGCTATCTGTCGGCCAATTGGGAGTTGTACAAGGGGCAGGACACGATCGTCCGGACCTGCCGGAATCACAGCGTTGCCTGGCGCTTCTTTCACGGGCGCGGCGGAAGCATCGGCCGTGGCGGTGGCCGCGCCGGTCAGGCGATTCTGGCGCAGCCGAACGGGAGCGTGGCCGGGCGCTTCCGCTTCACCGAGCAGGGGGAGGTGATCTCGTTCCGCTACTCGCTTCTGCCCCTGGCCCACCGGCACGTGGAGCAGATTCTACACGCCGTCCTGCTCACCAACGCCCCTGAAACCGAGAAGCGCTGGCACCGGCACGTCCGCCGGGATTGGCTCGAGGAGATGGAAGAGGTGGCTGAGATTTCGCGCCGGGCTTACCGCGAGCTGATCTACGACGACCCGGAGTTCTGGAGCTTTTACGTGCAGGCGACGCCGGTCGGCTACATCAGCCGCCTCCCCATTGCGTCCCGTCCTGCGCATCGCAAGGGACTCGAGCATCTCGAGGATCTGCGCGCAATCCCGTGGGTCTTCAGCTGGACCCAGACGCGCATGATGCTACCCACCTGGTACGGCGTCGGGACCGCCCTCCATGACCGCCTCCACAAGGCGGCGGGCGCCAGGAGATACCGCGAGATGTACCGAAGCTGGCCTTTCTTTCGCACCGTCGTCGACAACTGCGCCATGGGAGTGGCCAAGGCCGACATGCACGCGGCGCGGCAGTACGTCCGCCTGGTGGAACCTCCCGCGCTCGGGCGCCGCATCTTCCGAACGATCACCCGGGAATTCGAGCGTACCCGCGGCGTGCTGCTCAAAATCAGCCGTCAACGGCAGATCCTCGACAATGCGCCCGCGATCCAGCGCTCGATCCGGGTGCGCAATCCCTATACCGATCCCTTGAATTTCATCCAGGCCGAGCTGCTGCGGCGCGCGCGGAACCTCGAGGGCAAAGGAGGACCGGAGCTCGAGCGCCTCAACTCCGCGATTCTACTGAGCATCAACGGTATCGCCGCGGCCATGCAGGAGACAGGGTAAAAAAGCTACCACTAAGACGCGAAGACGCGTGAAGCGCCTCGGATTATTCGTGTCCCGCTTCGCACCATTACCGTCTTAGTGTTTCTTCGTGTCTTTGTGTCCTGGTGGTATTTGTTTCGAAGTCAGCGGGAAGAACGAAACCACACGACTTTGTCGGGTCGCGCGCCGGTCAGCGGCTCGCCATCGGAGTTTACATCCACCGAATGATGTCCCTTCGATTCGACACAGCCGATGATTTTTCCGGTTTTGCGATCGACTTTCACCAGCCAGGGCTCGACGCCGTTCGCGACATTGTGCGGCTGCGTACCGATCCAGAGGTCGCCGCCCGGTGTCACCGTGATGGAGAAGGTTTTGCCGAGATCATTCCACTCGCCCAGATAGCGGCCTTCGAGGTCGAACCGCTGGATACGGCCATTCTCGCGATCGGCGACGTAGATGATGCCCTCGCGATCTATGGTGAGGCCGTGCGGCAGCCTGAACTCGCCCGGACCTGTTCCGGGGCTTCCCCACTCACGGATGCGCTTCCCGTTCGCGCGGTATTCGAGGATACGCGCGTTGGCGTATCCATCGGAAATGAAGACCCGCTCGCCCGGACCGAAGGCGATGTCGGTCGTGCCGCAAAACTCGCTCCTCGGATTAGTGGGAAGCCCGCCAACATTGATCTCAAGCAGGAGTTTGCCCTCGGGAGAGAACTTGTAGACCATCGAACTGGCCGCATCCGCCGTCCAGACATTCCCGGAGGGATCGATCCGGATGCTGTGCGGAATCTTGTAGAGCCCTTTGCCCCACGAGCGCAGGATCCGGCCGTCGCGATCCACGACGATGACAGGGTCAGCCTTCGCTCCGCGCTGGAGCAAATAGATGATGCCCTTGCGATCGACGGCAACGGAAGAGACCATCTCCAGGCTCCAGTCAGGCCGCGGAGCCTGGACCGTAAGCTCGCCCATCTTCAATGGCAGGCGGGGCGAACCGCGCAGCAGCACGCGCAGTTTCTCGGCCCGAGCGTCCAGTTCCTCCTTACTCGGAGCCTGGGCGAAGAGCGGCAGCGAAAGGAACAGCGCGGCGAAACAAATACCACGAAGACGCGAAGGCACGAAGAAACACCAAGAATATGACTCGACACTCACGAGGACTTCTTGCGCGCGTCGAGAATGGGGATGACCGTGACCTTGCGGAACCAGACCCTCTCATGATCGCCCTGAACCATGATCGGTCCCGGGTCCAGTTCGTTCGCGTCGAGGGCGCCTCCGGTGAGGCCTTCGATCACGGCATTGTCGTGCACCTTCTTGCCGTTAAGGAAAATTGTCACTCGATTGCCTACCAGCGTAGCTTCCATGGACTGCCATTCGGCGGGCGGCTTGCTGGCGTTTACGTCCGGCGCCTTGCGCGCGTAAATGGCCATATGGCCATGGCTCTCCGGCTCTTTGCCGGCGTCGTCGAGCAGCTGCAGCTCATAACGCCCGCGCAGATAGATGCCGCTGTTGCTTCCCTTCTCGAGCTTGTACTCAGCCTGGATCCTGAAGTCCTGAAACTTTTCCTGCGAAACCAGGTTGTTGGCGTGCGACTCGTTCGTCATGACGCCGTCCTCTATCTTCCAGCCCATGGGCTTCTCTTTGTGCTGAACCGTCCATGCGTCCAGAGACTTGCCGTTGAACAACTCGACCGGTTTTCCCAGAGTGTGTTTCGCGTTAGCGTCGTACGAGCCCCATTGGGGCGGACGCACGCCGGCAACATTCACCGCATCGCTGCCCGATTTCACGGTGCCGGTGAGTCCTTTGCCTGCCGCCTTGAGCTGTACCTCCGGCGCCGGCCGGTCCGGGCGGGAACGAAGCGTGAACGTCAGCTGGTCTTTCTCGAGCTTGATGTTCTCGACCGGGACGGGGCTACCGCCGCGGTTCAGAAACAGCGCGCTGAGTTTCCCTCCGTCCTCTTTCACTTCCAGCCAGTAAACCTGATTCGCGTGTGGCCCCTGGCCGGTGATGTTCCATTTGCCGAGGAACGGATTCTGTTGCGCATGCGTCATCATCACTCCCGTTACCAGAACCAGAATTGCTGCCAACCGTCTTGCAAGCCGCATTCCCATAAGCCTCCTTCCAGGTGAGAAAATGCTCCTCGGATTATTCGCCACGTGGCCTGTGAGATCAACTCCAATCGGCGCAAGGCATGGACGTATCCGGTCGGTTGGTTGTTTGACGAGGAGTTTGATTCGTTTTGCCATTCTCATTCTCCGTATTCTGGGCCACACCTACAAAGCCGCGAAGGGCTAGGAACGACGACCGATTATCTGGTATCGTACGCGAAAGCGCAGCGGCGGGTACGGAAACGAGGTTCACCGTCGTCCGAGAGATTTCAAAGAGGGAAACCAGCTATGGAGATTTTTCCAGGCATCTCAATGGATCCGGCGATACGCTTCGGCAAACCGTGTCTCATCGGTACTCGCATAGACGTCGCTACCGTTATGGGCGCACTCGCGGCCGGTGAGAGCTTCGATGAAGTGGAAAAATCGTACCGTCTTACCCGAGAACAGATCCTGGCTGCGCTTCGTTACGCCGCACACGTTGCTGCTCATTTGCCGCCAGCGGTCGAAGTCTCGTGAAAATATTGCTCGACGAGAACTTCCCCCTCCAGCTCTACGATCGTTTGCGACTGGAGGGTTACGAGGTAGAGCACATCATTGTTCTCGGCCAACGGGGGCTTTTAGACTCTGCCATTCGAAAGCGGGTGGCATCTGAGGAACTTCTCCTGCTCACGCAGGACGCAGAATTCGAAGACATACCGGGCAACTACCGTGGGACCATCATCATCTCACGCGTGCGGCAGAGCCTGCCAATTCAAGATAGAACTGCAATCTGGTTTGGAGCAATCGAGAGATTCATTGCGCAGAGGCCCGCGGGAAAGCTGTTTGACCTGCTCGAAACAGGCGAGATCGTAGCGTGGGACATTCGTCACACGGAATAGCCTCCCCAGTTCTTGGATTTGCTAGCACCAATCGATACTGTGACAAAGTTTCTTGGTGTTTCTTAGCGTCTTCGTGTCTTCGTGGTTAGCGCTGCCAAACAAATACCGCTAAGACACGAAGAAACACCTTCTATCTCAGGAATCCGTCCGGCAGTCCGCCATCGACGGGGAGAACGTGACCGGTGGTTTTGGACAGCTGCCGCGAAACCAGCAGGAAGATAGCTTCGGCCTGGTCATCGGGGTAGATGGGAGCCTGTGTCAGCGAGCGTTTGGCGTAGAATGCAGCCAGCTTATCCCGCAGTTCTTCGGTCGCTTCCTCTTCGCCGAAGGGAATCTGGTATTTCACCAGAGCCGAGATCACCCGTTCGCGGGAGAACATGGCGCTGCCCTTGATGACCGTCGCGGGAGCCACAGCATTCACCCGCACCAGCGGCGACATCTCAATGGCCAGCTCGCGCACCAGATGGTTGGCCGCCGCCTTGCTGGTGTCGTATGCCAGGCTTCCCTTCTTGGCCACGATTGCGTTGGCGCTCGTGGTCATGACGATGCTGGCCGGCAGGCCCTGACGCTGGAAAACTCTGTACGCCTCATCAGCCACGAGATAGGCTCCCGTAACATTGATGGAGAACGTGCGCACCCACTGGCTGTCCTCGATGCGACCGGATCTATCCGGCGGAACGAAGATCCCTGCCGTGATGACAACCGCGTCCAGGCCACCGTAGGCAAGCATCACGTCGCCGAACATCCGGGCGACACTCTCACGGCTGGTGATGTCGCACGCAAGTCCCGTGGCCGGCCCGCAGCTGCTGATGCCGCTGCCCGCGAGGCCAATCCCCGCGCCATAACGGGCAATGATCTCCTGCGCCGTCGCCTTCGCTGCCGTTTCATCCAGGTCGACGCACACCACGTGCGCGCCTTCCTTCACCAGGCGGTGCGCGCTCGCCTTTCCGATGCCGCTCCCGGCTCCCACGACGGCGATGATTTGACGGTCAAGCTCTTTCTCCGGCGGCAGCCGTCGAAGCTTGGCTTCTTCCAGCGACCAGTATTCGATGTCGAAGGCCTCTTGTTCGTCCATGGCCTCGTACCGGTCGATCGCCTCCGCCCCGCGCATCACCTGGACGGCCCCGTTGTAAAACTCGGCGGTCACACGCGACTCGCTCTTGTTCTTTCCCCAGGCGATCATTCCCAGCCCCGGAATCAGCACGACCGTCGGGTTCGGGTCGCGCATCGGCGACGAGTCGGGACGCTTGCAGCGGTTGTAGTAACGTTCATAGTCCTGTCGGTACTGAACCAGCCCTTCCGCCAGCGAGGATTTGAGAGCCTCGATGTCGCCCGTCTCCGGATCCCAGGCGGCAAACAGCGGCTTGATCTTGGTGCGCAAGAAGTGGTCGGGGCACGAGGTGCCGAGCGCAGCCAGGCGCGGACCATCCACGCTGCTCGTGAAGCGCAGCATTTCCGGGTCATCCTGCACCGTAGCCACAAGCCGCTTGTTGACGGACACCTGCCCCCGGAGCCAGGGGAGAATCTCGACGATGATACGATGTCTTTCAGACTCCGGCACGGGCCCGAACTTGGGCCCGCCGAAGGTCATCTTGCCGCGGTCCCGCTGCGCGATATAACGCGCCGCCCGATTGATGATCTCGAGCGCGGTCTCGTAGCAGGTCCGGTCGTCGTCGCTCCAGGAACTCATCCCGTGATGACCGAGCAGAACCCCTTTGGCCTTTGGATTCTCCTTGATGAGAGACTCGATCAGAAGCCCGATGTCGAACCCCGGACGCTGCCAGGGAACGTAAATCACGTCGTCGCCATAAATCTCATGGCAAAGCCGCTCCTGGTGGACCGAAGCCGCGACGGCGATCACCGCGTTCGGATGCAGGTGATCAACATGCTTGTAAGGAACAAAGGTGTGCAGCGGTGTATCAATGGAACACGCGCGCGGGTTCAAGTTGAAGACGCAATGGCTGTACAGGGGGTACATCTCATCTTCGATCCTGGTCTTCGGTCCCCTCTCCGGATCGTTGAGATAGAGCGGCCTCATCCTTCGAACCTTCTCGAGATAGAGTGACGCGAAGCCGTCGCGTTTGGCCGTCCGCAGATCTCCCCCGGAACCCTTGATCCACAACACCTCCACGCCTTCTCCTGTGAGCGGATCGCTCTCCATGAGCTTGGACGACGTGTTCCCGCCGCCGGTGTTGGTCAGGGTCAGATCATCACCGAGCCGGTTGGAGCGGTATACCAGACGGTCCACGCCCGACAGCTTATCGGCGGCCTCTTGCTCCCAGAGGTACTTCACGAACTCGAACGAATCTTGTTTGCTCATAAGTCCTCAACACGAAGACGCTCTGTTTTCATTCCATCACAGTCTTGGTGCCGCCGGCTTGTGCGCTGCGGCCCAGGCGTGGGCGCCCTGGACTTTCAGCTTGCGCTTGTAAACCCGGTCGCCGCACGTGGCAAAGAGCGTGTCGAAGTTCTCGCCGCCAAAACAAAGGTTTGAGACCTGGCCGTTAGGCGTCGGAATGATGCAATTCACCCGTCCGGCCTGGTCGCAGACCTGGATGCCGAGACGCGTCGCGACATACAGTCGTCCATCCCGATCCACGCGCATACCGTCCGCGCCGCTGTCTTCGGCCGTGTCGGGCACATGCAGCCAGTAGTAGCGCTGCTTGAACTGGAGCGCGCCGTCGGCCAGTATCTGATAGCTGAAAACCCAGTGCGTGCGGCTATCGCTCACATAGAGCAGAGTTTGATCCGGTGACATCGTGATGCCGTTCGCGTAGCGCAGGCCGCTGTCCACAACCGTCTTCTCGCCGCCAGGCTTGATGAGCCAGATCTTGCTCGGGTCTGTGCCACTCGAGATGGGATTCGTGACGTAGATATTGCCGTTGCCGGCGACCACAATGTCGTTGCCGCGAAAGCCGCCGGCGACGACGGCCGCCTTGCCGCCGGCATCGTAAGCCACGATTTTCTCGTCGCCCGCCGCGACGGCGTAGAGCCGGCCGTCGGGGCCGAACGCCTGCCCGTTGGCGGTCTTCGAATCGGCGATAAACACGCCCACCTTGCCGTCGAGGCCGACCCGGTAAGTTTTGCTTGCAGGCACGTCGTTGAAGAACACCTCGCCCTTTGCGTTGGCCGCCGGGCCCTCGGTGAACTTGTAGCCTTCGGCCACGAGTTGCCAGCCTTCGCCGGGGATGAGGATGGCGCCGAGCGTGTTGTTCTTCGTCTGCCCGACCTGCACCGGCTGGGGCCAGTCCTTCCAGAGCCAGCGCATCGCATCCGGGAAATAGGGCTGCGCCGTGGCGGCCGTTGTGTGCGCCCTCGCCCCACACATGCTGCACTTCATAGCCCGCGAAGGAGAGCGCGCGCTCCATCGTCTGGTTCGCCATCCACCAGTCGCCGCCATAAATATTGTTGTCGTTCGAGCCGTCCTGCAAAAAAATGCGAATCGGCTTGGGCTCGAATTTGCGGATCAGCGTATGGTAACGGTCGCCCCCGCGCAGGCCCACATAGGTGCCGATCGCGCTGAAGACGCGGCTGAACGCCTCGGGCCGCTCCCATGCCGCCGTGAAGGCGCAGATCGCGCCGCTCGAAGAACCGCCGATCGCACGATCATTGCCATTGCGCGAGAGACGGATGGGCCGGCCGTCGGAAGTCTTCTTGGTTTCGACCTCGGGCAGAAGTTCGTCAAGCAGGAAGCGGACATAGTTGTTGCCCAGGCCGTCATATTCGTAACTGCGATTAAAGCGGTCGAGCGCCGTATTGCCGTCGGCCGCCCTCATTCGCCCGTGCATCACGAACACGCCGATGGTCACGGGCATTTCCTTCTTGTGGATCAGGTTGTCGAAGACGGTCGGCGCTTCCCACTGGATGCCATCCTGATTCACGTAGAGACACGCCGCCTTGTCGGGCGTGTATTGGGCGGGAACGTAGACCCAGTAGTCGCGGTACGTGCCCGGGAAAATCCTGGATCGATCGAAGCTGAACTTGAGCACTTCGCCCTTAGGCACACCGGGCTGCGGCTTGGAATCGGGCCCCGGCTGGTAGTCGTCCGGCGCCTGGGTAAAAGCCGCTGCGACCGCGAAGCAATAGAAAATAAGTAATGGTTTCATAGCGTTTTCTGACCTTTTTTCCTGGCGTCTTCGTGTCTTTGCGGTTATGCGGAAGAATCGCTACGGTCACAAACGGACGGAATTGCGCATTTAGTGGGTCATCGCGTATTCGATGACGTTGATGCCTACCCGGTATGCAGCCAGCCCGTATTTCATCGGGTAACGCTGATCGTCGATCCACTCCCAGGCGTCGCCCAGATCGCAGTTGCGGGCGATGAAGGCGAGCAGCCGCCCTTTCTGGTCTTCGATGCCCATGTAGTGAGGGACAATCCCTCCCTTCTCGTAGGTGATGCCGCGGCCCAACCATGCTCCAATGCCCGGCACCTGTACGACCTCGTCGATATCGAAGTAAGAGTGAAAAATCGAATGATCGAGCGGCAGATCTCTTATGTCGCAATCAGGGAACACCTTCCTCATCTGAGCCCGGACATTTTCCCATTCATAGTCGCCCCAGAAGTCATCCAGAAAAAGGAAACCGCCGCGCAATACGTATTCACGCAGCCGCTGGGCTTCTTCGTCCGCAAGCTCCATGTAGCCCGGCTCGACAAAGTAAATCAGCGGATAGCCAAAGAGCTTCTCGTCCATGATCTGCATCTGCAGGGGCTTCTCGGAAATATCCAGATTAGCGCCCGACCAGTAGCGAACTCCCAGAACAAAGTGGTAATCCGCTTCCGGGAAATCTGTCGCCCAGGAGCCTCGCCAGCCTCTGAACGGAGAATTGTAAATCGTTCGGACGAAGGTAAACTCAGCCGGCCCTTTGGAAGGCTTCCGCTGGCGGCCAGGGGGGCCCGGGGGCTTGTCGAGCCTGACTTGTCCGATTGCGGATACGACCAGTAGAAGTGCGGCAATGGCTACGATACGTCGTTTCATAGGCGCGTCACCGGCAACCTCAGGGTAAAACGGTCCTTTACTGATATTGACAGAAACGACTGCAGTGTACTCAATAGTGGGCGTGGTTGGCCACCTTCTTCTGTCAGTCGCGGACGCTGTCGATCGGGAGACCCGGTGAAAAAAGCTTCTCGCTCGGTTCGAAACATCATTTCAAGTTCGGAGTATTTCTTGACTGAAGGTATCATTCTAATCAGAGGAGACAATCCAATGAACCAACGAGTAGCAAGGTGTGCAGCGGCGATTCTGATTCTGGCCCTCGTCCCGGCCTGGGGTGCGGACGTGTCCGGAAAATGGACGGCACAGGTAGCGGGGCGCAACGGCCAGACCCGCGAAACCACCTTCACCTTCAAGGTAGAAGGCACCAACCTGACGGGCACGATCTCCGGAAGGCAGGGGGATACCCCGATCGCAGACGGCAAGGTCAGCGGCGATGAGATCTCCTTCACCGTGACCCAGGAACGGCAAGGCAACAAGATCAAGACGACTTTCAAGGGAAAGGTCTCAGGCAGCGAAATCAAGTTCACCCGGTCAAGGGAAGGCGGGGAGCAGCCGCAGGAGTTTACCGCCAAGCGAGCCACCACCTAGCGTCTTCGAGTCTTCGTGGTTAGCATTGCAAAACCAATACCGCTAAGCCACAAAGACTCGAAGAAACACCAAGAGGTTGATCAGGCTTTCAGGCCGTTGGGCATCATCGGAAGCGCCCTGAGCCGATTGCCCGTGGCATCGAAGATGGCGTTGCTGATGGCCGGAGCCAGCCCGACTATGGGAGCCTCCCCTGCGCCGGCTGACGGAAGATCCCTGCGGTCGACCAGCACGGTTTGGAGAATCGGAACATCGCCGAAACGCGGGACGCGGTAGCGCGAGAAGCGTGGATTGAGAATCTTTCCGTCCTCAAACTCGATGGCTTCAAATAGCGCTCCTCCGAGACCCTGAACCACCGCGCCCTCAACCTGGTTCTTCAGGCCGTCGGGATTGATAATTCCACCGCACTCGAAGGCGGTCACGACGCGCACGACCTTCACCTTGCCGGTCGAACGATCCGCCGCAACTTCCGCGCAATTGGCCACGTACCCCCCTTTTTCAAATCCTCCCGCGATTCCATAGCCATGATCGGCTGAAACTTTGGCTTTGCCCCACCCGAAGGCTTTGGCTGCCGCGTCAAGCACGGCGCGCAGCCGCTCGTCTTTCAGGTTCTTCAAGCGGAATTCGAGCGGATCGATCTTCAGGCTTTGCGCCAGCTCATCGATGTGAACTTCACGCGCAAAATGGTTGGCTGTGGCAGCCAGGGCGCGATAAGAACCCTGACGCAAGGGCGAGCGCGCGGAATGAAATTCGATTCGCTGGTGTGGAATCTCGTAGAGCGGGCGAATGGCCGACGAGCCGGAGTTGTAGTTATGAAACTCCCAGGCCAGAATCGTGCCGTCTTTGCTCACCGCGCTCGCAATCTCGATCACGCCGGCGGGCCGGAAGTACGCCCAGGTGAATTCTTCTTCGCGCGTCCAGACAAGCTTGACGGGCTTGCCCGCTCCCTTTGCCAGGCGCGCCGCCTCGAGCGCGGCCTCACCCGTATGCTTGCCGCCGTACCCGGAACCGGTGTCGGGAACAATCACGCGGATGCGGTCTTCCGGAATTCGAAATGCCGCAGCCAGCTCACTGCGGACCCCAAACGGGCGCTGCGTTCCGGTCCAGACCGTGAGCTTGCCCTCGTTCCATTCTGCAACAGCCGCGCGCGGCTCGAGAGGGGCGTGAGCGATATAAGCTACGGTGTAAGTCCGTTCAAACTTCTGATGAGCGGACGCCAGTCCTTCGCCAATCGAGCCGCGCGTGTAGTTGGAGCGGCCTTCGAATCCCTGAGCCTCGACCGGATTCTTTTTCAAATAATCGAAAAGGTCCCGCCCCGAAGGCTGCGGACCCGTTTTCCACTCTGCGCGAATCGCCGCCACTGCCCGTGAGGCCATGGGTTCGCCGGGCGCACAGACGCCGACGAAATCACCATCACGCACGACGGTCACACCGCTCAGGCTTTCAGCTTCTCGTATATCAAGGGAAGCGAGCGTGGAGCCGAAGGCGGCAGGGCGCAGAACTTTCCCGTACAACATGCCGGGCCGTTTCATGTCCGAGGTGTATTGGTGCTTTCCGGTGACGATCTCGCGGCCATTGACCTTGGGCACCGCCTTTCCGGCAATCTGCCATCGATCCGGAGGCGTGATCGGCGCGCTTTCACTCATCGTCTTCGTGAGCTTCTGGCCTTGGCTGAGTTGTCCGAAGGTGAACGACTGTCGGGTCGGAGGGTGTGTGACCTTCCCATCGGCCGCCACAAGCGAGCTTCGGTCTACCTTCAAGCGCTCTGCAGCCAGATCCGTCAGCAACTCGCGCGCGACGGCGGCCACCTTGCGCAGTTGCGGGCTCATGGTCGGCGTGGTCCTGCTTCCGAACGTCCCCGCATCAAAGGGCGTCAGATCGGTATCACCCATCACCATACGGATGGAAGTCAGGGGCGCGCGCAACTCTTCTGCGACGACCTGAGTGAGCGACGTGCGGATGTCCTGGCCTACCTCGGCTTTGCCGGTGTAGACCGTCACCACGCCATCCTCTCCGATATGGAGCCAGGCTCCGATGTCCTGTGGCAGCTGTCGGCCGGGTCCGCGGCCGCGCCCTCCCCCCGACTCTTGCTGAGCCAAGCCTTCTTCGAGCGCGAGGACGATCAGAATCCCGCCGCCCATTACCTTGAAAAAATCGCGCCGTGCCAGCTCGAAATGATAAGCAGGCCCAGCAGCCAGCTCGTACCGTTCAGGTTCCAATGAGATTTGATCCATCGATCTCTCAGTCATTGGACACCCCTTTCTGGGCCTTGTCGCCGCTCGTAGCCTGGCGAATGGCCGCCACGATCCGTGGATACGTACCGCAGCGGCAGATGTTGCCCTCCATCGCGCGCGCGATATCCGGTTCGCTCGGATGGGGATTCTTCTTCAACAAGCCGACGCCCGACATGATCATTCCCGGAATGCAGTAACCGCACTGCATGGCGCCGGCTTCGAGAAAGGCTGCTTGCAACGGATGCAGCCGGCCGCTCTGCTCCAGGCCTTCGATGGTGGTAACCTGTTTGCCTGCGATCGCACTCACCTTCGTTACGCAAGACCGCGCAGGTTGCCCGTCGATCAGCACTGTGCAGGCGCCGCACTGCCCCTCGCCACAGCCGTATTTCGCTCCGGTAAGATCGAGGTCATCGCGCAAGACGCTGAGAAGACTTCTCTCGCTTTCCAGGTCAACGCGCCGTCTGGTTCCGTTGACGCGAAGCTCAATGACCTTCATAAGAACCCCCCACGGCTCGAGCCGAAGAAATCGTGCCCCAAGCTGCCTCGAATGACCTGACAAGGCGGAAGCCGTCAAGCGCGGGACGCTGTCGAGTGAACCACGCGAACGGTCCAGAATTAAGCCCGTCGAATTATAGCGTTGCCATTTGAAAAAGTGTGCTTGAAATTCCAAGCCGCCAGGTAGGTTATAATCCCACCGCCAGGACGCGAAGACGCCAAAAAATCAGGAGGAAATCCAACGATGCCAAATCTCAAGCGATTCTTGTTGCTCCACTGCGGGCTTCTCGGTCTCATTCTTTCTTCACCCCTGGGCGCTTCCCTCCCGCAGGACTCCGGCTACCTCCGAGACCACTACGAAAAAAAGGATTACATGATACCGATGCGTGATGGTGTGAAGCTCTTTACCATCGTCTACGCTCCGAAGGACACCTCGCAGAAGTATCCGATCATGCTCTTTCGAACGCCCTATTCGATCGCGCCCTATGGTTCGTCGGATTACCCCTCCCGGCTTGGCCCTGCGCCCGAATTCGATCGCGACGGCTACATTTTCGTGTTCCAGGATGTCCGCGGAAAATTCCGATCCGAAGGGGAATTCCTGGTGATGAAGCCGTACAAGCCGGGGAAGAAAAGCCCGCAGGACACGGATGAGAGCAGCGATACCTATGACACCATCGAGTGGCTCCTAAGGAACCTGCGGGGTCACAACGGACGCGTGGGACAGTGGGGCATCTCTTACCCCGGATGGCAGACGGTCATGGGAATGATCGACGCTCACCCTGCGCTGAAGGCCTCGTCACCCCAGGCTTCTCCGTCCGACATGTTCATCGGGGATGATTTTCACCATAATGGCGCGTTTCGACTGATGTACGCCTTCAGCTGGCTTGCCGGCAACGCCCAGGTCCGCGCGGGGCAGTCCGAACGTCGGAATGGCGCCTTCAATTACGGCACGCCCGACGGTTACAAATTCTTTCTGGACGTCGGTACCGTATCGAGAGTCAACGAACTCTACTTCCAGAACCGCGTGCCTGCCTGGAACGAGTTCATGGAGCACCCGAACTATGACTCGTACTGGCAGGATCAGAATGCCCTGAAGGACTTGAAGAATATCAACCACGCGATCTTGAATGTCGCCGGCTGGTTTGATGCCGAGGACTTCTACGGCCCCATGAGCATCTACTACACCATCGAGAAAGAGAATCCGAACAACAAGAGCACCCTGGTCGTCGGCCCCTGGCTCCACGGGGGCTGGAGTTCGATGGATGGAGAGTCTCTCGGCAACATCCGTTTCGGGTCGAAAACCTCGCTGCACTATCAGAAGGAGGTGTTGTTCCCCTTCTTCAACTACTATCTCAAGGACCGGGGTCCCCTTAACCAGGCCTGAGGCGGTCGTCTTCGAGACCGGGAAGAATGTCTGGAAAAGCTACGACCGCTGGCCGCCGCGGGCTCTGGTGTCGAAAAACCTTTACTTCCATGACAACGGAAAACTCTCATTCGATCAGGTCACCGATAACTCCCCGGCGGCATACGATACGTACGTGAGCGATCCTCAGAAACCGGTTCCTTTCTCGGCAGAGACCCGGACTACCCAGGGGCATCTCTGGATGATCGAAGACCAACGCTTCGCAGCCAATCGCCCCGACGTGCTGGTTTATCAGACCGACGTGCTTCGTGAAAACGTCACGATCGCCGGACCGATAATCGCCAGCATACATGTCGCCACGTCGGGAACGGACTCCGACTATGTGGTCAAACTCATCGACGTTTATCCGAGCGACGCACCCGACAATCAGCCCAACGCCTGCAACGTGAAGATGGGAGACTTTCAGATGCTGCTCGCAGGAGAGGTCTTCCGCGCCAGGTTTCGCAATAGCTACTCCAAACCGGAGGCGATGATCCCTGACCAGCCGGTCAAGCTCGAGTTCGACCTTAGAGATCGAAATCACACATTTCTTAAAGGTCACAGGATCATGGTCCAAGTGCAGAGCAGCTGGTTTCCCGTGATTGATCGAAACCCGCACAAGTTTGTGGATATCTATCGTGCTGCGCCCGGGGACTTTCAGAAGGCAACGCAGAAACTTTACCGGTCCACGCGATTCGCCTCGCACATAAAGCTGAATCTGGCGCAGTGACGGATCCGGATTCGACTCGATCCCCGAAGAGAGTCTGGTGAATCTCTCGGGCTCCGACGTAGACGAAGAAGACGAGCGCCACAGCCAGTACGGCGTTGATCACTACGCCGCTGCGAAAATCTTCGCCTACCCATCGAGTCCGGTTGTTCATTATCAGCAGGGTCAGCGCCAGCAGAGGCAGCAGCATGGCCCCAGTGAGTCCGAACGCGAGTTGAAGCTCCTGGACCGGCCAGCGCAGAAAAACGAGGGGAACGGTGGCGAGAAAAACCAGGTAGGCCCGGTAGGGGACCGAGCGGCTCACATCGACGTCGCCCCGCTGCCCGATGCCGCGTCCCGCGCGCAGCCAGAGCAAGTCGGTGAACAGATACGGCAGACTCTGCCAGACGCCGAGCAGCGCGGAAAAGACAGCCGCCCAGAAGCCGACCAGGAACACCCACTTTCCGAAGGGTCCCACGGCCATGGCCAACTGGTCAGCCAGCAAGAGCGCCAACCCTGCACCCTGTCCTTGCACCTGCACGCGCGAGCCGACAATTACTACCGCGATGCCGAACAATCCGATCACCGTGTAAGAGAGTGTCAGATCGAAGCGGCAGGCACGCAGTCCCTCGCGGCCGGTTCTGCCTTCCTCGCGGATCCAGTAGCCGTAGCTGATGAGGGCAACGGTGCCGCCTATCGCGCCCACGAGCCCCACGACCCAGCCCGCGCTGCCGGCGGGAAGCGAGGGAACCAGCCCCCGGGCGACGGCTCCCCAGTCCGGCGCCAGCAGGAAGGCCGTCGACACCACGGTGGCGAACATAGCACCGACGCAGACCGCCAGCACCTTCTTGAGCAGCGCATACCCTCCCAGCCAAACCAATGCCAGGCCGGCCAGGGAGTGAAAGGCACCCCAGAGGATGCGCGAGGTGTTGAGATCGCCGATGGGAGCCAGGCCGGCGCCCGCTACGCCGCAGGCGCTGGACAGCATTCCGCCCGTTACCAGCGTGAACAACAGCAGGTAGCCCAAAAAGACCCAGTGAATCCACTTTCCCAGCCTCTCGATCCAACCTTCCAGCAGAGTCGTACCCGTGGCCATTTGCCAGCGGGCAATGCCTTCGTTCAGCGTCCACTTGAGCAGCACTCCGGCCGGCACTGCCCACAGCACGGCGATGCCCGCCTGGGCTCCCGCCAGGCTCCCGGTCAGAATATCCCCCGCTCCAACGCTGGTCGCCGTCAGCAGGATGGCCGGTCCGATGGCCGAAAGCGGCGATTTCCCGGACGGCGCCTGGTCGGGCTGCGCCGAGTTCACTGCCTGAGATTTGCTCACGTTGAGCATTCGCTCACCGCAGGGTTCGCGCAGAAATAAGTTCGCATTCTGCTGCAGGCCCCCAGGCCCGCTGGCGAGGCGCGAGCGACGATACGTAGGCGCGGTACGTGGGAGCGAGCAAAGCCAGCGTGCGGGCCGACCCAGGCACCGCCCTGGCCAGAAGGTTCTGCGCAGCCCTAAGACACGAAGAAACGCCAAGAACCAGCCCCCCATCCCTATGGCTTCGGCGGCTGAGGCTTGGTCTCGGGGGGCTTGGGTGGCGGCTGCTGTTGCTGTTGCTGCTGGCGGAACCGGGACTGCCTCGGCACCGGTTTCGCGCTCGCGATCTCGGTAAATGTTTTGATGATCCGTTCCTTCTGCGCCGGATCCAGAATCAGGTAGCGATGCTTGCCCTCCATCGCTGGTGTGAATTTCGTGCGGCCGTCGTCGAGCACCTTGATGGTTCCCGGGTCCGACAGTTTGAAGTAGCCTGCATCAGGACGAACCGCATAGAGCACTGCGGTCAGGTCCCACGTCGGGGTGTCATAGGGCATGGGCTGGTACGCGCGGTAGGCATCAACGACGGGATGGGCGGGTGACCAGGCGAAATCCTTTTCGATGCTCGATGCCGGAAAGAGCAACGCTTCTCCGACCTCATAGCCGGAAGCGACAATACGCCCGGGCCACTCAGCAAAGAGCTTCTTTGCCGCCGGGATGTCGGTCTCGATGTTGAACTCCGGTTTTCCTTCCGGGTAGGCGCCTCCCATGACGGACAGAAACCGCACCTTGCGTGAAATCAGATCCTTCACGCCGGGCAGATCGAGCACCTTGACCAGATTGGTCGCCGGCCCCACCAGAACAACGATGCAGTTCTGGTCGTGCTGGGCCGTGAACGCATTGCGGATTAACGCGGTGACTTCAGCCGTGTCGTTGAGCTTCCGGATGCCATGGCTGTAGAGAGGTTCACCCTCGGAGTTTTGCTTGGATAGAGGCACCGTGAGCATGGGCGTGTCCTCCTGCATCTTGCCGTCAACCGAGAGTCCGACCGGGAGCGTCCTCCCCGTCGCGCCGAACGCCCCACTCACGGCTCCCGCGTAGAAGCGACCGATCGCTTCGCAGAAAGCTGCGGCCTTCAGATTCGATTTGCTGACGCTGACCGAGACCACGCGCGCCTCGCTCTTGCCCTCGAAGCCGTAGAGCAGCGCCAGCGCCAGGGCATCATCGATACTGTTGCCCATGTCGGTATCGAAAACGATTCCGACCGGGGGCTTTCCTTGTTCCGGACCCTGCATCATGGAGCCTCCTTGCGGAAACGGCCGTCAGGCGCGGATGGTGACTACGCGCATCCGCGCCCGCCGCCATTGTCGTCGGGCGGAGTGTGCCGGAAGATTCGCCGTCAGGCTTCTCTCAGCTTCTTGATAATGGACTTGGCCAGCCCCTCGTGAATCTCATTGTGACGGGGCACAGGTTGCGACTTCTTCGTAGTTGGATTGGTGTACCAATCGTGGCTTGCACCGTGCCGAACCAGTACACAGCCCATTTCTTCCAACTTCCTGATGAGGTCCTTTCGCTTCACTCCGTGAGGACCAACTCTTCGACTTTACGAATGTAGGGAATTTCGCCAGACTCAAGATCAGCCAACAGGTCCCTGAGGTTCGTCAACTAACTCTTCTTTTGACATCCCCTGAGTTTGATACTCGGGGTAGTCATTCAGAAACCCCAGGTAATAATCGCCGTCTTGCCAATAAGTGAATTTCGCGGTTTTCATCTTCGGCTCCTCATGCCCTGCTAAAAGACATGATACGGTCTTCCATGTCGGTATCGAAAACGATTCCGACCGGGGGCTTTCCTGGTTGGAGCTGTGTAACAAATACCACTAAGGCTCAAAGACACGAAGAAACACCAAGAAATCTTTCCCGTCTCAGGCCACCCCGAGCGCCTTCATCGGCGGCTCGGCCAGCAGCGTCTGCAGCCGCTTGATCTGCTCGTCGGTCGAGTCGGTCATCCATTGTGCGGGCTTGATGTCGGCCGCCTGGCGCTTCCAATCTTCCGAACTGGGGTCACCCAGGCCGACGGCAGCCTCCCTGAGCGTAGCAAGGATCCAGTACTTGCGGGTCCGCAGGTCCGTCTGTTCTTCGCTCGTCATGCCATCCGAGACGGCCGGCAGGGCCTTCAGTTCGGCCTGACAGATCTCGACCACGCGCCGGCGAACCCGGGAGGCGAGAACCCAGTCGGCGATGGCCTCGGCCGGCGCAGACTTCACGGACTGTCGCGCGCGGAGGTTGAGCAGAAAGGCCAGGTTGATGCCGTTGTAGTAATCCTGCTTGAGCTGGAAACCGCGTTCGTAGCCCCGGACCGCCTCATCCAGGTCCTTCGGGTCGCTGCTCAGGTCCCACATGCGCTTGTGGACTGCGCCCCAGAGACCCAGGGTTTCCGTGTTATGGCTGCCCGCGGGATCGAGCGTTTCGAGATAGCCGCGCGCTTCCACCAGCGCCGCCTCCGGCGTGGGCTGCTTGCTCTTGTACGTCGCGAGAGCGAGCATCTGAGTGACATCGTTCTTGTTCGGTACCATCTGACGTAGCGCCAGAAGCATCCCCTTGGCCATGACGAAATCGCTCCGGGCCATAGCCGCCTTTGCCTGGTCAGTCATGGTCTTGAGACTCATTTCCTCGGCCGACGCGGCCGCGCGGACGGTCTCCTCCATTACAGTGGCAGCCGCCGCCCCTGCCGCTCCGCGCATGGGATTCTTGAGATCGGGAATGAAGGTGTAGACCGGACTGTCGGTCTTTTGGGCGGCGACGATAGCATCGATGGCCTGCCGCAGGTCGTCGCGGAACCGCTTCGCCTCGCGCCGTCCGATATCTCCGCCCATATGCTCGTAGGTCCGGATCGCAATGTGACTGAAGTCGAACGGGTATTTGAAGCCGGTCTCGGCGACGATGATGGTGCAAAGCGGCCGCAGCGCATGGCGGACGCCGAGCTCGTAGGCCGCGTTCACATTGTAAGTCGACAGGTCCGCGATGACCAGGTCGGCCCCAAGGATCTGCTCGAACATGGGCTGGTCGATGGTGCCGGAGTGCTTGATCTCGTCCGCCCGGATACACTCCAGTCCGGCGTCAGTGACTGCCTCCTTGATGACCTCGTACGAAGCGTCCAGGTCGAGCGTTCGACCCGTCTGGTAGTCCTGCTTCTTGCCGAAACCCTGGATCACGAAACATGTTTTCTTCGCCATATGGTGGCTCTTTCCGCCCATCGGGCGAGAGTAGGTGAGGTGTTTCTGTTGTTGAGCTTCTTCAACCTAGACGTTTCGCGCAGCAATTACAAGGGGCTTGCATGGGTACAAGATTCCTGGTGTTTCTTTGTGTCTTCGCGTCTTAGATGTATCGGCCATCGAGCAAGAGAATTGCCCCAGTTCACCGGCAGTTGAACCGGTCAAAGCGAAGTCCAAGAATAATCGTGCCGAATCGATCCCCCTCAACCCGAGCGGGGCCAACCGACCACTGCAGAGGAAGGGCCGCGCCCGTCGCGTATAGCGTTGATGTGCTCGAGAGCGACACCCCTTCGAGCAGATCGCGATCATTACCCCCGCGATAGGTTCCGTAGCAGAGCCGTCCGGCCGGAGAAAAAGCGGCCACGAAGCCATCCAGGTTTCCTCCACCGAAGGCTGGCTGATGAGCGCCCGGCACCGGGAGATCTCGCGAGTCCGTCGAGCCAACCAGCCAGGTGCGGCCCCGCAAATCCACTGCAATATTGCCCCCGTCGTATCCGCTGTGGTCGGTTCCTGAACCACCGTAATAGGTCGAGAACATCAAATTACGGCCTGAGGAATCCAGCATTATCAAGAAGGCGTCAGCCGAGCCTGAAAGCCTTCGCTGAGATGCGCGGCTCGTCGTCGGCAGATCGGTCGATTCGCTGATGCCCGCTACGACCGGGTTGCCGTCCGGATTAATTGTGATTCCCCACGCGGAATCGTTGCCGTTGCCTCCGAAAAAAGTGCTGAACGCGAATGCCTGCCATCCCGGTTGGAGTTTTGCTATGAAGGCATCGCCCCGCCCCTTCAAATCTGCCTGCAATGGACGGTGGGTCGGAAAATCCGCAGACAGAGTGTAGCCGGCGAGGAAAACGCTTCCGCCGCGATCCGCGATGAGACCGGTAAGCTTCTCTTCAGCGCTGCCTCCGAAGACTACGGCCCGGCGCTCGTGCGCGCGGCCCGGGCTGAGGGAAGCCAGAAAGACGTCACCATTGCCGCCCGGCCCCAGTTGACGATTTGCCGCTGCACCGGGAAAGTCCCTTGACCAGGTGGTGCCGGCAATGTACACCTCGCCGTTTGGGGCGAGCCAGAGGCCGTTTCCCTGGTCGGCGCCGCTACCGCCTATGAACGTCGAATAGAGTATTTCTCCTGCCGGGCCGATCTCGACCAGAAATGCGTCACTGTCTCCACCTGCGTACGCCGGTTGGATCGCGTTGGCCGTAGTCGGGAAATTCTTGGACTTGGTAAAGCCAACGGCATAGGCGTGGCCGCGCCCATCGACCTTCACTCGAGAGGCGCCATCCCAGCCGTCGCCGCTCAGGCGCGTGACGTAGTCGAGCCGATTCGTCTTTGGGTTGAGCTTGCACACATAGGCATCCATGTAGGCATCCATGCCTCCGGGACTCACGGCATCATTGGGCGCGCGAGTGGAGTGGCAAGCAAGGTAGAGGTTTCCCTGAGCATCGGATGCGATGTCATCGCAATCATCGAAACCAAGGGTCGAAGAGAAGACGACCTGGACACCGTCTGCGGCACTGGCTGTCGCGCAGACGGACAGTATCAGCAGGATGAGGAGCATGCGGTGGCGTTCGCTCTTGCGAACCCTAGGTGAGATCCAGGCCTTCGAGCCGTCCGGTCGAGTCGCCGAAATGCTCCGCCCGGACATTCATGCGATCCATCATGGTAAGGAAGAGGTTCGACATCGGCGTCTCCCTGCGGTACACGATGCGCCGGCCCGGGCTGATGGAATTGCCGGCCCGCCCGGCGATCAGGGTCGGCAGGTCATCGTGAGTGTGCCGATTGCCGTCGGAGAGCCCGGCGCCATAGACGATCATCGAGTTGTCAAGCAGCGTCGAGTCCCCCTCTTTGATCGACTTGAGCTTCTCAACCCAGCTCGCGAACTGCTTCATGTGATAGCAGTTGATCTGGGCCACCTTCTCCATCAACACCGGATCGTTACGATGGTGCGTGAGCGGGTGATGTCCGTCCGGAATGCCGATCTCGCGGTAAGGGCGCGATGTGCCCTCGCGCGTCACAAGGAATGTGACAACGCGGCTGAGGTCGGCCTGGAAGGCAACCGTGATCATGTCGGTCATCAACTTGAAGTGCTCGGCGAAATCAGCCGGGACGCCGTAAGGCTTCTCCATGCCGGGCTCGATTTGCGCGTTATCCTTCTCGGCCTTCTCGATCTGGAGTTCGATCTCGCGGATCGACGAGAGATACTCTTCGAGCTTGCGCTGGTCGGTTGGACCGAGAACGGATTGCAGCTTCCTGGTGTCGTCGGTTACGAAATCCAGGATACTCCGCCGGTACTTGTTCTGGCGCGCGCGCGCCTCCGGGCTCAGGGCGACGCCCTTGCCGAACAGGCGTTCGAAGAGCGCGCGCGGATCTAGAATCGGCGGCAGCGGCTGAGTTTCGCTCCTCCAGGCCAGGTTGTTGGTATAGGCGCAGGAGTAGCCCGAGTCGCAATCGCCCGCCTGCCGGGCGTCTTCGACTCCGATCTCGAGCGAGGGAAAGCGCGTCTGGCTCCCGATCCGGTTGGCGACGATCTGATCGCAGGAGATGCCCGACTTGATGTCGACCATTGTCTTGCGCGGCTGGACCCCTGTCAGGTATGAGGCGCAGCACCGTCCGTGATCACCGGGACCGTCCAGCAGAGCCCTCCCGTTGTTGTGCGTGAGGTTGCCGAACAGAAGAATGTCATCCTTGAACGGCTCGAGCGGCTTCAGAATCCTGGGCAACTCGCCGAGCTTGCCCTCGTAGTCCGGATTCCAATGGCGCATGTCGATGCCGTTGGGAACGTAGACAAACGCCATTCGAACCGGTGCCTTGCCGGGAACCCGGCTCGACGCCAGGGCCGGAGCCATCGCATCGAGGAAAGGGAGCGCGATCGTGGCCCCCACGCCTTGCAGAAAAGTTCGTCTAGGAAGCGTCTTGCCCGTGATCATTGTTGCGCTACCTCCTTCGGTTTCGCCGCACTTTCGGTCCTTGACTCGCCGCGCCGTGACTGGAACGGAAGACTCCGCACGATCTCATGAATCAGAGTCTGGAACTTGTAGCCGGATGCCGCCAGCTTCCGGTTGATCTCATCCACAGTTCTCTTGTCATACCGCTCCAAACCACGTCCCAGAGAGTATGTCAGCATTTTCTCAATAATGCATCGCGCAAAATCAGGAAGGTCCCCTTTGAGAAGAACTCTCAGCTCCGCGGGGCTGGAGAACGACTTCCCGTTCGGAAGGGTGCCGCTCGAGTCGATCGGGAACTTGCCGTCCATCGTGCGCCATTTGCCGATGGCATCATAGTTTTCAAGACCGAAGCCGAGCACATCCATCCGGTTATGGCACGAGGCGCACATGGCGTTGGTTCGATGCTTCTCGAGTTGTTGCCGCAGGGAACCCGCATTGCCTACGGCCTCTTCGTCCAGGACCGGCACGTCAGGCGGCGGCGCCGGGGGCGGCGCTCCGAGGATGTTCTGGAGCACATACTTCCCACGGATCACCGGCGACGTGCGCGTCGGATAGCTCGACACGGTAAGAACGCTCGCATGGCTCAGGATGCCCCCACGCTGACCCGTGCCGAGCGTCACCCGGCGAAACTCGGGCCCCGTGACGCCTTCGATCCGGTAGTGTTTCGCCAGAGGCTCATTCAGGAAGGTGAAATCAGCGTCCAGGAATTCAGAGAGTGAGCGATTCTCGCGCACAATCGACTCGAAAAACATCCGGGTTTCCGCCTTCATGGCATCCCGCAACTCCGGCCCCCAGTCCGGAAACTTCTGCGGGTCCGGTTTGACGCTATCCAGGTTTCGCGTCTCCAGCCACTGCCCGGCGAAATTATCGGCCAGGGCGGCCGACCGCCCGTCGGCCAGCATCCGCTTCACCTGGTCATCGAGAACGCCGGGCGCGCGAAGCTTGCCGGCCTCGGCCAGGCTCAGCAAGTCATCGTCCGGCATGGAACTCCAGAGGAAGTAGCTCAGGCGTGAGGCCAGCTCGACGTCGGAAATCCTGTGTGTCCTGGCCGGCTCCGGAGCCGGGTCGCGCTCGATGCGAAACAGGAAGTGCGGAGACACCAGCATCGCCTGGATAACCAGCTGGAGGCCCTGCTCGACATTCTGCCCTTCGTTCCGAGCCATCCCGACGAACTTCATCAGCGACGCAACTTCGTTCTTCGTTACCGGCCGCCGGTAAGCGCGGCGCGCCAATGTGGCGACGATTTTCTCGATACAAACCCGGCCGGAGTTCGGGTCGCAGATCAGAATCTTCTTTCGGCTCGGCTTCTCGATCTTTGACGGAAAGGGCCCGACGAAGGTGATCATGTTCAGGAATTTGTTCTTCTTGTCGCTGTAGACATCCTTTTCCGAAAGGCCTTTCACGAAATCATCATCTATGAAGCCCGAGCGGAAGACATGGTCACCTTCAGGAAGGTAGAGGCGCATTTCCGCTTCGGAGTAAGGATTGAAGTACACCAGCTGAGACGGCTTTGTTTCCACCGTCATCGTGTGCAGCAGCTTTCCGTCCATCCAGAAGCCCATCGTCACCGGCTTCCCATCCGGAGCGCGCTCTCCGGGCAGACCGATTCGTATGATGTACTCGCCGTCCCATTCGATGCGGTGAGTGGCTTCGATATTGCTGGCGTTGGGCCGCCGGATCGTCTTGTTTTTGGCGTGATACTCGGCCGTGAGCGGCTTGGGCATCGGGTCGGCCCCGAGGGCTCTGGCGGCAATACTCTCGGCGGCGGCGAGGTACTTCTCCATGAGCACTGGGGAAATGGTCAGCACTTCACCGATATTGTCAAAACCGTGGCCGGAGTCGTCCGTGGGAAAATCCTTTTCCGCCCGAAAGTCGACCCCGAGCAGATCGCGGATGGTGTTCGAATACTCGTTCCGGTTCATGCGGCGCGCCGTAACGCGGCCTGGATCGGGCTTGAGGTTGCGGTCGGCGCGCTCGAACTCCCCTTCGACGAACTTGATCAAGGCATCGACCTGGTCTTCGGGCGGCCGCTGAACGCCCTCGGGCGGCATCTCGCCCGTGCGGAGCTTCTGCAGGATCTTCTCCCAGCCCTCACGATGTTCGGCGATCGAACCCGGCGCCGAAAACGGTCCGAGGTTGAGTCCGCCCGAGGTCAAGCGGTCGTTGTGGCACGGCGCGCACGTCTTCGCCAGCACCGGCGGAACGCTCTTCTCGAAGGCGGCCGCGTCAGTCTGATCTTTCTTTGACGGGGGAGCCTGGGGGTTGGCCGCCAGCAGCAACCCGGTCGCGGATAGAACGATGAGGAGGCAGTGGACTTTGTGGCGCATACCGTCGTCTATATCAACCTGTGATGCGTGTTATACGACATCCTCTACCGGAATGTTACTGAAATCCGGACGGAGTCCTGGCGTTTCTTCGCGTCTCAGCGGTCGGGTCCTGTGCTCGTGTCACTTCCGCTTGAGATGCTGGTCGAACCAGGCGAACGCATCCGCCTGCATCTGGAGATCAAACTTGTGCCCCCCCGGGTAGAAGTTGCAGCGGTAGTTGTTCGATGCCCCGCCCCGCTCGAAGGTCTCTTTCATGATCGTGTCGGCGCGCTGCATTTCAGAGACGGTATAGAGTGGATCTTCCGTACAGTTCAAGACCATGGTAGGGGCCGGGGCCCGCAGCGCAAGGATTTCCGGAAAGTCGAGATCCTTGGGCAGGAGCGGGACGTAGGCCATCCAGGTATGGGTGAAGCACTTATCCAGCACAAAGTCCCTCCAGGTTGTCATGAATCCGACGGCGACCGCGCACCGGATCCGATCGTCCAGACCCCCGAGGTATACGGTACGCATTCCTCCACCCGAGAGCCCGGCGCACCCCACTCGCGAGGCATCCACTTCGGGGCGCGCGCAGAGGACGTCAAGCGCGCGCTGGTCCTCTACGACGTAAACGCCCGGCCAGGTAGTCCCGGCACTGAGCAAGCTTTTCTCCATGATGTGTTCGTGCTGCCCTGCGAAGGCGTTGTATTTGGCGATCGCGTCCGCATCGGCAAGGTCGGCGTCGCCCGCTCCCTGGCGCAGGCGTTCGGGTACGTCGGCGGTGAGGACGCGGCGGCTGGCGAAGGGGAACGTGTCGTGGACCAGGACGGCATACCCGCGCTTGGCGATCTCGTTAGCCCAGGCAACGCCGCCGTAGTAGCGCTCGTAATGCTTGGACAGCACAGGCAAGGGTTTGTCGTCGATCCGCGCGACCTTTCGCCAGCCGAGAAACTTGTTCCCGCCGTGATCGTGGAGCGCGAGGATGCCGGGCAATTTTCCAATCGCCTTAGCCGGCTTCAGGAAGACCGCCTCGGTCCGCGGACCGCCGGGAAGCTGCCAGGACAACCGCTCGATCTGAAGGCCGTCATATTCGTGCCGCGACTCTACGCGCACCTGCGGGACTCCTCCCAGGTCGACCGGAGCCATGTACTCCCATACCCGCTTCCGCGCCGTAGAGCGCCAGGCATCCAGGCTTTTCCAGTTCCCGGTTCGAAAGGAAAGCCTCGCGGGTCCCTTGCCCAGCACCCGGTCCGCAAGCCACGGCCCGTAGGCACCGGTCATGTTCTCGCGCATCTCGGTCGTCGCGCGCTGCGGTTCTTGCGGGCTCGCAACCGGGATCATTTCCAGGCTTGCGGCGGACGCCGCCGCAGAAAGTAAGATCAAACGGAAAAAACGACCTCGCATAGTGTCACCCCCGTGGACCGATTATGCCATTATTCGACGCGTTTCCTCATACCGGCTTTGTTATTACCGATGGCGGTGCAGGCAGTCAGCACGCCTTCCTCCGCACGATCACGGCGGAGACCTTGTTCCTGACGATCCGGAGCTCGAAGGGCTGGCGGCGGCCGAGTTCCCGGCATATACCGTTCACAAGCCGAGGAAACAGCGGGAGCGGGAGAAAGGTTTTCTCCTCCTCGACCTCGAAGATGCACGATTGGAGGATTTCGAAGTGGTCCTCCGGGAAGAGAGCTTCCAGCTCGCCATTGGTGGGGCGATACATCGTATCGATCGGGTCTTCGTGGAACCGGAAGAGGTTGGGGACGGTGACCACTATGATGCCGCCCGGTCGCGTCAGGCGTTTGATACGGGTCAGGACGAGATCCCGGTCCAGGACGTGCTCCAGCAGGTTGGAGGCCAGAACGGCGTGGGCGGGCTCGAGCCCGGCGGCCTCGGGCTCCGTCGCTGGGTCGGCCAGGTTGCAGACAACATCCACGCCCTCATCCCGGCGGGCGTCCACGTGGACGATGCGCACACCCCGCCGGCGTAAAGGCCGGAAGATCTCATAGTCAATGAAGGGCTGGTGGAGCCGGCGGAAGCGCTCGGTCGAGGAGCCCACGTCCAGGAGGGTCATGCCCTCACGCAGGTCCGCTTTCTCCAAGCCGCCTCGGATCCAGATCGATTCCTCAACAAACATGGCTATTTTGATCGACGAGTGGCGAACCTAGCTTGGCAGACCTCCAGTTTAGTCGTCAATCGACAATAGGCGGCCTGGTCACAAACCCCGGTGAGAAATTCGGAATAGCAAAAAATACGGGCTCCGAGTCGAGCCCTGTAGTCGCAAGGCTGCGGCAGCATGCTGCCGGCTCTGGCGGGCGGTAGCTTGCGAAGCTTGCTTCGCCTCGCCTCCGCGGACGGTTTTCCAACATCTTCGAAATGATCGCAATGATGAGACGTAGAACAAACTAGTCGAGAGACGATGCTGCGCTGGAAGAGTAGTCACGGATTGACCATGCATTCCACTTTAACCGATCGGCCTGCAAAAACGGGCGCGAGAACCTTCGAGGGTGTGATAGGTTGAGCCGGTATTTTTCCGCCAGGTGCGCCGTGAGGTGATGATATGACAATCCCGTTACCTCTGCTCAAGGGAATCCGCTGGAGCCTGTTCGTGCTGGCGCTTACGGCTTCTGCCGTCGGAGTCTCGGTCCCGGCGCGCGCGATCCGCGAATCGAGCTTCGAGCAGAAGAGTCTGCAGAGTCTCCCCGCGGCGGAGTTCTCGCGGCTGATCCAGACCCTGTCCGAGAAGGACGGCTATTTTCGTTCCGACAATTTTACCTCCAACGAAACCTCGTATCTGCACGTGGTCGGGAGGCTGCGCGAAATGGGCATCTCAGGAGGGGCCTACGTCGGGGTCGGACCGGAACAGAATTTCACCTACATAGCAAAAATCCGTCCGCACATCGCCTTTATCGTCGACATCCGGCGCCAGGCCGTGCTTCAGCATCTCCTGTATAAGGCGCTCTTTCACATTTCGGAGAGCCGGGTCGAATTTCTCTCCGGCCTGCTAAGCCGGCCTCTCGCGGGAGATGGCGCTCCGGGGAACGGAGCCTCCCTCGAGCGCATCCTCGGGTTCTTTGGCTCGGCTGCCGCGCCCGAGACAACCTTTACCGCGAATCTAACCCGGGTGCGAAAGATCATCGAGGAGGAGTTTCGGGTTTCGCTCTCTGAGCGTGATCAGGACCGGCTGCAGTACGTCTACTCGACCTTTCACAAGGAGGGTCTCGAGATCGCCTTCGGTTCGGGCGGAACGAACTGGGGCTCTGGATTCCCCAATCTGAGAGATCTTATCCTGCAGCCGGACTTGAATGGAAAGCCGGGAAACTTCCTGGCCACGGACGAGGACTACCGCTTCGTTCGTGACCTTCATCTGCGAAACCTGATCGTCCCGGTAGTCGGGGACTTCGCCGGTCCAAAAGCGCTCGCCTCTGTCGGAGAATATCTGCGGACAAACGGCTATACCGTCAGCGCGTTTTACACCTCCAATGTCGAGCGGTTTCTGTTTCAGAACGACGTCTTCCAGGCCTTTGCCGAGAACGTTCGGAAACTCCCCATCGCCGCCAACAGTGTTTTTATCCGGTCGGTCTCCGGCAGGGGTCAAACCCATCCTGCCCATGTCCCCGGCCACCGCAATACCACGCTGCTACAGAAGATCTCCGTCTTCCTGACGGACTACGACCAGGGCGTCTACACCGATTACAGGAGCCTCGTCTCCACGAACTTCATCGCCGGCAAAAAACCCTAACAAATACCACTAAGGGTTCGCGCAGAAATAAGTTCGCATTCTGCTGCAGGCCCCCAGGCCCGCTGGCGAGGCGCGAGCGACGATGCGTACCCGGCGCGGTACGTGAGGAGCGAGCAACAAAGCCAGCGGGGCTGCGGGCCGCAGCCCGAAGGGGCGCGATCCTCAGCATGCTTAGCAAACAGAAACCGGTTTATGATTGACGCCGGATTGCGCGCCAGAATGTGAAGTTATTTTCTGCGCGAGCCCTAAGAGCTCAAAGACACGAAGACACACCAAGAATCTTGCCCTATCGCTGGATGCGAGCCGAGCCGCCCTTTGCGAAGGCTCGCACCTGCTCCACGGTCGCCATCGTGGTGTCGCCGGGGAAAGTGGTAAGAAGCGCTCCGTGGGCCCAGCCCAGCTTGGTAGCCTCCTCCGGCGACTCGCCCGAGAGTAGACCGTAGAAAAATCCGGATGCGAAACCGTCCCCGCCGCCGACGCGATCGAGAACGTCAAGATCGCAGCTCTGAGCGATGTGGGTTTCGCCGTTGACCCAGGATACCGCGCCCCAGCAGTGCCGGTTGGTCGAATACACCTCCCGGAGCGTGGTGGCAACGACCTTGATCTGCGGATGTCGCTCCAGAACCTTGTCGATCATCCCGAAAAAGGCGCTCGGGTCGAGCTTGGACTTGGCGGCGGCCTCGGGGCCCGAGATGCCCAATCCCTTCTGCAGGTCCTCTTCATTCCCGACCAGGACATCAACGTTCTTTACAATCCGCCCGATGACCGCCGGCGCCCGATCCCGGCCACCGGATATCCTCCAGAGCTTCTCGCGGAAATTCAGGTCGAAGGAGACGATGGCGCCGGCGGCCTTGGCCGCCTGCATACCCTCGATGATCAACTCCGCCGTCGTCTCCGAGAGGGCCGCGAAGATTCCACCGCTATGAAACCAGCGCACGCCGCCGGAGAAGATTGCCTTCCAGTCGAAGTCGCCGGGCTTGAGCCGCGCCGCCGCTTCGTTGGAGCGGTTGTAGAAGACCACAGGCGCGCGCACGCCCAGGCCGCGGTCGCTATAGACGGCGGCGATGTTCGGGCCGGTAACTCCGTCATGTTCGAACCTCTTGTAAAAGGGCTTGACGCCCATCGCCTTCACCCGCTCGGTCACCAGATCGCCGATCGGATAGTTCACCATTGCCGTGACGATGCCCGTCTGCATCCCGAAGCAGTCCGACAGGTTGGCGGCAACGTTGAACTCACCGCCGCTGACATGGATCTGGCAGCCGGTCGCCTTGCGGAAAGGGATGATCCCCGGGTCCAGCCGGTGGATAAGGGCGCCGAGGGACACGAAGTCCAGCGCGCCACCCTGAAGGATATTCAGACCATACTTCATTCTCTCCTCCCTGCAAAATAAGGACACTCTCGGAGGCAGGTTCGATAAATGGTTAACCGATCCGACGGGTCGGGAATCCATTCACCCGCGCCAATCAAGAACCAACGGCCGCCCGTCCCCGGCTCCGCCGGGAATCTTTTCAGACGTTGTACGTCCCTGAAGCGACCCGGCCGCCGCGTCCGGTCCAATTGGTATGGAAAAACTTACCGCGAGGCGCGTCGATGCGTTCGTAGGTATGCGCGCCGAAGTAGTCCCTCTGGGCTTGCAGCAGGTTTGCGGGCAGGCGTCCCGTGCGGTACCCGTCGTAGAACGAAAGCGCCGTTGAAAAAGCAGGCGTCGGCACACCGCCCTCAATCGCCCGAACGATGGCTCGCCGCCAGGAGGCCTGGTAGTCATTCAACAGCTTGCTGAAAAAATCATCCAGAAGAAGATTCGATAGCTTCGGATTCTTGTCGTAAGCCTCCTTGATCTTTCCGAGGAAGCGGCTGCGGATAATGCAGCCGCCGCGCCACATCAGGGCGATCCCGCCCAGATTAAGATTCCACCCCTGGTCTTTGGCTGCTTCGCGCAGCAGCATGTACCCCTGCGCATAAGAAATGAGCTTGGAGCAGTAAAGGGCTCGTCGGGCGTCCTCGATAAAAATCTGGCGGTCTTGAGTCATCGAGCCTTTCGGCCCGGTCAAGACTTTCGAGGCGGCCACGCGCTCATCCTTCAATGCCGAGAGACAGCGAGCAAAAACGGCTTCGCCGATAAGGGTCACCGGCGTGCCCAGTTCCAGGGCGCTGATGCCGGTCCATTTTCCGGTCCCCTTCTGGCCGGCGGCGTCCAGTATCTTGTCGATGAGCGGCGTTCCGTCTTCATCCTTCTTGGCGAAGATGTCGGCGGTAATTTCAATCAAGTAACTGTCCAGCTCCCCCCGGTTCCAATCTGCAAACACCTCATGAAGTTCATCCGGCTTCAGACCCAAACCCAGGCTGAGCAGGTGATAAGCCTCGCCGATAAGCTGCATGTCGCCGTACTCGATGCCGTTGTGGACCATCTTGACGTAGTGCCCGGCGCCATTTTCTCCTACCCAGTCGCAGCAGGGCGTGCCGTCCTCGACCTTGGCCGCTATGGCCTGGAAGATTTCTTTCACGTGGGGCCAGGCGGCAGGATTTCCCCCCGGCATGATTGACGGGCCGAACCGCGCTCCTTCCTCGCCTCCCGAAACCCCGGTTCCAATGAAGAGAATTCCCTTCTCCGCGAGAGCCTTGGTCCGGCGATTGGTGTCCGGATAGTGCGAGTTGCCGCCATCGATGACGATATCTCCTTTTTCGAGATGCGGGAGCAGGCTGTCGATCATCTGGTCGACGGTCTCGCCGGCTTTTACCATCAGCATCACTCGTCGAGGCTTTTTCAGCGCCTGAACCAGTTCCGGAATCGAGTGCGTGCCCACCACCTGCGTGCCGGCGGCCTCGTTGTTGATGAAGTCGTCTACCTTGGAAACAGTTCGGTTGAATACGGCCACCCGATAACCGTGGTCGTTCATATTCAACACCAGATTCTGTCCCATGACCGCCAACCCTATGAGTCCGATATCGCAACCGTTCTTTTGCATAAGCACTCCTGAAGAGCCGAGGAATTTTAATAAGTAGAAATTTTTATCCTTAGATCACTGGAGGAGCAAGCGAAAACTGTGAAATGGGGACGGCCGCGCCAGGTATTCCGGGCTTCGGCCATGGAGCTGATACCGGTTTCGTGGCGTCCGGACCTCGCATCAACGGCGGCTTCGGAAAGTCCGGATAAAAGCTAACTCTTTCCCGGTCGCAGCGAATTCATCGCTGGAAAGGAGAAAAAGGTAGCCTGTCACCGATTTTTCCGTGTTATGCTTCCGCCTTCGCGCGAAGCCGATTCCCTGGTCCTTTATTGCTTGGCGACGGCTGCAGGTTAAACCCAAGAGAGATCCCCCTTCGTATCGTTCTTGGCTAACCAGCGACACACCGATGAAGCAAGACGCCTTAGAGCAGTGCAAGAGATCCGGGCGGATGTCACGGAGAAACCAGATTATGCTCTTATCCCAAGTGATCCGATGCCTCAAGACTGCTAAATCAGCTCTCCTGCTGGCCTTGGCTTTGGAATTGTTCTGGCATCCCATACCGGCTCAGGCCCAGGAACCGGGTACAACCAGGCAAGAGCTTCTGAAGCAGCAGCGTATTGCCAAGGCACAAAAGGTTCAGGACGAGCAGCAGGGTGGGTTGGAAAAGGCGGCGCTCTATATTCAAAAAGAGAAGGTTCTCGAGAGGCTGTCGCTGGGCTGGAAAGGATTTCATCCTGTGTTCGGCGGACTAGCCACGGGCTCGGGCATCGCCGGCGGCCTCCGTTTCGCTCCCAAGTTGCTGGATGGAGATCTCGAGTTTGAAGTCCTTGGGGCTATTTCTACCCGAACCTATCAGCTCTACGAATTGAGACTCGGAGCACCCAGGCTGGGGAACGGGAGATTCTTCGCGGATTTCTACGGGAACTACCGCAGCGGCAATCGCCTGCCGTTTTTTGGTCTAGGGCCCGATTCAAGCAATCAGAATCGCACCAGCTTCTCCGCCGAGCCCTCGATTTACGATGTGACCGCGGGTGTAAATTGGACCCGGTGGTTGTCCACCGGCGTCAGAGCTGGTTATCTCCGGACCAATACCGGTCCAGGAAAAGATCCGCGCTTTCCAAGCACGGAGGATGTCTTCACCCCTGAGCAGGCGCCGGCCCTGGAAGTCCAACCTCATTTCTACCACATGGATGCCTTTCTCACAGTGGACTACCTCGATTCCATCGGCAATCCGATGGCCGGCGGCGCCTATCAGCTCAATTATTCCTATTTTGATGATCAAAAAGTCGGCTTGCATACCTTCCGGCGCCTTGAAGCCCACGCTCAGCAGTACTTTCCTTTTTTGAACAAGAAGAGAGTCATCGCCCTCCGAGCTCGAACCTCATTAACTGATACAAGCCCCGGTCAATCGATCCCATTTTACATGCAGGAACCCCTCGGAGGGGCTGAATCTCTGCGCGGCTTCCGCGAATACCGATTCCGCGACCAGAATCTCCTGCTCTTCAACGCGGAATATCGCTGGGAGGCGTTTTCCGGTCTGGATCTGGCAATCTTCGGCGACGCCGGCAAGGTGGCGCCCCGCCGTTCGGACATCGACTTCAGCAATCTCAAAACCAGCGCCGGCTTTGGGTTCCGGTTCAACACCTTCCGGTCCGTGATCCTTAGAGTCGATGTGGGATTCAGTAATGAGGGAACCCGTATATTTTTCAAATTCGGTCCCGCCTTCTTGATGAAAGAGGGGGATGCTCCTCCAGGATGGCGCGCTCACAACAGAAGAAAAGAACAAAAATTGCTGGGAAAATGAAGATGAAGCTGCGGATTTGCATTGCGACATCCTTCTTGGCGGGAAGCTTCGTGCTTCTGAACTGCCCGCTCACCAAGGCACAGAAGTTTCGCCCTGATGATCCCATCTGGCAGGATGACGACACGTCAAATATTACCGCTCCAAAACGCCGCAGCCTGTCCGACTACTATGATTTCCTCGAGAACACTTTCGGCAAGCCGGGGGACGACGCCAAGCGAAGGGCGGCGAATATCAACACTCTGGGCGAGGTCCCGGACTCGAGCTGGTTCACCAATCGTCACGGCAAGGCACCCATGTCGCTCGATGATCTGGTTCGAGGTCCTGACACGGGAGGGCCTTCACAAACGGGTAATTGGCAGGTCACCAAGAATAAAGTCGGAGGCATCACTCCAGGGTTTCGCATCATTGACCCAACCGGGACTACCTACCAGTTGAAGTTTGATCCTCCGACCAATGCCGAGATGGCCACCTCGGCAGAAGTTATTTGTACCAAGTTCTTCCACGCCATCGGCTATAACGTCGCCGAGGACTACATCGTGTATTTCTCGCGCGATCAACTCGAGCTGAGCCCGAAGGCCGAATTTGAAGATCTGGTCGGGAAAATACGTCCGATGAAGGAACAAGACTTTGATGAGATTCTCGCTCGAGCCTGGAAGGGAGCCGATGGCAAGTATCGAGCCGTGGCCAGCAAGTTTATTCCAGGGAGATTTCTCGGGGAGTATCGATACTACGGTGTTCGCCCGGACGATCCTAACGACATCATTCCCCATGAACATCGACGCGAGCTGCGCGGATTGAGGGTTTTCAGCGCCTGGCTGAATCATGATGACTCACGCAGCATCAATACCTTCGATACTCTGGTCACCGAGAACGGGCGCCAGTTTATTCGCCACTACCTGTTTGATTTTGGTTCCACGCTGGGAAGCGCGTCTAATTTCCCTCAAAAAGCCAGAGCAGGAAACGAGTACATGTGGGAGCCGGGTCCTTCCTTCAAAACCATCTTTTCTCTGGGGCTGTGGGTACGTCCCTGGATCAAGGTGGACTATCCGAATTACCCGAGCATCGGGAATTTCGAGGCTGACTTTTTCCAGCCGGAAGAGTGGAGACCCGAGTACCCCAATGCTGCTTTCCTTCGTATGACCGAAGAAGATGCATTCTGGGCAGCTCGCATCGTGATGGGCTTTACCGATGAGCATATCCGCGCCATCGTCAAGGTGGGCCAGCTAACCGATCCGAAAGCAGAAGCCTATCTCACCGAGTGCTTGATCAAGCGTCGAGATAAAATCGGCCGGTACTGGTTGAACCAACTCAATCCTCTCGATGGATTCAAGGTTGATCAAGGGTCGGTTGCATTCGACAACGCCGCCGTCAGGCTGGCCGGATCAGCCCCGGCGGAGAGCCATGACGTTCAGTGGTACCGGTTTGACAACAGGGCCGAAAAGCGGACGGCGGTTGGGCCCAAGCAAACCGTCAAGGAGAATCGGCTCACTATTCCGGCAGAGGTTTTTGACGGAGCTGCAAGTTCGAGTGCTCAGTTTGCGGTAGTGGAAATTTCGACGCGCAGCTCAAGCCAGCCCAAATGGGCCCGGCCCGTGCATGTGTACCTGAGCAAGTCGGGGACCGCGATCAGCATCGTCGGAATCGAAAGAGACTAGTATCTGCTTAGTGGGGTCTGAGGATTTTCTTCTTAGATTTCGAAAGCTTCTGGATTCCCGGGGAAGTAAGTCGCGTGCTCAACGCTTACTCAAAGGAGATTCTGCCTTCCTCCGCTTGCCTTCGCTCTTCGACGGCATGGAGGCGCGGGCGATCGCGGACTATTTCTCGCGGGTCTTCCACATGAACTCGATCCCGGGCGCGAGTGCGCTGCGCCATGCCGCGAGCAGGGCTGGGTCGTTCTCGCCCAGTTCCTCGATCGTTTGCACCAGTGCATCGACAAAGACCTCGTAGTGGCGCTTGGTGAGCCCGAGGTTTGCATGCCGGCCCGCGAGTACTTCGAGATTGGCCTTCGCCATGGAAGAATCCAGCTCGAAGTTGAGGAGTGCTCCCATCGGACCATACTTCGATGAGACCTCGCTCCCGGGCGGGAGCGAGCATCCGCTCGAACTCGTCCCTCCAGCGGACATCCTCGTGGGCGTAACTGATGAAGATGTGGTTGGTCATACCCCTGCCTCTTTATTCTTCCCGTTGACGTGCCGAGATGGCATGAGCGTTTCCGGGAGTAAAACGCGGATGACACTCAGCGATACAAGAACCCGTCGTATCGTCCATCCGCCATCACGAAGTGGAAGCGGCAATGTGGATAGATAGAACGTGTCGCCCCTTACGGATGCCTTCTGTTTCTTCTGATATGGGTGTTATATAAACTAACTGCAGTCTGCCCGCAAGTGCCCAGAGCGCGGGACCGATCACAAGCAGGATTTTACACCAAAAGATGTTGCAGGTTACACGGTTCCAGAGGCTTCTTCATGCGCCAAAATGCACTGTCAATTTGGACGAAGAGCCGGGCAGTTGGGCAGAATCAACCTGACTCGAACGAAGCGCGAGAGCGTGAGTCGGGCGTATCATCGAGAGCCGCGGTTCTCTTACACAAGCCTGGCGTACTCAGTCCCAAGCATCACCGACCGTCATTCATACCGTAGGGCGGCGATCGGGTCCAGCCGGGCAGCTCGCATTGCGGGCAACGTTCCGAACACCACGCCGACCGCCAGACAGACGCAGAATGCCAGGCCTATGACGCCCGGCGTCATGATCGGGTGAAGCGGCGACATTCGGCCGACCACATCGCAGAGCCCCACGGCGGCCCCGATTCCCAGGACGCCGCCGAGACTCGATATTATGAGCGCCTCCATCAAGAACTGCGTGAAGATGTCCTTCTTTCTCGCCCCCACCGTCTTTCGAACGCCGATCTCTCTGGTACGCTCCGTCACGGTAACCAGCATGATGTTCATGATGCCGATTCCTGCCACCACCAGCGAGATGGCGCTGATGCCGGTCAGCATCGCTGTGACGATGGCCATTAGCCGGTAAAGCGTGGCGAGGAGCTGTTTTTGAGTCAAGACTCCGAAATCCTCGCGCCCTCCATGGCTGACCCGCATCATCCGCTCGATGTCGCCCAGAACTTGCTCGGGCGCGTGGCCGGGATTCGTCTGGAGCACAATGCGATTGATCTGGACGTGAGGAATCTGCTTCTGGGCTGCGCCGTCCGGGAGAAAGATCATATTCTCGAAACCACCGCCGCCGAACAACGCGCTTGCCTGCTCGTCGGGCAGGATACCGATGACGCGAAACGGCACTCCCTGGACTGCTACCGTCTTTCCGAGAGCCGGACTGTCTCCGAATATCGCGGCGCGCGGCTGATGCGCCAGTACGCATACATTTTCGGTCTCTTCGGCCTCTCGTAAAGAAGCGCCCCTCGGCCATCGGTCTGGGACGGATTTCCGCCCAGGCCGCGGCCGTCGCTACGACAAAAGCACTAAACGGCTGTCGTTCGTGCTCGACTGTTCCCGCGACGAACATGAACGGAGTGACTTTGTGGACGCCTGGAAGTACGGAGAGAGCATCCAGGTCCTGCCTGGTAAGGGTCGAGACGCCGAGCAGCGCGAGCGGGTTCGGCTGCGAGTTCTTGTCCAGTTTGCCGGGCACGATGAAGACCAGGTTGGCCCCGAGTCCCTGGATCTGATCGGTGACTTCTTTCTTCACTCCCTGACCGATCGACACGAGCAACGCCACCGACCCGACACCGATGACGACCCCAATCATGGTAAGGGTTGTGCGGAGCCAGCTTCCCCGAAGCGAGCGTAACGCGCTCGTGAGATTCTCGCCGAAGGTTCTCATTCCGGCGTTAACAATAGCCGATTTCTCGCGCAAGGAGAATCGCTCACGCGGCGCCAATCGCGCGACGGCCCGGAAACACGATTCCCAGTGGTTCAATATCGCGGCTTTCGGCTGCAGGGAACTTATGGGAACCTGGGCCGCAACCTCGTGAGCGAACGAGTGCAGAAGAGCTACGGATCGAGGCTTACAACCCGCCACGTCACTTTTCGTACTTCGGAGTCGAGACGACGCTCGGCGCCGCGAACTTCGGCCGGATCACCAGCGCGACGGATCCGCGCACGCTGCAGTTCGGACTTCGGATCAAGTTCGAAACAGCGCGGCAGAGTCTCCTCAGTTGCCAGCGAGGGAGATGGACTTAAGAACTTCGTCCCCTACAAGCCGATGGCCTTTTTGGTTGTAGTGACCAAGCCGTCGGAAAGGGAATAGGGCCAGGGGATCGCTTTGAGCACGAAAGGCGTAATGAAGGTCGATGAGCGGAATCCCCGACTCTTCTTACGATGGTCATAATCTGACCACGATCGCCCACGGCTCGGGAGGAATCAATACAACTGTCGCGCTCCGGAAGATAGACAAAGTAGAGCTTGCCCCCCCAGGTGTCGACGGTCGCCTTTGCCTCTCTCAATGCCCGGTCCAGCAGGTCCATCATCGTATTTCACGTCCGACCCCATGTACTGGCTGGCTTGAGAAGAGTCTCCATAAACCAGGCCGAATCTTTGACGCAAAGCGTTAAGCTTGATCAAGCTTCCCAGGAGGTGACGGGCGCGTCCCATGGTCTCGGCCATAGTCCTGGGCCTCTGGGGGACCGCGCTGGCCGCCTTTTCGCTTTCGATATAGGCCGCGAGCGCCCGATCTATTTCGGCCTGCCGGCCAAGCAAGGTCTGGCTGAAATTACCTTCCAGATAACGCATGAGCAGCGGGCTTTGCCGTTCGTAGAGTAAATCTCCAATATCATTCCCTTCGTAGAAAAACCACAACACAAACTTCGGCTTGAGAGCCGGGACATAGTCCTTCAGGGTAGCCAGGGTATTCAGAGGACCCTGTCCGGCTATCCCGAGGTTCAAGGTTTTCGGATAGCGCTCCCGAATGACCGAGACGAAGTTTTTGCCGGACGGGACACAATCTCCCTGGGTAAAGGAATCACCCAGCGCCACGATATCGACGGAATCCGGACCCCAGATTCCTCTAGGGTTGTGAAAGCCGTGCTCGTCGCTTTCGTAGACTAGCCATTCCCCCGCCTCGTTACAGGACACCGTGGCTGTGTTGCTGATTCCGCCATGAGGCAACGTTTCAACACCGTCAAGAGTAATCACCGACCGCCGAGTACCGTCCGGTTGTTGCTTCAGCAAGACCAGAGGGACAAGAGATGGGACTGCGTCGATGCCTTTGGCATTCAAATCACTGATCACCTGAAGCTTGCTTCGCGTATCAAACGGAACGCCATGTTCTTTTGCCAGTTCGACAATGTCTTCGACGTCTCCCTCTCGAAGCCACAGCGTTCTATTAGCGGTCGTCATCCTGGCATCCGTCAGAGCCAGGAACAAGTTGGCGGCATGGATCGAGAGACCTATCGAGAGCAGAAGGAGCGCGAGGGTAATTCTCTTAAGGGCTTCCAACCGCAATGAGGCGAACAAGGCGCCGGCCAGGAGGGCAGGCACACCATAGTACAGAACCATGCCCGTCGGACTGGTAAAAGACCGCCTTCCGGTCAAGCCATAATGATAAATGGAATAAAACAACATCAGGACACAGAGAACCCCGCCGCCAGCCAGGACGATGCTTGCGAATCTTGCCAATCTTCCAGAGCCTTGTGTTCTTGTGGTCGCCATTGCGCTTGCCTGCTCCGTCAGAAACGATACCGACCGCGAGTGTGAACGCTTTCAGTCATCGAAGCTTGATGCCGGCGAGACCGCCTCTTCCTGCTGGTCTGGGGGGACCATTTCCCAGGTTCGGGGGGTTGGGGTCGGAAGCTACCCTCGCCCTGGTGCTTGTGGTGTAGATCTGCGACGCGGCCTGCTCTTGCGTTTTTGGAGACAAGAAGTAGCGAAGCTTAGCGGCGGACAGATGCGGCTACACTGAAGAGCAATGGAAGACCATCCGGTTATTCTACAACGTCAATACCCTGACTCTCTGGGTCCGGATCTCGGGCCAACACCTGCAGCGAGTTTACTCTCTCGCTTCGGAACACTTCCACTCGGGTGAACCTGGGAAGTGACTGTGAGTCCCACGGTGGACGACTTTCGTCATCGGTTTATCCAGGCTGTCTGCCCACCGGACCTCGTTGCCAATTATACACGGGTCAGAAAAGAAAACTATGGAGTGAACACACTCCGGAAAGGGCTCCTCCACCTGGCGATCAAGGCCGTCCCAGGTACCGGTCGAGCCAGTCCAGAACCTCTCGCATCACCGTGGCGCGCACTTCCGGAACCAGAATGGCATGGGCGACAGGAAGGATCGGGATATACTCTTTCCGCAAGCCGGGCTTAGGGCTTCGTCACCGCTGCTCCAGGCTTTCAACAGATTCGTGATTTCAGCAGAGGATGCGCCGATGTTCTCCGGGCGATGAGGATTATAGGTTTCGGAGGTGGCGACTGCACACCTGGCGTCGTCACAGCCGGATGCGCATCACCTTCATCGCATTGCGGTAGAAAATCTTTTCCTGCTGATTGCGATCCGGCGCCAGCCGGCGGATGGTCGCAATCTGTTGTGAGCCGCTGCACTTCTCGCCCTCGCCCACGTGGTCGCTGCAATCGCTGCCGAAGAGCAGTTTGTCCTGGTGCCGCTTGAGGAATTCGCGCGCGTGCCCTTCGTCGCGTCGCAGGGCATTGAGCCCCGATCCCGCCGACAGGTCGCCGTACATGTTCGAGTAATCCGCAAGCAAGCGGTCTGTGATTCCCCCCGGCGTGACCGCGGTCTTCGGGTACATGACCGTTTGGTTGTGGTTCTTGTCGATGTTCCCCCACCAGGTTTGCGCGTGGCCCATGAAGTTCACTTTCGGGAACTTCTCCAACACCTTGTGGAACCGCTCGAAGCCAAGGTTGTAGGTCTCGTGCTGAAAGTGCAGCAGCACCGGGACGCCAAACTCCTGGGCGATCTCCGCCACAAGCTGAATGTGCTTGGAGTCGCATTCCACCGGGAACTTCTGCTCGCCGATGCCAATCGCGCCCATCCGCAAGTATTTCTCCAGCACGCGCCGCGTCTCGGGGATGTCGGGAAGTTCGTTCGCGAAAAAGACGAACTCGTCCGGATACTTCCGCGCCAGTTCCACCACGGAATCGTTGCCGTATGCATCAGCGGCGAGTCCGTATTTCGACCCCGCCGGGAGCAACACGGTTTTGCGGATGCCCATCGTGCGCTGGTGCTTCACCAGCACATCGTCGGGCCGCCCCGAATAGTGCGTGTGCTGGTGGATGTCGATGATCGGTACGGGATCGGCTGCCTGGAGCAACCCAGCGGCTGACGCCGCGAGAAACTCACGTCTGGTCACCTGGTGCGTATCTCTTCGCATAAAGTGAATCATAACAGACACAGACCGCTGGTTCCGGATCTCTCATTCGGCATTCATCTCATACAGGTGTGGACTTTTGGGCGCGACCCGGCGATAGTCTTGCTGAGTGAAATGGAGAACCATAACGCGTCGATGCTGAGCGTCCGTGAGTATGTGGCGGGCGAATTCTCGCGCGCCGGGCTTTCGCCGGCCTGTTGGTCCTGATCTTCGCCGCGGGGTCCACCCACGGAGCCGAGCGACCTGACTTCGTCGTCATCCTGGTCGACGACTTGCGCTGGGACGAGATCGACGCCGGCTTCATGAGATAAACTTCACCGGCAAGATGCCACGGGCAAACAAATGAGGATCGATCGTCGCCAATTCCTTCGCGACGCCCTTTCGGGTGCTCTGGCCTTAGCAATGGGCGGCCGACTGACAGCCGCGGCGGCTGCACGACTGGACCGCAACAACCTTTTGGTCTATCGGGATCGAAGTGGGGATGTGCGGCCGGTCCGATCCACGACGGACTGGCTCCAACGACGCGCGGAAATCGTGCGCGGCATGCTCGAGGTGATGGGGCCGCTTCCGGGCAGCGAGAAACGCTGCCCGCTCGACCTGCGAGTGGAAGAGGAGGTTGAGGCTGGCACCTACGTCCGTCGGCTCGTCAGCTATGCTTCAGAGCCTGAATCGCGCACACCGGCGTACCTGCTGATTCCGAAAGCCGCGCTCGCCGGGAAGATCAAGGCCCGCGGAATCCTATGTCTGCACCCGACGGATAACAAGATCGGCCATAAGGTCGTCGTCGGGCTCGGCGGGAGGCCAAACCGACAATACGCGGCGGAGCTGGCCGAACGTGGTTTCGTCGCGCTCGCTCCGGCCTATCCGTTGCTCGCGAACTACCAGCCGGATCTCGCGGCGCTCGGATGGCAGAGCGGAAGCTTGAAGGCGGTCTGGGATAACATGCGCGGGTTGGATCTGCTAGAAAGCCTCCCCTATATCGCTCGCCGCCGGTTCGGCGCCATCGGTCATTCGCTGGGCGGGCACAACGCCGTCTTTACGGCCGTGCACGAAGCCCGGATTCATGTGGTCGTGAGCAGTTGCGGACTCGACTCGTTTCTCGACTACATGAGCGGCGATCCGGCAGTTTGGCGCCCGGAGAAGGGGTGGTGCCAGATGCGCTACATGCAGCGGCTGGCGGGTTATGCGGGCCGGCTCGAGGAGATTCCGTTCGACTTTCACGAGCTGGTCGCCGCGATCGCTCCGCGCGTCTGCTTCATCAGCGCGCCGGTGCGCGACTCGAACTTCAAGTGGGAGAGCGTCGACCGCATCGCCCACGCCGCGTCAAGGATCTATACGCTCTACGGCAAGCCGCAAAACCTCATCATCGACCACCCCGACGCCGACCACGACTTCCCGGATGCCATGCGCGCGAAGGCATACGAGCTCTTCAGGAAGCACCTGAATTAAATGTCGGATGTCGAGGACGATACACAGGAGGTGCCTTCAAGATACCCCTCATGCACCTTCTATCTCAGCCCGCGTAGTAGCGCGCGACCTTGCAAACGGCGGCGGCCACGTCCCGGATATACTCCTCACTCATGCCTTCGTGGATCACCAGGCGAACACCGGTCTTGAGGATGGCCTCGGCCTCGGGGCACCGGACCTTCGAGTAATCCATCGAGGTAAGTCCCATTTCACGCACGGGCCAGCGGCCGCCGAAAAATCCGTGCTTCAAGAAGACCGGGTTGCCGTAAAGGGGCACCGGGATGTAGCCCGCGGAAGCTGGGGCGCCCTCGGCCGCGAGCGCCTTGGCGAACTCCTCCTGGCTCGAGCGGAGCGCGCCGGGCCGGAGCCGCAGCATGTAGAACCAGTAAACACAGCGGTCGGCGGCATGGACCTGCTGCGGCTCGATCCCCGGCGCGCCCGCGATCTCTTCCGTGAGGAGGTTCCCAAGCCGCGCGCGCGTCGCCGCGATCCCTTCGAGCCGGCCGAGCTGCGCCGCGGCGACCGCCGCCTGAGGCTCGCTCATGCGGTAGTTGGTGGCGAAAGCGTTAAACAGCCCGCTCCGGTCGAGCCGGTCCATACCCTTGTCGCCAAAGCGCTGAAGCAGCGGGCCGAAGCGCCCGTCACTCGAAGCCACGATACCGCCATCCCCGCAGGTAACGTGCTTGGAATTCTGGAGCGAAAAGCAGGCGAAGTGACCGGTCGTTCCGATGGGCTTGCCGCGATAGCGGGCTCCCCAGGCCTGGGCACAGTCTTCGATGAGAATCAGGCTATGCTTGTCCGCGATGGCCTTGAAGACATCCATGTCGCACGGATTGCCGCAGAGGTGCACGGGGATGATCGCCTTCGTTTTGGAGGTGATCTTGCGCTCCACGTCGGCAGGGTCCAGGTTGTAGGTATTTCGGCCCAGGTCGGCGAAGACGGGAACCGCCTGCTGATAGAGGATGCCGATCACAGTGCCGATGTCCGTGATCGGGCTGGTGATGACCTCATCGCCAGGTCCGATACCTGCGGCTGCCACCGCGATGTGTAGGGCCGCGGTGCCGGACGAGCAAGTCTGGACGTATTCGAGCGGACAGATTCCCCGGAATCGTTCGATGAGCATTGTGGTTTGCGGTCCCTTCCAGTAAAAAAGCGAATCCTGGGCGAGCACGGCGTTAAGGCGCTCTCGCTCAGGCTCGCCCCAGCGGACGAGCCGTGGGGGCGACTGGCGGACCGCCTTCTCGCCGCCTTGCAGGGCGAGGCGCGAGTTGGCGACATCTTTCGCCTCCTGGCCGCGGAGGCTGCCGGCCAGCACGATACTCGATGTGGCAGTCAGAAACCCGCGTCGCGAAAATCCATTTTTCGCTTTCATGATGGAACTCCTATTGATTTGTCGTAGGACCAGTTCATCCCCATAAACATGTTTCGCCGCTCTCGTCTATCTCAACCGCCCGCACACCGGGTAGAACTCCGAGACAAAATTTATGCGATTATAAGCACAACACAAGCCGATCGCACGACAGTTCATTTCAGGATTGTTTTCGAGATGAAACTATCTAGGCAAGGACTTACACCGAGGTCCATGCTATCTCTCTCGACAGGCCCTGCTCGTTGTGCAAGATCGCGCTTCGCGGCAGGTAGCGCGTCGATTGAGACGAGCGCAGCCGGACCGTAATCCAGCGGGAGAGCGCACGCATATCTATCGCGCGAATACCAAAAGCCCTGTAGGCTGGTGGTTTGACGTGCGAAAGCTATGCGGAATTTTGCCGTAGCCTTCGATGCAATGAAGCGGTGCAGGTCAATGCGAACCCTTCACCGCCGCCGACATCGAGGTGCGCACTCCCGGCGCCGCACCCAGGTAGCAACCCAACTGCGGAACCCTTCACTGGCTGTCCAGCCTTACGGGCACTGGCAGACGTTGGAGTGACGGCCATAAAAAGGCATAATCCCAGTAGAATGGCTAAGTCGCGAGCACCCATGAACTACGAAATCTGGGACCTTCACTGCCACCTCAGCGGCGTGCCAGGCAAGACGCCGGCGGAGCGGCTCGCCAAACATCTCGAATACGCCAACCGCATGGGCGTGACGCGGCTGTGCGTCTATATGGGGATGAGTTGGGACTATGATCCGACGCCAGAGCAGATGCGTCGCAGCAATGATGAAGTGCTCGAGGCGATTCGCAAGTTTCCCGACCGCGCGCTCGGCTTCGTCTATCTGAACCCGAAGCACACGCAGGCCAGCCTTGACGAACTCAACCGCTGCGTCGCCGACGGTCCGATGGTCGGCGTGAAGCTCTGGGTGGCAGAGCATTGCAACAAACCGACGCTCGACCCGATCATCGCCCGCGCCACGGAACTGAAGGCCGTCATCTTTCAACACACGTGGATGAAGATCACGGGCAACCTGCCGGGCGAGTCCACGCCGATGGATGTGGCGGAGCTGGCCCTGCGCTATCCGCAAGCCAGGCTCATCTGCGGCCATTCCGGCGGCGATTGGGAACAAGGCTTGCGCGTCATCCGCGCGCACAAGAACATCTGCGCCGACCTCGCCGGCGGCGATCCGACTGCGGGCGTTACCGAAATGGCGGTGCGCGAACTCGGCGCCGAGCGTGTCATCTACGGGAGCGACATCGGCGGGCGCAGCTTTGCCACGCAGCTCAGCAAGGTTTTCGGCGCGGCGATTTCGGAAGCCGACCGGAAGCTCATCCTCGCCGGCAATCTCAAGCGGCTGCTCCGCGACATTCTTCACGACAAAGGAATTCAAGTGTGATGAACGAGAACTCAAACCATCGAAACGGCAGGTTTCTGCCGACGAAAGAGGGGACTCCAAGCTTCGCACTCGATCGCCGCGATTTCCTCAAAGCAACGCTCACGGCAGCGGGCGTCGTGCCGCTCGCCGACGCGAACGCGGCCAAGCCGGCGGCGGTCGGGCCATCATACCTGATTGACGTCAATGTCAACCTCTCGCGCTGGCCGTCGCGCCGCGTCCGCAGCGACGACACCGCCGCGCTTGTCGCGAAAGTTCGCAGCCAGGGCGTCGTGCAAGCCTGGGCGGGAAGTTTCGATGGACTGCTGCACAAAGACATCGCAGGCGTGAACGCCCGGCTCGCCGACGAGTGCCGGCGTCAAGGTCGCGGCCTGCTTTTGCCGTTTGGCTCGATCAACCCGAAGTTTCCCGATTGGGAAGAGGATTTGCGCCGCTGCGCCGAAGAGCATCACATGAGCGGCATCCGGCTGCATCCGACCTATCACGGCTACAAGCTCGACGATCCGGACTTCGCACGGCTGTTGCGACTCGCCGCCGAGCGCGGGCTGATCGTGCAGCTCGCGCTCATCATGGAAGATCGGCGCATGATGCACCCGCTGCTGCAAGTCGAACCGACCGACACCAAACCGCTCGCCGACCTGGTGAAGAATACGCCGGGCCTGCGGCTGCTGCTGCTGAATTCCTCGACCACGCTCAAAGGTGAGCCGCTGCTCGAACTTGTGAAGGCCGGTGAAGTCTATGTCGATATAGCCATGCTCGACGGCATCGGCGCCATCGGCAACCTGCTCGCACAAGTGCCCGCCGACCGTGTGTTGTTCGGCTCGCACGCGCCGCTCTTCTATTTCGAAGCTTCGCTGCTCAAACTGAAAGAGTCACAATTGAGCGAGGAACAAATGCGGGCGATCTGCTGCGACAACGCACGGCGGCTGCTCTCAAAGAATCGTTAGCCAATTCGAACGGAGTGTTCTGAGCCGCCAAGAATCGTCCTCAATTTCCCGCCGCGAATTTCTCGCCTCCAGTGGGGACCGTGTACTCCATCGAACCCGCATTCGGCAGCTCCTGAGGGAACACGCCGGCGGACTCATCCCGGGCCCGATCAAGCCTCACCCAGCTCGGCCCTGTTTCCTGGGCTTGGCTGACCGCAGGGTAAAAACTCACTCAACAGCCCAGGACGATGACAGGCGCTGGTGTGGTTCGGAGTTGTCTCGTCCTGGCTTACCGCCCTTCTTGTCCGTTCGAAATAGGACGGTGGTATGATAAAAAGCCTCGCGGGAATATGGCGACTCTCCCCTCGCCGATAAATTCTCACGAGTTCTTTTCACGCAGAACCGGCGCTAGGAGAATAAAGCCGCGCGCAGTGACAAATTTCTCTCAAGATGTTGCATCACTTGCAAGCCACACCACCGGCTTCAAGGAATTTAATACGTTTTCGAATTTGGAAAGCACGATCAGGCCGTCGTCGCGGCGAGGAGCAAGATGAAGACACGAACTTCCATAGGCTATCTAGTCGGCATCATCATCGGATTCGGCCTCCTGGCCGGCACCCCCGTGTCTCAAGATAAGTCGCAATTTCCCTGCGCAGAGAAAGACATTCCTCATTACACGGCTTATCGCCTGAAGGAACCTATCAAGGTCGACGGGGTTCTCGACGAACCCGGCTGGCGCTCGGCTCCGCGCTCGTCCCGCTTTGTCGACTTGATCAGTGGTCAGGCGACATTGTACGACACGAGAGCCGCTTTGCTCTGGGACGACAACCAGTTCTATGTCGGCTACTGGGTGGAAGAGCCGAACGTGACGGCGACCCTGACCGAGCGGGATTCTCCCATCTACAAGAACAATGATGTTGAGCTTTTTATCGCCGGCAAGGACAGCTACTATGAGTTCGAAATCAATGCCTTCAACACCATCTACGAAGTGTTCTTCATTTGGGAAGAAAGCTACGAACAGGGTGGCTTCGCCGGTGTCCCGGAGTTTTCCCGCTCCAATCCGAAAGTCAGGCCGTTCAACGGAGTCGGTTTCAAAACACATCCTCGCGGACGCCGCCTGGGCTCCTGGGCGTGGGACTTTCCGGGATTGCAAACTGCAGTTCACGTGAATGGCACTCTCAACCAGAGTGGGGACACAGACAGCGGTTGGACGGTTGAGTTGGCGCTTCCCTGGCCGGGAATGAAATGGCTGGCTCGGGCAGATGGCCGGTCGCTGCCCCCCAAGAACGGCGACATCTGGCGTATGGATTTTTCGCGCTTCAATCAGTACAAGGCTCCCGCGCCTGCCAAAGACTCGGGCGGCTGGGTCTGGAGCCGGCACGGGATCTGGGACTCTCATATTCCTGAATGTTTCACTTATATTCACTTTTCAACCGAGGACGTCAGCGCGAGCCGGTCAAAGAGCAAACCCTGAGCGGAAGTCTCGCCGATCTGGAGGACTGACTGGTTTCGCGCAATGACGCGCCGGGGACACTCTGGCCGTTCGAATTCGTGACCACCCGCGTCACGGTGGCCCGTCACCTTGTTGTCCGAAACTTTGCAAGTTGGGGCAGGTTCAGCATGGCGGACAAAATCTTACATGCTCAAAAGCCAATTTTCTTGTCAGATCGAATATTTGCGGAACACAACCTGCTGTCGCAGCGCGAGGTTCTCAAGAGCCAGCTCCGAACGCAGCCTGAGGGCGGTCGGAATCAGACAGAGCAGTCGCAGAATCGTCAGCATCATGGCCAACGAGTGTCGGACTCAATGGTACGTAAAGTCAACCCTATGAATGAGGCCGGGGTTTTTGCGATGGACAGGCGGATAGGCGGAACAAAGAGTCATTTTCGGAGGACACGGAAATCGTGGAGAAAAGCCTGATCAGAATTACTTTTTCTCCGGGGTTTTCTTATTTTTTCACAGCTTCTAGGTTACTCAACTCCCAACTCCCAATTCGGTAATAGCCTGTCGC
>CAWHCF010000022.1:0-413551 GCA_963827655.1 uncultured Acidobacteriota bacterium
AGTCCGGGCTGGTGGCATCGAAGCGCGGCGGCTGGGCGAGGTCGGTGTGGCCGTTGCCGGCCGCCGCGACCAGGGTGACGCCGCGGTCGGTGGCGTAGTCGAGGGCCGCCAGCACGGTGGAGCGGATGAAGGCCTGGTCGGCGATCTCGGCGGCCGTGGGCGTGCCCACGACGTAGTCAGCCGCCGACGCGCAGTTGTAGAGCCACGGATCGGTGTAGAAGCTCATGTTCACCACGTCGAGATCGGCGTCGCCGGCGTAGGTGAGCGCAGCCACCGTCTCGTAAGGAAGAAGAAGCCGGAGTCCTGACCGGCGCGGACGTTCACGAGCGTCGCGTCGGGTGCGACGCCGCCGATGCCGAGGCCGTTGCGGGCGGCGCCGATGTGCCGGCGACGTGGGTGCCGTGCCCGCCGTCATCGACGTCGGCGGGATCGATGCAGGTGGCGACCTCGCACGGGCCGTCGATGCTCGGGATGTCCATGGTGAAGTTGCGGCTCAGCGCGCGCGAGAAGTTGCGAGCGAGGTCGGGGTGGCTGGCGTCGATGCCGGTGTCGATGACACCGACGGTGACGCCCGGCCGGTGGCCTTCCGCCAGGCGCCGTCGGGCGTCGCGCCGATCATGCCATGTCCCACTGGAGGTCGGCGAGCGGCTCGGCGGCCTTGCCCTTGCCCGACCCTTCGGCCGGCCGGCGCGCGGCGGCCGCGGCGCGATCCGTGGTGGTCGGGCGCTCCTCGGCGAACGGTGCGGCATGCCCGGGCGGCTCGTGCCGACGGAGTGGTTGCGGCGGCGCCGGCGACGGCGGCGTCGTCGCGCACCTCGTCGAGGAAGCCCGCATCGGAGGAGCTGACGAGCGCGACGCCCGCGCCCTCGGTCACGTCGAGCACGGTGCCGCCGGCGGCCTCGATGGCCGCGGTGGCCGCCTGCCTGCTGCGCGGGCTCGAAGGCGACGACGAACTCGCCGCCGCCGCTCTCGGACGCGACCTGCGCCGCGGCGGATCGTCCGTCCGGCGCCTTGGGCGCGGCGCTCGCTCCTGGAGCGGCGCCGGCGCCGAGCGCCGAGACGAGCAGGACGACAGCCGGCGCCGAGAGCACCGGCCGTGGTGCGGGCAGATCGCATGCAAACCCCCTCTGACGAGCCCGCCGGGCCGAGGTAAGCCGTGGCGCGCTCGTTGTGTCAACGGACCAGATCGAAGGGCGGTCAGACCGGACAGGTTGTGGCCAATCTGGCCGCAGATCCTGCGCGAATCGTCCAGTCAGCGTCGCTCGAGGAGCGTGTCGTCAGGAGGGCGGCGATCCACTCCGGCTGCGTCGGCGCCCGAGGGCCCGGCCGGCCCAGCGGACCGCGCCGGGGTGTCGCCGACAGGCGGGCCACGAGGCCCTGCATCGGCACGCCGTCGACCTCGACGATCGAGCCGCGCGCGGCGTAGTGCGGGTCGGCGGCGATGTCGGCCATGTCGAAGATGGGCGCCGCGGCGGCCTCGGCGTCCTCGAACGCGACGAGCACCTCGTCGAGCGGTGCGAGCGGCGCAGAAGTCGGCCATGCGCGCGTCGATCTCGTCGCGGGCCGCGATGCGGCCGTTGAAGGTCTGCAGGTCGGCGCGGTCGCCGAAGCCGATCAGGTCCATCACCCGCGCGGCGACCGACTCGGCCGACGTGGACACCGCGACCCAGTGGCCGTCCGCGCACCGCCAGGTGCCGCGGGGCACCGAGTACGGGATGCCGGACCCGAGGCGCGGCTGCAGGTAGCCGGTGGCGGCGAAGGCGCCCGGCAGCGGACCCATGCACTGGAACAGCGACTCGAGCAGGTTCACGTCGACCACCTGGCCCACGCCCGACCACAGCGCCACCATCGTGGCGAACGCACCCGACCAGCGCGGTGACCTCGTCGGTGAGCGCGATCGGCGGCAGGAGCGGACCGCCGTCGGGCTCGCCGTTGATGGACGCGAAGCCCGACATCGCCTCGGCGATGGTGGCGAACCCGGCCCGGCCCGCGTAGGGCCCGTCCTGCCCGAACCCGGTGACGCGGAGGATCACGAGCGTCGGGTTGCGCTCGAGCAGCACGTCGGGGCCGAGGCCGAGCCGCTCGAGCGTGCCGGGCCGGAAGTTCTCGATGAGCGACGTGGGCGTCCTCGACCAGGCGCAGGATCGTCGCCGCGCCCGTCGTCGGTCTTGAGGTCGACGGTCGTGCAGCGCTTGTTGCGCGACGACGAGCTTCCAGTACAGCGACGTGCCGTCGGCGGGGTCGCGGCACGCCCATGCCGCGGGTGCTGTCGCCGGTGCCGGGCCGCTCGACCTTGAGCACGTCGGCGCCGTAGTCGGCGAGGTAGCGGGCGGCGCCCGGGCCCGGCGATCACGGTGGCCAGGTCGAGGACGCGGATGCCCGCGAGCGGCCCGGCGAGCGGACCGGTCGCGCGACGGAGCCGCCAGGCGTCGGACCGGATGCGCGGCCTCCGTGGCCGGGAACGCAACGCATCGCGAAGCAGCGGTCGCCGAGCTCGCCGAACGCGTACTCGCCGTAGGCGCCGGCGAACATGCCGCGGGTCTGCTCGGTCCACGTCGAGCGCCTCGGGGGTGGAGATGCGGCGGTGGACCTGGAGCACGCCGCCGTCGAACACGCGGTACTCGGCCCAGCGTGCCCGGGTAGTCCTTCACGCAGGCGACCTCGATCCACGGCCGGTCGCCGCGTCGCCGCGAAGCGTCGCACCCGGTTGCGGTGGGTGTGGCCGGCGGCGTAGCCGAGGATCCCCGGGTGCCGGGCGACGGCCGCGATGAGCCGCTCGGAGTCGTCGGGGTGGATGCCGAAGTAGTCGTCGGGCCGCGGCGCTGGCGTCCGGGTTCCACACGTGGTGGTGGCCGAGCACGAGCACCGGCCGGTCGGCCTCGGCGGCCAGGTCCTCGAGCCACTCGAGCTGCTCGTCGGGCACCTGGCCGGTGGTGTGGCCGGGGATCGTCGTGTCGAGGAGGGCGATCGTGAGGCCGTCGACGTCGATCCGCTGCGGACCCTCCGGGGCGTACGTCTGGTGGCGGTAGCGCGTCGTGGTTGCCGCGCACGTGGTGCAGCCGGTCGCCGAAGGCGGTGCCGTAGGCGGCGAGGAACGCGGCGTACTCCTCGTCGAGCCCGTCGCAGGTGAGGTCGCCCTTCACGACGACGGCGTCCGGGTCGATGGCGGCGATCTCCGCGATGGCGCCGCGGTTCATCAGCTCGGGGTAGGGCTCGGCGCCGGGCTCGACGCTGAAGAACGGCCCGTCGGGGATCCCGTCCATGATCCCGCAGACCGTCTCGCCGAAGTGCACGTCGTTGACCGTGGCGACGGTGGCCAGCCGCTCGCCGAGCCGGGGCAGCGTGCGGAACGTCGAAGCCGCTCGATCTCGTGGTCGGTGTCGGGCTCGAGGCCGCGGTAGGTGCGCGCCTCGGCGCCGTCGTGGATGACGGCCTCGTCGTCGGCGACCGTCGTCAGCTCAGCCACGCCATCGCCACGGTCGCTCACCAGGGTCGCGATCGCGCCGGAACGGCGATCGGCTTCGTCCACCAGCGCCCGGCGAAGCGCCAGCCGGGACGGCGCGTCTCGTCGTCGGAGCCGGTGCCGAGCGACGCCGGCGGTCGCGGGGCCACGGCAGCCTCGATGGCCGCCGCGATGGCGGCCGCCGCCTCCTCAGTCGGTGCGGCGTCGGGGCGCCTACGGGCGATGTCGCATCGCGACGGCCATCACAGCGGCACGTTGCCGTGCTTGCGCTTGGGGAGCTCCTCGCGCTTGGAGCGCAGGAGCTCGAGGCCGGCGACCAGCTTGATGCGGGTCTCGGCCGGGTCGATGACGTCGTCGACGAAGCCGCGCTCGGCCGCGACGTAGGGGTTGCAGAAGCTGCTCGGTGTACTCGTCGACCAGCTCGGCGCGCTTGGCGATCGGGTCGTCGGCGCTGTTGAGCTCCTTGCGGTACACGATCTCGACGGCGCCCTGCGGGCCCATCACGGCCAGCTCGGCGGACGGCCAGGCGAAGGCGAGGTCGGCGCCGATCGACTTCGAGTTCATCACCACGTAGGCGCCGCCGTAGGCCTTGCGGGTGATGATCTGGATGCGCGGGCACGGTGGCCTCGCAGTAGGCGTAGAGGAGCTTGGCGCCGTGGCGGATGATGCCGCCGTACTCCTGGTCGACGCCGGGCAGGAAGCCGGGCACGTCGACGAAGGTGACGAGCGGGATGTTGAAGGCGTCGCACGTGCGCACGAAGCGGGCGGCCTTCTCGGCGCTGTTGATGTCGAGCACGCCGGCCAGCACCATCGGCTGGTTGCCGACGATGCCGACCGGGTGGCCGTCGATGCGGGCGAAGCCGCAGGTGATCGAGCCGGCCCAGTGCGGGAAGTACTCGACGTAGTCGCCGTCGTCGACGACGGCCGCGATCACCGTCTTCATGTCGTAGGGGATGTTCGGGCTGGCCGGCATGAGGTCGCGCAGCTCCGGGCACTCGCGGTTCGGGTCGTCGGCGGTGGCGACGTGCGGCGGCTCCTCGAGGTTGTTCGACGGGCAGGAAGCTGAGGAGGTAGCGCACCTCTTCGAGCACGATCTCCTCGTCGTCGCCCACGAAGGTGCACACGCCGGACTTGCGAGGCGTGCGACATGGCGCCGCCGAGCTCCTCGAGCGTGACCTCCTCGCCGGTCACCGTCTTCACGACGTCGGGGCCGGTGATGAACATGTGCGAGTGCTCCTTCACCATGAAGATGAAGTCGGTCATGGCGGGGGAGTACACGGCGCCGCCGGCGCACGGGCCGAGGATCACGCTGATCTGCGGGATGACGCCCGGAGGCGAGCACGTTGCGGTGGAAGATGCCGCCGTAGCTGGCGAGGCTGACCGGGCCCTCCTGGATGCGGGCGCCGGCGCCGTCGTTGAGGCCGATGAGCGGCGCGCCGACCTTGAGGGCGAGGTCCATCACCTTGTGGATCTTCTCGGCGAACACCTCGCCGAGGGCGCCGCCGAAGACGGTGAAGTCCTGGCTGAAGATGAAGACCTTGCGGCCGTGGATGGTGCCCCAGCCGGTGACGACGCCGTCGGTGTAGGGCCGCTCGAGCAGGCCGCTGTCGTGGGCGCGGTGGCGGGCGAGCATGTCGAGCTCGTGGAACGAGCCCTCGTCGAGCAGGAACTCGATGCGCTCCCGGGCGAGCATCTTGCCCTTGGCGTGCTGGCGCTCGACCGACCGCTCGGAGCCCGGCGTGGAGCGCCTGCTCCTTGCGCTTGGCCAGCTCGGACAGCCGCTCGCTCATCGGGTGCTCGGTCACGCCGCCAAGGTACTGGCGGCCCGCGCGAGCGGCGAAAACTAGACCGCCCGGTCAAGCCACGACAAGATCTGTGGACGCTCACGCTCGCCATGCGGTCGCGAGGCGTCCACAGAACGTGGGGAAGTGGCCCGATGCACGAGCTCGTGATCCGCGGGGGACCGTGGTCGACGGGACGGGGGCGCCGGCGGTGACGGCCGACGTCGCCGTCGACGAGGGCCGCATCACCGAGCCGTCGGGCACGGTCGACGAGCGCGGGCGCGCGGGAGCTCGACGCCGACGGGCTCGTCGTCGCGCCCGGCTGGGTCGACATCCACACCCACTACGACGGCCAGGTCACCTGGGACCCGGAGCGTCACCCCGTCGAGCTGGCACGGCGTCACCACCGTCGTCATGGGCAACTGCGGCGTCGGCTTCGCGCCGGTGCGCCCCGGCGCCGAGGACTTCCTGATCGAGCTGATGGAGGGCGTGGAGGACATCCCCGGCACCGCGCTGCACGAGGGCATCGACTGGGACTGGGAGAGCTTCCCCGAGTACCTCGACGCGCTCGACAAGACGCCGCGTGCCATCGACATCGCCGCCCAGGTGCCGCACGCCGCCCTGCGCGCCTACGTGATGGGCGAGCGCGCCCACGAGCGCGAGGCCAACGCCGACGAGATCGCCGAGATGTCGAAGCTCGCCGAGGAGGCGCTGCGGGCCGGGCGCGTGCGGCGTCAGCACCAGCCGCACGATCCTGCACAGCTCGAAGCACGGGCTCGTGCCGGGCACCGACGCGCCGCCCGAGGAGCTGCTCGCGCTCGGCGATGCCATCGGGCGCGCCGGCCACGGCGTGTTCCAGCTCGTGTCCGACCACCAGGGCGGCGCCGGCGACCGCGCTGGCTCGTCGACCTCGTCGAGCGCACCGGGGCCACCGCCACCTACTCGCTGGCCCAGGCCGGCTACGCACCGGACGCGTGGCGCGAGGCGCTCGCCGCCACGCGTCGAGGACCAGGCCGCCGGCCGGCAGCATCATCCCGCAGGTGTCGTGCCGGCCGACCGGGATGCTCTTCGGCCTGCAGTCGTCGCTGCACCCGTTCTTCACCCACCCCACCTACCGCGACGCTCGCCGACCTGCCGCTCGCCGAGCGGGTGGCCCGGCTCTCGCAGCCCGACGTGCGGGCCGCGCTGCTCGCCGAGGAGCCGCGGCACCAAGAACCCGATCGCTCTCGGCCTCATGCAGCGGTGGGAGCAGATCTTCCCGCTCGGCGACCCGCCCGACTACGAGCCGCCGCGCTCGGCCAGCGTCGCCGGCGTCGCCGAGCGCGAGGGCCGGTCACCGCAGGAGGTCGTCCTCGACTGGCTGCTCGAGCGCGACGGCCAGGCGTTCCTGTTCGCCCCGCTCGCCAGCTACGTGGACCACGACCACGAGGCGCTGCGCGAGATGATGTCCGAGCCCGAACACCGTCGCTCGGCCTCTCCGACGGCGGCGCCCACTGCGGTCTGATCTGCGACGTGAGCATGCCGACCTACCTGCTCACCCACTGGGTGAACGAGCGCGAGCGCGGGCCGCGCCTCGGGCTCGAGCACGCCGTCAGCCTGCAGACGTCCCGCACCGCGGCCGCCTACGGCTTCACCGACCGCGGCGTCCTCAGCGCCGGCAAGCGCGCCGACATCAACCTGATCGACCTCGAGGGCATGCACCTCCGCGCGCCGGAGATGGTGTTCGACCTCCCGGCCGGCGGGCGCCGCCTGATCCAGCGGGCCGACGGCTACGTCGCCACGCTCGTCGCCGGCCAGGTGACGATGGAGCACGGCGAGCCCACCGGGCACCGCCCCGGCCGCCTGGTGCGCTTCTGAGTCCGACCCCGGGTCAGCGGGGCGTCGGAAGCGGCGCTCAGTCGGCGGTCGATCTCCGCCCTGGCCTGGCGCCTCGAGCCTGAGCGTCGCCTGGACGTCCGATCCGGCCCTCGATCGACCGTGACCGGGTCGAGCGGTGAGAGCTCGTCGACGAGGCGCGCCAGTGGGAGCGTGGCGGCGACGGAACCGGCACCTCGCAGCCTGGCGCGTGATGAACGGCACCGGTGCATCGCGGCGCGGCCTCGTCCATCCCGACGTGCTCGCGCCGCTTCCCGCGATGACCACTGCGGCTGCCGTAGCAGTCGAGGCACGGCTTCGTGATCGATCCTGCCGTTGAGGCAACGCCGAAGCCGATGTCGTGCTCAGGGTGCGGGGTGAGCGTCGACCGAGCGGTGTGCGTCGCCCGATCGCGGTAGCTCGGCAGGTGGAGACGCCGTCGGGCGTCTGGCGATGCCCGCACCCGAGGCAGGCCAGCTCGGGATGCACGACGGGACTCCTGGATGCTCTGCGCCTCCGGCATGCACGGACCGGCGCGGCGTTGCGGTGCATCGACCGCGATCCCTCGCACAGAGGTCGTTGGCAGGGTGCCGCCGATAACGAACCGGCTCGCCGGCTGCGATCGGCCACGCTGGTGCGATGGCGATCGAGGCGCGGGGGCTGACCAAGGTCTTCGAGACCGGCCGCCGCAAGGCGCGGCGGCGGATCGAGGCCGTGCGCGACCTCGACCTCGACGTGGCGGCCGGCGAGCGGGTCGCCTACATCGGGCCCAACGGCGCCGGGAAGTCGACGTCGATCAAGATCCTCACCGGGATCCTCCACCCGACGGCGGGCGAGGCCACGGTGCTCGGCGTCACGCCGTGGGAGGACCGCCGGCGCCTCGCTCGCCGGATCGGCACGCTGTTCGGCCAGCGCTCGCTGCTCTGGCTCGAGCTGACGCCGCGCCAGTCGTACCGGATGCTCGCGGCGATCTACGGCCTGGACCGCGCCGCCGAGCAGCGGCGCATCGCCGAGCTCGGCGAGCTGCTCGACGCCACCGACCTGTTCGACCAGCCCGTGCGGTACCTGTCGCTCGGCCAGCGCATGCGCTGCGAGCTCGCCGCGTGCCTGCTCCACGACCCGGAGATCCTGTTCCTCGACGAGCCCACCATCGGGCTCGACCTCGTCGCCAAGCAGCGGTTCCGCGAGCTGCTCGTCCGCCTCAACGAGCAGCAGGGCACGACGATCTTCCTGACGTCCCACGACGTGGCCGACATCGAGCACGTCGCCAAGCGGGCCATCGTCATCAACCACGGCGAGGTCATCTACGACGACGAGGTCGCCGCCATGCGCCGCACCCTGCTCGCCACCAAGATCGTCGAGGTCGGCCTGCTCGCGCCGATCGCCGCGCCCGACGCCGGCGGCGTCACCCTCCTCGAGCACACCGACACGGTGATGCGCCTCGTGGTCGACACGCACACGACGCCCATCCGGACGGTGCTCGACGAGCTGCTCGACGGCCCGGCCGTGGCCGACATCTCCGTGGTCGACCCGCCGCTCGAGCAGGTCATCGCCGAGATCTACGAGCTGCCGGCGCGATGACGCGGCGCGGCTACGCCGAGGCGCTCCGCGGCTCGGCCCACCGCTCGTCATCGACGGCGGCGGGCTCGTGGTGGCGGTCGGCGTTCTACCTGGTGATCGTCGGCACCCTGTCGGGCTGTGGCGCGTCGCGGTCGACGCCAACGGCGGCGACCTCGGCGGCTACAGCGCCCTCGCGCTCACCTGGTACATCATCACGTCCGAGGCGGCGATCGTGTCGGTCAACGCCCGGCACATCGAGGACATCGGCACCGACATCGCGCTCGGCACGGTGGCGGTGGAGCTGCTCCGGCCGGCGTCCGTGCTCGGCGTCCGCGTGGCCACCCAGGTCGGTCGGAGGCGTCCCGAGGGTCGGCGACGCTGTGGGCGCCGGCGCCGTGCTGCGCCACGCTCGTCGCCGGCGCGCCGCCGACGCCGGCCGCCCTCCTCCTGGCCGCGCCGAGCCTCGTGCTGGCCATCACGGCCAACCTCCTCGCCCAGCACGCCGTGGCGGCCATCGCCTTCTGGATCCGCGACGCGGGCTCGGTGTGGTTCCTCTACATGAAGGCCGTGTTCATCCTCGGCGGGATGATCATCCCGCTCGAGCTGCTGCCCGACGTGGCTCGAGCGCGTCTCGCTGCTGTCTGCCGTTCGCGGCGATGGCCTACGCCCCGGCCCGCCTCGCGTCCGGCCTCTGGGAGCCGGCGCTCCTCGTCGCGCAGGTGTTCTGGATCGGCGTGCTCGCCGTCGGCGGCGACCGCCGTGTTCCGGGCCGGCGAGCGCCGTCTGCAGGTGGTGGGCGGATGAGCGGGCTCCGCGCGACGGCGCGCAACGCGTTCGCCGAGGTGGCGGCCAAGCCGGCGCGCGCTGGCCACCCAGATGGCGGTGATGATGATCAACGACCTCGTCTGGGTCGTGTTCTGGGTGCTGTTCTTCGACCGGGTCGGCACGCTCGGCGGCTGGGACCGCGACAGCATCCTCGTGCTCCAGGCCGTGCTCACCACGGCCGGCGGGCTGTCGCTCGGGCTGCTCGCCAACGGCCGTCGGATCGGCGCGATGGCGGTCGAGCGGTGACCTCGACGCCGTCCTCGCCCTGCCCGGTGGCGCCGCTGCCGTTCGTGCTGCTGCGCCGCGATCGAGCCGGTCAACCTCGGCGACCTCGCCTTCGGCGTCGCCCTCTTCTTCGTCGCGTGCGACCCCACGCCGACGCGGACGCTCGCGTTCGTGCTCGTCGTGCTGGCGTCGGCCACGCTGCTCACCGCGTTCCTCGTGCTCACCGGCGCGCTGGCGTTCTTCATCGGGCGCAGCGAGAGCGGCGAGCTCGGGTTCCACAGCATGCTCCTGCTCGGCGCCTACCCCGTCGACCTGTTCGCCGGCGCCATCCGCGTGATGCTCTTCACGGTCGTCCCGGCGGCGCTCATCGCCGCCGTGCCGGCCGGGCTCATCGGCGAGTTCGACGCTGGGCGCGCCCTCGCCCTCGTCGTCACCGCCGCCATCTTCGCCCTCGCCGCCACCGTCACCTTCACCCTCGGCCTGCGCCGCTACACCTCCGGCTCCGTCTGGACCCGCGCCTGACCCCTCGCAACCTGTGGTCGATCGTGCCGCAGAAGTCGGCCGTTCGACACAGGTTCGAGTCGAAGCCCGCAACCTGCGGTGCAGTCCGCAGGAGCCAGCGTTCACACGCGAGGTGCGGGCGGTCAGCTCTTGGGGAGGGTCGCTCCAGGGGTGGCCCTTGAGGGGGTCGGGCTCGCGGGGGAGGCCGAGCACGCGCTCGCCGAGGATGTTGCGCTGGATGTTCTCGGTGCCGCCGCCGATGCGGCTCGACCACTGGAACAGGAACACGTCCTGCCAGAAGCCGCCGTCGGGCGCGTCGTCGTGCCAGAGCGTGCCGGTGGCGCCGAGGATCGACATGATCACGGCGCCCAGCGTGCTCCACCTGGTGGCTGTTGACCAGCTTGAGCACCGACGCCTCCGGGCCCGGGCGGCACGCCCTTGGCGGTCGCGGTGCGCACCCGGTAGACGAGCCAGCGCTGGATCATCTCGCGGGTGGCCAGCTCGGGCGAGCGCCTGGCGCACGCAGCGGCTCCCGGTCGCGGTCGAACCGCCGGGCCAGGTCGGCGACCTCGCGCCAGCCGGTCTGGCCACCCTCGCCGATCGAGGTGCGCTCGGCGGTGAGCGTCGTCATCGCCACCCGCCAGCCGTCGCCGACGTCGCCGACGACGTGGTCGTGCGGGCACGCGCACGCCGTCGAGGAACACCTCGTTGAAGTGGATGGCGCCGTCGATCTGCCGCAGCGGTCGCACATCGACCCGGCGCGTGCATGTCGACGAGGAAGTAGGTGATGCCGGCGTGCTTGGCGACGTCGGGGTCCGTGCGGGCCAGGCAGATGCCCCAGTCGGCCGTGTGGGCCGACGAGGTCCACACCTTCTGCCCGTGAGCACCCACTCGTCGCCGTCCCGCTCGGCGCGCGTGCTGAGCGAGGCGAGGTCGGATCCCGAGCCCGGCTCGCTGAAGAGCTGGCACCACGACTCGTCGCCGCGGAGCATCGGCTCGAGGAACCGCTTCTGCTGCTCGGGGGTGCCGTGGGCCATGAGCGTGGGGCCGGCCAGGTCGATCCCGACCACGAAGAAGTTGGCGGCCACGTCGAAGCGCGCCTCCTCCTCGGCCACCACACCCGCCTCGATCCCGCTGAGGCCCTGGCCGCCGAACTCGCGGGGCCAGTGCGGCGCCGCCCAGCCGGCATCGAACTTGGTGCGCTGCCAGGCCCGGGCCATCTCGAGCTGGGCGGCGTCCTGGTCGTCTGTCTTGGCTCGGAAGGCGCGCCAGTCGCCGTCGCCCTCGCCCCGCGGCCTCGCCACCGACGCGCAGCCAGGCCCGCGCCCGAGCTCGGACCGCCGCCTCGGCGGGGGTGTCGTCGACATCCACTAGAACAGGTTCTAGTTTCGTTCGTGGCGGAGCCGCCAGGCGGAGCCGCTCGACTCGTGCACGCGGATCGGCGAAGCCGGGAGCCCCGAAGAGGGGCGACCCGGCAGTACCGTCCAAACGTGGACCTGCCCGTGATGCCGCCGGTGAAGCCGATGCTGGCGAAGGCGGTGCACGCCGTGCCCGACGGCCGACGGGCCTCCTCTTCGAGCCGAAGTGGGACGGGTTCCGCTGCATCGTGTTCCGCGACGGCGACGAGCTCGAGCTCGGGTCGCGCAACGACCGCCCGCTCACCCGCTACTTCCCCGAGCTGGTCGAGCTGCTGCAGGCGGCCCTCCCGGAGCGGTGCGTGGTCGACGGCGAGATCGTGGTGGTCACGGAGGAGGGGCTCGGCTTCGACACCCTCCAGCAGCGCCTCCACCCGGCCGAGTCGCGGGTGCGCAAGCTGGCCGAGGAGACGCCGGCCAGCTTCGTCGCCTTCGACCTCCTCGCCCTCGACGACCGCGACCTCACCGGCGAGCCGTTCGCCGAGCGCCGGCGGCTCCTCGAGGCCGTGCTCGACGGGCGACCTCGGCGCGCGTCCACCTCACGCCGATGACCGACGACCCCGACGTCGCCGAGGACTGGTTCACGCGCTTCGAGGGCGCCGGGTTCGACGGCGTGATGGCGAAGCCGGCCGACCAGCCCTACCAGCAGGACAAGCGGGTCATGTGGAAGGTGAAGCACGAGCGGACGGCCGACTGCGTGGTCGCCGGGTTCCGCGTGGCACAAGGACGGCGAGGGGGTCGGCTCGCTGCTGCTCGGGCTGTTCGACGACGAGGGCACGCTGCACCACGTCGGCGTGGCCAGCAGCTTCACGGCCGCTCGTCGCCGCGAGCTGGTCGACGAGCTGGCCCCGCTCCGCGAACGGCGCGCTCGACGACCACCCGTGGGCGCGACTGGGCGACGGCGGCCGCCGAGGCCAAGGAGGCCGGCCGCATGCCGGGCGGCGTCAGCCGCTGGAACGCGCAGAAGGACCTGTCGTGGGAGCCGCTCCGGCCGGAGCTCGTGGCCGAGGTCCGCTACGAGCACGTCCTCGGCGGCCGCTTCCGCCACGGCGGGCGCCTCGTGCGGTTCCGGTCCGACCGCACGCCCGACTCGTGCACCTACGCGCAGCTCGAGGAGGTCGCGCCGGCCGAGCTGGCCGACATCTTCAAGCTGGCTGACGCGCACCTTCGGGGCGCCGGCCTCGGCCATCCGGTGTCACGTGCGGCGCTCGCTGGCGGCTGCGAGCGCGCCCGCTACGGGATCGGGTCGAGGGCGTCGGCGTGGTAGCGCACGTTCGGGTTCCACAGGATGAAGCCCTCGATGCCGAGCACCTTGGCGGCGTCGATCTGCGCCCGCACCTCGGCGTCGCCGTAGGGCACGCCGTAGAGCGTGAAGTCCTGGAGCCACGGCAGGAACCGCACGCCGGTGCCCTCGGTGACCCGCTGGAAGTCGGCGAGCGACTTGGCGACGATCGCGGCCGGGCTCGTTGATCGGGCTGTCGACCCGGTACATCCCGGGCCCCCAGTGCGACGGGTAGACCATCGGCGCGAGGTAGTCGACGACGGCGGCCATCGCCGGGACGTCCTGGGCGATGCTGTCGCCGGCGGCGGCCGCGATGCCGAACACCGAGGCGCCCTGGTAGGCGCCCCGCTTGCGGAGCGCGGCGTGCGTCTCGGCGAGGAAGTCGGTCACCGACGCCGAGCTCGGGCCCTTCGAGGCCGGGCACCACCATCGTGTCGGGGTCGCCCTCCGGCCGGCGGATGTAGTCCCAGAGGATGTCCTTCACGCCGAGGTCGACACGGCCTCGAGCGCGATGTCGAGGTTGTACTGGCGCACCGCCGGGTGGGCGTAGTTGGCGAAGCCGCCGTAGGTGCCCAGCATGCCGCCGCTCGGGGTCTGGAGCACCTCGTCGTGGCGGCCGGCGGCCCAGGCCGCCTCGGCGTAGATCGGGTCGCGGAAGGCCACGAGCCGCCCGATCACGCGGATCGCCCTTGTCCTCGAGCGTGCGCACGGCCTCGGCGAGGTCGTAGTCAGCCGACACGGCGCCGATCTCGCGCGGCCTTCGGGCAGCTGCGAGTCGTAGCTGACGATCGCCCGCCTCGTCCTTGAGGTCGAGCTCGACGGTGTCGATCAGGCCGCGGTCGATCAGGTCCATGACGCCGGCGTGGAGCTCGTCGTTGGCCCAGGCCGCGCCGCTGACGTGGACGGCACGCGAGCTGTCCGGGTAGATCACCGGCACCACGACGTGCGCGGTGGTGCGTGTTGCCGGCTTCGTCGACGGCGGTGAACGTCGAGGGCGCCGGTGGGCGGCGTGTCGAACTCGACCGCGAACTCGCCGTCGTCGGCGTCGAGCGCCTCGCCGCCGAAGCTGAGCTCGGCGCCCTCCTCGACCGTGCCCGTCACGGTGACCGGCGTCGGCGATCGGCACGGGATCGAGGTTGGTCGGCAGGTCGAGCGTGGGGGCGATGCTGTCGACGACGTAGCGTCCACGTGAAGGTGCGAGTCGCCGAGGAACATGCGGCCGACGGACAGCTCGATCTTGTGCTCGCCCTCGGCCAGCGCCTGCTCGACGAGCTCGGTCTCCACCAGGTCGGCGGGACGGATCCGCACCGAGCGGCCGTCGGCCTCCGGCTCGAGGTCCTCGAGCAGCGGCACGCCGTCGACCTGTGAGGTCGAGCCGGAACAGCTCGTCGCTCGAGTCGAGCGCGATCGTCGATGTCGAGGTCGCTCGGCGGCCTCGGGCGTGAGGGCTTGCCCGTCGTCGATCCCGGTGGCGGCGACGTCGACCCGCGTCGCGCTCCAGAAGGCCGTGGCCGAGCCAGAGCACGACGCCGAGCGCACCGAGCACGAGGACCACGAGGAAGAGGTCGATCTGGCCGGACGGCCGCCGAGCCCGCCTCGCTGCCGCGGTCGGTTGAGCCGCAGCGATCCGGGGGTGAGGTCGAGCTTGGTGGAGCGCGACGGAGCCCACAGGCCCCGTTCGGACCGGCGTGGCTTGCGGGCGCGGTTGGCCCCGGGGATGTCCTTGAGAGAGGTCGCCATCGAGCTGGCGCCGCGTCGCGGCCGGCGACCAGTCTGCCCGGCCGGGGCCCCGCGGAGCCATCGCGGCGGCCGCCTCGGCCGCGCGGCCACCTGTGGAGCAGACTACGAGGGCAGATGGCCGACGCGACCGTGATCGACGTGGGGGGCACCGAGGTGTCCGTCACGCACCCCGAGAAGGTGTTCTTCAGCGCTCGGGGCGAGACGAAGCTCGACCTCGTCGAGTACTACCTGGCCGTCGCGGAGCCGCTCATGGAGACCGTCCGCGACCGGCCGGTGCTCCTCCAGCGGTTCCCCGAGGGCGCGGGCGGCAAGTCGTTCTTCCAGAAGCGCGTGCCGAAGTCGGCGCCCGACTGGCTCACGACCACCGTCGTGTCGACGCCGAACGGCACGACGAGCGACGCGCTCGTCGCCGCCGACATCGCCCACCTGCTCTGGGCCGTGAACCAGGGCTGCCTCGGCTTCCACGTGTGGCCGAACCGGCTGCCCGACCTCGAGGTCGCCGACGAGCTCCGCATCGACCTCGATCCCGTCGCCGGGCATCGAGTTCGCGCAGCTGCAGGAGGGCGCGGTGCTCGTCCACGACCTGCTCGACGAGCTCGGCATCGAGGCCCACATCAAGACGTCCGGCTCGCGCGGGCCTGCACGTGTACGCCGCGCTCGAGCCGCGGTGGGACAGCTACGAGGTGCGGGCGGCGGCGGTTGCCCTCGCCCGTGAGCTCGAGCGCCGGCACCCCGACGCAGATCACCGCGCAGTGGTGGAAGGAGGAGCGCGGCCAGCGCGTGTTCGTCGACTTCAACCAGAACGCGCCGCACAAGACGGTGTTCGGCGCCTGGTGCGTGCGCCCGCGCGTCGGCGCCCAGGTGTCGACGCCGATCACGTGGGACGAGCTCGAGACGGTCGAGCCCGACGAGCTCACCATCGCGACGGTGCCCGGCCGGCTCGCCGAGCGCGGCAACGCGTGGGCGGGCATGTACGAGCGGCCGCAGGACCTCACGCCGCTGCTCGAGCGCTCGGCGCACGACATGGCCAACGGGCTCATGGACGCCCCGTGGCCGCCCGTGTACCCGAAGCAGCCGAACGAGCCGCCGCGGGTCGCTCCGAGCCGCGCCCGCACAACTTGACCCGCGGGTCAAGATCCGCTCTGCTGGTCCGACTGACCGCCGGTCTCCAGCCGATCCAGGGGGAACGATGACCGACCTCGAAGAGCGCACCAGCCCGCCCACCGACGCCGTCGCCGAGGTGCAAGGCGTGGCTGGAGGAGAACTGGGACCCCGACCTCACGGTCGCGGAGTGGTGGGAGCGCCTCGGCCTGGCCGGCTGGGCCGCCCCGGGCCTCCCGGTGAACGCCTACGGCAAGGGCCTCAACCGCAACGACAGCGTCGCCGTGCAGAACGCCATCGCCGAGTTCGGCGCCCTGGGCGCTCCCGGCGGCCTCGGGCTGCTGCTGGCGGCGCCCACCATCGCCGCCCACGGCACGCAGGAGCAGATCGACCTCTACGTGCGCGACATCGTCACCGGCCAGAAGGCGTGGTGCCAGCTGTTCAGCGAGCCCGGCGCCGGGTCCGACCTGGCCGGCCTGCAGACGCAAGGCGATCAAGGACGGCGACGAGTGGATCGTCACCGGCCAGAAGGTGTGGACCTCCGGCGGCCAGGTCGCCGACCTCGGCATGCTCATCGCCCGCACCGACCCCGACGTCCCGAAGCACCAGGGCATCACCTACTTCGGCATCGACATGCACCAGAAGGGCGATCGAGATCCGCCCGCTGGTGGAGATGACCGGCCACGCCATGTTCAACGAGGTGTTCATGGAGGAGGCCGTCGTCCCCGACAGCGCCCTCATCGGCGGCCTCAACAACGGCTGGGCCGTGGCCAACACCACGCTCATGAACGAGCGGGCCGGCCTCGGCTCCGGCGGCGGCCACGCCGCCGCCGGCGCCGCCACGCCCGGCACCGTCGTCAACGACCTCGCCAAGCGGGCCGGCGACTTCGTCTCCGGCGCGCGCCGACCGGTCGCCGCCGCGGCGGCGGGCGGCGGCATGTTCGGCGCCTCCTACAAGCTGCTCGTCGAGCTGGCCAAGGGCAACGGCAAGATCAAGGACCCGACCGTGCGCCAGGGCCTGATGAAGCTGCACACGCTCAACGAGCTCGGCCGCATGAACAACCTGCGGGCCAAGGCGGCCAAGGCGATCGGCCAGGACGTGCCCGGCCTGCCCGAACATCTCGAAGCTCTCGATGAGCGAGATCATGCGCCAGCAGCGCGACCTCGGCCTGAGCATCGTCGGCCCGTACGGCACGCTCCACGCCTACAAGCCCGAGGACCAGAGCGCGCTCAACGAGGCCACCGGCAACCCGTTCGCCGCCATGGTCACCGGCATGGCGCTGTTCGCCCAGGCCCCGCCGATCTACGGCGGCACCGACCAGGTGCAGCGCAACATCATCGGCGAGCGCGTGCTCGGCCTCCCCAAGGAGGCCAACAACGACAAGACGGCCGCCTTCAAGGACCTCCCCAAGAACGCCTGGTCAGCCGGCGACGGCGCGGTACAGCTCCACGACGTTGGCGCCGAGCACCTGGTCGACCTCGAGCGGTGCGAGGCCCGCGCCGGCGAGGTGCTCGGCGAGGGTCGCGAACTGCGTCGTGCGACGGTGACGACCGGCTTGTAGTTGGCGTCGAGGTCGGTGCCGATGGCGACGTGGTCGATGCCGATGAGCTCGACGAGGCGGAGGACCTCGTCGACGAAGTCGTCGAGCGTCGCGCTGGTCACGCCGGACGGCCAGGCGCCCACCAGCCCGCCCGCGTCCGCGACCGCCCGCGCGTGGTCGTCGGACAGCAGCCTCGGGTGCGAGCCGCTCGGGGTGGTCGAGGTGGCTGTGGGACACCATCACCGGGCGCCGCGCTCGCCTCGAGCACGCCGAGCGTGGTGGCGAAGGTGGCGTGCGCGCAGTCGATCACGATGCCGAGGCGGTTGCACTCGTGCACCACCGTCCGGCCGAAGTCGGTGAGCCCGCCGTGCACGGGCGCCTCGGTCTGGATGTCGCCGAGCTCGTTCACGCGGTAGTGCACGAGCGTGAGCGACGACACGCCCTGCGCGTGGACCTCGGCCACGCGCTCCACGTGCCCCTCGAGGAAGTCGCCGCCCTCGCAGGTGAGGAGCACGGCGGTCGCGCCGCGCCGCGTGCGCGCCGCTCGAGGTCGGCCGCCGCAGGTCGCCACCGGCGCCTGCTCCCGCTCGACGAGCGCGCGCAGGCCGGCCGAGCTGGCGGCGGTGGCTGGCCAGCGCCTCGCCCGGCTCGAAGGCGCCGCCCGGCGTGGAGGCCGCCGTCGGCGGTTGGGGGCGAGCACGGCGAGGTCGGCGACGGTCGCGAAGCTCACGGCCGTGAGGCCCGGCGTGCCGGGCGGCCTGCAGCGCCGCCGGCGGACGCGTCGCCGCCGAGGAGCTCCGCCAGCGGGTCGTCCAGCGGCGCGCCGGCCAGGAAGCAGCGGCCGGGGTGGGCGTGCACGTCGATCCACGGGCCCGTGCGGCGGCGTCATCGCGGCGACCCTACGAGCTCCCGCGACGCGGCCGCCGGTAGCGTGCCCGGCCGATGGGAGCCACCGCCCGCCTCGCCGAGCTCGGCATCGAGCTCCCGCCGGTGTTCCCGCCGGCCGGGCAGCTACGTGGGCTGCGTGGTGGTCGACGACATGGTGCACGTCGGCGGCCACGGCCCGGTCGACGGCGACGAGGTCGTGCGCGGCAAGGTCGGCGCCGACCTCGACCTCGGCCGCGGCGCGCCGGGCGGCGCGCCTGACCGGGCTGTCGATCCTCGCCACCCTGCAGGCCGAGCTCGGCGACCTCGACCGCATCGACCGCATCGTCAAGGTGTTCGGGATGGTCAACACCGCCCCCGGCTTCGATCAGACGCCCGCGGTCATCGACGGCTGCTCCGACCTCCTCCTCGAGGTGTTCGGCGAGCGAGGCCGCCACACGCGCAGCGCGGTCGGGCTGGCCGAGCTGCCGTTCGGGATCGCGGTCGAGATCGAGCTCATCGCCACCCTGTCGCCCCGTGACGGTGACGCGAGCTGACGACGGCGAGCTCGTGCGGACGTACCTGGCCCGGCTCGGCCTGGAACCCGAGCCGCCGTCGCTGGACGCGCTCCAACGCCTCCACCGGGCGCAGGTGGAGCGGGTGCCGTACGAGACGATGTGGATCCACGCCGGCGAGCCGTGGGGGATCGACCCGCGCGAGCTCGATGGCGCGGATCGCCCGCGACGGTCGCGGCGGGTACTGCTTCCACCTCAACGGCGCCTTCAGCGAGCTGCTGCGGTCGCTGGGGTACGCGGTCACGCGGCACGTCGGCGGCGTGCACGGCCCGCCGCGGCCCCGACGCGGCGATGCTCACGAACCACCTCGTGCTCACCGTCGCCGACCTGCCGACGGACGACGAACCCGTCCGGCGTCTGGTACGTCGACGCCGGGCTCGGGGACGCGCTGCACGAGGCCGCTCCCGCTGGTGGCCGGCGAGTACGAGCAGGGGCCGTTCCACCTCGGCCTGGAGGCGACCGACGACGGGGTCGGCGACTGGCACCTCACCCACGATCCAGCCGGCGACTTCACCGGGATGAGCTGGCGCGTCGGCGGCCGCGACGATGGACGAGTTCGCCGAGCGCCACGCAGTGGCTGTCGACGTCGCCCGACTCGGGCTTCGTGCGGGTCGCCACCGCGCAGCGCCGCGACGCGACGGGCGTCGACAGGCTTCGGGGCCTCGTGCTCTCGCGGGTCGGGGTCGGACGCCACCGTCGGGGACGCCGCTCACCGAGCGGTCCGACTGGTTCGCGCGCGCTCGGCCGACGTCTTCGGCCTGCGCTTCGAGGCGAGCCCCGCCGACGATCTCGACCGGCTCTGGGACGCGCGTGCTCACCGCCCACCGCGCCTGGGAGGCGACCGCCGAGCCCTGACGCCGGCTGGCCGACGCGCGGTCAGCGTCCGTAGCCGGCTCGCGCCAGCCGCGCCGGCTCGATCGAGGAGCCGGTCGTCGCCCAGGGCGGCGACCACGGCGGGGAAGTCGTCGGTCGGGGCCGGTCCACCGCCACTCGGCGACCGTGGCCGACGTCGGCGTCGGTCTCCACGGTCGCGATGCGGCGGAACAGCAGCGCGAGGTCGAACTGCTCGCGCAGCGTGGCGTTGAGCTTCGCCGCGCTGCGGACGCCCGCGTCCCAGGTGAGGGGGTCGAGCGGGATGTCCTCGAGGTGGCCCCAGCGGTCGAGCACGGCGGCGGCGGACTTGGCGCCCCACCCCGGCAGGCCCGGGAACCCGTCGGCGGCGTCGCCGACCAGGGCGAGCAGGTCGGGGATGGAGTCGGGCAGCACGCCCGAGGCGCGCGCGCACGCCGGCGGCGTCGAACCACTTGTCCTGCCGGCGGTCCCACTGCCACACCTTGCCGCCCACGCACTGGCCGAGGTCCTTGTCGGGCGTGCAGATCACGACGCGCTCGACGGTGTCGTCGGCGGCCGCCACGCGCGCGCCGGCCGCGAGCGCGTCGTCGGCCTCCTGCTCGACCATCGCCCACACCGGGAACCCCGCCGCGCGCAGGGCGTCCTCGACGACGGGGAACTGCGCGCGCAGGTCGCGGTCGATCCCCGAACCGTCCTTGTAGCCGGCCCACAGGTCGTTCCGGAACGACTCGATCACGTGGTCGGTGGCGACCGCGACGTGGGTGGCGCCCTGCTCGAGCAGCATCAGGCACGACGCCACCACCCCGCGGGTGGCCCCCCGCACGGGTCCTTGTTGGCCGGGGAGTAGTGGTAGCGGAACAGCTCGTACGTGCCGTCGACCAGGTGCACCTGCAGACCCATCGCGGCATCCTGCCACCCCGTCCGGGGCCATCTGTGGAAGTGTCCTCCGATTCGTCGACGAGGGGAGCGGGCTGTGACCGGAGCGCGGGTGCGTCGGGTGGCGCGGGCGCGACGGCGGTGGCCGCGGTGAGCCTCTTGCTCGTCGGGCTGCCGGGTGCGAGCCAGGCGGCGGCTCCGACGCGTGGCGCCGGACGCCGGTGCGGGTGACGGAGGCCGCCTTCGCGGACGGCTTCCGCCTCGAGAGCACCACCACCTACACGCTCGACCCGCCGGGCAAGGCGGTCCACGTCGCCTACGACGCCACGATCACGAACCAGCGCCCGACCAGGTGGTGGGCGAGCTCCATCCGCCAGTACTACCTGCCGGAGTACAGCATCCCGGTGCTCTCGGAGGCGGTCGGGCTGCGGGCCGTCAAGAGCGACGGCGAGAGCCTGCCCGTGTCCGTGGAGGCCGCCGACAGCCCGCGGTCTCGCGTACGCGGTGGTCGACCTCCAGCCCGACCTGTACTACCCCAGCTCGCAGACGTTCCGCCTCACCTACGACCTGCCGCCGCAGGCGCGCCCGCTCGGACGGCTTCACGCGGCTCAACGACGCCTACGCCACGTTCCCCGCGGTGGCGATCGGCGATCCCGGGATCACGACGGTCGAGGTGGTGGTGCCGGACGGCTTCGAGGTGGAGCTGGTGGGCGACGACATGCGGCAGTCGGAGCGGGACGGGAAGCAGGTGTACACAGCGGCCGAGCGATCGAGGACCCGGATGCCTGGCTGGTGCTGGTGTCGGCGCGCGACGACGACCAGCTCATCGAGCGCGTCGTCGACGTCGGCGAGCGCGAGGTCAACGTGCTCGGCTGGCCCGACGACGCGGCGTGGGCCGACTTCGCCGCCACCCAGGTGGAGGACGGCGTGCCGGTGCTCGAGGACCTCACCGGCCTGGAGTGGCCGGCCACCTACACGCTCGACGTCGTCGAGACGGCGAGCCCGTACCTCTACGGGTACGCCGGCTGGTACCTCAAGAGCACGGCTTGATCGAGATCGGGGACGAGCTCGACCAGCAGGTGATCCTCCACGAGCTCGCCCACCTCTGGTTCAACGACAGCCTGTTCCGCGGTCGTTGGATCAACGAGGCCTTCGCCAACCAGGCCGCCGCGCTCGCGATGGCGGAGCTGGGCGAGGACCAGCCCCAGCCGGAGGCGATCGAACCCGACGACCCGGGGCGGCTCAAGCTGAACGACTGGAGCGATCCGGATCTCCAGGCCGAGGTCACCGAGGACCAGGAGCGCTACGGGTACAACACGTCGTGGGCCGTGCTGGACGCGATCGCCGACGAGATCGGCGTCGAGCGGCTCCGGACGTGATCGTCGCCGCCGAGGCCGGCCAGGTCGCCTACCGCGGTCCGGGCGACCCCGAGGAGCTGGCCGCAACTTCGACTGGGAGGAGCTGCTCGACCTGCTCGAGGAGGTGGGCGGATCCGAGAAGGCCGTCGGCCTCTTCGAGCGCCACGTCGTCAGCGAGTCGGAGACGCCGGACTTCGAGGCGCGGGCGGTGGGCGCGCGAGCACTACGCCGCCCTGCTCGAGGCGGGCGAGGGCTGGGCCGCTCCCACGTCGGTCCGGCTGGCGTTGACGGACTGGCGGTTCGACTCGGCCGAGGACCTCATGGACGACGCCACGGCGGTGCTCGGCGACGAAGGCGGCCACTGCTCGAGGTCGTCGCCGACCTGGACGTCGCCGAGGAGCTCGCGCTCCAGGACGACCTTCGAGGAGGCGAGACCTCGACGGGTGGCGGACGTCGCCGCGGAGCCGCTGGACGACGCGCTGCCGCCGCCGAGGCGCTGCGCGACGCGACGAGAGTCCGGACGGAGGGCGCCGGGCCGCTCGGGGCCGATCGGCCTGCTGTTCTCCGGCGTCGAGCGACGACCTGGCCCAGGCCCGGTCGGCCTTCGACGTCGGCGACTACGACGGGGTCGCAGACGGCCGCGGCCGACGTCGAGGACACCATGGACGGCGCCGCCATGGCCGGCGTCCTCCGCCTGCTCGGCCTGCTGCTCCTGATCCGGTCGGCCTCCTCGTCGCGCCGGCGCCTGGAGGCGCTCCGGCGCCACGCGGCCGAGCGGGCCGCGTGGCCGAGGCCGCCGTCTCGGACCGCCGGCACCCGAGCGGCGCTGGCGAGCCGTCAGAGGCCGATGGCGCTGAGGGCGTCGGCAGCCCGACCGATGGCGGCGGCGAGGTTGGGGTGTGACACCTCGAACTGCGTGACCTCGTCGCGCAGGTCGTCCACGACGCCGTCGGTGTCGTCCTCGCCGAGGCGACGCTCGACCTCCGCCGCCAGGCGGGCGATCTCGTCCTTGTTGTCGGCGCCGTCCTCCGACGCCTCGATGGCGTCGTGGAGGTGGGCGAGCAGCTGTTCGAGGGGCTCCTGCATCGCGGACCATCGTACGCGCGCGACGTAGGTTGGCCGGCGCCGTGACGACCCCCGACGACCACCATCGGCGCCCGCGCGGCGGCGCCGCTGCCTCGCCGCCGTGCTCCTCGTCGGCGCCCTGGTCGGTGGCGGCCTGCTCCGGTGGCGAGGCGGCGTCGGAGGACGACGCGCCGACGACGCGGACGACGGCCCCAACGCCGGTGCCGCTCCCGACCCTGGCCGGCGGCCTCGAGCTGGCCGCGGTGGACCCGGCTGCAGGTGCTCACCGGCGATGGCCTGGCCTACGGCCAGCCGCTGCCGAGCCAGCAGGCCGCCGCCGACGCCTTCCTCGAGGACCCGGAGGTCGCGGCGGTGACGGCGCGCCGGATCTACTCGCCGCGCGACGGCCGGCTCGTCGGCGAGGCGCTGCGTGCTCGCGCTCGACGGCGCGGAGCTGTTCGACCAGGGCGTGCTCGACGCCTTCGTCGGGGCGTCGCCGGCGCCCTCGGCGGCGGGACCAGCGAGGACGGTGGAGCTCGGCGGTCGCACCGTGGTCCGCGTCGACGGGGCCCGACGGCACCGCGATCGCCTACGTCGAGGGCAACCTGCTCGTGGTGGTGCGGGGCGCCGGACGACCACGACGTCGGCGTGCGTGGTCGAGCGGCAGCTCGCCGGCGCTGGCGGCCGGCGTCGCCGGGCGCCGCCGAGCCGCGGACGCCGCTCGTCCCGCTGCCGATCGACGCCGCCTTCGTGCGCGGTCCCACCGTGACGTTCCAGCCGATCCCGCCCCCCGAGGAGGAGCCGCCGCCGGAGCCGCCGACGCTGGCGGGCGCCACCGGCGTGCAGGGTCGCTACGGCGTGGTGGCGGGCGAGCGGCGCACGACGGTGTGGGCCTACACGGTCGACCCGGGGACCTACCCGTGGGCCGAGCCGCTCGAGCCGGCGCTGGCCGCGCTGGTGTCGTCGCGGGCCGGCGGCGCGCCGGCGGAGGCCGACGAGGTGCTCGGCCGCGTCGTGCAGCGGCGCCGACGGCGCCGACGGGCAGCCCGTCGGCCCGCGGCCTTCCGCCACGGCGGGCCGTGTCGCTCGCTGCGTGGAGGGGACGCGACCCCGCCAGCTCGACGCCGGTGATGCCTCCGGCCGTGGCTCCGACGTCTCCGCAGGTGCCTCCGCACTGGCGACGGCTCGCCTCGCAGCGCTACTCCTGGACGAGCTCGATGAGGGTGCCGAAGCTGCCCTTCGGGTGCACGAAGGCGACCGTGGTGCCGCGGCTGCCCGGGCGGGGGGCCTGGTCGATCGGCGGTGGCGCCGGCGGCGACCATCGCGGCGAGGGCCGCGGCGCAGTCGTCGACGCGGTAGCCGACGTGGTGGAGGCCCTCGCCGCGCTTCTCGATCGACTTGGCGATCGGGGAGTCGGGGCGGGTGGCCGCGGTGAGCTGGATGTAGGAGTCGGCGACCTTGATGAGGGCCTCCTCGACGCCGTCGCTGTCGACGATCTCGCGGTGGTGCACCTCGGCGCCGAACGCCTCCTGGTAGTAGGCGATGGCCGCCTCCAGGTCGCGGACGGCGATGGCGATGTGGTCGATCTCGGTGAGCAGGCCGCGTCGTCATCCTAGAGCTCGCCGCGGGCGTGGCGCTGGAACAGGGTGATCTTGTCCTCGCCGATGCGCTCGCGCTTCTCGGGGTCCTTGATGCCGAGGCCCGTCGCTGGGGGCGAGGCAGCGCACGGCGAGCTTGCCCTCGGCCTCGTTCCGGTGGACGGCGCAGCGCGGCCTCGCCGACGTCGGTCGAGGTCGTAGGCACGCCGACATGACCGGCTGGATGCGGCCCTGGTCGATGAGGCGGTTCATGTCCCACGCCTCCTGGTAGTTGGCGAAGTGCGACGACACGATCCGCTTCAGCTTCATCCAGAGGTGGCGGTTGTCGTACTCGAGCATGAAGCCCGAGGTCGCCGCGCAGGTGACGACCGTGCCGCCGCGCTTGGCGATGAACACCGACGCGCCGAAGGTCGAGCGGCCGGGGTGCTCGAACACGATGCTGCGGGTCCTCGCCGATCAGGCCGCGGACCTTCTTGCCGAGCCGGCGCCACTCGCCCTCGTCCTGGGTGTGCTCGTCGTTCCAGAACTGGTAGCCCTCGGCGGCGCGGTCGATGACGTTCTCGCAGCCCATCGCCTCGAGCAGCTTCACCCGCTCGGGGCTCGACACGACGCCGACCGGGGTGCCGCCGCCGTTGAGCACGAGCTGGACGCCGTAGGCGCCGATGCCGCCGGTGGCGCCCCAGACGAACACGGAGTCGCCCTGCTTCATCTGGGCGGCGTGGCGGCCGACGAGCATGCGGTAGCTGGTGGAGGCGCACAGCCCGTTGACGGCGCTCTCCTCCCAGGTGAGGTGCTCCGGCTTCGGCATGAGCTGGTTGGCCTTCACGACGGCGAGGTCGGCCAGGCCGCCGAAGTTGGACTCGAAGCCCCAGATGCGCTGGTTGGCGGCGAGCATCGAGTCGTCGTGGGCGGACGGGTCCTGGTCGTCGAGGTAGTTGCAGTGGACGGTGACGCGGTCGCCCGGCTTCCAGTTGCGCACCGCCGAGCCGACCCGCAGCACGACGCCGGAGGCGTCGGAGCCGACCACGTGGTGGTCGAGGGCGTGGCGCTCGCCCCACACGGACTCCTTGCCGAGCCGGTCGAGGAAGCCGAAGGTCGGCAGCGGCTCGAAGATCGAGGTCCACACGGTGTTGAAGTTGATCGAGGACGCCATCACGCCGAGGTAGACCTCGTCGGGCGCCAGCTCGGGCGTGGGCACCTCGCCGACGTGGAGCGACTTGCGCGGGTCCTTGTCGGCCGACTCGACGCCCTCCCACATCGTCTGCTCGGCCCGCAGCACGTGGGCGGCGCGGTAGCTCTCGGGGATCGGGAGCGCGGCGATGTCCTCGCCGGACGCGCCCCCTTCGATGGCGTCGAGGAAGTCCTGCATGGGGCGGAAACCTAGTGACCCGGTCGCGAGGGGTCGAGCCGTCGCACCTCGCCCGAGGCGCATCGATCGGGCAGGCTGATCGGGTGCAGCGGCTGGGGCTGGTCATCGGTGGCGACGGCGATCGTGTGCGCTGCGCTGGCCGGGTGCGGCGGTTCGGGGGACGGTGACGCCGCGACGCCGGACACCGTCGCCGACTACGTGCCGCCCGAAGGGATCACCGTCGAGGAGTGGCGGGCGCAAGATGTCGACGATCTGCGAGGGCTTCGAGGCCCGCATGGCTCCCCTCGCCGTGTCGGCCGGAGCCGGACGACCTCGAGGAGGCCCTGGCGCTCATCGGGGAGCTGATGCCCATCATCGACGGGTTCGTCGTCGACCTGGCCGCCGTCCCGCCGCCCGCCGGGCGGCTGCGCAACCTCGAGCAGCTCCAGCAGGACATCGACGAGTACCGAGGTGCCCTCGAGCAGGGTCGGGCCGCGGCGGCGGAGCGGGACGTGAACGAGGTCTACGCGATGATCCGCAAGAGCTCAGCCGCCAAGGCGTGCGTCCTCGGACGGCGCCTCGCGGGCGCTCGGGGTCGCCGCCTGCACCGAGTAGGCGCCGCCGACGCGGCCGATCGGACCGGCGGTACCGTTCCGCCACCGTCTCGTCGCGGCGACTCTGGGCGCCGGACCGTGACGCGACCACTCGGGGGGACGATGACTGCAGCGACTGGGGTGCTGGTTCGGCCGGGCGTCGCCGGCGGGCCTGGGCCGGGCGGTGGGCGCGGCGGTGGCGGCGGTGCTGGTCGACGGCGTCGATCGGCCAGGCGGTGCGGGTGCTCGACCAGCCGGCGGCGCGTCCGCCGGCGGCGGTCCCAGCGGCCGGGGCCGTGGCGGACTCGCTCGGTGGGCTGCCGATGGCGTGGGTCGCCAACACCGGCCAGACCGACGCCGAGGTCCGTTACCTGGCCCAGGGCCTGGGCTACGCCACGTTCCTCACCGACACCGAAGCCGTTGTTCGGCTCGACGACGCCGTGGTGCGCCTCGGGTTCGAGGGGGCGTCGACCGCACCGACGCTGCGGACTGCGGAACCCCTCGCCGCCACCGTGTCCAGCTTCACGGGCTCCGACCGAGCCGCGTGGCAGTCGGCCGCCCCGACGGCGGAGGTCGTCCGGTACGAGGACCTGTGGCCCGGCATCGACGCGACGTTCCGCGGCACAGGCACGCACCTCGAGTGGGACTACCACGTCGCCGCCGGCGCCGATCCCTCGACTGCGCGGGATCACCGTTGCCGGCGGCCGACCACATCTCCATCGATGGCGACCGCGCGACCCTCGCCAGCGGCGGGCGGCGAGCTGACGCTGACGATCCCCGCCGTGTGGCAGACGCTGCCGGGACGGCACCCGAGTCGACCGGCATGCGAGTTGGGTCCTCGATGGCGACACGCTGCCGCGTCGTCCCTGAGGACTGGGACCCACGCCTTCCCGGCGTCATCGACCCGACCCTCGACTGGTCCACCTACCTCGGCGGCGGCCCCGGTGGCGAACGGCGACGACCGGGGCTGCCGCCATCGCGATCGACGCCGGAGGGAACGCGTACGTGACCGGAAGCACGGAGTCGGTCGACTTCCCGACCACCCCCGGCGCCTACGAACGCGACCTGGGCCTGTTGCGGGCGCGCTCGTCTTCGTCGCCAAGGTGGCGCCGGATGGCGGCTGCTGTACGCCACGCTGCTGGAGGGGACGGGGGTGGACACGCCTTCCGCTGGCACTCCGAGCATCGCCGTGGACGCAGCGGGCAACGCCGTCGTCGCCGGGACGGCCCACAGCAACGCGTTCCCCACGACCTCGGGTGCGTACGACACGACCTACAACGGCGGCTTCACGACGCCTTCGCCACGAAGCTCGACCCCACTGGCAGTTACCTCGTGTACAGCACCCTGGTCGGCGGGAGCGCGTCAGACGCACGAGCGGTGTCGACGTCGCGGTCGACGGCCTCGGGGCTGCGTACTTCACGGGCGAGACGTCGGACCACACAACGGACTACCCGACGACCCCAGGCGCATACCGAACGACCTTCACCTCGGTGGGATCCTACGGGTACGTCACGAAGCTGGACCCGGCAGGGGGCAGCCTCGCGTACAGCACCTACCTCGGCCCCAGCGACATGCGAGGCATCGCAGTCGACAGCGTCGGGAGCGCCTATGTCGTGGGCGACGTCGGCCCGGGCTACCCGACGACCCCCGGGGCGTTCGACACGACGCACAACGGCAACACGGACAACGCCATCACCAAGATCGACCCGAGTGGGAGCAGCCTCGCCTACAGCACCTACGTGGGCGGCGGCGGGTTCGACTCGGTTGAATCATCGCGGTCGACGGTTCCGGCAACGCGTACATCACCGGGGACTCGTTCGATGTGGCCAGCGACTACCCGACCACGCCGGGCGCCTTCGACACGACGCACAACGGGTCCTACGACGTCTACATCACACAGCTGAACGCGGCCGAACCGCGCCGGGTACAGCAGCTTCCTCGGCGGGTCAGGCGTAGATTCCGCCGGTGACGTGTCCGTGGACGGCGACGGCGTCGTGTTCGTCAGTGGCTATGCCGACGATGCGGTCGCCGACTATCCGACGACCCTCGGGGCCTTCGACACCAGCCCGAGCGGCACCGACGCGTTCGTGACCGCCCTCGATCCGACCGGTGCCTCGCTCGCCTACAGCACGTTGCTGGGTGGTGATGGATCGATCGGTGCCCACGGATCGCGCTGGACGATACCGGCCGGGCGGTGGTCACGGGCTCCACCTTCGATGCTGCCGTCGAATCTCGATAAGCTTTACCTTGCCGTCACGACTGCCTTGGATAACATCGTCGAAGCCGCGGGACTTCAGGGGCTGCGTGAGAGGTTGCCGATGAAAATTCTGGCTTCTGAACTCTTAATCAATCGATCTAAATCGATTCAATCGTCAATCGTCAATCGTTAATCAATCGTCAATCGTAAATCGTCAATCGTAAATTCCGTCCTGGTGTTCCTTCTTCTGCCCGGCATTGCACTTTCACGGAGCGACAACCAACGGGGAAGCGACCGGGTATTCGTCTGCGGCACCAGCGCCGAGCGCGAGGTCGACGCCCTGGCCCGGGGACTTTATTATGAGAGCCGGAACCGGGGACGCGTTTTCGCCGCACCCGCATGAAGGCGCATTCAGGCCGACCTGGGTGATGTTGCGGTGGTCGAAGACGACGGGACCGTTATTTCGCAGACGAATCTTTTCGACCTCGAAGCGCGCTCGTTCCGTTTTGAACCTACGGGCGCGAGCACGTACCGTGTCGTGTCCATCAATCGAGCCTTCGATTCCCCGAGTGGAAATCCCATCGAGCTTGGCGACGACGATTCCCGGCCCGTCAGCCTGGGTTTCAACTTCGTCTTTTATGGCGCAAGTTATTCATCGGTGCATGTGAATTCGGATGGCAACCTTACCTTTACTTCTCCAGACACAACAAGCTCACCGCGCGACCTGGGACGATTCTCCGGCGGTCCCCCGCGCATCGGTCCCTTCTTTTGGATCTGGATCCCACCAATCGCGGCGTCAACGTGAGAAACGAGGCCGACGGAATTCTCTTCATCTGGAGCAGCGTTCCCAACTGGCAGACCAACAATTCAAACAGTTTCAGCGTGAAGCTCTTCCTCAACGGGAACATTGAATTCGTGTACGACGCGAGAGTGGATGGCCGCAGCGCCGTGGTCGGGATTTCTCCCGGTTTCAATCAAGGAGGGCTTAATGCGCTGAATTTCTCTTCGGATCTCCCTACCGGCAGCCTGGCAGGCACGGTCGTGGAGGTCTTTTCGAGCGACTCAGGCCTATCAGAAACCGCGCTGGCGCGGCTGTTTTTTCAAACCCATCCAGATACCTTCGATCACCTCATCGTTTTTCTCGCCTTCGATTTCAGCCTCGGCGGCGCATACGCGTACGAGATCAACGTGAGAAATGAAATCGGAGGCATCGGCCTGGGACAGATCGACAATAGCTCCTTTTACGGGAGCAACGGACGGCTGCGCAGCTTCGTCATGATGGGCGGGCTGGACCGTCCCGGCCGGTTTCCGGCCGATCCGAACCAGGTATACCTGGGGAGCAACAGCACGCTTGGCATCCTGGGTCAAGAGGCGGGACATCGGTGGCTCGCTTTTGCCGGTTTCCAGGAAGGAGCGGCCAACTCGAGGGCAATCCTGGGACGGCAATCGGCGCACTGGAGCTTCTTCTTTGACTCCGATGCTTCCGTCATGGAAGGAACCGACATTGAAGACCGCGGAGCCGACAGAGGCAACTCACGCTTTGCCACCGTAGCGGCCACAAGCACCTATAGCCAGCTCGATCGGTACATCATGGGGTTGGCAGGTAAAGACGAGGTGCCTGAGATGTTCGTAGTCATGAATCCCACCGGAACCAGCCGTTCCCCGACGAGCGCTCCCGAGGTGGGAGTGGCTTTTGGCGGCACGCGAAAAGAAATAAGCATCGATAGCATTATTGCCGCCAACGGGCACCGCACACCCTCGGTCCTGCAGTCTCCGAAGGTTGTCCGGCAGGCATTCATTCTTTTGACCAGGAAAGGGACTCCTGCCACCAGCGAACAGATCGCCAAGGTCCAGACCATACGCGATGCGTGGGTTTCTTTCTTCAACCGGCAGACTGGCGGGCGAGGCTGGGTGGATACCAGTCTTCAAACGTCGCCGGGAACAACGCCGGCCGAGCTTTACTTTCCTCACTTTCAAGGCGACCGTAGCCACTTCACCGGCGTCGCGCTTGCAAACTGGGGCTCAATCGCGGCAGATGTACAGCTCACCGCGTTTGACAATTCCGGAAACCAGACTGGAGGTTCTGCCGTTAACCCCCGGGTGGTCACGCTGGGTCCGGGTCAGCACTTGGATATGCTGGGCGAGCAAATTCACGGACTGTCGCTTGACGATGTCCGCAATGGCTGGATCCAGGCGCGGTCGAGCAGCAGCCAGGTCACCGGTTTATTCCTGGAGGGCGACGTAGACTCGAGCCTGCTCGATGGCGCGGTGGTGGGGGGGCGGACCCATACGGAGTTCTATTTCACACGCATTCAGAGCGGACTCGAAGCTTCTTTTTACCGCAACACGCTCGAGGTCATCAATCCGGGCGCCTCGATCGCCGCTCTTGAATTCACCCTCTTTGATGAATTCGGCATGGTCAGCGCTGTCGCGCGCCGCACGCTCAACCCGCGCGGGCGACTGGCAGAGGAATTTACGAGTCTTTTCTCGAGCGCGCCGGGACCCGGCGGCTACATCAGGGTGACGAGCGACGCCGGCGTTGTAGGCTATCAATCCATTCGAGGAGGCTCGGCTGTTTTTGCCCTTCCAGGACAGGCCGCGTCCAGCGGCACGCGTCTGTACTCCGCTCAGTTTGCTTCAGGAGGGACGGGTACGTTCCAATACTTCACGGACTTGAATCTCATCAACACAGGCACGCAGACGCGATCCGTAGAGATTACTCTCGTGGCCAATAACGGCACGCCTGTGGCCGGCACCAGGAATCCCCTGACCTTGACCCTCGCCCCGGGAAGGCAGATCCGTTCGCGGGGCGATCTCCTATTCGGACTGGCCGACGCGGTCTCGACGCGAACACTTACCGAAGGATCGATTGTGGTCAAATCCGACGGACCGGGAGTCATCGGCGACTCGCTTTTTGGTGATCCGCTCGGCGAAGCTTTTCTGGCCGCCCTTCCGCTCGAGACCGAAGGCGCGTCTGATTTGGTCTTCTCCCAGGTGGTCCAGGGAAGCTCGGATGGGGGAGGGAGACCCTATTTCACCGGCGTGGCTCTTTACAATCCGAATAGTCATGACGTTCGGGTTACTCTGGATGTCATTGATCAGAACGGGACGAAAAGAGGTTCCGCGGCTGTGGATCTGGGGGCCGGAGAGCGCGTGTCGCGGACGTTACCTCAGTTGATAACTGACATCGGCGGTCAGATTCGAGGCTACATGCGCATCACTGCTTCGGGTCCGATTGTGGCCGGTGAACTGGTCGGTGACCAGATGCTTCAGTTTCTGACTGCCGTTCGCCCCCAGCGCATCTCTCAGTAGCGCTTGGATAACAATCTCGTTGGGTCGTCGCTCTAGCTCCGTTCTTTGTCTTTCCGCCTTCGTGGTTGTGTTATTCTAGCCGATAGCTTGTGTGAGGTTTGTTTTTGATTACATCCAGCGACAGAGCGGCAACTCGATCGACGGCAGAACTCGAGTTGTCGTCTGAAACGATGCACTCTCTGGTCGACCAGGCCATGGAGCGGATCGCGGCTTACATAGAATCACTCCCCTGGCAACCCGCCTCCGATGTAAGCGGGGCGAGGGAGCTGACCCAGTCGTTGGTAGAAGAAGCTCCCAGGCGCGGCACTCCTTTCCCCGTTTTGCTCGACTTGCTTTTCGAGAAGGTATTTCCCAAAAGTTTCAATACCGCCGGGCCTGGATATCTGGCTTACATTCCCGGCGGAGGAATCTTTCACTCCGCCGTGGCCGACCTGATCTCCGATTCTGTCAATCGCTACCCGGGGGTGTGGATCGCGGCGCCCGGGGTGTCGCAACTGGAGGCCAATGTGGTTCGCTGGTTTTGCGACTTCGTGGGTTACCCGCGTGAAGCCCGCGGGATACTCACTACGGGAGGCTCAATGGCGAACTTCACGGCCGTAGTTACGGCTCGTAGAACTCGCCTCCCGGCGAACTTCCTGACCGGAGTTCTGTACGGCTCGGATCAGGTGCACTATTCGATGGCGAAAGCAGCCGTGATGGCCGGTTTTCCTGAAGAGAACTTCCATGAGATTCCCTCGGACGAGCGATTTCGCGTCCGCACCGACCTTCTCGTCCAGACTATCGATCGCGATCGCGACCGGGGTCTTTCACCTTTCATGATTGTAGGGAACGCCGGCACTGTAAACACGGGCGCCGTGGATGATCTCGAAGCTCTGGCCGAGATCGCGGCCGAAAAGAATCTCTGGTTTCACGTTGACGCCGCCTACGGCGGCTTTTTCGTGCTCACGGAGCGCGGCCGGACCGCTCTGCGTGGTATGGAGCGCGCCGATTCCGTTACACTGGATCCCCACAAGGCCCTTTTCTTGCCCTACGGGACGGGCGCCCTTCTGGTCCGGGAGGGTGAATGTCTGAGGCAAGCCCACGCCGCCCATGCGCGTTACCTTCCCGCGATGCAGGATGATCCCGACCTGGTGGATTTTTGTCTCTATTCGCCGGAGCTATCCAGGGGGTTCCGCGGCTTGCGGGTCTGGCTCCCGTTCAAGATGCACGGCATAGAGCCTTTCCGCGAGAATCTTGATGAAAAACTGGATTTGATCCAGTGGGTGACGAGCGAACTGCTCAAACTCCCTGAAATCGAGATTGTGGCCGCGCCCCAACTCACGATAGTCGCCTTCCGCCTGGTCCGTCCCGGGCTGAGCGAGGAGACGTTGAATGAGCTGAACCGCCGGCTTCTCCAGCATGTCAATGCGAAGAAGAGAGTTTATCTTTCAGGAACAACGCTGTTCAACCGATTCGTCTTGCGCGTCTGCGTCTTGTCCTTTCGAACTCACCTGGACCGGTTAGAGGCCGCTCTGGAAGATCTTCGAGAGTCGATCAAGGAAGTTTGAAACTTCTTTGCGTCCTTTTGCCTCTTAGCGGGGGCTTGTTTTCACGCGCTTACCGCTGAGACACGAAGCCGCAAAGAAACGCTAAGAGCACTTCGGCTGCATTGAGGAATGCGAGGCCGATCGGGTAAGATTCACCGAACCCTCCCAGTCGCCCGACGAAGAGAGCCAGTAATCCGTGGCCGGCAAAGTAGATGCGGCAGTTTAGAAATTGGCACGATCTTTGCGTTGGGTCTGTGCGGAGCGGTGTTCTTTTGCTGTTGAATGAGAGGACGTGGAAAGTGTCAGTCTTTATTGAAATGGCAGAACCTCGGCCTGGGTGCTCCGGCGAGTTTTTCACTTCCGGTGTTTTGTTGCTTTCTGTTCTTGCTGAGCGGAGATCTCAGCGCTCAAGACCCGGCCGCGGGTCTGCAGACTCCGGCTTCCGCAATTCCAGCCGTTGAAACATTTTCGTTCAGTCCATTTGCTCCCAAAGAGAAATTCCACCTTCACCTGAGTGGAGCATACGGACCCGTTGCCGCGAAGCGGTCCCATTTCGTAGCGGGCACCAACGGCAGGGGACAGCTTGGCACTCAAGACCCGGCGGCGGCCTCGCCGAATAACGGTCCCGCAGTTCCGGTAACTCAATCATTTTCGTTCAGTCCGCTTACCCCGCAACAGAAATTCGACTATTACATCCGTAAAACTTATGGACCTATTGCCATAGGGCGGTCGCTTTTCCTCGCCGGCATCAATCAATGGCGGGATGACCCGACGGAATGGGGTCAGGGAATGGAAGGCTACGGCCGCCGATTGGCGTCCAAATTCGCTCATCATTCGATCAGGCGGACTATTCAATTTGGGGCTGGGGTATGGCTGCACGAAGACCCTCGCTACTTCCCTTCCCAGCGAAAGGGATTCTGGCCGAGAGCGTCTTACGCGGTGGCGCACGGCTTCATCACGCGTAAAGACGACGGCGGAAGCCGCCTGGCTTATTCGCGTCTTATGGGTGTGTTTGGAGGAGCCCTCATTTCGAGAACTTGGCAGCCGGAAGAAAGCCGAACCGTCAAGAATGGTCTCACCAATGGAGCCATTTCGCTAGGCTGGGATGTCGCCAACAAGATCTTTGAGGAATTCTGGCCCGACATCCGGAAACGACTGCGACGCTAGCCGGTCTTCCAACCTGCGAATTGGCCAAACTTCGGGCCCGGCCCGTGAGGACCTTGCGGGCGAGCCTCCTGCCTGTATGCGATCAATCGTTGTTTGCCGAATCGTCAATCGTCAATCGTCAATCGTCAATCGTCAATCGTCAATCGTCAATCGTAAATCGTCAATCGATTGACCACGTAGCACCTTTGGGCCTAAGATACCGCTTGCTCACTCCGGAGCTCACGGGCCATGGTAAAACCAGAGGGAGAAAGAATACTTCAAACCGAGCCGATACCCGGGCGGGACGAGCTCATAGACTTCGCCCAGGCTGCGACACTCCTGGCTGAACTGGGGCGGACCCTGTACAACCGTGGCTGGGTTCTCGGGACGAGCGGAAACCTCAGCGTCGTGCTGACCCAGAATCCGCTGCGCCTGGCCATTACTCCCACCGGCGCCGATAAGGCGCTGCTTAGCGCCGATCAGATTGTGCAGATCGATACCGCCGGCAAGACCGTTGTGGGGTCCGCGCGCCCTTCCGACGAGGCGGGACTTCACCTGACCGTGGTGAGGGTTCTCGGGGCAAAGGCTGTGCTGCACACCCATTCGATCTGGAGCACGATTCTTTCAGAAGCCTACGCTGCTGAAGGCGCCCTTATCATCGAGGGGTACGAAATGCTGAAGGGGCTGAACGGTGTGCGCAGCCATCATCACCGGGAGCGGCTCCCCATCCTCGAAAACTCTCAGGACGTTCCAGCCCTGGCCCGTTCTGTTGAAACCATCCTCCGGGACCACCCCACCACGCACGGCTATCTTCTGCGCGGTCACGGCCTCTATACCTGGGGAGAGGATTTGGCCCAGGCCAAGCGCCATCTGGAAATCCTCGAGTTCCTGCTGGAAGTGGAGGGCCGGAGGTATTGCGCCGCGGCTCGGGTCTCCAAACCGCCCAGTTCATAGCGCCCTCATCAGGGAGGTAATGAGATGGCCATTGTAAAGACCTTCACGAATGCCGGCACTCTCCGGGATCCTGCGGCTATCACGCGTCATCTGGAAGCGATCGGGATCGATTACGAGCGATGGGAACCCGCGCATCCGGTGGCTGCGGACGCCCCGGCGGAAGAGATTCTGCGTGCTTATACTCCTGAAATAGAACGGCTCAAAGCACGCGGCGGCTATGTGACGGCCGACGTGATTGACGTGAATCCCGGAACGCCGAATCTGGACCAGATGCTCGCGAAGTTCAATCGAGAGCACTGGCATGACGATGACGAAGTGCGCTTCATCATTGACGGGCGAGGGTTGTTTCACATTCACACTCATAACCAGGTGATCGCCATCGAAGTTGAACCGGGCGATTTGATCCGAGTCCCTCGCGGGACCTGGCACTGGTTCGATCTTTGTGGGGATCGCCGCATTCGAGCCATTCGCCTGTTCCAGGATCCCGGCGGGGTGGGCTCCCCGTTATACCGATAGCGGCGTCAATCAGAAATACCAGCCCGTGTGCTTCGGGCCGGCCTACATGCCGCCTCCGGCTCCATGAGGTCTGAGCCAACCTCCACAGACACCCAGGTCCGATCGATCCTCCTGGACATCGAAGGCACTACCACGCCGGTTGATTTCGTCTACAAAGTCCTCTTTCCTTACGCTCGAATGCGGGTCGAGGATTTCGTCCGTCGCAACTGGCGTTCTGAGGCTCTCTCGTCCGATATCACGCGACTCGCCGAGGAGCACAGCGCAGACCTGCGCCGGGACTGCCAGCCGCCTGCCTGGCGCGAGGATCGAAAGGCTGATTCGGTTGTTGCCTACGTTCATTGGTTGATGGACCAGGATCGAAAATCGACTGGATTGAAATCGATCCAGGGAAAGATCTGGCAGGCGGGTTATGAAACAGGAGAGTTGCGCGGCGAAGTTTTCCCGGATGTGCCGTCCGCTTTTGTCCGCTGGCGCGACCGGAACCGAACCATCTGCATTTTCTCCTCGGGCAGCGTTCTGGCTCAAAGACTGCTTTTTTCAAGTTCGACGGAAGGCGATCTGACGCCCTTCATCTGGAAGTACTTCGATACCACGACCGGGCCCAAGGCCGAACCCGAGAGTTACCGGAAGATCGCGCTTGCGTGCGCCCGGTCTGCGGAAGAGATGCTGTTTGTATCGGATGTCGTTTCGGAGCTGGACGCTGCCCGGTCGGCCGGCTTGGAGACCGCCCTTTGTGTTCGAGGCGAGTCGCCGCCGCCTGCCGGCCCTCATCGGACTATTCGAAGTTTCGACGAGATCGCCTAGCACGGCAATTCGCAGGTGACAGGCTCCAAATTGCGTGATTAAGAGAGACCAAAGACTGGTGTTTGGCCACGCAATTTGGTGCCTGTCACCGAATTTCGCGCGATCTAGTGTTGTTTGACGAGACTCGATTCAGACTCGAGCGGGACGACAAGCGGTCGATCGAGAACGATATTCAGGGTTGAACCAGGGCGAATCTCGAGATCGTGCCCGCGGGTAGCAAAGATCGTGGCAATTCCAATGACGGCGCCGACGCCGGTTCCTATTGCCGCGCCTTTGCCTCCTCCTGCCAGGGCGCCAATTCCGGCCCCGCCGGCTCCGGACTGAGCGACACGTGCAGTATCTTTGCCCTTGGACCCATCCCCCTCGATGCTCCCCTCCGACTTGACGCTAACGTTCCCTTCCGCATCGATACTCACGAGAGAGGCTGCGAGCGGCAGTTCCCTTCTTCCCGGGATCCGTATGGAGTGAAACATGACGGTCATCATCGCCTTTCCGCGGAATCTACCGGGCCGGACGACGCGAGAGACACTGGCGGTCACGACACTACCCTTGCGGAGGACCTCTCGATCTCCCTGGCTCAACGGGGCCGTCAGCGTGGCGGTGAAAGCATTCCCTTCACTGTTCTGCTTGGTGCTCAGATGATCGTTGAGATGCAGGGCAATTCGAGTTCCTTCCGGAAGCGTCACCTCGCCTGGCTTCTGAGCGATGGCCGGAGACCCGCTCAGGAGAAAGGCCAAGAGTGCGAGGGCGATAATCAATCTGGTAAACCGAATCATTGCGAACCCCGTCGGCGCTGCATTGTAACACCTTTTCGAGACACATCTAGCGCCAACGACTCCTAGATGCTTCCGGGGGTGCCGAAGGTTCATATCTTTTTATTTTCGCGACTTTAGCCTGGAGGGTGCTGATGGGAAAAGCAGAAGCCGATGCGAAGACGCGATTTAGGCAAGGGGACGGGAGGCCGGGCAAAATAGAATTTGCGCGGTGTAATTCGATGGGTTATGATTTCGCGTTTCCGACCAGCGGGGTCGTAGTTCAGTTGGTTAGAACGCCGGCCTGTCACGCCGGAGGTCGCGAGTTCGAGTCTCGTCGGCCCCGCCATTAACTATCATCTTCCTAGTCTTTTACACAAACGCTTCAGACAGGTGTTCTGTCAATTCTGTCACCGGGACAGTTTTCAGGACAGTTCCGCGGGACACTTTCGCGCCGGAAGTCGCCCTAAGACGCCATCAATTGTCTTGGGCTTCCTCGATCACGATGATCACGATTTACCCTTAGGGTTCGGCGGTCGTCGATGCTGGCGCCACCTTCGTGACGCCAGCTCGATTTGAAGCGCTGCTGCGTGTCGTCGCGTCGTAGCTCAGCTTGCTACCGACACGCCAATCCCTTACCTGAACTTGAACAACGCCACGTGATCGCTGCCGTCGTTCAACCGCACGATCAACCCACGGCACGTGCCCGCCCACGAATTCTCGGTCTTCCAAACGTAGGTGTAGGTGTCGGTCGCCGCGTCGTAGCTCAGACTGCTTCCGCCTGCCGTGACCGTCTCCTCGATGTCGCTCAAGGGCGCGCCGTCGCTGCACGCCATCTGCCCCGACACGGGGAAGCCCGCCGCGAAGATGTCCAAGCCCTTGTTCCCGCTCAGTGAGAATTTCACCGGGATGGCGCGGCCGGCGTTCACCACGTTGACCGCCGGCGGGTTGTCGACCGGCTGGAAGAAGCCGCTGAAGTTGAAGAGTGAAGGGACAAAAAACACATAAGCTGAGCCTTGATCGACGCCCGCTGCGCCATCATCAAACGGCGCGCCGACCACGACCGTCTCCCCTGAGATCGCCACCAAGAAGCCGAAACCGTCAAATGCCGCCGCGTCCGAGGCCTCCAGCTTCTGCTGCTGGCTCCAGACTCCGCCGCTACGCACAAAGACATAGGCCGAGCCTTGATCGTTGCCCGCTGCGCCATCATCACCGGTCGCGCCGACCACGACCGTCTCCCCTGAGATCGCCACCGATGACGCCGAAAAAGTCACCTTCCGCCGCGTCCGAGGCCTCCAGCTTCTGCTGCTGGCTCCAGACTCCGCCGCTACGCACAAAGACATAGGCCGAGCCTTGATCGAACGCCCGCTGCGCCATCATCAAACGGCGCGCCGACCACGACCGTCTCCCCTGAGATCGCCACCGATTGGCCGAAAAAGTCACCTGCCGCCGCGTCCGAGGCCTCCAGCTTCTGCTGCTGGCTCCAGACTCCGCCGCTACGCACAAAGACATAGGCCGAGCCTTGATCGATGCCCGCTGCGCCATCATCACCGCTGCGCGCCGACCACGACCGTCTCCCCTGAGATCGCCACCGAGAAGCCGAAAAGGTCAACTGCCGCCGCGTCCGAGGCCTCCAGCTTCTGCTGCTGGCTCCAGACTCCGCCGCTACGCACAAAGACATAGGCCGAGCCTTGATCGATGCCCGCTGTGCCATCATCAACTGTCGCGCCGACCACGACCGTCTCCCCTGAGATCGCCACCGAGGTGCCGAATTGGTCAAATGCCGCCGCGTCCGAGGCCACGAGCTTCTGCTGCTGGCTCCAGACTCCGCCGCTACGCACAAAGACATAGGCCGAGCCTTGATTGACGGCCCGCTGCGCCATCATCAGCCAGCGCGCCGACCACGACCGTCTCCCCTGAGATCGCCACCGAGTGGCCGAAATCGTCACCTGCCGCCGCGTCCGAGGCCTCCAGCTTCTGCTGCTGGCTCCAGACTCCGCCGCTACGCACAAAGACATAGGCCGAGCCTTGAAAGATGCCCGCTGCGCCATCATCAGCGGGCGCGCCGACCACGACCGTCTCCCCTGAGATCGCCACCGAGAAGCCGAAATCGTCACCTGCCGCCGCGTCCGAGGCCACGAGCTTCTGCTGCTGGGTGAAGGTCGGGTCGATCGTCACCGGCCAGACGGCGTCGCGGTCGTCCACTTCCAGCCAGACCTCGCCCTCGCCCCCCTCCATCCTCACTGCCATTCGGGCCTCGAGCTCGCGCCCTCCACCGTCCCTCACCACCAGGTGGTCGTACCGCAGCAGCCGCTGCCCCGCATCGTCTTTGAACTCCAGCGCCTGACCGCCCTCCACCGCCTCCGCTCGCAACTCGCCCTCCAGCGCGAGCGCCACGCGCAATGGCTCCTGACCGGTTTTCACTCCCGGAGGCGCCGGGAGGTCGAAGCCATGCTCGAGGCCTGCCGCCGTGTTGACGTACCATTCGACGATTGGGGGTTGTGAGTTGGGGGTTGGGAACTGGTGGTGAATCTCAATTCGATTCCCGGCAGCCGTCAGTCTGGCGGCGCTCGCCGGCAGGATCTGCGCGCCGTAGCCGTAGCCGATGAGTTTCATCCGCGACTGCCATTGGCCCTGCGACTCTTGGCGCGGCGAGAGCCGCAACCCGTCCGGCGCGAAGTCCGCCCGCAGTTGTTGCGCGTGATTGTCCGCCCGGTAGGCTGCCGCCTGACCAACGCGTGCGGCGCCCGCCGGCAGCGGACGAATCCGGTAATGTTCAGCTTCCAGTTGTCGCCGGATGGTCTGGTAGATGCCGCGTTGTTTGAGATGCGCGAGCGCCGCCTCGCCCTGCAGAGTCGGCAGCGCCTCCGCCGAACTGATCGGTGCGGCGCACAGCGTTTTTTGCCTCTGCGCATCGTGCCCCACGCTCCACAGCGCGAGGCCGAGGAGCAGACTCAGTGTGATTACAGTGATGATAATTCGTCGTTGCATTATTTTCTCCCTTGGTTGGTTGTGGTTGTTGTTGTGATTGCCTGTCCCGGGACATACTTCGACCGAGCAGGCATAAAAAAGTCTTCCGGCTGCCATCAATAGCTCCGGATCGCCGAATGGATCCATGCCGTCACGGCCCACATCCCGATCGCGGTCAGCATCAGGTGCGGTAGTATGGGGGCCCTGTCAAACCGGGCGCGCGTCACGATAGCGGGGCTCAACGACCCGAGCTGCCGCCCGTCCGGTGTGCAGCAGCAGGGAGATGAGGGGGAAATCGACTCCAGCCGCGCGCGGAGGGCTTCCTGGGCACGCTTGCTCCGTAAAATCTTCGAGGTGGACCTCTTCTGTGTACCTGCGGAGCGCAGATGAAAATCGTCTCTGCTGCCGAAATAATCTGCTATAGCTATAAGGGGAGAAAACAGCAGCAAAAGTGATCAACCCTGCAAGATTTTTTATATAATAGCCGCATGGTGCTCGACTCGGCGCCGGATGCGATCGCCAGGCTAATGGCCGCCTTTCGAGCCGGGGACAGTCGCGCCGGCGGACAACTCATGGAACTGTTCTATCCTGAGCTGAAACGGCTTGCGGCCCGACACCTGAACAGGGAACGGCACGGGCATAGCTTGCAACCGACCTTGCTGGTCAACGAGTTATACCTGCAATTGATCAAAATCAAGGCCCTGCAGCCGCGGCCGGATCGCGATAGCAAGAACGAGAAGGCGGCGTTTTTCGCGCTCGCCGGACAAATCATGAAACGGCTGTTAATACACCACTCCCGGCGGATCTCCAGCAAGGCGCAGAAGATTCGCGTTGTGGGACGAAGCCCGCGTCGAGGAAGACTCCAGCATCCTGGAAGTCGAAGACCTGCTTTCCCGGCTGGAAGGCATCAAACCGGCAATTCGCACCGTGGTCGAGATGAGAGTGTTCGAGGGCCTGACGGCGGAGGAGATCGCTCCGAAACTGGGATGCTCGGTGGTTACGGTGCATCGTTACTGGCAGTTCGCGCGGCACTGGCTGCAGAAGGAATGGGAAAACTAGAGTCCGCGGGGCCGGAGTACGTTCCATGCGGGAAGGAACGCTCGCGAGTGGCAAATGTTTGAGTGAGGCGCAGTGGCGGCAGGTCCTCAAACTTTCTGAGGAACTCGCGGAACTGCCGTCCCACGAACGGCAGGCCTTTCTGGACTCGGCAGGTGTGAGTCCCGAGATCGCGCGGGAAGTGCTGACACTGGTGGACGAGTTCAGTTCGCTTCAGGGGTCTCTGGCGAACGCCGGGGAGTGGATCGGAAAGTTCGAGATTACGGGCAGCCTGGGCCGAGGCGGGATGGGCCATGTACTCTCAGCGCGAGACACCGAATTAGACCGCAACGTAGCACTGAAGTTCCTGACTCCCGACACCACGATGGATCCCGAAGCCACGCAGAAACTCCTGCGGGAGGCGCAAACCGCATCCGCGCTGAACCATCCGAATATCGTGACAATTCACGAGGTGATCCGCTCGGGATCGTCGATCGCGATCGTCATGGAGCTGGTGGAAGGACACTCTGTGCGGCAGCTTTGCGAGAAGCGGCTGCCGATCGAACAGGTGATCGGCATCGGGCAGCAGATCGCGCGAGCGTTAGCCGCGGCCCACGCCAAAGGTATCGTACATCGCGACATCAAGCCGGAAAACATCATTCTGCGTCAGGACGGTTGCGCGAAAGTGCTGGATTTCGGACTGGCACGGCGAGTCTCGAACTCTCCGGAGAATTCCAACGCCAGCGTCCCGGCGGGGACGCTGCGTTATATGTCGCCCGAGCAGGCGCGGAGCGAACCAGCTACTTCCGCGAGCGACGTGTTTTCTTTAGGACTGGTGCTGCACGAGCTTCTCACCGGCCGGCACGCGTTCCCGGAGGATACGCCGCTCGAGACCGCACACGCCATCATGACGAAGGAGCCGAGCGGCGAGCTGCCGCGCGATGTTCCGGCGGAGTTGAGGCGGCTGATCAAGTCGATGCTGGCGAAGGTTGCATCGGATCGCCCCAGCGCCGGGCAAGTGGCGGCGCAGTTGGACGAGATTCTTGCGGTCATAGAGGGGCCGTTGGCGGAGGCGCGGCGTACGCGCGCTGGGCGGCGAAGCCGGTGGGTCCTGACTCTGGCGACGGTGCTGGCGATCGCGGGTGCCATCGTCTGGTTCACGAAAGGCAAACGGGATGCCGGGGATCTCACGGACCTGACTATTAAGCCACTGACTTCGCAGCCCGGATGGGAATTGGCTCCGGCGTTGTCCCCAGACGGCGGATGCGATCGCATTCACGTGGAGTGCCAAGCTGGACGGTACACGGCAGATTTACGTGAAGCGGGATAAGGACGCGGAACCGACGAAGCTAACCAGCTCGCAAGCGGGGCAGATCGGATACCTGGTATGGTCCCCGGACGGCAAGCGCATCGCATTTAAGCGACAATTCGAGCATGAGGGCGCACTTTACTGGATCGCCAGCGGCGGAGGCGAGGAGCAGAAAATTCTGGATCTGGCGAACGCGGATCTGAGCTCCTCGATCGACTGGTCACCGGATGGCAAGCTAGTGGCCTTTTCGGACTCGCCGCCGGGAGTCCAGGAAGGCTTCGCTATCTACCTCTACGACCTGCGGTCCGGCGAGAAGCGGAAAGTCACCTCGCCGCCCTCGGGCATCTGGGGGGATTGGGACCCAAAATTCTCGCCCGACGGGAAAACGATTGCGTTCAAGAGAGTCACGGGATTCTGGGTGGACGATATCTACCTGGTTCCGACCGAGGGCGGCCCGGCGCAACCGTTCACCGCATCCCGTCGCGGTATCTGGGGACACGCGTGGATGCCGGATGGACGGAGTCTGCTGGTGTCCGGTCAACGCAGCGGCACGGTATTTGGGATCTGGCGATATCCGTTGAACGCGCCGACACGGCCGGAGCGGGTGGCGCAGGGCGGCGTGGATACGATTACCCCCGCTACCGGCCGGCATACCAGCCGAATGGCGTGGGTAAACCAGCTGTGGGATTTGAATGTCTACCGGATTGCGGCAACAGGCACGGGCAAGGCGGAACGACTGATCGCTTCGACGCAGCGCGACCACAATCCGGTCTATGCGCCCGATGGACGGATCGCATGGATCAGCGACCGCTCGGGAAGCCGGGAGATCTGGATCGCGAGAGGGGACGGATCGGGACAGGCGCAGGTGACGCACCTGAACGGGCCCGCAATCGACAATTTACAGTGGTCATTCGACGGCCGGTATCTGGCGTTCGACAGCCGGCCCCAGGGTTATTCTGACATTTTTCTGCTGGAGTGCCCACAGGGCACGCTGCGATGCGGCGAGCCGAAGGCGATGAATGTGTCTCCAGCGGAATCTCCCGGCTGGTCGGCGGATAGCCAGACGGTTTACTTTTGCTCGAACCCGCTCCGGTCAATGGCAGATATGGAAACAGGCTTTATCCGGTGGGACGCCGGTTCAGGTGACGCAAACTGTCGGCTTCTGGCCGCGGGAGTCGTCAGATGGAAAATGGCTCTACTTTTCCGATCACCGCAACGACAGTGTGATCGCACGCATGCCGGGATCCAAAGGCGAGGGAGAGCCGGCGGGAGAAGTTCCGGTGATCGGGCGTGGGAACAAAGCGCAGTATGCCGGTTGGGCGGTAACGGCAAATGAGGTGGTGTTCATCGCGCGTGCCGATGGAACGCGCCCGGCGGCCATTCGCGCGTATAACCTGACCACGGGAAAGGTTCGCTCGATCCTCGATTTGACGGAAGTATTTGCGGATCGCGGCGATATCGGAGTATCGGTTTCGAAGGACGGTAAGTCGATTTTATACTCGCAACTTGACCGAAGCGGTAGCAATATCATGATGGCGGAGAAGAGCCGCTAGCTGGGGCAGAAATGCGGCGTGCAGTGCTGTTGCGTAGCGACGTGGCATTTCGCCGGAATACCCTGGTTTATCAAGTGTGCTTCCCGTAAATTCCGATCCGATTGGTTGCACTCGCTTACTTGGGTTAGCTATACTGCTTAGCTAACCGAGGAATGCTATGAAAGTGGTTAACGTGCATGCAGCAAAATCGAATCTGTCGAAACTAATCGAGGAAGCCAGTAAGGGAGAGGAGATAGTGATCGCTCGCGGCTCAGAACCGGTCGTGAAGCTGGTGCCTGTGCATCGGCCGGAGGCAAAGCGGCAGTTCGGGAGTCTCAAGGGACGTCTCGTCGTCCCGGATGACTTCATGGAACCGCTGACGAGCGAGGAGGTCGAAGCCTGGCATCAATAGCGGTACGACCTCAACGGTAACGATGCGCTTACTCCTCGATACGCACGCTTTCCTCTGGTGGCTGGCCGGTGACAAGCGCATGACCTCGCGCGCACGGGCTGGCATTGCGGACGAGGCTAACGATATCTATGTCAGCGCGGCGTCAGCGTGGGAAGTCGCGACAAAGGTGCGGCTGGGTAAGCTGCAAGGCGCCGAATTCATCGCTCAGGAATTCGGCGAGCACCTCGTACTCCAGGGATTCATTGGGCTCGACATCACTGTCGAACATGGACAGCGCGCCGGAAACCTTCCTGGACCGCATAGAGATCCATTCGATCGTATGTTGATCGCACAGGCCCACGCCGCAAACCTCACGGTCGTTTCCAACGAGGCAGTATTCGACCATTACGGGGTCGTTCGACTCTGGTAGATGCTTGGCTGATTTAACCACCGACTCTCGCGCCAGAATGTAAAGTTATTTTGCGCGAGCCCTTAGTGCGTGGGCCGCATCGGACGCTGACATTCGAGACAGCTCAAGTCGTTCTGAACCGGTTTGGCGTTCTGAAGCGCTTCGTTCGCAACCGTGGAATCTGCTCGCCGAGTCTCGTCGGCTCCACCATTAACCTACGTTTCCCGATTCTGCCACCCAAACGTTCCTCGTAACATTTCTCGCCGGAGTCGTCATAAGATGCTATCAATTGCCTTGAGCTTCATTGATCATGATGATTCGTTCTACAAGCAGAGGCTACGTTTGGCCTCGCGTTGGGGCTCGTCAACTCTGTCGGTCCGCGATTACGTATTTCTAAAGGACGAGCCACACCGAGTCGGAAGGGGGACTCTCTATGGAACCGGGTGAGCATATTGGTGACTACATCATCGTCGAAAAGATCGGTGAAGGCGGCCGGTCGATCGTTTATCTCGCCAGACATGAAGAGCGTGGCACTCACGCCGTCATAAAGCGGCTGCGTCAACAACTTGCTTTCGATGAGCAGCTCGCCCGTAAGATTAAACAACTTCGACATCCTCATCTGGCCGCCGTGCACGACTACATCGAGCGCGATGGCCAATACTTCATGGTCGAAGAGTACGTGCCCGGGGGGAGCCTGACGGATCTTCTGGACAAGGGCGAGCCGATCTCCCAGGAGGAAGCCCTGCGCTGGTGCCGGGATGCTCTGAGAGCGGTCGACTATGCCCATCAGAGCGGCATTGTGCACGGCGGTCTCAAGCCGGGGAACTTGATGCTGAATCAAGAACGAGAGGTCAAAGTCACAGACTTTGGCATCGCCGGAGCATTGGATCGGGCGACTGGTGCGGCCGAGGGAGCCCCGCTCTACATGAGCCCCGAGCAGATCCGCACGCCGGACAAGGTCGATCACTCGACCGATGTCTACTCGATGGGTGTTGTACTCTACCAGCTACTCACGGGACGCGCGCCATTCAACAGCGAGAGCGAGTTTGACATTAAGCGTGCCATCGTCCAGGACCCACCGGTACCCCCGCGGCAACTCAAGTCGAAGTATCTCTCGAGAAGCGGAACAGATCGTGCTGAAAGCGCTGCAGAAACACCCCGAGAATCGCTTCAGCGGGTGTGGCGAGTTCGCCCGTCAAATAGACCTCATTTGGCGCCGCCACGGTGGCGATTTGACGGCCGACAAGGGTCCCGTTTGGAATCCGTTCCAATGGATCCGGAATGTGTTGAAACGGGAAGAAGAGCATCAGGGTGGGTCGGCGGCACCGCCCGCCCTACCACAATCGTCTGCCCCGCCACCACCGCCTTCCCTCCCGCCGCCTGCCCCACCGGAACAGGCCGGTCCGCCATCACCGCCGCCCGCCCTACCGCGATCGTCTGCCCCACCACCACCGCCTTCCCTCCCGCCGCCTGCCCCACCGCGACAGGCCGGCCCGCCACCACCGCCGCCCGCGCCACCGCAGCAGACTCAGCCTGTCCCGCCGGCGGCGGAGGCGGCCGAACCCGAGCCCGAACCCGTCCGGCTGGGCGCTTCGGCTCCGGAGGCGGTTCGCCCGGGTGACCACTTCGTAGCCCAATTCGCGGCTTACGTTCGGGCGCAGGAGGAAGAAGTCCGAAAGGCATTCATCGCTCTCAGCCGGCGTTCGGAACCGAAACTCGGGTTGAAGACCTGCCGCTGGAAACTGAAGACGCCGGTGAAAGTAGTATTGACCGGAGAGCACTTCAAGGTGGATCCGCCGGCGGACGAGTTCGTCTGGGAAGGGGACCAAAATCTGCTGAGTTTTGAGGTCTCGGTCGATGCCGGTGCTCCCCTGGGCACGACGGTCTTGAAGTATCACGTGTACATCGGCGAAGTGCGCGTGGCTATGCTTCCACTGGAGATCGACATCGGCTCGCAGCCGGCTTCAACCAAGCAGAAAGAGGTAGCGGGCCAGCCTGCCCGGACAGCCTTTGCATCCTATGCCTCGGAGGATCGCGAGCGCGTCTTGGATCGCGTTTCCGAGGCCGGCCTCAGTGGAGGTTTGGATGTGTTCATGGATTGCGTGTCCCTCCGCGCCGGCCAGGATTGGGAGCGAAGCCTCGAACAGGAGATCACAGCCTGCGACCTCTTTCTGCTGTTCTGGTCGTCCCATGCCAAGGACTCCAAGTGGGTCACATGGGAATGGCAGACTGCGCTGCGCCAGAAGGGTATCCAGGCGATCCAGCTCCGCCCGCTTCAACCCGTACGCGAGGTGGAACCGCCGGAGGAGCTCAAACGATTGCACTTCGACGATCCGCTGATGGTGATGCGCGAGTACTATCGGCTGCATCCACCGGGCGGCCAGGGCTAACATCAGGCTAATTCTCCGCCTGGCCGCATTCGCAGAATGAATGCTTCCGCCAAAAGGTCCTGCTTCGGGAATAACCGCCCGGGACTGAGAAGCTGTGAAAAAATTGTGGTTGTGTCGCGGGTCATAATGAGCCGCGCCACAGAAGCCAAAACGCTCCCGGTCAATCGAGGGCCGTTCGCTGAATTTTTGACGCCTTCTGAGACAACCGCGCCATTCTTGATTACTGTATACCGGTGGACGGAATGATAGATTATCGTCATCTTTTCTTTGCTCTCGCAGGATGAGCGTGGCTATATTCCGAGCAGCACATCATCGGGTCTTTATCTCCCTGCCGATCGCGGCAGTTCTCTTCCTTTTTCCCTCGTCGATCCAGGCGGAAGATCCCGTCTTTCCCTACGGGGCCGTTTACTTCCGCAAGTCGAATCCTCCCGAACAGGACTGGGCGCGTGATCACAAGACCGCGGCTCAGGTTGGCATGAATACATTCCGCCACTGGTTCATGTGGTCGGCGATCGAGGTCGCTCCGGGCAAGTACGACTGGCGCGACTACGACAAGATGATGGACCTGGCCGCGGCCAACGGCATCAGGGTCGTGATCGCCGAGCTGATCACCGCGGCTCCGGAGTGGCTGTTCGAAAAATATCCGCACGCGCGCTATCACGGAAGCGACGGCAGCGTGGTCCATAGTGGGATCTCGGGCAGCAGCGCCACCGGCGGGTTTCCGGGCGTCTGCCTGGACAACGAAGAGGTGCGAGCGCTGGCCGAAACATTCTTGACCACCCTGGTCGAGCGTTATCGCAGCCATCCGGCCACAATCGCCTACGATCTCTGGAACGAAAACACCTATAGCGGCGGCACTCAGCAGCGCATGTATTGCTACTGCGAGGCGACTCAGAAAAAATTTCGCGAGTGGCTCAAGACACGCTATACGACATTGGATGCGCTGGGCGGCGCGTGGTACCGCTTCAGTTTCGCCGAGTGGGATTACGTCCGGCCGCCACGCACCTTCGCCGGCTATCCGGAGGCGCTGGACTGGCTGGAATTCCGGATCGATAATGCCTTCCGCCTGCTGCATTGGCGGTCGGAGCTATTCCGCCGCCTGGACCCCAAGCACAAGATTGCCGCGCACGGCGTGGCCGGGACACTGGAGACGCTCCCTTCCTCGACCACTGACGAATGGAGGTCGGCTGCGGAGGTGGATGTCTGGGGGTTCACCTGGGTTGCCTCGCGCAAGGGGAGCGAACCGTGGAAGCAGTTTCACGCCGTCGACCTGGTGCGGGCCGGCGCCCGAGGAAAGCCTTTCTGGCACGCCGAAGCACAAGCGGGGCCGCTCTGGATGCAACCGCAGGTGATCGGTCGTCCGCGCGAAGATGGCCGCATCACCGATGAAAAAGACGTTCGCCTCTGGAACCTGATTTCGTGCGCAGGGGGAGCCACGGGCATCCTCTACCCTCGGTTGCGTCCGTTACTCGACGGCCCGCTCTTCGGCGCCTTCGGCGCGTTCGCTATGGATGGATCGATCACGCCGCGCGCGGAGATGGCGGGCCGTGTGGCGCGCTGGGCCAACGCGCAGCCCGACATCTGGCGCTCTCGCCCGATAAAAGGCGAAATCGGCATCGTGTTTGTTCCGGAGGCCGAGATATTCAACTATGTCCAGCAGGGGGATGCGAATCACTACGCCCAGTCGGCGCGTGGAGCATACCAGGCATTCTTCGATTCCAACATACAGGCCGATTGGGTCCACGTTGATCACATCCGGGAATACAAGATCGTCTACCTTCCCTACCCCGTCATGCTCAAGGAAGTCACCGCGCGCAAGCTGACCGAATTCGTGGAGCAAGGCGGTTCGCTCATCAGCGAAGGACTCCCGGGCTATTTCGGCGACCGGGGGCGGGCTGGTCCCGTGCAACCGAATCTCGGCCTCGACAGGTTATTCGGCGCTCGAGAGAGTTACGTGGAATTTACACCCGACCTGCTGGAGAACCTCACGTTTAAAGTCCGTTCGTCCCAGATCCACGGCAGGTTTTTCTTGCAGCAGTATACCGCCGCAGGAGGAGTTCCGGTGGGAACCTACGAAGACGGAGCCGTGGCCGCCCTCGAGAATCGCTTTGGCAAGGGAAGGACCTTGCTGATCGGTTCGTTTCCCGGGGCCGGCTATTACCTCCATCGTTCGGCTGGAACGCGGACCTTTTTCGCCGGACTTCTCGACTGGGCAAGTACGGAGCCTCACCTCCGCTCGAGTGACAATGAAATGAAGGCTCGCCTGCACAAAGGCGATGGCGGGACTTACTTATGGGTGATCAATCCGACCCGGAAGACACGCAGCGCAGTCATTTCCATGTCGCGCAGCTTGGGACAGTTCCAATCGGCCACTGAGCTCTGGCAAGGACAAAAGGTATCCCTAAAGAGCAGCAACATCGAGATCACAGTGGCCGATCGCGACGCTGCTGTAATTCGACTGCAGTAACCGCCGTCCTCGCGTTTCTTCGTGTCTTCGCGTCTTCGTGGTTAGTGCGGCGGAACAAAACCAACCACCAAGACTCAGGAAGACTCGAAGAAACGCCAGGAAACTTGTGGAAAAAACAAGGAAGTACCGTCTATGCCCGCCGGCGCCCTGGAGGCGCCGGCGGGGGCGGCACGATCAAAAATGCAGCTTCAGGTTGTACTGAAACTCGCGGCCGGTTCGTCCCCTGGAGCTGCTGGAACGTTCGGCCGAAGTTCGAACGGGTGACGCGCAGCTCGGGGTCGGCGGCCGTGAACGTGTTGCTCACGTTGTAGGACTCCATCTTGAACTCGAGCTGGAACCGCTCGGTCAGGTTGAAGAACTTGGCGAGCGTCACGTCGAGGTTCTTGTAGCCAGGTCCGAAAATGCCCGAGAAGGACTTGGGGTTCGTCCGCGGCGTAAAAGCGGCGGACTGCTTGAACGCCGCCGGATCGAACATGAGCCCCCACTTGGACGGGTTATCGATCTCCGGGTCGCCGACAACGTCCATCTGGTCGAAGCGCAGGAGGTTGCCGGAGTTGTAGTAGTAGGCGGCGGTTGTGGTCCAGCCGCCGACAATCGCATCCACCACAGCCGGGACGCCGTTGAAGAAGCGGCGCCCGCGGCCGAAGGGAAAATCGTAGACGCCGGCGATTGTGGTGCGGTGACGAGGTCGCACCCCGTCCTCAAACCGGAAACGGCCGGCGTACTCCTCGTCGATGTTGAAGAATTCTTCCTGGCGTTCGCGGTTGTAATTATAGGCGAGCAGGAAGTTGAAACCGTCGGCGAAGTGGCGCTGAACCCTGAGCTGCATCGAATGGTAGCGTTCGCGGATGCCGGGTGTGTTGGTCTGGTTCACGTTGCCGTACTGGGGGAAGGGCTTCAACAGATCGGCGAGCGTCACCTGCTCGAGGTTCCGGAGCTGGCCGGGGAACTTGTCGGGCGTGAGGTAGTTGTAGAAGGGGTTGCTGACGCGCCGATTCAGAGCGGTCTGATGGGTGTAGCTTAGCTGCGGGTCCATGAGGTTGAAGCGTTTCGTGTAGGGGAGATCGCGGCCAATGTTTGCGAAGTAGGTAACCTCGGCGACGAACTTGTGGACAAGCTCGCGCTGCAACGTGACGCTGAAGCGGTCGTTGACGTTCGGCCGGAAGTCTCCGATGTCGGTGATGGCGTCGCCACCCAGGTTGGTATAGCGTCCCAGAGACTTCCCGACGACGGGGATCAGCGGATTCGAGGACGGGAAAGGATCGCTCCACACAGTCTGGGGCTTGCCTTCGAGGACCGGGGCCATGCGGGTCAGCGCGGAGAATCCGGGGTAAGGCAGATTCCCGATGACGTCTGCCTGGACGTGAGCCGGGGTAAGAAAACGGGCGTAACCGACCCGCAGCGCCGTCCGGTCATTCAAGCGAATCGCGAGTCCGACCCGGGGCAATAGATTCAGCTTTTTGGGGTCCCACAGTCCCCGGGTCTTTTCATCCGTGAAGCTCCAGGCGCCGTTGAACTGGTAGGGCTGATTCATCAAATCGCGCGCTTCTTGCGGAATATTGGGCGGGTTGGTTTGCATTTCCGGGATTGGATCCGTGCGATCGAACGGGCGCGAGAGACGGTACAGGTCGCGGTCGTAAATGGCGCCCTCGTGTTCGTAGCGCAGCCCCAGGTTCAGGGTAATGGTCCGGTTGATCTTGAAGTCGTCCTGGATGAAAAAGCCCAGGTACCGCACCGTAGGAAACAGGAAGGGAGTGGTCTGGGCGGAGGAGTCGCTGTCGAGAGCGCCCAACAGCATAGTCGCCCACGGGTCCCCGTTTGAGCGGGTGTTCGGGTTGATGAACGTCTCGGCGGTCAGCGCCCGGCTGAAACGGAAATCAAAGTATCTCGGGCTTGCCGAAAAAACCCGCAGATAGCGCCATTCTCCACCGGTCTTGATATAGTGCCGGCCCACCTGTTTCGAGATCTTCCCCGACAGAGAGTAGTTCTCGGGGTGCTGGAAAAACCAGCTGCTCTTGCCGAAGATAGTTCCGTCGACGTTGACGCCAGGGTAGAAGAAGAGGTGCAGGGGGTTGATGTAAGAACTCCACCAGTCGTGGGACCAGAACTCCGAGAGCCTGGAAGGGGCCATCTTCTGCTTGGAGCCGTCGTAGTCATCCTCCATCGAGATATAGTTGCCCCGGATGTTAATGACCGTTGTGGGATTGAGTGTGTAGACCATGTCTCCGGAGACATTCAGGGAGTTCATGATGCCGCTGTTGAGGTCCTCGTAGACGATGGTCCCGTTGGGCGTGTAGTCCTGATCAATAAGGTCGGTGCGGAAGCGGCTGAAGCGCCCGAATACCTTCAACCTCTCGTTGATCAGATAGTCGGTCCGGGTACTGATATTGTGATAGGTGTTGGCGCGTGCGTAGTCGGCCCGGAAGTTGTTGACGCCGGTGATGTCATCGCCGGGGCGGTTCCCGTCCCACATTTCCTTGATGAACTTCCGCGAGGTGGGATCCTGGCGCGACATGGGGATGATATTGCCCGGGAAAGGATCGCGGGTGACCCGGCCGGCGGAGTCCAAACGTGTGGAAAACGGGTCGAAGATAGTGCGAAGGCCGCCGGAGGCGTTCAGCGACTGGGAGAAGTCGCCTTCCCGCTCGAGCCGGGTCGGCATCGTCATGACGCGGCTTCTGGGCTCCAGCTGGTTCCAGTGCTCGAAGGCGAAGAAGTGGAAAAGCTTGTTGGGAATGATGGGGTGCCCGACGGTGCCTCCCCAGATGTGGTTGCGAACCAGGTTGGGCGCATGGGTGATGGAGTTCGACGCGGCGTTCAGGGCCGGATTTCGGCCGAAATAATACAGGCCGCCGTGCACGTCATTGGTCCCGGACTTCATTGACACGTTCAGGATGCCGCCCGCGCTGTGACCGTACTCGGCGTCGACGCTGTTCTGCTGGACGCTGACTTCAGTGACGGCGTCCATGGTAGGCGCATAGGTTCCCTTCGGACCTACCTGGGCCGGCATGCCGTCGATCAGCGTGTCGTTCTTGGTGCTGGTCGGGCCGCCCACTTCGAGCTGCGTTGCGGCCCACATCTTGAAAGGGGTTCGTTCGAGCGTATAGCGGTTGACTACGGCGGGGTCGAGCAGCGCCAGGGTGAAAGGGTTGCGGGCCATCACAGGCAGATTCTTCACCATGGTGTTATCGACCGTCAGATCCATGCTACTGGTATTGAACTGGATGGGTACCGGGCTGTCGATGACCTTGATGGTTTCGGCCACCGCCCCGACCTGCAGGGTCGCGTTGACAGTGATGTCACCGCGGTTCTGGACCAGGATGTTTTCCTGGAGGAAGCGGCTGAAGCCTTGCATCTCGACCGTCAAGGAATAGCGTCCGGGCTCCACCAGGTCGAACAGGTAGCGGCCGTGGCTGTCTGTTTGTTTGAGGTTTTCAACACCGGTCGCGACGTTGACGAGCCGGACCGTTGCGCCGGAGACGACGGCGCTACTGGGATCGGTGACGCTGCCCTGGATTCTGCCGCGGTATTCTTGCGCGGGCAATCCGGCAGCGAGCAAGAGGGTGATCAAGATAGGCATTCCTTTGGATTTCATGGTTTAAACTCCCATCCGGCAGGATTTGAATCGAGGCGGGCCGGAGGCAGAAATCAACCGCCGCGGCCCTGAGGGAAGCGGATCCGGCGCAGCCTCTGGCAGGATTTGGCAGGCGCATCGGAATCTCGTCTTACAGGAAAATCAGCTTTCAAATACTTGAGCAGGAATATACATCCTGCTACCAGAGGAGATCAACGCTTTGTAGGAAATAAAAAGAGGGCGGAGCTTGAGGTCGGCGAATTCGCTTCTTCGAGTCTTGGTGTCTTCGTGGTTAGTGCTGGTAGAACCAAAGACCCAACCTCTAAGACATGAAGACTCGAGTTTGCAAAGGCGGGACCGGTGACCCTATCATGTCCGTCGGCACGATCGAGCAATCTAGTTCATGGGAAGGATCTCGTGGAGTTCGGCGTCTCACTACCCAGCCGCGGCGCGCTCGCCAAACCGGATCTCATCCTGAAGATCGCGGAGAAGGCCGAGGCCTTGCGGTATGATTCCCTGTTTGTCTCCGATCATATCGTGCTTCCGGCGTCCTACGCCTCCGCGTATCCCTACTCACCCACGCGACAGTTCCCCGGCGGGGCGGTCCAGGATTATCTCGAGCCGCTCGCGACGCTGAGCTATCTTGCGCACGCGACCAGGCGTGTCCGGCTCGGCACGAGCGTCCTCGTCGTTCCTTACCGAAACCCGCTCGTCACGGCCAAGATCCTCGCGACCATCGACGTGCTCTCCGGCGGGCGCGTCATCCTCGGCGCCGGCGTCGGATGGATGCGCGAGGAGTTCGAAGCGCTGGCCACGGCCCCGTTCGAGGCGCGCGGCGAGGTAACCGACGAGTACCTGACGCTCATGCGCCGGAGCTGGACCACGGACCCGGTAAGCTTCGAGGGTCGGCACTACACCGTGCGCGACGTCCACGCGCTCCCCAAGCCGGTCCAGCCCGGTGGGATTCCGATCTGGATTGGCGGACACACGCCTGGCGCGCTCCGGCGTACCGGCGCATTGGGTGACGGATGGCATCCGATCGGCCAGCGACCACCCGCAATGCTGCTGCCGGAAGAGTACGCGGCGATGGTGAAGCAGATCCACGCGGCGGCCCAGCGCGCAGGACGCGATCCCGGCAGCATACGGCTGACGTTCCGCGCGCCCATGGAGGTGCGTTCGCCCCGCTGCCAAGGCGCCGCGCGGCGACCGCATGATGTTTCAGGGCACCGCTGCCGAGGTGCTCACAGACCTCCGCGCGTATGCTGCCGTCGGCGTCAGTCACGTCGTGTTCGATGCCACGGTGCAAGATCTGAAGGCCGTGCTCGCGAATCTCGAGCGCTTCGCCGACGAAGTCCGCCCGAAGCTTGTCTCCGGGGCCACTCACCCCGCGTGATTCCTGACCATCCCGGCTTCTTCCGCTGGTTTGAAACATCTTTTCTGAATACAATGATCTTCTGTGAATGCTGATTCCCGCCCTCCAAATGAACGTCGCGTTCCATCGAAGGTCCTCGCCGAGGTCCGAAAGAACCGTCACGTCCGCCGCGATCTGCGAACGACCGGGGAGCGCATGGAAGCAGCTTTCGAGTTGAGTCTCGAAGCGCGCGCCTGGTTTCGTTCCGGGCTGAAGTCCCGAGGGTTCTCCGACTCCGAAAGTGCGGCCATCTTTCGCGCCAGACGTTCATGACACTCAGGGACCTGATCGCCCCGATCGACGAACTCCTTCGCCAGGAGAGAATCCGATACGCAGTAATCGGCGGGTATGCGGTAGCGGCCTTACACGCCGTAACTTCTTGCTTTTTCGGCAAGATTCTTGGTGTTTCTTCGTGTCTTTGAGTCTTCGTGGTATTTGCTTAGACAGCTCTAACCACAAAGACACGAAGACACAAAGAAACACTAAGAGCACTTCGGGTTGCGGCCTCATGGCCGCGATTGTGAAGCTGCGCTATTCGGGATCTGCCGCCGGCGCGCGCTAAGCCCTGCGCACCATGGCGGGCACGAGGTGTTTGATCGAAGGGGCGCCGAGCTGCTGCATGATAACGCGCAGCTCGACGCGCAGCAATTCAAGCACGCGCTCCACGCCCGGCTGGCCGAACGCGCCCAGACCCCAGACACAGGGCCGGCCGATGCACACTCCTTGCGCGCCCATCGCCAGCGCCTTTGCGATGTCGGTGCCGCGACGGAAGCCGCCGTCGATCAAAATCGGCATCCGGCCGCGAACCGCCTTGACGATCTCCGGCAGAACGTCGATGGTCGATTGCCCGCTGTCCTCGCTACGCCCGCCATGATTGGAGACGATGATCGCGTCGATGCCGGCGTCGGCGGCGAGGACGGCGTCCTCGTGGGCCAGAATGCCCTTGATCACGATTTTCATCCTGGTCAGATCGCGCAGCCGCTTGATGAACTCCCAGGTCAGGTTGGATGATTGGATGTGTGTCAGCCCGGTGATGTCGACGCCCTCATACATGGACCTGCGATTGAGGTCCGCCTGCAGGCTGCTGCGGTCGTGGCAGCTGGAACAATTTCGCGTGTCGGTGCGCTGCAGCCGAAGGAAAGTTTCCTGGTTGCGACCGCCGGTGCGATCGACCGTCACCGCGACCACCGGGCAGCCCGCCTTTTCCGCGCGTATCACGAAGGCTTTCGCGACTTCCCATTTGTTCGTGGCGTAGAGCTGGTACCAAACCGCAGCACCTCGGGCGGCGGTAACATCTTCGACCCCGGTGGTCGTGTTGGTGGAGAGGATCTGCAGGTGGTTTCCGGCTTTCGCCCCCTTGGCCGTTGCGATTTCGCCCTCCGGATGATACATCCTTTGACCGCCGACTGGCGCGATGATGATCGGCGTCTCGTATTTCACTCCAAGGATCTCGGTACTCATGTCCACCTTGCTGACGTCGACCAGCCGGCGCGGCCGGAGCTGGAACTTCAGGAAGTCGTCGCGGTTGGCGCGCAAGGTCACTTCATCATCGATGCCCGACGCCATGTAGCCGAAGTGCGCCGGTGGCACATTTCGACGCATCACCGGCTCGAAATCGAAGACGTTGATGGCATCCTTCGGATTGCTGATCAAGCTCTCGGCATCGAGCGGCCTCCCCGCCGACGGGTCGCGCTGCTTCGGCTTCGGCAGAAAGGGTTCGGCCAAAGCCCAACCCGCTCCCGCGGCGAACAGGGGACTTCCGGCCAGGAATTGCAAGAACCGGCGACGGCTGGTCGCTGGATCAACAAAGGACGGCATGACGGACCTCCTCCGGTCTCAGGCCTTCCGGAAATCGCATAGGTAAACTTCTCCCGAGATTTCTCATGACTGTTCCGGAATTCAAGTAGACGTGGATTTTACACCATGGAAGGTCCGCAGTGTGAAATTTGCAGGAATATCCTGCGCGGCTGAGGCCGCAACCAAGGATTCGAGATACGTGGAGCCGCCGCGCGCTGAGCTTCAGCACTCAAGCCAAGACTTCTTCGCAAAATACAAAGAAGTCGGACGCAAAGAGATCTTGGATTCCGAACGGAAGCGGAGGGCTTACTGCCCGAGCGCCTGTGGCACGGGTCCGAGACTGTGCACCCGCGCCTCATGACGGCCGAGCTTCAAGTAGACGCTTTCGGAATTCCTGAACCATGGAGAGTAAGGCATAGCGTAGAAACTTGCAGAGCAATCCCATCTCCACGAGCGTCCGAGCTGAGGCCGACTACCATGGAATCTGAGTTGCCGGATGTCCCGTCGCCAGTAACGTAATCGGGAAGAACTCAGCCTAAATGCAGGTCGGACGGGCCTTGATAGCCCGTCCGCACAATTTTTTGCGTGTAAACCGCAGCACTTCTGTTCGGACTAGAAGTGGTACTTCAGCGCGAACTCGATGATTCGCGGCGGGCTGACGGTGCCGCCGACCTGGCCGAACGTCAGCGACGTCGCGGTCCAGGTGGTGGTCGGCGGGCTGAAGCTCGGCGTATTGGTGAAGTTGAAGAACTCCGCCCGGAAGTCTATGTACTGGCTCTCCGTGACGTTGAACTTCTTCCCGACGCCGAGGTCCCAGTTGAAATAGCCCGGGGCCCGCACCGTCCCGACGCCGGCGCTGCCGAACGTCCCCAGCGCCGGTGCGCTGAAGGCGACATTCCCGCTCACGCCGCTGCACGCTCTGTTGAGCGGGTTGTAGATGTAGCAGTCGGGATCGCTGGTCAGAGTCGGCTCTCCGATCTGGTTTGGCCGCGCGCTGCCGCGGGGGTTCTGCAGTGAATTGTCGGTGGTCGTGATCGTCATCGGGAAGCCGGTGTGCGCGCTGACGATCGTGGACAGGTTCCAGCCGCCGAAGATCGCGTTCACAGCCGCGGGCGAGCCGTCTCCGAACTTGCGCCCCTTGCCGAACGGCAGATCGTAGGTTCCCGCCCAGACGAAGTTGTGGGTCGCGTCGAAGAACGCCGGACCGTAGTTGTACCCCCGGCGGTCGTAGTGATTGGCCGAGTAGGCGCCCTGAGCCGGCAACGCCCCCCGAGCCGTAATAGCCGAGGTTGTCGGTCATGGTCTTGCTGAAGGTATACGACAGGAGGTATTCCAGCCCGTCGGCGTATCGCTGGCGCGCGCTCACCTGCAGGCTGTGGTAGCGGCTGACGCCCCAGGAGGCCGTGCCGCTGATCTGCGTCACGTCGGGCAGGACCGAGTAGAGCGGGCGGCGGAGCTGGAACGCGGGCCAGGTGATCGCGGCGCCGGTGCCCGGAAGGGGCTGGTTCCAGTCGGTGGGGGCGACCAGGTGCGTGGCGGTGTGTCCCACGTAGGCCGCCGTCAGCGACATCGTATTCGTGAACTCGTGCTCGAGCGACAGGTTGTACTGCTGCGTGAACTGGGGGCGCACGTTCGGGTCCCAGACACGGATCAGGCCGAAAGGCTGTGTCGCGCGCGATCACGTCGTTGAAGCCCGTTGCGACGGTGCCCGGCCCGGTGGTGAGGTCGTAGGTGACGTCCGCTTCGGCGAAGAAGGGAGGATTGAGCGGCAGGCGCAGGTTCGAGCCTGTCCCCTCCATGTACTGGGTGATCCCGTACCCGGCGCGGATGACGAACCGGTCGGCAAGCGTCCACGCGAAGCCGATGCGCGGCTCGAAGCCCTTGTAGAAGGGCTCATAGAGCGCCCGGCTGTTGCCATCCCTGCCGGCGAACAGTTCCCTGCCGCTGAAGAGCTCGAAGTTGGCCTGGCGGTCAACCACTTCGACCACCGGCGAGGTGTACTCCCAGCGCATGCCCAGGATCCAGGTGAAGTTGGGCCGCATCTTGAAGTCGTCCTGGAAGAACAAGCCGATGCGGTTCTGGCGGTGCCCCCACAACCCCTTGTTGGTCCCGGCCGCGCCGCCGAGCGCCTTGCGCTGCAGCTGGTCGAGCAGGAAGTCGCCGAACTGGACCCCGGTGTACGTGGTGCTGTAGTTGAAGGACCCGAGGATGCCGTTGTTGCCGGCGTAGAAGCGGTTCTGCTGATACCTCTGCCACTGGCCGCCGAGCTTGAAAGTGTGGCGGCCGCGCAGGAAGGTCAGGTTGTCGCCGTAATGGAAGGTGTTGGTATAGTTGTTCTCGTTCGACCCGGAGCCGCCGACGTTAGTCAGACCGCTTCCGGGGGTGACGAGCGCGAGCCCGCTGTGGGCCTGCCCGCCAGGGATGCCGAACCGGGCGTTGAGATCGCCGACGCCGGCCCAGTCATAGACGTTGTCGGTCACGAAAACTGCGCGGTTGAACCCGACGCGGGCTTCGTTGATTGTCTTCGGGCTCAGGGTCCGGACCCAGTTGACCACGGCGTTCTGCGGCGTACTGACCTGCCTCGAGCCGGGGATGATCGCGATCTGGCCCTGGACGGTCCCCGCGTCAAAGTCCGCGTACGAGTAACGGGTCGACAAGTTATCCTTGTCGCTCAGCTTGTAGTCGATCTTGACGTCGAACTGGTGGCCGTTGACCTCGTTGCCGGTGACGACATCGAGGATGCCGGTCGCGTTGGTCGGATCGATGCGGCTGGGCAGCGGGTACAGGGACGTATCGGCGAACAGCGCCTTGGCCACGGGATTGACGATCCGGTTTGCCGGGATGATGCCTCCCGCGAAAAAGCCGCAGGTCGACGTGTCACGCGGGTTGGTGCAGGTCTGTGGATCGCGGATCTGGACGTTGCCGGTCGACACGAGCGTGGACAGGTCGCCCGTCCGCCAGGCCGCCGGAGCGACGCGGATGAAGCCGCCGCCGCCGGTGCGCTGCGCCGTCCCCTGGTAGTCGACGAAGAAGAACACCTTCTCTTTCTTGATCGGCCCACCCAGCGTGCCGCCGTAGATGTGCTGCCGCAGCTTCGGCTTGGTGGTCACACCGGACCGGTTATTGGCCCAGGTCTGGGCGTCGAGCGCATCGTTGCGAATGAACTCGAACAGGTTGCCGTGGAAGTTGTTCGTCCCCGACTTGATCGTCGCGTTGATCGTCGCGCCGGTGACGTTTCCGAACTCCGCCGAGGAGTTGCTGGTCTCCACGCGGAATTCCTCCAGCGCGTCCACGTTCGGCTTGTAGCCGATGCGGTTGTCGATGGTCTCGTCGACGGAGACCCCGTCGAGCAGGAAGGCATTCCCCTGCTCACGGTTGCCGTTAACATAGGGGCGTCCCTGGGTCTGCTGTCCGACGCCATTGAAGCCGGCGGGATTTGGATTGATCGTTCCGGGGATCAGCAGCGTCAGCTGCTGGAAGTTCCGGCCGTTGAGCGGCAGGTTCGTCGTGGTACGGCCCGATATGACGTTGCCCACCACGGGAGCTTCCGTCTGCAGGATCGGAGCGACTCCCGTCACCGAAATCGTGTCGGAAAGCTGCCCTAGCTCCATCTTCAGATCGACCCGGGCCGTCTGATTCACCTCAAGCCTGATCGGGTTGGTGACCGCCTTTTTGAAGCCGGTCAGTTCCGCCGAGACCACGTAGTTCCCGACGGGGAGAAAGGGGATCGTGTACGCACCGGCCGCGCTGGACTCGGTCGCGTATTCAAGTTGCGTTCCCTCATTCTTGGCGGTGACGGTGACGCCTGGAACCACTGCGCCGGTCTGATCTGTGACCGTCCCGGTTAAAGTTGCGGTGACGGTCTGGCCGTAAACCGCCGGGAGGCTAACGATCGCAAGCGCGAACAAAAAACTAGCTGCACACCACTGGGGCGTTTTCATATACAAATACCTACTCCACAAGTTAAACGCAATACTTCACGAGTTAATCGCAATGCCGGGGATGTGAAAAAGATACTCCTCGAGGGGAAATTGTGCAAGTCCCAAATCCAAGCCGCTTGGAATTCGAGATTTTTTGGTGTTTCTTCGTGTCTTTGAGTCTTAGTGGTATTTGGTCCGAAAATTCTTTCCTCCCAGGCATCCGCCGATGTTAAACTCGCCGCCATCGGCGTGGTGAGGAGCGTCGCAGAAAGCGCCGGAAGTCCACATAACCCACCTCAACGCCCTCATCGGCAGGCTTGATACCCAAAACCCGCGGCTGGTTCTCCTATGCGCCTAGCCAGAGCAACGCGCCTCGCGGAGGCGAAGACCGCTTGTAAAGGGCAAAACCCAACTGGGAGGATCGAAGGAAGCCGGCTGGAAGTGTGCCCGCCACATGCCAGTGAGTCGAGGTCACTCCCGATCAGGTCGGGGTCGTTCACTTCGGCCGGTTTACGTGCCGGAACGGAGGAAAACCGTGGAAAAAGAAATGAGGAAAGGCTTGGGTGGCCGGATCGGTTCCGGCAGCGGCTGTGCGAATTCGGCGAGCTGGCAGCCAATCCCGCATACAACCCCGTGGATTCGCGTCTTGGTGCTGTGCAGTCTTTGGTTAATGCCGGCGGTCAGGCCGGCATTGGCTCAACTCGGCACCGCTACGATTTCAGGCAACGTGACGGACTCGACGGGCGCGGTTGTCGTGGGCGCCACTGTGACGGCGGTAAACAACGCCACCGGCTTCCGGCGTCAGACGATTTCCAATGAGCTAGGTCAATACAACCTGCCCGGGTTATCTCCCGGTTCGTACAGCTTGACGGTTGAGGTCACGGGCTTCCGGCGAGCGGAGCTCAGCGACATCACGTTGCAGGTCGACCAGAATGCCCGCATCAACGTGCCACTCGAAGTAGGTCAGGTCAGCGAAACCGTGGAGATTACGAGCCAGGCGCCTCTGATCGAGACTCAGAGCCCCACGCTGGGCGCGGTGATCGACACCCAGAAGATTCTGGCGTTGCCGCTCAACGGCCGCAACTTCGTGCAGCTCGCGCTGCTGGTGCCTGGCGTTACGACGGGTACGGAAGGCGGCGACCCGGGACCCGACGGCTTCTCGGCCAACGGGCTGCGCGCCGACCAGAACGCTTTCCAGATCGACGGCACGTCCAACTCCGACCCGCTCCGGAACCGGATCAGCGTGCGTCCTACCATCGACTCGCTGCAAGAGTTCAAGATTCAAACCAACAACTACTCGGCGGAGTTCGGCAAGGGCGCCGGCGCCCAGGTCAACATCGTCACCAAGGGGGGCACCAAGGAGTTCCACGGCACCCTGTGGGAGTTTCTGCGCAACGATAACGTGCAGGCGCGCAACTTCTTCGACCGCAACTCGCGGTCCTTCCCGTGCGATCCCAGCGATTCGAATATCACCACGCGCAGGGCGTGCGCGCCGCAGTACAACCAGAACCAGTTCGGCGCCAACCTCGGCGGGCCGATCGCCGGACGGACGTTCTTCTTCGGCGCCTTCGAGGGATTCCGGCAGCGGCGCGGCGGCGCCACCGTCACGCAGGTCCCGACCGCCGCCCAGCACAACGGCGACTTCAGCCAGACGCTTCTGGCGGCCAGCGCCGGCACGGACGCACTGGGACGCACCTGGCAGCGCGGCCAGTTATTCGACGCGAAGACTTCGAGACAGGTGATGGATGCGTCCGGCAGACTGCGCTTCGTCCGGGAGCCGTATCCGAACAACCAGATCCCGCGGAGCCATTTTGATCCCGTGGCGGCGAGCATGATTGCCAGCAGCGAATTCATGCCTCTTCCGAATGCTCCGGGATTCGTGAATGCCAACGGCGATGTCCTCGAGAACTGGCTCGACAGCCGGTCTGCCAAATTAGACAGCGAGCTTTTCAGCGGCCGGATCGATCACCAGTTTTCCGACAACGACACGATCTTCGGCCGCTTCAGCTTTCAGGATGCCCGCGAGTACATCCCACGCATCTTCCCGGGATTCGGCGCCGAGGATAATCTTCGAAATATCAACACCACGATCGCCTACACCAAGGTATTCAAGCCAACGCTGATCGGCGAGTTCCGATTTGGCCACCAGGGATGGTTCCAGGAAAGCGGCGCGGAGGACGGGATCGCGGGCAAGGACTGGCTGGGCACGTTCAACATGCCCGGCATGGACTTCGTCAGAGAATCCGGCGTTCTCGGTTCACCGGCCATCGACATCTCAGGCTACGCCGTACCTGGAGGGATCGGCGCACTCGGCTTCGGCAACGGCGTCGGGCCGTTTTCCTACCGTAACTACACCTACCAGCCCATGGCCATGTTTCGTTAGCAAGGGGAAGCACTTCATGAAGGTGGGCGGCGAGTTGCGCACCTCCCGCATGAACTCGATAGGCCCCCTGGGACAGGACGGGGGGACTCGCGGCACCTTCATCTTCGACACCATTGCCTGGACCGGAATCGAGGGCGTCAACAACACCGGGCACCCCATGGCGACCTTCCTGCTCGGCCTGCCAAGGCAGAAGACCCGGCTGGTAGGCGACTTCCAATTGAATTACTGGCTGCGGGAGTGGGGGGTCTTCTTCCAGGACGACTACAAGGCAACTCGCAACCTGACCCTCAACATCGGCGTGCGCTACATGTACTACACGCCCCCCTACGACTCCCGCAACGCTATTTCCTCGTGGGTCCAGCCGCAGGAGTGCCCCAGCTACAGCGTCTGCGGTCCCAACTATCTGAACCTGCCGGCGGACAGCCCCTACCAGGCGTATTACGGTATCGCGGGCGAAGACTTGCCGCGCTCACTCGCTCCCACGGATAAGAAGAACATCGGGCCGCGTTTCGGCTTTGCCTGGCAGCCGTTTGGCAGCAGCACCACGGTCATCCGTGGCGGCTACGGCATTTTCCACGACACCGTGCCGGTGTCGCTGAACGGGGACACCCTTCTGAACTACCCGCAGGTCATCGAAGACCAGGAGAACGTGGGTCTGGGCCAGAATGGTTTGCCGGTTCCGAATGCTCTGATCGGTTTTCGGATCAGCAAGCCGGGGTTGGGCGACGGCGGCCCCGGGTCGGTGGCGCAGTTCACGCCCGGACCCAACAACTTCAACCAGAACTTCAAGAATGCCTACATACAGGCCTGGAACTTGAGCATCCAGCGCCAGTTCCCCGGGCAGCTGGTGGTGGAAGCCGCCTACGCGGGTACGAAAGGCACTCGCCTGCATCGACAGATTGTACTGAACCTCGCCGAGCCGCTGGGCCCCTCGGCCGTGGTTCCCGACCTGACCAACGATCCGAACATCCGCAGCGACATCGGTGAGGTCGGGCGCAATCAGATGCGGCGGCTGGTGCCGGTAACGATAGAGCAGGGGGTGATCATACCCCTGGCCAACGTCTTCGAAGAACAGTCCACGGCGTTTTCGAACTACCATGGCGGCACGCTGCGGATTGAAAGGCGCTTCAGCCAGGGCCTGACCTTCCTTTCCACGTATACGTTCTCGAAAGGCATGTCCGACAACCCGGGGTGGCGCGGCGGGGGCCAAGGGCTCTCGTCCGCGGGAGCGCAGAACATCCTGGATCGCAAGATGGAGAAGGGGCTGGCGGATCTGGACCATCGTCATCGCTTCACGACCGCGGCCGTGTACGAGTGGCCGTTCGGCCGGGACGGCAGCGGGATGGTCAGGAAGCTGATCGGCGGCTGGGCGACCGATGTGATCATCCAGCTGCAATCGGGGCTGCCCATGACCCCACAGCACCAGGGTGACGTGGGATCCATGGGGACCGACCAGGCATTGCGGCCCGACCTCGTCTGCGATCCCGACCTTCCGCGCGGCGAGCAGACCGTCGAGAGGTTCTTCAACACGGACTGCTTCGTCAGGCAGGTACCGATGCGGTATGGAACGGCCGGACGCTCGGTGATCCTGGGACCCGGAACTATCGGGATCGACCTCGGGGTTCGCAAAGATACTCGTATTACCGAAAGGGTCAACCTGCAGTTCCGGGCGGAGTTTTTCAATCTCCCCAATCATCCCAACTTCAATCCTCCGAACAAGCGGTTGGGTTCAACACTCTTCGGGCGAGTCACCTCCGCCCGAGATCCCAGGATCATTCAGTTCGGATTGAAACTCGGGTTTTGAAGTATGATCATCGCAGCGATTTTTTCACCGGAGGCCGATTGATGTCGAGCCGCTATCTCTTGCCGCTTTTCTTAGCCGTCGCTGTCTTACGCTTTCGCGCAGGACAACGCTACCGTGTTCTTCGAGGCCCGCATTCGGCCGGTGCTCGCGGACAAGTGTTACGCGTGTCATACCGCGTCGAAACTAGGCGAACTGCGGCTGGACTCCCGTGACGCGATGCTCCAGGGCGGCAAGTCGGGACCTGCGATCGTCCCTGGAAAGCCGGATGAGAGCCGCCTGATTCGGGCCGTCAAGCACATGGACCCGCGGCTGAAGATGCCGATGGCCGGCGACAAGCTGTCAGAGCGCGAGATCGCGGACCTGGCCCAGTGGATTCAGGCCGGGGCGCCGTGGCCGGAACCCGCCGCGACGTCCAAGCCGGCGGAGGCAAAAAAGGGCTTTGCGATTACTGCGGAGCAAAGGGCGTTCTGGTCCTTTCAGCCGCTTCGAAAACCTCCGCTTCCCGAGGTCAAAGACGCCGGCTGGACGAAGAATCCGGTCGATCGCTTCATCCTCGCCAGGCTGGAAGCAAAGGGACTGAAGCCCGTCAAGCCCGCCGACAAGCGGGTGCTGCTTCGCCGCGCCAGCTATGATCTGACCGGATTGCCGCCGACCCCGGAGCAGGTTGATGCTTTCCTGGCTGACAATTCGCCCGACGCCTTCGCGAAGGTCGTGGATCGGCTGCTCGCTTCGCCCCACTACGGAGAAAGATGGGGCCGGCACTGGCTGGATGTCGCGCGTTACGCCGACGGAGACGGCCGTCCCGATCGCCGGCCTGTCTTCATCGGATATGGCACGGCACGCGACGGGTATGTGAATACGTGGCGCTACCGCGACTGGGTGATCGATGCTTTGAATCGCGACATGCCTTACGACCTTTTCGTCAAGGCGCAGATCGCAGCCGATCTGATGCCGGGCGACAGAAAGAACCTGCTGCCGGGCCTGGGGTTTTTCGGGCTGGGACCATGGTTCACCGGCGACGACGTCGTGTTCGTGGAGGCGAGAGCCAACGAGCGCGACGACAAGATCGACGCCCTGACCAAAGGCTTCCTCGGGCTGACCGCCACCTGCGCGCGCTGCCACGACCACAAGTACGACCCGATTTCACAGAAAGATTACTACGGGCTCGGAGGCGTCTTCTGGAACTCCGGGTATTGGGAATACAACCTGGCTTCCGACGATGAGGTGGCCCGGTACAAGGCTCAGTGGAAGAAGATCAAGGCACAGCAAGCCGCTATCGAAGACTTCGCTGATGAGATCGCTATTCAGGTGGCAGAGACCCTGGCCGCGCAGGCCTCGCGGTACATGATGGCGGCCCGAAGGGTCTTGATGAGCAATCCCAGGCCGGACCTGGCCAGGCTCGCCGACAGAGGAGAAACTTGATCTCGAAACCTTCCAGAGGTGGGTCAAGTACCTGGCCGAGCCCGCGCTGAGGGAGCACCGCTATCTGCGCGAGTGGGACATGCTGATGGCTCGCGGGGGAGGGTCGGAGGAAGAGGCCCGACGGCTGGCCAAGCAGTTCAGGCAGCTTCTTGTCGCCGTCATCGCCGAGAAGAAAGCGGTCAACGCCGCCAATGAGGAGCTGAAACGAAACTACAAGCCAGACCCCAACGAGGCCAGCGCCTCGCTGCCCGGCGACCTGATGCAGTTCGAGATGTTCCAGTTCAAGCAGTCAATGGTTCAGAAGGTGGTCGAGACCGAGAAGTACTACGTCTGGTTGGACGTGGTGCAAGGCGAGCCGGGCTCGCCGGATTACCCGAGGCGGGAGGCCATCTTTGAGTACCCCGGCAAGAAGCTCCTTCGGTTCTTGAGCGCCGAGCAGAAGGGGAAACTGGAAGCGATGGAGGCCGAGCTGGCCGCGCTGGAAAAGGCGCTGCCGGCCGAGTATCCGTACCTCATGGGCCTGGCGGATAACGGGAAGGTTGAAAATGTGAAGCTGAATATCCGCGGGAATCCGCATGCTCTGGGTGACGAGATTCCGCGTGGTTTTCCTGCTATTCTCGCCGGCACCGCTGGCGAGCCGGCGCCGTTCACCAACGGAAGCGGACGGCTGGAACTGGCCGAAGCGATCGTCCGCCACCCGCTGGCCGCGCGGGTCATGGCCAACCGGATCTGGATGCATCATTTCGGCCGCGGCATCGTGACAACCCCCAGTAACTTCGGCACGATGGGCGACCGTCCCACGCATCCGGAACTGCTCGAGTATCTCGCCCACCTGTTGGTCGAGAAGAACTGGTCATTGAAGGCCATTCACCGCGAGATCATGCTCTCGGCCGGGTACCAGCTGGGCTATGAACAGGCAGAGCCGAACGCAACCACCGATCCCGACAACAAGCTCTTCTGGCGGGCTAACCTGCGTCGTCTCGACGCCGAGGCGTTGCGGGACTCGCTGCTGTTCGTATCGGGCAACCTGGATGAGAACTGCGGCGGCCCGCCTCAGGAGCTGACCAGCCTGGAAAACAAGAAGCGCACCGTGTATGGCAGAATCCGACGAAGCCCCGACGGCATGCTTCAGCTGTTTGACTTCCCTGACCCAACGGTCAGCGGCGATCAGAGGAGCGCCACGAATGTTCCGCTGCAGGGCTTGTTTTTCCTGAACAGCGACCTGGTCTGGCGTCAGGCCGAGCTGCTGGTCAAACGTCTGGGCTCCGAAGGAGATGTACCCAAAATCCACAGGGCCTACCGCCTGCTTTACGGCAGGCAGGCGACAGAGGCTGAGGTCCAGCGCGGGCTTCGGTTCCTCGAGCAAGGGGACTGGCGGCAGTATGCGCAAGTGCTGCTCAGTTCCGGTGAATTCTACTATTTGAACTGAAGTGATAAGCGTATGACACACTCGTTTCCATCGCGTCCCGTGAGTCGCCGCCAGGCGCTGCGCCAGATCGGCGCGGGGTTTGGAATGGCGGCCTTCGCTCAGACCGCCATTAGCCTGCCCGGCAATCCCTGGTCGGTGAAACAGCCCCATTTCCCGCCGCGCGCCAAGCGCGTGATTTTTTTGTTTCTCAACGGCGGCCTGTCTCAGATCGACTCGTTTGACTACAAGCCGCTGCTCGACAAGTACGACGGCAAGCCCCTGCCTTACGAGATGCCGAGGACCGAGTTCGCTGTCGGCAACCTGATGAAATCGCCGTTCCGGTTCAAGCAATACGGCGCGAACGGCACCTGGGTAAGCGAGATTTTTCCGCGCATGGCCGGGATCATTGACGAATTCTGCATAATCCGGTCGATGACTTCGGACATTCCCAACCACGGCCCTTCAATACTGATGATGAATACCGGCCAGAGCCGGGTCGGCCGGCCCTCTATGGGCTCGTGGATCACCTACGGCCTGGGCACCGAGAATCAGAACCTGCCGGGATTCATCGTGCTCTCGCCGGCGGCGTCCGGCGATGGCGGCAGCAGCCGCTGGGGCTCGGCCTTCTTGCCTGCCGTTTACCAGGGCACGTTCGTGTCGGATCGAGAGAGCGATCCGCAAAAGCAGATCCAGTATCTGAAGAATAGCCGCCTGAATTCGGCCGAACAGCGCCGGCAACTGGATCTCCTGGGCGAACTGAACCGGGGCTACATGGAACAGCTGCAGTCGGCCCCCGAGCTGGAGGCGACCATTCAGTCCATGGAGGTGGCTTTCCGGATGCAAACCGAAGCGGCGGACGTGTTCGACATCCGGAAAGAAAGTCAAGCGACTCTCGATCGGTATGGCGACGGAGATTTCGCTCGAGGCTGCCTGATGGCGCGCCGTTTGGTCGAGCACGGGGTCCGGATGGTGCAGGTCTATTACGGCAACGCCAACGACTGGGACCAGCACGCCGACATCATGGGTCACAAGGTGCACGCACAGAAGTCGGACGGTGCCATTGCCGCTCTCATACAGGACCTGAAGGAACGCGGCCTCCTCGACGAAACCCTGGTGCTCATCGGAAGCGAATTCGGCCGGACACCGGTTCTTAACCTCGGCGGCTTCCGGTCGGTCCATAACGGCCGGGACCACAATGTTCACGGCTTTACCTACCTGCTGGCCGGAGGCGGTGTTAAACCCGGGATGATCTACGGCGCCACCGATGATTTCGGCTTCAAGGTCGCGGAGAATCCGATCCACGTCCATGACCTGCACGCCACAGTTCTGCACTTACTCGGCCTGGACCACGAGAAGCTGACCTACCGTTACAGCGGGCGTGATTTCCGGCTGACCGACGTGGAAGGCCGCGTAGTCAAAGAAATCATCGCCTGAGGCCCGTCAATTCGGTGACAGGCTCCAAATTGCGCGGTTAAGACAGGCGAAGTACCGCTGTTTTGCCAAGCAATTTGGTGCCTGTCATCGTATTTCTGTCAGCGAATTCGCCACAGAGCACCCCAAAGAGGAAACAAGCCGTGAACCGACGAAACGTGCTCAAGACCTTTGGGGCGGCAGGAACCGGGCTGCTGGCGGGAGGCGGGCCGCTGGCAGCGGCGCAGGAGACGGCGCGAAAGGGAATGCCGCCGCTTAAAATCACCGACGTGAAGGTGATCCTCACGCAGCCGGCCAGCGATCACCTCGTGATCGTCAAGGTGATGACCAATGAGCCGGGCCTGTACGGCGTCGGCTGCGCCACGCATCGGGAACGTCCGCTGGCGGTTGCCGCGGCCATCGAGCAGTACCTGAAGCCCTTCGTCACGGGCCGTAACTGCGACGAGATCGAGGACATCTGGCAGTCGGCGTACGTCGCCTCCTACTTCCGCAGCGGGGTGACACTCAACAACGCGATGAGCGGTATTGACGGAGCTCTTTGGGACATCCTGGGCAAGCGCTGCAATGTGCCCGTGTACAAACTGCTCGGCGGCAAGGTCCGCACCGCCGTACCGCTATACTGCCATGCCAGTGCCCGCGACTTCTCGGAACTGGAAGACCAGGTGCGCAAGTGGATGTCACAGGGCTACCGGTATGTCCGGGTGCATCAGGCCGTGCCCGGCTTCGCCGGCTACGGTGTCCGGGCCGAGACAGCCCCGGAAGTGCAAAAGCTGCGGCCGGACGGCACTCCGCCGTCACCGGTGTTCGAGCCGACACCCTACGTGAACAACACGATCAAGATGTTCGAGCAACTCCGGGCTCGCCTGGGCTTCGACGTCGAACTGCTCCATGACATCCACGAGCGCGTGCCGCCCAACCAGGCGATCCAGCTCTGCAAGGCGGTAGAGCCTTACCGGCCGTTCTTCATGGAAGATCCCTTTTCCCCTGAAGACGTCGCCTGGTTTCGCATTCTCCGGCCGCAGACCTCTTGCGCGATCGCGATGGGCGAGCTCTTCGTCAACCGCAACGAGTGGGTGTTCCTTGTCGCCGAGCGGCTCATCGACTTCATCCGGATCCACATCTCGGCGGTCGGCGGCCTGAACATGGCGCGCAAGGTCGCCGCCTGCTGCGAGTTTTTCAACGTGCGCACGGCCTGGCACGGCCCGGGCAACGTCTCGCCGATTGGCCATGCGGTGAACATGCACCTGGACCTGGCGACGTACAACTTCGGCATTCAGGAGCAGAACCTGTTTTCAGATACCGTTCGCGAGGTGTTCCCTGGGGCGCCCGAGATCAAGGGCGGCTACATGTATGCCAACGACAAGCCGGGACTGGGGATCGACATCGATGAGAAGCTTGCGGCGAAATTCCCGTACAGCACGCCGGGTGGCAGCCGCGGCAATGACCGGCGACTGGATGGGACGATAGTCCGGCCGTGAAAGAATAGGAAATGGTACCGTCACCTTAGGGTTCGCGCAGAAATAGTCGGTGGGATTACCGCGGCATTCCGTTCGCGGCGCCCCCGCAATTCGCTTGCTCCTCGGGCGCTCTCGCGATAGAAACGCTTACACATCGCGGCGGTGCGCGGGTCAGCGGGCGAGCAACCGTAGAATAGCAATGGAAGGACGCAGTCGATGGCCACACTGGGACTGATCGAATACGGGGATGCCACGCCGGACGTCCGCGCGGTCTATGACGACATCATGGCAACACGCGGCGTCGACCGGGTCAACAACTTCTGGAAGGCCATCGCCCACGACCCGGCGACGCTGCGTCGGACCTGGGACGCCGTCAAGCAGACCATGGCGCCGGGAGCGCTCGACGCCCTCACTAAAGAGATGCTCTATCTGGCCGTCAGCACGACGAACCAGTGCGGCTACTGCATCGCATCCCACACGGCAGCGGCGCGCAAGCAGGGGATGACCGATTCCATGCTGGCCGAGCTGATGGCTGTCGTCGGGTTGGCCAACGCTACCAACCGGCTGGCGAGCGGCTACCAGGTCGAGATCGACGACCAGTTCAAGACGTTTTAGTCCGTTGAGTGTCCCGCGATGAAAGAAGCCGAGCATGCTCAGAGGCGTCGAGTCGACGGCGGAAGCAAAGGGTGAAGTCTTTGACAGGAAACGGGCGAACGAGTCTTCCGTTGCCGCAACTCGCACAGGAGCCGCATTCATTTCCTCGAGAGCGGAACTTTTCAACTGGCATGGTCGCAGTCTTCTCCGACCTGACCACAGTTCGGTCACGCCTCGAGCAGCTTGAGCGGAGCAACCTCTGCGATCGTGCGAAAGTCGGCGTCGTTTTCCAAGAGCGAAGCGGTTTCTTCGATGGCGCAGGCTGCAATCAGGCAGTCGGCCGGACTGCGGATCGTTCTGCCTTTCTTCCGCAGAGCGCGGAAGATCTCCGCCGAATGAATGAAAAGCGGTTGCTTCATTTCAAGATACGTGAAGTCACTCAACAGTAGGTCCCGAACTCGACGAAACTGCGCGTCGCTTCTCAGACCACGCAAGATCTCCTCAAGGATGACTCCCGGAACGCCGACGTCCTCCGGCCCCTCGATGACCACGCGTGCCCGGTCCGCTTTCGGATGATCGATTCCGTTCAGTAGAGGGATCCAGACACTAGTGTCGATGATGATCACGCAAACCGCCGACCACGCCGCATCGCCGAGAGATCCCCTTCCCACTTTACTTTGCCGGCAAGCCGCAGGATGCGGCGGCGGCGAAGATTCCGGACCAGTCGTCGCAAAGCCAGATCAATCACGTCCTTCGTGAAGCGAGCTCCGGTGAGATCCTTGGCCGTTTCGACGAGTTCCTCGTCCAGTAGAACATTCGTTTTCTTCACGCTCATCGTCTTGTCTTCCTGTGGAGACACATTTTACGTGAGGAAATGTGGCTCAACAAGTGGTGATTCGTTTAGACCGTGTTCGAAGTTCCTCGCCCTACGTGAACAACACGATCAAGATCAGATCGACTCTGAGACCCAACAACAATGTGAACTAATTGTTGAGCGCGCGCTAAGGGGTTGCTCACAGGTGCATGACGACCATCTTGGTCTCGGTCATTTCCTGTACTGCGTAACGCGGTCCCTCCTTGCCGAACCCGCTCTCCTTGAGACCGCCGTAGGGCATCAGGTCGGCACGCCACTGCGGTCCCCAGTTGATGTGCAGATTGCCCGACTCGACTTCGCGAGCAAAACGCATCGCCGAGTCGAGGCTCTCGGTAAAGATGGCTGCCGAGAGGCCGTAACGGGTATCGTTAGCCAGCGCTATTGCCTCGTCCACGGTGTCGACCGGCGTAAACGTGACCGCAGGTCCGAACAGCTCTTCTGAAGAGACGCGCAGCCGCGGATCAACATCGGCCAGGACGGTCGGGGCATGCAAAGCGCCCCGGCGTGAGCCTCCCGTCACGAGCCGGGCACCCGCCTCGACAGCTTCACTCACCCACTCGGAAACCCGCTGCGCGTCCTTCTCCCGGATCATCGGCCCCATCCCGGTTGACTCGTCGAGCGGGTTCCCGGTCGAGATCGCCTCGACTCGCGGCTGCACGGCGTTTACCAGATCGGCGTAAATCTTGCGCAGGGGCAGGATCCGCTGCGCGCTGATGCAGACCTGGCCGGCGTTGGCAAAGCCAGTGGCCGCGATCGCCTGGGCGGCTTTTTCGAGATCCGCGTCCGGCAGTACAATCAGCGGCGAGTTGCTCCCCAGCTCCATCGTGACCTTCTTCAGCCCGGCGATCTTGCAGATATGCTCCCCCACATCGCGGCTCCCCGTAAACGTGATCTTCCGCACGCGGCTGTCGGAACACAACGCATCGCCGATATCGCTGCCCGATCCGGTCAGGCACTGAATCCCCTCCGGCGGCATTCCCGCTTCCAGCAGAATCTCGGTCAGCTTGAGAGCCGTGAGCGGCGTGTCGGTGGCCGGCTTGAGAATCACGCTGTTCCCGGCAGCCAATGCCGGCCCGACCTTGTGCGCCACCAGATTGAGCGGAAAATTGAAGGGGCTGATCGCCACCACCACGCCGCATGGCACGCGGATAGTGAAGCCGAACCGGTTCCCGGCTCCGGGCGCGGCGTCGAGCGGCACGACTTCCCCGCAGATCCGCTTCGCCTCTTCAGCGGACTCGCTCAGGGTCGCAACGGCGCGCGAAACTTCGAAACGCGACTCCGCCAGGATCTTTCCTTCCTCCAGCGTGATCGTACGAGCGAGATCTTCAGCCCGCTTCTCGAGGAGTTCCGCACTCCGCTTCAAACGAAGCCAGCGTTCGTGCGCGGGAAGCCGCTTCATGACAGAAGCCCCTTTCGCTGCGAAGTCGAGCGCCCGCTCCACTTCGCCCGCTCCTGCGCGCGGAACCGTGTCGATCACTGAGCTATCGAACGGGTTTTCGACCGGGATCTGGCGCGACCCATCCACCCACTCACCGGCAAGGAACATCTTCATAGTGGTTTCTCCCGCCCGGAGGCCGGGCAAAAAGCAGACCTCAACCCAAACTAAATGCCAACGATCGTGGCACCGCCTTCGATCGTGAAAGCATAGGAGATTCTATCTCGAGCGCGGCAAAGAATTCGCTCTCACTGCAGAAATTTTTCATCACTCCCGGACGATTTTCACGCCGCGAAACAAATTCAAGTCGCACAAAATGTCCCTTGCCAAGGATAAATTAGGTTCATAAGGAAAGGGAATTGGCTAAAATCTATGACGCAGCGCTGCCGATTCTCACTGAGAGCAGCACGATATGGACTGTTTCCTGAACCGGCTCGCACAGGTAATGGAACCCGTTAACCGTTTGAGAGCGAGGTCCTCCTTGAGCGGACACAACGAGGCGCAGAGTCCCGGCATCTTTTGCCCTGGCTTGCCCTCGGTGCCGACCGGACCCGCAAATGTTCGTCGGGCGAGCAACCACAACCCGGAGGTTTTTATGCCCCGCGCCGTTCTTCCTGTGTGTGCCCTGATCTGGATGGTGGCGATCGTACCGCCGGCGTCTGCGCAGTCGGGTGCCAAGCGAACTCCCGAACAGATAAAGGCGTCCTACGAGGCGCATAAGGGTGACTTCGACTACCTGCTCGGCGATTGGGACTTTACCGCGGCAAGTCAGGAGTTCGGAAAGTTCCGCGGTCGCTGGAGCGCCGTGCGCCTCGATGAGGGACAGATCCTGGACGAGTATCGCGTCATCGGCGACGCCGGCGAGACGTATTACGTAACCACGACGCTGCGCAACTACAACAGCGTCCTCGATCGGTGGGAGCTGGTAGGCGCTGACGCGGGAACCGGGCTGCAGAATATGGGCACCGGACGCAAGGTCGGCGCGGAAATGCATATCGAGCAGAAGTTCGGCGTGACCAGCGATAAGCCCTCGATCTGGAAGATCCGCTATTACAACATCCGGCCGGATAGCTTTTCCTGGTCCGCCGACCGCTCCATGGATGGTGGAAAAACCTGGGTCAAGAATTTCCAGACCATCGAGGCCCGCCGCACCGGCCCGCCACGTTCCCTGGGTGCGCTCGCCCCGGCGAAGAAACCGTAATGAGCGAGAATCCGCAGGACCGCAGTTCCTCTCCAGATGTGAAATCCGCCGCCGAGAAGATCCGGCGCATGATCCGGCCCGAGGCGCTCAAGAAAAATGAGCCGCTGTTCTGGGCGCCGGGACTGGGCACCGAAGTGTGGGAGATGTTCTGTGCCGCGATCGCGGGAGACCTGGAAACCACGAAGCGGCTGCTCGACAAGGATCCGTCGCTCGTGCGCTCCGCATACGAATACCGCACGCCTCTGTCCTTCGCCGTCCGGGAGAATCAGGTCGAGGTCGCCGCGTTCTTGCTGAAGCGCGGCGCCGACCCGGTAAACTCGGGGACCCCGGACACGCTGCTCCAGATCGCTCGCGACCGGGAATATGACGGGATGCAGAAGCTGCTGGAAGCCGCGCTCGCCGGCGCGAATGAAGCGGCGCCCAGAGGCGCAGCCATCGCAGCGGCGATCCGGGAGCGCGACCTGGCAAAAGTGCGAAGCATGCTCGACGCCTCGCCAGGAGGTCGTGCATGCCGTCGATGAGCGGACGAATCAGCCGATTCACTGGGCTGTGATGACGCGCCAGCCCGACATGATCGACGAGTTGCTGGCGCGCGGCGCGGACATCAACGCGCGGCGCTCCGACGGCGCGCGTCCGATCCAGCTCACCAATGGCGACTACATGTATCGCGGCTGGCGCGACGTGCCCAAAGACACCGCGACCACGCCTCGAGAGGTGCTCGCGCACCTCCGTGCCCGCGGCGCGTACTGCGACATCTGCACGGCGGCGTACATAGGGGATCTCGAACGCGTGCGAGAGCTGCTCGATGAGGACCCAGCGCTGGCCAATCGACCGTCGGACTACGTCACCTATTACGCGTGCTCCGGGACGCCGCTGCGCAATGCGGCTGCAGGCGGACACATCGAGATCGTGAAGCTGTTGCTGGACCGTCACGCCGATCCGAATCTCCCCGAGGAGGGGATCGCGCCGCGCGGCCACGCGCTCTATTCCGCCGTATATAACGGCCATCACGAGATCGCCAGGCTGCTGCTGGAAAACGGCGCGTACCCGAACGCGGAGGTGGAAAGCTCCGCCGACGCGCTGAGCATTGCCATCATGAATTCCGACCAGCGGATGATCGATCTGCTCTGCTCTTACGGCGCCGCACGCCCGGTGCATCTCCTGGCTCACTACGGCGATATCCGCACCGCCGCCGCCGTTTTCGCAGCCAACCCGGCACTGGCCGACGACCCGGACGCTCTGGGCAGCGCGGCCGGACACGAGGGCTTCGTTCGCTTGATGCTGCGCTACCAGCCTGACTTGCCCCGACGCGTCGCCGTGGCCGCCAAGACGCCCGCATTGACCGAGCTCCTGTTCGAGCACGGCATGAATCCAAGCCTGCCGGACTGGCTGCGGGTCACGCCGCTGCACCGCTTCGCAGAAAAAGGGCACATCGAGAATGCCGCCCTCTTCATCGACCATGGAGCCGACCTGCATGCGCGCGATGAGGAATTCCGCTCGACGCCGCTGGGGTATGCGGCCAAGTACGGCAAGACCCTCATGGTTGAATTTCTCCTGAGACGCGGCGCCAAGCCGCGCCTGCCGGACGATCCACCCTGGGCCACTCCGCTGGCCTGGGCGATCCGGCGCGGGCATGACAGAATTGCGCAAACGCTGAAACAGTACGAGGAAGAGGGAGCATTGCGCGCGCGGCCGCTGGAGCAGTATGAGTCCTTGGCAAAGGACCTCATCGAAGCCTACGGCTCGGGCGATGCCGTGTCGTTGCGCCGGCTCGAAGAGCACTTCCAGCCCGAGCGCGCGTTAACCTGGGAGCAACTGCGCCGGAATACGCGCCAGCGGTTAGGCAAGCCGGCCGATTCAGAGAATGGAAGCGACACCCTGGCTCTGGCCGAAGCTCAGCTCCTGATCGCCCGCTCGCACGGCTTCGAGAGCTGGCCCGAGCTGGCGAAAGACGGAGGATGATCAGCGCATGGCGAGGCGCAATCGCGAAATCCGTGAACCCCAGGATCCCCTGTGGTACAAAGACGCGATCATCTACGAGCTTCACGTTCGAGCTTTCTTCGACTCAAACGGCGATGGCATCGGCGACTTTCAGGGCCTCACGGAAAAGCTCGACTACCTCCGGGATCTCGGGATCACGGCTCTGTGGCTGCTCCCTTTCTATCCCTCTCCGCTCAAGGATGACGGCTACGACATTGCCGATTACACCGGCATACACCCCTCTTACGGCGACCTGCGCGACTTCACTACCTTCCTGAAGGAGGCGCACCGGCGGGGGCTCTATGTGATCACGGAGCTGGTCGTCAACCATACTTCGGATCAGCACCCATGGTTCCAGCGCGCCCGGCGCGCAAAGCCATCGAGCCGGGCACGCGACTTCTACGTCTGGAGTGAGACCCCGGACCGGTACCGGGAAACCCGGATCATATTCAAGGATTTCGAGTCCTCCAATTGGGCCTGGGACCCGGTGGCCCACGCCTACTACTGGCATCGCTTCTACTCGCATCAGCCGGACCTCAACTTCGACAACCCGGAGGTTCACCAGGCCGTTTTCGAAACGCTCGACTTCTGGCTCGGCCTCGGGGTTGATGGGGTTCGCCTGGACGCCGTGCCCTATCTCTATGAACGCGAGGGGACGAACTGCGAAAATCTTCCGGAGACTCACGAATTTCTGCGCGCGCTGCGGCACCACGTCGATCAACGCTTTCCCAATCGCATGATCCTGGCCGAAGCCAACCAGTGGCCCGAAGATGCCGTCGCGTATTTCGGCGCCGGGGACGAGTGCCACATGGCCTTCTACTTTCCCCTCATGCCGCGGCTCTTCATGGGAATCCGAATGGAAGATCGCTTTCCGATCACCGACATTCTCGAGCAGACTCCGTCGATTCCGGAGGTGTGCCAGTGGGCGGTGTTCCTGCGCAACCACGATGAGCTGACTCTCGAAATGGTGACCGACGAGGAGCGCGACTACATGTACCGCGTCTACGCGCATGACCCGAAGGCCAAGATCAATCTGGGAATCCGCCGCCGGCTGGCGCCTCTCCTCGGCAACGACCGCCGTCGCATCGAGCTCATGAATTCCCTCCTTATCTCGCTCTCGGGCACGCCCGTGATTTACTACGGGGACGAGATCGGGATGGGAGAAAACATCTACCTGGGCGACCGCAATGGAGTCCGGACTCCCATGCAGTGGAGCGCCGACCGGAACGCGGGCTTTTCCCGAGCTAACCCCCAAAAGCTCTACCTTCCCGTCATCATCGATCCCGAGTACCACGCCGAGACGATCAACGTGGAAGCGCACCTGAATAATCCTCACTCGCTGCTCTGGTGGATGCGCCGTCTGCTGGCGCTGCGAAAGCGGCACAAAGCCCTGGGCCGCGGGACCCTCGAATTGCTTCATCCTGAAAACCGAAAGGTGCTGGCCTTTCTCCGCAGGTATGGTGACGAAACCCTCCTCGTCGTCGCCAATCTCTCGCGCTTTGTCCAGCACGTGGAACTTGACCTGCCGCTATTCCAGGGCGCCGTCCCGGTCGAGCTCTTCGGGCAAACCGATTTCCCGCGCCTGTCGAACCATCCGTACTTCTTGAGCCTGGGCCCGCACGGTTTTTACTGGTTCGCCCTGCGACCCGATCCTGCCATCCGCGGCAAGACGGATATCACAGGCTCCGCGACCGCGCTGCCGTCCCTGGTGGTCGCGGAACACTGGCAGAGTATTCTCGAGCGACCCGCGCGGGCTTCGCTGGAAGAACTTCTCCCCGATTATCTGCAGGCGCGGCGCTGGTTCGGAGGCGAGGCGCGCTCCATCAAGTCGGCCCAGATCCAGGCGGCGCTTCCACTGGCGCAACTCGACGCAGGCTGTATCGCCCTCGTCCGGGTCGAGTTCAGGGAAGGAGAACCGCACATCTATGCGTTGCCGCTGGCCTTTGTCAAGGGAAGCCGGGCGGATCAACTCCGGAGCCGTCTGCCCCAGGCGATCATCGCCGAACTCAAAGTTCAGGACCAGGGCGAAGAGGGCGTCCTGGTTGATGCCCTGAAGGATCGTGATTTCTGTTTCGCCTTACTCGATATCATGGCGCGCCGGCGCACCATTCGGGGGGCGGCGGGTCAGCTGGCCGGGATTTCCACTCCGGCGTTTAAGGGTCTCATTCAGGACGGCACCGAATCCCTCGAGCCTTCCGCTGACCGGGTCGAACTGAGCAACAACTCAGTCGTCTTCAGCAACCGCTTCATCATGAAATTTTTCCGGCGCCTGGAACCCGGTGTGAATCCGGACCTGGAGATCGGCCGTTTTCTGACGGACAAAGGCTTTGCCCATACGCCGCCGGTGGTCGGCGCCCTGGAATACCGCGAAAGCAAAGGCGAACCGATGACACTGGCAGTCATTCAAAGTTTCATCCCCTACAGCCAGGATGCGTGGCAATTCACGCTTGAGGCTCTGGGCCGGTATTACGAGCGGGTTTTGGCACGCCAGGACCCGTCTCCCGCGCCCGTGCCGAAGGAGCCGATTCTCGACCTGATTGTCGCCGAGACTCATCCCCTGGCTCAGGAGATGATTGGAACTTACCTGGAATTCGCGCGGCTGATCGGCCGGCGCACCGCTGAGCTTCATGTAGCTCTGGCATCCGGGGGTGAAGATCCTGATTTTGCCCCCGAGCCTTTCACTGCGCTCTATCAGCGTTCCATGTACCAGTCGATGCGCACGACTGCCGGCCAGGCGCTCGCGCGACTGAGGCAGCGGCTTTCCACGCTACCCGACGGACTGCGGGCAGAAGCGCAACGAGTATTCAGCCTGAGCGGACAGGTTCTCCAGCGCTATCGGATCGTGCTCGAACGAAAAATCGCAGCCGCAAGGATCCGGTGCCACGGGGACTACCACCTCGGCCAGTTGCTTTACACCGGGAAGGACTTCGTGATCATCGACTTCGAGGGGGATCCGGCCCGCCCGATCGGTGAGCGGCGCCTGAAGCGCACACCGCTGCGCGACGTGGCCGGCATGCTGCGCTCCTTCGGTTATGCGGCTCACGCCGCATTGCTGGAGTTGCAGGCCCGGGGCCTGGAACACCGGAATGTCGGCACCATCGAGTCCTGGGCGCGCTTGTGGCATAACTGCGGTCTCGATCGCTTTTCTCAAAGAATACCTGCGAATTGCCGATACCGGAGCCCTGCTTCCTTCGCCCCGCGAGGACTTGCTGGCCCTGCTTGAGGTACTGCTTCTCGACAACGCTTTCTACGAGTTAGGTTGGCAACTGAACCACCGCCCCGAGTGGCTGGCCATTCCTCTTCGCGCAATTATCGAACTGGTCCAAGGGCCATCGAGGGGATGAGCACTTCTTGGTGTTTCTTCGTGTCTTTGTGTCTCGGTGGTTAGAGCTGGCTATCAAATTATCATCTTCCCTGCGCCTGATCCCCGCGCAGGGTCAGACATGTGCTGCTGGCCCTCGCGATGAGCCGTCCTCGATCGTCGGTCACGGAGCATTCCACGAGACCGACAGTTCGCCCACGCGTGACAACGCGCGCTTCGGCCGTCAGGGTTGCGCGCCACACCGGCCGGAGAAAATTGATCTTGAGCTCTAGCGTTGTGAAGGACTCATCCTGAGCGAGAGTGCTCGCATAGGCAAGGCCCATCGCGGCGTCGGTCAGGTCGCACAGGACCCCACCGTGGATCGTTCCCATCGGGTTTGCGTGACGTTCCGGTTCCGATTCCATCGTGCATGTCACCTCGCCCGGTTCCGCCTTGGTAATCTTGAAACCAATCAGCACCGCCACCGGCGGTGGAGGCAGTTCGCCCGACATCATGAGCCGGATGCGCTCGAGCATCACCATCTCTTATTTCCCGCTTCCCCACCGAGGCTCAACCATCTGGCGGTTCAGGCGCTCCGCCGCAGCGCGCAGTTCGCGCGCCAGGTCGGGTCTTTGCTGCGCAAGGTTCCTGCTTTCGGCAACATCGTCAGCCAGATCGAAAAGCTCGAACGTAGCCGATCGCCCATCCCTGTCGAATTGTTGCACGAGTTTCCAGTCGCCCCTGCGCAGCGCCATATTCCGGCCATAGCGCCAGAAGAGCACTTCGTGGGGCGAGTCCGTCCGTTGCCCGGTGAGGTACGGGAGAAGGTCGACGCCGTCGAGCGCAGCGTGACTCGAAACGTCCCGGCCAACAGCAGCCATTACGGTGCCGAAGACGTCGAGAGAAATTACCGGCTTGCGAAAAACCTGGCCCCCGGGCAACCGTCCCTTCCATTGCATCAGAAAAGGAACCCGAATGCCTCCTTCCCACAGCTGGCCTTTGCCCCCGCGCAAGGGTGTGTTGCTCGAGGTAAGCTCGGCTGTCGGACCCCCATTGTCGCTCAGGAAAAACACGATCGTGTCCCGGTCCAGTTTCAGCTGGTTCAGTTGTTCCAGAACCGCGCCTACTCCCTCGTCGAGATTAGCGAGCATTGCCGCGAAAACGCGGCGGTGCAAGTTCTCAATGTGTCCGAACCGCGACATGTATTTCCCGGCCGCTTGCATCGGACTGTGGGGCGCGTTGTAAGCCAGATACAGAAAAAAGGGGTGGGCCTTGTGCCTCTCGATGAATGCCTTCGCCTCGCGGGTCAGAGCGTCGGTCAGATATTCGGTTTCGATGACCGCTTGCCCGCCGCGCAGGATTGGATTGTCCGCGTCGTAAGGCGGTTCGTCAGCGGGAAGGTGAGTGGACCAAATGATCTCCCCGTCTACTTTCCTGCCAAGAAACTCAGAGGGTAGCTGGCGGATCCGAAGAAAAGACGTCGCGCCCCGGTAGGGCGGCGGCAGATAGAAGTGTCCTTCGTGCAGAAAACCGTAAACCTCATCGAAGCCGCGCTTCTGTGGGTGATAGCCCGGCGTTCCCCCCAGATGCCACTTCCCGATGAGGCCCGTTGCGTAGCCAGCCGCCTTGAGCGCGTCCGCCAGAGTTACTTCGGAGAGCGGCAGCCCGACCTCGGGCTGGAGATTCTGCCGCCGATCGCATTAAGTTCGTGACCGAAGCGCGTCTGGTAGCGCCCCGTCAACAGCCCTGCGCGCGAGGGGCTGCAAACGGGTGCGGTGACGTGCCCATCCGTGAACCTGATCCCGTTACTCGCGATGGAATCAATATGGGGAGTCGGGATCTGGCGGTTTCCCTGACAGCCGAGCTCGCCGTACCCTAGATCATCGGCGACGATCACAAGAATGTTCGGGCGGGACGCGGCTGCGTGGGCGACCGCTACCAGCCCAAGCGTGAGCGCGCAGTAGCCAAGAAATCTCTTCGCTGAGGACCGCCGCGTCACTGGTTAGTTACTCTCCAGCTCTTTTTGAAGAGATCGCGACCGCCAGGAGGAAGGCGCAAGGGAGACTCTATCTCGCGCTTTGAGTTCTACGGTTGCGGTTCGGAATCCAACGCGGTTCCTCCAGCTCGGCATCCCATTTCTTCCATGCAGCTTCAAGCTTCTTCACCTTGCCGGGTTCCTTGTCGGCGAGATTGTTCTTTTCGCCGATGTCGGCGGCCAGATTGAAGAGCTGGGCTTCGGAGATCTGGGCGGGGCCTTGGCGGGGGAGCACGCCCGGTCCTGAATCCGGCGCTCTTACCAGCTTCCACTCCCCCATCCGGATGGCCATCTGCTGCCCGAAGCGCCAGTAAATCGCGTCGTGCGGCGCTTCTTTCTTTGAGCCTTTCAGGTATGGGAGAAGATTTACCCCGTCGAGCTTCCATTCCGGTTGGATCGGAACACCGCCTGCAGCAAGCGCCGTGGGGAGAAAGTCGAGCTGGATAACCGGCTGGTCATATACTTTGCCGGCCGGCAGCTCTCCTTTCCACTGCATGATGAACGGCACACGAATGCCACCTTCCCAGGTCTGCGCCTTGTAGCCACGCAAGGAACCGTTGCTCGAACCGTTGACCGGTGGGCCCCCGTTGTCGCTGACGAAGAAGATAAGGGTTTGTTCCTCCAGCTTGAGCGTCCTCAGTTTTTCGAGCACGGCGCCGATAGCCTCGTCCATCGCCCACATCATGGCGGCATAGGTCCGTCGGTTTTCGTCCTTTATCTCCTTGAAGCGGTCCAGATACTTCGGAGGAGCGTGCATCGGCGTATGCACTGCGTTGAATCCCAGGTAGAGAAACCAGGGGTCTTTCGAGTTGCGGTCGATGAAAGCGAGCGCCTCGCGCCTGAAAGCGTCGGTAAGATACTCCTGCTCGTCGACCGGCTGGATGCCGCGCAGAATGGGATTGGCCTTGTCGGCCCTGGCGTCGAAATAGGAATGAGCGCCGCCAAGGAAGCCGAAGTATTCGCTGAAGCCGCGCTTCATCGGATGGAACTCAGGTTCGTATCCCAGGTGCCATTTGCCGACCAGGGCTGTGACGTAGCCCGCCGCCTTGAGCCGGTCGGCCAGAGTCTTCTCAGTCAAGCGGCAAGCCAAAGTCCTTCTGTACCTGATCAGCCGGGCCGGGATTGAACTCATGCCCGAATCGTTGCTGGTAGCGTCCCGACATGAGAGCGGCGCGGGTGGGACTGCAATACGGACCGCTGACGTAGCCGCTGCTGCAGCGAACACCGTTTCTTGCCAGCGAGTCAATGTTGGGCGTCGGGATATCCTTGGAGCCGTGCACGCCGATATCGCCATAACCCATGTCATCGCCGACGATGAGTAGTATGTTCGGCTTGCGCGCTTCGGCGGCCCAGCCATGCACCGCCATGGAGAATACAAGACCGACACAAAGCGCCAGGTAGCATCGATTTTTCATGGGCGCCATTGTATCCCACCGGTCGCACAGATTCTTAGTGTTTCTTCGTGTCTTTGAGTCTTTGTGGTCTTTGTTTTGCCGCGCAGTAAAAATGAATGACCAGCATGAGCCAGCAAGATCCAAGGCAGTAACCTCCAATCACGTCGCTGGCCCAGTGCGCGCCGAGGTAGATGCGCGACAGGCCGACCAGGCTCAGCAGAGCGCCCAGGATCGTCATCAGAAAAGAACGGAGGCGTGAGCGTGGCATCAGCACATAGATCAGGTAAAAGAGAAAACCGTAAAGGGCCAGGTAACTCACTACATGACCCGAGGGAAAGCTCATGGTCCGATGGCTCACATAGATCTCAACGAGCTCCGCGGCCGGACGCGACCGGGCGATAATGAGCTTCAGTATGTTGGTGACCAGCGAGCCAATCCCCGCACTGGCCACCAGGCAACCTGCCTCCAATTTCAGACGCAGTATCAGCAACACGCAGGCGGCGCCTACCGTCACGATGAATCCGTGGAAACCATAACCCGGCCATGAGACCGCAATCATCAACCGTCGAACGCCGGGATGGGTAAACTGTTGTACGCGTTGAGTCACCCACAAATCGACGGCGAAGTAGGGGACGTAGGAGGCCGCGACGGCGAGTGACAGCGCTGACAACAGGAGCAAGAGCAAGAAACCCCAAAGAAGACGCCGGTGCCGGCGCATGATGCGCTCTCGTTCTCGGGCACGAGATGCTTCTTCAGGTTGTGATAGACCGGGGTCAGCTGTCATTTTAGTGTCTTCGTGACTTCGTGGCTAGAGCGGTCTAACCAATACCACGAACCCTCAAAGACACGAAGAAACACCAGGAATCTTTGCCGAAGAAGCTTACCGGGAATCGAGGCAAACGCTAAGATAGTTGTTGACAGCGTATTCGCACTCAGAGTAAAAGGTTGTTACCCATGGGCAGGACGAGGCTTTTGAAGCCTTGGTTTAAGACCCACAGCAATTCCCCCAGCCCTGGCAGCCCCCAATTGTTTCCGCGCGAGAAGTTTCCGCGAGCGAGTGTAACTATGGATTGTGCCTCTGACATGACTCCGAGTTCTGAAAGCGATAGATGTCCGAGTCCTCCTGAGGTTTTCACACGGCGCACTCATTCCGGAATAGACCCAATGCGATATCTAAGCGCAATTGAACAAAACCAAAGGGACTTGCCGCGACGTCCGCAGCCAAAAGTAAAGGCTGGATGAAGCTACAGGATGGAAGATGCCTCAAGCCTTTTCGCCTAGCTTTGCATCAACAGCTGGTTCTCATTCGCCGAAATTTGTCGGAAACCTTTGACGGAGCGAACTATGAAAAACTCCGGCGGTCAGAAGCGAGGTCTGACGTCGAGAATGGTCTTGGGGACTCTGGTCATTTTCGTGACGTCAGTATGGCTATACTCCTCGGGAGATGTTTTCTACCTGGAAGCCGACCCGATGGCGGTCGATGCGCTACCCGGGCACCTGGTCACAGTCAGTCTGGCTCGGCCCGCGTCGACGCTTGAAGTCGATCTCGTCGTCAGGCTCGAGAGCCTGAATCCCGAGATCGCACTGGTTCCAGAGAGTGTCGTCATCCCTAGAGGCGCGACCAGTAGCCAGATCCCGGTGGCACCCCTGCGATCAGGTACCGCCAATATCAGGGCCAGCGCCGAACTTTTCGGCGATGTGGTATTCACCATCAATGTTCTCGATGGTCCAGGCCCTCTCGAACAGGTCAACCCTGAGACCATCCGGCTCAGGCTGGCCCGCGGAGAGACGGCCATGGTGCCGGTGTCGGTTCAGGTTCCCCCTGATACCATTCCTACCGTCGTGGATCTGGTATTTGCCGTCGACGGCCGAGCAAGCTTTACCGACGCCGTCACCAGACTGCAAGGGGCTGTTCCTGTACATCGTTTCTACCCTGAGAAGCACGTATCCGCGGATCAGTTTTTCTTTTGCGGTCACAAAGTTTCTGGACTACGGCGGCCCAGGCAAGATCTTCCATCGGGTCATAATTCCGGGCCCCGAAGGCGATTTTGAGCGCCCGTTCGCACTGATCGCCCCCGCAATGTCGGTGGAGACCACCGCCGGCGTCACGGCCCTCGCAGACGCCATAGGCGTTACGCTTCCCGGCGCTAGTGAGGCAAGCGCTTTCGCGAGCTACCTGGAAGCCCTGGTACAGATCGCGCAAGGGGCGGGTTTCGATGGAAACGACAATGGTTCCCGAACCGAAAGCGGTCCGGCAGGAGTTGCCGGAAGCGCCACCGCGCCCACAACACCCGGCTATCTCAACCCGGGAGCCAGCGGCGACGTGCCGCCATTCTCGACCAAGCCTGCGTCGGTTCCCAGCGCGGGAACTCTGGGCGGAGTCGGCTTCAGGGCGGGTTCTCAAAAGATCGTGTTGCTCGCAACCAACACCTATCCCGTTTCCCCTATCGCCCGGGGCCAGGGAGCCCCCGACGTCATTACGGGAGTCGGGGGAATCGAAGTCCCCAGCTCGGTTTTCCAGGAAGTGCAGACTTTTCCTCTTCTCGGTGTATTTCAGAGTCAGAGATATGGGCCGGAGAGTGCGTCCGCGTCGGTGGCCGACCCAGTCAACTCCGTTGCGCCCAAGGGGGGCGCTACACTGCTCAACGTGTTTGACGTTCTCGCCGACATGAATATCGAGGTCGTATCGTTCTTCCAGATAAGCGAGCCCGCGCCACGCGGGTTAATCGACCCCAAGAATGTCCTGAGCGCCATCGCGCAACTCACCGGCGCGCTCGACAGCAACCGCGTCCCTTTGACCTTCGAATTGATCGGCGGCAATGCTAGTCAGGTCGCGAATCAGATCGTGGAAGCGATCAGGCCCTTGCTGACCGGCCCCAAGAGAGTGACCCTGCGGGCCGTGGGCAATGACGAGAACTTTGGATTTGACTTTGCTCCTCAGGATGTAACGGTTCCGCCCGGAGGACAGGCCCAGTTCGTGACCAGGATTACGGGAACCGGCGAGGCCGGCATGTTTGAAATCCACTTCGTGACCGAAGACGGGGCCGTGATCGGACGAATTCCGGTCTCGATCAATCAAGATGATGGTGGCGCTCCCGTGATCACCGGGATCAATCCATCGGCAGGGCCGGCCGGCACTCCGGTAACGATCACGGGCACCGGCTTTTCTACCACTGCTTCGGAGATCCAGATAAGATTCGGCGACGTCCCGGCGCAGGTCACTTCGTCGACGCTGACCACCATCCAGACGGCCGTCCCGGCAGGAATGGTGGCAGGACCGGTCAACGTCGTCGTGACCGTCAGGGGCATGGCCAGCAATCCCTTCCCGTTCACGGTCCAGCACCGGATCACCTCGTTCACTCCCACGACCGGGCCCCCCGGCACGCCCTTCGTCATCCAGGGTACCGGGTTTGCGCCGACGGTCGGGGGCAATACCGTCACGTTCGGAACCGCGGCGGCAACCATAACCGCGGCCACCAATACTGAGATTCGCGGAACCGTGCCCAACCTGGCCGCGGGTCCCTATCCGGTGCGGGTAACGACCAATGGGGTAACCACCGACGTCGGGACCTTCACGGTCATTCTCATGCCGGTACTCGCCAACATTGTTCCGGACCGCGGCCCGGGCGGTACACCGTTCGCCATAACCGGCACGGGGTTCTCCACCACGGTGGCCCAGAACACGATCACATTCACCGACACCCAGACCGGCGCGACCGCCAACGCAACCGTGACTTCGGCGACGGCTACCCAGTTGGAAGGCACGGTTCCAGTCCAGCTGGTCGCAGGCCCACACACCGTGAGAGTCACGGTCGTCGGCGGCCAACCGAGCTTGCCCTTGAATTTCACGGTGACGCCCCTGATAACCGCAGTCACTCCGGCAACGGCCGTTATTCTTCAGCAATTGCAGATCAGCGGCACGGGCTTCTCGCCCACGCTATCGGATAATGTGGTGACGCTCAACGGGCGCGCCGCCGTGGTCCTTCCGGCTTCGAGCGCTTCCACATTGGTGGTGATCGTGCCGCTGCGGCACTTCCGGCGCTGGAATCGACGTGGTCGTGACGACGCGAGGAATCGCATCCAACACTTTCCGCGTTGCGCTGAGCCAGGTTCCTGGGATTCAAACTGTTTCCGGAATCTTCGAGACGCGCGAGAGGCTGGTTATTAGAATTACCGGCTTCCACGCGACCGGTAACCTCGCAAGCGCGGCGATTGTCATCCGGGACGGCGAACAACAGGTCCTTGCATTCCTCCCCGCCGTCACCCTCCCGACTGGCCAGACGGAGTTCAACCTCAGTGTGCCATTTGATAATGCAAATCATTTCACGGCTGCGATGACCGTAACTGTACAGATCAGGGATACGGCCGGAAACGTAAGCCCCCTCGTTACCGGGCGGATCATCAATCCCGATATCAGGGGGAGCGTGCCATAGCCGTTTTAGAAACCTGGAGCCAGTGACAAAAGACGAGTGAAACAAAATTGCCATCCTGTCGCTCGTAATTCGCCACTCTAGTGAGGGAAGAGCCTATGAGATCCACAACGAAAACGCGAGGAGCCTTGGCGCTGTTTCTGCTGGTCAGCTTGGTGCACCTGTGTGCCATTTCCGCCGCCGGAGGAGACCTGAAGAACCTTAGCCGCCCTTCCCTTAAACCAGTTCTTCCTGAGCACATGACGCAGACTGCGCGATTGCCGCTTGCTGCGCAGCCTCTCGGAGTGGCCGCGACTATCGGAACTGTCGCGTGGACAAATCTGCAGCAAGCCACCCCCTCGTGGATCTGCACGACCGGCGGCAACTCGAGCGTCTCGCTCGATCTCAAAACGGGCGGGAGAGTATCGATACTGGAACGCAGCCGAGTCAACCTGCAGTTCCCGGAGGGCGATCCGGTGCTGACCCTGCTCGGCGGCTCGCTCCACCTCTCAGGATCGGAAGGCAACCGAGTTCGCATTCAGACTTATGACGGAGTCTATCTACTCGAGTCGATGAGGCCTTACCAGACGCGGGTTTCCTGGCGCGCCGGACAGTTGGCCTTGAGCGGCGATTCCATCCGGAAGCTGGAGAATGAACGCTTGAGCGCGGCGGACCTGGGCTTGGAAATCCGTCCGGAAAATCCAAGTCTCGTGCTTTCGAGTGGAAAACCTCATCCGGTCGGGGCCGTAGTGACGGACGCCGCCGGACAGCCGCTCGCCGACGTTCCGATTCTATTCTCATCAAACTCCCAGTCAAACTCCCAGAACGATACCGCTTTCGAGTCTCATTTTCAGGGAGCCCGTCGGTAACCGCTCTGACCGATGAGAAGGGGGTCGCTGTGTCCAAAGTGACCGTGATCGGACACAATGGGTTTGGGAGCCATCTTCGCAACCATCCCGGGAACGACCGCCACCGCAGCGCTGCCGGCCGATGTGAATCCCACGTCCAAGGGGGGAAAGGTCGCCGCGTGGCTGGTGTTTGCGGGGATTGTCGCGGTAAGCATCTTTTTTATACTGGATGCCGTCGACGAAGACGACCCTGTGCTGGAGCCTCGTTGATCAAGAAGGTACCCTGACGCGTTTTCGACATATTCAAACTTGCGGAGGTGCCGAATCATGGTAAGGAAATCGAGTTCAACCTTAGCCGCAGTCATTGCAGTTCTTCTCCTGGCCGGAACTTCGCATGCCCAGCAGACCGAGAAGAGACTGAGACTGAAGGCGGGCAGTGTTGATGGCACCACAGGTTTGTTCACGCACCTGGGACGCAGAGACGTTTAGAAAGGGTGAGTTTGACTTTTCGTTCGCCTGGGATCGCTACCATCGCGATCCGGGCATGTTGCGCTTCGATAATATCCCCTGGGGCTTCGCAGTTGGATTGGGCGACCGGGTCGAGTTCTTCGGCTCGTATGAGGTCATGCGGCGCGTGAGAGCGTCCAACATCCGGGAGTATCGAGTCCTTCCGGACGCCCTTCCCGTGCCATCCTGGTCTCCGATGGGAGCGGCGCGATTCACCAACGAAGCCGCATTTATCGATGTTCCCGCGCTCGACCGCAATGGGAGACTTGCGTCTCGGGGCAAAGTTCAACCTCCTTTCCGAGCGGCACTATGACGGCATCGGCCTGGCTGCTGTAACCTTCGTGAAAGTTCCATTCCTGGACTCGCCCACTCAGTTGAACCGGGGACTCGGCACCGGTGAGTGGGAAGGGGGCTGGGGGCTGCTCTTTTCAAAGAGAGCCGGTCGTGGCGCGGTATTTCACCTGAATTCAATGATCAACTGGGTGAGAGATCCCGAGCTGGAAGGGATTCAACTCGCTGACCTCCAGCCCGAGTTCTGGTTCCGCGCCGGCGCAGCCTTTCCAAGTTTATTCGAGTGCGGTCGGACACGGGGTGCTCAATTTATTGCGGAGCTCGATAGCAAGATACACTTCGGCTCTCGAACATTCGGCGCCAATCCGCGCGATCCGATGGATCTTATTCTCGGAGTAAGGGGCTACCCGACCGAATGGATGAGTATCGGTGGAGCCTACCGCTACAGTCTCAACAAGCTGGATGACAACGCCGCTCTGGGAATCGAGGGTCGCGGAAAACACGGCTTCATAGCCCAGTTGACCTTTGGCAAGCGCTCCAACGATCCACCTACGGCTACATGCTCCGTCACAAATGCCACGATCAAGGAGGATGAAACCACGACGGTGCGAGTCAGCGCCCTCGATCCCGATTGTGATCCTTTGACCTATACCTGGACGACGACCGGTGGCAAAGTAACCGGCACAGGCGATACGGTCACGTTCGACGCCACAGGCGTCCCGCCGGGCAAATACACGGTTACGGCTTCGGTTACTGACGGAAGGCACCCCCCCGTTACCTGCAGCTCCGAGATTACAGTCATAATGAAGAATCGCCCGCCCACCGTGGAGTGCGATCCCAAGGACCTCACGATCACGATTCCTGAGACCGGCAAGATCACGGCCAAGGCTACCGATCCCAACAACGATAAGTTGACCTACAGGTGGACGGTCGACGGCCAGCCGCTGGCGGCGGATACGGCGACCATCGAGTTCGGTTCGGAAGGCCGGAAGCCCGGCACCTATAAGGTAGCGGTAACGGTCAGCGATGGCGAACTGACTGCGGAGTGCTCGGTCACGGTCACGGTCCGCGAGCGACCCAACCGTCCGCCCACGATCGAGTGCCTGACCACGAGTGTCGATGTGGCTTCGGGCGGAACCGCGGAGCTGAGAGTGCGAACCGCGGATCCGGATAATGACAAGGTCACCGTGACCTGGTCGGCCACGGGCGGCACCGTCAGTGGAGCCGGCGACACCGCGACCTTCAACTCGACCGGGCTGAGAGCCGGAATCTACACGGTGACGGCAACGGTCGACGATGGCCGCGGCGGACGCGCTTCGTGCAACATGACCGTCAATGTCGGCGAGCGTATCACGCTGCCGTGCGGCTTCCGTGCTGGCAGAGCGCGCCTGGATAACAAGTGCAAGGCTGCTCTGGACGACATCGCCGTGCGCATGCAGAACGATACCCGTCTGCGCGCTCACATCATCGGCTACACGGATGACAGCCGGGGCGATAAGGGCCTTGGGATCAAGCGCGCTGAGGCGACGGCCGATTATCTCAGGAAGAAGCAAATCGACGGCTCACGCCTGACCACCAGCGATGGCGGCACATCCAAGCCAGTCGCCGACAACAAGTCGACTGCAGGACGCGCGGCCAATCGCCGCGTCGAAATCGAGTTCAGCGCGAAGTGACGCTCTCTGACTCTTCGCGTCCTGGCGGGGTTGACCCCGCCAGGACGCGAAGACGCGAGGAGGGTGTTGTTACGCGGTTTTCCCTGCCGATCTGGGCGTCGCCCAGTGCTGCCGGTACTCGCGCCGGGTAAGGCGCCCGGCCTCTTCATCAGCGATTACGCTTTCGGTGCGAGGATCAAACTTCAGGACGCCGCCCGGTCCGGGCCACGATATTTCCCAGATGAGCGTGCAGCGTCGAGACATGCCCGATCTCGATTTCGGCGTTGGGCGCCTTGCGGTTGCGGATGCAATCGATGAAGTTTCTGGCATGAGTGTCGGGCGTCTCTTCTTCGGTTAGCACAAGCTTTCCCTTCGCGTCGAACACCTTGAAGCCGCGCCCGAGATGGACCATCCCCTCGGTGCCATAGACGGCGACGCCGTTCTCGATTCCGTCCATCCCATAGGGATTCCAGATCCGCATTTCAAACATCATCACCTTGTCCGGGTAATTGAAGGTGATGCTCATCGTGTCCGGAGTCTGCTGGTCGTCATCGAAAAACAGCTTCCTTCCCATTCCCGTGACCTCGGTCGGATAGTCCACTCCAAGCGCCCAGCGCGCGATATCGAGCTGGTGGACGCCGTCGTTGCCTATATCCCCGGTGCCGTAGTTCCAGTGCCAGTGCCACTGATAGTGGTAACGATTCTCGTTAAACGGCAGCATCAAAGCCGGACCGGTCCACGTATCGTAATCCACGCCTTTGGGAACCGGGCCGTCCTTCTTGCGTCCGATGTTTTCCCTGAGCTGCACGTTCCAGGCCTTGGCCATCAGGACCTTGCCGATCTTCCCGGACTGGATGTACTCGATGCCCTGCCGGGTCGATGACCGGCTTCTGGCTTGAGTACCGTGTTGAACAATTCGCTTGGAGCGCCGTGCGGCCTCCACCATCATGCGTCCTTCCCGGAGGTTGTGCGCCGCCGGCTTCTCCACATAGACATCCTTGCCGGCATCGCAAGCAAGAATCGTGGCCGGGGCGTGCCAGTGATCGGGCGTGGCCATGACGATCGCATCTACGGATTTGTCGTCGAGCGCCCGGCGTATGTCGCCGATCAGCTTGGGTTGAAATCCCTTCGCCTGCGCGATCTTCAATGCCGGCCCAAACACGTTTTCGTCCACGTCGCAGAGGTAAGCGATCCGGGCGTCGGGAAGTTCGGCAAAGTTTGTCGTGAGGGCTCTTCCCCGACCGCGCACACCCATTACGGCAAGATTGACCTTGTCACTGGCGGGCATGCTATGTCTCATGGCGAGCGCGCCCGCGGCCACCGATTGGATGAAGTAACGCCGGTTCATAACAACCTCCCCTACTTAGCGTTTCTTGGTGTCTTCGTGTCTTGGTGGTTGTTTTACAGTTTCCCGCCGCTCCCCTTGACTGCGCGCGCGCCCTGGTTATCGCGTTGCGGTGGGTGATCGAGGTTGGCGACGCGGGCGCCGATTTCATAACCAAACTGCCCGATTCGCGCCATCTTTTCGTAGTTGATTTTCTCCGCGCTGTCGGTGTTGGTGTGGTAGTCGGAATGCAACCCGGTAGTCAAAAAAACGATCGGAATGCCTTTCGCAGCATAGCTGTAGTGGTCGCTGCGATAATAAACCTGCTGTAAATCGGTCGGGTTGTTCAGCTCAAAATCAAGTTTTAGCGGCTTATCCAGCGATTCATTCGCGCTCACCGTAATGTTGTGAAGCTCGGTGCTGATGCGATCGGAGCCCACGAGGTAAATGGTGTTGGCTTCGTCCCCCTTGTCGTCGCGGTTCCGCCCCACCATGTCCATGTTGATGTGCGCAACGATGCGCTCAATCGGAACGGTGGGGTGATCCGCGAAGAAGCGCGAGCCCCAAAGCCCGCGTTCCTCGCCCGAGTGCCACACAAACAGCAGGGATCGCCGCGGCCGCGGCCCGAGTGCGAACGCCTTGGCCGCAGCCAGAATTGTTACCGTACCCGACCCATCGTCGTCGGCGCCGTTCCAGATGCGGTCGTCCCTGGCATCCTCGTTCACGCGCCCGCGCGGTTCGGCGCGCCGCTGGCCACCCGAAGTCTCGACCAGCTCCCCCTCCGAGTACCCTACATGATCGTAATGCGCCCCGAATGCCACATACGTGTCTTTCAGCTTCGGGTCGGTCCCCTCGACAATTCCGACGACGTTGCGGGTGAATTGAGTCCGTACGATCTTGTACTCCGCATCGAGATTGATGGTGATGGTCGTATTCTTGAAGGAGAACCCGGGAAGAGGCTCTCTGCGATTTACTTTTCCCTTCAAGTCGTCATAGTTCACATCTTGATTCTGAAACAGGAACTTGAAGAAATCCTCCTGGGCTGAAACCGCAGGCGGGATGGGCGCGTCCAGTCGCTGGGCGGTGGTGAAGTCCGGACGCTCAATCGGCGGGCCGCCAGAGCCGCCCCGGCGCGAGTTTGACGAGGTTTCGGCAGGATCCGGCGACTCGGTATCGACAGGTCGCTCGTTGGGCGAGCGGGTCTCGGTTCGTCTGTTTCCGAGAACCGGCCCAATGCTGGCTAATGCGCCTTCCTGTTCGATCGCGTAGCGCGAACGGCTCGAGAGTGCCGAACGGTATTCTCGATCCACTTCCCGTGGGCCCTCCGGTCCCAGCCAGACTACGATCTTTCCCTTTTCGCTCTTGCCGGCATAATCGTTGTGCCCGACCAGCGGCGCGTTCAGTCCGTAGCCGACGAACTCGATCTGATCCGAAGAGAAGATTCGCTTGGCGCCGACATTTCTGGCAAAAATGACACCGTCGCCATTCTTGAATGTTCGGGTTTGGCCCCTGGTGCTAACCGTGATGGTCGAATGATTGTTGCTCTTGACGCCCAGGACACGAACCCTTTGAAAGTAAGATCCCCCATCTCCGCCCGGTCGCACCCCCCATGTCTTCATCTGGGCCGCAATATAAGCAGCGGCCAGCCCGAGCCCCTCGGAAAAAGTGCTCCTCCCTTCGAGCTCGTCCGAAGACAGGTAGGTCAACCATTCCCGCATTTCATCCGTCTTGATCAGGTTTCGCCCGCCGTTCGCCGCAGGGTTGGCCAGAATAAAGGTCGCAATCAAAACCAATTGAGCGCAGATGGCGGTTGTTCGGCGAAAACTCATGCTTTCTCCCTTCTTTCTGTGTCTCTTGTCAGGGAAAAAACTACCACAAAGGCGCAAAGACGCGAAGGCATCGCGCTGAAACCGCGGCCACTCAGAAATCACACTTTGGCTTCGGAATCTAGAATCCCGGCTCTGCCTCGAAAGCTTCATGTGGATCGTTCTCGAAAATTCTGTGTTGACCTCCATCAGGATTCAGGATCTAAGATTCAGGTCGTTTGCTACGCAAACAATTGCTGAGTCCCTAAATCCTAGATCCTAAATCCTAAATCCTGAATCCTAGAACACGATCTTGAGCTGCATGTGGATCGTTCTCGGAAGATTCTGTTGCACCAGGTTGAGCTGTCCCAGGCTCGACGATGTCGGCGATGTCGTGGCCAGACCGACGAACCAGGGATGGTTGAATACATTGATCATCTCAGTTCGGAACTGGATCTTTGCGCCTTCGGTCACAATGAAGTCTTTGAAGATCGAAAAGCTCACGTCGTATCGGGTAGGAAACTTTACGTCGGGGAAGATAGTGGGGAAATCACGCAACGTGTTCGGTGTCGGACTCCTGAAGATCGTGTTATCGAACCATCTCAACAAGGTCCTCTCGCTGGAGTCGAGCTTGGCGCTTTGCTCCACGGTCTTGGGTCCGGCGGGATGGTCGACCGGAAATCCGGAGAATATCTCCGAGTACCAATTCAGCTGCCATCCTCCCAGCACCTGATGGGTCCATCCCGGAACATCCGATAGCCAACGCGCCCCTCTTCCGAAAGGAAGGCTCCAATACCCAGCCAGCGTGAACCGCTGCGGAGTATCCAATTCCCGCGCCAGTCTTCGTTCCAATCTCGACTGGTCGGGATCTGCCGGATTAAAGTCCTGCGGGTTCAGGAAATTGATCTCCTCCAGAGTCTTGGAAAGGGCGTAGCTGGCCACGACGCTGAAGCCCTGTGAAAAGCGTCTTATGACCTTGGCTTGCAGGGCGTGGTAGGAAGAATTTCCGATCGGGATGTTGTTCAGGACGACGCTGGTGTATTGAGGGAACGGCCTGAGGAGAAAACTGCGCTGGATCGTAGGACCGTTCAGTGACGCGTTATCCGGCAGCAACCCGGCAAGCGGATTGGGAATTCTTTCAGCGTAGTAGCTATCGGGTTTGCCCAGCTCGGAGGCGGGAAGAACGTTTAACTCAACTCCCACGGGAAGCCGTTGCGTACGGTTGCCCACATAGGCAATGTCGCCTACCAGGTTCCAGGGAAGCTCGTGTTCGAGATCCAGTGAGAATGTATGTGCGTAGGGAAGGTCGCGGCCCAGGTAGTTGACCGCAACCCCGAGTCCAAGATTGGTGGCCGTTCCCAGCGAGTTCCCGATAGGTGCCAGCAAGGTTTGTGGAAACGGACTGCTCAGGGTGCCTCCCGGCTTCCCGAATTCGGTACTGGGGATCACCAGCGTATTGCGAGCGTATCCCTCGGTTCCGCCGGTCGCGCGCTGGCCCAGGTAATACATCCCATATCCTCCCCGGACAACCATATGGCGGGTGAGTCGATACGCGGCACCCGCGCGCGGCTGCCAATTGTTGCGGTCCGGTTCAAAAGCCAGGCGCGCCTTCCCTTCGGTCCCGGCGTAAATAAGGCCGCCGGTCAAGTTCAGACCTGGCGCCTGGATCGGTGCCGGCTGGCCGAAGGCGAAGCCTCGAGTCTGCCGGTCGAAGCGTTCGCTCGTCGGCGCTTCGTAGTCCCATCGCAACCCGAGATTCACGGTGAGACGTTCGTTGATTTTCCAGTCGTCCTGGAGATAACCGACGTAATAGAGGTTCTGCCAGGCGAAGGTTTCGTTCTTGGAGACAAACCCTGAACCGGGTAGCCCAGCAGAAACGATGCGTAGGGATCTCCCGAGGTCGTATCGGCCGTACTGGGGTCGCGCCGGGTCATGTCACGAAGGAAGCTGTAGGAGCCCGTCGTGTTGCCGGGCGAAACGTCAAACCAGCGGTAGACGCGGAACTCGAAGCCCGTCTTGATCGTGTGCTTTCGCCAGTTCCTGGTAAGATTGGCCTGCGCGCTGTAGGTGTAGTCAGGATTGAGCGTCTCGGGGCGGCTGGCTCCGAATCCCTGATAACCGTCCAGATTGAACTGAGGGAAGTGGAAGGGCTGGTTGAACTGAGATACCAGGCTGGACGGGAAACCGATGAGTGTGGGATCGAACCCTGCCCCAAAGGTTCCGCTGCGGTTGTGCCACTTCAAGGCGCCCACGCGCGCGTTGAAGATGGTCGTTGGATTCAATGTGGAGGTCCAGTCTACAGCGCCGCTCGTGTCACCGCGCACCAGAGGTTGGTTGCCGCTGGGCTCGGCCGCGTTAGTGCCCCAGATGATGCCTCGATGTTCATGGAGGATATTGTGGCCATAGCGGACGAAAATGTTGTTCTTTGGGTTCATCGCCCAGTCGAGACGACCGATGTACGAGTCGAAATGCTGAATCCAGCGCGAGGGATAAATGTAGTTGTTGGCGCGCTGGGGGCCGTCTCCCGGTGAGTTAGGGAGGGGATAATAACTCCCTTGAAGGATCTTCAGCGCCACCGGATCCATGCGGCTCGCGGGAATGATATTGTTAGGGAACGGATCGCGGACGTATCGCTGGGTGGCGTCGTCAAGCCGGGTCGTCAGCGGATCGTAAATAGCGATCGGTTGTCCGGCGGAGTTCCTGAGGCTGTTGAAATCACCGTTGCGGATCTCCGCAATCGGCAGTGTGACCGTTCCGGGATCGGCGGTGCCCTGGCGGATGCTCTCGTAGCTGACCATGAAGAAAAGCTTGTCCCGCCCGTCGAGAACGCGTGGAATCACAACCGGCCCATCGACCTGCAGCCCATAGGTGTGAATCTTGGCCGATGGCCGGCGAGCCTTGCCCGTCTCGGGATCCATCAAGGTTCCCCGGTTCAATTCAAAGGTGTTGGCATTAAGGATGCTGGCCTGTTCGTCGAAGAAGGCCGAGCCATGCAACCTGTTGGTTCCGGTCTTCAGAGAGATATTGACTACGCCTCCCGAGCTGCGGCCATATTGAGCATCGTAGGTATTGGTCTGGACCTTGAACTCTTGAGTGGCGTCAATCGTGGGGACCAGCGAAACGCTGCGATCCGAGCGCACGTTGGTGACGCCATCGATCAGGACCTCGTTTTCCCTGGGACGGCCGCCGTTGATCGATATCCCGGAACTGCCGGCTATGTCTAGCGGGCGCAGGTAGCGCCAGGTCCCTCCGCGCAGAACCCCCGGGGAGAGCCAGGCCAATTGGAATGGATTCCGCCCGGAGGTAGGCAGATTGAAGATCTCCTTCTTGCCGATGACCACTCCGCGATTGGCGGTGTCGGTTTCCAGGACCTCGGTCTGTCCCGTGACGGTCACACTCTCCGCGACCTCACCCAACTCCAACTGAATATCCAGACGCAGCCTGTCGTTAACGCGCAACTCGACGCTCGAACGGACGTAGCGCTTGAATCCGGCGAGTTCTGCCGAGACCCGATAATTCCCGGGCAGGAGGAAAAGAACCAGGTAATTCCCATCGTGAGCGCTCACGGTTTCATGCGAGACATTGCGCTCGACACTGGTTACGGTAAGGGTAACACCGGGAATCGCGGCTCCGGAGGGATCCGTCACGGTACCGCCGATCGAGCCCCGGTATTCCTGGGCTGCGACAGGAATCGAGAGAAGAAGCAAAACGAAAAGCAGGACGCACTTGATGTCGCTTCGGGGGTATTCCATGTTTCCTCCAGAAGGGGGAGGTTTGGGAGGCCGCCTGATTTCTCAGCGAAGGGAATTCTACCCCGACCGTCGGCGCGACTCAAAGGGTCTTGGTGTTTCCTGGCGTCTTCGTGTCTTCGTGGTTAGCGCGACGTCATGCGTCAGGATTCAAGCGATACCCTACCCATGGTTCGGTCAAGATGTATCGAGGGTGTTGAGGATCAGGTTCGATCTTGCGGCGCAGCTGATTGATGACTACGCGCAAATATTCGGTCTGCTCGGACGATTGCCAGCCCCAAACTGATTGCAGCAGCTTTCGATGAGTCACAACCTTGCCCGCGTTGCTCGCCAGGTACTTGAGCACGTCGAATTCTTTGGGCGTCAGTTTGAATTCCTTGCCCGCGACTACAACCCGCCTCTCAGCGCTGTCGATCAGGACGTCCCCCACCTCCAGCACGGAGGCGCCGGCTTCAGATGCGGGCAGCCGGCGCAACACAGCCCGAACGCGCGCCAGCAGTTCGTCCATGCCGAAAGGCTTCGTGACATAATCGTCCGCCCCCAGATCCAGGGCCGCGACCTTATCACTCTCCGACCCTTTTGCGGAGAGCACAATCACGGGCACGGACGAAAACTCGCGCACACGCCGGCAGACTTCGAGTCCAGACATGCCCGGCATCGCCAGATCGAGAATAATGATGTCGGGCATCTGCTTGCCGATCTCATCGAGCGCTTCGTCGCCATCAGACGCCGTCCTGACCTCGTATCCACGCGCGGGCAAGCTGGCCCGCATGACGCGCAGGATTTGTGGTTCATCGTCGACCACAAGGATGACTGGTTTACTGTTCATTGAACGATTGTCTTGGGAAACAAAAGCGGAGCCCGGCCGCAGCCGTTCAGTTACCCTGCCATTGCGCGCTTATACTCTACCGGAATCGCGATTGTGAAGGTGGCTCCCTGGGCAGGAGCGCTCTCGACCCATATCCGCCCGCCATGCGCCTCTACTATGCCGCGCGCTATCGCCAGGCCCATGCCCGTCCCTTCGCTGACCCGCCTCGCGGGGTGCCGGCCGCGATAGAATTTGTCAAAGATGCGGCCCATCTCATCGGACGTGATTCCAGGTCCGTGGTCCGTGACGCTGATAATCAATTCATCCCCTGCTACGCGCGCGCGGACAATTATGGCGCTGTCAGCCGGTGAATATTTGGCGGCGTTCTCGACCAGATTGGTGAGAGCCTCCGCCACCAGCCGGGAATCGACTTTCACAACCGGCGTGTGCTCGTCTAGGGCGACGCTCACGCGGTGATTGCGAATTGAGGCCGCGCACCTCTCCAGCACGTTATCGACTATCTCGGAGACTGATTGCCAGTGTTTGGATGGCTTGAGTTCGCCCGCCTCTATGCGAGCCATCTCCAGCAGATTCCGGACCAGCTTCGTCAGGCGCGAGACCTCCTCGCTGATAATCAGGTGAAACTCACGCAGCGCCTTCCGGTCCCATTCGGTCTCTTCCTGCAGGAGGCTATCAATCGCCGCTCGAATCGAAGTGAGCGGTGTGCGCAGGTCGTGCGATACCGAGGCGAGCAGCGCCGACTTCAACTCATCGCTCTGTCGGAGAGCCTCTGTGCGACTGACCTCTTTAAGGAAGCGCGCTCGTTCCAGCGCGAGGGCGACCAGGCCGGCGATGGCTTCCACAGTCCCGCGTTCGAGCGCTGACGATACTATGACCATTACCCCGATCGACCGGACTCCGACTTTTAACGGCACGTAGGCGACGGTGTGCTTCCGTTCGAGCGCTCCGGCCTCCGAGTCGGCCAGGCCGATTTCTCCCAGGCGAAAAGCTCTATCCACCCCTGTCTCTGCCGGCGTGAATGAGCCATACACATTGACGTCGGTGGCGATTGCCAGCCTCCGCCACCCGCCTCGATCGTCGGGCACGAAGACACCACAGTAGTCGAACGCGAAGACCTCGACGACCTGCCTCGCGATCGATGACACGGCCGTCTCGGAGTCGGGCGTGGCGATTATTGCCCGGCTGAGCTGGTAAAGATTCCACACCTCCTCTCGCCGTCTTTCTGCCTCGCGGGTTCGACTGCGCGCGGCAGCGGACAGCTGACTGGCAATAACCGCGGTCACCAGGAATGCGAACAACGCCACCCAATTCTGGGGATCCTGTATGGTCAGCGTTCCAACGGGCGGGAGGAAAAAGAAGTTGAAGCAGAGCATTCCAGTGACGGACGCCAGGATGCCGGCACCGAGTCCGTGAGCGAATGCGGCGAGCAGCACGACGAGCAAAAGGCTGAGCGCGACGGTCGTATAGTTAACTTCGGTGACGACAAACCTGTACAGAGCCGTGACCGACGCCACGCCCGCGAGAGCGATGATATACCCTATCCAGTTTTGACGGGCGGAGGTGTGCATTGGGCGCCTTTACCCGGTGATTTTACCTCGAGCGGGTTGAGATGACAAATGCGCCAAGAAAGTCGAAAGTAAAAAGTGCTGAGTTGAAAGCACTTCAGCACTTTTAACTCAGCACTCGACAGGATCCTAGGCGTCCCGCCGCTCTCGGGCCTCGACCGTCTCACCGGTAGGTATGACCTGGACAGCGGCGTCTTTCACCTCTGCCAGAAAGCGGTTGAGAGTGGAGCCGCGCAGGAGAATGTCCCAGCGCGAGCGGGCCGACTGGCCGAAAATGACGTGGCTGATGCCTTCGCGCCGAGCGAACTCAACCAGCGCATCGGCCGCGCGTTTCGCTTTCAGCTTGACTACGGTCGCTCCGAGCTCTTCAGCTAACTCGATATTCGCAGCCAGCTGACGGGCGTCATTGGGATTTATCCGGGCGGCATCTTCCTCGGGGGTTTCCACGTAGACGGCATACCATAGGGCGCCCAACCGCCCGGCAATACGCGCGCCCGCCCGCAGCAGTTTCTTGGCCGTCTGGTTCGACGAGATGCAGACCATCACTTTTTCAGGTATCAAGGCGGCGCCAAGCCCCTCGCGTGAACGGTACTGCGCGGCTTTCGAGCCCACCTCCTCGGCAACGGCGCGCAGCGCCAGCTCTCGCAGCGTCGATAGATTTCCCTTGCGAAAAAAGTGAGTGAGCGCCTGTTCGATTTTTTCCGGCTTGTATATCTTGCCCTGTCTCAACCGGGCGCGCAGTTCCTCGATCGTGACATCAACGTTAACTACTTCGTCGGCCCGCTTCAAGAAGCTGTCGGGAACGGTCTCGCGCACACGAACGCCGGACGAGCGTATCACGGCGTCGTTGAGCGTCTCGAGATGCTGGATGTTGACGGCGGTGAATACGCTGATGCCCGCCTCCAGGAGGTCGAGCACGTCTTCGTAGCGTTTCTTGTTTTTCGACCCTGGAACGTTCGAGTGCGCGAGTTCATCGACCAGGCAGATTTCGGGCTTCCGTGCAATGATTGCATCCACGTCCATCTCTTCCAGCACGACGTTGCGATATTCGATCTTCCTGCGCGGAATGGTCTCCAGATCGCGAATCTGCGCTTCCGTTTCCGGCCGGCGTAAGTCTCGAGAAAACCGATCACCACGTCGTAGCCCTGGCGCCGAAGATGGTGCGCGTCTTCGAGCATCTGATAGGTCTTGCCTACACCAGGGGCTGCTCCAATGTAGATCCGCAGCCGCGCGCGCTGCTCTTGCTCAAGCCGCGCGAGCAGCGCTTCGCCGCTCGGGCGGACGTCAGCGTCTCGGCTCATAAACCAATACCGCTAAGACACGAAGACACAAAGAAACACAAGGGTTCGCGCAGAAATAAGTTCGCATTCTGTGCAGGCCAGGCCGCTGGCGAGGCCACGACGATCGTACCCCTACTCCATGTCTGGTGGCCTGCGGGCCGTCCGGTGGGAAGAGCAAACGTAAAGGTCGTACCCTCAGCCCACCCGCGGCTCTCGACCCCGATCTGCCCCCCTTGAGCGTCGACGAGCCGCTTCACCAGCGCCAGTCCCAATCCCGTTCCGCCGCCCGGGCGCCCCTCGACGTGGACGAACCGTCCGAAAATATTCGGCAGAGATTCTTCAGGGATGCCGTCGCCGGTATCCCTTACGCTGAAGAATACACGATCGGCGCGCTCGATTGCCGCGAGGGTCACCGTCCCATCGCGCCCCGTGTGACGGATGGCGTTCGACAGCAAGTTATCGAAAATGCGCTTGACGGCCTGGCGATCGGCCTTGACCCAGGGGAGGTCGGGCCAGACATTGTTCTCCAGTTTGACGCGCTTGCATTCGGCCGCAGACTGGAAGCGTTCGATGGCCACCCGCGCCAGGTCAATCGGACGCAAGCGCTCGGTCGAAACCTGCCGCGCGCCCGACTCGATTTCCGCCAGCTCCAGCAGGTCGCCCATGATCTCGTCGAGCTGCTCGGCGTCCTGCCGCGCGCCCAGGAGCATCTCTCTTTGCTCGTCGGTTAGTTCTCCGGTATACCCTTCCAGGACGCCATGCAAGGCGAGCTGGAGCGAGTGGAGCGGCTCGCGCAATTTGCCCGAGGCGACCGAAATGAAATCCGTCTTGATTTTGTCAACCTCCCTGAGGGCGGTAATATCTTCCAACACGGTGACGGCACCGAGAAGCCGTCCGTCCTCGTCACGCATGGGTGTGGTACGCAGGCGGAAGCTGCGCTGCGCGCCCCCCACTTTCAGGGGCACGAGCGCCGCGTCGCCTTCGGCCGCCACGGGCTGCTGCATCCTGACGGCGTCTTGCACGGCGCGCAAGATGCGCTCTCCCGCGGTAAAGCCCGTGAGCGACAGATCGCCCTCACCCCCATTGCCGCCCCTGGAGTCGAACAACTGCCTGGCCGCGCGGTTGATCTTGGTGACACGACCGCGCGCGTCCGTCACGATGACAGGTTCGTAGATAGAGTCGATGGCCGCATCGGATTTTTTCTGTTCTATCCGCAGGCGCCAGTACTCCGACTGGCGCAGCTCGCGCAGCCTCGCCGCCATCCGGTTGAACTCGGCGGCCAGCATCCCTATTTCATCCTGAGAGGAGATGTGCAGGCGCTGGTCGAAATCTCCCTCGGCTATCCGCTTCGCTTTCTGGGTGAGAGTCGAGATCGGATCGACCACATAGCTGGTAAAGCGGTAGGCGAACAGGAGCGCCAACACGACCGCCGCCACGCCGGCAATCGCGGTGGAAACCTCCGCGCGCCACGACTGGGCGACGGCGCGCTCGCTCGCCGCCAGCATCGCCTTCTGGTTGAGTTGCAACAGGTCGTCGAGTCGCTGTTTCAGGTCAAGGAAGGCCGGCTCGAGCCGCGCGAAGTACCTGTTGGACTGCTCGGGCGAAGGGAGCGGCTGCGGCGGGTTGATGAATCGTTCGATCTCTTGTTTGTAGGCCGAGTATTTCGCGTCTATCTCGGCGACGATCTGATCCTCTCCCGGCTCCGTGATGTTGCTCGCGGCAACCTGAAACTCCTGCCGGAATCTATCGATGTTGGCCGCAAACTGGGCGCGGGCTTGATCGGGATGACCGGCAATGAAAAACATGGCCGCGGAGTCCTGCCGTTCGAGCGCCTCCTTCATGTTCTCGGCAGCGACGATGCTCTTGTAGTTATTGACGAGTATTACATCGACGGCCCGCCCCAGAACCACCAGGTGGTAGATGGCCCACGTGCTCACGGCCAGGATGATAACAATCAGCAGGCCGTAACTGAGGGCCAGTTTGCGTTTCAGGCTTCTCATATTACCAGGACGTGACTTCGCTGTTTCTTCGGTCTGGTCTTGTGGTTTGTTAACAGCTCAAAGACACGAAAAACACTAGCGCCTTAGCGCGCCGGTTTCGCTCGAACCTCATCCAGAACCAGATTCAATTCGAGGACGTTGACACGCGCCTCGCCCAGCACGCCGAACTGCCGCCCCTCGGTATGCTCCCGCACCAGGCGGCGCACTTCGTCCTGGCTCATCTGCCGCGCGCGCGCGACACGCGGAAGCTGAAACTCGGCCGCGGCCGGTGTGATATGAGGGTCGAGTCCCGATGCCGATGACGTAACCAGGTCGACCGGGATCGGCAAACCAGGATTTTCCTCCCGGCGCGCCTTGGCAGCTACGCCCACCTGTTCTTCGATGAGCTTCTTGCTCGTGGGGCCGAGATTGGTCCCGCCGGAGGAAACCCCGTCGTACCCTTGACCCGCCGCCGAGGGACGCGAATGGAAGTAACCTTCGCCCGAAAACGGCTGGCCGATCAATCGAGATCCTATCACCTTGCCGTCTTTCTCAATGAGGCTGCCCGCCGCTTTATCGGGAAAGATCGCCTGCGCCAGCCCGGTCACGACCAGCGGATAAACCAGCCCAAACAGCACAGTAAGCACAACAGTCATTGCGACAGCCGGATAAATCTGTTTGATCAAGTTCATTGTATCACCAAGATGTTAGCGTTTCTTCGCGGTTGATTGTGTTTCGCATCAAGCCAAACCAATTGCGACAATGATCACGTCGATGATCTTGATCCCGATGAACGGGATTATGACGCCACCCAGACCGTAGATGATGAGGTTCCGGCGCAGCACACCGGCCGCGCCGATAGGCCGGTACTTGATGCCGTGCAGCGCCAGCGGGATCAGCGCGATGATTATCAGCGCGTTGAATATCACCGCGGACAGGATCGCGGACTCCGGCGTCGCGAGCCGCATTACGTTAAGCGCCTCGAGCGGGCCGGCCTTTGCCCCCGCCAGCGCATAAAGCACCGAAAACATGGCCGGGATGATGGCGAAATACTTGGCCACGTCATTGGCGATAGAGAAAGTTGTAAGCGCGCCCCGCGTCATCAGCAGCTGCTTGCCGATCTCGACGATTTCAATCAGCTTGGTCGGATTGGAGTCCAGGTCGACCATGTTGCCCGCCTCCTTGGCCGCCATCGTGCCGGTATTCATCGCGACTCCGACATCGGCTTGAGCGAGAGCCGGCGCGTCGTTGGTCCCGTCGCCGGTCATGGCTACCAGCCTGCCCTCGACTTGCTCACGCCGGATGAGATCCATCTTGTCCTGCGGCGTGGCCTGGGCGAGGAAATCATCCACGCCCGCCTCGCGCGCGATGGCCGCCGCGGTGAGAGGGTTGTCGCCCGTGATCATTACGGTCTTGATGCCCATGTTTCTGAGGCGATCGAAGCGCTCGCGCATTCCGCCCTTGACGATGTCTTTCAGGTGGATCACGCCGATGGCGCGGGCCCGGTCCGCGACCACCAGAGGCGTCCCCCCGGCGCTTGCAACGCGCTCCACCGTGCTTCTAAGCTCCGCAGGCACGACGCCTCCCTGAGATACGATGAAATCGGAAACGGCGTCGGCCGCGCCTTTTCGGATTGAGCGGCCATTGAAGTCGACTCCGGACATGCGCGTTTGAGCCGTGAAGGCAATAAAGCGCGCTTCGTGTGAGCCCAGATCTCGCCCCCGCAGACCATACTTCGTCTTGGCGAGCACGACGATCGAGCGCCCTTCGGGCGTTTCGTCTGAAAGGCTCGATAATTGAGCCGCGTCCGCCAGCTCGTTCTCGGCAACTCCCGGCATCGGGATGAACTCGGTTGCCTGGCGATTGCCGAGCGTGATCGTCCCGGTCTTGTCCAGCAAGAGCGTATTGACGTCGCCGGCCGCCTCCACCGCGCGGCCCGACATGGCGAGCACATTGTACTGGATCACCCGGTCCATCCCTGCAATCCCTATCGCCGACAGCAATCCGCCGATCGTGGTCGGGATCAGACATACCAGAAGCGCTACCAGGACCGTAATGGACGGAGGCGCCGAGGGAGCGAAGCCATTCTCGGGGCTGGCCACGCCCACGCTGTAGATGGCATAAGGAAGCAGCGTCACGACCGCAAGCAGGAAGATTATGGTCAGCCCGGCCAGCAGTATATTCAGCGCGATCTCGTTCGGCGTCTTCTGCCGCTCCGCGCCTTCGACCAGCGCGATCATTCGATCGAGAAAAGTCTCCCCCGGGTTCGACGTGATCCGCACCTTGATCCAATCCGACAGGACCTTGGTTCCCCCGGTAACCGCCGATCGGTCGCCGCCGGACTCGCGTATGACGGGAGCGCTCTCGCCTGTGATGGCCGACTCGTCGACCGAAGCCACGCCCTCGATGACGTCGCCGTCGCCGGGTATGAATTCTCCGGCGCGCACCAGGACCACATCGGACTTGCGCAGCTGGGGCGCGGCAATGCTCTCGGTCTTGGCCGCGTCAATGCCCGCGCCCGTGTCACCGACAATGCGATGGGCAATAGTCTCGGTCTTCGCCTTGCGCAGCGTGTCAGCCTGAGCCTTGCCCCGCCCTTCGGCCATGGCCTCGGCAAAGTTCGCGAAAACCACCGTGAACCAAAGCCACAGCGTCACCTGCACGGTAAACAGCAAGTTGCCGGTATTACCCGAAGCGATGTCCCTGAAGATGAGCAGCGTGGTGAGCAGGCTGCCGACTTCGACCACGAACATGACAGGGTTGCCCGCGACGTGTCGCGGATTGAGCTTCATGAACGAATCCTTGACGGCCCGCCTCACTATTTTCGGGTCGAAAAGTGGTCTCCTCTGTGCTTTTTCTGCCATAACAACTCCTGATGAGAATTCCGATTGCGAAGCTCGAGCGCGAAGACTCCAATCAATTAAAACGTTGTTCCCGCATTCATCAAGAAGTGCTCTACGATCGGGCCCAGCGACAGCATGGGGAAGAAGGTCAGCGCGCCCACGATCAATATCACGCCGATCAAGAGCGTGACGAAAAGGGGCGTGTGAACCGGGAAAGTGCCCGCGGAAGGAGGCACGATCTTCTTGGCCGCAAGACTTCCAGCGATCCCCATCATCGGGATGATCATGAGAAATCGCCCGATAAGCATGGCAAGCCCCAGGGTCGTGTTGTACCAATGGGTATTGACGGTAATCCCGGCGAAGGCGGAGCCGTTGTTGCCGGTGGCGGAGGTGTAAGCGTAGACGATCTCCGAGAGACCGTGCGGGCCGCTATTGTTGACTTTCGACGCGCCGTAATCCACGACGCTCGACCAGGCCGAGAAGACCAGGATCGAAAGCGCAAAGACCAGCACGTAAAGCATCGCCAACTTCACGTCCTTCGACTCGATTTTCTTTCCCAGGTATTCGGGCGTGCGCCCAACCATCAGCCCCGCGATGAAGACCGTCAGCACGACCATCACCAGCATCCCGTACATGCCTGCGCCCACTCCGCCGAAGATCACCTCGCCCAACATTATGTTCAACAGCGGCACCATGCCTCCCAGCGGCGTGTACGAGTCATGCATGGAGTTGACCGCGCCGCACGAAGCATCGGTTGTCATCGTGGCGAACAGCGCCGAGTTCGCGATGCCGAAGCGCACCTCCTTGCCTTCCATGTTGCCGCCTGACTGCTCGCCTCCCGGCGTATCAACGGCCGCTTGCGTTATCCCGTGCCGGTCGAACATAGGATTGCCGCGAGCCTCGAAGTAATAGGCGGCGAAAAATCCCGCCAGGAAGAGTACCGCCATCGCAGCAAAGACCGCCCAGCCGTGCTTTTGATTGCCGGTCATGCGACCCAGCGTGTAAGTGAGCCCGGCCCGATGGCGAAGATGGCGAGCATCTCGAAGAAGTTGGAGAAGGGCGTCGGGTTCTCAAACGGATGGGCCGAATTAGCGTTGAAGAATCCGCCGCCGTTCGTGCCCAGTTCCTTGATGATCTCCTGAGAGGCGACCGGCCCCTGGGCAATCACCTGCTCGGTTCGGGTCTCGGTGGTGGTGGTGCCGTCATCCTTCTTGGTCTCGACCTGCTGCTCCTCGACCAGCGTCGCCGAGGTGTACGGGCTCAAGTTCTGGACCACGCCCTGGGAGACCAGCACGAGCGCCCCGACTATGCAGAGCGGGAAGCAGCAAGTAAAGCGAGCAGCGCACAAGGTCAACCCAGAAATTACCAACCGTCCTGGCTTCGCGCCGCGCGATCCCTCGAATGAAGGCGACGGCCAACACTATGCCGGTAGCCGCGGAGACGAAATTGTGAAAAGCGAGCCCGGCCATCTGCACCAGGTAGCTCATCGTGGACTCGCCGGAGTAAGCCTGCCAGTTGGTGTTAGTGGTGAAGCTGACGGCCGTGTTGAATGCCAGGTCCGGGTTGACACCCGTGAATGCCTGCGGGTTAAGCGGCAGGTAGAACTGGAGCCGCTGGAGCGCGTAGAGCACAAGCAGCCCCGCCAGGTTGAACATCAGCATGGCCGCGGTGTACTCGGTCCAGCGCTGCTCATTTCCCGCGTCCACGCGGCATAAGCGATAAATAAACCGCTCTACGGGACCGAGCAACCTGCCGGCAAGCGTCCGCTCTCCGGAGAAGATCCTGGCCATGAAAACCCCGAGCGGCTTGGTAACGGCGAGCACGGCCAGGAAAAGGATCGCGAGCTGGACTATCCCGTTGGTTGTCATTTTCTTTTCCTCGATTAGTGCGTTCGACGTGCTTTGGACTGCGGTAGCTTGCCTGGCTTGCTACCGCCTTGGTTCGGCGAAGCTGTTTCGCTGGTCCCATTCAACTGTTTGCAATCCGGGCGTCAGGCACCGCTAGAACTTCTCCGGCTTGAGCATCGCGTAGGTAAGGTACACAAGCAGGCCCAGAGCAATGAGTCCGCTGATGATGTATTCCAAGCTCATAACCCCTCCGGAGTTACCACGTAGCTGACAACGGGCCAGAAACGTCAACTTCTTGCCGTTGTCGGTTGCCTGTTATGGCAATTGCCTCAAACGCGCTCGCAGAAAGTCACGTACCAGAACGCCAGCGCAAAGAAAATCAAAACCAATGCGATAAAGATGATGTCGAGCATCTGTGTCAGGCTCCGCTATGTACCTGCGATTCAGACAGCAGTATGGTTCGAAAGTTCTCTTGCGTCCCGTTAACCAGGGCCGTAGCTTGGTTCGCCATCCCGGCTCCGCCCTTTTGGTCCTTCCCCTCTTCGTTCTCGGCCAGCGGAGCACTGTCGGAACCGCAGAGTTTCACCAGGAACCTTCCTTGCGGCCGAGCCACCATATGACTCCGAGGGTGGCTGTATTCTGTTCCGACTTGCGGACGCCGGGAACTTCGGTCAAGAAGAACTCCTGGTTGGAAAAATCGCGTCTCCACTCCCCTCGCATCAAGAAGCCATCGGCCAGTTTGAAATCAGCGGTGAGCGTCGTCTCCTTCAAGGCCTGAGTCACGCCGCTGAACAGTCCGCCGCGATCGGACAGATACTCGGCGCGCGCTGCGAGAGCGAACCTGGGAGTGAATTGATAGCGCGCGTAAGCCGCGCCGCCCGTGACTCGAGTGGGCGACGAGAATTCCTCCACGCGATTGATAGCGTAGTCCGCTTCGAAAGCCAGGGTGAAATTGTCGGTCGCGTTGAAGGTCACGTAAGTATCGAGCACATGGAACCTGCCCCTGGACTCCGGCCGGATGACGTCGGTCGGCAGACCCGGCTGAGTCGGCAGGCTGGGGAAAGTGGGATTCAGAATGGCCACCACGTCACGCTGTTCGCGCCCGACGTAGTAGTTGATCTGCCAGGCGACCTTCTTGGACGGCGTCAATATCAACGAGACTTCCTGGGACTTGAAGCCGTTGAAGTCTTCCGACTGTTGAGTGCCGTTCACCAGCTGATACTGCACGGCAAATTTTTCGTTGAAGGGATATTTCGCCCGCAGGCCGAGATGATAGAACGGCAAAAAAGTGAAGAAGTAGGCGCGGGAATAGTTGAAATTGTCCCGCGTATAGTTGGTCTCGTAGCCGAGATTGGCCGCGAATTTGCCGAAATCAACCGTCAACCCGGAGCCGACCGGTGCGACATAGGTTCCGTAGGCTTGCCAGATGTTCCGGTATGCCTGGGGGCGCAACTCGTTCGCGGCGCTCCCCTGGGCGGCCTCGGTCGCCTGGCCGTACTGCAAGTCCAGGCGCAGTCCGAAGCGGCGGCCCGCTTCCACGTCGGGCGCGCGTTCGATAACAACCGCCGCCTGGTTGAGGCTGAAGCTATTGCTCGATACATCGTAGGCCCGAAGCAGATTGACGCGCCCTACGGGTTTATTGAAGTTGTATCCGTAGTAACCGTCGACCGTCAGGTTGATGGTCGTATCACGAAAGAAGTCGAGCACCGCGCGATCTTCCGTCGCCGCCTGCGGAGCCGTTGCAGCGCCGCCAGCCTGAACCGGCGCCGAAGTCGCCGGAGCCGGCTCGACCGCCGCCGGTTCTTTCGCGGCCGTATGAGACGGCTCGCCGCTGCCATTGCCTGCCGTTCGCGCCTCGAGCTCGGCCAGCCGCCGCTCCAACTGCTCGATGCGATCGACCAATGCACGCTCCCGTTCGTTCGTCTCGCCGGTTTTGGCCGCTGGACCCGACGCCTCCGCTTTGCCGGCAGCGACGCGCGCGCCATTCTCCCCCGGCTCCTTGCCGTTCGCCGCTTGCGCCCTGGCCGTCCCGCCCACGGTCGAGAACAAAGCCGCCGCAATCAGGATTCGGGTGACCAGATGAAGCTTCACTTTGCGCGGTGTCCGGGAGGTTCCAGCCGACACCCCGTCTTTGTGCCGCGCGCGCCGCTTCAGACACGCGGGAAGAATGGCGAGTTGAGCCGCGAGGTGAGGGTGCATAGCAGTTCGGTGAATCGGAAGGCCTCCACCTGAAACACCCGTAATAGACGTTTGCGCCGAGACCTTGCCGGCTCGGCCCATCAGTGCCACGGCAGTGACAAACGGATTTTGAACGCGTTGATCGGCAACAGTTCTATTGAGCATTGCAGAATAACTCCCCTCTCTTCCAAGCGTGCGCCACGGACGACAAAAGAATTGTTTCAATTTGACACAAACTCCATCGAGGTCTGCGTAGGATCTGATACTGGCTCGCGAGCCAAAGTTACCATTCGCCGGAACTCTTACGACATCCGCAAGCCTCGGTCCCTGAAGTTCCTGAGCGGAACCGTTCTGCCCGAGCCCCAGAAAAAAATCTCGAAAACGCAGCAGAAGATACGTAATGACAACCATAGAGTCCCATGCCCAGCAATTGTTCTTTCATCGCGTCCATCCTGAGCCGCCATTGTCTAGCGGCGTTTGGCGAAGCTTGCTACGCCATCCCGATCCGACGTCGAGGCCTGGAGCCTGTACCCGCCCTCGGCAGCAAGCTTGCGCACTCCACAGCGCACATTGCCCGAATAGACTAGCAGAGGGGGCATAAGAGACGCGTAAGGTACGCATCAAGAATTCGTAAGGAAGGCGTTAGAAGTCTGTTAGGCGGCGAGTGAGGATTGACAAGAGCGCAGCGCGAAGATTTCTTAGCGGCCATCGTGTCTTCGCGGTTAGTGCGACTGGACGAATCCCAGCGTCACTCAGCGACTCAGACGACTCGAAGAAACGCTAAGAATCTTAACCGAAGAGGTTCAGCAACGGTTGGCCTTTGACCAGCGGGCGAGGCTGATTGAGATCGTTGAGAACTTCCATGGCTGGATCGACGCCCAGCGCATAGTAAACCGTCGCCAGCAGGTCGGTTGGGTGGACCGGGTTCTCCTTTGGCGCCGACCCCGTGTCGTCGGACATGCCATAACTCTCCCCTCGCTTGATTCCGGCGCCCGCAATCAGCGCGGTGTAGCAATAGGGCCAGTGATCCCTCCCGTCGGGAGCATTGGTGTTTCCCGAGGTGCTGACCCCGAGTCGCGGAGAGCGACCAAACTCGCCCACCGCAACCACCAGGGTTTCGTCAAGCAGACGGCGCTCCTCGAGGTCCTCCAATAAAGCCGAAAGGGTCCGATCGAGGATGGGGCAGTGGAGATTTTTCAGGGGTCCGAAATTGGCGGCGTGAGTATCGAACGCGTCGACCTCCGGATTTCCGTTGGCGACGGCCGGCCAGTTCAGCTGGACCAGGCGCGTCCCTGCTTCCACCAACCGGCGCGCGAGGAGAGCGCCCTGGCCGAACGTCGTGCGGCCGTATCGCTCGCGCATCGCGGCAGGCTCGCGCTCGAGATCAAAGGCGTCGCGGGCCTTGCCTGAAAGCACGAGATCGTAGGCTTTAGCGTAATACTCGTCTACTGCGGTGGAGCTGACGGCCTTTTCCAGGTCCTTCATCGAACCGTTAATCCCCTTCAAGAGTTCGTAACGCTCTTTCAATCGCGCCTCGCCGACATCCGAGCGCAGCGAAAGATCGTCGGTCCTGATGGGCTTGTTTGGATCCTGGTAGAGGCGATACGGATCGTAGGCCTTTCCTAGAAACCCGGCGGCGCCACCCTTTCCGATGACATTGCTCTCTTGCAGCGGGCGCGGCATTTCAACGAAGGGGATCATTGGAACCGTGGGAGGCTTCAGCTTGGCGATCTGCGATCCTGCATTGGGAAAATCCCTGGGCGACGGGGGCTCGAGCTGGCCGGAGGGAGAGACTCGGTCGGGTGGGTAACCTGTCAGCATCTGGTAAATCGCAGCCGTGTGATTGAAGAGTCCCTCGGGGGTGTAGCTCATCGACCGGATGAGCGTGCACTTGTCCAGTTGTTGCGCCAGCATTGGCATGGTTTCACTGACATACACACCCGAGATTTTCGTCTTTATAGGCTTGAATTCGCCCCGGATGTTCGTCGGGGCATCAGGCTTCGGGTCCCAGATGTCCAGGTGGCTTGGCCCCCCTTGCAGAAAAAGCAGGATGACGGATTTCGCCTGTCCGAAACCCTTCTGCTTTCGCGTTCCATCCGCGGCGGGGTGTTCTTGAAACGCAAACAACTGCGGCAAGCTCATCCCGAAAACCGCGGAACTTCCTACGCGCAGGAACTCGCGCCGCGTGGTGCCATCACACAACCTGCCGACCTTGCCTGGAATGACTAACATGGTTTCTCCCTCACGAGAAATGCAGAAAAGAATGAACCAGGAAGCCGCAAAGGGTCCTCACCGATTGAACAAGAAGGCGTGACTGTTTAAAAGGGCCCAGAGAAGATCCTGTGCGCGTTCGGTGCGATTGTTCCCGGCCTTCAGATGCTTGATCGAGGATGCGAGCTCGTTCTCATCCGGCGGCCGGCTCAGCGTTGCCAGATAGAGGCTCTCGACAATCTTCTGGTCGCTGGCTCCGGAAAGAATCAGCCGGGCGACCCGTCCGTCGGGATCGGCGAGGGCATCGGCCACCACTCCCCCGTTGACCAGATTGAGCGCCTGAGCCAGGCTGATATCGCCGCGACGCTCGCATTCGCAGGACGACTCGCGGGCAGGCCGGCCAAAGAGATCCAGAAACCCTCCTACTCCAACCCTGGAGTCTGGCAGCTGCTGCGCGCTATATCCTTTGGGGACTCCTTCGAAATCCGTGCTGCTGCCGGTTGCCAGACTTACGGCATCGAGCAATTCCTCGGCCGAGAGACGGCGCGGACGCTGGTGAGCAAAGTTCGCTTCGTCGTCTTCGTTCCATTCATTCGAGCGATAGCTCGTCTGGTAAATCCGGGAGGACGTGATCCGGCGCATCAGATGCTTCAGGTCCATTCGATTCCGCTTGAGATCACCAGCAAGCGCGGCGAGTAACGCAGGATTAGTGGGCGGATTGCTTGGGCGCAAATCGTCTACCGGCTCGATGATTCCTCGCGCGAAGAAGTAGCTCCAGATTCGGTTTGCAATGGCGAACGCGAAATAGGGATTGTCTTTAGAGGTCAGCCAGGCGGCAAACTGTTCGCGGCGATTCTTCTCCGTGTCGACCTGATCAGGACCGGCAAACGGGAATTTAGCCGGCACCGTGTAACCGTACTTGGGATGACGAATCTCATAGGCCTGGCGCTTCTCGTAAACAATCTCCTCGTCGCTCTGCGCTCCCTCCTTCAGGGTCACACCGCCGAAGAATGCCGTCATCTCGTAATAGTTGCGCTGGGTCCACGGCTCGAACGGATGATCGTGACAGTTAGCGCACATCATGCGCACGCCGAGAAAGAGCTGTGACGCCGTCTCCATCATCGCCTTCGGTTCACGGGTCGCCCTGAAGAAATTGCTGGGCGGGTTATCATGAGTGCTGCCGTTTGCGACCACGATCTCCCGGACAAACTGATCGTAGGGCTTGTTTTCAGCAATGGATTGGCGGATCCAGTTCCGGTAGCTCCACAAACCCTTTTCGCCCAGAAAACGGCGATTGCTGAGCAACAGGTCTCCCCACTTCAACGACCAATGATCGACATACTCGGGCGATGCAAGCAACTTGTCGATCAGCCTGCCCCGCTTGATCTGCGACTCGGTCGGATCCTCGAGGAAAGCCCGGACATCTTCCGGACGAGGGAGAAGCCCGATCAGGTCGAGGGAAACGCGACGCATGAACTCGGCGTCGGTGCTAATGCTCGATGGAAGCACTTTAAGGCGCTTCAGTTTCTCATCTACCAGCCTGTCGATGTAGTTGTGCTGAGGAAGCTGCGTCCACTTGAACCCTGGTTTTTCGGTTACCGCGGTGAGAGGAACTGAAATCGACTGTCCCTGGTACCGCACCTGTATCGTTGTTTCGCCTTTTCGAAGCGACTTCACCACGCCGGTGTCGGAAACTTCGGCCACCGACGGGGTGCCCGACACGTAGACCGATTCGGCGGTCACGTCGCGTTGCGAGCCATCGGGATAGTGCGCCAGAGCCAGCACCTGCTGGGTCAATCCCGGTTTGTTCATGAAAATCTCCGGCGGCACAACGTTCAGCTTTACGACCATGCCCTCCTTTTCGTCGGCATAGGAGACTCCCTGGCGGATCCACTCCAGCAGAGTCTTGTAGTAGCGCGAACCAGCCGCGAAACGGAGACCGCCGCCGTGCGCGACACCCATGGTCGGTTTCAGAAGCATGAGCGAATCCTCCGGAACGGCGCGGTTAAAGCGTCTTCCGGACAGGTCGTGAATCAGAGCGGCATAGTCGAAGCCAGGATCGTAGCCGCGCAGCGAAAGCTTGAAACCATTTTTCCCTTTCGCTCCGCCGTGACAGGCGCCGCTGTTGCAACCCGCTTTGCCCAGGATCGGCATAACGTCCTTGACGAACCCGACAGGACGGGCGCGCGAGAACCCCTGGACCGTGACATCGAAATGCGTCGTGATTCCTTCAGCCTCGACCTCTACCGTGCCCTGGCCATCCTTGAGCGGATGGATCAGTCCGGCTTCATCGATTTTCACCACGTCGCTGGTCGTCTTCAACTTTGCGACCGGGGTCAGGTCAACCATGCGGCCATCCGGCTGTTTTTTCGAAATCAAGACCCGACGCGTCTCGCGAGGATCGGAGATCACGACGGGAAGGGGGGTAATCTCCAGCACCGGTTTCGAAATCGAGCGCGGCGCCGGTGTCTTCGCGCTCACCCAAGGAGCCGAAACCCAGATCATCAAACCTGTTATGCACAACCCTCGTAGAATCCGCATTGGCATCTTTTTACCACGAAGACACGAAGGTGCGAAGAAACGCAACCAGTCAATCGTTGCTGGTCCGCGCTATTCTCAATCGCAACTTCACGTCGGGAATGGTGTAGTCCTTATTGTCCTTACGGCCTTCCATCTGGGCCGTCGCCACAAGGCGCACTTCATGCTCTCCTGGCTGTGCCGCCGGATCGGCCTGAAACTCAAGTCCTGAACGCCGATTCGCCGGGCGGGACGTCAACCGGCGCGCTCGTGACGTGCAGGGGGAGATCTTCCACCTTGAGGTGCACCGCCTCTTGAAATGGAGACTGGCGATGAATCTTTCCCTCGAGCACGAACTTGCCACCGCTCGCGAGCTGGATCCCTGGCTCCGGTATGACCAGCGCAAACGCTCGCACCAGTTCCACGGTAATGCAGGGAGAGACGACTCGCACCTCCCGGCCGCCCAGGTCCGCGCGCGCGACCATGACCATATCGAACCGGCCAATCTGGCTGTTGAAGGTCGAGGAGAGTTGCACGGGCGCCGAATTAGTCTTGGCATCCACGGCAGCTCCCTTGATGCTCACATCCAGACCGAGGGGCTGCATTCCCTCGATGCGGATCGGGGCGTTCAGGGGAACGTTGCTGCGCACCTTCACCGGGAAATCTTGCTTCAGCCCCTGTACCAGCTTGATGGCGCGCTCCTCCAGCTCAAACGCAATCGGCGGTGGACCCGCGACGCCGGCGGGAAGCTGCATTCCAAGCCACCTTGCCACATATGGCCTCTGAGTTGCCGCGCTCCCGCCCCCGACTTCTCTTCTTGCGCCCTTTACGGCAGTAACGAGGCCAGGACCGACCGCTCGACGACGGATTGGTTCCTGGCTCGAGGAGACCCCCTCTCCCCAGACTTCCAGATCAACGGTCGAGACAGCCGCGTTCGCCTTGGCGGTGGCTACGATCAACCCCTCTCTCGCGTTAGCGGGAATGTGCCCACCTTCGGTTGTGATTTCACCTCCTGCGCCGGTTACGCTGAGCTGGATCGGCCCACCGTAGGTATCGCGGATGACGCGCACAGATATCGCCGCGCTTCCTCCCGCGGGGATGTTAATGAACGGCGCAACCAGCTCCAGGGAAAACTCTTCAATCTTCCGCGTGGCGCGCAGCCGGTAGCCATAAGCCGGGCCGCCGCGGTTGTTGATGTCTTCCACCGAAAGAGTTAACTCTTCGATCTTTTCAGGCACCGTGAAAAGCAATTTCGGATCAACTCCCTTTTCACGTGGCACAAACGAGAACCCGGTCTGAAGCAGACTCGCTGCATCCACCGCCGACGCGAGATGTTTCATTGCGTTGTCGGATACGCCCAGGTATGCTCCCAGCCGAGACGTTCCCAACCCGGCGGCCTGGATCTCAAAAAGCCACTTCTCTCCAGGCTTGACCGCGAGGCGATAGAGATCCTTCTCGCCCGGCTTCGAAATCCTTCCGTTCACGATGGTGTCGCCCGTCAGATTCGCCGGAGCACCAGACTCCGGTTCCTGAATCTCCGGCAGGTCTCCCAGGACGAACGGGAGCGGCAAACTTCCTTGCTCCTTCGCGGCAGGGAGGTTGATCATGGCCACTTCATGAGACGGCGGATATTTCAAAGAGGCGCGCACAACGACCGGCTTCGGCAGGTTGCCGCCTTGAAGAGTCACGTCGACATCTTTTCCACGCTCGCCGCCCAAAGGGAAAATGCTTTCCGCGAAGAGGTAGTTTCCAATCTTGAGCCGGTAGAAGTTTTGCTCCTGGTCGCTGAATCGACTGTCGTGAACAACGACGCGATACTCGCCCGCTCGCGGAAACTTCATTTCGACGCGTGAGTCGACACCGATGCCCGGCGCGTCGTCGTTGAACGCCAGCTCGCGGCCGTTGCTGTCAAGAATGCGAATCACCGGATCGATGGCAGAGGCCATGCGCCGGGCTTCGACTTCGAATACCAGGTTCTGACCCGCGGCGGCCGAGAATTTGAAAGCGTCCTGTTCGCCGGCTTTCAACGAGCTGCTGATGACCACCGGAGGCGTTACACTCCGGATTCTGTCTTTCACGTCCTGGTCATCTTCGGTTTTCTTGATCTCGATTTCTGGAAAGTCGCCCACGCTGAAGAGCATGACGTTCGAAATTCCTTCTCGAGTCCTCAGTCGAACGGGATAGTGAGCCAGGGGAGCATCGGCACGCAGTTCAATAAGAAACGGAAGCTCGGTTTCCGGAGTCTTCAGATCCCGTGAGGGCCCGAGGCGCGAAATCGTTGCGGGAAGCGTGGTGATCAACTCGGAACCCGCGGTCAACTCCTGGCCGACGAGCGTCAAAGTAAAGGTGGTTCCCCGCTGAGCCCCGAACGGACGCAGAGTCTTGAGACTCGGAGCCGCTTGTACAAAACCAACCGCAAGTACCCAAAGGCACAGAGACAACATTCGGGCGACCTGACGTTTTCGATGAACCTGCATCAAAGCAGCACCCATGACGTCACCTGGAGGAAGCAGAGCCCGCGGCAATAGGAACCGGGACAAAGTCCTTAAGTAGATCCTGAGACTTTATATCGTAAATACGCACCAAACCGTCGAATCCAGCCGCAGCGAGCTGGGTTCCGGCAGGATGGAAATCCAGAGCATAGATCCCGCCTTTGTGACCCTTCAGTGTGGCTACTTTTGCGGCATTTTCAACCAGATAGATATTTATTTCGTCGCCCATACCGGCGACGGCGACCCGCAATCCGTCCGGACTGAAGCGCGCGCACTGGACGGGACCGGCTTGAATCGGGAACTCGCGCAAGAGACAGGAATCGTCGTCGATTTTCATTGCCCTCGGACGATGCATGGTATACATGCGCGGCGTCCGATCATCACCGGCGGCGACTACGACGTCGGATTTAGGATGGCGCGCCACGCAATAGAGTTCCCCATGGCCACCAAAGGTGGCTTTGGTCAACAGATTCAAGTTCTCCAGAAAAGAACCGGTCGCCACCTCCGATAGTTTGACGAAATGGTCGCGGCTAACGGAGACCAGTCGTTTCCCATCTACGGAAAAGACTGTTCCAAAGACCCAGTCTTCATGGCTTTCGATCTTCCTGACCGCTTCGCCGCTCCCGGCGTCAAAGATCCGCACCGTCTTGTCCGGACACCCCACGGCAAGATACTTGTCGTCGGGTGAAAAGGTAACGCTCAGGAGCGTGTCCGAACCGAGTTTGATCGAACGAAGCTGCTTCGCATTGCCGACGTCCCAGAACTGTACCTCGCCGAAGCGAGCCGGAGAGCCTCCCACGGCAACCAGAATCTTGCCGTCCTTTGAGAAAGCCAGCGATTGAATGCGTTCGGCGCGGCCCACAAGGCGGCCGGCAATGCCGGAGCCATCCGTCCGGTGAAGGAGAATCTCGTGATTGCCCGAGACCGCCAGGATCGCCCCGTCAGGCGAATACGCCAGCGCCGTGATGACCGGCGACGCCTGGTAGACCGGAACCGAGGTCGGGATAGGATCACCATCGCCGCTCGCGCTGTCGTCTTTGCCTCCTTCGAGGATCCAGCGGCGGAAGAGCTCGATTTCAGCGGCTGCGAGCGGATCCATGCCCATCGGCATACGCGGTTCGAGCGCGCCGCTGAGGTGTTTGATCACGACGCTTTCATCCGGCTTTCCTGGAACAAAGGAGGGTCCCTTGCGTCCGCCTTTCTTGAAGTCGGAAAACGAAGTCGCCAGCATTCCACCGCTGCGCAGGCTGGGCAGGTGACAACCCTGGCACTTGGCGGTCAGGATGGGAAAGATCTGCTTGGCAAAACTCGCTTCGTCTTGAGCTGTAGCAACGGCCAAGGCGACCGTTGGAATGCAGACGACCGGCAAGAGAAATTGAAGAAACCTGGGAGGCATCGAAACCCGAACGCTGACAGTTTATCGACTGCAAAAAGTACGTCTATGTATAAGTCATTTCTCGTTAACTGTCAACAATTCCGGGCGAGCGAAATGGTTCCGGAGGGGCCGCAATCGACGACGATTCTTGGTGCCCCGAGCGCATGGCGAGCACGTTCCCTCAATATCGCTCTCTCGCAATTGATTGTATTGAAGGACGACATGCAAAATAGTGATAGGATTCGCGCCCCGATAGTGTACCAGTGAATTCGTCCAGTCGACCAAAGAGCTTGCGTGCAATGAGATCAGTCACTCGATGTCAACCAGACGGGGCGAACGACGCCACACCGCGTGGTTTACCCGGGTAAACGTGCAAGCATCTGCTGCAGGTTTTTGCTTGCGCCTGTGAGCCACCCGCGATAGAAACACTTTTACGTTCGATGAAATCCGCACGCCTCGCCAAACGGGTGACTGGCCACCGCCGATCGACGTGAACGGAGCGCCGATGCCGGTCATCTGAACTTGACCCCGCAGCTCGGACGCTGATGCGCTGCGCCACGTGCCATTCCGAAATCCCCGACATGCACCGCTTCTGCGGCTCGTGCGGCGCCCCGGCGCCCGCGCGGTCTGAGACGGCGACGGTAAGCGCTGCGTCGGACTCCTTGCCCGCCCCTGCTGCTGGTCCGCCCGTGGTCCGAATCGTTTCGAGCGATTCGATGGCGGCGGGCGGGTTCACACCCGGGACGATTCTCGCCGGACGGTATCGCGTCATCGGACTGCTCGGCCGGGGCGGCATGGGTGAGGTTTACCGCGCCGATGACCTCAAGCTCGGCCAGCCGGTCGCCCTCAAGTTCCTGCCCCGCGCGCTCGCCGTTGACACCGTACAGCGAGAGCGGTTCCTGGCCGAGGTCCGCATCGCGCGCCAGGTCGCGCACCCGAATGTCTGCCGCGTTTACGATATCGCCGAGCTCGATGGCCAGCAGTTCCTCTCGATGGAGTACATCGACGGCGAGGACCTCGCTTCGCTGCTCAAGCGGATCGGCCGCCTGCCCCCGGACAAGGCGCTCGACATCGCACGGCAGATCTGCGCCGGCCTTGCCGCCGCCCACGACCGCGGCGTCCTCCATCGCGACCTCAAGCCGGCCAATGTAATGCTCGACGGCCGCGGGCGCGTGCGCATCACAGATTTCGGACTCGCAGTCGCGGCCGACGCCAGCGGGCTTGAAGCGGACGTATCCGGGACGCCGGCCTACATGGCGCCCGAGCAGTTCGCCGGCAAAGGCGCGTCGGTTCGCAGCGACATCTACGGGCTCGGCCTCGTGCTCTACGAGCTCTACACGGGCAAGCGCGCTTTCACCGCCGCGTCACTGCACGAACTCCGGGCGCGCAAAGAGCGAGGAGATGCCGCCGCCCCCGTCCGAGTTCATCAAGGACATCGACCCCGTGGTCGAGCGCGTTATCCTGCGCGCGATCGCGCGCGACCCGCGGGCACGCCAGGCCTCGGCGGCGCAGGTCGCGGCGGCGCTTCCGGGCGGGAACCCGCTTGAGGCGGCACTGCGCTCGGGTGAGACGCCGTCACCCGAGATGGTGGCCGCGTCCGGCAGCAGCGAGGGGCTCCATGCCGCCGATTGCCTGGGCGCTCCTGGCGCTGGTGATACGTCGGAACTATCGCGGCAGTCAGTCTGGGATCGAATGCGCTGCTCTGGCGCCGCGCCGCCCTTGAGAGGTCGCCCGACGCTCTCGCCGAGAAAGCTCGTGAGATCGGCGTCCGGCTCGGCTACGCTGAACCGCCTGGTCGACCGCGCCTCGGGATTCGAGGCGGATCTCGATTACCTGCGGTACCTCCGGACGCAGGACCGCTCGCGGTCCCGCTGGGATCGTCACGATCCGAGCTTCCTTCGTTTCTGGTATCGAGAGAGCCCGCAGCCGCTCGAGAGCTGGCGCTACGTGTTCCGCTACGGCAATCTCTCGCGGGTCGACCCTGTCGACCCTCCACTTGACCTGGCCGGCATGACGCTCATCCGGCTCGACCCCAGCGGCCGGCTAGTCCAGCTCGTCGTCGTCCCGACCTCCACCGGAGAGGCAGCCTCCAGTCGCGAATCCTGATTGGCCCGCGCTTCTCCAAGCCGGTGGCTTCGATCCCTCGGTCTGGAAGCCGGTCGAGCCGCGCTCGACGCCCCCCTTCTACGCAGACGCGCGCGCGGCGTGGGAGGGGACGTGGCCGAGCCGGCCCGACCTCAAGGTCCGGCTGGAGGCAGGAGGCTTTCGCGGCAAACCCGTCTACTTCGAAGCTGTGCTCCCGTGGACCCGATCCGTGCGGACGGAATCGAACCTGCTCACGGGCGCCGAACGCACGTCTCTGGTGCTGATCTTCTTCGTGCTCGCCGCGATGATCGCGGCGGCTGCGATCTTCGCGCGGCGCAACCTGCGGGCGGGGCGAGGTGATCGACAGGGTGCGTTCCGGCTGTCGGCCTTCGTGTTCGCGGCGATGTTCGTTGCCTGGTTTTTCGGTGAAAGCCACGTCGCCACGCTGTGGGAAGTCGTGCTCGTCACGATGGCGCTGAGCTGGGCACTACTCACGGCCGGCTTCTGCTGGCTGGCTTACGTGGCGGTCGAACCGTTCGTACGCCGCCGCTGGCCGGAGGTCCTGGTCTCGTGGGCCCGCCTGCTGGGGGGTGAATTCCGCGACCCGCTGGTCGGCCGCGACCTGCTGATCGGGTGCGTCGGTGGAATCGCCCTCGCCCTGATAGGCTTCGCAGGCATACTTCTCCCCGGAGTGGCTCGGGTTGGCGCCGGAGCTGATACCTGCGGATCTCATCGGCGTCGCCTACGGTCTCCAGCGGGTAGTTCCGCTGCTGGTTTGGCGCCTCGGTCAGAGCGTCATCGTCTCCCTCGCAACCCTGTTTCTGCTGTTTCTGGTGCGGCTGGCGCTTGGGTCCCGGTGGCGCGCGATCGCCGCATGTGTGCTCCTCAGCTCCGTCCCCGGAGCGCTGGCGCAGGAGCATTTCTGGATTTCGCTCCTCCACTCGGCGGCTATGACCGGAGTTTTCTTCCTGCTGCTCGTACGGGTCGGGCTCGTGGCATCCGTGGCCGCCTTCTATACGTGGGGCCTGTTCGTTCTGTTCCCGGTGACGATGCAGCTGTCGGCCTGGTACGCAGGCAGCGGTGTGGCCGCGCTCATCGTCCTCGCCGCGCTTGCCTTGTTCGGTTTCTCCACGTCGCTCGGCGGCCGGCCTGCGCTGGGCGACGTCGAGCTTCACCAGTGACATTCAGCCAACGCTGCCGAACACTGCTTCGAGCAGGCCCCGATCGTCTTGTCGAATTTGGACACGTCTCCAGCGAGAGTTAATAAAATTAGAGTTTCTCAACTTCTTAAAATATAATATCAAGTAGCGATCTCCGATCAAAACTTCGACAAGGAAGGAAAGACGAGATGGCACTGGTGAAGGTCAAGCGCTTTGCGCAAGTAACCTTGCCCCCGGACCTACGAAAGCGCTTCAACCTGACTGAAGGCGATTACCTGGAGGCCGAGGCCGTGAAGGAAGGCATTCTCCTCAAGCCTGTGACCGTGATCGAGCGAGCAAGAGCCTGGGACAAGGTATTTGGTGCGATGAAGAGCGTCAAAGACCGAAAGCCAAACCCTAAGCAGGGCCCCAAGGAACAAGAGGAGGAGATCGCTTCCTGGGTCAAGGACTTCAGAAAAAAGCGGCATGCCTGAACCTCTCCGCGTGGTGCTTGATTCCACGGTACTGGTAAGCGCATTTCTTGCGGAGAAGAAACTCTCCGCCGAGCTCCTCCGCTTCGCTCGCCAAGGAGCTTTCATCGTGTGTTCAACCAATTCCATCCTGGTCGAAACCCAGCGCGTGCTTCTGGAATATCCTCGCATCCGTCGCCGCTACGAATACAAAGACCAAAAGGTGTTTGACTTTGTCCAGGGGTTACACGTTCTCGCCCGGCTCAGCATCGACCTTCCGGCGATCAAGGTAGTAAGAGATCCTGAAGATGACGTGGTGATTGCCACCGCGCTGGCTTCTCAAGCAAGCCACGTGGTTACGAGAGACAAAGATCTTCTTTCACTGAGAACGCATGAAGGAATCACGATTACGACCCCCGAAGATTTCATGGCCCTGCTCCGCAAGCGTTCTTAGAGCGCCCGCTCCACTCGAATGTCCGTGTCATGTTTCGTCACTTCCGCGTCAAACGCGAGCCCGGATGTTCTTGGCCAAAAGCCTCTATCCTCTGCCCAGATAAGCCTGCTGAACCGGCAGGACGATGGCTTCAAGCATGTTGATGTGGGGCGGGAGAACCGCCATGAGTACGGCTACCTGCGCGAGCTCGTCCGGCTCCATCATCGGTTCTCGATCCTCCGGCCGGCTTCCAAGAGCGCGCCATTCATTGACCACGTTTCCGGGGTGAAGACAACTGGCGATGATGCCATGCTCCCGTCCCTCCAGCGCCGTCACCTGGGTGAGTCCCCACAATCCGTGCTTGGTTGCCGCATAGGCCGCGGCGCGAGGCCGCACGCGCTGCGCGGAAATACTTGCGATATTGATGATGCGGCCGCCGCCCTGCTTCTTCATGATCCGGAAGGCCGCGCGAGAGCAGAGGAAGGGACCGCGCAGGTTTACCGCCACGACTCGGTCCCATTTTTCCGCGCTGAGTTCGTCGATCGGTCCGCCGTCAAACGCGCCCGCGTTGTTTACCAGCACATCCAGACGGCCAAAGCGTTCCATGGTCTGCTCAAACAGCCTCTCGACCTGCGCCTCATCCGAAACATCACTCGGGAATCCGGCCGCCGCGGGAGAACCCAAGTTGCCGACCTGCCGAACGGTTTGCTCCAATCGGACAGGATCGCGCGCTGCCAGCGCCAGGCTCGCCCCTTCACTCGCGAAAGCGCGCGCGATCGCCGCCCCGATGCCTCGATTTCCGCCTGTGATCAATGCCGTCTTCCCATCGAGTTTGCCCAAAGTAGTCCTCCCCGGTGTACTTTCTTGTTTTTTCGGGTCTTCGAGTCTTAGTGGTTGGTTTTGTTCTGCCGCACTAACCACGAAGGCACGAACGACCGAACGAAGGCACGTAAGGCGTTTCACCAGCGCCTAGAAACGACATTTTAACGGGACGGCTGCTCGCAAAATGTTTTCAAAAAAAATTTTTCTAAAAAATCGTTGACAACATTTTTGAGCTCTGGCAAAGTGACGCCCGGTCGTTGCAGTTTGCGTGACCTTGAACACCGGTAGATGATCGACGGATGGGCTTAACAGGTTTGTTCGTCGGGCTAGGAAGCCGGAGCCAGTTGGCGGAAACCAATTCCCAACTGGTGTCGTCGAGAGAGAGACTTGACGACTGGTAGCGCCTTCCGGCTGACGTTCGATCCCGGGCAACGGGAGAGAACATTCCAAAAGGATCGGGTCAAGGGAACGGAGCCGCAACGGCCATTTTATTTTGTCCCGCTGACCGAAACAATCCACCGCCAAGACTCGAAGTCGCCGAGAACCCATAGGACCACCAAGATCTATTTGGGTCTCGTTTCTACGGGTGCTAGAATCATGGCGTCTACATCATTTTCACGGAGGCCCGGATGAAAAAGGTGATGGTCTATTCAGTCGTACTGGCATGCACTCTGGCCGCTTCGATCGCGCTGGGCGCCAACGGCAATATCGATAAACGCGAGTATGTCTGCATGATGCAGGACATGGTTTTGACCAAGCCGGGAATTGCCATTGAGTACGAGGGAAAAACCTACTACGGCTGCTGCGACATGTGTAAAGACAAGATCAAGAACCAGCCGCAGAAATACACGCGAGCTACCGACGCTGTATCCGGCAAGCAGGTCGACAAAGCCACCGCGTTCATCTATGGGCTCGACGGGGACGCCTACTACTTCACCTCCGAGGCAAACCGAAAAGCCTTCGCCGAAAATCCGCAGAAGTTTCTCAAGAAGTAAGCTGAATAACACTAGATGGCATTTCCCATCTTTTCTTTGGCTTCGGGTCTTCGCCTTTTCTGGCTCAGCCATAGACGCGGATCGAGGACCTGAACGCGAACCATGTCCGCTTTTGCGCGCCTCTACGAAAAACTCATTCTCCGGCACCCGCTTCTCGTCGTCCTTGCCTTTGGCGCCGGGCTGATCTTCTTCGGCTACAACCTCAAGAATTTCCGCATGGACGCGTCGAGTGACTCACTGATCCTCGAAAACGACGCCGATCTGAAATATTACGAAGCGACCCGGGAAATCTTCGGCTCCGACGACTACATTGTCCTCGCAGTCACGCTTCGCGAGCATCTGCTTTCCGACAACGTGCTTCGCACTCTGGAAAGCCTTTCTCGGGAGCTGGAACGGGTCTCGAATATCGAATCGGTCAACAGCGTTCTCACCGTCCCGCTCTTCCATAGCCCGAAGGTTTCACTCTATGAAATGGGGACTCAGCACAAGACCTTGCTGATGGAGGGGTGCGACCGCCAGCTGGCCTACCAGGAGCTCACCACGAGTCCTCTGTGGCGCAATAACCTTATTTCCGAGGATGGCAAGACCACAGCCATTGTTCTCACCTTCAAGCCCAATGCGGAGTTCAACGCGCTCCGAGACGAACGTTACCGTCTCCGCCGCCAGCAGGCTTCGGGAAGTTTGACGGCCGATGAAGAAAGGCGGATGAGAACGGTCAACCGGGCCTACAACGAAAAGCATGCCGAACTCTCGGCGCAACGGCGCGCCGATGTGCGGGAAATCAGGACGATCCTGGCCAAGTACCGCGGGCAAGCCTACGACTTTGTCGAGTCCGGCCTGCCGATGATCATCGCCGACATGGTCAGCTACATCGAACGAGACATCATTGTTTTCGGGATTGCGGTCCTGGCATTTCTCACTGCGGTTCTGGGCATCCTCTTTCGACAGGTCAAATGGATCCTGCTTCCGATCGTAACCTGCTTGATCTCCGCCATCTTCACGATGGGTTATCTGGGGTTGACCGGCTGGGAAACGACGGTGGTCTCCGCCAATTTTTCTTCGATGCTGCTCATCGTGGGGATGCAGAACGCCATCTACCTGATCGTGCGCTTCAGGGAGATTCATGCGCGCTTTCCCGAGCGCGACAAGAAGGACATCCTGTTTCAGACCGTGCGGGAAATCAGCGTTCCGTGCTTTTATGCTACCGCGACCGCCGTGGCAGGTTTTGCGACCCTCATCATCAGCGGCATCCGGCCCGTCATCGATTTCGGTCTCCTTATGGCGGCAGGTCTCTCGCTCGCCTATGTCGTGAACTTTACCTTCTTTCCGGCTGCGCTCCTCCTCTTCCCCAAGGGACCGCCACCTCCAAAGCATCTCGCTACGCTGGAGAAATCACCGGTCGCATTTCTGGCGGCATTCAGCCGCCGGCACCAAATCCCGATCGCAATGGCAAGCCTCGGGCTTCTCGGCGTATCAATCGCAGGTATGACGAAGCTTCAGGTGGAAAACCGCTTCATTGATTATTTCCGGAAAAGCACGCCCATTTCCCGTGGCTTGAGCGTGATTGATGAACGCCTCGGGGGCACGACATCGCTGGAGATCGTCCTCGACGGCAAGAAGAAGGATTACTGGCTGGAGCCGCAGAATCTGGAGATCCTGCGCAAAATCCACAAACACACCGAGCAGCTGCCGAACGTCGGCAAGGTATCGTCACTCGACACGCTGATCGAGATTCTGACCAAAGTCAACGACGGCGTTCCGCCCAACAAGTTCATCCTCAATCTGGCGCGCGCGACCCTCGCGCCCAGGATGCAGCAGGCCTATCTTCTCCCCTATGTGACCAGCGACTTTTCGCAAGCGCGCATCTTCATCCGGATTCGCGAGTCGAGCCCCACGCTGAGCCGTGATGCCATGCTGGGAGACCTCGCAAATTTTCTGAGGAAGGAAACCAGGTTTACCGAGGATGAGGCCCGGGTCACCGGGCTCTTTGTCTTATACAACAACTTGCTGAACAGTCTTTTCGACTCGCAGATAAAGACGCTGGGCGTGGTCTTCGTGGTGATTTACTTGATGCTGGTTGCGCTCTTCCGCTCTTTTTATCTCTCCTTTATTTCGATGTTACCGACAACCCTTCCGATCCTGATTATCCTGGGAACCATGGGGGCGCTTCATATCTCGCTCGATATGATGACGATCATGATCGCTTCCGTGACCATGGGAATCGCCGTCGACAACATGATCCAATACACATTCCGTCACCGGGATGAGTTCCGTCTTCATGGAGATTACACCGTCGCCACGGACAGGACGCACAACAGTATCGGCCGGGCGATTCTCTATTCCAATCTCACCATCATCGCCGGGTTCAGCATCCTGGCGTTATCGAATTTCATCCCGACCATCTACTTTGGAATCTTTACCAGCCTGGCCATGAGCGCCGGGTTGCTGGGTTCCCTCACTCTCCTTCCGATGTTGCTGAGTCTGCTCAAACCGTATCGACGCCGCGTCGTCGACCCACTCGCAGAGGCTGATCGTCAATCGTCAACCGCCAATCGCCAATAGGTCGGTCGTTTCCCGCTTTGACTTCAGGTTCCCTGACTCGTCTGTTTCCAGCGCTGCGCGGTATCACTGTCAATTGGTCGACCCCACTCGCGGAGCCAAATCGTCAATCGTCAATCGTCAATCGCCCATCGTCAATCGTCAATCGTCAATCGTCAATCGTCTCACTTCCCCGCTTTGACGGGTTCCTTCGTGATGTTGAAAGTCCCTTCGCCGATTTTCTCCCCTTTGGCCATCATGGAAAAAGTGCCCTGAATGGTTTTCCCTTTGAGAGGACCGGTGACTACGGCTTGCAGGGGATTCTCTCCCAGCTTGAAGACCGCTGTCCCGGAGAACACCTTCTTCTGGACGGTGATGTCCGATATCTCCCCGGAATACTGAAGTCCCCCCGGGGCTTTGATCACAATCTTTCCCTTCAGCGCGCGAGTTTCGTCTCTGGAAAAGGTTACGGTGATATCGCCGGTTGGCGGCGCCCCATCGGGGCCGGTCGCCTTGCCGGCCCACACACCCAGGAGAATCTTCGTCTCATCGGCCGCGACCAGTTCGGAGATGAAAGATGCCGAAGCCAGCAGAAGAAAAAGCACGTATATTCTCCTCACGTCTACCTCCAGGAACACAGGTAATCCTGCCCATGCGTCCGGTTGAGTCTGGAGCAGGTTAGTTTTTGGCGACTTGCCGTTTCGTTGCGCGTTCGTGTCTTGGCGACGCCTTTTTTGAGCATGAACCACTAAGGGTTCGTGCAGAAATAAGTTCGCATTCTGCTGCAGGCCCCCAGGCCCGCTGGCGAGGCGCGAGCGACGATGCGGCCCGAAGGGGCGCGATCCTCGGCGTGCTTGGCGAACAGAAACCGGTTCATGATTGACCACCGACTCTCGCGCCAGAATGTGAAGTTATTTCTGCGCGAGCCCTAAGACGCGACGGGCGCTAAGCGCCCCGATGGTTCGCCAGCAGGCCTCGGATGTAGCCCACGGACTCTGCCAATCCAGGCAAAGGATCGTCGGCATCCTTCTCATATTCGAAGGCAACCTGATAGGAATACTTGATATCCAGCAGGGCCTTGAGAATGGATTTCAGGTCCAGGACGCCGCGGCCGACTTCGACGTTGTTCGCTTTCGGCTGCGTGTCCATGAGATCTTTGATGTGCAGGTCATAAAGCCGGGCGCGGCACTTGAGAATGGCTTGCGCGGGATCGACCTTAGCGCGCGCCGTGTGGCCCACGTCAATGCACAACCCGATCCTTTTGTCGTAAGGCTCGACGGCTTTCCAAACGTCATGGGGAGAGGGAAAACGCTTGTCCTCCGGCCCATGATTATGGATCGCAAGTTTGATATCGAACTCTTTTACCATTTTATCGAGGATCGGCATCGATTCGGGCGCCGGGCTGCAAACGATCGTCGGAATACCCGCATCGCGCGCATATTGAAAGGCCGCGCGCACGTTGGCCTCGTCATTCTGCATCGAAATATTCCCGCAACTCAGCGGCGTAATCCCCGCGTCCTTGAACTTCTGAACCACGGCGCGACGTTCCTCGGGAGTACTCTTGAGGGAAAGGTGGAAATCCTTGATGGAGACGTAGTGCAAGCCAACGCGCTGAATCGCCTTGATCGCGGCGTCCAGTGGTAGTTTTCTCAGTGTGTAGGATGCCACCCCGACTTTGAGCCCGCGCCAGGGGTCGGCATCGTTAGCGGCGAATCCTCCCCAACCCATGGCCGAAGGCCGGAATTGGGTGATCCAGGGGAACAGCGTGGCTGCCAGAGCGCTGGTTTTGATTAAGTCACGTCGCGAAGACTTGCAGGGGTCAGACATTTCAATCTCCTTGCTTTTTTAGAACCCGGCGTATTGTCAAGAGGTTGCCATCTGCGCGAGATTATCACGACCGGCTCATTTCGGGAAAGGTGCTTTGCGTCTGCGCGTCTTTGTTATTGCCGGGAAACATGAGCTTGCTTTTGGTCCGAGAGCGCGGTATGTAGAACGGCGCAACGCGGAGGTGATCAATGGACGCTGCGGCACGCAAGGAATTGGTCAACAAATACAAGGATGGTTACCGGGCCGTAGTCGAAGCTCTCGAGAGAATCAGCGATCGAGAGCTGGACGCCCGGACTGCGCCCGGAAAATGGTCGGCGCGGGAGATCGTTCACCATCTAGCCGACAGTGAAATGACTTCGGCCATCCGCCTGCGACGCCTGATTGCCGAGGAGCGCCCCGTGATTTCGGGTTACGACGAAGAGGAGTTCGCGCGCCGGCTGCACTACGACCGGCCCATCGAGTCATCCCTTGAGGCAATCCATGCCGCCCGCAGCTCGACGGCGGATCTTCTGGACCGGTTGACCGAGGCAGAGTGGGGACGCGAAGGTACCCATACCGAAAGCGGACGTTACACCGTCGAAAACTGGCTGGAAATTTATGCCAGGCACGCCCACAATCACGCCGAACAGATCCGGCGCGCGCGCGCCAGCGTGAAGTAAACCTGCGGAACAGATACCCCCAAGACGCAAAGACACGAAGACAGCGGGGAGCTAGAATCGGGGGCGGGTCTTCTTGCGAACCGCCTTCTTGGAAGATTTCCTGAGCTCGTCCAGGATCTGCGCGCCGGCCGCGCCTTTGAACTCCTGATTGAAGCGATTCAAGGCCAGCGACACCACGTCGCGGTGATGGAATTCGCCCTCGGGTACTTTCTCGGTTATTTCCAGCCAGATCCGGTGGATCAGCTCGATATCCTCAGGAGCGAGATCCGGCACGTGCGCGCCGATCTGGAAGCGGTGCGGTTCGCCGCGGTCAGCAGACGATGACGAACTCGAACTGGGTCTTGTCCGGATCGTCGATCTCCTCCCAGGCCTTTCCAACCAGGTGCGCCTGGGTAGTGATCGAGAGCTTCTCTGAAGCGCCGGCGTACATCCGTATGCAGCCTAGCAGGACTGCGGTGTTCACAGTGGCCGAAAACGGATTATTGGACGGTACGGTCAGCAGCTTCACCGGCTTTCCCATCTTCTCGGCAGTAGCTACGACCCGGGTGAACAGCAACTGCTCGAATTCGGTGAACAGGTGCTCATCGAAGATCTCGCGGTATCCTGCCGCGCTCCCTTGAATAATGCGGGCGGTCATGACGACCACGTCGTTTTCTTTGGTATCGGTCTCGGATAGCGCCAGCGTGAGCTGCTTCAGATTATTGTAATCCCGCGCCGTGACCAGAACGGGCGCCGCGCGCACCTTCACGACGTCGAGGTCGATTTTCTCTTCCCTGATCAGCTGAAACTGATCGAGTCCCGTTCCTTCTCGCTTCCGTTTCGCAACCCGCTCGGAGATGGTGAACAGAGTGAAGAATGCCGCGGTGAACACCAGGCCGCTGATCGTAGCGACCTGCTTTGTCAGGAGATTCACGGTTGCAGTAGCAAGAAGGACCAGGAGCACAAGAAGTATGCCGAGAGGAATTTCCTTGCGTCCCCACCGGATGTTGAGCGGCACTCTCCATTCGCGTGGTTCGCGGTTCTTGAAGCGAAGGACGAACATCGACAAGGAATTGAAGACAAAGCTCCAGAGCACCCCAAACGCATACGCCTCGCCCAGCACGTACGTGTCTCCGCCGCTTGCCACGACAGTGCCGATCTGGAGAATCACGATCAGGTTTATGATCCGGTACGATGTTCCATAGCGGCGGTGAGGCTGCCGAAACCAGCTGGAAAGAACGCCATCTTCAGAAACGCGGTTGAGAACGCCATTGGAGCCTATGATCGACGTGTTGACCGCGCCTGAAAGCATGAGAAAGCCGACGAGAACCACGAAGAGTTGAAAGGCCAGACGCAGCGGATAGGGCCCCACGACGTTCATGGCGAGACCGCTGATGAGGTTCTCGTGGAATTCCGGCCTGGTCGAATCCGGAATGATCATGACGGCGAAGAAAGAGACTAGCGAGGTAAACAGAATGCTGAAGACGAATATCACCAGCGCGGCGCGTTTGAGGTTTTTGACTTTGGGGTAGGCGATCTCCCGGTTGACCTGGGCTAAAGACTCTTCTCCGCTCATGGCCAGTATCGAGTGCCCGAAGGCGATCAGTATGCCGAGCAACCCTATCGTCTTTACCCAATCCGTTCCATGAAGCCATCCCAGGGATTCGGGCGAGAACGTGAGATTTTCCGGGACCGGCGCGGGTGGCAAGTTCCCCCCTCGAACCAGGAGGGTGGTTCCACACCAGACGATCATGAGTACCACCATGACGGTCGTGACCTGCATGATTCGCAGGGCCTTGTCGCTGCTTTCGTGGATCCCTATGACGTTCTTGCGCCAGAAATAGAGGGTAACGGCAATGGCGGTAACGGCGGCTCCCGGTCCCCTGGGGAATTGCCCATTGGAGTCCCATCAGGTGGAACACCTCGTTTACCAGCCCAACCAGGTATTGCCCGGCAGAGACGCCACTGATCGGACCGGTGAGAACGTAGTCGAACATCAGGGCCGAGACACTGAACTTGGCCAGCTTCGCACCCAGAGCCGCCTTGACCACCCGGTACACACCGCCGCGCACGAACAGGACGCACGATTCGATGTATACTGCACGGACCGCGTAAGAAAAACACATCACCCCCAGAACGAACCAGGGTGCGGCGCTGCCAACTGCCTTCTCGGAAATGCCCCCGACATAGAAAGCCGATGAGCCAAGATCGCACAGGACGATAGCGGCCGCCCTCCAGAAGGAGATGAAGGTCAGCATGACCGAAGTAGCTACAACGATGGGGATGCGCTGGGGTAAAGGAGAGGGTTCTTCTGGAGATTCGGGGACCGCTTTGTCAGACATGTACCAATGGAGGCAGGTGAAGAATAGAGTACAGGCCTGCCCCGTAACCGGCGAATTATACTCCCTTTTCGGCTGGTCTGGAAGGTCGCGTTTCTTCGAGTCTTCGTGTCCTGGAGGTACTTTGTTCCGCTCTAACCCACGAAGACGCGAAGACCCTTAAGCAACGCCAGGTTGGTCTGAATGGGGCACTTATAATTTTTTGGATTGAACCAAGAAGCGAGAAGGTCTACTCTTATTGATCTGACAGGACGCAGAGTCATGAGTTTTCAGCTACCCGGTTGGATCAAGGAATTATTGGGAAAGGAACCGCCGACTCAAGCGTCGCTGTTTCATTATATTAAGACCGAGCCTGAACCCAGCGTCTGGTCCACTCTGGATTTCAGCGTACTGCGCCATCCGATTCAGTTCATCAAATTCATCAAAGAAGAGTGGAAGGCTCCTCGCACACGTCCATCCCTGTTCCACTACATCGAAGAAGAAGACCTTGTCGGCCAAGAATTTACCTGGAAAGAGTTTTTCCGCGACCTGTTTTTCGGTTCTCCCGCTCCATCGTTCATACCAGGGGTTTTGTCGGATCCGTACGGCATCGCCGCAGACCCGAAGGAGGTCCGGGCGGCGCGGCGGCGCTCAATAATTATTTCATCCCTGCTCCACGTAGTCCTTATCACGCTTGCAATAATCATAGTTCACAGACAGACCGAGCCGCTACCACCTAAAGACAACATAGTTTTCGTAGCTCCCCCGATTTTCTTCCCATTCGAAGGGGACGGGCGCGAAGGCGGCGGCGGCGGCGGCGGCGGAAAGAACGAACCAAAACCGCCGCCGGAAGGAAGAATTCCCGAGACTGCTCCGGTCCAACTCCGTCCACCGGATCCCGATCAACCCCAGCCGCTGATGCCATCCGAAGAGGAGCTCGCGGCCACAATCCAGATGCCCATTGAAATCCCTCAGGACGTGACCCTTCCGGTTGGAGATATTCAGGCGCCGCCCAGTGAGCTGCGCTCGTCAGGTTCCGGCTCCGGCGGCGGGATCGGCACGGGAAAAGGAACAGGGATCGGATCGGGCGAGGGTCCCGGCGTTGGGCCAGGAAGGGGAGGTGGAATGGGAGGAGGCTCTGGCGGCGGAATAGGCGCCGGCACGGGCCCCTATGTCGTCGGAGGCGGTGTTCGGTCTCCGATCCCTCTACTTCAGCCGTTGCCACCCTACACGGAAGCAGCGCGCAAGGCCCGAGTCGAAGGGCTGGTTCTGCTTCAGGCGGTCGTCCGGAAAGACGGTACGGTCGACAGCTTTCGAGTGTTGCGCGGCTTGGGATACGGTCTGGACGAGTCCGCCATCAATACTATTGCCACCAAGTGGCGCTTCAAGCCGGGCACCCTCAATGGAACAGCCGTCGACGTTCAGGCCAATATCGAGATTTCGTTCCGTCTTTACTAAAAAGAGGCGTTCTCTGCTTTTCGAGTCACAACGTTGACCCCATTGATCACGCCCGCAGCCTTTTGCAAGGTTAGGTTACAAGGAGCCAGCAGAATCCATCATGATGTCAACAGCCAACAAAAAAGGCTATAAGTCAGATATCAATATCACTCCCTATATCGACATATTGCTGGTGATGCTGATTATCTTCATGGTTGCCACTCCTATCCGGCAACACGACCTTCCAGTGCGTGTGCCGCAACCGGCGCCGCCAGACCAACCCAAGGTGCTGCGTCCGGACACCATCATTCTTGAAGTCGCCGGTGACCACACGATTACCCTCAATAAGCAGCCCGTGCCTCTGAGCGACCTCGAGTCCACGCTCAACGCGATTTATCGCGCGCGCGCGAACAAGCATATGTTCCTGAGAGGTAACTCCGAGTTGCCTTATGGCGAGGTATTCAATGTCCTCGACATTGCGAAACGCGCGGGCGTCATGGATATTGCTCTGCTCGCGGGTTCCCTTCCCTGACGCCATCGGGTCTCCGCTCTTTGAACCACTAAGACCGAATGACGCTAAGAAACACAACGCAGCCGTGAGGCCGCGACCATTGCCCCGGCAATGTATCGTCGGTTTTCGCGCGCTGACCGCTGGGACGGGACTCTATTCCGCGCGTCCGCGTTTGAGCAGCCGAATCCCGAACCGCGAACTCTGGAATGGCAGATCCCCCCAAAGCTTGACCGGGCTGTAGTGCGTCGTGACCCAGCCGTATATTTCCCGTCCGTAATCCTCGCCGAAATAAGGCAACTCGTATTCACTGGTATCCTTGTGAAGCAGGACCACGTAATCGGGAGGGTGAGCCTTGAAGGCAGCCAGCATGGTCTCTTCACCAAACATTATCAGCTCGGGAGGCATGAAATTAATGTAAGGCGTCGGATTAACCCGGCGGGAAAGATAATTCAGCATGACCCCCTCGGGAAGAACGAGAAGGGTGTCCTTCGGGCTCAATCGGCGTTGGATTTCCTCCAGGAGCGGATTGATGAAATGGGCGCGCCCATCCGTCCGGATCAAGTCGGAGCCGCTTCCCACCGCATAAGTCTTGTGGTTAAGCACTCTCTCGAAGCCGCGGAGCAGATCAGTTCCGGCGAGCAGTAGAAGGGCCAGGGAACCCGCGCGAAACCGTAGTGGGCTACCTGCACTTTGAAAAGAATCTTTGTCAGCAGGACCAAGCCGAAGGTAGCGAGCATCATACGCACTACCATCCGCTGCCGCGCCTCCGGGCTCAGGCCTGGTTTCAGAAACGCGGCGCAGCACGCCGCGCCCAGCGCAAGCATGACCGCCGTCCTCGAGCAAGATGACGATCTGAGATCATTGGCTTCGCAACGGCCTCTGAAAGTACAATGCGCGGGTGAATGAGATCAACCCCTAGGGTCATGACCGGGAATATGGCGCTCTCTTCGGAAACGAAAAAAACGGGAAAACGCAAGCGTAAGGATCTCTCCGGTTCGGGCAGGGCCTCCGCGCAAAAGCCGCTTGCGCCGCAGGAACGTTTGCAGAGACGGTGGTGGCTTGTGCTGATAGCGGTTTGGGCGATCAGCGGGTTGTACGTGGCCAACGGCATGCTGCGCGGCTGGGTTCCGCACGATGAGGGAACGCTGGGGCAGTCTGCCGAAAGGGTCCTGGCTGGAGAACTTCCACACCGTGACTTTGATGACCCGTACACGGGCGGGCTGAGCTACCTGCACGCGCTCGCATTCCGTCTCTTGGGAATCAACCTGGTCTCGCTACGCTGGGTCCTCTTACTCTTCTTCCTCGCATGGGTGCCTGCAGTTTACTATGTCGCATCTTGCCTCGTCTCGCCTCTCACCGCTGCGGGAGCCGTACTGCTGGCGGTTGTTTGGAGCGTGCCCAACTACTTCGCCTCGCTTCCTTCCTGGTACAACCTGTTCCTTGCGGTCTTTGGCGCCGCTTTCCTGTTTCGTCATCTCGAGACCGGAGCGAGGAAGTGGCTGTTTGCGGCCGGTGTCTGCGCAGGTCTGTCGTGCCTGATCAAGATCGCGGGCCTCTACTATGTGGCGGCGGTCCTCCTTTTCTTGTTCTTCCGCGAGCAATCGACGTCCTCTTCCGACGCCAGCCCGAAGAAGGAGTGGGGTTACACCCTCTTCCTGGCTTTATCGCTGCTCACGTTGCTTGCGCTCCTGGTCGGGCTTGTGCAAAGTCGCCCTGAAGCGGTGGACTTCATCCATTTCGTTTTGCCCGGGGCCGCCCTGGCCGGGCTGTTGCTCTTCCGCGAATGGCGCGAATCCCATCGAAGTGATCGGGAGCGCTTCCGTTTGCTGGTCCGGCTGCTTGGACCGTTCGCGATTGGAGTCGCTGCGCCCATTGGGATCTTCCTGCTTCCTTACTTCCTTTCGAGCGGGCTGACCAACCTGGTCCACAATGTCTTCGTGGCGCCGGCCAAACGATTCACCTTCGGGCGTATGGATGCTCCCGGCCTGTTGACGCTGGTTGCTGCGTTTCCTCTGGCGGGGCTTTTCGGACTGGTTGTATATGGACGACGGCGCATAGGATGGCTTGCCGGCGGACTGATGACGCTGCCGCTGATAGCCCTGCTTGCGTTCTCAGACAGCCCCGTCGTGTATCGAGCCGTCTGGTATTCGGTTCGTCCGCTGGTACCGTTTACGGTGTTGGCCGGAGTCTTGCTCCTGATCCGGGCGAAGGGTCTGTCAGGACTCCGGCGTCAGCAAATCATGCTCCTGCTCAGCCTGGCGGGAATGTGCAGTCTGGTCCAATTTCCCTTTGCCGCGCCGGTCTACTTCCTCTACGTGACTCCCCTGCTGGTGCTTGCGATTGTGGCTTTCTTTTCTGACCAGACGGCATGGCCCCGGATGCTTATGGCGGCGACGCTCGGATTCTATTTCCTCTTTGCTCTGTTGCGGGTCAATCCCGGCTTCATTTATCAGATGGGTTTCGGCTACGCGCGCGATAACCAGACGGAATTGCTTGGCCTTGAGCGTGGCGGGATCCGGGTGAACCCCGGGGACAAGCAGCAGTACGAGCAGCTGGCCGCCACGCTGCGCCACCATGCTTCCGGCGGTTTCACGTATGCGACGCCGGACTGTCCCGAAGTTTATTTCCTCACGGGCCTGCGCAATCCGACCCGCACAATATTTGAATTCCTGGATGCTTCCTCAAACCGGACGGCGGGCGTCTTAGAAGCCCTGAATCGCCATCGAGTGCGCGCCGTCGCCCTGAACGGCGAACCCCAATTCTCCGGCGCTCCTCCGCCCGACCTTGCGGCCGCGCTGGCCCAGCGCTTTCCTCATGCGATGGTGATCGGAAAATTCGAGGTCAGATGGATAGAATGATTTCCCGGATCATGGAACACACCCTGGTCTACCGGCTATGGCAGGCCCCTTTTGCCGAGAAAAAGCTCGCGCCGGTCTTCGCTCACAACAACCTGACGCTGGCGCGGCGCGTCCTCGACGTCGGGTGCGGACCCGGAACCAACAGCCATCATTTCGAAAGAAGCGAGTACCTGGGGATAGATTTGAACCCGCGTTACATTGATTATGCCCGCCGTCGCTGGCGGCGCAACTTTCTTGTGGCCGACGTCACAAAATATTCCGTGGTTGGGGAGCGCTTCGACTTTATTCTGGTGAACAGCTTTCTCCACCACATCGATGCGCCCGGCACCCGCCGCATCCTGTCGCACCTCGAGACGCTGCTCACCCACGACGGGCATGTCCATATCCTCGAACTCGTGCTGCCCGCAGAGCCTTCCCTTTCCCGCCTGCTGGCGCGCTGGGACCGCGGGGATTTTCCCCGACCGCTCGAAACGTGGCAGGAGCTTTTCAGCGAGTACTTCGAACCGGTGGTATTCCAGCCGTATCCGCTCGGCGCATTTGGCGCCACCCTCTGGAGTATGGTCTACTTCAAGGGCCGCGCGCGGGGCGCCTGACTGGTCAGGCTCTCTTCTGCTTCTCCAGGTGAGCCGTCGAGGCGCCGGTCTCCCCGAACCCGACGTGGGAGCTGACGATATAGATCGGACGCTGTCGAACCTCGTCATAGACGCGGCTCAAGTACTCGCCGATGACGCCGAGCATGAACAGCTGAGCGCCGCCGACGAACAGAACGACCGCCAGGGTGGAGGCCCAGCCACGCGGGCTCGCGATATCGAGCATCTTGGTTACGATGGCCCACACCGCCAGCGCGAATCCGGCAACGGCGGCCAGAAAGCCCAGCGCCGCGGCCGCCCGAAGCGGGAGCGCCGAAAAACCGATGTAACCCGAAAGCGCCAGGCGGACGAGCTTGCGGAGCGTGTATTTCGGCACGCCGGCATGGCGCGATTCCCGCTCGTACTCCACACCTATCTGCTTGAATCCCACCCAGCTCCGCAGGCCGCGAAGGAATCGATTTCGCTCACGCAGCGAAACCAGAGTGTCGACCACCCTGCGATCGAGTAAACAGAAGTCTCCCGCATCGAGCGGAATATCGATTTCGGCCATCGCCCTCATGGTGCGATAGAACAGGGCATAGCCCGCCCTTTTGAGGAGACCCTCCTTGCGATTCTTCCGCTGCGCATAGACGACATCGTAGCCTTGCCGCCAGCGCTCGATCAGCTGATGGAGAATCTCGGGAGGGTCCTGCAAATCGGCGTCCATCATCACCACGGATTTTCCGGTCGCTCGATCGAGACCCGCCTGCAGCGCCGCCTGGTGGCCGAAGTTGCGTGATAGATGAACCGCCTTGACCCTACGGTCCCGTGCGTGAAAAGAGTCCAGGATTTCTGCGGAGCCGTCCTGGCTTCCGTCATCCACGAAAACAATTTCGAAGGAGCCGTGCGTCGCCTCTTCCAAGGTAGGGAGAAGGCGAGCCAGCAGATCGTCTAGATTATCGCGCTCGTTGTAAACCGGCAGGACAACCGAGAGAGTGGGAGCCATCTTTTGTTCTCCTCACCGTCATTCTACTGCAGGTCGGCGTTGCATCGGCGCCTCATTTCTTCCCTGCTCAGCAGCCGTGAAGAGAACTCGATTCTGTAGCGCGGGCCTGTTTACTCACGTCTGCGCGGCAGAAAGCTTGCGGTCCTTGGAAAGACGGTAGCTTGCTCTGAACGTTACACCCAATCTTTGTATTGGTCCAGAACGCAATGGTTACGCCAGCTCGCGCCCTGAAAGGGCGATGGAAATTAGCCGGGGGCAAGCGGAGCGCTGCCCCCGGTCACACACGACCAAAGAGACGCGCCCGAGGGGCGCTGGACGCTGCCCCTCAAGGCTCCTGCGCCCGCTTCAGGGCGCATAGACTATAAACCCCCAAACCCCGGGCTGCGCTTCGCTTGCCCCGGGGCTAATTTCCGCCGCCCCTCCGGGGCAAAATCGCCCGAGAGCAATGAGGTGCGTGTAAGGTCACGAGCTTGTTTCGCCTGCGCAAATGTCAGACTGCGCGCGGAGAGCGCAAATCGAATTGTTCCATTCTCGGCGAGCGCTCAAAACACGATCTTCGCCGACAGCTGGATAATCCGGGCCGGACGAGCGGTGCGAAACGCGCCGAAGTTCGAGTCGATCTGGCGCCCCGCGGCGTCGAAGCGCGCCGCGGTGAACAGGCCCGAGAATTGGGTGTGGTTCCAGGCATTGAACAGTTCGGTGCGGAACTGGATGTAGCGTCCCTCGCCAAACAGCGGGAAGCGCTTGTTCAGAGTGATGTCCCAGTTATTCGTGCCGGGCCCGCGAAGAATGCCGACGCCGGCATTGCCGAATTCACCGAGCGGCGTGCGCTGGAAGGCCTCGGTGCGGAAATTGCGGAAGAAGTCGCGTTCGCTCTCGGGCAGATTCGGATCCCCGGCAACCGTGATGCGCGCTCCTTCGGAAGAGCCGGTGATGTCCTGGCCGTCCACTGTGCGTGAACGTGGGAGTAAAGGGTGTGCCGGAGATGAGCGACGTGATGCCGGAGAGCTGCCAGTTATCGAACACCCAGCGCGCCACCTTGGGGCCCATCATGGTCCCGACTTTGGGCAGTTCGTAAATATAGTGGAACACGAGCACGTGCGGACGGTCGAACTCGAGCGGGCCGTAGTTCCACTTCCGAGGCGCGAAATACGGGCTGATTATCACGGTGTCGTTGTTGGCGAGGCCGAGCGTCCTGGCAAGGGTGTAGGAGACACCGTACTGGAGACCCCGCGACCAGTGGCGGTTCACTCCGAGCTGGAAGGAATGGTAATTGGTGGTTGCGATATGTTCGTACGCCGTAACGTCGCCGTGGCCGACATAGGGACGAAGGAAGTTGTCGGGAAGCGGCCGGTTGGGCTGCGTGGGATCGAAGTTTTTCGGGTCGAAGCGAGCGTAGAGGGGAATCGGGTTGATGCTGCGGCGGACATAAAGGTGGCGCGAGAGGCTGCCCACATAAGACGCATCGACGGCCATGCCCCCGATCTGGCGCTGCAGGCCAACGCTGAAGTTCATGGTGTTGGGCGTCTGGTGGCGGCCGTAGAGCGTGGTCAGGTTCTGCGGGCCGAGGGCGCCGCCGCTCGAAGCGTAGGTGTCGAGGTTGCCGTAGTACAGGGTCGGCTGGTCATAGACCGGCGCGTTGCCGACGGCGGCGGAAAAGGGATTGTTCTGGCCCGTATCGTAGAACCATCCCCAGCCGCCCCGCAGCGCAGTCTTGCCGTCACCGAAGAGGTCGTAGGCGAAGCCAAAGCGGGGCGCAAGGTTGACCCAGGGCCGCTCGTAGAGCCCTGACGGGTAGCCGTTGACGCCGCCGACGGCCATGCCGTTAGCGGGGTCGCCCGTGCCGGGGACATACTGGCCGATGAGCGGCGCAGGAGCGAATGCGCCAGTGCGCGGATCCTGGGCGACGCGGCGCCCCGCGGCATCGCGCGCCGGCACGTAAATGACGGGGACCTTCGACGGATCATACAGCAAAGGATCAAAGGCGGCGGCCTGATGGTCGAGTTCGCGCATCGGCGGCATGCGGGAAAAACGCAGCCCCATGTCGAGCGTCAGGCGCCTGCTGATTTTCCAGTTGTCCTGTACATACCATTCGACCTGGACGAACTGCTGCCGGGTCACGAAGCGCTGTTCATGCTCGGTGTAGGAAACAAAGTTGCCCAGCAGCACGTTGGAATAGCTGTGGCCGGAATCGAAGGGGTTATTCGTGTCGCGGCTGAAATCGAAGTTGCCCCGGTAGCTGCCGCGGCCAGGCAATACGGAGCGCGACCGCTCAAAATAGACGCCGGTCTTGAAGCTGTGCTGGCCCCAGACCTTGCTGAGGTTGTCGGTGACGGCATAGACCGGGTTGCGGTAGCTGTTCGGCAGGTAGTCGTTGAAATTGGGCGCCGCAGCGTTGGCCGGCTGACCGCCGAACCGGAGCGTCGGAATGTAGTTCGATTCAGGATTACCGTCATCGAACCACTGCGCCGGGTTGCCCATGTGAGAGCGCAGAAGGAGTTCGGGATCCTCAAAATCGTAGTCGCGCACCACGTTGCTGAATCCAAAGCTGGCCTCGTTCACCAGCGTCGGTGAGAAGATCTTGGTGGCGCTGACCAGGTGGCCCTTGCCCGTGCGGTCGACGAAGACGGGGCTGACCAGAAAGTTCGTGTCACCGATGCGCGCACCCCAGGGGATAAAGGTGTCGTCGATGTCCTGGCCCCAGCGGTAATAGAGACGGAGCGAAGGGCTCGCGATCCAGTCGAGACGGAGGATGTCGTTGCGCCGCGGAGTGGCGCCGCTGTAAACATCGCGATGGTTCCAGCGGTACTGGTTGCGCGGATCCGGGTCGACGTAATTGGGCAGAGGAAAGAAATTCAGCATGGACTGGCCCAGGCTCTGAATCCGGTTCCGAGGGATCTGGTTGTTCGGGAAAGGCTGACCCGTTTGCGGGTCGGTGATGCGGATGAGCTGGTTGTTCACATCAAAGCTGCGTGAGAAGTCGCCGTTGCGCTCTGCCTCTGTGGGCATGTTGGCGAAGACGGCGCCGTAGTCGGTCTTTACGCCTGTGTATTCCTGAGACCAGAAGAAGAAGAGCTTTTCCTTGTTGGGATTGAATTTCCCGGGGACGTAGACCGGGCCGCCGATGGAGTAGCCGGTGATGCGATAGCGATAAGGCTGCTTGGGTGTGCCGGAGCGATTGAAAAAGAAGTTCGTGGCGTTGAGGCTCTCGTGGCGGTAGAACTCATAGGCCGAGCCGTGGAACGCGTTGGTGCCGGACTTGGTGATGGCGGTAATGGCGCCGCCGCCGTTACGGCCGTACTCGGCCTGATAGTTGCTCGTCAGAATGCGCACTTCCGCGATGGAATCCATGTTGGGCTGGAAGGTGGTGCTGCCGTTGGAGTGAGTATCCATGGCCGTGACACCGTCGACACTGACGTTTTTCTGGTTCTCTCGCGTGCCGTTGATGTAGATGCCGCGCTGGGGCTGGTTGCTGGTCACCTCGCGCGTCTCCTGGGCAGTATCGACCACGCCCGGGATGGTCTGCAGGAGAGCGAAAAAGTCGCGACCCTTCAGGGCGAGATCGTTGATCTGGCTGCCGGTGACGACCCCGGAGCGCTCCGCGCTTGAAAGCTGCAGCGGCGTAGTTTCGGCGGTCACGCTGACGGATTCCCGGACCTCTCCAATCTGGAGGGTCAGGCGGCCGAGGCTCCGGATTTCGCTCGAACTGACGGAAACCCCCTTGAGCTCAAACGCCTTGAAGCCGGGATGCTGGATGCTGAGCGCATAACTGCCGGCGGCAACGTTGGGGAAAGTGAACAGTCCCTCAGAGCCCGATATGGCCGTGAGGACGGCGCCGGTGCCCTGCCGTGTCAGGATGCAGGCCGCACCCTCAATCACGGCGCCCGTGGGATCGACCAGCGTACCGTTTACCGAACTGGACACGTTTTGGGCGGCAGCCAAAGCAGCGCCCAACACAACCGAGAGGACGACATGCAGACAACGGCTCATGGGTTCCTCCTGCTCTCGCCAATCTTCGGCCAGACGTTAGAATTGGGCCTATTATCTACGCGCTGCGCTGATTGGACAAGCGGTTGTTTGCCGTTTTTGTGACCCTGGCTCCTTTTATAGTGTTCTTCGTGTCTTCGTGGGCGGTTTCTTGATTTTAAAGATTAACCGCCAGGATACGAGCTCCTTTTCACTTGTCCTTCATTATCTCAACGTATCGTCGCTGCATCTCTTCGGTCGAGACCTCTTCGATGCTATGCCCGACGTTCCACCTGTGTCCGAAGGGGTCTCGCACGCACCCTGAGCGCTCGCCATAGAACTCGTCTTTGGGTTCCATTTCGACCACCGCTCCCGCGCTGACGGCGCGGCGGATCACTTCGTCGGCGTTGTCGACGTGGATATGGATCGTGACCGACGTCGCCCCGATCGCTTTCGGTCCTCTGATGTTGTACTCGGGAAACTCGTCGGCCAACATCAGAGTGGTTCCGTCGAAGTCGAGCTCGGCATGTCCGATACGGCCGCTCGGTTCGGTGAGCCGGAATTTTTCTTTGGCGCCAAAAGCCTTCTCATAAAACTCGATGGCTTTCGCCGCATTACTGACATGGAGGTAGGCAAATAACTCGTGGACTTTCATGGAACACTCCTTTCTGAATGAACGACGCCGCGAGTTTAGCGCCTCAGCCGCCCATCGTCTTGAATGAAATTGACCTGGTCAGATGTTGGCGGGGCGAGTGTGAATCGGAACGTGATGCGGAAAGGCCGGCACGAGTTCGCGGTATTCCCCCGGCGAGACGCCGGCGAATTCCCGGAACTCCCGGTTGAAGTGAGCCTGATCGCTGTAGCCGGCATCCAGAGCCACCTCGACCAGCGAGGCGGCGGCGTGGGCGGCAACCTGCTCCAGAGCTTCCTGGAAACGGAGAACACGACAGTAGAGCTTTGGGGTTAACCCCAGGCCACGGTGGAACAGCGCGATGAATCGCCGATGGCTGTAACCGCTTTCTTTCACCGCCTGGCGCACGTCGGCGGTTGTCGTAAACCTTTCGAGAGCCTGGGCGACGGCTGGGTGAAGCCCGCGGACCGTCGGAAGCCGCGCCGCGAGAAGCGCCTCGAGGACATCGAGCCGCGGCTGCAGACCACCCGCCTCAATCAGACGTTCCCGCGCTTCGACAGCAGACGGACCCCAGAGATCCTCGAGAGGAGTATGCCGGCCGGCGAGCTCGCCGGCCGGCACGCCGAACAACAGTTCGGCCGTGCCCGGGCGGAGCTGCGCGCCAACCGAACTGACAGGCTGGGAGATCTCGCGCACATAGAACGAAGCTCGAGCCCCGCCGACGATCATGTGTCCGACGCGGTACCCGATGGGATCATTGATGTCATTGAAGAGACGCAGCGGGTGGTCGGAAAGCCGGAATACCAGGTGCATGCCGCCCGTCGGCAGGACTCGCTCGCGATCGGCGGCGACAGACCCCGGCGAGACCGCCTGATCCGAGGCCCACAGGATCTTTACGAACGGACTAAGACGGGGTCCAGGAAGACGCGTTAACATCATGCGAAAACCATTCTCCTCTCGCGTCTCCAGTGAGGCACAGCGGGGTTCTCAGGGCAACTCCACTTCCTGTTCGGGATCTCAAACACGTACTGATTTTATCGTAATTCATAGACTACGGTTGTGAAATTTGTAGAAGCGACCTGGCCGGCGACCGATCGGCGCCCGGAGTTGGTAGATTTCGGCGGGCTTCGGCGCCCGGAATCGCGATCGGTAGCAAGCTCTGAACCTGAGCGACTGCGTCTCATACGGTCTTAGATGATTTCGCCCCAGAGGGTGCTCTAAAGAATGTCTGAGCCCAGGGCAAGCGAAGCGCAGCCCGGGGTTTCGGGATCATGTCCCGTGAGGCCGGGATTGAGTTACCGGTATTGTTGAGGAGAGGCGCGGCACATATCTCCGGGGCCGACTCGCCTGTAAGATGGGGGCAAGCTTGCTGCCACTCGGCTAAGGCGGTGCCCTTTCAGGAGCGCGAGGTCTTAGCGCTAAGCGGCTCGAACTCGGTGGGCAAAACCTTGACAGCCATTTCGCAGGAAAAGCGAAAGATCTATTGAGCAGGTTGGGCCGGCGGCTTGGTACTGGCTTGTGCTATCTGGCTGTTGGGCTGGAGTATGCGCTTCGGTCGCTTGATCCCACAGAAAGCAGCCAGCGCGGAGATCTGGTCTTTTGTGGGAGGCAGTGCCATTCGGCTGTGGTAGTTTCCAGGTCCCAGCAACAAAAAGGCAAAGGTCTCCGCAAAATCGCCTGCGGGCGTATTGTAGTCGGGGCAGCGGTTACACCCGAACCAGGCTGCTTCGGGATCGATGCCTCGCAGCTCTCGCCAGCGGGTACGCCGCTCCGGAGTATTGTTGTCCAGATCAACCGCATGGCCGAGTTCATGGGCCAGATCGTACGCCGTCAACAGCGGAGAGTCGCCGGGGCGGTTGTAAATCTCAATTCTGCGCTGCTCCGAGATCGTCATCGCGCGATAGCCCGGACGCGGACCCATGAAGGCAATCTCGTATCCAAGCTTCTTCCACGGAAATCGAATCAGGGCCAGTACTTCTTTGCGAAGCCGCTCGGAGGCGGCGTCAGGGGTCGCCGCGGCCGTCGCAGACGCGACGGATGTCGTGGCGGCTGCCTCCGGAAACGGGAGACTCGCGGGCGTTGGTTTGGTCGTCACCTCGACCGGCGTGATTACTTCATCGACCGGCCGTGCCAGCCGGGTGTGGTTGTCTTGAAAAAAGTGCTTCTGGTGATGAACGTCAGACGGGATGCGATCCCACGGACCTAAAATCAGGAGCACGAAGGCTACAAGAACGAAACTGGCGTATCTGGATTTAGGCAACAAGCAGCAACGACCTCCCCGTCGTCCAATCTGGCAAGCCATTCCCGTCCCTTAGGTCCAGGGCAGACTTTTTTCTCGCCCCGAGGATCGGGGACTTGTTCAAATCAGCGAATTTGCGCGAGCTGCATGACGGGCGGGCATTCCCCGCACATGCAGAATTCTTCCACCGAAGTGGAATTGCATGATCATACCACATCGGTTCCGGAAGAAAAGTCTATTTACCACAGCGTGATGCGTCACTTCCTCCTCGAAAGGCATTGTGACGCTTGTCGAGCAGTTGTTGCTTTTTACGAAAAGTTTCAGCATTTTTTTGCGTCCGCGCATTTTTTTCGGGCAGTGCCGCGGAAGCAGTTCACTCCCAGAACCAATCAGGCGTGGATTAGCCCCGGCGCTTGAAGTATTGGATTGCCCGCTCATGTTTTTGCGCTTGCTGGAGCGTATCGAAGGTCCCGAGGTTTCTCCGTCTTCCGGTCTTAGGATCCTTCTTTCTGGAGTAAAGCCTGTACTTCCCCGATTTCAGTTTTCTGATCATGTGCCTCCGCTGTTCCCTGGTAGAGCCTTAAGCGGCGCAGCATTCTTGATGGCGTATCCGCCCACGTCATTGTTGAAGCATGCTAAGATTGCGCGCCATGGAACATGCGGTGTTAATAACTGTCTCCGATCAACCTGGAACCCTGTTCCAGTTGACCAAGGTCCTCGCCGAGCACAACGCGAATATCAGCTACGTCGACATCATCCGTCCGCCAATGCAAGACGTTCAGGTTTATTTCGAGTTCAAGCTCGAAGAACCCGCCAGAGAAGTGGTCGAAGACCTGGCACGAATCTCAAACGTCCGGCAAGTCGAGAGCACGCCCCCCTTTTCGCACATTTACGGGAAACGAATTATCATCATGGGTGGGGGTGCCCAGGTGGGACAGGTGGCCCTGGGGGCGATCTCCGAGGCGGACCGGCACAACATTCGGGGAGAACGGATTTCCGTAGACACGATTCCTCTCGTCGGCGAGCAGGAGCTGGCAGCGGCCGTAAGAGCCGTTGTCAGGCTTCCCAGAGTTCGTCTTCTCGTTCTGGCCGGCTCGCTGATGGGCGGCCGGATCACGGAAGCGGTCGCAGAAGTGCGCCAGAAGGGTCTAACCGTGATTTCTCTTAACATGGCAGGAAGCGTTCCTGACGCAGCGGATCTCGTGGTCAGCGACCCGGTGCAGGCGGGAGTAATGGCAGTCATGGCCATCGCCGAGACCGCGAGATTTGACATCCTTCGCCAGCAGAAGCGGCGGTATTGATCGCTCTTTGAGATGCTGGGTGCTGTAACGCTCATCCAGGATTCATCACCACATTAGGGAGGGGCGTTCTCTCACCACTATTAGAATCACGAAATATGCAAGGGGGTGTCCTATGCGCTCGAAGCTTTTACTCGCAATCCTGATTCCGTACCTGATCAACGCCGGCCACAGCCAGTCAACCCAGCAGGAACCGCAAACAAGGACTCAGGATCTTGCGAAGATGTTCTACAACGATACCCTGCCCGCCAAGACTGACGTGAAGGCTATCACGGAGCGGCGCGTGGGCTTGAAATATCGCATTCTCCTCAAGACTCCAGATTGCGAGATTCGAGACGTGGCTTCCTCTCACAAGTTTCGCTCTGGAGACGGAATCCGGCTCTGGTTCGAATCCAATGTAGACGGATTTCTCTATGTGCTGGACAAGCAGTCGAGCGGGGTCGAAACCCTTCTCTTCCCTCATCCCGAAATCAACAACGGCACGAACAATATTGAACGGGGGATCAGCTACCCGGTTCCGGCAACTGCCTGGTTCATCTTCAAAGGTGTTCCGGGAGAGGAACGCCTAACCGCAATCGTGAGCAAGACGCCCCTGAAGACTGTTCCGCAGCTAGCCAAGCCTCAGGACCACGGACCGGTTTCGATAATCTCCGTCCTCGAAGAGTTAAGCCGGAGCGTTCGACCCCGTGATCTGGTTCTCTTTCAGGAAAAAGCTCCCGTGTCACGACTCACTCCCCAGCCGACTCAATCCGCTACGACCCAGGCGACCATAGTGATCAACACAAGCGCAAACAACAATACTGCAGCCTATACGGAAATCGGACTGAGACATCAATAAAAGATTCTAGTGTTTCTTCGTGTCTTTGCGTCTTGGTGGTAGAGATGTCTAGCAAACGCTGACCACGGAGACACGAAGAAATACGAAGCATCTTGCCAAAAAAGTCAGAAGCTGGCGCTGACCTGCGCGGAAGTTCCCTCCCCGTTACCCAGCGTTACCGAAACCGAGCCAATAGCACTGATGTCCCCTTGAACATTGAAGACAACGACCAGCGTAAACTGGCTTCCAAACTGTCTGGAGGCCTCCCCTTGGAACCAGCCGTTGGCATCATTGGTCAGGCTTACCGGAACCAGCGTCGTCGCCAGGTTGCCACCCCCTCGCGCAGTAAAGCGAAATTCACCCTGATTCACCACCCGAGTGTTGGAAAGGCCGTCGATTACCAGCTCAAAGCTCGAGGCCGTGCGCGAGGCGATACTCACACTTCTGATCGTCGGCGCCTGCCGTCTGATAGTAATATTCCGGCTCGCGTTCAGCGCACCCTCCAAGAAAACACTGAGATTGACGGTACCGGCCACGCTTCCGGTCTGAAACATGGCGCTCGGAGCGCCGGCGAAAACTGCCTGAGTACTGTTGGCAGGAAAAGTGAAGTTCAACACCCTCCCCTGGTTTGAGATGAACACAATGGCAGGATCGTCGCTGGGATTAACCGCCTCGGGCGTAAACGTCAGTATCAACTGACCGTTAAGGACGCCGGTTTGGGCAGCCGACAGGGTCAGATTCACGCTGGGCTGTTCGCGCGAATCCAAACTGTCGCCGACGCCGCCGATGGTCACCTGGGGAGGCGGCAAGACATTGAAGTTCAGGGCGTTGGAGACTCCGCCACCCGGCGCCGGGTTGAAAACCGTAACGCTGGCCGCCGCCGGCGCAACAATATCGCCGGCCGGAATCGCCGCCGTCAGCTGGGTAGCACTAACGAAAGTCGTCGTCCGATTGGCCCCGTTCCAGCGCACCATGGACCCGCTCACGAAATTTGTTCCGCTGACACTAAGGGTAAAAGCGGGTGAACCCGCAGTGGCCGAAGCCGGATTGAGACCGGTGATGGTCGGCACCGGATTGGTCTGCGATATCGTAAAGGCTACTGCATTGGACGTCCCGCCCCCGGGCGCAGGATTGAACACCGCAACACTCGCTGTTCCCGCGGTCGCAATGTCGGTGGCCGGAATCGCCGCCGTCAGCTGGGTGCTGCTAACGAAAGTCGTGGGCCGATTGGCCCCGTTCCAGCGCACCATGGACCCGCTCACGAAATTCGTCCCGGTGACGGTAAGAGTAAAAGCGGGTGACCCCACGGTAGCTGTTGAAGGATTGAGGCCCGTGATCGTTGGCGCGGGATTAGTCTGCAGGATCGTAAAGTCTACTGCATTGGAAGTCCCGCCGCCGGGGGTTGGATTGAACACCGTAATGCTGGCCGTCGCCGACGTCGCAATGTCGCCGGCCGGAATCGCCGCCGTCAGTTGGGTGCCGCTGACGAAAGTCGTCGGCCGATTGGCCCCGTTCCAGCGCACCGTGGACCCGGTTACGAAATTTGTCCCGGTGACGGTGAGGGTAAAAGCTGCCGAACCGGCGGTGGCTGTGGAAGGATTCAGGCTCGTGATCGTAGGCGCCGGGTTGGCCGGCGCTATCACAAAGCCCGCTTCATTGGAGGGCCCGCCGCCAGGCGCCGGATTGAACACCCGGACCCTGGCTGGCCCCGCTGCCGCAATGTCAGTGGCCGGAATCGCCGCCGTTAATTGCGTGCTGGTGACGAAAGTCGTCGGCCTGTCTGAATCGTTCCACCGCACGACGGATCCGCTTACGAAGTTTGTCCCGGTGACAGTAAGGGCAAAAGCGGGTGAACCTGCGGTGGCTGTAGAAGGATTGAGACTGGTGATCGTCGGCACCGGGTTGGTCGGCGTTATCGTAAACGTTACTGCATTAGAAGTTCCGCCGCCGGGCGCCGGATTGAATACCGTAACGCTGGCGGTCCCTGCCGTCGCAATGTCGGTGGCCGGAATCGAAGCCATCAGTTGCGTACTGCTGACGAAGGTCGTCGGCCGATTGGCCTCGTTCCACCGGACGATCGACCCATTCCCGAAGTTTGTCCCGGTCACGGTAAGGGTAAACGCGGGCGAACCAGCCGTGGCTGAAGCCGGATTGAGGCCGGTGATCGTCGGCACGGGGTTCACCGGCGTTATTGCAAAATTCACTGCATTGGAAATCCCGCCGCCGGGTGCCGCACTGAACACCGTAACGCTTGCGGTGCCCGCCGTCGCAATGTCGGCCGCCGTAATCGCCGCCGTCAGTCGCGTGGCACTGACGAAAGTCGTGGTTCGATTAGAGTTGTTCCAGCGCACTACAGACCCAGTGCCATTTGTGGGTACGAAACCCGAACCATTGACCGTGAGGGTAAAAGCCGGACCGCCGGCGACGGCGGATGCCGGTTCGAGACTGGTGATTACGGGGACCGGATTGCCAATAACGGTGAATGACACACCATTCGAAGAGCCGCCGCCGGGGGCTGGATTGAATACCGTCACGGTAGCAGTCCCCGCCGTGGCGATATCGCTGGCCGGGATCGCGGCTCCCAAGGTAGGAGACGCACCGGGTAACAGGGTTGTCGGACGTGCGGCGCCATTCCACCTCACCACCGATCCGCTGAAGAAGCCGGTTCCAGTGACCGTAAGGTTAAAGGCCGGGCCGCCGGCGGCTGCCGAAGCCGGGTTGATAGCGGTGATCTGAGGCATTCGATTGTTGATTGTGAAGGTTGCCGCGTTGGAGGTACCTATGCCCGGAGTGAAAACGGTAACGGTTGCCGTTCCCGCCGTGGCAAGGTCGCTGGCGAGGATTGACGCCGTTAACTGCGTGTTACCCCCGTAACTGGTTGAACGGTCGGACCCGTTCCACTGGACCCTCGAGCCACCGCCACCGGTATCGGGGTCCGGACTGTAAAAATTCGTGCCCACGACCGTGAGAGTAAAAGCCGCGCCACCGGCCAGAGCTGACGCCGGGTTGATGCTGGTGATTCTTGGCACAGGTTGAATTGTAAAATCCAGGGCGTTTGAGATGCCACCCCCAGGTGGCGGATTGAAGACCGTAACGCTAACCGTGGCTGCGGCGGCGATATCTCCGGACGGAATTGTTGCGTTCAGTTGGAAGGAGTTGACCACAGTCGTTGTCCGGTTGGCCCCGTTCCACCGCACGACCGATCCGCTGACGAAGTTAAAGCCGGACACAGTCAAGGTAAATCCGGGTCCGCCGGCGACGGCAAAGTTCGGAGTGATACTATTGATCCTGGGATCCGGATTGCCCTGTCCGCGAGCCATATCTCCTGAGCCCAGAAAGACGAGTCCGATGAGCGCCAGAATGACGGTTCTCGCATCGATTGACTTAGGTCGAGATCTTGTGCGTTTCATGATTGCTTTCTCCTTGAACGTCCTGATTGGCAACTACCAGTTGAGCAAAAGCGGACGGTTTCACCCTCTTACCTCGCGGGCAAACCGGGGACAAAAAGCGCGCGGGGCTCTTCCGCTCCGCCGTCGAGTAATAGAAGCGGCTCCTCTGAAAAGTCCGTCAAGCGAAAGACCGAAGGTCCTCCCAAGCGATACAATCCCGATGGCGCTTTCCCGCAGGGGACCTGTTTTATGACACCGCCATCCAGTTGAAGTACCGTGACGGTTGACGAATCGGAATTGGCAATAAAAATCCGCTTGTTGTCGTCGGACACCTGAACCGCAACGGGCCCCAGAATCCCATCCCTCTCCGCTGCCAGAGTCAGTCTTTCTGCCATCCCGGTCACATCACGTATCAACAGGAGCTCGTGATTTCGGCGATCGGTAATCAAGGCGTCGCGTGTGTTGCTCAAGAAAGATATGGCTGACGCCTGACCAATAACAGAAACTGGTCCGACTTCCTGGCGCTCGTTAACGACGTATACAGCCCCCGCCTCACCTTCGAAGACTCCCAACAGCACCGCTCCCGCATCGTCGCTCACAGCCATTGCGCTCAGTGACTCCGACAAGCTGGAGATATCAATCTCGGCAACCAGCGAAGGCGCGGAGGGCAGACCTGTGATCAGTTGAATGCTATGGGTGGCGCGATGATGGAAAACAACCGAAGCGCCGGTTGGACTGAATACAACCTGATCGGGTCCGGGCTTCGCGACTCCCACCGAACTCACTTCAAGCGGGTCGCGGCTTAGATCGAGCAGGGCAATTTCTTTGCTGTCCTTGATCTCCGCTAGCACACAGTTCCGCTGAGGTGAAATCCATGCCTGCGAGATTGATATTCCAACTTCGAGAACGCCGCCAAGAGTCGAAGCTCCGGGAAATCCCAGAACGGGTCGCAGACCGCCATGGATCTGGTCGAATACCCATCCCTGGATCGGGCCACGCATGGAGCTGGGTGAGAACGACCTCTTGCCCGGCTTGTCGCCGACCGCCTTTGTTGTTTGCTTCTGCGGCACTTGTGGCGTGGCAAGCGAAGGCGCAAGGATCGAGAACGCAAGCAGAACAAACCTTGATCTTTTTGACATGATCCATTCCTCTTCTTCTTCCGGCCGGTCCATTTCCCTGCGCAGGGAGCGCGCTACATCACCACAATTCTTCCACGCCCTTTTGCCGCGAGAATGATTCAGCCGGTGGGTTTTCGAAATCGTGAACGATGTCTAAGGCTGCCGAGGCGGACCGAAGGTCGTTCGCCCTGGAGTAACGGTCGTGGGGGGCGGCGTTGAAGGGGCGTCGTTACCACCGCCGGAGGCAGCCACCGCGCCAACGGCCGCCGCCCCTCCAACAATCGCAAGTATCGTGATCAGTTTCGCGGAAATCCCACCGGCAGCTGCCGCCCCGGCCAGAGCATTGCTCTGGGTAACGGCGCTGCTGGTGGTAGCTCCTTGATGAGAGACATCCACTCGAATCTTGTATTGTCCCGCAGTCTGGTTCGGTTTAAGCCCCCGGGCGACTGCCTGCCCCTTGGTATCGGTATGGACGATCAGGCTCTTGCTTCCATCGGCAAAGATTCCACTCGCCCCACGGTCGGGCAACGTGAACACAACCATGGCGCCTGCCACCGGCCGATCGTTTTCATCCTGGACCTGGACGATTGGCTCGCGCGCCGTGCCCAATTTGATGCTATTAACGGCGCCTTCGCCGTCCAGGATCAGAATCTTCAGCTTGGGGGGTGAAGCCACTTGCGCCTGCATGGGTGATGACCAATTGTGGAGTAGCATCAAGCACGTGAGCGTTACAGCAACACAGCGTACCTTCACAGGAGAAAAGCTAATCAGTGACATCTCCTAGTCCTTTCTGGAATTGTTCCCGGGTTCCGGGCGAGCGCCTCGTATTTCAAAGAACGATGCAAAGCCTGCTCCCGGATCAAGAATCCTTTGAGATGAAGCAATTAGATGAAACGATCGCGTACACTGAAGTCACGATAGTGAAGCCTTCTGATTTTGAAGGTCGGAGTTTAAGCTTGAGTGTCCGTCGCGTCCCATGTTATTTTTTGCTAACCCACCCAACCGATCAACGTGCAAGGAATCATGTCAACCAAGAGCCTTTCGATAGTGATACTCCTCAGCGTATCGTTTCTGAAAAGTTCGGTTCTTTCTCAGACAGAGAAAAAGCTCACGGCGCGAGATCTGTTCCTGTCGAACGAGACGCCGGCGGTATCTAAGGTGGAGCCTGCTCCAGGATCGAAGATCAATGTCAAAGGGCCCAAGGCCACGACGCCGGTACCGCTGGGCCTGCGCTACAGCCTTTTGAAACAGAACCGCAATAACCAGGCCGAAGAGGTGGATCCGGACACTATTTTCCATTCTGGAGACAGAATCCGTCTGAGCCTCGAGTCTAATGACAGCGGTTACCTTTATGTCGTCCAGCGCGGTACCAGCGGACGGTGGACACTGCTGTTCCCATCTAAAGAAATTCTGGGTGGCAAGAACACCATCGAGAAAGGTGAGCGTCATGAGATCCCGCTTGGAGATGTTTGGTTCGCCTTTGATCAGCAACCTGGGATCGAGAAGCTCTTCCTGGTTCTCTCGCGCGAGCCCGAATCCGATTTAGAGAAGCTGATCAAGCCTTCAGGTCAGAACGCAGCACCGGTTCTATCACTAGAGAACGCTACAGTGGGGAAAATTCGCAGCCAGGTCGCCGCTCGAGACCTGGTCTTCGAAAAGGTCAGCGAAGGGAGCTCTGGCGAAAAAGCAATCTACGTGGTGAATCATACAGGCAATACCAACGCCAGAGTCGTGGTGGACTTGAATCTAACGCATCGATGACACGTATGGGAGCGCCGGATGTGACCGGCCCCCTTCATTAATAACATGCGCAATCGTCGGACCGTCCACGAACTTGTCGAATTGTTGTTTGGGGCCATCGTTCTGCTGGCGCCTTCCTCGCCGGCGGCCCTTTGTCAAACCGGTCCTCCTGCGCAGGAATCCCTTCGCCTCGAGATAACCCTTGAACGAAAGGTAGAAGATGAATGGCGAATCGCGGATCCTGGTCTGGTTTTTGAACAGAATGACGAATTGCGGTTTCGCCTCCGTGGCAATTTCGACGGCTACCTCTACGTGATGAACCTGAACACGTCGGGTCAGTACGTATTGCTTTTCCCGCGGGAGGACACCGGGCAGGCGAACCGGATCCAAGCGCACAAGGAATATCTTGTGCCCCCGACAGAAGGCTGGTTTCGCATCACAGGGCCGGCTGGATATGAAATAGTTTACTGGCTGGTCAGCCCGGTACCATTGCAAAATGAAACCATCGATTCAAAACCAGCCTTCGCTCCCGTCCCTCCTCCAGAATCGGGCAGGCCCCCGGCCACTCTCTTGCCTCGATGCGACGATTCAATCTTCAAAGCCCGCGGCGACTGTATCGATACTTCTGCCGGACCCAAAGGCGTTGGCGCTGCGGAGAATTTGCCGGAGAATCTGACCGGTATTGCGCGCGCCGCCGCTTCGCGGGACCTGGTCTTCAGCCAGATGGAGAATTCGACCGTGATTTCATCTCCCGCCTCGTTGAAAGGGCCGGTGATTTTCGAGTTTCGTCTCGCTCATAGGTGACGGCCATGCAATGGAGACGCAGCGCTGCGCTTACCATCCTTCTATGTCTGGCACTGTCGTGCTTCGCTCAGGAAAAACAGCGCGACCTCCGGATTGAGAAATCAACGCCGCCTGCGCAATCTGCCGTCGTCATTCCACGGAGTTACGCTCTGGTGGTCGGAATCTCCCAGTATCCTAATCTGCTGCCGAAGGATCAGCTCAGATTTACCGAACGTGATGCCGAAAAGATTTATTCCATCCTGATAAGTCCCGCCGGCGGTAATTTCAAAGCCGAGAACGTCCACAGGCTGATCGGTCCCAAAGCAACCCTGCAAAGCCTGCGCCGAGAGCTTGAGGAATGGCTCCCCACGGTCGCGAAGGACGAAGACCGGGTCCTGGTTTATTTTGCCGGTCACGGGTTTGTCTTCAATGGCAAGGCTTATCTGGCTCCTTACGATATCGACCCGAAGAAAATCGCCGCCACGGGTTATCCGATGGATTCCTTGGGACGGGTGATCGGCAGCGGAATCAAGGCCAGATACAAGGTGCTCTTGACCGACTCTTGCCACAGCGGCGCAATCACACCTTATACCGACAGCCAGATGGTGAATCGGTCCCTGCTGGATCTCGACCGCTCACTCTTTTCTTTAACGGCCAGTCGCGATCGCGAGAGTTCTTTCGAGAGTCCCGACTGGGGGGGAGGTCACGGAATCTTCACTTACTACGTAGCGAAAGGTATGGAGGGAGAGGCCGACCAGGACCAGAACGGCATCGTCACCGCGGATGAGCTGGCTGAATACGTTCGCCGTAATGTGCGCGAGGCGACCCAGGCAAAGCAAAATCCGACTGCCGAGCGCGGCAGTTTCGATCCCGCCCTGCCATTGTCTTACCTCACGGAGATTCTTAAACAACGCGCGCGGGTCATGCCGGCGTCCGATTTCGGGACCCTGGTGATCGAAACCAATGTGGACGGCGTGGAAGTCTACGTTGACGGCAAGTCAGAAGGGGTGGTCAACAAGGGAGTCCCGCTCAAGCTCCAGGGACTCCGTCCGGGGGCCCACACGGTCAAGGGCGTGAAGATGGGATATGAGCCCGATGGCCCGCGGGAGGAAATGGTCTATCCGGGTCAAGAAACCACGGTCTCGATCAGAATCCTGATTCCACGCCGGCGAAGTAACGCCGTTCTGGAGTTGCTGGATAAAGGGCTGGAATACTACAACAAGGGCTACGCCCCGAATTACCGCAAGGCAGCGGAGCTGTTCGAAAAGGCCTTGACGCAGGATGCCACTTACAGCCAGGCCGCTCTCTACCTGGGTCGAACCTACCACGCGCTCAACGAGCACGAGTCAGCCGGGAAATACTTTCGCCGCGCGATCGAGATCGATCCTGACTACGTGGAAGCGCGGGCAAGCTTCGCCGGCATGTTGCTGGATCTCGGCAACGTCGACGAAGCCATACGGCAACTCAATGCCGTGGTGCAGCGTGACCCCAACCATGCGCTGGCGCACTACTTGCTCGCTCAAGCGTTTCGTATGAAAGACCTCTACTCGGACTCCATCGAGTCAGCCCGCAAAGCTATAAGTCTCAAGCCCAACAATGCCGAGGCCCACTTCTGGCTGGCGGAAAGCCTTCGGATGCGAGCGGATGAAATCTCTGGAGCCGCGTCTCCAAAAGGTACCAGGGTCGAGTTCGAAGGTTCGCGAACGCCCGCTTCCGAAGCCGTGGTTTACTTGAAGCAGGCCAAGACCGAATACCTGGAATACCTGCGGCTGAGCGATTTTGACAGCAAGCTGCTAGGCAAGCTCGACTATTACGTGAAAGGGTTTTTAATAGGCAAAGGAAAGAAAACGCGGGCGTCACAACAAGATCTCTGGAAGGACCTCCGCAGCCTGGCGTATTTTGGATTGGGGGACTGCGAGCGTCTTCTTTTGCAACCTGATCTGGCGATTGACTATTACCAGAAGTCCGCTTCCTACGATCCTAAAGACCCGCTGATCTATTGGGCCCTCGGTCTGGCATTCTCCGGCAAAGCCGAAATGACCCAAACCACCGAAGGGTTATCCGAAGCGCGCGCATATTTCCTCAAGATGCTCGATCTTAATCCTCACTTGACCCAGGCCGAGAGAGCCAAGAAGTACGTGGCTAGAATCGATGCAGCTCTGCAGGAGCGCCGATAGGTTCAAGCCTGGTGTTTTCTTCGTGTCTTCGTGGTAGAGCTGCTAAACAAATACCGCTAAGACGCAAAGACGAACAGTGACTTGGGCTCGTTCGCAGAAATAATTTCGCATTCTGGCCGAAAATCAGTCATTAATCATGAACCGGTTTCTGTTCCTAAGCGCGTGAGGATTGCGCCCCTTCGGGTGCGGTCCGCAGGCCCGCTGGCTTTTGCTCACTCCTCACGTAACGCACGGGTACTCATCGTGCTCGCGCCTCGCCAGCAGGCTTGGGGGTCTGCAGCAGAATCACTTATTTCTGCGCGAACCCTTAGTCGAGTTCTTGATCGATTTCCGAAAAATTGATTTCTTCTATCTCGAGCATGGGTATTTCCTGTCCGTCTATCAGGAAAAGCCTTTGCCCGATGCCGCGGGACAGCCCCTCGCCGAGATCAATCCAATCAGTCAGGCGTCCAAGTTTCATAGCCTCGTCATGGTGCCCGCTCGAGCCCGGATAGATCACCGGCAGGCGCACTTCACCCAAAGAGCCTCCGCTCGCATGAACCTTCGCCCGTACCCAAATACGATCTCGCGACTCGACCGGCCGGATTATCTCGATCCAGCGTATCTGCTCAAACGGCAACCAGACATACTTCCTGTCCGTAAACACCTCCAGGAAGGGTCCCAGGAAAACGTCTGCATCCCCGAATTCCTCGAAGACCTCGCCGTCTACCTCCCCGGCTAGCGCCGGCTGCAGATCCAGCGCCCGTTCCAACAGTTCACTGGCCCTGGAACAACGCTTTTCCTTCAGCGCCTCGATATGCAGGGCGGCATACTCCGGGGGGGCAGTCAGAAAATGGGGTTCGCCTTGCGCCTCAAAAAAAGCGCGGCGCGCCTTCTCGGCGGCAAGAACCTGAAAGCAGGTTTCAACCGCAGGCTGCATCGCTCCATACTGATCTCCAACATGATCGAGCTGCTCACCGCCCTGGTCCAGTTCGCCGGCGAGGCAGAGCAGCTCAAAGAAAAAGAGGCGCGTGCTGATGTCCTCAGGCGTATCCTTCAGGCTTTCCTTTACCTGCCCGATAGCCAGTGAAAGCTGCCCTCGGTCCAGAAGATGTATGGCTTTAACCATGAGACAAAACTGCTATGGGTCGCGCCGCGCGATCGTCGCCCGGACACAACGCGCGAAATTCGTATCGGTTCAGGGCCACTGAAGTCCAACGTCCTCTGGTTTCGAGAAATCTACCTGGGTGCGCGAATCCGGCTTCGTGCAAGGCTGTGGTCAAGCTCTCGGCTGTTGATTGACAAACGTCCTTCTCGTAGAGTGATGGCCTGCGGTTGTTACAAGGGTTGAAGTATCGCATTGCGTTTTTGCCGAACGGGGGAACTGAGTGCAGTTTAAGACCAGGCATCGCCATGGACAACGGAAAACTGAGTCAAACCGATTTACGATTGACGATTGACGATTTAACCGATGAAACAACCGATTTGACGGATCGACCGGCCGATACGTTATCGATAATCATGCGACTAACACCAGGGCAGTTCGTAATGGAGGAACTCCGCAATGAAAATACGGTTGAACTCTATTTTTCGAGGGTCCCTTGGTGCAGAGAAGGCTCACAACTCTGGCAGCCGGGGCTCGATCCACACACACAGAGCCGTGGAGATACGAAGGCACAGAGCGTTGTCATTCTTTGTTTTCTGTGTCTCGGTGTCTCTCTGGCTGATTTCGCCGTCGCAATCGGGTGCAGCGTTAGCCCGGCGGCTCGAGGCTCGCTTCCCGGCTGCTGGTGCTTCGACGCCGCCACTACAGGCACAGCCAGGTGCGGCGAAGAAACCGAGCCGGGCCGGGCAGACGGCTCCCGCAGCCGAGAAAAAACCTCAAGCCGTCGCAGCACAGCGCGATCCCGGGCTTTACATGACGTTCGAGACTACCCTGGGCAGCATCACATGCAAGCTTTATGAAAAAGAAGCGCCGATCACGGTCCGAACCATCGTCGGGCTGGCACTGGGAAAACAGTCTTATCTGGATCCACGGACAAAACAAAAGGTCACGGGAAAGCGATTCTACGACGGACTCACCTTCCACCGCGTTATTCCGGAATTCATGATTCAAGGGGGAGACCCGCTCGGCAATGGTACAGGCGGCCCCGAAGGTCCGGGCTTCCCGTTCGAAGACGAGTTTGTGCCGACGCTCCGGTTCGATGTTCCAGGACGACTGGCAATGGCCAATGCCGGGCCCCGGACTAATTCGAGCCAGTTCTTCATAACCGAGGATCCAACAACCGCCTTGAACAACAGGCACACTATCTTCGGTCAATGCGGAAACCTCGACGTAGTAAAGGCGATAGCGCGGGTGCCGACGCGGGAGGACCGTCCCATCAAGCCCGTAATAATGAAGCGCGTTGTCGTGGAACGTGTCGGCCCCGCGCCGCCGAACGCGCCTGAAGCCATGCCCGCGGTGAAGAAGGCTCCTGCGCCAGTGAAGAAGTCTTCGAAGAAACCGTAAGGTTGGGTGTGATTTCGTGTTTCTGTTGCGTCTTCGAGACAATATCGCGGTGAATGCTGAACCACCGAGCATCTTCATTGCGCCACTTTGAGCACGAGGTTGCGGAACGAAACCTTTCCGTGATCACCTTGTAACATGAGCGGTCCCGGCTCGCCTTCCTGGCTATCGAGCGCTCCTCCAGTGATCCCCGGAATCTCCTTGTTGCTGATAACGGTCTTGTCGTTCAAGACGACCGTCAGGTGACGACCCAGCAAGGTGATGTCGTATTTCTGCCATTCGCCGGCCTTCTTTCCGGCGTTTTCGGTAGGATCGATGAAACCATAGAGCCCGCCTATGAAATGGCTTTCCGGCGGTTTGCCAAAATCGTCCTGAATCTGCACTTCGTACCGCCCTCTCAGGTAGACACCGCTGTTGCTCTTGGGCGCGACGTTGAATTCGATGTGTAGCGAGAAATCACGGAAACTTTCGGTTGTGACAATATCGCTCGAAGGCATGTCGTTTTCGAGAATGCCGTTGACGACTTTCCACCCGTTGGGGAGTTTCGGATCCTTCAGTTTCCAGCCTGTCATATCCCGGCCGTTGAAGATTGGCCGGGACGGTCCCCACTTGGGATTTTGATTAGCGGGAAGCGGCGGCGCCGGAACACCGCTCCAGGGCTGATCGGCGCCTTCTTCGACGATCGCCTTTCCCTTGAGTTCACGTCCGGACGCGGAAAGACTCCCCTCAAAAACCAGATCTCCCTTCATCTTCTCGTATTGAGGCGGGAGCGAGAATTTCAGACGTCCACCGTCGAATTCCATCTGCTTGATGGGGCGGGCGCTCCCGACTCGTCCGACAAAGCGGCCCGAGTACTTGTTCCCGTTCCGCGTTACTTCCAACCAGGACGGGTAGGCGGCGCCAGCGGGACCAACCGTCAGATCCCACCGGCCAACGGCGTCGTTTGCCGCGCCGCTCCAACTCCGAGAAAGGCTGGAAGTAAGAACGAGGCTCATCGCCAACGAGAGCCAGGTAAGAATTTTGCGTCCCATAGACTCCTCCAAGAAACAGCGAAAGACAGTGGACCATGATCCCAAAGCATGGCGCAAGATTGCAATTGTCGATAGTCAATCGTCAATTGTCAATCGATTGGCCCATCACGGTTCGTTGCGTTTCTTCGAGGCTTCGTGTCTTGGAGGTTGGCTTTTGTTGTGGGTGTCAGGGAGCATAGCCGGAGCGAATGGCACGGGCCCGGTCTCGCATTCTTTCGGCTTCGGGGTAATTTCCAAGGTCCGTGAAAACCGTCATCAGATTCTCGAGGCTTATGGCGACGCTGGGATGCCGCGAGCCAAAAGATTTTTCCTGAATCGCGAGCGCTCGCCGGTACAGCTGCTCGGCATCGTCATATTTTCCCTGGAAGCGGCATACTTCCGCCAGGCTGCTAAGGCTTTCGATCAGATTCTGGCTTTCGGCGCCCAGGGCCTTCTCGAGCAAGGCAATGGAGGCCCGAAACAGGGGCTCCGCCTCGGAGTATTTCCCCTGGTCCCGGTAAAGCGTCGCCGTATTTCGGAGAACGGTCGCCATCGTCGGATGTTCGGTCAGCTGCGCTTTCTCGAGAACGGCCTGGGCCTGGCGATACAGCGGAAGCGCCTTCGCGAAGTTCTTCTGGTCCGCGTATGAAGCTGCGAAATTATTGAGGCAGGTCGCCATCAGTAGAGGGTAGGGTTGGTTCGAGCTCTCAAGGGCCCTGAGAGCTCGCTGAAAGAGTTCCCGGGCTTCTTTAAACTTGCTCTGGTGCCGGAAAAGTTCTCCAAGGTTCAAATAGACCGGGGCGAGCCTTGGATCCTCGGAACCATAATTTCTTTCCCATATTTTGAGGGCGCGGCGATACAAGGGCTCTGCAAGCTCGTACTTACCTTCTGTCCGGTAGATGTCCGCCAGGTTGTTCAATCCCGTCGCAATCACCGGCTCCATGGGACCCAGCAGTTCCTCGCGGATCGATACAGAACGTTTTAGAAATTCAACCGCTTCGTCCAGTTTTCCAGTAATGCTGTGAAGCACGCCCAGATTGTTGAGAGAAGCAGCCAACTGCTCGTCACGCGCCCCAGAACGCTCCGCTTCGCCCAGGGCAGCCCTGAAATTCCGTTCCGCCTCGATGTAATTGCCTTGGCCATAAGCCTTCATCCCGGCCTGGTTGAGCCTGGTCCACTCGCTTCCCTGCGCTCGGGCATGCAGCGAACCGATCAGAATCGATAGTATTGCGGTGAGGAAAAAACGGGATCCGGAAACCGGCATCTTGTATTCCTTTCCCCCATTCGGAATACCTCCCCTCCCGCTTATGACAAGGTTGACAGCGTTTCTTCGAGTCCTCGTATCTTAGTGGTTGGTCTTTGCTCCAAAAAGCAGCATCAGGCAGTTTCAGTTGCTCTGGGCCATGGCCAGGCTCTCCTCGACGATGCGGCCATCAAAAAGGTGCACGGTCTTTTGCGCGTGCCGGGAAAAGCGAGGATCATGCGTCACCATGCAGATCGTGGCGCCCTCCTGGTGAAGATTGGCGAGCAAATCCATAACCGCCTCGCCGTTCTTGGAATCCAGGTTCCCGGTAGGTTCATCGGCCAGGAGAATGAGTGGCTGGCCCACCAGAGCGCGCGCCACAGCTACTCGCTGCTGCTGGCCTCCCGAGAGCTGGCTGGGCAGGTGCTTGGCCCGGTGCGCCATCCCTACTTTTTCCAGGGCCTCCGTTACCCGCCCCTTGCGGTCCGCCGATCTCATTCCCCGATATGTAAGTGGAAGCTCAACGTTCTCAAAAACCGTCAGGTCTCCGATCAGATTAAAACTCTGGAAGATAAACCCGATCTCACGATTGCGAATTCGAGCCCGTTCCGAAAGCTTCAGATTCTCCACCGCCTTGCCGCTCAGCCAGTACCCACCTTCCGAAGGCGAGTCGAGCAGCCCAAGAATCGAAAGCAGCGTGGACTTGCCGCAGCCCGACGGGCCTGCAATGGATACGAAATCACCACTGCCTATCTCCAGGTGAATACCTGAAAGGGCATGTGTCTCTACTTCGTCGGTTAAGAAGACCTTGGTGACGCCATCGAGGCGTATCAGTGGCTGCTCAGATCCCATCACTACTTTCCTCCTCTGTAAAATCTGGCGGCAGCAGGTTACCTCTACCCGCTGTGCGTCGCTTTGTTACCCCCGGGCACTCAATCTCAATAAACAACTCAAATCGAAGTTGCCTATTAGACGCAGGAAAGGGCAAAAGAGTTTGCTTGAAATCGGCGGAAATACCGGAGAGCTTTGCGCCGGTCACCGCGCCACTGGTCCAACAATGAGCTGAAACGTAAAACCTGGTGCCATGGTTCAGATAAATTTACGATTGACGATTGACGATTGACGATTTAAAAAACCGGAGGCCCTGCATAATCGACAATCGTCAATTCCGCAGGGCCTCTGTTTTTTTAAATCGTCAATCGTAAATCGTCAATCGTAAATCCCTGTGGGTTACTTGCCTGCCTTCCTTATATAGATACTTCCGTTGAAATTCGTGAAGTGGATCTCCGGGCCGCCCCCGTTGATCGTGCCATACACAGCCTTGTCGACGCGGACCCTGTATTTCCCGCCTTGGCCGCGCGAGTCCTCGACGACAGGTTGCCGCGTCGCAGGGTCGAGCTGGATGTCAAAATCGCTGAAGATTTCGCCGTTGTCGGTCTTCACTACTACCTTGGCCTTGATGTTCTCGGGAAACGTGACATCCACCTTCCCGTTCATGGAACTGAAGGACATGGTTTTGCCCTGCATCACCTGGTTGAAAAGAACGACCACACCACCGTTGAGCGCGTGAGCTACGGCTGAACCAGAGATTCCGGTGAGCGTCACTGAACCATTCACATTGTTCGCCTCGATATCGCCCTGAACTCGCTCTACCTTGATATCACCGCTATTCACACAGCCGAGCTTCAGGGACGTCCGAGTCGGAACTTGAATCAGCAGATCAACTGGGCGGCTGTGAGAAGAGGCGCTTACATCGATGACGTTGTTTTCCTCGACCACCGTCAGCCCGGTCGTCGCGATCTGAAGGCGCTTCATTCCTTCGGTTCGCTCTGCTGACTTCTCTGATCGTCTCGACCGGCCGGCGCGCGAGCGCGCCTCCACAATGACTTCCTTCCCATCGTAGGCCGTCACCGTGATTCCACCGTGAATCAGATTGGCCTTGACCTGTCCGGGCCGGGAAGGATCGGAGAACGGAACCGTCACCTTGTCGGAGGCCTCCTGGCCGCACAAGGATCCGGACATAAGAAGCAGGATCAGGGAGCAATAAAGACGTTGCATTAGCCTATTCCTTCCTTTCAAGTACACGAATATTGCCGTTGAAAGCGTCCAGTTTGATCTCCGCTCCTCCCTTTCCCACGCGGACTCCGGAGAATCTGTCGCTTCGATAAATGAACTTGCCGTCGCGGCGCTCCCGTGATCCTTCACCGGGGGGGAGATAGCTGACAGGAAAATCGCTATACACATTGCCGTTGAAAGTCTTGAAGCGCAAATCAGCCGAAAGATTCGGGCGGAAGTAAAGATCGACGTCGCCGTTGAGTGAGCCGAAGTAAGAATCGGCAGCAGGGTTTTTACTGAAGACCACTTTCACCTTGCCGTTGACCGCATAGGCTCGACCCGAGCCGGCCACATCCGACATCTCGATGCCCCCATTGATATTCTTGATATCAAAGGCGCCGGAAAGATTGCTGATCTTGATCTCGCCGTGGTTCACGGTTCGTAGATGGAGATCCGTGCCGGTCGGCACTTTGAGTTGAAAATCGAAGCTGACGAGGTATCCATAGTGTCGCCAACCTGGGTAGTTAACACCGCCGTCGCGGCACCTCCACGGGGTGTCGACATAGGCGACGATCTGGTTTTCTTTTTGTGACAGGTCGAGGCGGACGTCCTGCCGCGCCTTTTCGAGTTTTTCCTTCGACTCTGCCCGGATCGTCTTGTTGACGACCAGTTGAACCTCGCGTCCGTTGTATCCGGTCACTTCCACTGAACCGTCGATGTTGTCCACCTTTACTTGCTTGATCCCAGGGGCATCCGTCAGAATAAAGTTCTTTTGGATCGTCTCTTTCTCTTCCACTTGAAGCTCGCCCGCGCCGAGCGAGACCGTCACAGACCATGCGGCAAACGTGATCGACCATAGTTTTGTCATAGAGTTCTCTTTACAATTGGGCTTGGTCCCGATTGATCCTGCTGGTATCGGTTGATGCCATCCGGTAATCCGCAATCGGGAGTTAGCTTAGTTCGCGCAATCCCCGTTCAGCCCGCTGCCTGACTACCTGGTGCATGGTTTCGTCTTCCGCCAGTTGGCGCAGAGCTGTCGCCGATTGCCGTTCGCGTATTTGCACCATGAGATCGATGAGCGCGATCTGGACCAGCGGTGAATTCTGGCGCGTCAGCGCCCGGATCAGGCCCTGCCTCACATCAGCCCGGTCCGAGAAGTTCGACAATGCATCGACAGACGCGAGCCTGACGTTGGTGTTCGGATCGTAATTCAACGCATCCAGCAAAGCCGATATCACCTTTTCATCCGGAGAGGTCATGCGAGAACTCCAGCTCACGCCCTGAAGTCGCTCGCTGGCGGATTGCTGCTGGAGCAGCGAGAGGGCAACCAGTTGCCTCATGTGATGTAACTCAGTGCGCAGTTCCGCGAGCTCAACATTGCCTCGCCCCTTGACACTCAGCAGGTAACCCGAGGTCAATCCGACTATCAAGAAAACCAGGGCCAGCCCGGACTGGAACGCAAGACGGCCTGGCGAGAACCCTTGAGCCCACGAGCTCGCCCTCGCCCGCCAGCGACGGGAAGGCTGGAGCAGTCCCTCTTTGTATCCCTCCAGCATTCCATGGAAGCGCGCCCGCATGCCTTCGGGCGCCTTCTCTTCCGGCCAGGCTGAAAGTTTCCTCCAAACAAAATCGAGGCTCTCAACCTCTTCACGGCACCCGGCACACTCCTCAAGGTGCGACCGCACTTCAGCCTTCGTGGTTTCGTCCGTGTCGCCAAGCAAATAATCCGGGAGCAGTTCATCCATGCGGTTACATTTCATGGCGTAACACCTCACTTCCGCAGCATTGAAACAATCGCGCAGACACGAATTTGCGCCTGCTTCGGGGAGCGGCACAGCTCACGACGCCTTCTCTCCCTGAATTTGAAAAAACGCATTTCTCAAATCCTTGATCGCTCGATACACTCGAACCTTGACCGCGCCGATTTCGCACCCAAGGATTTCAGCGATCTGTTCGTACTTCAGTCGCTGGAACCGGCTCAGGATCAGCACCTCTCGCTTTTCGGGAGACAGTTTGGCTAGCGCGCCGCGCAGCAGAGCCAGCTCCTGCGATTTTTCGATTCTTTCTCCGGGGGCTGGGTCAGAACTCATCGGTTCCTCCTGTTCGTCCAATGTGACTTCCCGCTGCTTCTTTCGCAGCTGATCAAATCGAACATGACGGGCGATCTGGTACATCCAGGAAGTGAACTGGCTGTTGTCCCGGTAAGCGTGCCGGTACTTGAGCATGCGGAAGAAAACCTCCTGGACCAGGTCTTCGCTGAACTGCTGGTTTCCGCTCAGGCGAACAAAGAAGTTGTACAGACTCTCGTGATACCGCTCGAACAGGTGCCCTAGATTTGCGATCTCGCCATCACGAACTTTCAGCATTAATTGGTGATCTGTCGGCGAAGTCACGCGCTTTCTGTCCTGTCTCCGTCCATGGTCTACAGCGAGTCCGTCCGTCGGTCAAGTAAACTGCATCAGCGTCAAAAGGTTACAAGGAAGCGGAACCGAATCCTGGCAAATGGTTAACTCAGTATTACGTATTTATCAATAATAGTCATAATTTACAACAACATCACTTAAGTATTTAATTGATGGTGGCGGCTAGAGCCGTCTGCCCCGGCTCTTCACCTGCGGCGACACCTGGTTCCTGCGCACGATGACTAATCGCCCGATGCAAACTACGTGACCGATTTCCTGTCCGGGTGTGCGCCGCGTTCCTTCTCTGAATCGCGAGAAATCACGCTGATCCGGCCGTCCCCTTCCATGTAAGCCTTTTTCACCTCGGCCACGTCTTCCACACCCTGCTCGCGCAGGTAGCTCATCAATTCCTGCTCGCCGATTAACTCCCGCCTCATATTCCGCCGAAGCATGTGGCCATTCTCAATCAGGGGCAATGGCGGAGGATGCAAAAGCCGCTGAAGTCGTGGGAATTGGTAACCAAGCCAGTCCAGGGTGAAGTCCCAGAAGACGAGCGTCGCGACCAGCGCAATGCCCTCTGTGATGGACTTGTACTCGCCCGCCATCGCGTTCTGTGCGGCGTCCGCAATCAAGACTACGACCAGCAGGTCGGCAAGGCCAATCACACCCGCCTCCCGCTTCAAGACAAAACGCATCAAAGAGAACAGCGCCAGATACGTGAGCGTCCCGCGCATAATGATCTCAAGTATGGAAACCGTCGGAACGAATGCGCCTTTCCAATCGATGTTAAATAGAGTCTCCATTCAGGTTTCTCCCCCGCCAAGCAGGCGGCGTGCTGGTTTGAAACCAACCTCAAGGTTCGAGACCGGGAACAGTACCAATATTAGTGGTGTTTGTTCCGAGCGCTAACCACGAAGACACGAAGGCGCCAAGAAAGGCGAAAAAGAATTCGGAGATCACCGTGTACGAAAGTCGCGAAATCTCACGACGGCGGGCCGTTCCATACAGTAGAATTCGCGTCAATGAATTCGGACATCCTTGCTCGGGAGCACATGCATGGCAGCTAAACCCACGACCATCGACCAGTATCTCGCGGCCTTGAGCGATGACAAGCGTGCTGCGCTCGAGAAGCTTCGCAAGATCATCAGGGCCGCGGCGCCGAAGGCTGAAGAGTGCATCAGCTACCAGCTCGCCGCTTTCCGTCAAGATGGAATGCTCGTGGCCTTCGGCGCAACCGCGAACCACTGCGCCTTCTACCTCATGAGTTCCTCCACGCTGGAGGCTCACAAGGACGAGATCAAGGACTATGACATCAGCAAGGGGACCATCCGCTTTCAGGCAGACAAGCCCCTGCCGGTTGCCCTGGTGCGGAAGCTGGTAAAGGCACGGCTCGCGGAGAACGCGGCCCGACGCAGAGAATCAAAATAGCCAGATCCACCGATGGACAAAGACCAGGTACTGGTGTGGCTCGAATGACGCGGGACCCGGCGCATCGTCGAGGGGATGGCTCGATACGGCATCTTACACCCAGCTTCGCGCGTTCGGCGTGTCCATGCGGCGACAGTGGTCGCACTCGCCAGCCCCGCGGCTGCCGGGTTTACTGCGTCGGGCTCGGTGACAGCGGCGGCTTGGGAAACTCGCCAGCTGGCTTCCTGACCGAGACATCCTCGAAGAGCAACGACGGTACGACAAACGAAACCAATGGTCCCGGGATATCGCCGAAGGCGAATTCGAGCGCCATCATGCTGCCGAAGGGATTTGGACTCGGCGCGCGGAACGGTGACGTGTATGCGATGCCGTCCTTGCCAGCGGCAAGAATATCCCTGAAGCTGGAGAGACTCAGTTCACCGATTTCGGCGTTGCGGATCAGCCTCTCGCGACCGTCCTGAAAGACTTGGTAGGCGAGGATGGCGCCTTCCACGCGCGTACCTTCCTGGCCAGGCATCATTGCTGCGAACATAGCCCGGTCGCGGCTGATCTGGATGGAGGGATTCCCTACGCGACGAACCAGGATCCCATATTCCTTACCACGCTGTTTGGCCAGATCGATCAATCTTTGTTTCAGCTCCGGCGCCGTCAAGCCTCCCTCGGCGGTCACGATGACATTGCTCGGCAGCGCCTGGTTGCCTCGCCGATTGCCCGAGCTGGAAAGGATCCCACGGACAGGATTCCGCATGGAAAGAAGCGTCTTGAGGATTCCGGCCTGCACGACCTGCGTCTCCCCGGCGCGAACGGCGTCATCATCGACTGGGTAGCCACCGACGAGCGGGGCACCGCCGTGCTGAGATAGACCAGGTCTGTCGGCCACGCTCAGAAAGGTGGGAAGCACACGCGAGCCGACGCGGTCGATCAGTGGATTCTCGGCTTGTGACGTCATGCGGGAGGTCATCTGAGGGTTATCGGAGATGGGCATGCGTGCAGCGAGCAGCTTGGGCGCGAACCCCTGGCTAAAGACCTCGGCGGCAGCTTGTCCCTCGAAGAGGACTGGCCCGGTGTAGTTATCCGGAGTTGTGGCGGAGCGAAGGGCCTGAAGGTTGGCACGTATGTTTCTCACCATTCCTTCAAGTTCGGCTTTCTTTGGAAGTTGCTCCAACAAGGGTGCATAGGCCGTGACGAAGTCCTGCAACGGCATCCCGTCGTCGGCCTGGGTGGCAGCCTGGGCCACCAGGGATACAAGGGGCGTCTGACGCACGAAAGAGGAACCTTCGCTATTGACATACCAGATCGTCGAGGTGCCGCCGCTGATCCGTACGGAAGACGTGTAAATATCCGGTGTCTTCACAAAGATGGAAGATAGGTCTCGAACGTGAGCTTCCAAGTCGGCCTGACGAAACTGAACGACCGGAGCAGCGGCTGGAGAAATCGTTACCGGGTCGGCCTTGGCAAAGTCGGGGATCTCGTCGCTGCGTGTCCGGTTCTGCAAAGCGGCTCGCTTTTTGGAGAGATCGTCGAGCGCCTTCTTATAGGCGCCGTCCGTCGCAAGCCAGAGCTGGCGGCGCAGCTCGTCGTAGTCGTTCTCCACTGTGACGGACATGACACCGCCGAACATGCGGGCGACGCCGGAAGGTCCCACCGGAAACGAAAGAAAGTTCGTGTTGTCGAGAGCAGGGCTGCCAACCCGGACTTCCACAATCAGCATTCGGTTGCGCGACTCTCCGCTGGCGAGGAGGCTGCCCGCGGTCGCAGAGGCGTGAGTACCCGACCTCTCCTGAATCCGGTAAGCAATAAAATAGGGACCGTCGAGATTCTCCAGCTTGAGCTTCTTCATCGAGCGATCCAGTTCGTCGCGCATGGCACGAAGAATGATATTGTCCTGCGCAAATAGTGTAGTACCGGCCAATAGCAAGGTAATAACCAGACAGGCTGACGAAAGCAGTTTGGCAGCCGGTGAGCTTCGTCGTGAGGCGTCATTCCTGCTGGGCGCTTCGCGCCAACCCCTCGCTAACGAAGAGAGTGGAAGCTCGAAGGGTTTCCGCCGGCCCTCAACACCTGTCGGTGCGTCCATCAATGCGCGCTTGCAGTCTTTCATCGAACTCCTCCTGCGGCGGAACGGCTGCCGCTCTCGTCCATTGGCGCAGGCAGCAACGGGGGCTTTTCCTGAGATTTGACCTTCTTCTGGACTTCAATCTGCGATATGAGGATGGCCGGCGAGACGGCAGCGACCGGCACGGCGCCTGACTCGGCGCCACAGATGCCGTTGAAGACGTTAAGGGTGTTGTCCGCGGCGACAATCTTGCTGAAGGCGGTCAGCGGTGTGCCGATGAGGTCGACTCCCCGAACCAGTTCCTCGCGGCCGTCGGGATAGATCCGGTATACCAGGATGGGGAGAACGTTGAAGGCATTAGGGATCATGCGGCCGGTGATCGTAAAGCCGCCCTGAATGTCTTCGAAGAAAAGGCCGAACGGCTTGTTTTCAGCCTTTAGCTGCTCGATCAATTTGACTTTCAATTGCTCCCGTGTGAGCGCGGCCGAGGTTTCGACAAACAGGTTGGATTGTCGCGCCACGGGCCGCAGGCCAGGCGACTTCCGCCCATGTCCGTTGGACCGGGCAAAACCCTCAATCGGAGAACGAGACATGAGGAAACTCTTGAAAACTCCTCTGTCGATCACGGGGACCCGCCGCGCCCGAACGCCCTGGTTGTCAAAATTATAAGAACCGATCAGGTCCCAGTCTTTAGCCCGGCGCAGCGTAGGATCGAAGAAGATGTTGAAGGTTTCGGGCAGCAACTGCTCGTTGATCTTTTTCTTGAAGGTCTGTCCCTCCTCCTCCCGTTTCTGCCGGTGCCCTTCGATGCGGTGGCCGAAGACTTCATGGAGGAAAACGCCGCTCGCGCGGCCGGACAGGATCGCGGGCCCGATGTACGGATCCACAACGGGCGCCTTGCGCAGGGCATGCAGATCCTGAATGATCTTCTGAACTGCTCTGAGAACCGTCGCGTCGTCAGGCAGTCCTTCCGGAGTGAATGCGAAGAAGGACTCGTAGCGCGGCAATTCCATTCCGTCTTCCGCTTTCGTGAACGCCGAAACGAAAAGGCGATAGTAGCGCTGCGACGTTTGCAGTTCCGAACCCTCACTGTTCGTGAACCAGCGGGTCTCTGCATTCGCAGAAAGGTAGGCGTTCGCTTCGTAAATATCTCCGTATTTCGCAAATGGAGCCGTGTATTTCCTGAGCTTTTCTTCCCAGGCTTTAGAATCCAGGCTGATCTTCTGAACGGGCTCTATGTGTTTCTCGGGCTGCTCCTGCGAAAAGTCGGGAGACTGATCCTCGGGTTTCACCATGACCTGAACGTTGGTTCGCACTTTGGTGAACGCTTCGGCGGCGCTCTTGTACCGCCGGTCGGTGTGGTACCAGAGCAGTTGACGTATTGCCTCAGGGTTGTCCTCAATCGGAGCTTCAACAAAGGAAAAACGATCAGAGAAGTCGAAGCCAGGAAAACTGCCGCGGATGTCGTGAGTATTGTCGATGTTGTAGTCACCGACTCTCACGTCGATATCCAACTGACGGCGCCGGCTCTCCGAGCTGTTGACAAGCTTGCCGAAGGCACTGTTCACGTTGACGGTATGGGTGTCGGTAATCTCGTAGCTCAAGAAATAGGGCGGAACGGCCTGTTTCTTCAGCGTCTCCATTGAACGGCTGAGTTCCGCTTTCATTGCATCCAGAACTGGCGCGGGGCCCGTCGCCGGGAAACCGGTACTGAATGCAAGCATGGACAGGCAAAAGGTCAGAATCGAGGCCAGATGTAAACGAAGCGCTTTGCGGCCGTAGCGGATCGGCGACCTCTTGACTAGATCGCAACCGGGATTGACAGAATCTCTCATAGATCCCCCTCTCCAGTCTTCAGAGCGCTGACTGTCAGACTTGATGTCGAAACGGGCCAACGGTTGGGCGGGGTCCCGCGGGGATTGAGCCGCCGTCCGCCCGCTCAACGGCACGCGACTCAATTAATTGTGATTTCAGGAAAGAGATCGTTTCCTGAATCAATTGAGAGTGTGTGTGGGCCTCCGCTTCAAATCGTAACCGGTGTGGCTCCGAGGTATGACCATGATGATATCATGCTTCCGCACAGTCGCGAAGCTGTTGCGCGACTTGAAAACCTCTTGTCGGAACGAAGAGCATGAGCGACATTGGCTCTTCGTGTCTTTGAGTCTTAGAGGTATTTGTCAGACAGCTTAATCACGACGACACGAAGAACCACATTATTGCTTTTCGATTACTTCCTTGATCACGTGACCATGCACATCGGTAAGCCTTCGGTTAATGCCGTTGTGATAGAAAGTCAGTTTCTCGTGGTCGAGCCCGAGCAGGTGCAAGACGGTCGCGTGGAAATCGTAAATAGTGGCTACGTTCTCGACCGCACGTCTGCCGAAGTCGTCTGTAGCACCATAGCTGACGCCGTGCTTCACCCCCGCTCCGAGCATCCAGACCGTAAACCCGTCCGGATTGTGATCGCGGCCAAGCGTGCCAGCCTGATGCGTTGGCATACGGCCGAACTCTGTAGTCCAGAGAACCAACGTGTCGTTCAAGAGGCCGTGGCTCTTCAGGTCTTTGATGAGCCCCGCCGTAGGACGGTCCAGAATCGGGCAGTGCCTTTCGTAATCCGCCTTGAGTGTCTTGTGCGCATCCCAGTTCAGCAGGCCATCCACGCCGGATGCGCGAGAGCCACAAAAGAGCTGCACAAAGCGAACTCCCCGCTCAATGAGCCTCCGTGCCAGGATGCAATTGCGGGCGTAAGCGGCAGTCAGCGGATTAGGATCATCGGCGCCGTACAGGTCGCGCGTTGCCTTCGATTCCCTGCTCAGATCTGCCGCTTCGGGTGCTGACAATTGCATGCGGGCTGCCAGTTCGTAAGCCCGGACCCTGGCTGCCAGCTCTGAAGTGCCTGGATGCTCTTCCGCGTGCAGTTTATTAATGAAGCGCAGAAAGCTCAGCGTCGCCTCGTCTGCGTCCGAACTGGTCTCCTTCGGCCGAGCGAGGTTGCGGATTGGCTCGGCGTCGCTAAAAGTAATGCCCTGATACTCGGCTGGCAGAAAACCCGCGGTCCAGTTAGCCGGACCTGAAGGAGGAATTCCGCGAATATCAGGTATCGCGACGTAGGCAGGAAGGTTTTCGGTCTCGCTGCCCAGCGCATAGCTAACCCAGGCACCAACGCTAGGGTAACCCTCGATGACGAAGCCCGTGTTCATCTGACAACATGCGGGGCCGTGGGTGTTGCTCCGGGCGGTCATGGAGTGAATAAAGGCCATCTCGTCGACGAGCTGACCAAGGTGCGGCAACAACTCCGTGACGTACTTTCCCGTTGTGCCACAGCGCTTGAATTCCCACGGGCTGCCCATGAGATTCCCGTTCGCCCCCTGAAAGGAGACGAGCTTCTCTTCACCCGGCAGCGGCTCTCCATTGCGTTTTTGTAGTTCGGGCTTGTAATCGAACGTGTCCATATGCGACACGGCGCCCGGACAGAAGATCTGAATCACCCGTTTGGCTTTCGGCAGGAAGTGGGGTTGTCGCACGTCGGCCGCTAATTTGTTTCGCTCAAGGAGCAGGCAGGCGAAGGCGATGCCCTTCAGGCCGTCACCGATTTCACCGAGAAACTGTCTTCGATTCACCCAATGGTTACATGACATGAACAAACTCGTTCGCATTCAGCAGGGCGCGGCAGAAAACCGACAGCCCGTGTCGATTAATCAACTCCAGAGCCGCCGCCTTTTCCTGCGGCTGCGGTGCGCGCCCGAAGGCGAGCCTGTAGGCGCGCTCGACCTGCGCGCCTCGGTCCGTCTCTCCTGTTTCGCGAACCAGGCGCTCAGCAAGAAAGGCCGCCTGGTCCACAACGAAACGACTATTGAGAAGGGTGAGCGCCTGAAGCGGACTGGTAGTCACGACCCGCTTCGGCTCCGGAAGCGTTGAGTCCGGGCAGTCATGGGTGGCCAGCACGTCGTCACGAACCGATCGAGCAAACTGGTGGTACACCGAACGCCGGAAAGTCTCCTCTGGAAATTCCTCTACCGGAAGATAGGTCGCCACGTTATCTACCGTGTATTTGTAGAGTTGAAACCCGGGACCACCCACATCCCGTTTCAACTTTCCACTCACGGCGAGGATGGTATCGCGAATCGCCTCTGCCTCCAGCCGCTTGGGCGGGAAACGCCAAAGATAGAGCGCCTCGCTGTCGGCAGCCGCCGCCTTGGCGTCGTACTTGCTCGATTGCCGGTAGGCGGCCGAGAGCATGATTTCGCGGTGAAAAGGTTTGAGCCTCCATCCGAGTTCCACGAGCCGATTCGCCATCCATTCGAGCAACTCCGGATGCGTGGGATGCCCGCCATTGAATCCGAAATCACTGGGTCTATTGACCAGGCCGCGGCCAAAGTGGTAGTGCCACAGTCTATTCACCAGCACCCGTGCCGTGAGTCCGTTGCGGTCGTCGGCAATCCAGCGAGCCAGCGCGAGGCGGCGCGCGCCTTCCGGAGCGTTCGGATCCAGCTCGAAACCGGGAAGCATCCTGCTCATTACGGCGAGGCTGCCGGGAGCGATGACTTCTCCCTTATCCGCGGGATTGCCACGTTTCAGGATTCGCGTCGACTCCTGCGGTTCGGTAAACCGTCCGATATATGCGGTCGGCAATTTGGGGATTTCACCGATCCGTCTCTCTAATTCCTTGCTGCGCCGGCTCAGCGCCTTCCACTGCTCTTGCTCTGCGCTCGAGAGCACCTCGAGCAGGAAAACCTCTTCACGTTCTCCCTGGTCAAAGGGCAGGCGCTTGGAGGAATCCACGAGCTTCGCCCAGTTTACGCCGTCAATCGACGTCTCAAAGACGTACTTGACCGGAACTTGAGTGAGGAATCTCCCCTGAAAAGCGCCTGACCGGTCGCGCGACCAGAAAACCCTCGCGATCCTGTGTGTCCTGGGAAATTCGATCGTGACTTGACCCATACCGCGTTCGCTCGAAATCCAGAGCTTATCGAACTTGCCGTCCACCAGGTTCTCTACCTCGTACGCCTCGGTCCCGGTGCCGGTAGACCGCGTCGATCTCGCGCTCGCGCGGGCGCCGGTGGATTGGAGCGCAACATTTGCAGGGCTCGGCTCGTCCGTCCAGATTTCGAGCTCGTCCATTGCGGGCGGGCTGTTCTGCGGAACCGCTGCCTCCACGCTCATCCGCACGAAGCGAGCCTCGATAGGATTAAAGGTCTCTTCGGTTCCCCGCGGCTCGACCGGCGGCTTGTACCTGGCCGCAATGGTATCGCGCTGTTGTTCCACGAGACGGGCGGTCTTCGCCTTCAAGCCGGACATCTGATCAAGGATTTCTTTCAGCTCCTTCCTGAGTGGTTCCTCGGCAGCACGGCGATGCGCTTTTTCTTCTGCGGTGGCCAACTCGCGCTCGGCGTGTTCCACACCTGCAAATGCAGCCTGGATGCGATGGTAATCTGCCTGCGAGATTGGATCAAACTTGTGGTCGTGGCAGCGCGCGCAATTCACGGTAAGGCCCAGGAAGCCCATCCCGGTTGTCGCCACAATATCATCGAGATCGTTGGCACGCTTCTGCAGTTCGCCTTCAACGTTTTCGATTTTCACTGTGTCGTGGATTCCGGCAACCAGAAAGCCGGTCGCGACCTCGACGTCGGGATTGTTCGCCGCGACCTGATCCCCGGCCAGGTGCTCGATTATCATCCGGTTGAAGGGTTTATCCTGGTTGAAGGATCGAATCACGTAATCGCGCAAAGGCCAGGCGCGCTCTCGCAGATGGTTCTGCTCGTAGCCGTGGCTCTCACCAAAGCGGATCACATCGAGCCAGTGCCGGGCCCAGCGCTCGCCGTAGTGAGGTGACGCGAGCAACCGGTCGATCAGCTTCTCGTATGCGTCAGAACTCTCGTCGCTAACAAACGCCTCCACCTCGCCGGGAGTCGGAGGGAGGCCGAGCAGGTCGAAGGTTGCACGCCGAATGAATGTTCTCCGGTCGGCTGGTGGTGACGGCTGCAGGCCTTTCTCGTGAAGCTTCGCGTAGATGAAGCGATCGATGGGCGAGGCCGACCAGCCAGCCGGCGAGCCATCAATATTCGGCGGCCGAACCACAGTCAACGGCTGCAACGACCACCAGTCCGGCCCTGCCCGCGGCCGAACTATATTCTTGCCAAGGACTCCAGTCCACGGAGCGCCGGCTTCGATCCACCTGCGGATGATCGCCTTCTCACCGGCGGGAAGCGGGTCGCCGGGAGGCATCTCGTCCGAAGCGATTCTCTTGAACAAAAGACTGTCGTCGGGGTTACCCGGCAAGAGTGCCGAGCCCCTTGTGCCCCCTTTGCGCGCCGCATCCAGGCTATCGAGGAGCAAACCCGAGGTTTTCAATTGAGCATTGTGGCAGGAGAGGCAGCGCTTCTCGAGAATTGTCTTGGCCTCCGCCTCGATTCCGGTGCCATCCTGGGCGCGCAGCGAGAATCCGCAAACCGCTGCGAGGAGGACGGCCAAGACTCCTATCCGCCCGGCAAGCGCTTTCGACCGCCGACTATTCATGTTTCTACTCCCTCCGCCATCGGGCGACCCAGCTTGTGGCGCCTTCAGTCCGAAGCAGAGAATCCTGTCACGGCTGATAATAGCCAGTATTAGGGTCAACGTGAAGGAGGTTTTCACGAGGTGACGGCTAGCCACCGTACCTGTGATCGGAGGTTCTTCTTTTGGAGTGCGTCCCGGCCGCGCGTCGCTTGCGCGTCTGTTCAACAGATCTGGCTGCGGGAAGCGGCGCGTTCTCGTTTCGGCGATCCCGCCGGCGTTATCGCAGCGCTCAGCGTCGGACTCGAGTGTCTCGGCCGCCAAGGCAGTTCGAATGAGCTCGCCCAAATGAGTTCGATGGTAGAGGGCGTCGATCGTTTGGCCCTGCTCTCCTGATCACACGGCGCTCGTGACGGCTGTCCCCATGCTCGATCACCGCGTGACGCGCAGATGCCCCACATGGTCCAGTGGCCGTTACTTCTGGCCAACACGTTTCAGAGAAAGCCTTGCATTATCCGTCCTGTCGCCTCTGGTTCGTTTCATCTCGCCTTTGATTTCATTCTCGGTGGCTTTCAAGTCGAAGTGGATCGTCCCTTTGCCTGTGGGTATTTCAAACGTCAGCTTGTCGCCTTCCACTTTGCCGTTCTGCATCGGATGCTGCTCATCCTCGGTGGGTCCGCCGCTTCCAGAAAGCTGGCCGCCCTCTTGTTTTAAAATCATGAAGACCGGCTCGGATTTTGCTTCGTCCTGCACGTCGACGAATCTTCCGGACCATTTGCCGGAGACGTCGATGGCAGCAAGTGGCAGAGCCACGAACGCGACCGCAAGAAATAAAGTTCTCATTGTATCCTCCTGGTTGGACATGCTGGCAGCTACAACGGACTTGCAGTCCTGATAGTTCGAAACATCTGGAGGGGAACAATTCTTCTTTTCTGCAGCCCTAACGAAGGGTTGACCCGTTGAAATTGTCAATCGACAATCGTCAATCGTCAATCGTCAATTCATTCATATCTCAGCGCCACCGTTGGGTCGGTGCGTGAGGCTCGCCTCGCCGGCACGTAGCCGGCGAGAGTCGCGACTGCCAGCATCAACAGCGTCGCCATCACAATGGTGGCCGGGTCGGTGGGTTTCAACCCAAACAGGTACTTCTCGACCAGACGCGTGGCTGCCAGTGCACCGGGGACACCCAGGACGATCCCAATCCCGACCAGCAGCATTGTTTCCCGGAGAACCATCCGGAGCATGGCCGAGCGCTGCGCGCCCAGAGCCATGCGGATGCCGATTTCCCGAGTCCGCCGGACCACGGCGTAAGACATGAGACCGTAGAGGCCGACGCAGGCCAGGAGCAGGGCCAGCGCGCCAAAGAAACTCAACAGCTTGGCGATCAACTGCTCGTCGGCCAGAGTTCGGTTGACCTGGTCTTCCAGCGTCCTGACATTCCGAATCACGAGGTTGCTGTTGATCTCCTTCAGCGCCTGGCGGATTTGTCCGGTCATGGCGGAGGGGTTTCCCACCGTGCGCACCTCGATAGCGGAAACACGACCCTGGCCTTGCACCCAGGGAAGATAGGTCATGCGGGGGGTCTGCTGGCGCAGGTTGTCGTATTTCGCATCCTGAACCACGCCGACAATTTCAACCGCCTGGTCCCGATCCAGTTGCGCCGCAAAAGGGATATAGCGCCCGAGCGAGTCTGATTTGGGAAAATAAACGAGCTTCCCCAGGGGGCTCTGCTGACCAAAGTAGTGTCGCGCCATCGTTTCGTTGATGACGCCGACCTTGGGTGACGTTGCCGTGTCCTCGTAGCCGAAGTCGCGCCCGAGCAGCAATCTCATCCCGAGCGTTTCAAAGTAGCGGTTGGATACCCAGTTTTGCCGGACATCGCCATCGGTTTCGGGATTCACATTGGAGCCCGGCACGCGCACGGGCGCGGTGGTTGCCGATCCACTCAACAGGCCATATTTGGAAAGGCTGGCCGATCGCACGCCCGGCAGGGCGTTGAGCCGCTGGTGCACCTGAGGGCCCAGCGCGGCGATTTCAGGCGGCTTGAGCGCGGCCGGATCGGCCATGACCGTGATTGAGAGGACGTTGTTGCGCTCGAAGCCGGCGTCGAACGCCCGCAGATTCTGCAGGCTGCGGATCAGCAGCGCGGCGCCCACCAGGAGCACAAGAGAAAGCGCTACTTGCGAGATAACCAGCGTCCGGCTAAAGCGCTGTCTGGGCGGGCTGCCGCTCTGGCTGCCGGCGCTTTCTTTCAGCGCAGGATTCAGATCCACGACCGCTGTCAGGAGCGCCGGTACCAAGCCAAAGAAAATCCCGGTCAAAAGCGAGACGGCCAGCGTGAAGCCGAGCACACGCCATTCCGGGCGAAGATCGAGTTGTATTGGAGAGCCCCCGCCCGAGGCAAGCCCGAGCAGAAGCTCGCTGCCCCACGCCGCAAGGAGCAGACCCGTGGCACCGCCCATGATGGCAAGCAGCATGCTTTCCGTGAGTAGTTGCCGGATCAGCCGGCCACGGCCCGAGCCGAGGGCCAATCGAATGCCGATTTCCTTTTGCCGTGACGCCGATCGCGCCAGCAGCAGATTAGCCACATTGCAACAGGCGATGAGCAAGACCAATCCGACCACGGCCATGAGCAGCCGCAGCGGCTGCGAAAAACGCATTCGCAGCGCGGCAAAGCCTTTGCTGCCGGGCTCGAGTTCCACCCGGACCTCTTCGAGCTTGGGCGCGCTGTGGATCAAGCTACCTTTTCCGCTCAGGATCTCGTCGGCCAGCAGTTGACGATACAGGAACGTCAAGGCCGTTGTGGCCTGCCGCTCATCGGTACCGGGTTTCAAGCGTCCCATCGTTCTGAACCAGGTCGCAGTGCGCACTTCCAGGAGACTCCTCGGCTCCAGGCTGGGTTGCATCCGAATAGGAAGCCAGATGTCGGGAAGTACCCCCACCGATTCGCCAAAAAACTCCCGGGGTGTGACGCCTACGATCGTGAAAGCTGCGCCATTGAGCATGATGGTCCGCCCCAGGATCGAGACGTCGCGGGCGAACTGGCGTTCCCAGAAGCCATGGCTGATGACGGCGACAGGGCCTTGCGGTCCCCCCACGCCAGGCACCTGGTCATCTTCCGCGGTAAACACCCTCCCACGCATGGCGTTCACGCCGAGAACGGAGAAGTAGTTCCCGGAGACGAGCCTTCCGCGCAATCCCCCTGCGAGCTGCAGCTCGCCGTAGCCCTCCATGCTGACCCGCAGCACGTCAACCGAACCGCTCGCAAAGATCCCCGACAGCGCGTCCTGACGCTGGGAAATCTCGCGAAAGATCGGGAAGTTGAAGTCGCGGCCTCGATTGCCGTGAACCGGTCTGACGACGACGAGCTGCTCCGGATTCTCGACTGGAAGCGATTTCAGGAGCACAGCGTCTATCAAGCTAAAGATGGCGGTATTCGCCCCAATGCCGAGAGCCAGAGACAGTACCGCCACCGCCGTGAAGCTGGGACTCTTACCCAGCATCCGCACGCCGAACCTCAGATCCTGCCAGAAAGTCTCCATCACTCCTCCGTTGTGAAAACCAGTAGCGCACGAGCCGTGCCAACGACTCCGTCGCTCGAAGCTATTGAGTGAGTTAGCGCATACCGAAAGGCAGGCAGTTGCCCGACGGATAGAGGTGTCCGCTATTGGGATGGGAATCCTTCGAAAGCGAACAGTCCACTTGCGCTTCATCGCGGCTTCGTGATTAGTAGCCGCCTGGACGTCGCACATCGCCAATCTGGCACTGAAGCCGAACCGTCGTGTCCGTTGGAACGACACCAAAGGTTAAGTGGAAAAGTGTTAAGGCTTCCACTCCGCCATCCAGATGTTGCCCGTACGCTCGCCCATAGGGAACACGATCTTGTCTTGGGCAACCGAGATTTCAAGGAGGCTGGGAGGCACGCTCGAGATGGAGCGCCGGGCCCCGTGCAGATGATAGACAGGCTCGGCTTCGCCGAGTGGGCGCTTGGTTTTCGGATCCAGCCGTTGGCCCCAGAGACAAATGTAACCGTCCCGAGCCGAGCGGAAATAGAGCGAGTTGCTGTCCGGCGACCAGCGCGGAGTACTGTCCAGCGTTGCGCCGTTCGTCACCGCGATCCAAGTGCTCTGCCCGATTGCCGACATTCCTTGAAATGGCGCGATGAACAGTCGAACCTGGTCTCCAACGATGGCATCGAAGGCGATCCAGCGCCCATCGGGGGCGAAATGGGACCGCAAAAGGGGGTACTCCGGATGCTTGAGCACGATGGCCTTCTCTCGCGAAGCGACGTCCAGCAGACCGATCTGTTTTCGATCCATTGGCCAGTAGAGGAGGTACCTATTATCGGGGGACCAGTCCCAGGCCAGAAAGCAGTCGTCGCACACGTTTGCAGGGAGGGCATCTCCCGAGCGGACACCGCTGAGGGATGAAATGTTTACCTTGGGCTTCCCACCCGCCCAGTCGTTGTAAGCGATCTTGGATCCATCCGTGCTGATGGCCGGGCGACTCTCAAATGCCGGCGAGATGGTGATGGCTCTCTCCTCTCCCGTCCGGAGTTCCTTCGCCCAAACATCAAAATTGCCCGCTCGATCGGACGCAAACACCAGTCGCTGACCGTCGCCTGAAATAGCGGGCTGAACGTCGACGGAGGTGGCTTCGGTCAAGCGGCGGAGCGGGCCATTGGCTGCTGCTTCGCGATGATTGATCGGCAGACTCCAGATGTTGACGTTCGTGGTCAAGTTAGAAAAAGCGATTCGGCGTCCGGCTGACGTCGCAGGAGAATCTTCCGTGCCCGCTCCAAAGGTGAGCCGCTGGGGAGCATCCGTAACGCGCCAGTCTGTGGACGAAACGGCAACCTGCCAAATATTCCTGCTGTCCCCAACATCAGCCGCAAAAAGAACGCGGCCCTCGGCGGTCCAGACAGCGGGAATCAGCATCACGGCTGGCAGGTTGCCGCGTGTCGTCGGAAGTCCGTGCTTGCGCAAGGCTGCCAAAGCTCCTGTTCTGACCACGGGCCCGTTGTCGAGCGGTGTGACCCACCAGTCCCAACTCTCCGACGGTGGCGGGTTTCCGAGCTGATCCCCTAAAAACAGAATGTGCTTTCCATCCGGGGCCCAGACAGGAAAACGGCTGACGGCGAACTCTGGCTGAAGCTGCCTGGGAGGTCCCCCGGTGATGGGAACAACAAAGGTCCGGCCGGCGTCAAGGCCCACCCAGTAGGCGATCCAGCTCCCATCGGGCGAGAACCGGGGTCTGCGTCCTTGCGCGGCGAACTTTGTCGCTTGTCCTCCCAGAGCAGAAACAACATAGACAGCGCCACCGTCCCGCTCGGAGCGGAAGGCGATCTTGGTCCCGTCAGGCGAAAAGGCCGGCTCGTGGTCATCGGCTGGATCCGTCGTCAGGCGGATCGCATCTCCTTTACCCACTTGCTGGACCCAGATGTCGAGATTGCCCTCCCCGCTGCGGTCCGATGCGTAGGCCAGCAGCTTGCCATCCGGCGACAGGGCGGGATCAGTGGTCAATCCCGAATCCGAGGTCAGCCGCGTGAGAATCGGGGCGGGGTTCGAGGGCCCCTGGCGGGTGAGCCACCACGTGAGACCCGCAGTGGCCCCCACCAAAGCCAAGCCGGCGATCGCCGCGGCGAAATAGCGACGCCGCGTGTTGATGGACGGCGGCACGGGAATTGGAGACGATGGGTGCCGGGCCAGGCGCAGTTGAAAGCCCAGATCACGCGCGGACTGGAACCGTTCTTCGGGCTCCTTCTCCAGGCAATGCCGTACGATTTGCTCGAGCTGTGGCGATACCTGCGCAATCGGTGGCGGGTCTTGCTTAAGAATCGCATTCATCGTCTCGACGCTCGTATCGCCCAAAAACGCCCGCCGGCCCGCTAGCATCTCGTACAGAACCGCCCCCAGCGCGAAAATGTCCGACCTATGATCAGCCGTTTGCCCCTGCACCTGCTCAGGCGACATGTAGGCAGGCGTTCCAAGAACCATTCCGGGAGCGGTCTCGGTCGGGACCTGATTCTGCTGCTCCGGCCCTGGTTGCACCAGCCTGGCCAGCCCGAAGTCGAGAATCTTCACGCGGCCGTCCCTGGTGATGAAGATGTTCTCCGGCTTGAGATCCCGGTGCACGATACCTTTATCATGGGCGGCAGCCAGGCCCTGGGCGATCTGGCCGGCATATTCGATCGCTTTACCTTCAGGGATGGCGCCGCCGGCGAGCCGCTGGCGCAATGTGGCTCCTTCGAGCAGCTCGGTGACCAGGTAGGGCGAATCCTCTTCTCTGCCGATCGCGTAGATCGCCAGGACATTGGGATGGTTCAGCATGCCGGCCGCTCGCGCTTCCTGCTCGAACCGCCGCAGGCGCTCCGGATTGCGGGAGTATTGTGACGGCAGAATTTTGATTGCCACTTGCCGGTTCAGAGCCGGGTCCAGGGCCCGCCAGACTTCACCCATGCCGCCAGCGCCGAGCGGAGCAATCAACTCGTACGAGCCCAGGCGCTGTCCACGGGCCAGCCGCGGCGCTTCGTCGGCGAGGGCGCGCGCCGCCACCTCCACAGCGGGTGATTCCAGAAAGGGGTCGTCTGGTTTGTGTGCTTCGAGCAGTGAGACAACTTCCCGGCGCAATTCGGCATCACCTGCGCAACTCTGGTCGAGAAACGCGGATCTCGCGGATGGGTCATGATCCAGGGCGGCCTGATAGATCCGCTCGACCTTTTGCCAGCGCTCCGGCGTCATCGCTTCAACTCACGCTTCAGCCAAGCCTTGGCTGCTCTCCAGTCTCTTCCCACAGTGTCCGTCGAAATTTGCAACGCTTCAGCTGTCTCCTCCAGGCTCAATCCTCCGAAGAAGCGCAATTCCACCACGCGCGCTTTGCGCGGATCAAGTTTGGCCAGTTCCTGAAGCGCCTCGTCCAGCGCGACCAGATCAGAATCGACGTTTGTTACTACACCCAGCCCTTCCCCAAGCGTCACCTGGCGCCAATCGCCACCGCGCTTCTGATACCGTCGGTTGCGAGCAAAGTCTACCAGGATTCGACGCATCAATTGGGCCGCCACGGCGAAGAAGTGGGCGCGATTCTGCCACCGTACGCGGCTGGAGTCCACGAGCTTGATATAGGCCTCGTTCAGCAGGGCCGTGGTCTGAAGGGTGTGTCCAGCGTGCTCGCGACGCATGTAGCCCTCCGCAAGGCGGTGGAGCTCGTCATAGACAAGCGGCATCAGGCGGGACAACGCATCCTGGTCGCCATTGCCCCAAGCCATCAACAGCTCCGTGACGTCCTGATGGGACTGGCCGCTCATCGCGTGCACCGGATGCCGACACTATAGCATCCCTGTAGCTTATTTATGCGGAGTTTCCCGGCCAGATCGCGCCTATACCTGGGTGAAACCAAAAAAGGAGGTTTTAAGATGATCATGAAATCCGCCATACAGTTCCTCGTGACGAGTGGGCGTAACGACAAACAATCCCTGTTGGTGAGGCCGCGCCGGCTGGTGGTGACTTTTGCCATAACCCTTGCCTTCGCCCTCGCCCGCCTCGCGACTGACCCGGCTGCCTTCGCCGGGAATGGCAACGAACACTGGGTGGGGACCTGGAGCACCGCTCTGCACGCCCCGGACGCGGGCTTCGGTATAACGAACTCTGGCTTCAACAATCAGACTCTGCGCCAGATCGTGCACACGAGCGTCGGCGGCGATCGGGTGCGCGTGCGGCTGTCCACGTTCGGGGCCAGTGCCCTGGTCATCGGCGCGGCGCACATTGCCCTCCGCGGCGCGGGCGCGGCGATCGTGCCGGGGTCGGATCGGACGCTGACCTTCGGCGGCCAGCCGTCCATCACCATCCCGCCAGGCGCGCTCGTGCTGAGCGACCCGGTGGATCTCGACGTGCCCGCGCTCGGCGACCTGGCGGTGAGCATCTTCGTGCCCGGAAGTACCGGACCGGCGACGTGGCACTTCGAAGCGCTGCAGACCTCGTACATCTCTCCGCCCGGAGATTTCACGGCAAGCGCCGTCATGCCGGTTGACTCGACGACGCAGGGATGGTTCTGGCTGGCCGGCGTGGAGGTGATGGCATCCAAGCAGACGGGGGCGATTGTCACCTTCGGCGACTCGATCACGGACGGTACGAGGTCAACACCGGACATGAACAACCGGTGGCCGGACCGGCTCGCCCGGCGGCTGATGGATCAGCCGGGCAATCACAAGATGGGCGTGCTGAACGAAGGGATCGCCGGTAACCGAGTCCTCCATGACATCATCGGTCCTAACGCCTTGGCCCGGTTTGACCGCGACGTGCTGTCCCAGACCGGAGTGACGCACGTGATCGTGCTCCTCGGGGGAAACGACATCGGCTTTGAGGCGTTCAGGCCCGCCGAGGCTGTGACCGCCGGTCAGATCATCGAGGGCCACAGGCAGTTCATCGGGCGCGCGCACGCGCGAGGACTCAAGATCTACGGCGCCACCCTGACCCCGTTTGAACTCTTATCGCCGGCGCAAGAGGTCAAGCGCCAGGAGGTCAACAGGTGGATTCGCACGAGCGGCGAGTACGACGCGGTGATCGACTTCGACGCGGTCATGCGCGACCCGAGCCTCCCAACGCGATTAAACCCGGACTACGACAGCGGGGACCATCTGCACCCGAACGACCTCGGCTACCAGGTGATGGGCAACGCCATCGACCTGAAGCTGTTCAAGAACCACTAGCCCAGAAAAAGAGCGATAGTCACCACAATCCCGAACACAATTATCAGACGTTTTTGAGCTGGCTTAATTCGGGGATTGTGGTGACTGTCCCTCGTCAGTATCGCCTCCTTGTCCCGCAGCGCGCATGCCGACACGTTCAGAACAGCCGGCCATCTTCAATGGCAAATGCCCTGCAGGGACAGCCGTCACCGCTTTCGATCCTTAGCGGCAGCGCCGCGAAGAACACCTTCTCGGTCTCGACCTCATCCAGGTTCGTCAGTCCCTCGACAATGGTCACGCCTCCACCCAGTAGGATCTTGTGGATGTGTGTCAGCTCTTCCCTGTTGTTTACGTCGGCCACGGAAGGCGGTTCGACGCCAAGAAGCTTCACCTTCCGCTCCACGCACCAGCGGGCGAGCTCTTCGGCCACGCGCGGCAGGTTGTCGCGGTAGTATTGCGGCTCGTCCACATGCCGGCTCCAGCCGGTGCGGAGCAGCAATGACTCCCCCGGCTGGAACCTGTCTGCCACGCGTCCGAGCTGCGTCACGCCGATGAGGGTCTTTGCCTTAATGCCGTCAAGATTTACTACCCAGGCCGGGCCCATGCAGCGGTCGAGAGGAATCTGATCGATAGTTTCGGGGCCGGCGGCGAAGTGTGCCGGCGCATCCATATGGGTGCCCGCGTGGGAGTAAAGGTGGAGCGTGCGCGCGTTCCAGCCGTCACGCTCGATCGACTTCGTGGTTTCGAACTCCACGCCACGCATGCCGTGACCGAGCGTCAGAGTAAGGTCGATAATTCGCATCATGGAGCTCTTTGGGCCAGGACCAGGCCGGCTGCAAGTAACAATCGCCGGCGGTATTCGGCAAACAAGGAGCCGGTCACTTCATTTTTGTACCACAAGGGAGAGTTTCACGAAGCGGTCGAATCAATTCCCGACGCGGCTGCTTTCGATGACTCTTCCTTGAGTTTCACAACCGTGTAGCCGACCTTGGCAAGTATTTGCGGAATGCCTCGTACCAGCTTTCGATCTTTCTCCTTCTCCTCCTCGGCTAATGTCCCTTCCCCAATTGCCGCGGTTTCGGCCGGCGTGTAGAGTCTGGCCATTTCCTCAAACGACAGCAAGCGCCACGGGAGAAGATCCTTGTGCAGCTTCTGTTCCTTGTTCGTTTCGGCGGCCCAGCGCCAACCCGCCTCAATCTTCGCCTTCATCCATCGCCCGTGTTCCATTTCCGCCAGGGACTCAAGCGCAGAGCCGGCGAAGTCCGGGAAGGTTTCGTTGCTGCGGGCGGGAACCATGATGCAGCCGACTCGGGCCAGCTTGCTCGGTATGTCTCGCACGAGGCCGCGATTCTGTTCCCTTTCGTCTTCAGGCAACTCGGCAAACGCTTTCAGCGAACTGTGAGTCCTGAGTTCATCATTGGTCTGGGGTCCCCAGCGGTATCCCTTGGCTCGTAATTCTTCACAAAACAGTTCGTGCGCAGCTTCGGCCAGTTTTTCAAGCAGTTCCCCTTCCAGATCCATCCGGTGTATCAGGGCCAGGAAATCCTGTCCATCCACGTGCAGGTCGAGCTGCGCCTCCGAGGGGAGGCTGGAGCGCTCGAACCGGGTCTTGCCCCCGAGCAGGCTCATCGCGATGATCGCCTCCATCGATCGGACTCCGTGTTTGTAATCCTGCGTTTCCAGGAAAGCGCGCAGCACACCTTGATCAATGTTCATTAGCTGCTTGCCTTCTTTCTTGTGGAGCAGCTGAGGCGCGTTACGCTGAAGCGCCGAGCGCAGCAGGATACCCCGGCGGATGATGTAGTAGGGATCAGGGGGAGCCGGAGTATCATCAGCAGGTTTCTGACGATTCGGGCCCAGGATATTGACGTACCCTTTGAGCCGGCTGATGAAATCCGGTCCCTTGGCTGCGCGGAACTTCTCCGGGCCCAGCCTTTGACCAAAGGTTTCCATGCTTGAGCTGGTGCCGCCTGCGAAGACGAAGATTGAGCGCCCGATGGGATGAGTGATCTGTCCTTCCTGAAAGCTGCCGTCCTGCATCGGAGCCAGGAAGTAGCGCAGCCAGCCGAGCGCATTTCCTGCCAGCGCCGTGTCGAACTCATCCCAGAATACGAGCGGAATCAAACCCGACAATCCTACGTCGCGCACCTGGTGCAGCGCCTGAAGCAGTTCCCCGGGGTCATTGCGCTGCGAGAGATTGAACTCCAGCACCTTGATTTGATCGGGCAGAAGTGAATTAGCCACTTCGATGATGCCGAAAGATTTGCCGGACCCCGGAGCTCCGAAGACTGCGATGGACAACGGCCGCTTCTGACGGCTCTGGCGGCAGTATTCACTCACCAGCGTACGAATGCTGCGAAAGCTTTCGATCTCGCGCCGATCCACGGTCAGTAGATTGCCGAACTGTCCGAGCGGCACGCCCTGCAATGCGCTCTCGGCTCCTTCGATCACAGTCTGCCGGGCGATCTGGTCCAGAGCGCCGGCGCGGCGATCTTCCAGAATGGTCCACAAAGCCGGATGCGGCGCTATTCCCGTTCCCGCCGCGGGCTGGGTCAGGAAGCGCGCTTCACGCACCTCGGTTTCCGCGAAGAGTTGTTTCTCGCCGGCCAGCTCCGTCAGCGATCGATCCGATGGGAAAGGCCAGTTGAGCCCTGGACGCGACTTCCCCCCTGACGCCAAATCCTTCCACATGAAGCTTGCGCATCGCAGCCAGGCCACTCTGGATGCCCTTGCCGATGTCGGGCTGCTCGCTCGAAAGCATCAGCTGCCTGGCAATGCCGGCCGTGAGACAGGAAGTGTAGCCGATCATTCCGCCGGGATGACTTTGTCCCCACATACCCTCGATGACCGCGGGATCGAAGAACAGCCGGCATTTCGGTCCGCCGCCCGCTTCTCCCCCGCCCTGTGACCGCGACAGGAGAAACGCGCCGTCCGTATGGAACGAAATCACAACATGAGCGCAATGAGAGAGCGCATTGACGCGCGGGTTATAGACCAGTTCCCAAGCCAGGTCTTGCGCGGTGCGCTCCCAGGAGAGTTCGCGGCTGATCTGCACTTCCGTCAGGCGCAGATCATTGACCGTCATGACCACGATCAGCCGTTCGGCGCAACTCTGATGCAGGTGCTCCCACAACTTGCCCTGAGCCACGGGTCGAGCCATCTTCAAGAGAATCCAGGGACGCCGCCCTTCCGTCGTGATGGCGCGAGGCCAGAGTTCCGGATGCTCGCGAAAGCCCAGGTCCGCATCGTCGAGCACTACGATCCTGGCTTCCGGGGTATCGTCCACCACGAGCTTCCAATCGGCGCCTGGCACTCCATCGACCGCGCTGCGATCCAGTCCCAGAAACTCCTCCACGCGCCAGGCCGGTTTCTCTCTATCGAGAGGCGATTTGACGCCGTACTTGAAGAGGGACCACAGGGCGTAGGAGTGATGGTAGCGTCCATCGCCCGGATGGACCGGCTCCGCGGGCGCGCCCGTCTGACGGACTTCGCATTGTGCCTGCCCGGCCCCGCGCAACTCCCTGGCGACGGCGTCGATCAGATCGGCCAGCAACGCCGCTCCTCCCCGCTGCCAGTAAGCGCGAGTACAGTCGTCCGCATTCCACCCTGCCCCGCCGCCTTCCGAACGCCGGGTGCGGGCGAGATTCCAGTCAATCGATACATCCCCGGTAACGACAACCGCGTGCTGCAAGCCGTGAGTGTCGGCCATAATCCCACTCCTCTTTAAGCCTGTGGCATTCTTATATCAGCAAAACAAATAATCAAGCACCGCCGACACTGCTTTCCTCTCGCAAGGATTCTTCGCGTTTCTTGGTGTCTTGGTGGCTGGTTTCGTTATGCGGAGTTTTCGAACTTCCTATTCGTAGCGCAAGGCGGTCATCGCATCGACGCGGGCGGCCCTGCGGGCCGGCAGGTAGCACGCAGTCAGAGCGACCAGCAGGAGAACCAAGCCCACCCAGACCATGGTGACTGGATCGGTGGGGCTGGTTTCGAAAAGCAGACCCTGGACGAGGCGCGTCAGGGCCAGCGCCCCGATGACCCCGACGACCAGGCCGGCGGCGACGGGAACGGTCCCACCGCCCACCACCAGCTTGATCAGGTCCCAGGAAGAAGCTCCCAACGCGGCGCGAACACCCAGTTCTTGCGTGCGTTGTGCAGTGACGTACGAAAGCACGCCGTAGATTCCCACGGCGGCCAGCAGGAGCGCCAGTGCCGCGAACACCCCCAGCAGCAGCGTGCGTAACCGCGTCCCGGCTACGGATTCGGCCTTGATCTGTTCCAGCGCCCTGGCGTCGGGCAGAGCCTGGTTCTTGTTGATACGCCAGATCGACTGTTGAATCGACTTGATGAGCATCGAAGGATCGCCCGCGCCCTTGGCTAGAAGGCTGACGCCGACTATCGGGCTCTGCGCGTAACTGACGTACACGCCGGCGTCCGTGCTGTCCAGGCCGCTTACCTTCTCGTCTCCGACAATCCCGACCACCTCCCATGGCACCTCGGGGCCGAGCTCGCGCTTGCCGGTGATGATCTGCTCGATGACAACCTGCTTGCCGATCGGGTCTTCATCGGGAAAATGCCGCCGGACGAAAGTTTCGTTGATAACGATCACGGGCAACGATCCTTTGACGTCGCGGTCGGCGAGTCCGCGCCCTCTCCGGATCGGCATCCCCAGCGCGAAGAAATAGCCGGGCGTGACGATCTTGAAGAAGCAGGCTGGACGCTTGGACTGCTCGTAGGCCCTTCCCGCAATGCGAAAAGGCATGCCAAAGCTCCAGCCTTGCAAGGGGAGGGCGGAGGTAAAAGCCGCTTCCTTTACGCCTGGAACGGCCCGAACCGTTTCCAAAGCCTGATTCAAGTAGGTCGTCAACCGCGCGCCGTCCGTATCTTTGTCCATCATGAGCTGGAAATACATGGTGACGACATTGGTCGAATCGAAGCCCGCGTCAACGTTGGTCAATCGCTGAAAGCTGCGGATCAGCAGTCCCGCACCCGACAGCAAAATGAAGGCCAGGGCGACCTCCGACATGATGAGCGCATTGCGCGACCAGCGCTTCCCGCGGCCTACGAATCCACGGCCGCCTTCCTTCAGGGCCTCGGCCGCATCGCGACGCGACATCTGCAGAGCCGGAGCCAATCCAAACAGCAACCCTGTGACCAGCGCCAGCGCCGCCAGGAAAAGCATGACGCGAAGATCTATTCCGACCTTTGCGTAGGTAGGTAGAAAGAAGGGCGGCAAAAGTCTGTGGATACCGTGAAAGAGCCCGTAGCCCAGCGCCAGGCCCACGGCGGCGCCGAACGCCGACATCAGCAGGCTTTCGGTCAAGAGCAGTCGGACGAGCCGCCGGCGTCCGGCGCCGAGCGCTGCGCGGATGGCCATTTCGCGCGACCGCATCGTCCCGCGCGCCAGCAGGAGGTTGGCCAGGTTGGCGCAGCCAATCAACAGCACCGCTCCTACCGCCGCCATCAGCACGATGAGCGAAAGCCGCAACTGTGGTCCGACCATGCGGTCGATCCATCGGTCGATCGTAACTCCCCAATCCTTCTTCATGGCGGGGTACTGTTCGGCGATGCGCGCGGCAATCGCGCTCATCTCTGCCCGCGCCTGTTCCAGGCTCGTTTCCGGCTTCAGGCGCGCGACGGCGGTCAGGTAGTGGAAATTTCTGGTTGCGGTTTCCGGTTTGAAGGCAAGCGGAAGCCAGATGTCGGACCATCCACGGTCGAACTCGTTGTCGCCCGGCAGCACACCGATGATGGTGTAACTCTCGCCGTCCAGAGTCAGATCGCGTCCCAGGATGCCGGTGTCGCTGCCAAAGCTCGATTGCCAGATCCGGTGGCTCAGCACTGCCACGCGATCTTTGCCCGGCAGATCCTCGCCATTTGCGAAGGCCCGGCCCAGCGAAGGTCGAACGCCAAAGATGTCGAAGTACGGAGCGCTGACCAGCCCGACCCGGAGCTGGCGCGGCTCCCCGCTGCCCGACAACGTAACAGTCTTCCCGCTCGAGGCCGCGATCATCTGGAAGACGGTGTTCTGCTTCTGCCAGTCGAGAAAGTTCGCGGCGGAGATCACGTTCCGCGTCCCACCGGGAGGTTTCTCCCAGAGCTGAACGATCCGCTCGGGCTCGGGATAGGACACCGGCCTCAGCAGCACGCCGTCAAGGAAGCTGAAAATCGCCGTGTTGGCGCCCAGGCCGAGAGCGATGGTCAACACCGCGACCAGAGTGAAGCCGAGATTTTTGCGGTAACTGCGCAAGGCGAAACGAACGTCGTCCCACAGCATGCCCTATTAGACTCGGGCTCGGAGGAAAAGGTTACCCGTGAATTGTCGAAGCCACTAAGAAAACGCGAAGACTCGGAGAGAACAGTTAGTGCTGCTGTTCGTAATTGCGGTGACGTATTTTGGCAGTGGGGCCTGAAGAGCCGACTGAGAGTAGGCCCGGCCGTCTTGAAAATCCCGCCCCTGAGAAGCTGTGAAAAAATTCAGCGAACGGCTCTCGATTGACCGGCAGCCGTCTGGCTTTTGTGGCGCGGGTCATTAGAGACCGTTGCAAAACTCAGATGCGACCCGCAGAAGTGGCTACACACTTTCTGAGCAATCGACATAGGTAGGCGGTCACTCGCTGTGCCTGTTACACCACGTGCATACGGGTCCGTACACGGCGGTTCGGCTGGTAGGCCCGGTGAAGAGCTGCTAACCTCGGAAGCCCCAGAGAGTCAAAGTGGGCGTTCGGTAGTGCCCGCATCAGAGTGGAAGAGTTGCTCAGCTGCCAAGGCCCGTGGCTGCAATTAGCGAGCTTGTATGCGGAGACCGCATCTAGTCCCAGCTTCCGCAGTCCCTTGTATCGGCCTTTGCAGGTCTTCCACTGCTTCCACTGCACACACCTCAGCCTACGGCGAATCCACGAGTCCAGTTCTCGGAAAACCGTGGGTGTTTCGCAAAATCGAAAGTACGCCATCCACCCTCGCATGTAGCTTGCTAGGTCGGATATGCGCCTCGTCCTGCTGATCCCCCGGCTCCGCTGCGTCAGTTCCCGTATCCGATCCTCGAAGCGTTTGCGCGCCTTCGGCGCTATTCGCCGCCTCGGCGCCTTCTCGCCTGTGAAACTGAATCCCAGAAACTTTCGCTTCCACGGCGCCGCCACTGCGCTCTTCTCCCCGTTTACCTTCAGCTTCAGCTTCTTCGTGATGAATGCGCTTAGGCTCTCCATCACTCGCTGCCCTGCTCGTTCGGTCCGCACATAGATGTTGCAGTCGTCCGCGTACCTCACAAAGCGGTGCCCGCGTCGCTCCAGCTCCCGGTCCAGGTCGTCCAGCATCAAATTTGATAACAGTGGCGAAAGTGGGCCCCCTTGCGGCGTCCCCTCCTCCGTCGGAATCACCACGCCGTCCTCCATTACTACTCCCGCCTTCAGAAATCCGCGCAGCAGTTTCAGCACTCGCTTGTCCTTCTCCCGTTTCGCTACTCGCCCCATCAACATGTCCTGGTTGACTCGGTCGAAAAACTTTTCCAAATCAAGATCCACGACTATCCGATAGCCCGCCGCTATGTGTTCCTGCGCTCGTGCCACCGCCTGATGTTGCGATCGACCCGGTCGAAATCCATGGCTGTGCTCGGAGAATGTCGGGTCCCACCGCTGTTGCAGTACCTGCAGTACTGCCTGCTGATAAATCGATCCAGCACGCAGGGAATCGATAGATTCCTCACCCCTCCGTCCGGTTTCGGTATCTCCACCCGTTTCGCCGGCTTCGGTCTGTAGGTCCCTCCCAGCAGTTCTTCCCGATGTTTCGGCCAGTTCTTCCTCAGGTACTTGGGTAGTTCCTTGACGGTCATCCCGTCTATCCCAGGTGCCCTTTGTTCCGCTGTACTCGTTTCAACGCCTTCCTCAGGTTCTCTGGTTCACATATCTCCTCCATCAACCGCTCGACTGTTCCTTCGCTTTCCGGTTCCTGGTCCGCCACGCGCAGTTCGGCCCTTCCGTCGTCCTCGGAGCTTCACTCCTCGGTTCTTCCGTAAAGGCCAGCTCTAGCTGGTTCTTCTGCCGCTTCCTACTCGTGAGTCCCATCCCGTACTTGCGTCCCCATTTACCCTCCTGTCCAGAAGGGCACCGTTCAGGCCTTCACCAAAACGTTCCCGGACCGGCGACCCCTTCTCGTTTCTCCCCTTTCGGGTGAGTATCCCGGTCGAGTGGTCCGACTGCTCCTGGCTACTATGCCCTCTGCTGACTCCTGCATTGAGCTCAGGGGCTCTCTCGATTCCCTCAGTCCTCTTCCGGACACAATGCAGATCTCCCGAGGTAAGTATGACCGCCTTCCGCACACAACCGCCGGATCTACGCTGAGTGAACTTGATGGATATGGACTTCGCGGTCAAGGGGCCGCTCGTCCGTCGCCTCGCGCCTCTTATCCGGTTTTTGTTCATCGGCTCGTGCGTTTGCTCGACGCTTCCTTCAGACCCCACCTCACGGTGGGCGCCCTTGCGCTTTGCTACCCTTCACCTCCATCAGGTTGGGGAAAGACTTTCACTTCCAAGCTGTCATACAATGCTCGGCGCACCCCCTGTGGCGACGGGCCATTGGCCCGTCGCAATTAACGTGATCGCTATGCCTTAAGCTTAGAAGTTCAGTAGTGCCCCTCGGGAACCGGACGGGCTTGATAGCCCGTCCGCACATGAACCGGGCGAGTTTTGCGACGGTCTCTGATGACCCGCGCCACAGACCAATTTTTTCATAGTTTCTGACGGGCCTTCGGCCCTAGGCGACAACACAGCTGACTCCTACCGCTCCTGCCCAATAAGTCAGCGTATTTATGAGCCAACCAACTTAGTGACCGAGGTGCGTGTGAAGCCAGTCTACCATCTTCTGTTTATAAGCCTGGAATTCAGGGGTCCGCTCCCAGCTGCCGACTCCATGAGCGCCCCCTTCAACCGTGAAGATCTCGCAGCGCGCGCCGGCTTGCTTCATCTTTTCGCACATCAGTACCGATTGGTCGTATGGAACCAGATCATCCTTCGTTCCGTGGATCAGAAGGTATGGAGGCATGTCTTTGAAAACGTGGGTAATCGGCGAGGCCTTCCGCAGCAGCTCAAAAGACTCATCATTGAGTTCCGACAAGCCGAGGAATGCCTTGATCGAGTCCGAAAGAATCCGCTGTGAGCGCGCGCGTGATGCCAGATCGTGGGGACCGTAAAAAGAAACGACGGCAGCAACGCGCGCATTCGGTTTTTTCCGTGTGCCTGCAAACGACACCAGGTGGCCGCCCGCCGACTCGCCGACAAGCGCTATGCGATTGGGGTCCGCCTTGTATTGTCTCGCGTGGGTCTTGACATACTCAACCGCACTCTCGACATCTTCCACCGCGGCCGGGAAGCGGTATGCCGGCGCCAGCCGGTAGTTGATCGTGAACCAGGCGAACCCGCCTCGGGTCAGCGGTTCAAACAGCGGCTTCACGAAAGTCTGTTTATCGCCACGGGTGAAGCCCCCGCCGTGAACCACGATCACGGTCGGAAAAGGCCCCGCGCCGTCCGGCACATAGGCGTCAAGCGTGAGCCGGACATCACCCTTGCTGGCGAATTCAATATCGGTGCGGAGTTCAGCAAAAGCCGGCACTGAAAGGAGCAAAATGGAAACAAGGATCTTCATGGCACTCTCCATCTCATCCTAAGTGCTATTAGTGTTTCTTCGTGTCCTCGTGTCTTTGTGGTTAGAGCTGCCTAACAAATACCACTAAGCCTCCAAGACACGAAGAAACACCAAGAATCTTTGCTCAAGAAGAAGACAGCCCGACGAGTGACACTTAGTCTTCAATCCACAAGAGATGACCCGCCAGAGTACTGCGCTTGAGGGAATTAAAGAATCTCCGATCAGCAGTCACCATAGGGCAACGCCGTGAGACCGCCAAGGCAAGATAGAGACTGTCATACAGACTGCGGCGGTGTTCAACGGAAATATCCAAGGCAATCTCGAGCATCGGCCCGGAGGGATAGAGCTTCACGGGTGAGACAATGAGATTTCGGATAATCTCTTTAGCCGAGGTCGGTGGAATTTCTGCGCGCATCACTTTCTTCCACAATGCGTTTCCGGCTTCCGTGAGAATCAGGTCTGGAGCGATCAGTTCGTCATTTCCGTTCAAAAACCGAATGGCCGCTTCGCTGTAGATCTCCGGCACAAACCATTTGACGACAATACTGGCATCGACAACGTAACATGTCATCGCGCCCGATCTTCACGAATTAGAGCGGCGCTATCGCTGTGCCTCCGGCGCGCCAGTTTTCTTTGCACTTTCAGCGCCAGCTTGCGAAATTCCTCGACACTCGGCGTTTGGACATTTCGTTCCAGGATTGTTTTTACTTCAGCCTGCAGAGATCGTCCATTCTGCTCGGCGCGCTCTTTCAGGCGTTCAACTAGTTTGCGATCCAGGTCTCTGACTAATATCTCAGGCATTAGCGCACTCCGGTAATTCTGATAGCATTATGATAGCACGCATGTCAATTACCCAGCCAGGCCAGGATCCTGGGCCACTGCTGGTACAGGGCAATGCCGGAGATGCCGCCGTAAAAAATCGAGCACAACACCAGGCCGGCAAGCATCACGCGGGGGGGCCGCAATTCGCGCGGGAGAAGCGTCAGACTCACATACAGGACGTGCAACGCCGAAAATGACAGGGCAAAATTCACCAGGACCGCGGAGGCGATCGCGAGCACGAGCGGGTTGGGAGTCAACTTCAGCAAGACCATACCCCAGAGGCCGTAGACGGCCAGCAGCAAGTAGTAAACGTATTTCACCTTGTTTCCCGGGAGATGCCGCAGCCCCTGAATCCCGGTCCAGAACACATCGGTCCAGCGCCGGCTGATGCTGTCTAACACGGAAATCTGGCTAGGGAAGAAAATAACAAAGCCGCAGAGCAGCGTCAGGAACCAGAAAGCGCTTCCATGGCGGACAGACACAGCCTCGGCAGTCATGGCCGCGACGGCATTCCCTTCCACGTCCTGAACCCCGCGGATGAACTCGTAGGAGAGCATTGCTGGAAGCGCCATGCCAACGACACAAGCCGGAGCCCAGAGAAGAAGCTGATCGCGAAGGATATGCCGCAACCAGCCTCTCCATTTGATCATATTTTCGCGGGTGATCTCGAAAACCTTGCCTGAGTGCGAAAGCCTGACCGACTTCCCGCCAAGCGCGCTCGGAATCGCGCCCACCAGGGATCCCATGCCCCAGCCCTTGTCGCGCGCGTAGTTCGAAAATGACGTGTTATGCAAGCCCCCGGCGCCCGCGGTGGCGGCAAAGGCTGCCAGCGTGGCCCAGCTGAAATCGCCGGGCGGCAGCGCCCCGAATCGATACAGGCCCGAAAGAATCTCCCACTTGGTATCCCAGCTCACCAGGAACACGGAAACAAAGCCGAGGTAGGTCAAGACCAGCACCAGCTTGGCGCCCATTACCCGTTCAAGGGAGTTGTAGATCTTGCCCCCGAAGATAAGCGGCACGAACGCCGCCAGGAAGATCGCATAGCTCAGGTCACGAACCAGAGCGCCATCCTGAGCCGTGGGGAGCCGCCGCAGAATGACGGCCGCCAGGGGGACTGCCGCATTTGCGGCCAGGAAAGGGAAATAGGTTCCCAGATCGAGGATGAGATAGAAAATGGCCCAGGCTCGCGGCCTGGATGATGTGCGAAAAAATCCCACAAAAATCGACTCGCCGCTGTACAGCGCATAGCGCATGACCGAGAGGTTGTAGGTCACCTGCAGCAGGATCGCGACCGTTGCCAGCCAGAGAACCTGGCCGCCATACTGGGCCGTAACCAGCGGACCCAGCAACCACTCCCCGCCGCCGATGTTTGATCCCGCCATGAGCAATCCCGGCCCCAGGAGCAGCCTCCAGTCGGCCGCATGAAAAACAGGGGCAGCAGGTAGTTCTGACTGCTCCCAGCGCGGAAGGCCGGGAGCGCGCGGGGGCGCATCCACAATGCTGATCATGATCAAACACCAAGACGCGAAGAAACGCCGAGAATTTTTCCGGAGAAGGACGCCAAGATCACTTCAGGTGCTTCTCCAGGAACCGGAAGGTTCCCTGGCCGTTGATGGTATGGCCGCCATTGAAGAACTCGATTTCGGTGCGATCGCCCAGGCCGAACTGGTCGTACAGCCGGCGGACCTTGGCGTACTCCGATGCCACCCATTCATCCGGCGCAACGGTGTCGGCATGACCACGCTCGACCATGAATGGCCGCGGAACCAGCAGGTAGACCATGTCCGCGTAGTTGAATGTGCTCCCCAGATCGAAGTAGGGCATCTCCCATTCGACTGTGAACATGAAGCTGTAACGGCTCTGCGTGGAAACGACCTTGCGCGCCCAGTCGTTGAAATCGGCGGAGCAGATCGAAAGGCAGTAACGTTCCAGCAGCGGTGGAACACGCACGGCCGTCTCACCACCGTAGCTCAGCCCGTAGAAGGCGATGCGCTTGGGATCGACCTGAGGCAACGTTTCCAGCCAATTCAGAATCTGCTCATGCTGCGCCAGAATGAAAGAGAAGAGCGACGCTTTGACCGCATTGGCTTTCCGGCTTAGAAAACGATAGCGATCTTCACCACGATAAGGATTATGCGGGGCGAACGTGATGAATCCGCGTTCCGCCAGCCTGGCGGCGAAGTCGTGGTAGGCGCGGTGGTCGCCTTCAATAGTATCCTTGGGGACAGCGCCCCGGCCGTGCTGGCACACGATCACGGGCCGCTTCTCACCGGGTTTAAGGTCCTTCGGCACCAGCAGGACTCCCCAGGCAAACACATCCGGGAAGACGTCCAGCACGACTTCGTAACCGGTCCACTTCGGGTTGTCGTAGATCTTGCGCGATCGCGGATTGAGCGCCAGCAGCGGATCTTCCAGCCTGCCCAGGACCTCGTCCCAGAAGTATTTCCGGTGCTTGCGGGTTTGTTCCAGGAACCGGTCGAGCGAGGGTGTCTTGGGATCGACGTCCCATTGGAGGAACCGGTCGCGCGCGCGATCGGAATCGCGCAGCAGTAACTGAACGTGGTTCTCAAGCTCCTTGACCTGCCGCTTCTGGCGTGCCGCCGGATCGAGTTTTTTGCGCCGCTCGACCGGCAGCCGGTCGGAGATCGGTATCTGGGAGCGACTCCCCAGCATTTGCGCCAGCTTCCCAGCCGCCTCCGGCGACCCTGGTCCTGCCGGCCCGCCGCCAGCATCTCCCACGAGATAGGCTTTCTTCTGGAAGCCCGGCTGGATCAGAGCAGACATCCGGTTGAACTCGGCCTGCACGTTCGCGAATGGAGGAGTGACGATTCGACCCTCGGCGCCTCCTCCACGCCGCCCCGGGCGCGCGGGAGGAGGACCGCTTATCTTCGGCGCCGCGCTCCACTCGACTACCAGCCCGCGCGGGGCAATGAGGCTCGCTATTTCAGCGCTGCCGAATTCTCGCAACAACCCGAAGACGTTGCGATAAATCGGCTCCTCCCAGATTCGCTCCTGCGGATCGAAATAGCCGCTCACCAGACACGCCTCGATTCGCGGGTCGGTCGCCGCCGCATAGAATGCGATCAGCCCACCCTCACCATAGCCGGCCACCGCGATTTTCGCGTCGTTGCCGGCGCGCTGCTTGAACCAGTCCACGACGGAATGCACCTTCTGCACTTCGTATCCGATGATGTGCCGTCCCATGTTATATGCCTGGCGATAGATCCACTCGCGGTGCGGCTGGTTGGTCCAGGCAACGTCCGGACTACCCGACCACTCATCGGAGCGATCGATCAGCACGGGAACCACGACCTGGAAACCATTCTCCGCGAACCGGCGCGCGAACTGGGATTGACTCTCGACCCCGGGGGCCAGACCAGCGATTTGCTCCGGCGTCTGATCGGCGTCCGGGAGCGCAACCAGGCAGCCGACCGGCGGGTCCTTGGGTTCCAGTAACAAACCTTCACCTGTCACTCCCTCCAGCACGCGCCACCGCACCTGATAGATGCGATAGCGATCCGTTTCGGAAACCAGTGCCGGATTGTCGTCGTCGCCAAATCGCTCCATCACGACCGCAACCCGCGGATCGGCGAGCCCGATGCTCTTGGCAAAGCGCTGGCGATTGGGCCGGATCGATTCGTCATAGGCCTCAGCCGAGGCGAAATCGCGGTTCCAGTAGTTGGCGCGTTTTGCGGACGATCCCGCGATCTTTTGCTCGATGAAACGGTGAAGGCCGTCCATCATTTTCGTCGAGAGATCACCGTCCCACGTCAGGGGCTGCGTGTTGGGGAGGGTAACAACCTGGAGGGCTGGAACATCGCTGATTATGAACAGCAGGGCAGCGAACGCAAGAACGTGTTTCAAATTCATTTCCTGTCGACTCCTTTACCGATGACATCGAGTCCCGGTGGCAAGTGCGCTGATCACATACGCCCCCGAACGCGAAGTTCCGCTGTTGACAGCCGTGACCCGGCGCATCTAGAGTGAACACCGTCGACAAAATCCAAGAGCTGTCCAATAAAAACAGGAACAAACATGTTCAAGAACATCACTCGATTTCTCGCCCTCGGACTCACGGCGCTCGTTTGCTGGTACAACGGTGAGGCCGCGCAAACGCCTGCCACAACGGGCGCGAGGCCCAACATCCTTTTCGTCTTTACCGACGACCATGCCTACCAGTCGATCGGGGCTTACGGCTCCAGGATCAACAAGACGCCGAACATGGACCGGCTGGCACGGGAGGGAATGCTGTTTCGCAATGCATTTGTCACCAACTCGATCTGCGCGCCCAGCCGGGCAGTGATTCTCACGGGAAAGTACAGCCACCTCAACGGCGTGCTTGACAACGTACTAACGTTTGATGGATCGCAACAAACCTACTCCAAGCTGCTTCAGAAAGCCGGCTACCAGACCGCCCTGATCGGCAAGTGGCATCTGAAGAGCGATCCGACCGGCTTTGATTACTGGCAAATCCTGATCGGGCAAGGCCCTTATTATAATCCGCCCATGATCGAGAACGGGACTAAGGTCACGCACACGGGCTACACAACCGACATTATCACCGATATTGCGCTCGATTGGCTGAAGAACCGGCGTGATCAGAAGAAGCCGTTCATGTTGATGTACCAGCACAAGGCGCCGCACCGCGACTGGCAGCCCGGCCCGAAATATCTGACCAGGTATGACAACATGACGATTCCTGAACCGGATACTCTTTTCGATGACTACTCCGGCCGCGGCTCGCCGGCCAAGACTCAGGAAATGAGCATCGAGAAGTCTCTTAACGAAACGGATCTCAAGCTGGTGCCCCCGAAGGACCTCACTCCGGAGCAGCGCGGGCCCTGGGACGCCGCTTATAATCCCGCCAACGCGGCCTTCCGCAAGGCCAACCTATCAGGCAAAGAGCTGGTGCGGTGGAAGTACCAGCGCTATATCAAGGACTACCTTCGCTGTATCGATTCCGTGGATGAGAACCTCGGCCGGGTCCTGCAGTACCTGGACGAGACTGGCCTGGCGAAAAACACGGTCGTGATTTATTCGTCCGACCAGGGATTCTATCTGGGCGAGCATGGGTGGTTCGACAAGCGCTGGATGTACGAGGAATCGCTGCGCACGCCGCTCCTGGTCCGCTGGCCAGGCGTGGTCCAACCGGGAAGCGTCAATCACGATATGGTGCTCAACCTCGACTATCCGGAGACGTTCCTCGACATTGCCGGGGTTGGAGTGCCGGCCGACATGCAGGGGCGCAGTCTCAAACCATTGCTCATGAACAAGACGCCGAAGGATTGGCGCCGGAGTATTTACTACCACTATTATGAGTATCCCGGCCCTCACAGCGTGCGGCGACACTACGGCGTGCGCACCGATCGTCACAAGCTGATCCACTTCTACCAGCTCAACGAGTGGGAGCTGTACGATCTTAACAAGGACCCGAAGGAGCTCCGGAGCGTGTACGGCGATCCAGCCTATGCCAAGATCCGCGATGAACTGGCCGCCGAGCTCAAGCGCTTGCGGACGTTGTACAAGGTGCCGGAGGACACGCGCCCGTGAGATGATGCGAAAGAATTGGGTCTGTGGCGCGGGTTATCGTCAAGAAATGACATGAGATGAAATTGATGACAAATGGGAAACCGGCTGGCTGGCACCGGGATCCTTGAGACTACCCACATTGGTCATTTGTCATTGGTCATTTTTCATTTGTCATTTAAGCACACTCCAAGGCGCCGCCTTGGACTGCGGCCTTATCGCTGCGCGGCCGCATGGCTCTTTTCCCCCCAGAGTAGAAATCTGAGGAGCATATTGTCCTTGGTCCGAATCAAGCCCAGGGCGGATGAAGGAGGAGTCAAATTGTAGTCGCTGAAACTCACCTGGGAATTGCCATCAAGTTCCAGCCGGTCGTCGCCGATCGACGTGATGGCTACATCCGCCGCCACCGGTTTACTGATGTCCTTGATCGTGAGTGTGCCGCTGATGTCGAATCGGCTTGACGCCTTCCGCGCGACCCGGTTCGAGGCAAAGGTCAACCGGGGAGGCTGATCGGCCGCGAGAATAAGATTCAAAACCTCTGCGAGAACCTGCTTGCGCTCGGCCGGCTTCAACCATTCATCGCGGCACACAGCGCTTCGCGCTTCGATCACGAGTCGAATGGAAGATTCTTCCGGCTTGTCGCGGTTGTAAAGAGCTTCGCCTTCGTATTGCTCGAAAAACAAGACGTGCTTCTTGCCTGTCCTGAGACCACTCTTGAAAATCTCGAGCGCGACTACGCTCTCATTCGAGGGACCGATCTGATAGGGTGCTGCGTTGCTGGTCATAGTTTTTTGAGAATACCATGGATCCTTCTTCGAGTCTTCGTGGTTAGTGCGGTTTCGAGAGCTAATAATACGCGAGATAGCGATCGAGTTCCCAGGGATGCACCTGGCCTATGTATTCCTGCCACTCGGCCCGCTTGGCTTCGATAATATGGTTGGAGATGTGCGTCCCCAAGGCTGCCTGCAAGAACTTGTCTTTCTCAAATGCTCGAATAGCTTCGCTCAAATCTCCCGGCAGGTTCTGGACTCTCAGCCTGCGCCGCTCACGCTGGCTCATGCTGAGAATATCCTTGTTCACCGGTGGGCCCGGGAGAACCTTGCGGCGGATGCCATCCAGTCCGGAGCGCAGGATCGCGGCCAGACAAAGGTAGGGATTACACGCAGGATCCGGCAGGCGAAACTCGCACAGCATTCCTTCGCGGTACCTTGAAGACAGGCGTATCAGCGGGCTGCGGTTCACTTCGGACCAAGCCACGTGAGTGGGCGCCTCAAAATTCGGAACCAGCCTCTTGTAAGAGTTCACCAGCGGGTTTGTGATTACCGCCATACCTCGTGAGTGCTCCAGCAGTCCGGCAATGTAATAGAGTCCCGGATTACTGAGCCTGTATTTGGCATTGGGTTCGTGGAAAGCATTCTTGCCGCTTTTGTAGAGCGTCTGGTAGATGTGCATTCCCGAACCGTTCTGGCCAATCAAGGGTTTGGGCATGAACGTGGCGTGAAGGCCGTGATCCAGAGCTATCTTTCTGACCAGAAAGCGGCATGAGCTGATGTTGTCGGCGGTGTTGACCGCGTCGTCGAGCTTGAAGTCGATTTCATGCTGGCCCGGAGCGACCTCATGATGCGCGGCCTCAACCTGAAACCCCATGCGCTCGAGAGTGTTGACCATATCCCTGCGCGCCTCTTCGCCCCGGTCAACCGGGGCAAGATCGAAGTATCCGCCGACATCGTGGGTTATGCTGGTTGCCTTTCCGTCCGCGCTTCGCAGGAAGAGGAAGAACTCGACTTCGGCACTCACCATAAGGCTGTAGCCCAGGTTCGCAGCGTCCTGGAGAACGACCTTGAGCGCAGTCCGGGGACAGCCGGCGAAAGATGATCCATCGGGTAAGCGAATATCACAGATCATCCGCGCCACCTTCCCTCTGCGATCCTCCCAGGGAAATACCCTGAAGGTGGAGGCGTCGGGCACCAGCAGCATGTCGGATTCTTCCACGCGTGAAAACCCATCGATGGAAGATCCATCGAAAACTACCTGACCGTCGAGCGCCCGCTTGAATTGATGCTCCGGCACCTCCACGTTTTTGATCGAGCCCAGAATGTCAGTAAACTGGAGGCGCAGAAAACGCACGCGCTCTTCCTTTGCCAGTTCAAGAACCTGGTCCGCCGTCATGGAATCGGTCATTTGAGCTCCCTTGTGTTTTTCAGTCTCACCACCAAGTCACGAAGACGCGACAATTACCAAGCCTCCTACACTCTGTAGAAATATTTTTCCACGAGCTTCCTGACATTTGTGGCATGGTCTTCCCATTGCGCCAGAAACTCGTTCCGAACCGCCGATGGCGTCTGCGGAGGAATTCCAATGCTGCGCGCCAATCGCACGAGCTGCGGCGATTCGCGCGAGATTTCCCGCAATCCCCATTCCTCCATGAGTTGATAGTGGTTCTCCACAAGCCTGTGAAAGCGGTGCGCTGCCATCAAGGCGCGGGCCTCTTCGTTCGAGAGCGCTTCCACGCCTTCCAGGGCCAGGATGGCTTCCGGGACGCTCGGCGTTCGCACGGCGTCCTCGTTCTTGCCGTAAAGGAGTTGCAGAAATTGAACCAGAAACTCCAGGTCCGCAATTCCCCCTTTTCCGTACTTGAAGTCCAGGTGGGTTTGGCTCTCCCGGCTCTTCTCCGTTTCTATTCGTCTCTTCAGATGGCGAATGGACTCGAGCGCTTCTTCATCCCATTGAAACTCGTAGATTATTTCGGCCAAGAGGACGCTCCAGCGGCGCAGCAATTCATCCGTCGGGTCCAGCATCCGGCAGCGCACCAGCGCCATGCGCTCCCACGGCTGCATGGACTGGCGGGCGTAGTCCACAAAGCTGGTCCAGGAGCGCGCCAGCAAGCCGGCGGAGCCTTCAGGACGAAGCCGCAGATCGAGATGGTATGCCACTCCTTCCGAGGTGACCCCGGCCAGCAAGTGAAGGATCTTTTCGACGCGCTCGTCCTGGGCTCGCTGGATCCGGGCCCGGAGTTCGGGCGCCGCGGCGCTGTCAGGCTCTTCGTATAGGAAGACAAGATCCAGGTCTGACCCATAATGGAGCTGTCTGCTTCCGAGCTTGCCCAGGGCGGCGATCCGTAACGCCACCTGCGGCAAGTCCGTCTGTGCTTCAATGTCCGGTTGCGCGCATACCGCAGCCGCCTTGACGCACGCTTCCGCCAGGTTACTGAGTTCCTTGCCGATTTCCAGCGCGTCGGCCAGTCCCGCAAGGTCTCGATATGCGATTCGTACCATCTCCCGTTGCCGGAACTTTCGGATAAGGTCCTCTTTAGTTTCTCCACGCGGGGACTGGCCGAACCGATCCTGAATTTCCTGATACATGTCGTCCCACTCTCGCCCCTCCAAAATATGGGTACCTTGGGCGAGGCTGTCGAAATATTCGGGGTGACGCGTAAGGATCTGCTGGCACAGGTTGCTGTGAGCAAGCAGGTTGGCAAGGCGCGTCAGGTGCGGCCGGCGAGAGGCAAGAGTTCGAAGGAAAGAAATCCGGTTTCCGGTTGAGGCCGCAAAGCTCTCGAGATGATGCAGGGCCAGATCCGGATCGATGGTATCTCGCAGCAGTTCCAGCAGGGTGAAGGCAAACTCAAGGAACGCCCGCCGCTCGCCCGGCGGCAGCATTCGACCCGACGGGCCCAGGGCGATCAGGCGAATGTTCTGCCAGGCCTTCTCGATATCCCGGAATCCGTATTGCGAAAGAAGTTCGCGAACTCTATCCTTTGGGACCCGGTCACTGAGAAGCTGGGCCAGTTCCTGCTCGTAACCCTTCAGGTAGAGGTACCCGGGCGTCAGATAGATCCTCTCCAGAATCGCGCGGACTCTGGACCGGTGGAGCTGAAGCGTGGAACGAAAAGCTGCTATGGCTTCGGCGTCGTTGCCTGCGAATCCAAGCCCTTTGGCCAACAGCGCCAGCTCTTCAGAATCCTCCGGAACGATGGAACGGAAGGTCAATCCCCTGAGCTGGAGCCGGTGCTCCACGATGCGAAGAAACCGATAGGCCAGGGAAAGTTGAGACTCTTCTCGTTCCAAAAGAAGTCTAGCCTCCGCCAGACGCGCAATCGCTTCAAGCGTGGACCGGACGCGGACCGCCGCGTGCTTGTGCCCAGCGATCAGTTGCAGGTACTGCGCGTAGAACTCGATGTCCCTGACTCCACCGGCCCCTTGCTTCACGTCGGCCTTGAGCCCGTATTCCTTTTCCGTGCGATGCTTGACCCGCTTGATTTCCTCCAGAGAGGAATCGTCCATCTGGCGCGCGTAGGTGTATTTCTCGACGAAGTCGCTGAAGCGGCGGCCAAGATCGTGATCGCCTGCAACGAACCTCGCCTTGATCAGCGCCTGGCGTTCCCAGGCTTCGCCCCACGATTCGTAGTAGCTAATCAGGTTGGAAACCGATGGCACCAGCGGTCCCGTCTTGCCATGAGGGCGTAGACGCATATCCACTCGATAAAGCGGTCCGTCGGCGCCGGGCTGGGACAAGAGCGAGACCAGCCGCTCTCCCAAACGGGTAAAAAAGCGAAGCTCGTCCGCATCATCAGACCCGCGCCAGAAGAAGACCAGGTCCACGTCGGAGCTATAATTGAGTTCGTACCCTCCAAGCTTTCCCAGCGCGAACACCGCAAAGCCCTCCGGGGCCGCGCTGTCACCGATACTTGCAGGCCGCTGGCCGGCCAGTGTCAGCCACGAACAGGAAAGGGTTGCCGAGATCACAAAATCAGCCAGGCGGGACAGCCGCCGGATTGTTTCCTCAAACGGCGACAGGCCGGAGATATCCAGCAATGCAATTTCCAGATACTCCCGGCGCTTGAAGGCGCGGAGTTGATCGATTGAATCGGCGCTGCCGATTCCGGAGTGAAATTCTGTCCAGTTTTCTTCGCAAGAAGAATGCGTGATCGGTGTTTCCGTGGGTATGCGCTTCGCTAACCGAAAGATCCACTCCGGGTGGCGCGCCAGCGCATCCAGCATCGGAGGCGACAGGACAAGAAGCTCGGCAAGTTTCTCGAGAAGAGACGGCTCGCAGTCCGCAAGGGCCTCATAAGCCGCGCGCGAGCTCTCCGCCAAATGCTGCAAGGCCCGCGACGCCCTCATCGGGGCAAACGTAGCCCGGGCTGCAGTTGTTAATCGATCCCGCAAAGCGGCTCACTCCGCGCTTATCCCCCGAAACATACGGCTGAGGTGTTCCTTCCACTGAGACAGTTCGTCATCGGGAATCTGCCCACCGGTGAGCGTCGTGACATAAAAATTGTTTTCCGCGCGCGCCGCCCAGGTTGCAACCTTTGCGGAATGGATGTGCAGTCCGCTCCTCGAAAGGGCGCGTGTCATGAGGTAAAGAAGTCCTTGCAGATCGCGGGCAATGACGTGCACCACCGTGTGTTCCTCCGACAAGTCGTTCCTCAACTCGACACTCTCCAGCAAGACGCCGCTCGGAGGATGTTTCCCTCCGGCTTTCAAGAACTGCTCAACGCTGCGCGCGCCTGTCAGGACCTCCTTGAGAGCTGAGCGGACGCGGTGGGCTCGATTTTCCGACACCTGCATCCCCGCGGACCTAAGCCAGAGCGTATCCAAGACAATGGGGCGGGCGCTTTCCATGGTGTACACCTGAGCTTTTTGAATGTCGGCGGTGCACCCGTAGAGCACACCGGTAATCTTGGCCAGAAGGCCGGGCTGCGGGTCGTCGTAAGTGCAGACCGTGAGTTCCGAGAAGTCGTCTCCAGGCCGGTTGTAGATATCAAGCACGACCTTCTCCTCTTCGAGGCGGCTCAGTAACTGGATGTGAAAAGCGATCTCGTCCAGCGGTGTATTGAGGACGTAACTCGCCGGCATGGAGTCACAATGCTTCCGGATCGCCTCCTCCTGGTGTGGTTGATGTGAAGCTGCAAGCTTGCGGCGAACTTGAACGATCTTGTCTTCGACCGCTTCCGTACCGGCTTGGGAGCGGCCTGACAAATAGCTCTGGACCTTTTGATACAATTCTTGCAGATCACGAAAGTCCATGGAGGTCCAGTTCCGCTCCGCCACCGCCCTCGTGTCCACGTATGTGAACACATAGAGATGCCTCAGCGCCTCCACCGAAGGAATCTTGTCCGCCACGTTCTGAATCACCCCGGCGGATTTGAGATCCTGCAGTCTGCTGGTCCTCACCAGGAGCAGATGGTGCCGCACCAGGATTTCAAGCAGCTCTCGTTTATCGGGTGGGAGCTCCAGTCGAGACCCAGCTTCTTCGGCCAACCGCGCGCCGGCTTCGCTGTGGTTCGTCGCCCGGCTGGAGCTTGCCGGCATCATGAAGAAGAGCCGCCAGACAGAGCACGTCGAAATGGGAACATTGGTCGATCAGCTCGCTGAAGTGCGGTCCGGAGGGGTCGCGTCGATGTTTCACCTCTTCGAGATGCTCGATGATCTTCAGCGAATGCTCGCCCACCGTGTAGCGATGCGCAGGATCCGGGGGAACAAAGCGCATCACCTCCGAAAATCCGGGGATGAAGCGATCCAGGTAGCCGAAGCTGCACATAGAACGGAGCGACCTTGCCACATCGCGTCCTTCACCCAGAATATTCAAAAAAGCCCACGACTCTTCCGGCGAGGGCTCGCTTTCGCCCGCTCCTCCGCTGGAATACTCCTCCAGGCTCTTGAGATCTTCCAGGCTGACCGGAATGGAGTAGCGCTGAGAGAGATGGAAAAGCTTGGCCACCGACTCCGGAACTTTATCGATCTCTTTTTTTTCGAGGTGCAGGTACCCGTCGGCCAGACGCACGCCGCCCAGCTCTAACGGCCCCTCAAGAACGTGGCGCAGCGCCGATTCTCGAAACGAGGCGAGGGTCTCAGCATGCCCGTAGTGCCGTGAAAGCCATTCCTGCGCGGACTCAGCCGACGATTCGCGGGCTATCCGATCCTGGTAGTTGTTCACCAACACATCGGAGCGTTTTCCTGTGACCAGGTGGAGCCAGTTGCGGGCCTGCCAGAACCATTCTGCCGCAGACTGCACCGCTGCGATGCGCGATGCCGACAGGTAGCCTTTTCTCTCGAGCGTCGACGGAAGGGAGGCGTCGTCGACTCCCAGAAGGAGCTTGTAGATCCAGCGACCGCGGTGCAAGTCCCGCAGCGAGCCGGGTCCCTGCTTGAGGTTCGGTTCCACGGAGTAGAGAGAATTTGCCCGGCCTCGCCCATCGGGCCCGGTTTCTGAATAAAACTCAAGCGTCAGGTCGAGAGGGGAGAGATTCTGGCGGAGCTGAAAGTCCAGCGCCTCTGACAGGTAGCGATCACCGCAGAGATGCCTGGTATCCAGCAGGGCGGTTTTTGTGGCCAGATCCCATGTGGAAACTTCGGATACCGGACGATAGGAGTAACCAACGCGAACCTCACGAAACGACAGGAATACGTCCATAACCAGGCGGAAGGCCATGTGAACCGCAGCTTCCACCCAGGGGTCTTCCTCTTCCGAGGGGACGAAGGCGATATCCACATCGGAAAAAGGATTCAACTCCTTGCGCCCATATCCTCCTGTCGCCAGAATGGCGAGTCCCGAATGCCTGGTCTTGGCACATTCTTTGTCGGCAGCCCTGCATGAAGCTTTGTAGATCTCGTCGACAATTCCGTCCACAAGCGCCACGTGCTGCTCGAGCAGTTCACGACAGGGCGCCGTGCGAGCATCGGATCGAAACAACTCGGCCCGGCCATCGCGAAACTTTCGACGAAGTCGGCCTATCTCGTTCTGCATGCTCCGCTCTCAACGGGAGTAAAGAGGACAAGGCCCAGGCCGGCGGCGATCACGGGCTGCACACAAGAGTCTCAGTTCTTTACGCCGGCTGTTCTAACTGCGCAACGGCTTCGCCCCTCGTGGAGTGCGGTAGCTTGCTACCGCCTTAGTTTTGGCGAAGCTTGCTTCGCCGGCGAGGGGTTCGCCCTTGTGACACGAAGCGAGCGCGCCAGGACGACTCTCGATTGGGCGTTTCAACGGACTTCGCTCTTCTGGCATGGCACGGTCCGGCACGCCGAAAGTGCCGCTCGGAAGACTCTCGCTTCTTGCTTCACACGATTCATCATGTTTACCGGGCATCCCTCAAAAATGCGGACGGCTGACAGAAGCACCGGGCCTGGTCAGCTGTCGGTTGTTAGAGTCGCCGTGACGGGACTCCGACTCCCAGAACGGGAGCGGAATCCTCGTCAGGCTTGGCATAACGCGCTTGCTGCCTCGTGCAGAAACAACGCGCAGGGATCCCGGCGGCGGGTTTTAGATATCGAAATAGAGAGCGAACTCGTACGGATGAGGTCTGAGCCTGATTGCATCTACCTCTTTGGTACGCTTGTAGCTCAGCCACATGTCAATGAGATCCTGAGTGAACACGCCCCCCGTGAGCAGAAAATCATGATCCCGCTCCAGGGCATCCAGCGCCTGGTCCAGCGACCCGGGCATTGATTTCACCTTGGCCGCCTCCTCGGGTTTGAGATCATAGAGATCCTTATCGATCGGAGCCGGAGGCTCGATCTTGTTCCTCACCCCATCCAGACCTGCCATCAGCATGGCCGGGAAAGCAAGATACGGGTTGCAACTTGGATCGGGAGTCCTGAACTCGATCCGCTTGGCCTTCTCGTTGGTGGAGTACATCGGTATCCGCACACAGGCGCTGCGGTTTCTCTGAGAATAGACCAGGTTAATCGGGGCTTCATACCCGGGCACCAGCCTGCGATACGAATTCGTGGTAGGGGCGATCAAAGCGCAAAGAGCATCGGCGTGCTTCAAAAGGCCCCCGATGTAATACTTGGCCGTATCGCTAATGAGCGCGTACCCGTTCGGGTCATAGAAGATATTCTTGCCCCCTTTCCACAGGCTCTGATGCGTGTGCATCCCGGAACCATTGTCCTGAAAGATGGGTTTGGGCATGACCGTGACCGTCTTGTTATGCTTTCGTCCAACGTTTTTTATCACGTACTTGTACAGAAGCACCTGATCCGCCATTTTGGTCAGCGTCGTGTAACGCATGTCAATCTCGGCCTGACCAGCCGTCCCCACCTCGTGATGGTGGATCTCGACGATGATGCCAACCTTTTCCAGCGTCCGCAGCATATCAGAGCGGACATTCTGCAGATGATCCATGGGAGGCACCGGGAAATAGCCCTCCTTGTACCGCGGCTTGTATCCCAGGTTTGGCTTATCTCCATTGCCCGAATTCCAGAAACCCTCCTCTGAGTCAATGTAGTAGTAGCCGTAGTTGTAGCTCTGATCAAATCTCACGCTGTCCAGTATGTAGAACTCGATTTCCGGACCCCAGTAGCTGATCTCGGCGATACCGGTGGATTTCAGGTATTCTTCCGCCTTCTGAGCCACAAAGCGAGGATCGCGCGAATAGGGCTCTCGCGTCACCGGATCCTTCACATTGCAAGTGAGACTCAAGGTCGGGTGATCGGTGAACGGATCCATAAACGTCGTGGTAGGGTCGGGGAACAAGAGCATGTCAGACTCATCGATGGTCTGGAATCCCCGAATGCTGGATCCGTCGAAACCGATGCCGTTTTCAAACAGGTCGGTCGTGAATTCGTTGGCGGAGATGGAGAAATGGTGCCATAATCCCGGCAGATCCACAAACTTGAAGTCCACAATCTCAACTTTGTTCTTCTTAGCGGATTCAACTACTTCCTTGGCAGATGTCATTTTGTTCTGTCTTCCTCCTCGGGCGTCAGGGTCATCCCGATCTTTCTTTCTGGATTTATGAGTAACCAAGCTTCTAACCTAAAGCCCAGGCTAAAGCGAATCCTCGCCTCTTTCCCCGGTACGCACTCGCACGGAATCTTCCAGCGGAAAGATAAAAATCTTCCCATCACCGATCTCGCCGGTGTAGGCAGACTTTCGAATCGCCTGGACTACTTCGTCGCATTGATCGTCAAGGACGGCGACCTCAATTTTGATCTTGGCGAGAAGATCAATACTGTATTCCGATCCACGGTACCGCTCCACCTGCCCCTTTTGACGGCCCGCGCCGCGCACGTCGGTAACCGTCATGCCGACCACACCAACGTCAGCCAGCGCCTCTTTGACATCCTGAAGCCGGTGAGGACGAATGATGGCAAAGATCATTTTCATAGTCACACTTCCGTTGCGAGAAGGGCAAAGAATGAACTTCAACCGGAACCAGCAAAAACGCGGCACACTATAGCATCGATTCCAGGAATGTCAACACTATTGATCAATAAAATTAGCATTTTCGTCAAGATTCAGAGAGCGATTTCGACAGTTTCGCCTAATCTTAGTCTTTAGCAACTGTGGAAACTACCAAATGTCAGCAGTTTTCCGAGCAAATGGCAAAGATTTGCTTGGTGTCTTCGCGTCACTCTTTGATGCGGCTGGCGGGATCGAGGGGATTGGTATAAGGCTTATGGCGAGGGCTTCGCGGCGGAGTTGGGCCCGCGCGGTGACGGCCAACGACGATCCATCTATCCGAGAGACTTGGAGGAGCGGGCGAAGCTATAAATGTCTGCTCAGCGACTCTCGAGACCGGCGCGATGTCGTTGCTCGCGCCTGTACTCCATGGAGGCCAGCAGCTGCTGGAACCGAGGGTGATTCCGGATGCTCGCCAGATGCGGATCCCGGCGCAGCCAACCTTCCCGGTCGTCTCCCGCGCGGGTCGCTCGGTCGAGCCAATCGAGCGCATGGTTGGTGTCGCCCATCAGCGCATAGAACTCCGCCGCCCAGAGAGGCCCCAGATACGAGGTTCCTGCATACGTCTGAACCTCCGCATCCATTTCGCGGACCGCTTCGGTTGGCTTGTGCTCCAGGGCCAGCAGCAGGGCCCAGCACAGTCGGCCCTTGTAGTTCGCTCGATGCTGGGCGTCCACGCGTTCCAGCGCCTGGCGGGCCTTCGGAAGGTCTGCCGAATCCATGTAGGCGCGAGCCAGGAACCAAAGGGTTGCGCGGCTGGTGGAATCCTGCTCCAGGATTCGCTCGAATTCCCGGATCGCGCCGGGCAGGTCCCCCTGTTCCCGAAGCAGTTCCCCGAGATTGAGTCGGGCCGGCCAGAACAACGGCGACTTCGCAATAATCTGCCTGGTCTGCTGAATTGCCTGCTCGTAGTCCCCGTTGCACCGGTGGTACAACGGCAGCCACATCTGCGCCGCCCAATCGTCGGGGTTCGCCTGCACCGCCTGAGCCACCTCGGCAGGGACCAACTCCTTGCGTCCCTGGATGAGATAGGTCCCCGCCAAAACTGTGTGGGAACCGCCACACGCGGGATCGTCCCGTAGGGCCTGCCGGGCTTCCGCTTCCGCCTTGTAAAGCCAGCCCGGATCGTTGGAGTCGCCCTGATGAACGAGCATCACGTGAGTTAAGGCATACGAGGCCCGGGCGGCGGCAAACCGTGGGTCGAGCGCAAGCCCGCGCTCGAGCATCTGCCGCACCTGTACAGGGTCGTGTCGCGCTCCCTTCCCCCCAACCAGCCCGGCTCGCTCGTAGTACTCGTTCGCCTCGGCGTTCATGGAGGGATGGGCGCCGTCGCTGAGACGCGGACCGCCGGCAGGCACCGCCGGCTTTCCACGCAGCTGGACGCCGACCCAGGCCAATGCCGCGACCGCCACCATGGCAGCGGTCCAGAGCCAGCGCCGGCGCAATCTCGGGACTGCCGGCACTGGCGCGGGGACCGCCCAGCCGACTGGATGGCCTCCAGCGCGGCTCGCACCTCACCGGCGCGTTGGTATCGTTCCCCGGGGGACTTCGCCAGGAGGCGCTGAATGATCGCGGCCAGGCCGGCGGGCACGTGCTGGGGGAGCGCGGCCGCCGAATCCCGCATGATCGCCGAGGTGATCTCGAATGCTGGACACTGCCGTAACGATCGGCGTTACGTGGGCGAAGACCAACTGCCGGCGGTGCGCGCTATTGGGGACGTTGGAAGGTTCTATTACTGGCGACTTGGCCTGATCGAACTGCCAGTGCATGACGTCGCTGGCGGATGCCTCAATACCCGTCGACCAGCGCGACGAGTCATCAGAACGATGTTGCTCGTCTGCTCCAAGCTCGCGCGACGATCGATCGGCATGGATCGAGTTAGTTTCCTTCTTGTTACCTTTACGGTTGGGCTTTTGCAAGTTGGCTGTTATGTTATTGATGTTGTTGGTAACCTTGGCCGTCGTCAGTTGGAACCGCAGGTTGGCTGCACCAGATCGGCAATGCGCGATTCGCGTGACCCGGCGCATCGTCCCCCCTTGAGCCGCGCAGTCCGTTATTGTCGGTCTGCTGGAAGGTTACGCGAACAGATTCATCGACGGTGGCATCCGGCGGGGATGCTGTCCAGGTGACAAACAACGCCGGATACACTTCCTTCGAGTTCGTCGGATGGCGCCTACACCTGCTTCGTGCAGACCATGCTCACGCCGAGCCCGCTGTGGAGCCTGCCGACTTCCGGCGGCGTTCCCGGCAAGGTGCTGGAGGGAATTGTTCCAGGCAACTTCGTGATCGAGGGAGGCATTACCTGTATCTGACCGGCCCTCGGTCGAGACACGGCTTCAGTGCTTCGACTTCGCGACCCGCAGGTCCGCGACGGTGGCACGTAACGTCGGCAACGTGGACGTTCCACTCACGGCCTCTCCGGACGGCCCGCAGATCTCTCTATCCCCCCGGTGCACTCCTCGGTTGAGTTCCTGATGCTGGTGGAGAACTTCCGGTGAGACCGCCTGCTCAATTACGAGATGCCTTAAGACAGCGATTCTCGATTCGAGATTGCGATGAAACTGAGTGATGACTTTTTCGATGTTCGCAGGGCTGAGTTACGACCTGCCCTGTTGATGTTCGGATTCTTTTTCGCCGTAATAGCGGGATTTCAGGTATTGAAGCCTCTGAAGAAGGGGTTGTTCGTGGCCCAATTCGGAGCCGAACAGGAATTGATCGCCAAAGGTCTGAACATCGATGTGGCATTTGCCGCCATGGTTGCTTTTTCCTTTCTGTACAACCGCCTGGGCGGGCGGCGTCTGGTCGCTTGTCTGGTCGCGATCTTCCTTGTCGCCCTTGCAATTTTTGCCGCTCTGATCAGCGACCAGCCTTCGGCCATTTTTAACTATGCATTTTATCTGTTCGGCGATCTCTGGAGCACGATCTGGGTGGCCACCTTCTGGGCGTTTCTCAATGAAATGTCCACCACTGATCAGTCAAAGAGACTGTATGGCTTCATCGGAACCGGTGGATTGCTGGGTGGAATTTTCGCCTCCGCGCTGGTTACCTCTTTCGTGCGCGGATACAGCTCTCGTCCACTGATCTTGTTCTGTATCGTTCTGACCCTGCTTATCGGGCTGTTCACTTTTCAGGCCGATCGACTCGCTCGCCGGCCTGGGGCTGCATTGAGATATCACGAGCGCCCCATGCTGCTGGAACGCATTCGTACCCGGACTACTTTCGACGGCGCCCGAATGGTTTTCAAATCGAAATATCTGCTCTCGATAGTCGGTATTCTTGCCCTGTATGAATTCTGTTCCCAAATTCTGGATTTCCAGTTTTCGTCGGTTCTGGCGGCCCAGATGTCAGGCGGGCGGGATATTCAGGCTTACCTGGCGGGCGTCTACTTGATCACCAACATTCTTTCCCTGGTCGTACAGTTCATACTCACCACTTTTCTCTTGAAACGATTCGGTCCGGGAGCCGGTTTGATAGTTCTACCCATTGCCATGGCTCTTTCCAGCGGGGCCTTCTTCTGGAATGCCTCTTTACTGATGGGGAGCCTCTTGATCATCTCGGACAACGGCCTCAACTATTCGATCAACCAGACCTCGAGGGAAACGCTTTTTGTTCCTACGTCCAGCGATGCCCAGTACAAGGCGCGCGCCTTTACCAACATGTTCGTCCAGAGGCTGGCGAAGGGAGCTGCAACTACGGTTTCAGCTGTTTTCATCCTGATCGGAATCCGTTGGCTCAGCCTCATAACTATCGCCATAACGATCGGGTGGATCGCCATCGCACTATACGCGGGCCGGCGATTCCAGCTTCTGTCAGAGCAGAGCAACCAGAAGGAGATCGCCGCGATACAAAAGAAGGAACTCCGTGCGGGAAGTTTCTAAGGTGTCCTCGGGCAAGCTTCGGGAACGCGGTGAAGCCAGGAGGCCGTCCTACTCGAACGTCCCCGAGGCGCCGCCGCCGCCAAATTGGCCGCCGCCTCCACGGAACCCCTCTTCTTCAGGAGGCGCCGCCTGTGGTGTCAGGGTTACCACGGTCCCCGCAAGCTCGAGCGCGCTCCGCTTCTCCGGGGATTCAAACAACACCTGCGCCGTGAAGCCGCGTCGCTCCCGGCCCGGAGCCGAATCGAGCCGTCTCCGTATCAACACGGCCGCGGCTATGAGGGCCAGCCCGCCGGCGCTGAAAACGATCCAGAGCGGAGCGCGGCGAGCATAAAAGAACAGGGTAGCAAGCGAAGCGACCGCCATGAGGGCGCCGGCATGGAGGAAAAGACGCCGCCGGCTTCGCAACCCCCAGGCGAAAACGACGAGCGGTAAGACGCCGGTCAGAGCCAGCGAGATGTAGCGAAAGGCGGACGATTGGTAAATTGCGTGCTCCTTCGAGGTAATGCGTTCGATGATCTTGTGGTCGAGCGAGTAAAAGTTAACCGCAACATAGAACACGACGAGCGCGAACGCGAGGAGCGCGGCGCAGGACCGCCGGTGCGATGGAGGGAGCCGCGGTGACTCGGAACCCGCGGTCAGGACCGGAAGCAGTAGTGAAGCGACGACAATCCACAGTAGCCGGGCGTAGGCGAATTGAGAGAGAAGCGCGACAAAAAAAATCCCCGACAGCACCGCATAAGGCCAGTATCCCCACCTCCATGAAGCGGCCGCACTGATCAAGGCGCACAGAAGGAAGAGCAGCGCGTCGCCCTGTTTGAGCGATTGGTTCAGAAGCGCGATTCCCACCATGACGTGGCCCAACCCCACGAGTGAAGTTGCGGCTTCGATTCCTCCCTGGGCGCGCTTCAGCACCCCGATCTGATATTCGGCGAGCGCAAGGCATGCGAGCCCAACGACAAGGGTGAAAGGCCCATGGTGAGAGAAGGCGCCGAAGGAAATCGCGATCAGGGCGAAAAGCCCCTTCCAGAGCGATTATGGTAAAGACAAAATAGAGAATGCGAAAGACTCGACCGACGCGCACGCGGTCGTCGGCGTATGCGGCATCGATCGCCAGGCGCGCGACTTCGTCGATCACACCCGCCCGGCGCCAGCCGCGGGCTGCACTCCGGACTTCGAATCGCCGATCGGCTTCGGCGGCGTCGGCTCTCATTCAATTTCCTTCATTCTAGGGTTCGCGCAGAAATAAGTTCGCATTCTGCTGCAGGCCCCCAGGCCCGCTGGCGAGGCGCGAGCGACGATGCGTACCCGGTGCGGTACGTGAGGAGCGAGCAACAAAGCCAGCGGGCCTGCGGGCCGCAGCCCGAAGGGGCGCGATCCTCAGCGCGCTTGGCGAACAGAAACCGGTTCATGATTCACCACCGATTCTCGCGCCAGAATGTGAAGTTATTTCTGCGCGAGCCCTAAGCTGCAGTTTACGAAGCCCGGCGATCACGCCCACGGCGCTGACCAGGAACCATAACCAAACCAGAATCGGCTCGTGCGTCAGGTGAAATAGCAGCCGGCTCGAGCCGATGTATCCGGCGATAACTCCGAAAGCGAGAAGCGAAAACCGATTCTGGCGATACGCATACCAGGCTAGTCCTGCGCCGCCGCCCAGCAGAATTGCAATGGAGACGAACTCTTTCCCGGGGGCGTCTCCCAAGCCCCAGGCGACCGATCCAAAGAAGAGCAGCCACCCGAGGTGCACTGCGACCGGTTCGAAATGCGGTTTTCTGCCGCTGCGCCGGAGGTAACTGCCCAGGAGAATAAAGAGCACGCCACAGGCCAGGGCATTGAGCCGCACCGAATCCTCCAGCCCGCGCCACAAGCTGTTTTCAATCAGTGTGACGGAAACGCCTCGCCACGCCGCAAAGGTCGACATGGCCAGCGAGAACACAGTCCTGGAGTCATAGCGCAAGGCGAGGACTGCCATGAGAATCGCGACGATCAAGAGATGCCATGGCCATTCGCGACCGAATGGCGTGAACCGGGCCTCTATGAAGGCCAGGTCGGCCGCTGCAAGGAGAACTCCCAGGAGGAGAACATAATCGAACGCGAAATGCGGCGGGGCGGTCTGCTCCCACGAGAACGGCGGTGCCTTGCGTGCGACCCAAGCGAGCGCGGCGCCAGCAGCGATCCCGAGAGCCACGGCGACGGCGACCGGTCCTATATGCTCGAAATTCTCTTTCACCAGGAGACCGGCGCCGGCCACGGCCAGGAACACGCCCCCCCAGAGAAGGAGGCGAATTTCGTGGTACACCGATACGAGCTCGCCTCGTGCCACTCGCAGAAGCAAAGGAGCCTGCTCGGGGGTGAGGAGACCTCGCCGAACCAGTTCCGGAATGGCGCTAGCGACGTCGGGATTCAAATTATTCCTCCTCTTGTCGTGGACAGAGCTGCCGGAGCCGGTCTGGTGCGGGGCTTGCGACTCATCGGTCGGCGGAATTCAATCGTACCCATACCGGCGCCCGCAGATCCCGAAGGACCTGTTCAGCGTCTCGATCGCACTTCGTTGTTGCCGAGCTGACCCGATAAGCTCTGCTAGAACAGCTCTGGTAAAAGTACACATCCGCTAATGCGGGCAGACGATACCGCTGGTCCCTCGAACCAGCACCGTCGCGTCACACGTATAAGTGCCGACTACCAGCGTCCTCAGATCGGCGCGCACACCGAAGGTTAGTTGAATATCGGGCTGTGTGTTTCCGGTGATCGTAGAGTTCACGAGCGTGACGCCGGCACCGTTATCGGCGAAGAATCCCACGGCGCCGTTCTGGTTGCTCACGAGCCTGGCCTGATTCACAAGCGTGAGTGTGGATCCGCTCAGAACGCGGATTCCACTCGCGGTGTTGTTGTGGACATTGAGTGTGCTGAATCCAGGCGCGCCCGAGAATTGCGGTGTATTGAACACTGTCATGACGGAACCCTGCTGTATCACCAGGCCGCTGCCGTTCAGGCCGCTGCCATTATTGAAGCTGTTGACCGTAGACGCGGCATCGAGGTCGAGCCCGGCTCTGGAGTTCACCGAAACGCCGTTGGCCTGGATTGCCGGAAGCGTTGACGGTTCCCCCGAAGAGAAACATGTGGGCGCCCGAGACGACGGTCAGACCCGTCGAGAGATTGTCGTTCGCATTGATCACAGTCTTCGAATCGTTCACGAAAGCATTGGCGTTCGTCGCGATCTGAATGCCGAGAGCATTGCGGGTGGCGGACACGGTGGCCTGTGAGAAAGTGATCGAGCTTCCGTTGACATTGATGCCGAAAACACGATTGGCGGTCGCCGCGAAGGCGCCCGACACCGTGGCAGCGGATCCGGTCTGAAGCTCGAGACCGTGGAGGCCGTTGCGGCTTGTGGTGACATCGGAAAGGATCGCGCTCGAAGCCGTCCGGAACGAGATCCCGGACACGCGGTTGTCGTGCGAGTTCACGCGGGTCAAGGTGACGTGGGCGCCATTGATGCCGGTAATACCGCTCAAGCCGTTGCGCACTTCAATATTGGCAAGCGACACTCCGCTCGCGCCTGCGATCGTGACTGCATCCTTACCGCCGCCGTCAATGATGGCAGTGCCCACGCCTATCAATGAAAGCCCATCGGTCCGGATCACAATCGGTCCCGCGCAGACGCCGGTAAATTCGATCGTCTGGTCTTTTTCATCGGACACGGCGTCGGCCAGAGACTTCTTGGCGCAATCGAGCGGTTTGTTCTCAGCGTACGCGGTTGCGGCCCGGGCCAGGATACAAAACGAAAGCAACATCGCTGCGGGATATCGCATGGAAAACCTCCTCCAATTGCAGGAAATGCACAGACAAAACCTCTTGTCTGCGCTTCGAGTGTCTGAAAAGCAATTGATGAAGGGGGAGTGCTGCGAGTTTATAAGCAAGGTACGCTCGAATCAACCGAACGTGCCTTGAGATCACGAATCGCCGGCGGTTTTTTTACTGCCACTGTGCGCGCGGACCCAGCGCAGGTCCTGCTGTAGCGAGACCGCCTTACTTCTCGCCAACACCCTTGAAGAACGTGTAACAAAAGACGCCGTCCGCCTCGGCCGTGCGATAGAGCGCTTTTATCCCGTTGTCGAATCTCTCGCTCTTGACGATGCCCGCCGCCAGCGCGGCTTCGCGCACGCCTTCGATCATCGCTGTGAAGGTTTTCCTGGTGAAGCCGTCGACCAGGTCGGGACGGCTCGCATCGGCGTACACCATGCGCGGCGACACGCGCACGCGTTTGAAGCCCGCGCCCACCAGGAGTGGGTAGACCTCGCGTCCTATGTTGGCGTTGCCGCCCGCCCTGCGCTGCAGCTCGACCTGGCAGCCGATCGCCTCGCGCGCCGCTTCGCTGTCGGGATGGAAGTAGGCCGAGCCGTGGTCCCCCTCGATCAGCGTGATCTCCTCGTCGAGCTGTTGATTGGGGTTGCCGATGGGCTGGCTGCCGCTCACGATGCCAGCATCTTACACCGCGACATCAAGCCAGATAACATCCTGGTGAGCAAGAGCGGCTACGCGAAGCTGGCCGATTTCGGCCTGGCAAAGCTGCACGAGCCCCTGGATACCGAGGCGCCGACGCATGGGCCCACGGAGGGGCGCACCCTGCCCGGCCTCCTCATGGGAACCGTGGCCTACATGTCCCCGGAGCAAGCGACCGGCGAGCCGCTGGACGCGCGCAGCGACATCTTCTCTTTCGGCGTTGTGCTGTATGAACTGCTTGCGCGCCGGCGTCCATTCGAAGGGGCCACCGACCTGGAAGTGCTGCTGGCGGTGAGGCACCATGCGCCGAGGCCACTCGCGGAATCTCGTTCAACCGTGCCCTCGGTCCTCTGTTTGGCGGTGGAAAAGGCTCTGGCGAAAGATCCCGCCGATCGCTACCAAGCCATGCGAGAGCTGGTCGTGGATCTGCGGCGGCTGGTGCGCCAATCGGATGCCTCAGAGCCGCCGGGCGAGCAGCATCGGAGTTGGGTGATGGTAGTCGTTCTGCCCTTCCGGAACTTGAGCACGGATCCCGAGCAGGAGTACTTCAGCGACGGCCTTACGGAGGAGACCATCGGCTCGCTCGGCCAAATGAGCCCCGATCGAATCCGCGTCATCGCGCGGACCTCCTCCATGGCTTACAAGCAGACCATCAAGACGGCCGGGCAGATCGGGAGGGAACTCCGCGCCGATTACCTCCTGGAGAGCAGCGTCCGCCGCGACTCGACCCGTGTTCGTATCGCCGCGCACCTCATTCGCGTCGAGGACCAGACGCAGGTCTGGGGCGCCACATACGACCGCGCGCCCAATGACTTTTTGGGGTTGCAAGACGAGATCGGAACCGCAATCGCCAACCAAATCCTGTCCAAGCTATCGTCGCCGGCGCCGTTGGAAGTCGGGGCCCGAAAAGCGCCGGATCCACAGGCTTACGATTTGTACCTGCGCGGACGATTCTACGGCCACCAGCTCGCGCCACCTTTTCTCCTCAAGGCGATCGAGTGCTTTCAGGCCGCGATCGCGAAGGATTCCTCCTACGCACTCCCCTACTCGGGAATCGTCGAAGCCCACGTGAATCTTATGATGGCCGCGGACGCGCCACCTCAGGAGCACTGGGAAAAAGCGCGGCTTGCCGCCCAGAAAGGCCTGGCCCTCGGTCCCGATCTCCCCGACGTGCATGCGGCCGCGGCGTATATGAACTTTTTCGTGGGCTGGGATTGGACGGCCTCGGAGCAGTCGGCGCAGAAGGCCCTCCAGCTGAACCCGAACTCTATGGCTGCACGCTGGTACTACGCACATATGCTTTCCAACGCTCTCCGGCATGATGAAGCCATTGCCGTGTTCAAGTCAGCGCGCGAGCTCGACCCGCTCTCTCCGTTCGCACACTCCTTTTTCGGTCAGTTTCTTTTCGACGCGCGGCGGTACGAGGAAGCACTCGATCCGATTAAGCAGTCCCTCGCGCTTGACTCCAACTTCTTCCACGCGCATGACGTCTTGAGCCGCCTCTATGCGGAGACGGGCAAACTCGATGAAGCGATCGAGGAATGTGAGAAGAGCTATCAGCTATCGGGGATCCTCTTTGCGCTTGCCCGCAAGGGCTATCTCTACGCGAAGATGGGCCGCCGCGCCGCAGCGGAACAAGTGAAGTCGACGTTGATCCAGCTGTCGAACGAGAGGTTCGTTCCCCCTTACCACTTCGCTCTCATCCACGCAGGCTGGCGCGATCGCGAGACGGCGCTCGATTGGCTAGAGAAGGCTTACGAAGTGCGCGATGTTCGGCTGGTTTTTCTGCCCCCCGATCCGATCTGGGATTTTCTTCGCGACGAACCCCGCTTCAGGAAACTGCTCCAAAGATGCGGCTTCCCGAATGGGCGAACGGCCACCGGGATTTGACGGATTGACCCGAAAGAAGGCCTTGATCCGCGGATCCTTGAGCATATTGATTTCCACATCGGGTATTGCCACGTGTGCCGGCCACGCGTCATCTAGCTCGGTTGATCTCGCCCGTCTTGAAATCGCAGTCGCCCAAACGTGACATTGAGCCAATGCGCCCTGTCACTCAGTCCATACATTTGACTGGAGATCAGGCGCCCGGCCGCCAGGGCGGCACCGATGAGCACGAGCACAAGTGTGTCCCACGATAAGAGCCAGAGCATCTTGCCACGACCGCCGCCGATCGACCGCACATCCCCACCCGATCCAACTAAAAGTTGAAGCGGAGCGACAACTGCACCTGTCGGGACGTGCCCGTGCCGACGGTGCGATTGAGGCCCGTGGTTACCAGCCCGAAGCTGGCCGGCGACGTGAAGGTCGTGCCGGGGTTCCCCGCCTGTGTGCGGTTGAACAGGTTGAACGCATCCATCCGTATAGTGATCGCCTTGTTCTCGGAGACGCGAGTCCTCTTCTGGAGCGAGAAGTCCACCTGGGTGAGCCCGGGTCCGACAGCGATGGATCGCCCGGCGTTACCCCACGTGCCGTTCGCCGGAATTGCGAACGCAGCCGGATTCAGCCACTGGGCGAAGGTTGGTCCGCCCTGCGGATAAATGGAGACACCAGGGACGAGGTCGGGCCGCTGACCTGAGGTATTGCCGTCGGGAACGGCGCCTGAGCTGCGTGCAATCGTTACGGTCAGCATGCGCCCGGTGCGCGCCGACCAGATGCCGCTCGTCTCCCAGCCGCCGAGGATCTTCGAAAGCGGCCCCGAGGTAAGCATGCGCTGACCGGGGCCAAATGGGAGCTGGTAAATCCAGTTGGTGGTGATGGTGTGGCGGACATCGGTGTTGCTGTTGCCCCGGTCGCAGGCACGGCACAGCGCGATCTGGGGCTGCGTCCCTTCACCGCCGCCCGTGCTGTTGTCGTTGATGGAGTGAGACCACATGTACTCGGTCCCCCAGTCCAGGCCGCGCGCGACACGCCGGTACAGAGAAACCTGCAGGGCGTTGAAATTGCTGCTACCGAAGCCGTTCTTCTCGTCCATGCGACCGAAATTCGGCAGCGGGCGTGTCTTTGTGACAATATCGAGGTTGTTGATGTACGTGCGCGACGTAACCTTGCTGGCTGAGCTCCCCACGTAGCCGATCTGCGTGACGAAGCTGGCGGGCAAGTCCTGCTGGATCGAGAGGCCCCACTGAACGCTGTACAGGTCGCGGATGTCGCGCTGCAAAGAGCGTGGGGTAATGCCGACCGCTTGGGCCAGGGCCAGGAACGGATCCACCGGGTAGGCAAGGCCGGGCGCTTCTGCGGCGGTCAGAGAGTAGTTGTCGGACACGTTGTCCAGGGCGGCGTTCTTGTCGTCAATCTGGCCGGGGCCGTGATAGACGCCGATGCCGGTGCGTATCACCGTCTTGCCCCGCAGCGCCTTGGGCGCCCAGGCAATGCCGAGACGCGGGTCGAAGTTATTGCGGTCCGGGAAATACCAGGGAGTCCCATGCGGGCAGAAGCCGCCGCACGCGAGGTCGAACACCCGGTAGCGGTCCTTCACCTCGCGGTTCACCCCGTAGTACTCGTAGCGCAGGCCGAGATTCAGGGTGAGGTCGGGCGTCACCTTGAAGTCATCCTGCACATAGGTGAAGAAGTACCACTTGCGAGTACCAAGCACGGGATCGCCGCTGCCGATGGCGACGCGGTCCACCTTGTTGGCGAGCAGGTCGTCGCGGCTGGCGTAGGTGATAGAGATCGACCGGAAGGCGGGATCGGCCACGTTGACGTGAGCGCGGCGAATTTCACCGCCGAACTTCAGATTGTGGCGGCCGCGGGTGATTACCAGGTTGTCGAGAAGCGAATAGGAAGTCCCGGTCTCGACCAGTAGATTCGAGCTGTTCAGCGTGGTGAAGCCGGAGACGGCGATCGATTCGTCAAACGGGGCGAAAGTGTAGCGATTGAGAGCCGACCTGTTGAAGCCCACCTTCACCTCGTTAACCAAGGTTGGCGTGAAGACCCGCTGCCACTGCATGGCGTAGTTTGAGGGCCGGAAGAAACTCTCCTCCCGATCGCCCTCGATTATCGTGCGCGGATTAATGATCGTGCCGTCGTCGAAGTTGTAGCGCGCGTAGAAGGTGTTACGCTCGTTGAACTGATGGTCCACCCGCACGGTGAACGCATTCTCATCCCAGACCTGACTGACGTCACCGAGCGCCCGGTCGACATCGGCGTTGGAGGTCCGCTCGGTGCCCAAGGGATAGGCTTCCACGATAGGCCGGATGTTCGGATCGGTGGCGCGAGCGCGGAAGGACGCGCTGGGCACGTCGTTGCGGAAGGTCTGGCTGACCCGCTGGCGGAGACCTTCGTAATTGGCGAAGAAGAAGGTGCGGTTCTTCACAATCGGGCCGCCGATATTGCCGCCAAACTGGTTCAGTCGAAACGGCTGCTTCGTGGTGTCGAACGGGTTGCGGGCGTCGAGCACATCGTTGCGGAGAAATTCGAAGACGCTCCCGTGGAACTCGTTTGAGCCCGATTTAGAGACGATGTTGACCTGGGCGCCCGCGCCTCCACCCGATTCGGCCGAATAGAGGGTGGAGTTGACCCGGAACTCGGCGATTGAATCGCTGCTGATAACCAGGCGCAGGGCGGCCTCCTGGCGCGGGTCCTTGACCCCGGTGGCGTCAAGGCCATCCAAGGTCCAGTAGTTGTCATCGCGGGCCCGCCCGACGAAGCGGATGCTCTGCTGGTTTCCCTCGCCGGTGTTGATCGCGCCAGGCGCCAGCAACATGAGGGTGGCCCAATGCCGCCCATTCACAGGGATATCGCTGATCTGCTGCCCGCCGATGACGGTCCCGACCACCGCCGACGTCCTATCCAGGGGCTCGAGAACGCTCTCGACCGTGACCTGCGTATCCGTCGCGCTCACCGTCATTTCGATGTTCAGATTCCGGTTGTCGCCGACGCCTAACCGAACGTCTCTAATCGTTACCGACCTGAACCCTGTCATGCTGGCGGTGATGGAATACGCGCCGACAGGAACCAGCGAGAAGGAGTAGGTGCCGATAACGCTGCTCAGAGCCTCGCGACGCCATCCTGTTTCCTGCGAAACCAGCTCCACCTTCGCACCCGGGACGACCGCCCCGGAAGCATCCTTGACCGTCCCTGCGAGTGAGGCGCGGTCCACCTGGGCCCAGGCCGGATAGGCTGCCAACAGCACGAGTAATACAAGCGCTTTTGCTTTCATGAGGGAGATCTCCTGTCGAAACGCTGCCCCGGACTACCGGGAAAAGACGCCCCGAGCAGCGGCTTTCGGTTCACCTATTCGAAGCGAGCGGCCGTGTCCTTAAGACAAAGAGCCGGTGATCGAACTGCTCACACACCTACTTTTTCGTAAGCGCGCACCGATAGCCAGGGATCTGATTGTTTTGCGCGAAAAATATTTCTTTTCTGTGACGACAACTAGAATTTTTCGCGTCGCCGCCTTCGACCCCGAATGCGGATGGATACAGGTTTTACCGCCAGAAAGAATACGAGAGAGCTGTCTGCCAGGAGAGGATTGCTCGGCCCCGGGGATTGGAGGGGAATCAGGCGGATGAGTAGGTAAACCCGGGTGAATTTCTCCGTGGAGGTTGACCCGCGCTAGCATTGGGGGCATTCGGGTTTCTCTGAATCTGCGGACAGCTTACAGAATCAACGTGGCATGCAATCGGATTTGAGCGGAAGCCTCTCGATTTCGGATCAAGCCGGGGCCGATTTCGCAGACTCCTCGCTGTGATGCTTGCCCGTTAGCGCTTCAAAGGATCAAGAAAGTTGCGTTTCGGTGCGGGTGGGAGAATAGCATAAGTTCGCCCGGATGGTCTGCCGAGATTTATCTCGGCGGCTGGGTCGTGCACCCATTTACGATTGACGATTGACGATTGACGATTGACGATTTCGGAAGCTGGTTCCCGCTCATTTCAATCGTCAATCGTCAATCGTCAATCGTCAATCAATCATGGCGCAGAGCCACCAGCGGATCCACCCTCGAGGCCCTTCGCGCCGGCAGATAACCCGCAAGGAGAGCGACGGCGGCCATCACCACCGTGGCTGCCGAGATCGTCGCCGGGTCGCCTGGCGTCAGTCCATACATTTGACTGGAGATCACGCGCCCGGCCGCCAGGGCGGCCGGAACCCCAAGGGCGGCGCCGATGAGCACGAGCACAAGCGTGTCCCACAACAAAAGCCGGAGCACGCTGCCACGACCGGCGCCGAGCGCCATTCGTATGCCGATCTCGCCGGTCCGTCGCGTTACCGTATACGACATGACGCCATAGAGGCCGATCGAGGCAAGCAGCAGAGCCAGAAAACCGAAGGAACTTGAAAGCGTGACAAACAGGCGCTCGGCAAAAAGAGACTGATCAACCTGTTCCTCCAGCGTTCGGATGTCAAAAACCGCCAGGTTCCTGTCGACTGCTTGTATCTCGCGTCGAACGGCGGAGACCAGAGCCGTCGGGTCGCCCGCGGTGCGCACGTGGAGTTTCAGATCGCCGAGCGGCATCGGAGACTGCAGGTACGGAACATAGACCATGGGAGGCGTCTCTTCCCGCACGCTGTTGTACTTCGTGTCCTTTACGACGCCGACAATCTCCAGGCTGGCCGGCGTCTGAGACCTCGTAATCCCAATCCGCCTTCCGACTGGATTCGCGCTGCCGAAATACTTGCGCGCCAGAGCCTCACTGACGACCGCTACCTTCGCCGACTTCTCGTTATCCTCCGGCCCGAACTCGCGCCCCATCAACACGGGAACGCCCATCGTTTGGAAGAACTTCGGTCCTACCAGGTTGGCGCCAGTCGCGATGTTTTCATCCCTACCTGGGGCGTATCCCTGAACCATCAGATTCGTTCGCCAGGAACCGCGAGTCAGCAGACTGAACCGCGCGATGCTGGCCACGCGCACGCCGGGAATGGCATCGATCCGTTCGAGCAGGCGCCGGTACAGTTCCGCAAATTGCGAATTCTGGTAGCCGGCCAACGCGGGGCTGACCGTCAATACCAGGACGTTATCCCGATGGAATCCCACATCCACGCCCTTGAGATTCTGAAGGGTTCGTATCAACAGTCCAGCGCCTACGATCAGGATCAAAGAGACCGCGACCTGCAAGACGACGAGCGCTTTGCCCAGCCGAAGACGAGACATCCCAGCCAGAGTATGGGTCTGGTCTTTGATCGTGGTATTGACGTCCACTTTCGTCGCCTGAAGTGCGGGAGCCAACCCAAACAGAAGTCCGGTGAGTAAAGACACTAGCGAGGTAAATGCGAGTATGCGAGTGCTGGACTCGAACCTGATAACCAAAGGGAGCCCTTCGGACATCAGCAGCGAAGCCAAAACCCTGGTTCCCCAGGCAGCAAGGGCAAGGCCGAGCACTCCGCCGATCAATCCAAGGAGCACACTTTCGGTCATCAGCTGCCGGACGAGACGCAAACGGCCGGCTCCCAAAGCGATGCGCACGCCGATCTCCTTCCTCCGGGAAACGGAGCGCGCGAGTTGCAAGCCGGCGACGTTCGCACAGGCAATCAGCAAAACCAGACCCACCACTGCCATCACCACCATGAGCGGCGTAGAGACCTGACGACGTATGGTTCCCAGTCCTCTTCCGGCCGGATCGAGCTCGATTCGACGCTGGTCCTCCGGCCTCTCCCGGGCTCGAGTCGGATCGCCGTCCCTCATCTCGGCCAGTGCGTGCCGATACGCCAGGTTGAGACCAGCCTGCGACTGTTCCCTGGGCACTGCCGGATCCAACCGGGCCACGACCTCCAGCCACCAGTAACCAGGATTATTCAGCGCCGGCACGTCGAACTCCCCTTGCATCATCATGGGAACCCAGAAATCCGTGGCGTCGCCAACCTGGATGCCGAAAAAATCTGGCGGCGTCACTCCAATGATCGCGAACGGCTTTGCGTTGAGCGCGATTCCCTTTCCCACCACCGCCGGGTCGAGCGCAAACCTCCGTTTCCAGTATCCATGGCTGATCACGGCTACCGGGTGTCCTCCGGGCACGCGATCGTCGTCCGCAGTGAAAGTGCGGCCGATCACCGGCTGGACGCCGAGGACGGTGAAAAAGCTTCCGGAGACGAGCTGCCCGCGGGCAAGCTCCGCCTGGCCATCGGCGGTTACGTTCAGCCGGAGCCCTGCAGACGCGAACATACCCCGGACGAGCTGCCGATCCCGCAGCCGCTCAAACGCAGGGTAGGAAAAGGCGGCGTTGGGTCTCCGGTCCTTGGGACTTACGTTCATGATCTGAACCAGCTCGCCCGGATCTTTGACCGGCAGCATCCTCAGCAGAACGGTATCGATCACCGTGAAGATGGCGGTGTTGGCGCCAATACCGAGCGCCAGCGACAGCACCGCCGTGGCCGTGAATCCCGGGCTGCGCCTCAACATCCGGAACCCGTATTGCAAATCCTGAAACAGCTCTTCCAGCCAACGAAGCCCCCACATCTCGCGACTGACTTCTTGCAGTAAGGTTGGATTGCCAAATCCGCGCAAGGCGGTGTGACGCGCGTCATTCGCGAGACATGCCGGCTTCAAGGTTTTCCTGCGCCTTCATCTCGAGGTGGAAGCGCATCTCTTCGTCCAGCTCGCGGTCGAATCGATCCCGTCGGACCAGAACCAGAAGTCTTTTCCAGAGGGTCTGGAACATCGTGCACCCATTGACGATTTACGATTTACGATTGACGATTTCAGAAGCTGGTTCCCGTTCTTTTCAATCGTCAATCGTAAATCGTAAATCGTCAATCATTCATACCTCAGTGCCGCCATTGGATCGATCCGCGAGGCCCTTCGGGCGGGCAGATACCCCGAGAGAATTGCCACCCCAAGCATCAGCAGGGTCGCCAGCACGATGCTTACCGAATCCGTCGGCTTCAAACCATAGAGGAAAGCTTCAATCAATCGGGCCGAAGCCAGAGCCAAAGGGATACCGACTGCAATGCCGGCGCCTGCGAGAATCAAGACTTCGCGGATCACGAGCCACAGGACACCGGATTGCCGCGCTCCAAGCGCCATCCGAAGGCCGATTTCTCTGGTTCGTCGCACGACCGTGTAGGACATGATTCCGTATAGACCAATGCAGGCCATGAAGACGGCAAGCAGTCCGAACAAGCTGCATAACTTCGAGAGCAGCCGCTCGCGAACCAGTGATTGATTTACCTGGTCGTCCAGGGTCTTGAATGGCCCGATCTCGATATCGGGATGAGACTCGCGCAAGACCTGTCTGACCAGACCCGCCAGGGCAAGCGGGTTTTCAGAGGTCCGGACTTCGACCGAATTGAACTGGCTGGTTGTCTGGAACAGGGGCAGATAGAACATACTGCGCGCCTCTTGCCTGAGGTCGTTGTACTTCGAGTCCTTCACGACACCCACGATCTCGACGGCCTGGCCTGGATCAAACTGAGGTTTCGTCGAGATCCGGCGGCCCAGAGGGTTCTCGCCCGGAAAGAAAGTCCGCGAGAAAGTCTCGTTAACAATTGCGACCTTGGTCGAAGCCGCCGTGTCATGATTGGTAAAGCCCCGCCCAGTCAGCAGCGCCATCCCAACGGTGGCGAAGTATTTCGGCGACACGATATTGATTCGCGCGCCTAGCTCGGGCCCGGGCGGAGGTGTGTATCCTTCGATGGAAAGCGAGTTGACCAATTGGCCGCCGGCGAACAGGCCGATCAGCGAGAGGCTGGCCGAACGCACGCCTGGAATCTCGTGAAGTCGCTCCTCGAGCCGCCGGTACAGGCTGCTTCGCTGCTCGGATGGAACCGGGTGCATCTCCATATCGACCAGCAGGACGTTCGTCCGGTCGAAACCCACTTCGATACCCCGCAGGTTGTGAAGACTTCGAAGCAATAGTCCCGCGCCAACCAGAAGCAGGAGCGAAAGCGCGACCTGAGAGACAATCAGGACTCTGCTGAAACGCTGCGACCGGCCGCCGGCGACCTGGCTATGAGAAACCGCGCTCAAAGACGGCATCACGTTTACCGCCGTCGCGCGGAAGGCAGGAACAAGGCCGAACAAAAGGCCGGTCATGGTCGAGACCAGCAGCGTGAACCACAGAACGCGAATGTCCGGACCAGCGTCCAGGACCAGCGAACCCGACGAATCAGAAATGAGGCTGACCAGCAGCGCGCTTCCGTATGCTGAAACGACGAGCCCCAGGGCTCCACCCAGGAGAGATATCAGCAGGCTTTCGGTGAGCAGCTGTCGCACGAGACGACCTCTTCCCGCACCAATAGCCAGACGCACCCCGATCTCCTTTTGCCGATAGGATGCGCGCGCCATCAGCAGATTGGCAATGTTGCAACAGGCAATCAGCAATACGACTCCGACGGTGAGCATCAGAATCTGCAACGGTCTCGAGAATCTCCGTCGAAGATAATCCAGTCCCCTGCTCCCGCTTTCAAAGTGCAGCGTGTAGTCGGTGACCTGGTGCTCCCGGCGAACGCTGGTTTGACCTCCCGCTGCTATCTCTTCAGCCAGTAACTGCTGATACAGGACCTTCATTGCCGCCAGGGCTTGCGCCTCGTTCACTCCCGGCTTCATTCGGCCGATTACCTGAATGAAGCTGCCGGTGATCCGTTTCAGAGACCCCGCCGGTATCCCATGGACGATTGGAAGCCAGACCTCGGGCGACTCGCCTGCCGTGTCGCCAAAGAACTCGGGCGGCGCGACCCCCACAATCGTGAAAACCCGCTCTATAGCGTCTGGAGCGTAGCCGACCGTTGTGAGGAGACTCTGGCCAATGACGCCTGGATCACGGCCAAACTGGCGCTCCCAAAAACCATAGCTGATCACCGCAGCGGGCGCCGACTGCCCATCTTCATCGAAGGAAGAGAAAGTGCGTCCAATGTGAGCATTGATTCCGAGCACGAAAAAGTAGTTGGCAGACACGCGGGCGGTGCGGACATGATCGAGTTGCGCGCCCGAACCAATAAGCGTGAAGCGCTTGTGCCCCTGTCCGCTGGTCGCCATCACTCCCGAAAACACTTGCTGGCGCGCCGCGAGCTGTCGATACAGAGGATAGGAGATGTACCAGGGCCCCCCTTTCTGCCGGGTGGTAAGGACAATCAACTGCTCCGGATTTGGGCACCGGGAGAGTCCGGATCAAGACCGCATTGATCAGGCTGAAGATTGCCGTGTTCGCCCCGATGCCCAGGGCTAGCGAGAGCACAGCCACCGTAGCAAAACCGGGACTGCGACGGAGCATGCGCGCGCCGTAGCGGAGATCTTGAAGCAGCGATTCCAGCCAGCCCAGACCCCAGGTCTCGTGACTGATTTCCATCAGGCGGGTGGTGTTGCCAAACCGGCGCTGCGCCGCATATCGCGCGTCATCGGGAGATGCTCCGGATTCGAGGTTTTGCTGCGTCTTCATCTCGAGGTGAAAGCGCATCTCCTCGTCCAACTCGCGATCGAATCGGTCGCGTCGAATCAGATAATGGAGTTTCTTCCACAGGGTATCGAACATCTATGTACTCATTGACGATTTACGATTGACGATTGACGACCTGGGCTGCTGTCTTTTCAATCGTCAATCGTCAATCGTCAATCATTTGTCATTCATGGCGCAGTGCGACCATCGGATCGACGCGGGATGCTCTTCTCGCCGGGAGGTAGCCTGCCAGCGCAGCAACCGCGACCATCAGCAATGCCGCCACGGCGATTGTGCCCGGGTCGCTCGGCGTAAGCCCAAACAGGAAGCTCGAGATTAATTGCGTGCCGGCGAGCGCCGCCGGAATTCCCATCGCAACCCCGATCAATACCAGGACCAGGACCTCACGCAGAATCAACCAGAGCACGTCCCGGCGCTCGGCGCCAAGCGCCATGCGAAGACCAATCTCGCCGGTTCTTCGTGTCACGGAGTACGCCATCAGGCCGTAGAGGCCGACGCACGAGAGCGCGACTGCAAGCAGGCCGAATGCGCTCGAAAGCTTGGCAAACAAACGTTCCTGGATAAGACTCGAATCCACCTGGTCGGCCAGCGTCGTGACCTCGAGTACGGGCAGATTCTTGTCAACCGCCTGGATCGCTTGACGGATCGAACCCGCCAGGGCGCTCGGGATTCCTGCCGTGCGCACCTCCAGCTCGGTCAGGGGAGCCAGGGACTGGAGGAACGGAAGATAAGTCATCGGTCGAGGCTCCTCACGCAGGCTGGTGTACTTCGCGTCTCTGACCACGCCCACGATCTCGATCTTGCCGCTGTTCTCGGGGCCGCCCAAACCGAATCTTCTTCCGATAGCGTTCTCGCTGCCGAAATAACGGCGCGCCATGCTTTCATTAACAACCGCGACCTTGGGCGCATTCTCGTTGTCATGCGGGGTGAACGCACGGCCCAGCACGGAGGGACATTCCCATAGTTTCGAAGTACGTTCGGCCCCACTGCGTTGGCAAAGGTATGCAGGGTCTCGTTCGGCCTGGGTGTGTAACCCTGCACCGAGATCTTGTTGCCCCAGGAGCCGCCGCCGAACAATCCCATAAAAGACAGGCTGGCCGAGCGGACACCCTGGACCGCTGCCACACGCTCGAGGAGTTGGGTGTAGAGATTCGCCAGGCGGACATCCTTATAGCCGGTCGCCCGGGCATCGATTCTCAATAGCAGAACGTTCTCCCGGTTGAAGCCTGGGTCCAGGCTTTTCAATTTCTGAAGGCTGCGCACAAAGAGGCCGGCCCCGACCAGCAGCAACAGGGAGAGCGCGACTTGCGCGACCACGAGAGCCTTGCCCAGCCGTTGTTTCGACCGGCCGGCAGTCACAGTCCGCGCGTCCTCTTTGAGTGCGGGCGCGAGCTCGCCCTGTGTTGCGCGAAGGGCCGGCACCAGGCCAAACGTGATTCCGGCGAGCAGCGAAACCGTGAAAGTGAAAGCAAACACCCGAAGATTGGGATCGGTATCGAGTGGTGGGGGAGTGGGACCCTGGGAGACAAGGGCAATCAGGATGCTCGCTCCCCAATAAGCAGAAAGCAGGCCGAGAGCCCCACCGATCAAGCTCATCAATACGCTCTCAGTAATGAATTGCCGGACCAGGCGCATGCGACTCGCACCCAGGGCGAGCCGGACGCCCATCTCTCTCTGGCGGGCCGTCGAGCGCGCCAGCATCATGGAGGAGACGTTGGCGCAGGCAATCAGCAGCACCACGCCGACCACGGCCATCAGAATCTTCAGCGGCTGCGAAAACCTTTCGCGCAGTTCGGAAAACCCCGCGCTCCCCGGCGCAAGCTCGATTCTCTGTTCGAGAACCTGCTGCCGCCACCGAGGGTTCTCCATGCCGGCAACCGTTTGGGCCTGGATGTCGCCCGAAGACCAGAGCGGCGCTCGCCTGCGCCTGCTCGACGGTTACGCCCGGTTTCAACCGACCCATGATCTGCAGCCACGTGACACTGTGGCCTTTCCATAGCCAGCTGGGTGCCCGCGGCGCCATCGTGAGCGGCATCCAGAGATCGGGAGACTCGCCCACGGACTCACCGAAGAACTCCGGCGGCGCCACCCCAATGATGGTGAATAAGGTGTCCTGCGCCGTGAATGTTTTCCCCACTACGTGCGGGTCGCCCCCAAACCTTCGCTGCCAGTAGCCATAGCTGATCACGGCCAGGGGCTGCTCGCCGGGAACCCGGGCTTCATCGGCTGTGAACGTACGTCCAACGATGGCGTCGACCCCCAGCACGGAAAAATAATTACCGGAAACCAGTCTTCTCTCGACCAACTCCGCCTGGGGCTCTCCCGGGCCGCCTATTACGATATTCACCTTCTGCACCGAACTTGATGCCAACGCGCCCGCGAAGCTCTCCGTCTGATCGCGAAAGTCTTTGTAAGCGGTATAGGAGAACATCCTGTCTCGCCCACCCGCGGAGACGCTGCTGATGGTGACCAGCTGTTGCGGATTCTTGACCGGCAGCTTTTCGAGGAGCAGCGCGTCGATCAGGCTGAAGATGGCGGTATTGGCGCCGATGCCGAGCGCCAGCGAGAGCACGGCCGCCGCGGTGAAGCCGGGGCTGCGGCGCAGCATGCGAAGGCCGTAGCGCAGGTCTTGCAACAGGGACTCGACTGAAGAAGAAAACCAGACTTCGCGACTGGTTTCTCGCAGCAGAGGCTGATTGCCGAACCGACGCATCGCGGAATAGTGCGCCTCTTCCGGGGGCATACCTGCGTCGAGATTCTCCCTGGTCTTCATCGCAAGATGGAACTGCATCTCTTCGTCCAGCTCGCGGTCGAATCGGTTTCGGCGAAAAAGAAACAGGAGTTTTTTCCAAAGGATATCGAACATCATGTTATCGATTGACGATTGACGATTGACAATTGACGATTGAAGCTACCGGTTGTCATGGTTTCAAATCGTCAATCGTCAATCGTAAATCGTCAATCGCCTCATTCTCGCCGTAAGGCCACGACAGGATCCACCGCCGGTTGCGCGGCGCGCAGGCACAAAACTCGCAGCCCCGCCGACCAAAGCGATCAAGAGCAGTACGCTGATCAGAGTGGCTGGATCTGTCGGACTCACAGTGGAGGCCAGGAACATCGCCAGGGGGCCTGTGGCCAGCGCAGCTATCGCCAGACCAATGACTCCTCCCACGCCGAGCAGAATCAGGCCATCCTTCAGAACCATCCACAGCACCAGCCCCCGCGATGCGCCCAGCGCCATCCGAATGCCGATCTCCGAGGTTCGCCGGCTCACCGCGTAGCTCATCACTCCGTAAAGTCCCACCATTGCGAGCAGCATACCCAATCCACCCAGGCTCCCCAACACGAGGGCGCCGATTCGGCTGGGCCAGAATGCCCGGGAGACATGGTCACTCATGGTTTGAACCTCCACATCAGCCGAACGATCCAGGTCCGCGATGGCCCTTTTCGCCGGAGCCAGAGCCGCTGCCGGCGGGCCCGCGGTGCGAAGCAGGAGACTCCTGACCCGGCGTACCTGCTGAGGTTGTAAATACGACAGGTAGACCTGTGGTTCCGGCGCTTCTCCCGGCGAAAGGTACTTGCTGTCTGCAACGACACCCACGATCTCGAGGAATCGTCTGTCGCGGCCTTCGCCCTGGACGAGCCGCTTGCCGAGCGGATCGGCGTCCGGCACCGACTTGTCAGAACAGCGCCTGATAAAAGCCTCGTTGACGATCGCGACCGGAGCCACACCCTCGCGGTCGCCTGCCCCGAATTCCCGTCCGCGTAACACGGGTATCCCTAGCGTCTCAAAGTAACGGCGGCCGACGACGTTCAGGTAGGTTGCGACTCCAGGCCCATCCTCTTGCCCTTCCAGCCAGAGTCGGTCTCCCGATGTTGCAAAGCTGAGCGGAACGATGCCGGCACAGCTGGCCGACTGAGCGCCGGGTACGGCTTCCAGCCGGTCCATGGCCTGTTCGAAAAACAACTTCTCCTGCTCGCCGGTGTGCTGCCCCCGGATCAGATTGACGCTGAGGACCAGCGTGTGATCGACATCGAAACCGGGACGGGCGCCGCCGATTTCGAGCAGACTGCGAACAAACAAGCCCGCCGTCACGAGCAGCACCACTGAAACCGCGACCTGGCCGGCCACCAGGAAATTGCGGAGAGTAAACCGGCGATGACCGAATTCCTGAGCTTCGTCCTTGAGCGCGGGAACAAGACGCGAACGGGTGGCTTGAAGCGCCGGGACGAGGCCGCACAACAGCGAGGTGACCATCGCCAGCGACAGCGCGTAAAGCAACAGGCGAAAATCAGGCTCGAGTTGAAAGGTCATTCCCGAATCCGGTATCTGGATCCGATTCAGAACCATGTTGAGCCAGAGATTGAACAGCAGCGCGACACCGGATGCCAGGAGCGCAAGCACCATGGTTTCCACTAATAGCTGTTGAACCAGCCGGCGACGGCTGGCCCCGAGCGCGAGCCTCATGGCAATTTCGCGGCGGCGGCTCACTCCGCGCGCCAACAACATGGACGCCACATTGGCGCAAGCGATGACGAATACCAGGCTGACCACAAGGAACAACAGGCCGGCCAGGAACCAGACCTCGGCGTCATATTTCTCCAGCTTTTGAATTCCGGACATGGCGCGCGCGGCGGCCTGGCCGAAGTCCTTGTTCTGCTGCGGGTGTGCCTGCTCGAGACGCCTGGCGGCGGCCGTCAAGGCCGCCTCAGCCTGGCGCCGGCTGAGACCGGCGGGAAGCCGGCCAATTACGATAAAGAGGTTTTGATGGCGGTCCTGGAGCCCCGGGACGAGCAGTTCGCTCAGAGGCAGGTATAGCTCCGGCGCTTCACCGAATTCCGCAACGGAGCGGTATTTCTCGGGCAATATCCCTATTACGGTGAACGGGCGGCCGTTTAGAGTCAGGTCACGGCCGATGATGCCGGGCTCACTTCCTAGTCGCCGCTGCCAGAATTGGTGGCTCAACACCACCAGCTGGGGCTTCTGTTCCGGCTTTGCTTCCGCGTCGCGGAAGGTACGCCCTCTGGCCGCCTGGACGCCAAGCACGTCGAAGAAGTTGCTTGTCACCAGATGGCTGCGAACAGTCCGGGGCACAGTCCCGGCGCTCCAGCTCTCCTGACTCAGCGTATACGCTGCCAGCCCATCGAAGATCCTGTTTTCCTGAAGATCGCGATAATTCGGGTACGACATCTGCCCGGATCGACCTGCTTCAATTCTCAGCAAGCGCCCCGGGTCGCGCGCTGACAGGTCCTTGAGAAAGACTTCATTGAACAGGTTGAAGATTGCCGTGTTCACGCCGATGCCCAGCGCCAGCGAGAGGATGGCCACCAGAGTGAAGCCAGGACTCTTTCGCAATGTCCGCGCGGAATAACGAAAGTCCCGCAGCAAGCTTTCCAGCGAAGTAAATCCCCACGTGTCGCGGCTGACCTCACGCAGGCGTGTCAGGTTCCCGAAAGCGCGTTGGGCCGCATAGTGCGCCTCTTCGGGAGAAGCACCCGTCTCCAGCTTCTCCCGAGTCTTCATCTCGATGTGGAAGCGCATCTCCTCATCCAACTCGCGGTCAAACCGGTCACGTCGCAGCAGAAGGAGTAGTCGCTTTAACAGGGTTCGGAACATCTCATTTCCGATTTACGATTGACGATTTACGATTGACGATTGAAAAGCAGCGATGATCGATGCTTCAATCGTCAATCGTCAATCGTAAATCGTCAATCCTCACGCGGTTTGGATCACGCGGGTGATCGCCTGAATCACCCGATCGAACTCCGAAAGCTCGACTGTGAGCTGCTTTCGTCCAGCCGGCGTGAGCCGGTAATAGCGTGCCCGGCGGTTGTTTACCGAATGTCCCCAATCCGCCGCAACCCAGCCTTTGATCAGCAGCCGTTGCAGCGCCGGATACAGCGATCCCTCCTCAACCTGGAGGACGTCGTCCGATATCTGCTGGATGTGTTGCGCAATTCCGTAGCCATGCATGACCCCGCGCGTGAGCGTCTTCAAAATCAGCATCTCCAGCGTTCCGGGCAGAAGCTCCGTTTTCATCGAGTGGGTTCCTCCCATAGATTATCTTTGGGAGTATGATTCAAAGAACGAAACAGTGTCAACAGGAGTTCAATTATTTTGCATAGCTCATCGATGGGAGATTCGATTGACGATTTACGATTGACGATTGACGATTGAACTAGCGGCTTGGCGGTGGGGCGTCTGTCTTACCGCGGGCGAAGGATGAGTTCCCTTTGAGCGGCGGACCAGCCCAGCAGCCGCTGGGTGTACGGATCGATGCGCTCGGGAAAGCGGGCTGAAAGATCGTTTCGTTCTTCGGGATCCAACCTTAGATCGAAGAGCTTCGTTCGTCCCGCGCCCAGCTCGTAAATGAATTTCCATTCCCGATCGCGCAGGCCCAGGAATCCCAGAGAGTAGTCGGTGAAGAAGAGAGCCATTCGCTCCTGCGCCTCCAGCAAGGACTGACCCTGGTACGAAGCCGGGAGCGGAAGACCCAGCAGATCCAGTATTGTGGGCGCAATATCGATCAGGCTGGCTACCCGGCTTACGCGGCGAGCTTCGCAGACGCCAGGCGCCGCCAGGATGAAGGGCACACGCACATTTTCGTCGTACACGAGAAACGTGTGTCCATAATTACCTTCGTGCTGGCCGAAGGCCTCACCATGGTCACCGAAAATCACAAACAGGGTGTTTCGATCCCGGCGTCGTTGTGCCAACCCCTCCAGGAGCGTCCCTAACGCCGCATCAGCATCGAAGAGCGCGTTTCGATAGCGGCCTGTCTCGTCGTGTTCCGGAAATGGACCCTCGCCTGATGACTCATAGGGATGATGTCCCGCGATCGGAAGATAGGTGACGAAAAACGGCTGGTCCGCCGGGATCGCGTCAATCCAGGTGAGAATCCGGCGCACCGCGGACGTTTCGTCGATACCAAAGCTGGAGTCGTGCTCGCCTCCGATGTCACCCGCGTCCTCCAGCGTGTGGAAACCCCGATTGCGAATGATCGCATTCATCCCCAGGTACATGAATCGTCCCGAGTGGAACAGAGCGGTCCGGTATCCGGCGCCTGCAAGAACGGATGCAATCGAAGGATAATTCACGCCTTCGTAGGTCCGAGGCTCGGTGTCGACCGCAGGGTAGACCGAGCACAGCACGGAAAACAGACCCTTGATACTTTCGGGATAGACTGCGTAAGCGTTCTCGAAAAGTACTGCCTCACGGGCCAGTCTGGTCAGGTGCGGCATTGGATCTTCAACCGCGCCATAGGGCCGCAGGTACCTGGCTCCGGCGGATTCGAGAATCACGAGGACGACGTTGCGACCCGCGGCGGCGCCTCGATAGCTTGTAAGGTCTTCCGAGTCCCTGGTGCCGCCGGGACTCGCCCGCCACTCGGCGACAAGCCGTTTCGCTTCGACGCGCGGGACCGCGGTGGTAATGAGTACCGCTAAAACGTTGCGATCAAGCCCGAGGGTCTCGATGCGCCGGCTGGCGCTGATGCCGAACGGAACACAGATGAGCGCCACGACGGCCGACAGGGCAAAGACACGTGGCGGGACCCAGCGCGCCAGGAGCGGAAAGAGAGCGCCGGCAAGGAAAACCAGGAGAATCAGCGCCAGGTTCTCCCACCGCAAGTGGTACGCGATAGAGTCGGCGAGCGGCGCGCCGGCGGCGCGCAGCACCGGCCAGGTCAACGGTGTCGACAGCACGCGAGTCACCGGGACGTTGATGGCCGTGTAAAGGACGATAGTCGCGTATGCGCTCCACGCAATTGAAGGTCGCCGCAGCCCGCGATCGATTGCGGCGAACAGAAGCGCAACCAGAAGGTCCTGCCAGAGATACGCTGCCGGCGTCCACAATGAAACGGGTATATCGCGCCCGGCCAGAATCAACATCTTCGCCAGCGCAAATACACCGAACAGGCTCGCAGCTCTCACCGAAGCACCAGATTCAGCCGCTTGAGCAGAAAGACAGATATTAGCGCGGTGGTTGGGTGCCGGCGCCAGATCCAGTCATGAATTACTACCGCGGAGACGGGAGGATGGCGGTACAGCGAAGCCCGATCGCCAACATAGGAAAGCGGGATCACGAGCAAATCGAAACCGGCATGCTGTCTGGAGTCGTAGCGAGCGTTGATGAAATCCACTTCCCTATCCAGAAACCCGCGCGCCAGCGTAATGTTATGGGCGCTTGCATCTATGACGACAAACCGGGCCTCCGGCAAGAGACGCTGGAGAATCAGAACCGTTCGAGGAAACAAGCCTCCGCCTACAATGGCCACGTCGCTGACTGCGGGCAGCTTCGGCAGCAGCCGCCGGAAAGCTCGCTCGTGTCTGGCCAGCACGAATTTCTGAAGCGCCGGGGAACATAAAACCCGCCGCTCCAGCGACTCGAGCCTAGCTGCATCGAGCCAGCGCAGCACGGCCGGCCATCGGCTGGCCGGCGTTGTCTCCAAGCGGTGTACCGGCAGCCGCGACCAGTGGATGCCAGGATTCGCATGATGCTCGGCATGGTAACCATCATTGAAAAACAGAAGGTTGTAGAGCCTGCCTGTGTGATTGATGATCCCGAGCTCGTGCTCGTAGTAACCGTGCACGGCGCAGAGTGCAAGGCCGGCGGCGTACCCGGGCAGATAAACCGACAGGAAAAAAACGGGCGCCAGGTTCAGCATTGCAATCCAGATCGAAGCCACCAGCCCGATCTCGATGAACGCCTCCGGACTCGCTCTGAAGCGCCACGGCGGCCGGCATGATGCGCCAGATGTCTTTCGCGCCAGATCGACTGCGGGATGCCGAGCAACAGGCTGAGGTAAGACGAGAAAAGCGCATTCAACCAGCGGCTGCGGAAGAAGGGATTGTGAATGAAATTATGAGAAATGGTGTTCGAGTTCCACCAGACCCCGAGAGCCACGACCGGCGCGAACGGCGCCAGCATCAGGACAACGCCATGAATTCCGGCCAGAACGATGAAGATTCCGTCCGGCTCGTGAACCACCAGGGGTCGAAGACACCAGGACATCAGGAGACTTCCTTCGTGTCTTCGTGACATAGCGGTTAGCATCGGCGGCTCTGGTCAAGGGTTCGCGCAGAAATAAGTTCGCATTCTGCTGCAGGCCCCCAGGCCCGCTGGCGAGGCGCGAGCGACGATGCGTACCCGGTGCGGTACGTGAGGAGCGAGCAACAAAGCCAGCGGGCCTGCGGGCCGCAGCCCGAAGGGGCGCGATCCTCAGCATGCTTAGCAAACAGAAACCGGTTCATGATTGACCACCGACCCTCGCGCCAGAATGTGAAGTTATTTCTGCGCGAGCCCTAAGATCTTCTCAGCGCCAACAGCTCTTTGACGGCGGGGTTGCTGGTATCGACCCTCATCTTTTGCATTCCGAACCCGATCGGATAGGCGTCCGGTGAGGCCGGCTTTTCCTCCGGCTTTCGGATCCGGCCGGTAGGAATGTACCGGCCGCCAAAGCCCACGCACTGGGAGGTTCCTGCGACTCTCTTCAGATCGGCAAACTCCTTCCTCGAAGCATCCGGCTCGTTTTTATTGAGCTCGTAGTACATGTATCCTCGCACCGGCGATTCATAGATCTCGCCCCGACCCGTCGCGAGGCTGAACGCTCCCCAAATCTGAATGCGCTCAGGTGCTGCGTCATTCGGCTCGAGGACCACTTTGTCAACCAGCGCATAGATACCTACGGGATCGCTGGCCATTGCCGGTAGACTCAGCCCGAGAATCGCCATCACGGTTGCTGCGAATCGAATGCCGTTCATAGAAAGACCTCCGGGGTTGATTAACTTCGTTCGGTCATTCTAGACGACCGCGCCAGCGCGAACGTTAACCTGAAATTTTTAAATCGACGCCTGCGAATGATGTAGATTGGTGGTTACGGTTCGAGTCCAGCGTTACCGGACATGACAAATGAAAAATGACAAATGACCAATGTGGGCAGTCTTACGGATCCCGTGCCAGCCGGCCGGCTTCCCATTTGTCATTTTTCATTTTTCATCTTTCATTTGTCATTCCTTGAATTCACCGTTCGAGAAGTACACGCTTGGGACGATGAAAGCACCCACGCCCGAGAATAATCGTACGCCCGGACCCCAGGATCCGTCGCTTCCTCGAGTCGTCATCATCGGAGCCGGCTTCGGCGGATTAGCTGCGGCTCGTTCACTCAGGCGAATGAAGGCGCAGATCACGGTTGTTGATCGCCGCAACCACCACCTGTTTCAGCCGCTTCTTTACCAGGTCGCAATCGCCGGCCTCTCGCCCGCCGATATAGCGGCGCCCATCCGTTCAATCCTTCGCCGGCAAAGGAATGCTACGGTTCTGCTGGCCGAGGCAATCGGCTTCAATCTTGCTGACCGGGTTGTCGTCTTGAACGACGGCAACCTCGAATACGATTACCTGATTCTCGCCACCGGCGGCCGGACCAGCTACTTCGGCAACGATCATTGGGAAACCTACGCCCCCGGCTTGAAAGATCTGGATGACGCGGTCGAGATCCGGCGCCGGGTTCTGCTCGCCTTTGAAGCTGCAGAACGGGAACCCGATTCGGCGCGGCGACGCGAGCTACTGACTTTCGTGGTGGTCGGGGGCGGTCCCACGGGCGTCGAACTGGCGGGAGCCATTGCGGAGTTATCGCGCTTCGTGCTGGCCTCCGATTTTCGCTGCATCGATCCGCGAGAAACCGAGATCCTGCTGGTTGAGGCCAGCGACGGCATCCTTGACACATTCCCGCGCGATCTTTCTCGCAGCGCCCAGGCGCAGCTCCAGCGACTGGGCGTGAAAATACGGCTCGGCTCAAGGGTAACCAACGTCACCGAAGCGGGGGTTCACCTCGGAGAGGCCTTGATTCGAACGGCGACTGTGATCTGGAGCGCGGGTGTCCGCTCAACCTCTCTGACCGAGCGGCTCGGGGTTCCCCTCGATCGAGCCGGGCGCGTTCTGGTTGAACCCGATCTTACTCTGCCCGGACATAAGGAGGTCTTCGCGATCGGCGACATGGCCTCATTTCTGCACCAGAACGGGAAGCCGCTGCCTGGGATCAGCCCGGTGGCGATCCAGATGGGCAAGTGCGCCGCGCGCAACATCCGGCGTTCGATCGAAGGAAAGCCGCGCGAACCCTTCCACTACTTCGACCGGGGGACCATGGCTACGATCGGGCGCTCCGCCGGTATCGCCGATGTAGGCAAATTGCATCTCAGCGGTTTCATCGCCTGGCTCGCCTGGCTCCTGGTTCACATTTACTTCCTGATCGGCTTCCGAAATCGAATCGTTGTGCTTTTCAACTGGGCTTGGTCCTATTTTACTTACCAGCGGGGCGCTCGGCTGATCACCGGCCGCAGGTTAGGCGTGCTGCCGTCATCAGTACCTCGAGACTCACAAGCCCCGGATAACGAAGGTGAATACATGGTGCGGTGAAGCCCAAGAAGCGCGATTTTAGCTCGGGCCAAACTGAGAATTTATCCCTCAGGTTGCTATTGTGAACACCCGTTGCGTAGCAGGCAAGCTGTCAGCGCTCAGCCCTCAGCGCCAGCGCACCATCGAGGTGAAACGCATGCCGACCGCACTCATCCAAAGCTGAACGCTGACCGCTGATCGCTGAAAGCTCAAGATTTCAAGTATCCGTGGCTGTTTTTAGTAAATTATTAGGTTTCTGATGCAAGAAGGCCACTACCCAGACGCAAAAACACCCGGAGCCGTCCTCTTGATGTTGGGTGTCTTTTTGTCCCTGCGTCTTTGTGGCTATGCTGAAGACCGCGATCATTACGAGATACGCGGGAAAATAATCCAGCAAGACCGGAAGGGTGGCCGACAGGCGCTGCCTCTGGTTTTCATCCATGGTTCCGTTACGCCCTATACCGCCCGCACAGTTGCCGATGCCGGCGGAAACTTCAAATTCAAGGAGTTGCGTCCGGGAACTTATACGCTCGTCGTTGCCGTGCCGCGGCAGGGAGAAAAGCAGCAGACGATCGACGTGGGTCCGACCCTCGCCGATTCAAAAGGACGGGTCGATGTGACCATTCAGTTTGAGCGCAGACTTCCTTCGGAAGAGTCTCGTGCCGTCGCCGCCACACAACTGTCCGTTCCTGACAGGGCGCGAAGGGAGTATGAAAAGGCGCAGGAACGTTTGGGACAGCATGACGTTCCGGGTGCGATCCAATATCTCAAGAATGCTCTGGATCTGGCTCCGCAGTTTTCGGCCGCGTGGAATAATCTTGGAACTATTGCTTATCAATCGGGTGAATACGGAAACGCCGAGAAGCACTTTCGCGAAGCGCTGCGCCACGACCCGGATTCTTATGCGCCGCTGGTGAACCTTGGCGGGGCGCTTCTCTCGTTGAACCGGCCCGAAGAGGCTCTGCCGATTAATCTCGAGGCCGTGAAAGAGCGGCCCGACGACGCGCTGGCGCACTCACAGCTGGGGCAGAGTTATCTCCGGGTTGGCCAGATCGAACCGGCCGAGCAACACCTGAAGCAGGCCAAGGCCCTCGACGTCCGGCATTTCTCCTTTCCTCAGCTGGTGCTGGCGGAGATCTACGCGCGCAAGGAGGACTATGCGGCGTTCGTCTCCGAACTGGAGGAGTTTCTGCGCTATCACCCCGATTCGAAGCTCGTTCCCGGCGTCAGTCAAGCCTTGGAAAAAGTCCGGGCGACGATCAACCGGTAGCGGTGATGGCCCGCACGGACTATCCGCTCGACCACTCACAGAGCCGGGGAAAAATGCCCTGCCTTTGTATTCGATCCGGCTCTCCAAACGTTTTTGGGTACCTGCTCCTTGTCAACTAATCCCAAACGTCGCTAAGATTTATCTTGAGGTTGACTCTCAGGTACACCGTTTGCTCTCCGTAAAAAGGTATTCCTGCACGCAGTCAACGAGAATAAGGAGGCAAGTGATGCTGCGAAGCAATCTTCTGAGACTTGGAATTTTGTCGTTCCTGGCATTGAGCCAGCTCCTCCCCGTGATTGCAGAGGATAAGCTGGGCCGGGCGGTGGAGCTGTACGAATCCAAGAAATACTCTGAAGCCGAGGCGGCTTTACGCGAAGTGCTGGCCGAGGAGGCTGGTAATTCTCGCGCCCGTCACACGCTTGGGTTAACCTTGCTGGCGCTCAAAAACTACGGAGAGGCCGCAAATGAACTCCAAAAAGCTGTCGAGGCCGGTGGGGCGAGCGACACACTTCAGGTGGATCTGGCCCGCGCTTATGTGGAGCTCAAGGAGTGGGACAAAGCCGAGGCCGCTTTGAGAGCAGCTGAAGAAATCAAGTCAGACAATCCGGATATCTACTACTATCGCGGAATGGTCGGCTGCGGCGCGCAAAGATTACGCCGCATCAGTCGCAGGGTTCGAAAAGGCGATCGAACTCAACCCCTCCCATGCCTACGCGCACTACTATGCCGGACTCGCTTATAACGCCCTCAGGCGGAGTGACAAAACCGTGCAGCATTTCGCCATCTTTCTCAAGCTCGCCCCTGATGCGCCTGAGGCCAAGAAGGTGGAGTCGCTGCTTCGTGTCGCTTCGGTAGACCTGATCTTTGCGTCATCGCAGCTCGCGACCCCCAGGACTCGTTGATCCTTCGTTCTTTGCATCGTAGTGGATCGTGTTGCAGCGAAAACCGGGAAGACGCTCACGAAGAGTGACATGAAGCAGTCGAGACGAAAGCTGATCGCCGTCATTGGCGGAGCAGTGATCTTGATCGTGATCATTGCGATTGTCTTGCTGCACACGCCGGCTGCCAACCGCTACGCTCTCGGAATACTTCAAGATCTGCTTCGCCGTGATTTCGGGATTGAGCTGAAGGCCTCCCGCGTGCGGTATAACGCCCTCCGGCTGTCGGTCAGGCCTGGATCAGGTCGCACTGGGGGCGACTGCAGCACCTGATCTGCCTCCTTTCCTCCAGGTTGAACGAGCCGATTTCCGGCTCAGCTTGCCGCGGCTTCTTGCCGGTATTCCCGCCATCAGCGCCGCCCGTCTCGACGGGGTGAAAGTACATTACCTGCTGACAGAAGATGGCAGGAGCAATATCCCTCGGGATCCCAAGGCGAAACCCTTCGAAGAGTTGCCGGACTTCCTGATTGCCGAATTGGAAGCGCCCGCCGGCTCATTGCTCTTCGAGGACCGGCAGTCCCGGCTGAAGATCGAAATTCCGCGCTGGAAGCTGGGGGTAAATGGGAATCCCGCAACTCTTGCCCATCGTCTTGTCTTCGAAGCGGAGGAGGCCGGAACGGCCAATTACCAGGGACACGCCCTCCCTGTCGAAAAACTAGAGTTAACCGCAACCATCAAGAAGAAGGATCTCGCCCTGGAGAAACTTCACCTCCGCCTGGGAAACTCGGAAATCTCCGGCTCCGGCTCTCTCGAAGATTTCGCGAGGCCATCCCTGAACTTCAATATCGAGCCGAATCTGGACCTGAGCCAGCTTGCCGAGCTCGCGGAAATCGGCGTAAAAACCGCGAGGGAGAGTCCGAGGCAAGACCTCGGTTACAGGGCGCCTCGACGACATTCAGATCTCCGGGGATATCGAAGGAGACGGGATCGCCGCGGCAGGCTACACGCAGATCGGCTTCAACGCTCGAGCGCATTGGAGCAGCAAGGCCGAACAGCTCCGGCTGGACGCGTTTTCCGCCCGGTCTCCGAAAGGGCAAGTGGAAGGAAAGGGCGCGCTGGCCTTGAATCCAACCGGAGACAGCCGTCTCGACGCTCGAATTCAAGACCTCGATCTGGAACCTGCGATCCGGCATTTCGCGCTGCCGGTCCAGGTGTCGAGCCGCGCCAGTGCGAACGTCCGGGCGCAATGGAAAGGACTCGACTTCTCCAGCCTGTCGGCGGATTCACGATTCAGCCTGGTTCCGGCTCGCTCGACGCCAGGCCCCAACGTCCTGCCGCTTGCGGCGACCGGATCGTTGAAGTCGGCAAACGACCGAATCGCAGTTTCGATTGAATCGGCGCGCTTGCTTGGCTCCAGCGTGAGCGGACAGGTGGTGATAAGGTCACTCGAGCACATCGAAGGCGAACTCCGCGGTCACGTAGATCAAGTCGAGCAGCTCATGGCCGAAGTGTCAAACTTTCTGGGCCGCAATCCGGACCAGCCTCTGGCCGGCGTGGAGATCACGAGGGAGCGCGGATTTTACGGCCCGCCTCCAGGGGAGGGTGGAAAACCCGACCGTCATCGGATCTCTCGAAACCCAGGATCTCGCAGTCGGGGGAATCGAAGGCGCAAGCCTGAAGGCTGACACCGAGATCACGCGGTCCGGGATAGTCTTGCGAGAAGCTGTGGCGCAACTCAATGACCAGAAGGTCTATGCCGAGGGATTCATAGGGCTGGAGGGCAGCAGCCCGCCGCTGAAGATTGATGCGCGCGTCGAGCAAGGATCTATTGCCGCAGTTCTGTCGGCGTTGCAAATCGAGATCCCGGCCGAGGGAAACTTCAAGGGTGAGGCCCACCTCGGCGGGACGATGACGCATCCTATCGGGAACGCGACTTTCTCAGGTTCTGAACTCAGTCTTCATGGCGAACCGCTTGGGAACGCTGACTGCGGAAATTCGAGTCGACGGGCAAAGGGTGGAGACCACCCGCCTCCTCCTGGAAAAAACTCCCGGCGACGCCACGGAGGACTCGCTTCAGGGCAAGGGTGAATACGATATCGGTTCCGGCCGATTCTCATTTGAGGCCGCCGGGAAGGATCTGAAAATCGAAACTCTGAAGCTGCCGGATGAGACGCCGGTGAGCGGGCAGGTGAACCTGTCGGCGTCCGGGACAGGAACCTTCGACAGTCCCTCGGTCGATCTCAAGCTGCAGGCGACCGATGTCGAGATTCGCGAGCAGCTGGTGGGTACGCTGGATGCCACCGCCGCGCTCAGGAACCAGCAGGCTCTTATCGAAGTCCGCGCGCCACGCCTGAACCTGGCCTCCAACGCGCGTATCGAGACCCGCGCTCCCTATCCTATCGAATTCGAGCTGAAGGCAAGCGATTCGGACCTCTCGCTGCTGGCTGTTCCGATTGGTCCCGGGCAGACGCTGGCCGGGAGCCTCGACGCAACCATCAGCGGCTCGGGAAACCTGGACTCGATTAAACAAGCCGCGCTGTCGGCCGAGATCCGCAAAATCCGGCTCGCCGCGCTCGATCGGGAGGTTCGGAACCAGGCTCCAATCAAGCTTGCCTATCGAGATGGCACACTCAGAATCGATCCTGCAATTATCGTTTCAAACAACGCCGAGATAGAAGTAGCCGGAGCCGTACCGCTCGAGGAGCAAGCCGGGCGTGGGTCTCTGAGCGTCAAAGGCTATTTGGACCTGGCCGAAGTGTTTCCCTTCATTGATGAGCCGGAAGGACTCTATGCCGCGGGAAGGCTGAATCTGAATCTGGTGCTGGAAGGAACCCTGCGGCGGATGGGGCTTGCTGGAGGCATTACTCTGACCGAGGGCTTTTTCCATTATCCTTATATCCGAATGCCGCTCACCGACATCGTCGTGGATCTCAAGATCGAGAATGGCATGCTCCTCCTGACTCAGGCGCAGGGACTCTGGGGGTCCGGGAAGCTCTCACTGAGCGGCGAGATGCCGCTGGAGCTTGTTGCAGCCCAGCTTCCGTTCGAACTCGAAAAAACCGGAAAGCCCGCCCGCTTGGCCCTTGCCCTGAGAGATCTTCGCCTCGAGACTCTGGGAGGAGAGTTTCCGAGCGGCATGACCGGGGTCGTGGATCTCCAGGTGAGCGCCGAGGCGCCGCGACTCGATCTCCAATCTTTGTCCGGCAAGGCAACCTTCGAGAGGTTGCGCCTCCAGATGGAGCAGTACGTGCTGGAACAGGCTGAGCCGTCGACGATTGTGGTTCGCGACGGCGTGGCGGCGATCGAGCGTTTCGCCCTGACGGGACCCAGGACGAAGCTTCAGGCGAGCGGCACGGCCGGGCTCGGCGGGGATCTGCCGCTCGATCTTCGAGTCGATGGAAACTTCGATGCGGGGATTCTCACCTTCATGTCGGAGCAGGTCAGAGCGGTGGGAGAGACGCGCCTCGGGCTGGCGCTTGCCGGGACAGCCAATGCGCCGCTTTTTTCGGGATTCCTCGAGCTTCAAGATGGCCAAGCGACTCTCGCGAATCCGAGGATCGACGCCGACGACCTGGACGTTCGCCTCAAGTTCGCCGCGGATTCGGTGGCAATCGAAAACCTCACCGGACAGATCAACGGCGGCTCGCTGCAGGGGCGTGGCTCGGTGGGTTACAGGGAAGGCGACGTCGCGGATTTTAACATCGACCTGAAGGCCGAAAACATGTTCCTCGAGGCTCCCAAAGGCCTGAAAACGCTTGCGAGCGCAGACCTGAAGGTTCGCTCTCCCGAACACTGGATCGAAATCGGAGGTTTGGTACAGATCCTGGAGGGCTCTTATCGTGAACCGCTCGAAATCGATAGCGAGCTGCTGAACTATCTCCGGGCCGACCAGGTCGCAGATTTAGGCGACAGAACCCAGCCCTCTTCTTTCGAGGATTCGCTACAACGTTTCGCTCGAAACCAAGACCCCGATCATCGTGGACAATAATCTGGCCAAGCTGGCGGCAGATGCGAATCTCAAGCTCGTCGGAACCTACTATCGTCCGGCGGTGGTTGGGCGGATGCAGGTGGAAGAGGGGGGCGAGATTTATTTGAACGAGAGAAGGTACTACGTTGAAAGGGGAAACATCGATTTCACCAGCGAGACTCGAATCGAGCCCTCGCTCGACATTCAGGCCAAAGCCGAAGTCAGTGGCTACGACATTGATCTCCATGTCAGTGGTCCGCCCAAGAAGATTTCCACAACCCTGACCTCGGACCCGCCGCTACCCGAACCTGACATAATTTCATTGCTGCTTACCGGCCGAACCTTGGAGGCCGTTCAGGGCGAGGAATTCGAGGTGGCGAGAGAGCAGGTTTTTTCGTATCTGGCAGGCCGCGCCGGCCAAAGAATCTCGGCGGGCGCACAGAGGGCGCTCGGATTAAGCGACGTGCGGATCGAGCCCAGCCTGATCTCCCCCGAATCAGACCCGGGAGCGCGCCTCACCATCGGCCAGGACATTACTCGAGACTTTCGAATGATCTACTCGATGGATCTTGTCGACAGCGGGAAACAGACCTGGATTCTCGAATACGATCTCACCCGGAGATTCACCACCCGTGGAATCAAAGACGATGAAAACGACTATCGATTCGAATTCGATCACGAACTGCGCCTGGGAGGCCCTCCCCAGACGAAGCAGTATTCTCGTGCCAGGTCGCAACCGAAAAACCGGGTCGGTTCCCTGAAGTTTGCGGGTGACTCGATCTTCCCGGAGAAGACCCTGACCGATAAACTCGGCGTGAAGCCAGGGGACAAGTACGACTTCTTCAAGCTCCGGAGGGGCACGGACAAACTGCAGAACTTCTACGCAAAACAGGGACACCTCGAGGCATTGATTCGACTGGAGCGCCAGCCCCAAAACGGGGAGACGGATCTGACCGTGCAGATCCAGCCCGGTCCCCAGGTAGAGTTTGTTTTCGAAGGCGCCGAGGTCTCAGGAGATGTGAAAGAGAAAGTTCGGCAGCTTTGGAGCGAAGGCGCCTTCGATGCCCAGCGCGCCGAAGATGCGTTGAAAGTCATTCGGAAACCTCTGGTCGAAGACGGCTATCTCCAATCCAGCGTGAACTACTCAGTCGAAGAGCTGGCTGACCGAAAGCGAGTCCGGTTCAGCATATCGCCCGGGACGCGCTTCACAGACGTCGACCTGGTGTTCACGGGCGCTTCTGGAATTGAAGCTTCCGAATTGAAACGCCAGCTCGAAACCGCGGACCTGCGGACCTCTGTCTCTACTGAACCGCGCCAGGTTGCAGACTTTTTGAAGCGCCTGTATCAGAAGCGCGGATACCTGCAAGCCGAGATTGAGCCGCCGCGCCTGGAACCCGGGCCTCAAGCAGGGTCGGGCCAGATGATCATCACGATCAAGGAGGGACCGCTGTTCAAGGTCGGGGATGTGAATTTTTCCGGCCATCGCCATTTCAGCAAAGAGAGGCTTCTGCAAGCGATTCCTCTGGCAACCGGAAAAGAGTACAGATCGCAGCTCATCGATGAATCCCTCACCGGGCTTGAGCAGCTCTACCGCAGCAACGGCTTCAATGAGGTCATCATCAGCTATCGGATCGCGCGCGACCCAGGCGCCGCGCTGGCGAACTTCTCTTTCGAAATCGAAGAGCACCGGCAGGGGGTGATACGGGAGATCGTCATCGAAGGAAACGACCGGACCAGCGACGGATTTGTGCGCCGTCAGCTGAGCATCAGTCAGGGCGACCTGCTCGATCTGGACAAGATAGGTCGCTCTCGAACGAAGCTGTACAACACGGGCGCGTACACGATTGTCGATTTCCAAACCGAGGAAATTCAAGAGCCGGGGATCAACTCGTCCTCTGAAATCAAACCAGTCCGGATACGAGTGAAGGTTAGCGAGGTCACGTCCCTATCGCTTCCGCTATGGAGCTTTCTATGATACCGAACGCGGCGTCGGCGTGATCGCCGATCTTGCCCACCGGAATTTTCTGGGCAAGGCCGCCGTTGTTGGGGTGAGAACCAGGTATGACTCCGGCCTTAAAGAGGTTCGCGGCTATTTCGGCCAGCCCTCGGTCGTAGGTATACCGCTCCGGACTAATGTCACGGCCTTTTCTCACCAGGGAAATCAACGAGGCCGAGCAATTCATAACCGACAGGACTCGGATTCTCTCTCCAGCAGCAGAAACGCTTTAGAAACCATTCGCTCCTGGAATACGGTTATCGCTACGAGCGCGTCCGGTCCTTTGACAAGGAACCGGAATCCGCTGTTCCCGGATCCCATCAGTTTGCCTCTCGCTCGTCTCTTCAGCACGATAACCCGGGATACGCGGGATGACCTGCTGGACGCCACCCGGGGCTCTTTCACCTCACAGGGGCTGGAGTGGGCGACCGAAAAACTTGGCTCGGACTTTCGTTTCATCAAGTATTACGGTCAGTACTTTTATTATCGTGCCCTGCGTAAGCCGATCGAAGCGGACAACGGCTTATCTCGGCCGCGGCTGGTCTATGCGGTCGGAGTACGGGCAGGATTGGCGAAGACGTTCAAGGGAGAGTTCTTGATTCCGAGCGGAACGTTTTTTTGCCGGCGGCGGCACGACGGTACGTGGTTTTGAGCAAGACCTGCTCGGACCGCGGGATGCTTTGGGAGACCCGCTCGGCGGCGAGGCGGTTTTCATCCTGAACAACGAATTGCGCTTCCCGATTGTCTCTATTTTCGATGGAGTCGGATTCGTCGATCTCGGGCAACGTTTATTTGAAGGCTTCCGATTTCAATCCATTCGACGTGCGTAAAACTGCAGGTGCCGGGCTTCGGCTGCGCACATCATTTCTGCTTCTGAGACTCGACTATGGATTCAAGCTCGACCGGAAACCGGGCGAGAGTCGGGGCGGGTTATTCTTCAGTATCGGCCAGGCATTTTGAGGGTGTCAGGCCTTGAAGATTCAATGTTCAAGGCCTGACACCTGGAGTCTGGCTTGTGGTTCAACGGATCCAATTGCGGCCCAGGAATTCCAACATCGTATCCCAGGCCTGGACCGCTGCCCGGCTGTCCGATACCGACATATCGGGCGCACGGAAGAAACCGTGAGGGGCGCGACTGTAGACCTCCCATTCGAAGACCTTGTTGAGCCGCCGCATCTCGCGAGCGGTCTCCGCGGCGCGTCCCGTTATGCTGGTAGCGGTATTGTTGTCCAGGGCGCCATAAAGCGCCAGCATCGGCGACGTAACATCGGGAAGAGCCTCGAATGGGGGTGAGGATCCATAGAAGACAATCGCCGCCCACAATTTCGTATTCCTGGTGGCGAGGGTGAATGACCGCGCGCCCCCCCAGCAGAAACCGACCGAGGCGATATGCGCGACGTCGACGTCAGGGCGACGCGTGAGCCATTCGAAACCGGCGTTCAAGGCGTCGATTTCATCCTCAGGAACTGCGGCGACGCCGGTCCTGAGGGTTTCAAGCATCCAGGGCGCGTGTTGGCCATCGGGCAGCAGCGCAAATGGGAGGACGTGAGGAGCGAGCGCCAAAGCGCCCCGGCGCGCGAATTTCCGGGCGACATTCCGGACGAACTCGGTGATGCCGACGTTTTCGTGGATCACAATGATCGCGGGAAAAGGGCCCCCCTGTGTCGGTTTCGCCAGGAAAAAATCAATCGACCTGTCGCTCATCATATACTGGCCCGTTGATTCTTCGATAACGGACTCCTGAGCGCGCGCTTCTTGAATGAAGCTGGAATCGAAACCGAGCGTGCTCAAGGCATGGCTGGCGGCAATAACGCTGCCGGTGGTCGCGATGAGACCCTGAATAAAGTCTCGGCGGCCTAGGGATCCTGTGCGGAATTTGTCACATAACTCTGTCACGGCGGTTTTCATAGATCTACCTCCTTGGGTCAAAGCACGGACTTCAAACTAGTTCGTCTATTAATACCTCCGATGTAAATTCCCGCGACGCTGAGAGTAGTGAGTTTGCCGCAGGGTGCGCAAGAGGAAAATCCGGCGGCTGGATCCCTCGCGACCTTGCGTCCTGGCAGTATATCCCGTTTTCAAGCCCTGTCACGCGAAGAGTTATTGCGCGACGGTCCCGTTGCGGATACGATGAAGGCATTTGGAGGATCGTCCATCATGTCAGTCACTCGCAGGCAATGTTTGAAAATGATCGGCGGCTCTGCCGCTGCAGGCGCCGTTATAGCTCCGAACATCACGGCCCCGGCTCTGCAGGCACAGGTCTCTTCCAAAGCGGAGCGCAGCAAGCTTTCGATGCCGGGACCGTACCGAGGTCGCGTGGTCGCAATCGAGAGTCGTCGCTCCATCCTGTCGGGCCAGTACCAGGCCGCGACGATCCAGGAGATGATGCGCCGGGGGATGACCGAGTTGACGGGGACCGCGGGCTGGGTCGATGCCTGGCGCAGTTTCTTCGAACCAGGAGACGTCGTCGGTATCAAGGTTAATCCCGTAGGGGCGCCGCACGTGATCTCCGACGCCAGCGTTGTGCGCGAAATCATCGAGGGCCTCAAGGCCGCCGGAGTAAAGGCAAAAGACATCGTCGTCTATGACCGCTATCGCGCCCAGTTCTTCAAGGCCGGATTCGACAAGTGGCTTCCCGAGGGCGTTCGGACCTCTTCCGCCGCTGAAGACTACGAGACCGTGCAGCAGGCAATCGAAGGTTATGACCCCGACCATTACATGGACATGGCCCTTACCCTTCCGGGCTATGATGTGGACAATCTCACCGCCCGCCGTTCATATGCGGCCCGCTTCATTACCAAAGAGATCAACAAGCTGATCAATCTGCCGGTTCTGAAGGATCACCAGTCCGCCGGAGTTACGCTCGCATTGAAAAACTTGTCTCACGGGCTGGTCAACAACGTCAATCGCAGTCACTCCAGCAAGACTCTCAATGCTTGCGGCGCGTTTATCCCGGCCGTGGTTTCGATGCCCGTGATTCGCAACAAGGCCGTGTTGCACATTCTCGACGGGATCAAGGCGTTATATCACGGCGGGCCGGGAGCGAGGCCGCAGTATGTCTGGGAGCATCATTCACTCTACTTCGCTACCGACCCGGTGGCGCTCGACCGGATCGGCTGGAAGGTCCTCGACCAAAAGCGCGCCGAGGTTGGAATGAAATCGCTCGCAGAAGACAGGCCGGATAAGGTGAGCACCTTTCTCAGCCGGCAGCCCGAACACGTGGAAATTGCGGGAGCCTTGGGGCTTGGAGAATGGGACGAGGCGAAAATCGACCTCCGTCGCCTCCAGCTCTGATACAGGATTTAGGATCTAGGATTTAGGCTGGGGAGTCGTTTCTGAATCCAAATCTAGATCCTGAAATCCTAAATCCTGACTTTAATTGCGCTTGATCCGCAGCGCAATGTCCTCAGTATAACCCGGCGACTGCAGTTCAATCGGACCTCCCCGAGACACGAACCGCTCGTTTCTTTCGATGCGGCCGCTTCGTGTATCAAGCCACCCTGCCTCGTACGATCCGGCCGGCAGTTCGAGTTGCAGCTTCACCTGTTGAGTTTCGAGAGACACTTTATATGGCGGGCGGGGCCGCTGGCCGGACGTCTGGCCGTGATCAGGTTGGCCGTGGTGGATGTAGATCGCGTACGCGGTCCCGAGCTGAGCCAGCGCGCGCACGGTAGCTTCAGGGGGAACTCCTCCCTTGATGAAGCTCGTGTCAGGACGCATTCGGATGAAATCGAGACTGTGGATGAAATTCTTGAGAATCCCGAGCTGGTGTCTCAACCCGGAACTCCCGCCACCCGGTGTGGTGGCCGGAGGCACAAAAGTTCCGTTCTCATGCTCTGTGGTGAACGAGTAGTCCAGGTTATTGTAGAGCGCGCCGCCGGCGAGGATGAAGTCCCACCCCTGGATCCGGTAGGTAACGTCCGCGGAACCATCGAATCCGGTCTCGTTCAAACCGATCGCCTTATTCAGATCATAGTTCAGCTTGACGCTGTCCGGAGGACGCGAATAGTGAAAGTTGAAGATTGAGATTGCCCTGTGCGGGTTCTGAACCCTGGTCGAGCCGTTGCTGATGTTTCTGGCAATCAGATGTTTGGAGCCGAAAGAAGCTTCTGCAGCCAGGATGGTCTCGGTGATGTGATCCTGCCACTCGACCGTCACCCCGGCAAAGTAGGGCTCGTTGCAGATTTCGTAATAGAGGTTGTCGTAGTCGCGCAGCTCGGTAACGATCTTCCGTACCATCGCGTCCTGGACCGCAACCAGCCTGCTGTCTTTGAGAGTAAGCGCGTCCGTCCTGTTGATGCCGGCTCCTATGCCGTTAATGTTGTTCGCAGGATTCAGCGGGCTTACGTTCCAGAGCTCATCGTTGTAATAGGGACAGAAGAGACTGACCTCGACCACGACGCCTCGCCGGCTTGCTTCGCGGACGAAGTCTTTCAGCCGCGTGATGTGAGATTCGTCCCAGGTTTCAAGATCGAACTTGTTGCCGCCACCGGCAAATCCCGGGGTGGAGCTGCGCGCCCAAATACAGCTGAAGCGGTTGGGCGCAGGCGCCAGAGTGTTGTTCGCGATGTTAAACGACCCCGGTATCTCCAGGTAGGGCCCGCCCGGCCAGACGCGTGTGAGATTAAGCCCGCGCGACTGAAGTTCGCTGAGGTAGGCCACGTAGTCGAAATCGAGGTTGAGGACCGCTCCGTAGTGTTCCCCTGACGTAATCAAGACCGTTGGCTTGCCGCGGAACAGAAAGTAATGAGGATTGTCGGGATGAAGTCTCAGCGGTTCGGCAGCGGCCGCAGTCGGGACGGCGGCCAGAAGGGCGCCAATCAGCGCCATGACGGCAATCAAGGCAGCGTTCTTTCCCATCAATGCGGGTGTCGAAATCATTTTGTGTCCTTTGTCTTTTTGATGTCGCTTGCGTCTCGGCAACCTGTTGTTGCTGAAACTCCGGACGACCTCGCTCACCTTGGTCATCGCCAGATTGACATCAAGTCATCACAATGATAGCATCACTTCATGCGTACGACGCTGACATTGGATGAAGATGTCGCGGTAACCTTGAAACGGATCGCAAAGCGGCGAGGAACATCCTTTAAAGCGACAGTGAACGATGCTTTGCGCCTCGGCCTCGATACGCTGGCTCAACCGCCTCGACTCGCGGAGCCTTATAGCATCAACCCGTGGAACCTCGGCGGGAGCATGGTGGGGAGTCTCGACAATGTCGAGGAAGTACTGTCTCGCATCGAGGGAGAGGATCACGTGTGATTCTCGTGCCCATCGTAGGTTTCCGATACAGGCGGGAACTCTTCGTCCAGAACCAACCGCGGAGGCTCAAAGACGCGAAGAAGATTCAGCTCCAGCTCTTTAAACCCAAGAGCTTTTCGCCCAGATCCGTCAGCTCGGCCGGTGTGCCAGACTTTCGCTCCAGTTCACGCGGATCACCCGGAAAGGCAAAGCCTTCCGGAGTGAGCCGTTCACGCCACATCCGAATCCGGCTCCGCCGCAGTTCTTCGTTCTCTTCCTGAACCGGAAACATCGTGATGTATTGCGCCAGCCGCGGATAACGCTCGAGTTGCGCGCGACACCGTGCGGCGTGAGGCTGTTCCAGATCAGCAGATCGCCGGCGCGCGTTTCTACCCTCCGGATTTCGAGTCCGGTCAGGTCTGGCTGCCACGGATCGCGGCTGGCAGGCTGAGTTCGGACCCATTGTTCGAAGCGTCGCGGGAAACCTGGAACACACTGGAATCCGCCCTGCTCGCCGGAAGTATCGGTCAGGCTCAGAACCCCCTGCACCTTGGACTCGAGCGGACGGAGCGAGGTGTCGATATCCCAATGGATGAAGCCCTGGAAATCCCAGCCGGGACGCGCAGGCGGGTTCAGGTTGACGCGGTCGATGGTCACCCAGAGCTTCTCGGTCCCCCAGATATCGGCAAACGCCGCATGAACACGCGGATACTGTCGATTGTCCCAGAGCGTCTGGTGATGGTAGAGCTCCACCATGCCGCTCTGGTTCAATTCGGGCATGCCGTTGAGACGCTCAGGGTCCCGATACCAGGTCGAAGGATCGTTGCGGTCCATCTCGAGGAAATTCCAGATCACGCCGATCACCGCCTCCAGGTTTTCCCTCGGAACGGCGTCGTGCACAATCACGTAACCGTTGTCTTCCCAGAAGTCACGATCGGCTGCGCTCAAGACCCGCGTCATGGTTCGTTTCTTCGTGTCTTCGCGTCTTCGTGGTTAGTGCGAACTCAGAGCCTCCCGGCAAAGTCGTGCTAACGCAGGATCCAGGCTACGCCTGCCAGGATGGTCGCCGAGTTGACTCCCAGATTCTCCCCGGCGGTTCCAGCGTTGGAAATATGAAAATTGCGAAACTCAAAGATCCAGCTCGCCCCCCTCTTTTTAGGAAATACCCGGACGCCTATGCCAAGCAGAAGCTGAAAGTTGAACACCCGGTCGATCTCCTTTACCTCGAGGGATGTCCACAGCAAGCCTGCCCCCGCGCTGACATAAGGAGTCCAGTTGCGATCGTTCCGGAAATGGTAACGGCCGGCGACGCCGGCCAGGCCGCCTGAAATGGCGGCGGGCTGAATGTGAACCAGCAGAGTTCCTTCTCCGTAAAGTTCGAGACGACGGGTCACGAACCAACCCATCTGGGGATGAAAGGCTATGGATTGAATGTCACTTTGCGTCTTGCCATAGCCGGGTAAGCCGGCGGACCAGGAATGCCCCCACCCGAAGGACAATCCTCGAGTCCGGCTATCCGAGTCGAACAGTAACTGTTGCGCCACACCAGGGTCGGCCAGCAGAGCAGTCACCGCCAGGACGCGAAGGCCTGAAAGAAGGCAACGAGCCATTACCGGGCCGTTGGTTGTGCGACCACGTTCGTCGGTTTTCCCTTGAGGTAATTCCAGACATTCTCGACGGCAAGCTGGAGACCGGCCTCCAATACTTCTGGAGACACGCCCGCGGAATGAGGAGTGAGAACAACATTGGAAAGTCGAGTCAGCGGATGGCCCTGCGGCAGCGGTTCGGTCTCGAACACGTCCAGCCCTGCCCCGGCAATCCGGCGGGCAGAAAGGGCCTCGACCAGCGCCCCCTCGTCGACGATGGCGCCGCGAGCCGTGTTAATGAGGATCGCCGAGGTCTTCATCATCCGCAGTTCGCGGGCTCCAATGAACCCGGTACTCTCCGGAGATAGTCGAAGATGCAGGCTGACTACGTCGGCGGTCTTCAAAAGCGTCTCGAGCGCAACCAGTTCGATCCCGAGGGCGGGATTCGGATGCATAGTCCAGGCAATGACGCGCATGCCGATTCCCGAGCCCAGGCGCGCGAATTGACGGCCGATCGCTCCCAGGCCGATGATACCCAGAGTCTTGCCGTGGAGCAGCATCATCTCGCCGCGCGGCCAGCCCCCGCGCCTGGTTTCCTGATCAAGCTGTGGAAGGCGGCGCGCTATGGCCAGCATCAGCGCAAGGGAGTGCTCGGCGATCGCCACGGCCGCGACGCCAGGGGTATTGGTGACCGTCACCCCGTGCTTGGCCGCGGCGCCGAGATCGACATTGTCGGTCCCGGTGCCCCAAATCGAAAGGAGGCGAAGACGAGGCGAGCTGGGAGAAGACGCGTTCGCTGAATCTCGAGGAGGCGCGTATATTGATGACGATTTCGGCATCGGCGACGCGCTCGATGAGCTTGTCCTCCGAGCCGGGGAGAGTATTGTAATAGGCGACCGCCCTTTGTTCCAGAAGCCGGTAAGCCTGGCTGGTGAACATCACCGGCGGCGCGTCGTCGGGAATGACAATTTTCGGTTCGGTCACAATAGAGATTCTCAGTGTCTTCGAGTCTTCGTGCCTGGTGCGGCGGGAAAAAAGCCAACCTCTAGGACACGAAGACTCGAAGAAACGCCAAGAATCAGAACTCCAAGCTGAAGATCAGAATCGTATATAGCCTGCCGCCCAGCCCCGAGAAACTTCCTTGCGTGCTTGTGATTTTCCCAAACGACTGGGGGTTCGTGAAATTAACCGCATTGTTCGGCGCCGAGAAAAAGGGAACCTTGAAAGGATTGTTGACGTCGACCCGCAGCGTTCCCTTTACGCGTTCCCCCACCAGGATCGTCTTGGCCAGAGTCACCTGATGCCAGAGCAAGCCGGGGCCGGTAACAATGTTGCGGCCCGTCTGCCCCGGCGTGAAAGACGCCGGGTAAGCGAAAGCATTGAGGTCGACCCAGGGTTCCTTGCAAGACACGATATGACGGCAAGGTCCGCTGCGATCGAACGGAATGCGAATGTCGTCGTAGGTTTTACCCGGCGCCAGATTGGGTCGCAGGGTTCCCGGGAGGAAAACGTTATTCGAGCCGGCAAGGTGAAGGTCAAAGGCGCGCCGCTCTCGATCGTCTGGATCATGCCGAAGCGCCAGTCGCTGATCAGTTTGTTTACAAATCCATTGCCGTCGCTGGCAAACTTTCTCCCTCGGCCAAACGGCAGGTCGTACAAACCGTACGTCACCCAGCGGTGCGCCACGTCGTAGCTCGAACGCCCCTTCTCCAGCCGGCGGTTGTAGAAAGTGATGCCGCCCGCGCCGGCGTCGTTGCTCGACTCATCCAGCGCCTTGCTCCAGGTATAAAAGGAGGTCAGGTTGAACCCCATCGAATAGCGCTTGTCGATTTTCAGGGTTCCTGAATGGAAGCTGTTGTGGCCGTAGTTACTGTAATGGGATATGGCGCCGAAATGCGGGTAGGGACGGAAGTTTTGCGAGGCCGTCCGTATGCGGTTGAGCTCGTCGAAGCTCTGCGCGATATCGAGAGGAATGGCGTTGATGTCCCAGCGGTTCAGCAGGCCGACCCCGGAAGAGCCCTGATAGTTGGCTTCGAGAACCAGACTATCGCCCAGCTGAAACTGAAGCCCGGCATTCCAGTTGAGGATATAGGGCGACCGCATCTGGGGATCGAAATAGGACGCGGCGCGGCCGCTGTAATTCGTGCCGAGAAATGGGGCGGTCCCGTCCGGCAGGACGTTGAACGCGAAGGACGGCGGCCCCTGCCGCAGGTAAAACGCGGTGCTGGGATCTCCGGGCGGAGGCTGCACGACCGCGGTGGCAAGATACTCCTCGAAATTCTCGCGCAACCCGGTGGTCCAGAGATCGAGAGTGTTCACCGCAAATCCGCCGCGGAAGACCCAGTTCTTGGCGAAGTTGTAGGCCAGCCCCAGGCGGGGTTGGAAGTTATTCAGGTCGCGCGCGGCAAGGTTTCCGTCAGGGTGAAGCAGACCCCCTCTTTGTCCGGTCAATGGATCGATCGCGTCGGGACTGAACTGGGTCTGCTGGCCGTACTTGGTGTTGAAGGGGGTCTCATACTGCCAGCGCAGTCCGAGGTTGAGAGTCAGATTGGGCGAGACCTTCCAATCGTCCTGGAAATACAACGAGTGAGTCCACCAGCGGGGAAGCCACGTGGCCAGCGCCTGAGTGAATTCGGCGCGCACCACGGAACCCAGCAGGAACGACGCGAATTGATTGCCGGTGTTGGGCCGGAAGGGAAAGTCTGTGCCGCCGAACGTGTATCGCCCGGAAGGCTGCTCGACCAGAATTGAATTGGCCCGCGTCCGGAGCAGTTCGTATCCGGCCTTGAAGGTGTGCCGGCCTCGCACCATGGTCAAGTTTTCCTGCAGGCTCATATTCTCGGTCACTTCGCCTTCCTTGCCTTCAGGAAACCTGGCGTCAAAGAGGTAGTCGGTTGCGGTGCGCATGAAGCCGGGCATGGTCTGGCGCTGGGGCATTGGGTATGCCAAGCTGCTGCGCCCAGTTCTGATCCAGACTCTCCGGAACACGCGAGAACTTGCGGCGATTCCCGCCCACGCGAATTTCGTTGATAGTCCTGGGACTGAGCGTGATGGTGTCGGAGATCACGACTTGCGTCTGGTCGATGGGAATGGGAGTGTGGTTGTAATCAAAGATCGGGTTTGCATACTGAACGTTCCAGCGATCGAAAAACGACCGGTGGCGGTAGTTCGAGAGACGACCGAAGATCTTATGATCATTCGAAAATGAGTGATCGATCTTGTAGTCGGTGCCGGTGCGGTAGGAGCGATAGACGGTATCCGCGCTGAGGTTATTCATCGGCCCGGTTCGAGTCATGAACGCCTGGTTGAAGCGGTTGTTTTCGGGCGAGTACGGGTTGAAACTGAGAAACTTCGCAGCCACCGGGTCAAAACGGCTCTGCGGTATCTGGTTGCCCGGGAACTGCGTCCGGGAATAAGTGCCGTCCGCGAGCCGGACCGTCGTAGCCGGGTCGTAAATGGGATCGCCGATTCCGCCGAAGCTGAAATCGCCCGCCATCATCGCCGGACTCGGGACGGTACGCTGAGCGTCCTCTGAAGCTTTTTCGTGATGACGCTGAAAGCCGATCAGAAAGAAGGTCTTGTTGTGCCCGTCATACAGCCCCGGAATAATGACCGGACCACTCAAGGCCCCGGTTATCATGTGATACCCGAAGCTTCCCAGCGGGATATTGGGGTCTTGCCAATTTCGGTGAATCTGCTCCTTGCTCAAGTAGCGCTCTTCGGCCAGACCATGAAACTGGTTGGAGCCGCTCTTGTACGTGATATTCATGATCCCGCCGCCCGAGTGTCCGTATTCGGCGGGAAGCGCGGTGGTCAATACCTTCACCTCTTCGATGTTCTGCTCGACGGTCGCCAGGAAGCGATTGGTCGCAATCTCGCCGCGCACCGGTTCCATCCCGGAAACTCCCTCCATGGTGGCGACAAACGCTCGCGAACGCTGCCCGCCAACGTTGCCGCCGGCTCCCTGAGATGTGACGCCGGGCATGTACCAGAGGATGCTCTGGATCTTCTGCTGCGGGGTCGGCAGCTTGTTGCGGATATCGCCGCTCACGAGATGCCCGACGGTCGAGGTTTCGGTTTCGAGCAGCGGCGTCTCGGCCTTGACCTCGATGGAATCGACCACCTGGCCGATTTCGAGAACTACGTCGACACGGGTTGTCTCCGTCGACCGCACCGTGATGTTGCTGTTTACCGTTTTTTTGAAACCCTGAGCCTCGAAGGTAATTTCGTAGGTGCCAGGGTTGAGGTACGGAATGCGATACATCCCCTCTTCGTTGGTCAACGCGTCGTAGGTAAAACCGGTTCCGCGTGCTGCAAGTGCACTGCCACTCCGGGAACAATTCCGGACGTCGTATCGGTAACCCGCCCGACAATGGTCCCCTGTCCCGTCTGGGCGAAGGCATTTGCTGTAATCAGAAGCAGAAAGGTCGCGCAACGCAACATGCTTGCCTCCCGTTGCAGAAAAATGGAATTGGAGATTTCCCGTTGAAGACTTTTATAGTCTATCGGCGGTCCATTTCGCAAGCACAAATTCTCAGTGTCTTCGCGTCTTCGTGGTGAGTCCGGCGGACAAAACCAACCACTAAGACCGAAGACGCGAAGAACCTAGAACCTTGAACTCTAAGGAGAATCTCATGACAAACCTCCGGATGGCGTTTCTCGTATTGATCTTCTTCTCGGCCACGGTGTCGGCGAAAGACATCACCCTGGTTATCGATACACCTCTTGCGCCCCCGGGTTGGGCATTGATGGAACGGGAGCTTCTTCGAGCCAATTCCAGCGCATGCGAACGCTTCGCCGCGAAGTATCTCGATCAGCGCGGATACCTGCTGCATACGCCGCGGTGGGGCACTCTCGACGGACCCGACGACGCGATCGAAACCTTCCACAACTGGACTCTCCTCCATGCTCTGGGAGGTTCGGATTCCGTCCTCCGGCTGTTCAAGAAGGCTCTCGAAGGCCACCTTCAACAATATAAGGAACTGCGGACCAGCAAGACCGAACTGGCCAAAGACGGCGCCTACTACAAGGAATTCATCACCATGTCGGATTGGTTCCACACGGGCGAAGGGATGCGCGGTTTCATGTTCCTGGGACTTAGCGACCCAACCGACGAGCGGCTGAGCCAGCGCATGCGGCGATTTGCAGGTTTTTACATGAACGAGGATCCGGAGGCGCCCAACTACGACCCCAAGCACAAGATCATCCGCAGCCTGTGGACCGGCAGCAAGGGACCCATGCTCCGTAAAGCCACGACCTACGACTGGGTGGGAGACTCCGTGCCCGGCCGCTTCCACGCGCTTCACGGCCCTGCGGGGCGAAGACGAAATGGTCGATCTCGAAGCCCACTACCCGAAGATGCTGGCGCATTGCGCCGAGTACCTCGACAGCGTGGGAGATCACCCGCTCAACCTCGCATCGACCAACCTGGCGCTCAATGCTTACATGTTGACCCACGAACAAAAGTACCGGGACTGGACCCTGGAATACGTCAACGCCTGGAAGCAGCGGACTGAAGCTAACGGGGGGAACATCCCCACCAACATCGGCCTCGACGGAACCATAGGGGGCGAGTACGGCGGCAAATGGTACAAAGGCACCTACGGCTGGAACTTCACGATCTATGACGGCGAGATCGACCAGATCGGCCATCGCAACACCTTCGCCTCGGGAATGTGGCCCGGGTTCGGCAATGCCCTGCTGCTCACGGGCGACCAGGCCTACGTGGCCACTCTCCGCCGGCAGATGGACAATCTCTACGCTCAGAAAAAGACCGTCAATGGAAGAGTGACGATCCCTCAGATGTATGGCGACCCTCGAGGACACGGCCAAACCGGCCAGGAAAGCTGGTATCACTGGACGACGAATCTATTGACAGATCGGCTGACCGAAATCTACCTCTGGTCGATGGACCGGAAGGATCTGGAACGGGTTCCCCAAACGGGTTGGATCGGATTCCTGGAAGGAGCTCAGCCTGACTTTCCCGAGACGGCGTTGCGAGCGGATTTCCAGCATATCCGGGCCAAAACCGCAGAGATGCGCAACGATCCGACCACGGCGGACACACGCCTTGCGGATTGGCCCATGGGCCTGAATCCGGCGACAACCCAGACCCTGGTCAATCTGATGCTCGGAGGATACCTGACCGGTAACATCTGGACCCTGCACAGCCGGGTCCGTTACTTCGATCCCATCCAGCGGCGTTCCGGCCCGCCCGAGGATGTGGCGGCACTGGTGGAAAAACTCGGGACGGACTCGGTGACATTAACCCTGGTGAACACAAACCAGGTTCACCCGCGCACCGTGATCGTGCAGGCCGGCGCATACGGCGAGCATCATTTCAATTCGGTCGCTTTCAATGGCAAGACCGAGGCCGTGGACCATCCCTTCGTCACGACCCGGCTTGAGCCCGGATGTGGAACCCGGATGGTGTTTACCATGAAGCGCTATGCCAATCAGCCGACGGTGGCGCAGCCCTGGGATCGAGGATGGATGGTCAAACGCTAGCCTTCGAGTCTTCGCGTCCCGGCGGTGAGTTTTCTTCTGCAGCGCGTGCGACAAGATAGGCAAGCGAGCGGCCGGTCCCGCTTCGAAGCCGCCCCGCCCATGACGTGTGGATTCTGGGCCACTCCGATTGCGCGATCACGCCGCTCTCGACTACCTCGAAACCCGCCGCTCGATAGCTGGCCGTCAGCGAAGGCGTCATCGTACCGGCAAGAACCGGATCAAGCCCCAGCCGCGTAATCTCGGAGCGATCCCTTCGGGAATCGAGGCTGATGACGACCTCCAGCCACGCGCCCGGCGCGCAGATGCGTCGCAGGTTTTGGAGCACGCGATCCTCGCCGCCGGCCAAAGCGCGAAGCAGACTCCCCCAGGGAAAATGCACGTGTACTTCGTCAGCCACACCGTCGAGCTCCGAGGGGAGTTCCTCGACCGAGGCATGCAAGAACAGAATATTCGGCACTCCCCCCTTCGCACGCTTCCGATGGACTCTTTCAGAGACCTTCTTCAGGGCTCCGGCGCTGGCGTCTATCCCGATGTAGAAGCTCCCGGGATTGCGGCGAGCGCACTGGTATACAAAGCGCCCGTCGCCCGTCCCGAGATCGATGATCACGCCTCCGCCGGTAGGGAGCAATGAGATCAAGGAATTCTTGTCAGTCGAGCTAATAAAAGCCTTTCCCGCGAATTACCCTTAACATGATGCGATCCTTTCAATAACAGTGAGTATAGGGGTCGGGTCTGCGCCTGGCAAGACTCTGGGTTTCCTCCGTCCTTCGCGTCTTCGTGTCTTGGAGGTTCGGTTTTGTTCGCTCGATTTGAACTTTTTCCGCGAGACCTGAATCTAACCTCGCAGATAACCATATCGAGGTCACGTATATGAGGGAAAGAATAAGGCACCTGTTTCTCGCCTGCGCCTCGGCCGGCCTGGTGTTCTTGCTGTCGGAAATCCCGGCCGCCGCGCAGCAAAAAGATGCACAGATCAAGTATGAGCTGAAAGAATTCCTGGGACTTCAGATACCCCCGGGACTGGACGTTTTCGCCCTGCGAATTCCTGCGGACAACCCTATAACCCCCGAAAAAGTCGACGCTCGGCCGGCTGCTTTTCTTCGACCGCGCCCTCTCGAGCGACAACACCGTCTCTTGCGCCGACTGTCACCATCCGAACCTGGCCTTCACGGATGGCAGGCCGGTCGCAACCGGAATTAGAGGACAAAAGGGAGGGCGCAGCGCGCCTACCCTGATCAATCGCGCCTTCAGCGCGTCGCAGTTCTGGGACGGCAGAGCCGCTTCTCTGGAGCAGCAGGCGAAAGGGCCGATGCTCGACCCGCTCGAAATGGGCAACCGTTCTCATGAAGACATCGTCGTAAGGCTGGAACGCCTTGACGTCTACCGCGGGCTGTTCAAGGAGGCCTTCGGCACGGAGTCCATTACTATCGATCGGGTCGCGCAGGCGATCGCCACGTTCGAAAGAACACTGCTTTCGGGGAATTCTCCCTTCGATCGCCACCAGCGTGGGGATGCAGGAGCAGTCAGCGCCTCGGCCAGGCGGGGCTTCGATCTGTTTCGCGGAAAGGCTCAGTGCGACACCTGTCACACCGGCTTCAATTTCACCGACGAACAATTCCACACCTTAGGCTCGAGCTACCAGCGGTCCGACTCTGACTTCGGCCTGTTTCACGTCACGAAGCGCCAGGGAGATAAGGGTAAGTTCAAGACCCCGACGCTGCGCGAGATAGCCAACACCGGGCCGTATATGCATGACGGTCGCTTCAGAACATTGGAGGAAGTAGTCGATTTCTATGGCCGCGGCGGACTCGATGGGGGCCGTTGCGCCCCGGCCGGGATTGGTGGTTTGAATAGCCTGGGCTTGCCGCTGCCTGTACCTGGCGCGCTTCCGCGGGTGCTGCAACAACGGCTGCCAGCGGGCCTTGGTTCCGGCCCAACCGAGATAGTTCCGTTAAACCTGAGCCAGAAGGATAAGCGGGACCTGGTGGAATTCTTGAAGTCTCTAAGCGGCGAAGGGTGGCAGCATGTCGAGCCTCCCGAGAGAATTCCCTGAGGCCAGGGTAACCACAAAGACTGGAAGACACGAAACGCAAATAAAGCGGCTTGCTGCGGCCAGTCCGGTGTGCGATAAAGGACCTCTGAAAAGAGGTGTGCCATGCAATGTCCGGACTGTGAGGTCATTGACCGACGGCAGTTTCTGAAAACTGCAGCCGCAGCTAGCGCCGGCGCCCTTGGCGCCGTCGCTGCGCCTAAATTCAAAGGATCCTCCGAGACTCTGGTGACCACGCTTTACCAGAGCCTCTCAGCGGAACAGAAAAAGACGGTTGTGTTCCCTTTCGACCATCCTCTGCGTTCGAAGGTGGATGCCAACTGGCAAATCACTCCGGCCAAGATCGGAACGGCCTTCACCTCCGATCAACAGGCCATGATCGAGGAAATCTTCCGGGGTTTGCACAACCCTGAATTTCTCGACAAGGTCTTATATCACATCAAGGAAGATGGCGGCGGGATCGGAAACTACTCGGTCGCCCTCTTTGGTGAGCCCGGCAGCGGCGCATTCGAGTTCGTGCTGACAGGGCGGCACTGCACGGCTCGATGTGATGGCGATTCGGTGGCAGGGGTCGCATTCGGGGGCCCGATCTTTTACGGGCACGCATCGCAAAGCTTCAACGAAAAACCGGATCATCCCCAGAATGTCTACTGGTTTCAGGCGCTCCGGGCCAATCAGGTGTTTCAGGCGCTGGATGGAAAGCAGCGGCAACTGGCTCTGCTCGGCGATCCGCGCGAGGAGAAGTCGACCGATACCGTTGCTTTGAGAAAACCGGGCGAGGCGCCGGCCGGCCTGCCTGTTTCCGAAATGGCTCGCGACCAGAGAGAGCTGGTCGAAAAGGTTCTCGCCGATCTTCTGCTGCCGTTCCGCAAGAAGGACAGCGATGAGGCGATGAAGTATATCAACGCTAACGGCGGGGTTAAGTCGCTCTCCATGTCGTTTTACAAAAACCTGGATGTCGGCGGCGATGGCGTCTGGGACGTGTGGCAGCTGGAAAGCCCCACCATGATCTGGTATTTCCGGGGTAGTCCGCACGTGCACACGTGGGTGAACATCCGCGCGAAGGCGTAGGATCGCAGAGCGACAGCGTCTGTCCCGAAGGGACAGCGGACATTAGCCGGTGGTGAAACCACCGGGGAGGGGCGATACCAACCAATGCGCCCTGGCGGGGCCGGACGCGAGCACGGTTCCACAAGATCGGCGGTAAGAATGCAAGGCTCGTCCCGCGCCCTTCCGGGGCGCGCCGACCACGGTCATCCGCTCCCGGTGATTTCATCACCGGCTAATATCCCTTGTCCCTCCGGGACAAAGCGCGCGATGGTTTCTGATGACCCGTCGCCACAAGGATTCAGACAACCTCACCAGCCGACCACCATCACGTCAGACGTGGACGTTGAAGTGATCGTGGACATGATCGTGATCGGCCTTTCTTTATGGTCGGGGCTACCCTTTCGGCTCCTGACTCGAATAGTCCCCTTCAATGAAAGCCGCGCTTCTGGAACGCTTCGGCGAACCGCTGACCCTGGCTCAAATCCCTCAACCTGTCCCGGGACCCGGCCAGATTCTCGTCCGGGTCGAGGCTTGCGGACTCTGCCACAGCGATCTACACCTCGCCCGCGGCGAATGGGAAGGATTCAAGCCTCGCATGCCGATGCCGCTCGTGCTCGGACACGAAGTGGCCGGCCGGGTCGCGGGTCGCGGCTCGGGCGTGCAGCGGCTCAAAGAAGGAGACCCCGTCGGCGTCGCCTGGTTTCATTACACCTGCGGGAGCTGTGACTACTGCCGCCGTGATCTGGAAGTCTTCTGCGACCAGTCGCAGATCACCGGAGTCACGGTGCACGGCGGCTTTGCCGAGTACGTTCTGGCCTGGGAAAGCCACGCGACGCCAATCCCCGAAAGTCTGCCGCCCGGCGAGGCCGCGCCCTTGTTTTGCGCCGGCGGAACCGTGTTCAGCGCGCTTTCGAAGGTCAAGCTCGACGGTTCGACTCACCTCGGCATCTGGGGCGCCGGAGGGCTAGGGCAGTATGGCATCCAGCTGGGCAAGTTCGCCGGGTCGCGAGTAACGGCCGTCGATCTATCTCCCTCGAGACTCGAGCTGGCCCGATCACTCGGAGCCGACGCCGCGCTGGGCGCCGAGGAGGCGACCGAGTGGTTCGGCCGGCCGGAGAACCGGGTAAACGTAGCGCTGGTCTGCGCGAGCTCGGCGGAGGCGTACCGCAGCGCGTTCCAGGCCCTTCAGAAGAACGGCGTGCTGCTCATCGTAGGAATTCCCTCCGCGCCGCTACAGTGGACTGCGGGAGACCTCATTCGATCGGGAGTCCGGATCATCCCTTCGCGAGTCGCAAGCCGCCGGGAGCTGTCTGACCTGGTGAAGCTGGCGCAGAGCGGCGTGGTCCGCTCCGAGATTGTTTCCTTCCCGTTGCGGAAGATCAATGACGCCATCCGGGCGCTGGCCGCCGGAGAAATCCGCGGTCGGGCCGTGATCCATCCGGATCTTTAGCAGCAACGTTCTTGGTGTTTCTTCGTGTCTTCGAGTCTTGGTGGTATTTGTTCCGCAGCGCTAACCACAAAGACACGAAGACACTAAATTAATTCCGCCTGGCCTGGCCGGCTGCGATCCGCCTTTCGTCACAAGACTTCGCTCAGTTCCAAGCGTGCCACCTTCTTGTGAGCCTTCCGGTCGCAGGTTATCCATATTCCTTGGAGCAACTTCGCGAGTGCCACGTAAGCCGCATCGTATCCGGATAAACCCAGGCGCTGGATGGGTTGAATCTCCGATAGCAGCGCGGGAGTCATCGAGAATCGCTGGATGCCCAGGGTCACGACACGTGCCAGAAGCGCAAGCTGCTCTTCGGATGGATCCGGGATGCACCGGTGGAAGACGTGGGCCAGCTCGAAGTAGAAGATCTCGGGAACAGCAAAGTGCGACGGAGAAGCCAGAACCTCGGCTAGAACGGCCAGCGCCTGCTCTCGTCCCCGTTCGAGAACGAACCACTTGATGGCGACCGACGCATCAATGATCCGAACCATAGCGCAGTTTCCGCAGGACCGCGAGCGAACCGACGGATGACTTGACTGCGCTGCGACGGAAAGCTTCCAGGAGCTCTAGCCTCTTCTGTTCCTCGCGGTAGTCGATGAAGCGCTCCTTGAAGATTCTGAGCGAAATCAGGACCGCTACCGGTTCGCGCCCCTTTTCAATAATGATCGGTTCGTCGGTCTTCTTGAGTTTCTCGAGAATCCTCCCAAGGGACTGGCGTACTTGCAGCGCATTCACTTTCATGGATGAAGTGTATAGTCACGTGACTATACACGTCAATGGAACAATGGGCCTTGCAGGGCACGCCCGTCGGAACCGGAGCACGGATGCTACAGATTCGATTTTCGCGCAACCAATGGCAACTTTCCCTGGTTGCGGTCTTTCGGCGTGGAAAACTCGTCAGCACGGCGCAACATTTTGCGTCGCTCTTGCGTTTTCACAAAGGAACCGCAACGTTGTCATCGCGGACGCGACGTAAAAACGTGTTCGCCCTAAACCGGTATTGAAACGACGGCTGAATTCACACCGACGGATCCAAATCTCAACAGGAGGGATCGCGCGATGAAAAGGCTGCACGCGTTTCTGGCCTTTGTCACTTTGTTCACGATAGTTCTCGGTGGTATTCAAATTACACATGCGGCTGATTCAAAGGATGGACTAGTGGTTGAAGACAAAGCCTATTCCTTTCCGTCCTATGAACAGGCGGTGCAAACCACTGAGGTGGAGAAGTACACCACCGAAAAGGCCTATGCTAAGGCTGTCAGCGATCGCCAGTTCGAGCTACGCAAACTAAGGTACATGAGCGATGGCTTAAAGGTCGTCGCTTATCTTTACAAACCAACTCAAGTTCAAGGAAAGAAACTGCCCGCGATCATTTTCAACCGCGGCGGTGTAATCAGAGGCGACATCGCGCCGGAACTCATCACTGTCTTGCAGCGACTCGCGTCGGAGGGCTTTGTGATTTTGGCGCCCATGTACCGGCAAAGCGATGGCAGTGAGGGTCGAGACGAGGTAGGAGGAGCAGACGTAAACGATTTGTTCAATATCTCTCCACTCGCGAATTCACACGGATTCGTCGACATGAATAACTTGTTCATGTATGGCGAGTCGCGCGGTGGGATGATGACCTATCAAGCTGTCAAGAAAGGCTTCTCCATAAACGCGGCGGCTGTGTTTGGAGCCTTCACCGACTTGGGAGAACTGATGGCGTGGCGCCCTGACGTCTATCAACCAGCGATGCTAAAGCAACTCTGGCCCGGCTTCGACACAGAGAAAGACGAACATCATTAGGGTCAGGTCCGCTATCCAATGGCCCGAACAACTGAATGCGCCGTTACTGATCATGCACGGAACCGCTGACAAGAGCGTTAACCCAAGCCAGTCTCTCGCCTTGGCCCAGCAACTCCAGAAGTTAGGCAAGACCTATGAGCCGATCGTCTACGCGCAGGACAATCACTTCCTGTCACGCAACGAGGAAGACCGGGACAGGCGCGCCTTGGCCTGGTTCAAGAGGCACATGAAAAAGTGATTGATAATCCAAACCCAGGAGTTAAACCCATTTGTCCTGTTTACGCGCATCGGTCTCTCACCCATTAAGGGTTCGCGCAGAAATAAGTTCGCATTCTGCTGCAGGCCCCCAGGCCCGCTGGCGAGGCGCGAGCGACGATGCGTACCCGGTGCGGTACGTGAGGAGCGAGCAACAAAGCCAGCGGGCCTGCGGGCCGCAGCCGGAGGGGCGCGATCCTCAGCGTGATTAGCGAACAGAAACCGATTCATGATTGACCACCGACTCTCGCGCCAGAATGTGAAGTTATTTCTGCGCGAGCCCTAAGCGGCAGGCCCGAATTGGGCGATGCCACGCTCTGCACTACCGACACGGGGATGCGCTCCACGTCGCCGGGTGAATCGCCGCTACGTCGGCGGGAACGTCAACTTGACCGCCTCGCCGCCCGAGGGCGCGCGGCGCGAATACACGCGCACCACCAGTTGGCCGGCGGCCAGGTCGCGCCGGTCCGAATACGGAAAATGTCAGCGTGCCGGTCGGCGCCGTCGCTGCGCCGCCGAACAATTGGTGCAAGGCCGCTGCGGGCTTCTCGCCCGCACGGTGGACCCAAACGGCCGTCACGCCGTCGCGTCGCAGGGCGTCCAGGTCCAGCTTGTAGGTCAGTCTTGACGTAGTCGCATCGTAGACCATTTCACCGAACGCACCGGTCATCCGTTTAGAGGCCGGCGCCTTGCCGCCAACCAGCGCCGGCGCGCTGAACGGAGCCTGTCTCACCTTCGCCGCCTGCTCGAATGCATAGCCCAGCGCGAGCAGCTGTGGCTCGCTGAAGGCGGCGCCCAGCAGGTCGACACCGATCGGCAAACCGTCGTCGGTCCAGCCGGCCGCAAGTCCCAGGGCGGGCAGGCCCGAGCCGGCGCTCAACTGGCAGTTAGATCCGGCCTGCGGATCGCCGATGCGCGCGGGCTTGCGGCGCAGCGTCGGATAGGCGAGCGCGGCGAGCCGGTGCTCCTGCAGGACAGCTTCAACAGCCTGCCGAATCGCTTTGCGTTTGATCATCGCGCGCCGATACTGCTCGCTCTCGCGTTTCTCCACCGCGTTGCGCGCGCGCAGGTTCGACTCGAGCGCCGCATGGTACAGCCCGCGCTCGAGAATCTCGCCGAGCGATCGCACCGGCGCGTCCGGCTGGCGGGCAAGATAGTCGGCGAAGTCGAACTTGAATTCGGCATTGATGAGGCTGCTGTCGCGCAGCAGATCGTCGAGGCCCGGGACGGCAACGTCGATCGTTTCGGCGCCCGCCTTCTTCATTGCCTCGAGCGCCTTGTTGAGCACCACCGTAACCTCCTGGTCCTCCGGCGCGGTGCCAAACAGGCTGCGAAGAACGCCGATGCGCGAGCCTTTGAGCGCGTCGGAAGAGAGCGCATCGCGGTACGACTTCGGGATGTGTCCCGCGCTCGCGCTCGTGACGGCGTCGGCTGGATCGGCGCCGACAGTTGCATCAAGCATGATCGCGAGATCTGCGATGGAGCGCGCGATGGGGCCGCCGATGTCCTGCGTGCTCGAAAGCGGCACGATGCCCGCGCGGCTCGACAATCCCTGGGTGCCGCGCAGACCGACGAGATTATTGTGGGACGCGGGATTCCGGATCGACCCGCAGGTGTCGCTCCCCATCCCCGCGACCGCGAAGTTCGCCGCCACGGCGGCACCGGTTCCGCCACTCGAACCGCCGGGATTCCGACCGAGGTCGTACGGGTTCCGGGTCTGGCCGCCGCTCGAGCCGATGTTGGTGATGCCGGAGGCGAGCTCATGCATGTTGGTCTTGCCGACGATGACCGCCCCGGCATTCTTCAAGCGCTGCACCTGGAAGGCGTCGCTGGCCGGATGAAACGACGCCAGCGCAATGGAACCCACGGTCGTGGGCATCTCCAGGGTCTCGTAGTTGTCCTTCACCACAATCGGGATGCCATGTAGCGGACCGCGCACCCGCCCGGCTTTTCGCTCGGCGTCCATTTTTTCCGCCGCGGACACCGCCTGCGGATTGAGCGCGACCATCGCGTTGAGGGCAGGACCCTGCTTGTCGTACGCGGCGATGCGCGCGAGGTAGATCTCGACCAGCCCGCGCGACGTGACCCGGCCGGCCTCCATCGCGGCTTGCAGCTCGTGGATGGATTTCTCCATCACGTCGAACCCCGAAGGTGGTTCCGCACCGGGTCGATGCGTCTGCGGGTGACCCGTATCAAGCGCCGCGCCGATTGCAAAAATGAGAACGAGCCGAGTGGTAATGTGCATGATTCTACGCGTTTCCTCGTGGCGGGTCTTGCCTTGAACGCTCACGGATAGGCTTCGCTGCTGTTTTGGGATTCGTGTCTTTGAGTCTTAGTGGTGCTGGTTAGACAGCTCTAACCACGAAGACACAAAGACACGAAGAAACACTAAGAGCCCGCAGTATAGACGCGCCCGCCGAAGCTGTCGATGGATTCCAATGATTCTTGAGCGGCCACGGTTTGAATACGTGACCGTATTTATGAACCAGCCGGCTTAGTGTGCTATAAACGACGGCAGATCCGTCTCTTGAAGGAGCAATGCCATGATGAAGACCATCCGTCTGCTTGTGCTTCTCCTGCTCGCGGCTTCCGCCGGCGCACGCCAGCTGCCGGAAGCGACCGAAGCGGGCGCTCGCCCCGGCCTGTCGCGCCCCGCCGTCGCCGGGCAACATGGCCTCGTGGTTGCCGGTCATCCCCTCGCTTCGATGGCCGGCGCCCGCACGCTGCTCAAGGGAGGGAGCGCAGCCGACGCCGCCGTTGCGATCCTGGCGACCCTCAATGTCGTCGAACCCGAGATGTCCGGGGCGGGGGGCAACGGCTTCATGCTCGTCTACGATCGCAAGAGCGAGAAGATCTACTCGCTGTCCATGACGGGCGCAGCCCCCAAGGCTCTTCGCCCCGAAGCCATGACGGCGGAGACACTCAGCACGGGTATCGACGCGGCTCCTGTGCCCGGCCTGTTCGGTGGCTGGATCGCAGTCCTCGAGCGGTTCGGTACGCTCCCGCTCGGCGATATCCTGCAGCCGGCGATCGACTACGCGGAGAACGGTTTCCCGGTCGACCCGCCGCTGGTGCGCAGCATCGAGTCGAGGCGGGCCGACTTGCAGCGCTTCCCGACGAGCGCGCGGATCTTCCTCCCCACCGCGCGCCCGCCCGCGGCGGGCGACCTCCTGAAGAACCGCGATCTGGCCGCGACCTTCCGCAAACTGATCGACTCCGAGACGGCGCTCTTGCGGCAGGGAAAACCGCGAACCGACGCGCTGCGCGCGGCCCACGACCGCTTCTACCGTGGTGACATCGCCGCAGAAATCGTGCGGTTCACCAAGGAGGCCGGCGGTTCGATGTCCGCGGAGGACCTGGCCGCCTATCAGCCGCTCTGGTCTGAGGCGCTTCACACGACGTACCGTGGCTACGACGTCTACTCGACACCGCCGACCTCCCGGGGCGGGCTCGAGGTCCTGATGCAGCTTAACCTCGTCGAGAGCTACGACCTGAAAAGCCTCGGAGCCGGAAGCGCCGCGGCGCTGCACCTCCAGGCCGAAGCGATCAAGGTCGCGAAGTCCGACGTCTACCGCTACGTCGCCGACCCTCGGCTCACGCGGGTTCCCACGATCGCGCTGCTTTCCAAGGAGTATGCCGCCGCGCGGCGCAAGCTGATCGATGCGGCGAAGGCCGGCCCGTATCCCGAGCCTGGCATGCCCCAGGGTACCGAGCGTGCGCTCCGGGCACAGCGCGCACCCAGGGGCGAGAGCGTCGTTGAAGGCCACACGACAAGCTTCTCCGTCGTGGATCAGGCCGGCAATGCCGTTGTCTGCACGCCGACTCTCGGGAGCGGCTTCGGCACCGCCGTCGTGGTCGGTTCGACCGGCCTTCTCTTCAACAACGGCCTTCGGACTGGCTCAACGGCACCCTATTCCGATCACCCGAACTACGTTCGTCCAGGGCAGGTCCCTCTCCTCAACAACTCACCGATTCTCGTCTTCAAGGGCGGGCGGCTGGTCCTGACGCTGGGCTCGCCGGGCGGCGAGACGATCGGGCAGACGCAGTTCCAGGTCCTGATCAACGTGCTCGACTTCGAGATGCGGATCCAGGAGGCGATCGAGGCACCCCGATTCGCTCTCGATGCCTCGCCGAACTTCTACAAGCCTGGTGCCGGCATCCGCCTGCGGATCGAACAGGGGGCGGCGGCGGACGCGATCGCGCGCCTGCGCGCGCTGGGCCACTCGGTCTCCGTGATGCCGCGTGGTCTCGGCAGCATGCAGGGGATCCTGGTGGACCCGAAGACCGGCGCCCCGGCAGCGGGAGCGGATCCCAGGCGGCTGGGCTACGCGATCGGCTGGTGAGCGCGCCTTTTTTTCGTGAGGAGTCTTTTCCGGGATGTACGAGGCACCTTTGATCCTCAGGGTTTCGACAAGCCTTGGTGTTTCTTCGTGTCTTCGTGTCTTGGCGGTATTGGTTCCGCAGCGTTCACTCCCGGCTGTTCCCGAAATGGAAATGCAGGACTGTTTCACTCGGAACGGCCTGATTGCCGCGGCGCGCAGGTGAGAATCGCCACTGGCGCGCCGCATCGGCCGCGATGCTCGAGAGATATTCCGTCAGGCTGTTTCCTTTTGAAAGCGGCTCAGTCCGAACCACAGTTCCGCCGGCGTCGATGTAAACCTTGACATCCACCTGGAGACCCGCCACCGGGAGATTCCTCAGGCTCGAGGGAAGATAAGGCGCAACGCGGCGAACCGCCTGGGGTGCCACATAGTCGGCACTCGGACCCTGAACGCCACCTGCGAGAGAATTCCGCGGGGCGGGCGCCTCCGGAGACGAATTCCTTTCTGGTACGATTCTGCTCGTCTCAGTCCTGACAGGTTCACTCTTGCTTGCCACAGGCGCGATCGGCTGGCCGGGCGGCTTCGCCGGCTTCCTCCGGCGGACGCGCGGCGTCGGTAACGTTGGGCGAGGACTCGGATGGGGACGACAGTCTGGCTTCGCCGGCGGGTACGACCGACGGCTTCGGTGGAGCAGACTGGCTGGCCGGTGGAGGGGCCGCCGGTTGCGGCACATTGACCTCCGCGGCTTCCGATCGAGGCAAGGTAACCGGCTTCTCAGACGGTGATGGCGCCACTGGTGCCGCGCCGGACGACGGTTTCACCGCGGCCGGGGTTGAATCCAGAACGGGTTTCTCACTGGCTGCCACGGCCGGCGGCTGTTGGATATCAGCCTTAGCCTTCTCCGCCTCCGATCGGGACAAGGGAGCCGGCGTCTTAGACCGTGATGAATCAGTCAGGGGCGTCCCGACCGGCGTCTTCACCGCCGGAGGCGCCGGGTCAGGAACCGGTTTCTGGTTAACCGTGATGGGCGGCGGCGTCTCGACTCTAGTCGAAGCGGACTCCACTCTGGCTTGCGGCGGCGCGGGTGTGCCTGCTTGCCGGGCCCTGAGGATTCGTGCCGACTCGGTCGTCTCCCTGTCCGACCCGACTACCCTCAGGCGAACGGTGACATCGTCCGATTCGTGAGGATAGACCAGGGCGCCGGCTTGAAGCTGGTCCGTGCTCAGCGTCAGCTGCCTCCTGGCGGCCCGGTCGGCAATTGACAGAATGGCCTGTTTTGCGGACGCGATTGCGGGAGAACTTTTGTTCCAGGTGATGCGGAGTAAATCATTTTCCACGGTAGCGGTCAGGTCCAATTCGGTAAGATCGTGACCCAGCGACCCAGTCGGCGCGACATCAGGCTTCAGCAGGTACTTGTAGCCGACGCCGCCGAGTACCAGGGCCAGGACTGCCATCGCCGGCCAGAGAAGACGCCGTCTGGCCTGCGATGGCGCGAATTGTGGAAGAGCGACGGTCTGGATGGGAGCTGGCTCGAGCATAGGCTCACGAACCAACTCCGAAGGATCGGATCTGAGATGGACGCACCACGGCTGGTGCGGGTCGAAGTTCGACTTCGGCCGAAGGGCTCGCCTCAACGGGCGCGCGGTGAGCCAACCTGGTACGGTTTAAAGGAAACACCAGCTTGGGATTCGACTCGACTCGTCCTTCTTCACAAAAGAAAAAAGCTCCCATCGCGAGCCGCGCGCTTGAGGGTTGGATGAGCAGGATGGCGCCGACCGAATTCGGAAGGTATTCCTTCGCCAGGAGCATATCTTCATCATCGAGGTTAACCGCCTCCCGGTTGTGGCTGCGGTAGTAACCGACGACATAGAGCTTCCTTCCCGGCCCGGGGTGCCATCTCGCCATCTGATCATGCATGAGTCGTTTGTCGGAACCCGAAAGATGGTAAACGGATCCGAACTGGTGCTCACAGGGAACGGGCGTAAAACCTTCGATGATGATTCTGCGGCGGGAATCGGATTCGATCCTGCCAAGCAGCAATCCACCGACTTCAGCACCACCTTCCGGCGGCGTAAGACTCCGCGTTATTTCATAGTCCAGCCATTCGACCGTGCTCAGATGCAGGTGAACGGAGAGTTCAGTCTCAGGCACATCCCACACGGAAAACGTGGGGCCACGGAACCGTTTATTATCATGTCATCGGTGGAATTCTTCATGGTGGGCTTCCTTCACATCCTCAAGATCAGTCCCTACCGCATGCGTGGAACCTATGGGCGGGCGTGACTTTTGAGGATTATACCCAAAACCTGAGTCAGGAAGAGAGTTTTCTAGAGGAAATCGGTTACTTCGAAATGACTAGCCCGAATGGCTAACTCTCAGGGGTGTGTTTCTTCGTGTCTTGGTGGTATTTGTTCCATTGGCTCTAACCACTAAGACACGAAGCCACGAAGAAACACTAAGAGCCCTTAGTCCTTTTTGAATTGGAACCCGACCACCGCGCTGCTCGACACGTTCTGACTCGCCTGCCGGGCAGGCGCGAAACGCCACTGACGCGCCGCCTCGAGCGCGAGAGAGGTAAGGAAGTCGTGTTTTCCTTTCGAGACCGGTTCAGCGCGGACCACTCTTCCCGTCGCGTCAATTTCTACCCTGACGTTGATTTGAACGTCCTCGCTAATCAGGTTACGAACGTTGGAAGGAGTCGAGGGCTTCACTTGCCGAAGAGGCCGCGGGGGCGTGTAGTCGCTCCGCGTCTCTGGCGCGGGTTGAGCCGAAGGCGGCGCGACCTCGGGCGGAGCGGGAGTTTTCTCGGGTAGCGCGACCGGTTTCGCCGGTTCGCGGGAGGTGGAAGCCGGCGGCTGTTCCTGAGCGGTCCGGGCGGTGTCGGGCGGACGCGCCGGTTCGGTGACCTTGGGGGGTGGCTCGACGGGCGGGCGCTGTGTCGTCTCACTCGGCAAGGGTGCCGAGGCGGTCTCGGCAGGGGGAGTAACTGGTTTCACTTGCTCCGGGGCAGTAGTTTGCGGGCGTTGGGGCTCGTCGCGCTGGGCGGCGACCTCGGCCGGCTTCCGCTCTACCACGCCCGGGCTCGAGACCGGGGGCGGAGGGAGGGTTGACCTTGCACTCGTCGCCCGGGATGTCGGAGGGGGTGTGGCTCGGGCTAGACTAAGCTGAGATGGCCCGGCGGCTTCAGGATTCCGGTTCCGGCGAGAGCTTTCGGTCTGGGCCCTGGTTCCCGATCCTCGGCCGCTACTCGGTGGAGACCGGTCGATTTTGATTGTGGGTACTCGATCTCTTGATTCTGCTCCAGACGCGCCCGAACGAGCAACCGCCGTGCTAACGACGCCGACTGCCGGGGTTGATTCGACGGTTTCGTCGTTCGCTCCGATAACCTGGAACGAAACGGTGACTTGACTGGTGTTATGGGTGAGAGACTACGTTTCCGGTCTGCAGCTGGGGGGCTCCAAGATTCACGTTCCTTCTCTCACCGCCATCCAAAATCGATAAAGAGCCTCTTTTCGCCGTCGCGATCGAAGGTAAGTCTTGGTTCCAGCTCACGCGAAGTGAATCCCCTTCGAGCAGCACTTCCAGGCCCAGGGCAGCTGGTTGAAGGACGGTAACCTGCGGTCTCGTAATGCCGAGGCTGCTGAAGAGTCCGGCTAGCGATTTCGGCATTTCTGATCCGCGCAGAAGTTGATAGCTCGCGGCACCGACAACCAGGATCAGGATGGCGACGAGCATCATCCCTGCCCAGGACCGCCACCTCGGCGTCTCCGGTTCGATAAGGGGAAACATGGGTACCTGGCTCGGCAAAAACTCGAGCTCTGCCTGATCGGCCGCCTGAGGGAGAAGTTCTTCCAGTTCGAGTTCTTTCCCCTTGGGCGGCGCGTGACCGCGCCTTTCGGATGGTCTCGGAACGTGAGCTACCGGTTCGAATTCTGTCTCCTCAGGCGGCTGGTGACCGCGCCTTGCCGACGGTCTGGGAGCGTGACCTTCCGGTTCGAATTCTGTCTCCTCGGACGGCAGGTGGTCTCGCCTTGGGAATGGCTTCGGGGCAACCGGCTCCGGTTCGAATTTTCTCTCCTCAGGCGGCTGGTGGCCGCGTCTTGCGGATGGTCTCGGAACGTGAGCTCCCGGTTCGGATTTTTTCTCCTCGGACGGCGGCTGGGCTCGCCTCGGGGGTGGCTTCGGGGCAAACGCCTCCGGTTCCAATTCTCCCTCGTCAGAAGCGGAAAATGGCGGGGCCACGCCCTCCGGCATATCTTCTTCCTCTGTTTCCGGAAGGGAATCCAATGTCGTTTCGCCGCGGGTCAGCCGGCTTCGGCTGAAAGGAAAGATCAAGTTGCATTCGCGCTCGACATGCCCCTCGTCGCACAGGAAAAGACCACCCACGCGATCACGTTGCCCCACAGGTCTGATAAGCAGAAAGACGCCGACCGAATCCGAGAAAAACTCCTTCGCCAGGGACACATCTTCGCCGTCCAGGCTGAAGTCTTCCCGGTTGTGACTCCGGTAAAACCCGACTACATAGAGGTTTCTTCCCGGACCGCGCTGCCACCGAAATAGCTGCTCCTGCAGGAGGTCCTTATCGGATTTAGAGAGGTGGTACAAGGAACCCGACTCGTATTCGCACAACACCGGCGTGAAGCCTTCGATGGTAATCTTGTTCCACGCCTTCGATTCGATTCTGCCGAGGAGCAGCCCACCCACTTCGGCTCCCTCCGGTGCCCTCAAACTCTCCCGGATCTCGTAGTCCAGCCATTCAACCGCGCTCAGATGCAGGTGTACCGCCATCCCGCGGTCGGGAATTTCCCATACACAGAAAGCCGAGATCGGCAATCGTCCAGTTCCAGCAGAACTCATAGTTTCAAAAGGGCCGCGCTCAAGATTAATGGTGTTTCTTCGTGTCCTGGTGTGTCAGAGGTATTGTTTTGCAGCCCTGACCACGAAGACGCCAAGAACACGAAGACTGAACGCTTCATTAATACTCTACCAGTAATCGGCAACTCCAGTCTCTTCTCTTAAACCTTACGAGTTTGAGAAGACAACAGATTTTAATCATATCATTCTTCGGTCTTTGCGTCTTTCTGGTTAATTTTTAGATACAAGAGAAACCCGAATCTCATCTCGGTCTCGGTTGTGCGTTGATAGCCGAAAGAACTGAGAGGCCATGAGTTCCATAAAGTGCGAAGCCTCCCACTTCGTCATCCGCCGTGATCGTGATGTATCCCGACGAAAGCGCCGTGACGGCCAGGTTGGGGAAGAATTCGGTCAGCAGCTTGCAACTGCGCCCTCTCCTGACAACTACCTCGGTCGTCGAAGCAAGAAGGCTGCCGTTGCTGTCGAAAACCTGGATGTTCGCGCTGACGTCGGTATCGCGGGGATTTGTGATTGCGATGCCCGTGAAATACGTCGCGTCGGAGGCAACCTGGCTGAAGACCAACTGTTTTTGAGACGCGCTCACCAGCGGCAGCGCTGCGGAAAATGAGTTTCTTTCGGGATCCCCGAACACAACCGTGCCAATGATCCGCACGCCACTCGTGACAATTTCTACGTACCCCTGCCTGGTTCCCCCTGGCCCTATGAAGAACTGCTGATCGCTAATGTACAGCTTCCCGTGTCGGGAAATTGGCATCTGCCTCGGGGAACCGATCGGAGTTCCATCATCGCCGATAAACCGGAAATTCACCGTGCCGGGATTCGAATCGAGGTTCACGATCGACAGAGTGGAGCGCCAGGGTCCTCCAACCACATACTGTGGCGAATACAGCCTGGTACCGCCTGAAGTAGAATCGAAACCGTTGACCGCCTGCGCGTACCGATCCGGCCTGGCGAGATACTCAAACGGGACGATCTCGCGCTCGGAGGTCGCGCGGATGTAACTGGAGCCGATTAGAGCCGCGCCTGGGAACAGATCTGAAGCCGATTCCACGAGCGCCCCGTTGCCGTCGATGTTTCTGGCCGCTGACGCTACCGCCGTCCCGTCGGCCCCGACCAGTTCGAAATTAATCGCCGTCGACTCCGCGTTGGGATTCACGACCTGGACCCGGGTTACTCCTTGTTCCTCCAACTCGGGCAAGACAAACCCCGTCAACGGGCTTACCGAGGCGTCGGCGCCATCCAGAACCGTAAGCGATCGGTCGTAGGTCAGAAAAGAGGCTGCGATCTGGCGCGATGTGCTTTCCAGCTTGACCCATCCCACGGAATTGCTTCCGGCCAATCCCGGCCCGAAGAGCCGGCTGTCTGTCAGGGCGCTCTGTTCCCCTGGACGGAGTGCCACTGAAGTCGGATTCGTGATGTTGGAACCCGTTATCGGACGCCCGGTCCTGTCATGGGCAGTAAACATCAGGGTGGCCGCGCTGGCGCCCAGGTTCGCGACTGCGATCCCGGTGTACTCACCCGCCGAATCGTTCGTGGTCACCAGGTCGGGGAAATACAGCGTGGGGGTCGCCGGAGCATCGGGATTCACGATCCGGGAAACCGAGCCCTCCAGAGCCACCACATAAATCTCTCCAGCCTCGTCCTCGCCAAACGATGAGAGGGACAGGTTCGTGTCGAGCAGAAGCGACGGCGCGCCCCCACTCAGCACGAAGATCTCTCCCGAACAGTAATCCGCGTAAACATACGCGCCCAGAGGAAGACTTCGCCGCGTCCCACGATAAACGTAGCCGCCGGTTACGGAACAGCGTCCCTGAGCTCCCGGAGTATGGGCGTATTCGGCTATCGGCGGAATGAAGCTTGCGGCGTTGCAAGGGCCGATGTTACATCGGTTCCCCTCGAAGACCCTCCAGCCATAGTTGCCCCCCAGCGTGATGATGTCGACCTCTTCGATAACGTTTTGCCCGACGTCTCCGGCATAAAGCTGCCCGGTCACTCGATCGAAAGAGAATCGCCAGGGATTTCTTAGCCCGGTAGCGTAGATCTCGTCGCGGCCTTCAATCGGTCCGAAGAACGGATTGGTCGAAGGCGATGTGTAAAGCACCGACTGACTCTCAGGACGGTCGATATCGATGCGAAGCATCTTTCCCAGCAGGTCGTTCAAGTTCTGCGCCCGGTTTTCGGGATCGTTCCCGGACCCGCCGTCTCCCATTCCAATGTAGAGCAGGCGGTCGGGACCGAACTCAATCATGCCGCCGTTGTGATTCGCATAAGGCTGAGGTATGACCAGAATGATGGTTTCGGCCGGGTCTGCCACGTTTGGATCTGAGGCGGAGACGCGATACTCGGATACGACGGTGGCCCCATCGCCGGTGCGAGTGTAGTTTACAAAAAAGCGGCGATCTGACGGGAATCTGGGATGAAAGGCCAGGCCGAGCAGCCCCCGCTCGCCTCCCGCCAGTATTTTACTTCTGATATCAAGGAAGACGGCAGGCGCCGTCGAGCCGGGTTGAAGCACTCTGATACGCCCCGCCTGCTCGATAATGAAGAGCCGGCCGCTGCCATCGTGGGCGTTAGTCACATAGAGCGGACTCGACAATCCGGTCGCCACCACCGGTTCGAGCGCGATGCGAAGAGGCACCGAGCCGGGATTCTGCGCGAAAGAATTGAGGCCTTGCGGAGCGGCGGCGGCTTCCTGCCGCAAAGTAATTACGGCACAACAGCAGATGAGAGCCCGAAGAGCAATTCTCGCCGCTTTCATGATGCACTCCCGAGAAGCGGGCCCAATGGGGGCTGGTCTCCCCGCTTCCGCGTGTCTCTCGCGCGCCCGCCGCGCAGACGCGAAGGTAGTATTTTAGATGCCCGTGGTCTCGATCTCAAGAGAAGCGTCGAACCTATCAAACAAACGGCCCAACCAGACGATGGCGACGGCGGCTTCGATCAAGAGGCCGATGGCAGCCACCAGGGAGGCGATCGGAGCAATCGCCAATCCAATGAGCCAATAGGCGCTCAGAAAAACCATTGAGAACAGAATGGCCGCGGGTATGACGGCAAAGAGCAGGACCAGCCCAGTGGCTCCGGCCATGATCAATCTCTGCCCCATCGCCTCGATTCCCTGTTGATGCTCCTTTCCCAGGTGAATCCAGCCGGGCATCAGCAGGGCGGCTGCGTTCTGAATCAGCACACCCAGGAGGCTGAAGCACGGAAGCAACAAGGCTGCGCACAGGCCGAACACCACGCGCTGATAAGGCGGCAGCGCATGATTTCCCAATCCCGGCAAGAAGCAAACGGCGAGAAAGAGCAAGAACCATTCCGTACAGGCTAGAACAGCGGCCGGCGCCATGACTTCGCCCAGTACCACGCTCCATCCTGGAACCGGATAGGTCTTGATCAGATCAAGATGGAGCAGATCGTTGCGCAAGTCGTCGCGCATCACCACGGGCCCCATGATGGCGACGAACAAGGCAATTCCGGCGGCAGCCCCGCCGATCATCGCCGGAACGATGCTCGGGCCGGAGCTTCCGCCGGAGGCCACCCAGACTGTCGCGGCCACGATAGCCAGCGCCAGGGCTAACAACCGGCTTACGCGTACCCGGCCGGAGGAAATCAGGTTTTTCCAGAAGAAGGCCACAAAGGGAAATCCCTCGGATGCGAGGCGAAACGGAGGGCGCCGGGCCCTCCTGGAGCGCAAGGCTTCAGCCGGCAGGAGCCCTCGCTTACGCGCCTCAATGCGCTGCGCCGCCTTTTCGGACCTCTCGAGCGAGGCCTCCTCGAAGCTGGCATCGCTCCGGATGACCCAGAGATAAGACAGCGCCAACAGCATGAGCGCCGGAGCCAGAGACAGAAGGAACGACGTCCCATCCTGTGCCAGAGCCGGACGCAGCAACGCCCGGAACGGCAGCAGCAGGTAGTACAAGGGACCGGCCTGGAGCAGTCTGCTGAACCACTCAAGCAGAGCCTCCGGTGCCGAGTCCTGAAGCACAGGCGGAGCCGGGATGAACCATCTAATCCACACAAGGATGCAGAGGATCACCCCGGCCAGTCCTGAGAGCGTCCAGAGCTGGCGCTTGACGGCGGACCAGCCGTGTTCCGAGAGGCTGGCCTGCGCCATCGAGACCCCCATCCGATAGAGAGCCAGGAACGAATAGACGATCCAAAGACCGGACGCCAGATAGGGAGTGCGCAGCAGACTCCGCCCCTGCCCGAAAACAAGAGTAGAAATCAGCACCCCGAAAATGATCCCGAGTTGTCCCTTGGCGATTCGGAAGTGCAGCAAAGTCCGGCGTCGCAAGGGAGCAGGGAAAAGAAACTGGACTTCCGCGGCGGTAAAGGTGATGCCTCCGCCGCGCGCCGGAAGGATCCAGGGCAGAAGGACGAAAATCAACAGCCCGAAGGCAAAGGCGGTCTCCATCGAGCCCGCGGCGCTGAAATCGAGCCGGATATCGGGCTGGCCGCGAGACCTTACTCGAATGAAGGACGGATGAATGAACGCGAAGTAAAGGTACAACCCCCCCGCCAGGGCGGGAATTAGATACTTCGGTTGCCGGAGGCGTCGCAGCCTTGCCAGGATCCGGTTCTTCAGGCTGGCGTAAAAGTAAAACAGAAACGCCGCGATCATAAGCGTATCAGCTTTCAGCAGTCAGCTTTCAGCAGTCAGCTGTCAGTAGTCAGCTGTTGGCTGACAGCTGATAGCTGATAGCTGTTAGCTTCCTCCCGTGACCCGGAAGAAAATTTCCTCGAGATTCGTGTCGCCTTGAAGCTCCGGGAGGCTGCGCGAAATCGCCTCGAGCGAATCGTGGATGATCTTACGACCTTCCTTCAGGATAAGGACCCGGTCGCACAATTCCTCGACCAGATGCAGAAGATGAGAGCTCACAATGATAGACGCGCCTGCGCGGGCGCGATCGAGAATCGTGCTTTTCATCCGGCGAATACCGATGGGATCCAATCCGGTAAGCGGTTCATCGAACAGCAGCGCCCTGGGCGAGTGCAGCAGTCCGCACGCAATGACCAGTTTCTGCTTCATCCCGCGGGACAGTTCCGAGGGAAGCGCATCTCGTTTTTCCCACAGCTCCAGCTCGTCCAGCAGATTCTTCGCATCCTGTTCGTAGCGCTCGACACCGTAGATGCGCGCGGTGAACTGAAGGTGCTCCATGACCGTGAGGTAGTCGAAGAGCCGCGGCTCGTCCGGCATGAACGACGCCAGTCGCTTGGCCGAGAGCGGGTCATCCCGCAGGGAGTGGCCGCAAATACGAATATCCCCCCGCGTCGGCGGAATGATCCCCACGACGCAGCGCAGCGTGGTGGTCTTGCCGGCGCCGTTAGGCCCGACCAGACCCAGAACTTCTCCGGGTTCCACGCAAAAGGACAGGTCGGTTACCGCCGCGAAGGAGCCGTAAATCTTGGTTAGTCCATCGATCTCAATCATCAAACGGTTGCTTCAATGAACGAGCATTGTAGCAAAAAGCCGGGATGGTTGCCTTTTCCTGGCGTCTTCGCGTCCTGGTGGTTGATCTGAGTCTGTACCTCGCAATGGCCGGAAATGCGCGTTATAATTGGGATCGTACAACTAAAAAAATTGGCGATAGCGAAATCAATTTTGCTATGCTACGACGTTTGGGCGCGCGCCCTGACATCGGATTAACACTGACTGGAGAAGTTAACCTTGAGCAATTCAGAAACGACGGTTGTTGCTGAAATCGAGCGCGCGAGCGCGCGAGAACCGGTCGTGAATGATTTCAGCATTCAGGTCGCCACTATCAACGGATCCGGAAGCCAGTCCGCCAACAGTGTCTTGATGCGTTCCATCTTTCAGATGGGCGTGCCGGTGAGCGGCAAGAATCTCTTCCCTTCGAATATTGCGGGTCTGCCGACCTGGTTCACCATCCGCGCCAATAAACACGGGTACATCGCGCGCAAGGCTGAAATCGACTTCATGGTCGCGATGAACCCCCAGACGGCGCGCGAAGATGCCATGACCGTGCAACCGGGTGGGGCCCTCCTGGCAGAAGAGACGCTGGGCCTGAAGGGCGTGCGCAGCGACATCAGCTACTATGGCGTTCCCTTCGCAAAGCTGGCCGGCCAGGTGGTCCCCGACGTCAAGCTGCGAAAACTGCTGGCCAACATGATTTATGTGGGGGTCATGGCAGAACTGCTGGGAATCGATGTGGTGGAAGTGGAGAAGGCGATTCGAAAGCAGTTCAAGACGAAGGTCAAGGCCGCCGAGACCAATATCCAGGCGGTGAAGGCTGGCATCGACTACGCGCGCTCGAATCTCGTGAAGACCGACCCGTTTCGCATCGAGCGGATGAACAAGACTCAGGGCAAAATAATTATCGACGGCAACGCCGCCGCCGGCTTGGGGGCCATGTTCGGGGGATGCACGGTCGTCACCTGGTATCCGATTACACCGTCGAGTTCTCTCGTCGAGCAGATGATCGATTACATGAAGCAGTACCGGATCGACCCGGAGACGCAGAAAGCGACGTTTGCCATTGTACAGGCGGAAGACGAGCTTGCCGCTCTTGGAATGGTGATCGGAGCAGGTTGGGCCGGCGCTCGCGCCATGACTTCAACCTCGGGTCCGGGCATTTCCCTCATGTCCGAATTTGTAGGGCTGGCCTACTTTGCGGAGGTGCCGGCGGTAATCTGGGATATTCAGCGCATCGGCCCGTCCACCGGACTCCCCACTCGAACCAGCCAGGGGGATATTCTTTCGGCCTTCCTGCTCAGCCACGGCGACACCAAGCATATCCTGCTGCTTCCGGCGACCGTGGAAGAATGCTTCCGCTTCGCCCAGGAAGCCTTCAACCTGGCCGAGCGTTTTCAAACCGTGGTTTTCTGCATGAGCGATCTCGACCTTGGCATGAACAACTGGATGGCGGACCCGTTCGCATACCCCCACGATATCCCGATCGACCGGGGGAAAGTGCTCTCCGCGGAAGATCTGGACAAGCTGGGCAAATTCTCCCGTTACCTCGACGTGGACGGAGACGGAATACCCTACCGCACCATCCCGGGAACCAACCATCCGGCAGCACCCTACTTCGCCCGTGGCAGCGGGCATAATGAGGACGCCGAGTACACGGAGCGCCCGGAAGACTACGTCAAACTGATGGACCGGCTGGCCCGGAAATTCGAGACTGCGCGCCGATATGTTCCAGCGCCGGTGACGGAAAACGGCGGCAGCTCACGAGTGGGAATCATCGCCTATGGAAGCACCCACCATGCGATCGGCGAGTCCCGCGACCAGCTGAGATCGGAATACGCCATCGAGACGAATTACCTCCGGTTGCGGGCGCTTCCTTTCGGCCCCGAAGTCGAGGCCTTCATCGCGGAGAACGATCGAGTTTATGTTGTGGAACAGAACCGCGACGGCCAGATGCGCAGCCTGCTCATCTTGGATTATCCCGCGATGACCGCCAAGCTGCGTTCCATTCGCCATTACAACGGAATCCCCATCGACGCGCGCTTTGTCACAAACGCCATCCTCAGCCAGGAAAAGGAGACGGTCTGAATATGTCCACGGCAGTTGAACCTCCGCGATCCAAGGGTACCAATCGAATCGGCCTGATGTTGAATGATTACAAAGGCAAGGATTCTACGCTTTGCGCGGCGTGCGGTCACGACGCGATCACGAGCCAGATCGTCAAGGCGTTCTTCGAATATGGAGTGGATCCGGTTCGAGTCATAAAGCTTTCAGGCATCGGATGCTCCTCCAAGACCCCGGCCTATTTTCTCAACCGTTCCCACGGCTTCAACGCCGTCCACGGCCGCATGCCGGCTGTCGGTACCGGCGCTCTCCTGGCCAACCGGAACCTGCTTGCGATCGGTGTCAGCGGAGACGGGGACACGGCCTCGATCGGGATGGGACAGTTTGTCCACATGCTGCGCCGGAATGTTCCGATGGTCTACATCATGGAGAACAACGGCGTATACGGTTTGACCAAGGGGCAGTTCTCCGCTACAGCCGACCAGGGATCGAAGTTAAAGACCGGAGTGCTGAGCGACCTGCCCGCGATTGATTGCTGCACCCTGGCGATCGAGCTCGGCTGCGGATATGTGGCCCGCTCGTTCGCGGGAGATCCCAAGCAGGTTGTGGCTCTGCTGGAGGGGGCGCTGGCGCACCGGGGAACGGCTTTCCTGGACATAATCTCTCCCTGCGTGACCTTCAACAACCACGAAGGCTCGACCAAGAGCTACAAGCACGCCAAGGAGACGGAGGAGATGCTCCATGAAATCGGCTTCGTACCGTATTTCGAGCCGATCACGGTAGACTACGACGAAGGGACGGCCAAGGTTGTTGAGATGCACGACGGTTCTCACATCGTGCTGCGAAAACTGGAACGCGACTTCAATCCCATGAACAAGGGTGAAGCGCTCCAGCTCATCCGCGAATCAAATGCGCAGGGCGAATTTCTGACCGGACTGCTCTACATCGATCCGGTCAAGCCTGACTTCACGGAATTGCTGGGATTACACGACCAGCCCCTCGCTTCTCTCCCGGCCGAAAAAGTGCGCCCATCCCGAGAAGCTCTGGAAGCCATAATGGAATCGCTTCGCTAATTGCAGATTGCGGATTGCGGATTGCGATTGGAAACAGATCGCCATTGATTGAAAAACTTGGCGGTTAATCGATCGCATCACATCGCGCTGCTGTCAATCCGCAATCTGCAATCCGCAATCCGCAATCGATCAGCCTCGGTAGTTCCCGAAATTCAGCTCCACGCCGAAGTCTTGTTCCCGCAGCCGAGCCATCACAACCTGAAGATCATCGCGAGAGGGTGCGGAAACCCGAACCTGGTCCTTCTGGATTTCCGCCTGGACTTTCTTCATCTTTTGATCCTTGATGAACTTTACGATCGAGCGGGAGGTCTCGGTAGGGATACCTTGCTGCAGAAGAATATCCTGTGTGACCGTAGCGCCGGCGGCGGGCATGATGTTCCCGGGCTGCAGGTTTCGCACCGGCACCTTTCGTCGGACTAATTTCTCCTGCAGCACTTCCCACAGGGCCTTCAGCTTGAAGTCATCCGGCGCCCGGAGCACGAGCTTGTTCTCCGCCCTGGGAAAATCGATCCCAACCTTCAGGCCCTTGAAGTCATAACGCTGGTTGATCTCCTTCATTGCCTGGTTAACGGCGTTGTCGACCTCCTGCAGGTCGCATCCGGTAGTAATGTCAAACGACTGGGTAACTGCCATTAAACCTCCAAACCAATACCGCTAAGTCAGGTTCAATTGCGCCGACTGGCAAAGACGGCGACGATGCGTACCCGCGCAGTACGTGGAGCCGACACCATCGGGCCTCCTGCGTTCTGTCGACTCAGTTCCTTCGAAGGAATCTGATGCCCAGTCTGCCTTGTGTTACTTCGCCAGTATCTTGACGCACCCAAGCTCACCCTGGCTGCTGTGCCTGGAGTGGCGCGGTCGATAGGTCTTCCCTGTTCGCCTATCGCCTTGATCAGCTCCTGAGTGGCGCGGTCGAAGTTTCGGGCCTGCCGGATCAGCTCCGATGAAGCAACTGATTTAGTTGCCTCCGAAGCGGGAGATGGCGCGGATGTCTGGGTCGAGGAGGGTTCTGACGGTGGTGGGGGGTGGACCGGTCGCCCTGGAATATCCGGGCCAGCGCCGCTTCCAGCGTCTCCTCCATCGCGATTCTGTTTTCGTAGGCAACGATGACCCGTTTCAGCTCGGGAATCTTGCCGGCTTCCGCCCTCAGATACAGAGGACGAACATAGAGCAGCGCTTCTTCGATCGGAATTACCAGCAGAGTCCCCTGAATGACCTGGGATCCCCGCTGATCCCACAATGATATCTGCCGCGAGATCTCGGCATCCTGGTTGATCCGGGCCACGATCTGTCTCGGACCGTAAATCAGCTTCTGCTTGGGAAAGCGATAGACCACCAGCTGTCCATACTGGTCGCCATCGCTGCGGCCGACCATCCAGGCTGAAAGATTATCCTTTCGCCCCGGAGTGAACGGCAGCATCAGGATGAACTCTTCTGTTTTTTCCTGAGGGAGCCGCATGATCGTGTAGTAAGGGGACATCGAACTCTGGTTGCCCTGCGAACCGAGCGCCGGAATTTCCCAGAGATCTTCCTTGTTGTAAAAAGCCTGCGTGTTCGTCATGTGGTACACGGCATAGACGTAAGACTGAACCGTGAATATGTCTTCCGGATAGCGAAGGTGACGGCGCAGGTCCTCCGAAAGGTCCGAGAGAGGACGGAAGATTCCGGGAAAGATGGATTGATAAACCTTGATCAGCGGATCCTTCCGATCGGCAATGTAAAGCTCGACGTTTCCATTGTAGGCGTCGATGACAAGCTTCACGGAATTGCGCATGTAATTGCCGACTCCGATCGTCGGCGTCGAGTACGGATAACGGTCCCCTACCGTGTATGCGTCCTGGATCCAATACAATTTCCCGTCGGATATCACGAGGTAGGGATCTTTGTCGGGCAGCAGGAAGGGCGCGACCCGCCGGACGCGACTCTTGATATCCCGAAAGTAGAGGAAGCGGCTTTCAGATTTGAGCAGTGGCGACAGAACGATGTTTGCATCCTTGAAATAAAACGCAAAGAGCAGCTTCCTGAAAAACGAGTTGACCGGGACGCCGCCGGAGCCCTGGTATGAAGTGAAGACATTCTCCTCCCCGGCAGGATAGTCGAACTCCTGCTCACCGGTCTTGACCACGACATATCCGGTCGTCAGCTCGCCGAAGTAGATCTCGGGGCGGTCGATTTTGAAAGTCGGTTGCGCCGAGCGCGGAGGTATATCCTGCACCAGCAAGACCGGTAGCCCTTCGGTGGTCACACGATTGACAGGGCCCAGCGTCAGGCCGTATCCGTGGGTGAATTGCAGATGCTCGTTGATCCACTTGCGATCGGGCAGGCTGGCCGAGTTCAACTCGCGGGCGGACAGCATCATCTGCTGAGTCAGCCCGTTGAGAGTATAGCGATCATTATCCACCGAGGTGAAATCGTAGTAGGTTCGGATCTCCTGGATCTGGCTGAAGGTGTCGAGCAGCGGTTCGTGATCCCAGAGACGAATGCTCTGAATGGTGGCCGCATTCGCTCGAATATCCGCGGGAGTGAGAGCCTTGTCTCCTGACAGATTCCTCTCCTGAACATTGTCCAGGCCGTACCCTTGTATCGTTGCCTCAATGTTGTGCTGGATCTGCGGCGATTCCCTTCCCAGCTCATTGGGAGCCACGATAAACCTGTGTACGATGGCCGGATAGACCCGTCCTGCAACGATGAACACAAAATACAGGGCAACCGCCCCGATCGCCCCGCGGTAGGTCGAGGAGAAGGCGTTGTAAATCCAGAGCAGCCGCGCCCAGCGAGAGCGGCTGCCGCCAGCAGCGAAAGCATCGGAAGGCGCGCATTGAGGTCCGTGTACGTAGCCCCATACAGAGGGCCGCCATGATTCGAAAAAAGGATCTGAAACCGGCTGATATAGGCATCGGCTGCGAGCAGCAGGAATGCCAGCGCCGCCAGCAGAGAAACGTGCCGCCTGACGCGGCTTCCCCTCTCAAAGGTGCGGATTCTCGGAAGCGACACGGCACCCTTGAAGTAGTACAGGACCAATACTCCCACGCCCGAAAAGAAACAAAGAACCAGACCGAGGCGCACCACTTCTTCAAAGACCGGCAGCGAAAAGAAGTAAAAACCGATGTCTCGCGTAAAGACCCTGTCCGTGACCTCGAAATTGACGCTGTGCAGCCACCGCCAGACGATCTCCCACCTCTGGGCGCTGCGCATCGCGAGCACGAATGCAATTCCAAGCGAAATCAGGCCCAGTACTCGCCGGATCTGTTCATTGGGGAAAGTGTAGGCGGTGATTTGACCGCTGGGAGTCGGAATTCCGATCTGGATGTTGCCAGGGCTTCTATGGGCGTACCAGAGATTCAGATACAGGAACAAAAAGACCAGGAAGAGCGTGGCCGAAAAGACAGAGCCTTTGGCGTAAAGAGTCGTGGTAAATATAGTCGCTTTGCCGATCTCCTGAAACCAGAGCCAATCGAAGTACATGTCGACGGCAAAAGAGAGCCCTCCGAGGAGCACAAAGAAAGCCACGACTACGAACATGAATGGGATTCTCTTGCGCATAGAAAGCCTCACGCCTCGCTCATTGTTTTTTCCAGCATGTCACTACGTTACGGATAAATCAAGCGATTGACGATTTACAAGATTGACGATTGACGATTGACGATTGACGATTTACCAATAAGGATTCGCGGCAGGTCAGGTATGAACAATCGTCAATCGTCAATCCGTCGGTCAATCGTCAATTCGTCGGTTAATCGTTAATGGCTAATCGTCGATCGGCAATCGTAAATCGTCAATCGTCGGCCAATCGTCAATCGTCAATCGTCAATCGTCAATCCCTGGTCGTGGCCCTCGTCGCGGCGCTCCTGTACCTCCCGGCCTTGTCCTACGATTTCACTTTCGACGACGGGACGATCGTGGCGAGAAACCCGGCGGTTCAGGACTGGGGGAACTGGAAGCTCATTTTCTTCTCGGATTACTGGCCCGAGGCACACTCGGCCCTGTATCGCCCCGTGACGATTTTTTCCTTCGCGCTGGAGAGACTGCTCCATGGCGCCGCCCCGTCCGGTTTTCATTTGACCAACCTTTTCCTTCACTCGGCGGTTTCCGCCATGGTCTTCCTGCTGGCCACACGGCTGATGGGAACGACCTGGGGCGCTGCGCTGGCGGGCATTCTCTTCGCGGTTCACCCTGTGCATTGCGAAGCGGTAAGCGGCGTTGTCGGGCGCGCCGAATTACTCTCGTCCCTGTTGGGCCTTGGAGCTTTTTGGATCTGGGCCGGCGACCCGGATTCGGATCGGTCTTCCGGGCCACGCCCAGCCTTGCTGAAAGGAATGTTACTGTATCTCCTCGCGCTGGGAGCCAAGGAGAATGTGATCATTCTCCCGGGAGTTCTTTTTCTCTGGGAGATTGCGCGCGCGCGCGCCGGAGCAGTAGGGGCGCAAATCCGTCAGGTGGTTCGAAGCCCCAGGCTCTGGGGACTCATCGCTGTGACGCTGGGGTTCCTGGCGATACGAAGCATGGCGTTGGGGGGGATTCAGGCCTCGCTGAGTCCTGCGCCGTCATTCGTTGAGAACCCGCTGGTACGCGAGCCTGCAGCGGCCCGCATCCTGAGCGCTCTCTCCAACCAATGGCATGCGCTGGTCCTCCACGTAATACCTCGTCCCTTGATTGCCGACTACTCCTTCGACACTTTGCCCGTAGTTCATAGCTGGATGAATCTCAAAGCCGCTGCCATGCTGCTGTTCGCCATAGGCTCCCTGGCGCTCTGGGGAATGAGACACCGGATGGCGGCTGTTCTGACCCTGGTCCCTTCCTGGTATCTACTGGCCGTCTTGCCCACGAGCAACATCCCCTTGGCGATTGGAACCGTCTTTGCCGAACGTCTGCTTTACTTCCCGTCGGTTGCGTTCTGTATTGGAGTAGGGGCGCTTGCTTCAGCCGCCTTGGGACGGGAAGCCGCGATGTGGAAGATACCGGTTTCTCGCGCGGGCAAGGCGATCCTGGGTTGTTCTCTGCTTGTCGTCCTCGCGTTTTCGGTGCTGACGCTCGCGCGTAATCCTGTCTGGAAGAACGACCTGGCGCTGTTCACAGACACGGTGGACAAAGCCCCCCGCAATGTCAAAGCCCGCTTGTGGCTCGGAGACTCTCTGGTGCGGTCTGGAGATCTGAGCGCCGCGATCAGTCAGTACCGCGCGGCCCTGGAAATCTATCCCGACTACGCGCCCGCGGCCGCCAACCTTGTCGTTCCATTGAAGGGTCTGGGAAGGCTGCAGGAAGCGATCGACACTGGCGAACGAGCGCGTGCGTTATTCGGAAATGAGAATGCCGGACTGCTTTATAACCTGGCACTCACCTACCTCGAGGCCGGCGAGCCGGTGCCCTTTCTCGACTACATGGGACGGGTTGTAAGACTTGAGCCAAACAACAGCAGGGCTCACCTGCGGCTTGGGCTGTACTATTTCCAGCGCGGAGCCGACCGCGCCGCTGCCCGAGCGCACCTCGAGCAGGCGCTGCGATCGAACCCTTCGGCCGAGGATGCCGCCGCGATCAAGAACTTACTGGCGAGAATCAGTTCTTCCCCGCTAGTGTCTGCAAAGATGGTGGGCGCGCTTTTGCCTCGCGCCCTGTAAGAAGGTGCGACAGAAATTGATGCCGTGGCGCGGGTCATCAGCGAAACTGTCGCAAACTGCCCCCGGTTATGTACGGACGGGCAATCAGAGCCACGTCCGGCTCCCGAGGGCCCTACTGGACTTTTAAGCGTTAAGGCGCCGCGACTACATAACTTGCTGACGGGCCAATGCGCCCGTCGCCACAGGGTGCTTGGACATAGTCGCCGTCAAAGCCGCTCGCGGCGTCGCGGCTGCAGCTTGCCATCAGGTCGGCTAATTATCCTCGCCCCTCACAGGGCTAAAGGGTCTGCCGGACCGATCAAGATGCCGTCGCTGAAGGTTCACAGCTTCTAAGGCCGGGATTAATTACCTCGTGTTGAGCGCTGAAGGCGCTGCACATGTTAATAGCCATCGTGTTACGCGGCGACTGCGGTTGCCCTCACACTCGCAAGCACCGCCACCAACTCGTCAACCTGCGAAGAACTGAAAAGCCCGTCAGGTCCCCGCGGCGTGAGATCCGTGAACGGCGACTCGTAAAGCAGCGCGGCCTCCATCACGCCGTGCTCGGTCAAGTGGTTCACGATCAGGTTCACGAACTCGATCTGGTTCGCGCCGAGCGTCTTCCCTGCCAGGAACCCTGCCAGCGCCCCTTTGGCCGCCTCGCGATCCATCCCCACCAGAGATCGAACGAACAAGCCTAGCCCCTGCGACTCCGTTCTTGCGCGGTTGACGTACTCGGCCGCCCCGACGCCGCTCTGCGACGAGCATTCGCTCCAGTTCGGCCAGATCGGCCGCAGTGAGCGGCCTGGTTCATCCGCAGCTTGTGGATCGTGACGTGATCCTGGTGCGCGCGCAAAAATGCCTGCGCCTTCGCGCGGAACTTCGCGTAGTCCGTGCCTTCCGCGAAGCCGGGCAGCGCAAAGTCGGTTTCGCCGCCCATCACATCCTCAAAATCGGTGTAGATGGGTTTGCGCTTCTGCTTTTCGATCAACTTCACGAGATCCCGCAGGCGCCGCCGGACACTCTCGAGCATCGGGATGGTCACGTCCTGCCACCACTCGTCCGTCTGCACCTCCTGGATGAGCGCCATCTGCTCACGCACCATCGGAATGGCCGACTTCTCCTCGAGCAGACCGGCGATTTCCTTGACCTGATCCCGCAGACGCTCGAAGCCCGGTTCTGAGCGAAGACGCGCGAGCTGCAGGTTGAGAAGGAGCAGATCGAAGCGTTTCGCCTCTTCGGCCTCAGCCTCTAGTTCCGACGGCAAACCCGCGACCTCGTGCGACAGCTCCGACAAGGCCTCGGCAGAGAGCGCCGTCCACGCTTTCGAGCGTGGAGTACTTCTCCACGACGCGGCGATGCGGCCGGACCACGAAGTTGTCGAGGTTCATCGCCGCCACTTCCCTGTGCAGCAGCTCGCCGATCGCGTGCCGGACTTCCGCGTCGGTCTTCGGCTCGCCGTAGGCAGTGATTTCAGGCTGCTTCACGCTCTCACCGGCGCCATGCTTGTCCAACTCGCCGATCAGCTCCAATCGTGCCGTGAACAGCCGCTTGCCCAGCGACTCTGCCGGCGCACCTTCGGTCGCCTCGGGGTTCTGGCTGAAGTACTCCAGGTTCTGGCAGTAGTCGAAGAGGTAGAAGAACGGCTTGTGCTGCCCGGGCCCGAACAGGTCGGGGCAGAGGCGCGTGCCTCGGCCAACCATCTGCCAGAACTTGGTCTTCGAGCGCACCAGCTTGAAGAAGACCAGGTTCACGACTTCCGGGATGTCGATGCCGGTATCGAGCATGTCCACTGAAATTGCGATGTGCGGCGCCTTGTCCTTGTTCGAGAAGTTGTCGATCAGGCTTTGCGCGTACTCGGTCTTGAAGGTGATGACGCGCGCGAACTCACCTTTGTAATGCGGATAGTTCGCGTTGAAGCGCTCGGCGATGAACTCCGCATGGGCCTGGTTCTTGGCGAAGACGATGGTCTTTCCCAGGCGGTCGCCCCCTGCGACCTTCATGCCGCGCGTCATCAGGTGCTCGAGCACCTTGTCGACCGTGTCCTTGTTGAAGAGCCACTTGTTGACGGCTTCGGCCTCGACCCGGTCGGGCACACCGCCGTCCTCGTCCCACTCGAGCGCATCCCACTGGTCCTTGTCGTCTTCCGACAGGTCGTCGTACTTGATCCCCTCGCGCTGGAACTTGAGCGGCACCGAGACGGCCTTCGGCGGCACGAGAAAGCCGTCTCTCACTGCTTCTTCGAGCGAGTAGGCGTCGGTCGGCACGCCGTTTTCGAGATCGAACAGGCCGTAGGTATTGCGGTCCACCTCGTCCTTGGGTGTGGCGGTGAGCCCGACCAGCAGCGAATCGAAGTAGTCGAAGATGGCGCGGTACTTCTGGAATACCGAGCGGTGCGCCTCGTCAATGATCACCAGATCGAAGTGGCCGGCGCCGAAGCGGCGCTGGCCCTGCCGCGTCTCGTCGATCAGCCCCATCATCGTCGGATAGGTCGAGACGAAGACGCGCCCCTCGGCGTCCTTCTCGGTGACCAGATTCACCGGCGCCGCGTCGGGCAGATGCCGCTTGAACGCATTCACCGCCTGGTTGACGAGCGCCACGCGGTCCGCCAGAAACAGCACCCGCTTCACCCAGTTGCAGCGCATCAGCAGATCGCAGAGCGCGATCACCGTGCGGGTCTTGCCCGCGCCGGTGGCCATCACCAGGAGCGCCTTGCGGTCGTGATCGCGCTCGAAGGCCTCGGCGATGCGGCGAATGCCGCGCGTCTGGTAGAACCGCTCGACGATGGCCGGGTTGACCTCGGCGGCGGCCAGAGACTTCCGGCTGCTGCGCCGCTGGATGACGAGCTCCAGCTCCGCCTTCTTGTAGAAGCCCTGCACCCGGCGCGGCGGATAAGACGCGTCGTCCCACAGCCAGTGCTCGTAGCCGTTCGAGTAGAAGATCAGCGGGCGCCGGCCGAACTGCCGCTCCAGGCAGTCGGCATAGAGCTTGGCCTGCTGCTGCCCCACGCGCGGGTCGCGGCGGGTGCGCTTGGCTTCGACCAGGCCCAGGGGCTTGCCGTCGTCGCCCCAGAGCACGTAGTCCACAAAACCCTTGCCTTCCCGGTTGGGCATGCCGGCGACTTCGAACTCCCGGTCGCGGGCCTGGTCCAGCGGCCAGCCGGCTTCTTTCAACAGCAGGTCGATGAAGAAGTCGCGCGTCTCGGTTTCCGCATAATCGTGGGTATCGGGCTGCGCCGCGGCGGCCTTTTTCGCCTCGGCCACTTCGGCGCGCAGGCGCTTCAGCTCCTCATCGAGCGTCGACCTGTCGGCCAGGAGCGCCGCGAGTTTCTCGTCGCGTTCGCGCAGCGCGGTCTCGAGCCGCTGCAGCTGTTCGGCGGTCTGCTTCGGCGCCGGCGCAGCCTTCGGCAGCGCGCTCGCGTCGAAGACCAGCCCGGGCGCCGGGCGCACCGCGCGGCCGTAGGTGCGAGCCAGCCAGTACGTCACATGGAACAGCTCGCGCACGGCAACCAGCGCGTCGTCCGCCGGGATCGCGCGGTGGCTGTGGACGGCGCGGTTGCCGAGCGTGTTGACCACCCGCGCCTTGCTGAAGACGGCCTCCCCCGCCGTCTGCTTGAAGCTCGGCTCGTGGATCAGCGCGCTCAGATTGTCCTGGTACGGCAGCTTCAGCGCCGCGTCGTGCTTGTAGGCCCACGCCACAGCCAGCTCGAGCGCGCGCCGGGCGTAGAAGCAGGCCGTGCGCGGGTCGGCGTGAACCGCCGCCTCGGCCTTGCCGGCGGCCTCGAACACGTCCGGCCATTCGCGCTGGAGGAAGGCGAAGTGGGTCATTGGCTCCGCTCCGCCATGTCGCAAGTTTGTCGCAAGTTATGTCGCAGGTCTGTCATCGCGTGTCACAGCTTGTCACAGCTCCGTGTCACAGCCTGTCATAGCTTCCCGGGCAATTCACCCACTCGTCCGAGAGCGTCGCCGCCTCCAGAAACCCTCGCGCCCGCTCGATGGCCGTCAGGCCGGCGGTGATTGTGTTGGTGATGGTGAAGCGGGGAGCGAAGGAGACCACGGCTACAGCTCCCCGCGGAAGGCGCGATGCTGGAGCGAGGCGAAGAGCGCGTCGAGTTCGGCGAGCGAGGCGCGGTGGGTGGCTTTGAGTTTCTCGACGGCGGCGACGCGGCGAGCGAAGTCGTGCTGGAGCTCGACGGTGGGCAGCGGAATCGGCATCCTTCGAAATCGCCCTGGTCAAGTTCGACGCGCTGCGCCGTCGTACTGTAGTCTCGAGCATCTCGCTCTGACAGCGGCAATGTCGCAGAACAGCATCGAAGAAACATCGGTCGACGCATTGCTCCAGCGGTCGCAGCCGCAATGATGCGTCGTGTTGAGTAGCAATGCGGCAATGCTCGTCAGGCACATCGCGCGATCGTCCGCAGGTCGCCAGTCCTTCGCGACGAGCACGTCGCCGCATCGACGCGTAGTGCGTCGTAACGTCTGCGTCGTACTTCGTCGGCGATGAATGCCGTTCGGTGTCGTCGACGAAACTCGTCCGTCGACGATGTTCATCGACGTTCGATAAGCCTGATGCGCTTCGTCGCGAATTGCTGCGGCTCGCTCGGCACCTTCCTGAATGAGCTCGCACACGTTCGCCAACGTCTCGACGATTGGCCATCCCTTCGGATTCGTGGCGGGGTCGCCGAACATGTCGAGGAAGATGGATTGGGTGAGGGTGTCGAGTTGGGCGAGGGCGGCGCGGCGCTTGGCCCGCAGCGCCTCCGCCCGGTCCAGCACCTCCGCAATCCGCCGCTGCTCGGGGAGGGGCGGGAGCGGGATCTCGACTCCGTGCGCCATGTCGTCTGGAACGTCGCTTGAACAGTTGCGCCCGTCGCCTGCATGCGCACTGTCGGCGTGAATCTGAGCGCATGAGAAGTGGAGCAAGTAGTCGCCATCCAGGTTCGTCGGCAGTCGCGGACGCATGCATGCTCGATGGCTGCAACCATACGCCGACGTCGATCAGCCGATGATACGTCGCGCACGTTCGTTGCGACAGGCACTGCGATTGCAGAAAGGACGTCTGCCGGCAGCAATACGTCTGGACTCGCACTGACTTCGCTGCATCGGAGTCGACCCACGATCCTTCGACGTCTGGACCTCCGGAGCTCGCAGGCTCGATGCTGACAGATCGAGTGGCCGTTCGCGTGCGTCGCAACTCGACGGAGCTCCACCGTTGATCGACGCTTCACGCAAGCTCGCCGAGTGGCAATCGAGCCAGCGACTCATCCCAGCATCCCCTCCAGGTCCTTCATCCCCTGCTGGATCTCCGCCTCCAGCTTCGCCAGGTCGGCGAGGATCTCCTTGGGCGCGCGGTGATCGATCTCCTCGTGCACCACCTCCTTGTAGCGGTTGAGCGAGAGGTCGTAGCCCTGGGCGGCGATGTCGGCCTTGGGCACGCAGAAACTCTGCGCGGTGCGCGGCCGCTCGCGCTCGGAGCCATTACGCTGCGACCAGCGCGCCAGCACGTCGGGCAGGTTGTTCTTGCTGTGCTCCTCCGCAGTCAGCGTCGTGCGCGGCACAGGGCCGAGCTTGTCTTCGGAGAGAAGCGGCGTGCGCTTGTCGTCGAGGCTCCAGCCGTCGGCGTCCACGTCGTAGAACCAGACCTGGTCGGTGCCGCCGGAATTGGTCTTGGTGAAGAGCAGGATCGCGGTGGACACGCCCGCGTAGGGCTTGAACACCCCGCCGGGGAGCGATACCACGGCGTCGAGCTTCTGCTCCTCCACCAGGATGCGGCGCAGCTCCTTGTGCGCCTTGCTCGAGCCGAACAGCACGCCGTCGGGCACGATCACCGCGGCGCGGCCGCCGGGTTTGAGCAGCTTCAGGAAGAGCGCGAGGAAGAGCAGCTCGGTCTTCCTGGTCTTGACGATCTGCAGCAGGTCCTTCGCGGTGTTCTCGTAGTCGAGGCTGCCCGCGAAGGGCGGATTGGCGAGCACCAGGGTATGGGTCTCCTCGTCGGCCGCGTGATCCTGGGCCAGCGAGTCGCGGTAGCGGATGTCGGGGTTCTCCACGCCGTGCAGCAGCATGTTCATGCTGCCGATGCGCAGCATGGTGTTGTCGAAATCGAAGCCGTGGAACATGCGGTGGTGGAAGTGTTCCCTGAGCTTCGCGTCGTGCAGGATATTCGGGTGGCGCTCGCGCAGGTACTCGCCGGCCGCGACGAGAAAGCCGGCCGTGCCGCAGGCGGGGTCGCAGATCAAATCGGTCGGCTGGGGCGCCGTCATCTCCACCATCAGCCGGATGACGTGGCGCGGCGTGCGGAACTGGCCGTTCTGCCCGGCGGTCGCGATCTTGCCGAGCATGTACTCGTAGAGGTCGCCCTTGGTGTCGCGATCCTCCATGGGCACCCCGTCGAGCAGGTCGACCACTTTGGCCAGCAGCGCCGGCGTCGGGATGGTGAAGCGCGCGTCCTTCATGTGGTGCGCGTAGGTGGAGTCGTCGCCGCCCAGCGTGCGCAGGAACGGGAAGACGTGCTCGCCCACGACGGCGTACATCTCCGCCGGCGCCAGGTGCTTGAAGCGCGACCAGCGCAGGTCCTCGTAGGCGCGGCCCCTGGCGTCCTTGCCCTCCGGGAAGATGCGGCGCGCCATCGGCTTCTTGAGCCGGGCGGACTTGTTCTCCTCCAGCGTGTGCAGGTCGTCCAGACGGCGCAGGAAGAGCAGGTAGGTGATCTGCTCGATGACCTCGAGCGGGTTGGAGATGCCGCCGGACCAGAATGCGTCCCAGATGCGGTCGATCTGGTTCTTGATTTCACCTGTGATCATTTCGGATTCCGCGAAAGTCTATCACGTCCAGGCAACAAAGTTTCCTGGCGTTTCTTCGCGTCTTGGTGTCTTGGTGGTATTGTTTAACCGAGAACCGTGAATTCCGGAGTGATTGAAAAAAAGGTCCTTATCGACGCGCCTCCCGCGATTGTCTACCAGGCGTTGACGGGGGCGAAGGACTTGACTCGATGGTTCTGCGACCGCGCGAGCAGCGAGCCTCGCGTGGGAGGCGAGCTGAAGGCCTACTGGAAAACCGGCCGCACCGGCCAGAAGGGGCGCGCCGTGTTCACGCAAATCGTTCCGGAAACTCTGGTCGAACTCCTCTGGGTAGACGACATCCAGGAAGCAAACAACCACGAAGCGCGACACTTGCTCACATACCAGATTCAAGCCAAGCGCAGCGGCAGCGAAGTCGTTGTCTGCGACAAGGATCACCCCCCGCCGGATGATGAGACCTTCGCCGTCCTCAGCGAGGGGTGGAATGGCATCCTGCTGGAACTCAAGGAATATTGTGAGCGCAAGGCGCGGTCCATGAAACGTAAGCCTGTATCCTATGAATAGACACGGACTTCTTTTGACATTATCGCCTTGCCGTCTCGCGCTATGCCTGGCCGCAATCGGGGTGTTCTCCAGCCCGGGACTGGCCGCCAAGCTGGAGCCCGCAGCGGTGAAGGCATGGGACCAGTATCTGAAATGGGCGGACCAGAAGGTAGAACGGGAGCTGTCCGACCCGAACGGCTTTCTGATTCAGAATTACCTTTCTCCGCAAGACAAGGCGACGGTGCAACGCCAGCTTGCGGCCGGCGAAACCGTGGTCCGGCGCTATGCAGGGCGTCGTTCCATCCGGAACAAAATTCGAAGTCCCGGACGGCGCCATCCACCACTGGTGGGGCAGCATCATCGTCCCGAACATCGCACTGGCTGATCTGCTCACATTTCTCAAAGATTACGACCACCATGCCGGACGATTTGCCGAAGTGGTGCAGTCGCGGCTGCTCTCCAAAGAAGGCGAGAAGTACAAGTTCTTTTTCAGGCTCAAGCGGTCCAAGTCGGTGGTTACGGTTCACTACAACACCGAACAGGAATGCCTGTATCGCCTCCATGACCCGAAAAGAGCTTCGAGCCGAAGCATCGCCACCAAAATCGCCGAGATAGAAGATGCGGGAACACCGAACGAACTAGAGTTGTCCTCGAACGACGATCGCGGATTTCTGTGGCGGCTGGTAACCTGGTGGCGATTCAAGCAGGTGGATAATGGAGTAATCATGGAATGCGAATCGGCCAGCTTGAGCCGCAGCATTCCCGGGATCGTCAACTTTATCCCCGGCCTCCGAGGCTATCTGGAGTCGGTTCCCTACGAATCCTTGCAAAACACTCTCATGCCGATACGAAAATTCGCCAAACCATCCCAGTAGGGCCCTGGCGCTCACCGCCAAGACGCAAAGACGCGAGAATCATGAAGAATTGCGATAGAATATCCAATATTTGAGGCCACCATGCTGGAACGAAGGGCATTTCTCGGCTCGCTCCTGGGAGCGGCCTCGCTTCGACCTGATCGACTCGCTGGCCGCCGATCGCGACCTCCCGGCGCTAAGCGCGCTCTCAGCGTTGGGAGCGGGTACCCCCGGAGATGAGAAATTCTGGGCCAAAATTCACGATCTTTTCTACTTACCCGGCAACGTCCTGTACTTGAACAACGGCAGCCTGGGTCTTTCTCACAGGGCTGTGGTCGAGGCTATGTACCGCCACCTGCTGGAGTCTGAAAGCGCCGCGACGCGCAAATATGGCGAGTATCCGTGGTGGGGTTACGGGCCGGCCCTCGAGATCCGGCAGAAGGTTGCATCCTTTATAGGAGCGGACCCTGAGGAAATTGCCTTGACGCGAAACGCCACGGAAGGAATGAACACGGTCGCCACCGGCCTCGACTTGAATCCTGGCGACGAGGTCCTCATGACCGACGAGGAACATCCTGGAGGAAGGTCGGCCTGGTTCCAGAGGGCCAAGCGCTACGGAATCGTGGTCAAGGAGTTCGAGATCCCCCGGCCCCCCAGGAGTCCCGGCGACATCTTGAATCGACTGGAGGATGCGATTACCCCGCGCACGCGCGTCATCAGCCTGAGCCATATCACGACGGTGACCGGCGGAATGCTGCCGGTGAAGGAGATCTCGACCCTGGCGCGTCAGAGAAACATTATTTCGCTGATTGACGGGGCCCACGCGATCGGACAGGTCCCGCTCGACATGCACGACCTCGGTTGCGACTACTATGCCAGCAGCCCACATAAATGGCTCTATGCTCCGAAGGGGACAGGAATTCTCTATTGCCGGAAAGGGATGGCTGAACGTCTGTGGTGCCACACGGCGAGCGGAACCTGGGACAAGCCTGAACTGGGATGTGAACGCCTCTCGAACATCGGGACCTCCAACTACACCCTGCTGGTTGGACTGACCGCAGCCATGGAGTTCCAGGAGCGGCTGGGAAAAGAACTGATTGCCAGGCGCGGACGGCATCTGAACACCTATCTTCGAGATCTCTTGAAAGGAATCGATGGAACCTGGTTCGCGAACGGGCCGCCGCCGGATCTTTCAACGGCGATGGTCAAGGTCGCGCTGCCGGCAAAAAAGCTGGGAGACTTTCCCAATCGCATGTGGGAAAAGCACAAGATCTGGTTGGCCACCGCGGAGGCGGGAGACAAGCTCACGGCCAGTATCCGTTTTTCACTCCCGATCTACACCCGAGCGCCGGACCTGGACCGTGCCGTCGACCGCATAGCCGGGGAGTTGTCACACCTTGGAGTGCGGTAGCCTTAATCTGGCGAATTCTTAGAGCACTGCGGAGGTCAGCTATCAAATTCGAACGAATTCTTTTTCCGACCGACTTCAGTGAGTCTTCCCTCGAGGCTCTCCCTTACGGAGTCGAGCTCGCCGGTTTGTTCAACGCGGAGCTCCTGATCCTGCACGTCGTACCGGCGCTCCCTCCCATGCCTTCCGATGCTCAGTACACGAGCGACATCGCCAAGCTCGCCTCCAAACTCCGCGCCGACGCGGAAGCAAAACTTCATGAGTCACTGCAGGGAAAAATTCCAAGCGAACTGAAAAGCCGCCGCATTCTGGTTCGGGGCCACGCAGCCGATTGTATCCTGCGCGCGATCGAGGAGCATCAGGCCGACCTGGTCGTCATTAGCACTCATGGCCTCACAGGGTGGCGCCACGTGCTAATGGGTTCGGTTGCAGAGAAAGTAGTGCGAATGTCTCCGGTTCCCGTTCTCAGCGTTCGCGCAAAGGCGACGTCTTGACCGCGAGGACGCCTCTGCGCACAGGGTCGAAGCTCTAGTCGATCTGATAGACGCGATTGATCGCCTGAACCGATTCTCTTCTAACCGCTCCTTTGGCGGCTAAGGTCTGCGGATCGCGCCAAAAGTCGAAGGTTGCCACTTGATGGACGCAGGCAATGGTGCAGTATGGAGCGCACGCTTTCTTGGTGAGATATTCCCTTCGGATGTCACCGGTAGTGTAGTTTGCGAGCGGGATTCCGGGATAGCCTCGCTGCTGTGAGCAGTAATGCACCAGGCCGTCCTCACAGATATAGAGGTAGCGAGCGCCCGCCCGGCAGCGCCAGTTGTTGGGCTTCCCATCCGCCAGGTTGTCCTGGAAGTAGTTAACCCGGGTATAACCGCTCTTACCCAGGTGCTTCATCTTGACATAGACTTCGCGCTCCAGGCCCTTGAGCGGCTTCAATGTTCCTAAACCGTCATGGATGATTCCGAGCGAGCTCGAAAATCCCAGCTCGACTGCGCGCCGCCCAACCGTGAGCGCATCTTCGGGTGTCTTGATTCCTCCGCCAATCACCGAATTTATGTTTACTTTGAAGTCTGCCAGTTCCGAAAGCCACACGAGTTTCTTGTCGAGAACCTTGAGACTCTTTTTGGAAACATCATCGGGATTGACGTTATCGATGCTCAGTTGAAGGTATTCCAGCCCTGCCTGGTTCAGCTTCTGGATTTTTTCGCGCGTGAGGAGATAGCCGTTCGTGATAAGAGCTGCCACCATTCCTCGATGCCGTATGCGCGCGATAATCTGTCTCGATTTCAGGATGCATCAAGGGTTCGCCGCCACTTACGATAATGGCGGTCGTGCCGAGATCCGCCAGCCTGTCCAGGCGCTGGAACATCAGCTCCGTGGGAACCGGGTCGGAGAAGTCGTCATACTCATTGCAGTAGGTACACGAGAGGTTGCACCTGCGTATCGGAATAATGTGGGCGAGGACTGGATGGTCTGTCGACAACAGTCCCTTGGCGACGAGCTTGAACTCACGATAGAAGAACCTAAGCTTCGTTATGGTCTTCATGGAACACGTCCTCACGAAGAGAAGACTAAAAGCCTTCACGATCTCTCGCGGGTTTCGTATGTTAGCACAATCTCCGGTTGCAGTCGCACAGAATCTCTGCGGCTGAAAATAGGAGCAAAAGCTTTGACCGCTAGAGGTTATAGAACTTCAGGTCCTTCTGTTTGCGCAGTTTTGTAATGAAGACGATCTGGCCCGTGTGGTAGCTGAAATGCTCCACGACATGCAGGGCGGCCTGGAGCCCGGTGCGCTTGAAACCCTGAATGGTTCTCTCGATCAGAAGATCATCGTGAGTCAGTCGTCGCAGGACGGCGACGGCTTCTCGCACGGTGCTTTCCAGCTGGGACAGGGCTTCTGTTTTGGCCATACCCCCGCGAGCCGAGAACTCACGCGGGCGGTCGCGCCGGTCCGGAACTCCTCCCACGCCAGAGATAATCCACTGGCGAACGTTTCCGCTCAAGTGGAGCAGCAGATTTCCGACGCTGTTTTCGGTTTCGGAACCGCGCCACCAGGTATCGTCTTCGTCCAGGAGATCAACGCATTTCTTGATCTTCGGCAAAAAGTCCAGCTCAAGATGATCCGCGGTCTGTCTCAGGAAAGCCTGTGCGATCTGCCTGTCGTTCTCTTCCATGCTGAGCCTCCCGGTGAAATCGAAGGATTTAGGATCTAGGAATTCCAGAATCCCCTAGCTCCAGGGATTGGATTCCTGAATCCTAAATCCTAAATCCTAAATCCTGCTTGGCAATCGGCAATCTGGAATCCGCAATCGATATGGTACTCTTTCATTATTGGCAGTGTACGACTGTTGGTAGTCAGGCTTCTCACGTTGTTCTTGAGGAGGACGATTCCATGAAAAAAGCTCTGCTTCTCGCTTTAGCCTGCGCCACCACTCAAGTAAGTCTGGCAGATGACCAGAGTGCTGTTGGTGATCGGCTGGTGAAATCCGCCGTCGTGCTCCGGGAGATCGTGGACATTCCGGAGGGAATCCCCAAAGATCTGCTCGACAAATGCGCGTGCGTTGCAGTGATACCATCCATGAAAAAAGGAGGTTTTGTCTTCGGCGCAAACTACGGCAAAGGGGCTATCTCGTGCAGAACCAAAGCCGGCGAGGGGCCCTGGAGTCCGCCTTCGATGTTGCTCCTCACCGGCGGCAGCTTCGGCTTGCAGATCGGAGCGCAGGCCGTCGATCTTGTGTTCGTGGTCATGAATCTGAACGGCCTGGAGAGTCTCCTGGACAGCCAGTTCACTCTGGGAGGAGATGCTTCGGTAGCTGCCGGTCCTGTGGGACGAACCGCGGCGGCGGAGACGGACGCGTGGATGTCCGCGAAGATTCTGGCCTATTCCCGAAGCCGGGGTTTGTTCGCCGGCATGGTCGTTAAAGGTGGCGTCGTCCGGCCGGACAGGGACGCCAATCAGATTCTCTTCGGAAAGCCAGTCAGCCCGCGCGAGGTGTTGCTTCAAGGCAATCCTGAACCGGCCATGAGAGACGGCCAGATCTTCATTGATGAACTGAAGAAGATCAGTCCAGCGAAAGTGAAAACCCAGACCGCGGAGTCACAAAGACACTAGGGCTGTTGTGGTTACCTGGGACGTGACTTATCGAGGAGAGGCTTGAGGACCTTCCAGACATTCTCGGCGACTATTTCGTAGCCCTCCGCCGTGGGATGAATTCCATCTTCTTGATTGAATCGACTGTCTCCGGCCACTCCTGCCAGCATGAAAGGGACCAGCGGAATATCGTGCTTTGCCGCGAGATCCGGGTAAGCCGCGCTAAAAGCCTGCGTGTATTCCGCCCCGTAGTTCGGCGGCATCTGCATCCCGAGCAGAATCACCTTGGTCCCATCGCGTTTGAGCTGGGTGATAATGTTGTCAAGATTGCTTGACGTTGTGCTCACCGGTATCCCACGCAAACCGTCGTTGGCGCCCAGCGAGAGGATGACGACCACCGGATGGTAATTGCGCACTCCGGCGAGCCGGTTGAGCCCCTGCGCCGACGTGTCGCCGCTCACGCCCGCGTTGACGACACGATAGAGATAACCGGCGTCGTCTAACTTTCTCTGCAAGACGCTTGGATAATTGCGCGCCGGATCAACTCTCAATCCGGCTGTAAGACTGTCGCCTAACGCCACGATCGACGGACGCGTGTCTGACGATTTGTCTGCCGGAAGCTCTTTCGAGGCGGCGGGCCGGCTTTCTTCAACGGGATCCGTTTTCTTGGGAACGGAACCGCAGTTCCAAAAGGAAGAGCCGGCCGAAACCAGGATCAGCCAACGAAGCAGAGCCGGCATGGAGTTTCGGTTCCTCATACATTCGAAATCTTAGCAAAAACTACCGACCGATCAGAAGCCAGAATCGCCCGCTGACTTGCTCGAAAAACCGTTCTTTGCGCCGTCGCGTCTTGGTGGTAAGTATGTGGAGATGACATCCACGAAGATTCGCAGCGATGCGGCATAAAACAACAATCGTTCTACTTGGACCGCCGGCAAGCGGAAAAGGGACTCAGGCTCAGAAGATTGCGAAATTTCTGGGAGGACATCACTTGTCGACCGGTTATTACCTGCGCCAGGCCGTTGCCGCCCGGACACCGCTGGGCATTGAAGCTCAGCGCTATGTCGATGCGGGCGAGCTGGTTCCCGACAGCCTGGTGTTTGCTCTGCTGCGCGACACTCTGCTCAACCACCATTCATCGCCGGTCATTCTCGACGGTTTTCCCCGCGCGCTATCCCAGGCTCAGGCGCTCGATACTTTCCGGCCTCCCGACGCGGTCTTGTATATCGAACTCGACTCGAAACACGTGCTCGAGCGCATTACGGGACGTCGTATCGGGCCTCACGGCGAGCCTTACCACATCGTGCACAATCCTCCTCCGCCCGGCATTGAAGTTACGCAGCGAAGCGATGATCGAGAGGAGGTGGCGCGTGAAAGACTGGAAGTCTATTATCGGCAGACTGAGCCCCTGCTAAGCTACTACGCAGAGAAAAGAATTCTGTGGCGCGTTCCGGGCGAGGGGTCCATCGACGAGGTCTTCGCCCGGATGGTTCCGGTGCTGGAAGCGGTCGTCAGAGGTCAGAGATCAGGGACCCGGTCCGTCAATTAACCGTTCTGTCTACTGCTTCTTCGGCTCCTGAGAAATGCGAGGATCGGTGGGGACTACTTCGAGCGGCTCCACCGGCGCCTGGCAGCATTGGCAGTCTCCCGGACTGAACGCGACAATATTTCAGGTATCGCAGAAGTAGATCAGACGGTAGAGCGAGCCGGAACGGACGACGAAGAATTTGTGGACATCAAAAACGCCGCCCTCCTTGAACTTGCCTTCCAGCTTTACTTCGCGGCCTGATAGGCGCGGATCAGAGAGGGTCGCCGCGAGATTAGTGTCACTACTCGTGAGAGGAACGGGCTTTTCCTTGGTCTGAAGTATGGGTCCCTTTCCTCCTTCAACGACGAGCTTCCCCTGAATGGTGGTGTCATCGAAAGCATGAACCCGATCGCGACCAACGAAAATGACCACAGCGTATGCCATCGTCGCGAGCAACAAGATCGTGAAACGCCGGCGAATCATGCAAATACTATATCATTTTCGATCAGACCTTTGGGCCGCTTTTTCATTCTCAGCATCCTTCGCATCTCAGCATCACTAACAGGTTTCGCGAGCAATGACCGATGCCTTTCGCCAGGCGGCTGGTTCAGAGAAAGTGAAACGTTTTCGATACGATTTTCATTATATGACAGCTGGAAAACCGCCCCGCGACACCAGCAAAATTCGAGGCGTGGCGAGGCATTCATGGTGCGCCGTTGAAAATTCTGCGGCGTACAGGAGATTTCTAACAACACTTGCAATGAGAGGTAACGATGATGGCTGCGACCGTAAAAGATCTGCAACTATTGAAACCCTTGCGCAAAGGGGACAAGCAGGGCCAGGTCAAGCTCGTGCAGGAATGGCTCTGCCTGAACGGCCACCACGTCGCCGTCGACGGCGATTTCGGGCCGGCGTCGGAGTCGGCGGTCAAGGATTTTCAGAAAAAGGGCGGCAGTAATGCTCCGACCGGTGTCGTCGATAACGCAACGTTCGAACGGCTGGTGGCGCCCATGAAGGCGGTCCTGGTCCCCATCCCCGGCGGCGGACGTTCTCTGGGCGACATGGTGGTGGCTTATGCCCAGCAACACCTTGCGCAACATCCCCTCGAGATCGGCGGCCAAAACAAGGGGCCGTGGGTGCGCCTCTACATGGACGGCAACGAGGGAACACCGTGGGCGTGGTGCGCCGGCTTCGCCTGTTTCTGCCTGAAGCAGGCGTGCGAGACTCTGGGGCAGCCGCTGCCGATCGCGACCTCGTTCTCGTGCGATTCCCTGGCCTCGTCCGCCAAGGGCAAGAGCAGGTTTGGGGACAAGTCGAAAGCCCGGCCGGGCAGCTTCTTCCTGGTCCGGAATACGCCCACCGACTGGATCCATACCGGCATAGTTGTCAGCGCCGCCGCCGAGACGTGCCGGACGATCGAGGGCAACACCAACGACGACGGCAGCCGTGAGGGCTACGAAGTCTGCGCGCGCACGCGAGGTTTCGGAAGTCTGGACTTCGTCCAGATCTAGTGCCACGCTACACTTGTGTTGCAACTTAGTTGGTTGGTTCATAATTGCGTTGACGTATGCGCAGAGCGGTAAGCTGTGTTGTCGCCTAGGGCCGAAGGCCCGTCAGTAAGTAGCCCCGCCCGTCAGGGCGGGGTTCATGATGCGCCGACACGAGGTCCGAAGGACCGGCACTCCGGCCTGCGTCGCACGTTCAGCGATCATGGTTAGTAAGACGTCAGATTTCGGCCAACCGCAGGCATCCGGTCAGGCCGTGCAGACCCGTCACTGCAAGATACATCACGTAATCGCGAACAGGTCGGCCTCAGCGCAGCTTCTTCGCCTGCGCTTGATACACGCAGTGAACCGCGAGGAGGGCGCCTCGCCCGGTTGCGACATCGCAGACCGCGCGGCGGCCCTCCCGGACCGAAATGCACAAGACTTCGAAGAAGGCGGGTTCAGTGCGATTCCTGGTCAGCCTCTTGATCGCGACCCTCATCGACCTCGGGAGCCCTGGTTTCGCGGTGCAGCAGCCCCACACCCCGAAACCGGGGAGCTCCGAACGGAAGCAGATCACCGAGGCGCTCCGCTCGGTCGTGGAAAAGGAGCTCAAGAAGCCGGTGGTGTTCCGGATTGACGCACTGAACGTGCAGAACGAATGGGCCTTTCTCCGGGGCGCTCCGCTGCAAAAATCCGGGAAACCGATGGACTACCGCGGAACCCGTTACCAGAAATTGATCGACGCCGGCACGTTCGATGATTGGATCTGCTCGTTATTGCGCAAGGAAGCAAAACAATGGCGGGTGGTAGACCATGTCATCGGCGCCACCGACGTACCGTTCGCCGATTGGGCGGAGCGCTATCACGCGCCGGCGGCCATCTTCAAATAGTCTAGTTAGACAGCTCTAACCACAAAGACACGAAGACACCGAAAGAAACATTCTGAGTAGTGTTTCTTGAAGTCTTGTGTTACGGGGTTAACTAGGAGGGAGCCGTGAGCGGACACCATCACCACGACGATGACGACCATACCGAACCGCCTTCCGATCTTGTGTTGCGCGTCAAGGCGCTCGAATCGCTGCTGATCGAGAAGGGGCTGGTCGAACCGGCGGCGATCGACGAACTCATCGACGTTTATGAAACCAAGGTTGGTCCCCGCAATGGCGCCAGAGTCGTCGCGCGCGCGTGGACCGATCCCGCCTTCAAGAAATGGCTGATCGAGGACGCGTCCGCCGCCATCGCCTCGTTGGGCTACACCGGCCGGCAGGGTGAACCATGCGAGTGGTAGAGAACACGCCGAGGGTCCACAACCTGGTGGTCTGTACCCTGTGTTCCTGCTATCCATGGCCGGTGCTGGGGCTGCCGCCGGTCTGGTACAAATCGGCGCCGTACCGCGCCCGCGCCGTGGCCGACCCGCGCGGTGTTTTGAAAGAATTCGGCACGGAACTGTCCGAGGACGTCGAAATCCGCGTCTGGGATTCGACCTCGGAAATGCGGTATCTCGTGCTGCCGGAACGTCCCGAGGAGACCGGGGACTTGAGCGAGGAGGAACTCGCCCAACTCGTGACTCGCAACGCCATGATCGGCGTGGAAAAGGTAAAGTCATCCGGGAGGAGCCGATGAACGGCGCGCACGACCTGGGCGGCATGCATGGCCTGGGCCCGATCAATGCGGAACCCGAGGCCGAAGAACCCGTCTTCCACACCGCGTGGGAAAAGCGCGTGTTCGGTTTGACCCTGGCGGCCGGGTCCCTGGGGAAATGGAACATAGACATCTCCCGCCATGCCCGCGAACGCCAGCACCCGATCGATTATCTGCGGCATACCTACTACGAAAACTGGCTGGTGGGGTTGGAAAAACTGCTGGTGGAAGCCGGTCTGGTAACCACAGAGGAGCTGGCGACGGGAAAGGCCGCAGGGCCGGCGGACGAGGAAACCAGAAGACGCATCCTCAAGGCCGAGAATGTTGCTCGGGTCCTGGCTCAAGGCTCCCCACGGCGCTGCCGATCGACACCCCACCTCGCTTTCGGCCTGGCGACAAGGTTCGCGCCATCAACCGGCATCCGCGCGGCCATACGCGCGAGCCCCGCTACGTGCGTGGCCGAGCGGGCGTGATCCAGGCGTATCACGGCGCCCATATCTTCCCCGACCGCAGCGCCGAAGGTGTGAAGGAGGCGCGGCATCTGTATAGCGTCCGGTTTGAGGCGGCGGAGCTTTGGGGTGAGGGGGTTGCCGGCCGAAGCGCCGTTTACGTCGACCTGTGGGAAGATTATCTGGAGCCTGCTAACAAAAACCAACCACTGAGACGCAAAGACTCGAAGAAACGCTAAGGGTTCGCGCAGAAATAAGTTCTCATTCTGCTGCAGGCCCCCAGGCCCGCTGGCGAGGCGCGAGCGACGATGCGTACCCGATGCGGTACGTGAGGAGCGAGCAACAAAGCCAGCGGGCCTGCGGGCCGCAGCCCGAAGGGGCGCGGCCGCCCAGTTAGCGCCTCATACAACACGCAACCGAACGACCAGATGTCGGTCCGCTTGTCCACCGGCTTGCCCCGCGCCTGCTCAGGGCTCATGTAGGATGGCGTACCCAGAATCACTCCTTGGCGCGTGCCGACTTCGGTCACCGCCGATGATTCGGCAAGATCGGCGGCAAAGGCCTTCGCGAGGCCAAAGTCCAGCACCTTAACCTTTCCTTCGGGAGTAATCTTTATGTTGGCTGGCTTCAAGTCCCGGTGAATGACCCCTCTCTCGTGGGCCGCTTCCAAGCCCTGCGCGATCTGGACACAGATTCGAAGTGCCTCTTCGATTCGGAGCGGGCCCGCGGACAGTCGGTCGGCAAGGGTTTCACCTGGAACCAATTCCAGCACGAGGTACGGAATGCCGCGGGATTGCTCGAACCCATGGATCGCGGCGATATTCGGGTGGTTCAGCGAAGCCAGCAGGCGCGCCTCGCGCTCGAAGCGTGCCAGGCGCTCAGGATCGCGCACGAAGGCGTCAGGTAAGACCTTTATAGCAACTTCGCGTCCGAGCTTCGTGTCGCTCGCCCGGTAGACTTCACCCATTCCGCCTGCGGCGAGCCTTTCGACGATGCGGTAGTGCGCAAGGGTTTGACCAATCATGAGCGAGGAATCCATCTCTGGCGGCGATCTTAAGTCCGACCTGAAGGCTGGTCAATCTGAACAAATAGATTTCTCAAGCCCGCGCAGAAAACGGCTGCCTGGACGGCGCAACGAAATGGACTTCAGATCCATGTGCTTGATCGGGACTAACCTATGTCCCAGCATATCGATTACGGCCTGAGATTGTTCCAAGACAATGTAACCAATCAAGGCTTCGTCAATGCCATCCTCCGGCTTCATCTCAACAAACAAGACCTCGTTATAGATGGGCCGAAAACCTTCAATCTGTATCCTCACTGGCCCGCAAATGTCGCCTTCAACGCTCTCCTGGGTGGCGGTTTCGAGACTTATTCTCAGCGCTGACTTAGCATCGAGCACAGAAACCGGTTCAATCGATTGTCGCATCCGACTCTCGATGAACCAGAATGTGACCGAGTCTATTTGCCCATTCGCGCATAGAGTATACCCTCGAGATCGAGATCAATTGTGTACTCACTCGCGCCGCAGGGCGGTTGCCGGATCGATTCGCGCCGCGCGGCGCGACGGAATGTAGCAGGCGAGCGCCGCGGCAGCGGCCAGGATCATCACGACCGACGCATAAGTGAGCGGATCCGTGGGGCTGGCGCCGTGAAGGTAACCGGCGATCAGCCGCGATAGCGCCCATGCGGTCCCGATCCCGGCCAGGATGCCGAGTACAGCCAGCGTCATCCCCTGCCTGAGGACCATGGCGAGGACGGCGCGCTGGCGGGCTCCCAGCGCCATGCGAATCCCGATCTCGCGCGTCCGGCGCGCGACCGAGTAGGCCATGATGCTGTAGACACCGCTTACGGCCAGGACGAGCGCGAGCAGTCCCGCGGCGCCCAGGAGCGCCGCCGCCGTGCGCTCGACCGCCAGGGCCTCCGCCATCTGAGTCCGAAGTGTCCTGGCGTCGAACACGGGCAGGTCCGGATCGAGCGCCGCGAATTCACGCTCCACGACCGGCAGCATCGTCATCGGGTTCCCCTCGGTCCGGACGTGAAGCATCATCTCGGGAAAGTAACCGCTGATAGACGCGGCACGTAAAGGTAGGGCGCCGGCTCGCCCCAGATCGAGCGCTGGCGGACGTCGCCGGCAATTCCCACGATCTCGTACAACTCCCGCGCGCGCGTGGCGCAGTCGGACGCGCCGCCCCAGCGGATCCTCGCCCGGCCAGTAGCGGCGCGCCATGGTTTCATTGATGATCGCCGCGCCTATGGGCGACGACTCGTCGTCCCTGTCGGTGAAATCGCGACCGCGCACCAGTCGAATCCCGAGAGTTTCCAGATAGCGCGGTCCCGTGACGTTCGCGTCTGCCCGGATCCAGTCGGCTTCCCCCGAGACGGTTGTGCCCTCCTTTACGAACCAGATCAGCAGGCGGCGGCGCGCGAGCGGGACGTCGCCGCCCCACGTCGCCGCAACCACACCCGGAACACTCCGGACTCTCTCCAGCGCGCTCCGGTAAAATTGCATCGCCTTCGACTCATCGTAACGAGAACGCATCGAGTTGAAGTCGACCGAGAGGACGAGCACGTTGTCGAGCCGCAGCCCCAGGTCGATCGACTGCGCTCGAACCAGCGTGCGCAGGAACAACCCGGCCCCGGCAAGCAGGACGAGCGAAAGCGCCACCTCGGCGACGACCAGGCCGCTCCGGAGACGGCTGTGCCGGAAGCTCCGGCCGGAACTGCCGGCCTGTTCCTGGAGCGCAGTCCTCAAGTCGGCGCGCGCGGTCGCCAGCGCCGGGAACAGTCCCGACACGACGGTCGCGACCAGCGAGACGGCCAGCGTGAACAGAAGAACCCGGCGGTCGAGACCCAGTTCCAGGTTCAGCGGAACTTCGAACGGAAGCGGAAAGCGCGATAGAAGCAGGATCCCGCCGCGGGCGATCGCGAATCCTGCCAGGAGCCCGAGGACCGAAAGCACCAGGCTTTCAACCAGGAGTCCCAGGACCAGCCGCCGCCGGCTCGCCCCGAGCGCCAGCCGCAGAGCCATCTCACGTTCGCGGGCCGCCCCGCGCGCAAGCTGCAGGTTGGCGACGTTGGCGCACGCGAGCAGCAGGACGAAACCGACGGTGGCAACCAGCAGACCCGCGAACGCGGTCACGGAGCGGCGATAGGCCGGCCAGAAACGGGCCTCGCGCCCCGGAAGCACTTCGACGCTCCAGGTCCGGTTTGTCTCCGGGTACTCTGCCTGGAGCTGCGCCGCTCGAACCCGCACCGCGTTCGCGCTTGCTCGAGCGTGACTCCCGGCTGCAGCCGCCCGACGACCAGCGCGCTGCGAGCCTCGCGCCACTCGAGCGTCCGCCTCGCCTGAAACCGCGGAATGAATTCGTCGAACCAGCCCATCGGCACCCAGACCTCGGGTGGCCGTCCCCAGTCGAGCGTCACGCCGCGGAATCCGCGCGGCGCCACGCCGACGATGGTGAAGCTCCGGCCGTGGATTCGGACCGGGCGTCCCACCACCGACGGGTCGCCGCCGAAAGCGCGCTGCCAGAGGCCGTCGCTGATCACCACCACCGGGTGGGGGGCTCCGGGCCGGTCTTCTCCGGCTCGGAAGCCTCGGCCGGCGGTCATCCCAAGCCCGAGCGTCTCGAAGTAGTTGAAGGTGACGTGCTCGCCCGACAAACGCTCCGTCCGCCCGCCGGCATCGAAGCTGAGTGGTATCCGAATGTACGCCATCAGGCCGGCGAAGACGTCCGTTTGCTCCCGATAGTTCAGGTAGTCCGGATAGGACGTCCCGCTCCAGCTGGCATCGCTCAAACGCACGGAATAAAGCGCGACCAGCCGGTCGGGCTCGTGAACTGGAAAGGGCCGGAAGAAGATAGCGTCGACCAGACTGAAAAGCGCCCCACTCGCTCCAATGCCGAGTGCCAGACTGAGGACCGCAACGGAGGCGAAGCCAATGCTGTGACGGAGCGAGCGGGCCGAGAAGCGAAGATCAGTCAGCAAGAAATTCGGGGACAGGCTCCTAATTGCGTGTCAAGACACCAGTCTTTTGGCCTCTCTTAACAACGCAATTAGGAGCCTGTCCCCGAATTTCTTGCGCTCTCTTAACAACGCAATTAGGAGCCTGTCCCCGAATTTCACTTCCGCGTGACCCAGATGGGCGACGACCAGGCCAGCTGACCATCGTATTGCAGGACGCGCACATAGTAATAAGCTTCGCCGGTCGCGGCCTCGGAGTCGGTGAACGTAAAATCGCTCTCCGGCTTGCCTGGCTCAACAGTGTAGACATAGCGGTTGTTCTTGATGATGTCCACGCGCTGGATGGGCGATGTGCCGATCGCATGGACCTTCAGCTTCGGCGCCGCAGTGATCGCGACCGATGCTCCCATCAAATGCTCGGTTCCGGTTCCGCGTCCACCAATCTGTAGTCGAGCAGGATGTTGTCGGTTGCGCCGTAAGTCCGGCGGGCGCGCATCGCATCCATCAGCTCCCGCCGGGACAGCCCGGTCACATAGAGACACGAGTAAGAGAGATGAGTCGAAACATGGTCGGAGCTTGCCTGAATGCCCAGCTTGTATCCCTTGGCCAGCGCATTCCAGTAGAAACCAAGGGGCTGGTAGCCGCTCTTGAAGAGGTACGGCCGGTCAGCAGTGGCGCTCTTCGGGGACCCTTCATACTCGTAAGAATTGCGGAAGCCCTGATAGATCTCGACCAGCGGCTCCAGCGTCGGATCGTTGTCGCGCCAGTCAGTCCCCTGATTGGTAGCAATGGTGTGGGCGAACGCGATTCCGCCGTTCTCCCTGAGGTACTGATAAAGCTTTGCCGCGCCCTCCTTTCCCTGACGCTCTTCAAGACTGCTGGGAAGGGTCCGCACTCCTCTGTGATCAAAGACAATATTACGGTGGCCGTTGGGATAGGGGAGACTGCGCTCGTAGCCGAAGAGGGGCGTGAACGCATCCGGTACCATGAAAAGGTCACTCGACTTCTGCGTCCGCCACCACGAGTATTCGAGATCGTTGCCGGCCCCATGATCGGTTACCGCGATAAAATCCAGAGCCGCGGCATCGAGAGCATAGCGATAAAGGTCAAGCAGCGACCCGTCTCCGATCCCATCGCCTGAAATGTCGGTGTGGCGATGCAGATCGCCGCGCACTATGCGGTAGGTTTCACGCCCGAGCTGCGCGCGATAGCTGCGGATGCGGCGCACGTCCTCGGCCTCGGCCGGATGAGCCGGAAGCTGCGCGGTGGCGGGTACGCTTCTTACCCTGGTTCGAAGCTCGGCTGCCGGCGCCGGACGCGCCGATACCTGTGTCGCATAGACGCCGTAGTCCTGTGCCAGACCGCCAAGAAAAGGGCGATGATCACTGGCGTAAGCCGCTGCCACGCCATCGCGCACGGGCGCCGCGGCCGGACGCCCGTCGTTTCGCCCCAGGCTGCGCGCCAGCGCTATCGGCCGCTCCCAGCGCGAACCGGTGTAGCACATGGCGGCGTTTTCCCAGCCGCCGCCCGCCCCCCATAGATCCGCGGTGCGCGTGCGCGCGCCGGCGAGGTAGCGGAACACAACCCAGATGCGTCCGGAGCCATCGGCATGAATGGACGGCAAGGAAGAATACAATTGCATATCGAGAGGGAGGGATCCCTGAATGTCCTGCTCCGGCTCGAGCACCTTGTCGCCGTCGAGGCACACCACGCGGAGAGTCCGGCTCATGTAAAGCCCGATGCCTCGATCTTTCGAGAGAAATCCCCAGTCCTTTCCCCAGTTCTCGCCCGCTTCGTCGTAAGCTATCCACGGACGACCGCGGTCATCCAGGGTGATTGAAGCATGCGCTTCCATGCGCGCGCTCGCTGCCACCGGCATGACCGGGGAGAGGGTACCGTCGCGAAAAGTGCGCGCCACGACGTCGTAACTGGAAGCGGCGCCCGGTCGCGCGGCGCGGTACGTATCCCAGACAATCCAGCCGCGGCCCTGTGAATCCACGGCCACGGAGGGCTCCCAATCGTTCGACCCGGTTTCGCTGATACGTGTCGCAGCCGTCCAGCTCCCGTTTTGATAGATGCGCAAGAAAATGTCCGATTGGCCGCGGTCGAAACCCTGCCACACGAGCCAGAGCCTCCCTTTCGAATCGGCCGCGAGTCTGTGGTGAAAACTCAATCCCGGCGCCTCGCTCAACTTCTCGGCACGGCTCCAATTCGCGCCGTCGAAGCTCCGCCCCCAGAGATGCCAGCTGCCGGCTTCGCGGGCAGCCCAGACTACCAGAATACGGCCGTCACCCGCTTCAGCCACAGCCGTCCGGTATACATCGCCGCTTTCGGAAAGCGTCGCGGCTGCGCTCCAGGTATCACCCGAAAGTGACCGTGCCAGAACGCGCTCGCTGCCGCCGCGATATTCCTGCCACGCTACCCACACTGTCCCGCTACGGGTAACAGCTATGCTTGGGTAATCCGCTTCGCCGGCATCGCCTCCAATCCGATGCAGCTCCGGCAGCCGTTCAATTTCAATAGCGCCATCCCGAAACTGCGCCGGCCCGCGATCCAGTTCGCCCAGGCTCAGGCTGACGGACTCGTGGTGCTTGAATCGCAGGTTCAACTTTGTCCGGCTGTCGCCGGTCAGAAAAACCAGGATGCCAACCGGCCAGACCGGTCGCGGAGCAGGCAGAACCGGCGATAGATCCACGTGTACGTTGGGAACCTGGCCGAGCAACGACTGAGCCTCCCAGCTATCGGGACCCGTAATCTGGCAGCGCGGCCCCGCCTGGTTCGGTCCGGGCAACGGAGGAAAGTGCCAGCCTTCCAGTTTTTCGAGCCGCCCTTCCGTCACTTCCAGCGTTCCGCTCCAGTCCGTCGAGGTGGCGTCCTTCAGCGCGAAGCGCGCGTTCACCAGGACTTTTCCCGGCGTACCGCGATCGGGGCGCGTCGCCTGCGCTCCCAGGCGGGTCGCTGAACGTGGAATCGCTGCTGCGAGCACAAACAGAATGGCGGCGGAAATCACGGAGTTGCGCATCTATTCTTCAGTTGCCTTTCCAGAACAATGGGTCTAATTTCTGGGTGTCTTTACGTCCCAGTAATAACTCGCCCCCGAGAAACAAAGAAGCCAGTCCCCTCCCCCTCTGGTTCCCAGAAAATCGCTGCGTTGAAACTATCACAAAAATGGAGGACTCGATGAAGAGTGAAAACTCGGAACTGCGAAATCCTCAGGCTGGAATCCCGGCGAAAAAAACGTCTTCCTCTCCGGCTGGCCGCAGCAGGCGAAAATTTCTCGAGTATCTCGGTGGAACTACCGGGGTCGCTCTGGCCGCCGGCGCCTCGCCTTTGATTCAAGCTGTAACACCTGACACCCAGTCAGCTTCGACGAGCAGGCCGACGCGGGCCGAGCAAGCCTATCAAATTCGCGTCTCCTCGGCCTTGCGCGAGAAAAATGCTGTGCCGGCCGCTCACCCGGTCAACGGCGATGAAGACCGTTATCCCAGTAAATTTGCGAGCTATTCGAAGGCGCTGCCGCACAACCAGCTCGGCGAGGTTCATCCGGACGCCTACGATACTTATCTGCTTGCGCTCGCAACCGGCAAACCATCTGACTTCGAAAACATCCTCCTCGGAGGGAAAGTCAAGCTCACCAATCCTCAGGCCGGACTGGCTTTTGAGATGGAAGGACCCGATTCACACGCCATGGCTCAGCCACCGGCGCCCGCTTTCAGCAGCGCGGAAGAGGCGGCCGAGATAGCCGAGAATTACTGGATGGCGCTCGCGCGCGATGTCTCTTTCACCGAGTACGAAACCAACCCTCTCACGGTCGCGGCCGCCGCCGATCTGTCAAGGTTTTCGGATCTCAGAGTTCCGAAAACCGGAGGCCGGGTCACGCCGGCCACGCTGTTTCGTGGGCTCACGCCGGGTGACGTGACCGGTCCCTACATCTCGCAGTTCCTGTGGTTGGAGACACCGTTCGGCGCCGAAACCATTGACCGCCGGATGCGCACGACCGCGGCCGGCATTGACTACATGACGAATTACTTCGACTGGCTGGCCGTGCAGGACGGATCAGAAACCGGACCCTATCCGTTGGACCCGACGCCTCGCTACATCCGCAACGGGCGCGACCTGGGCGAGTGGGTGCACATCGACGTGCTGTTCCAGGCTTATTTCAATGCGTTCTTGATTCTGGGAAGCCTCGGGGCGCCCGTTGACGCGGGCAATCCCTATAACGCTTCGCGAACTCAGATCGGCTTCGGCACCTTCGGCGGTCCCTACATGGCATCCGTACTATGCGCCATCGCCAGGCCTGCGCTGAAGGCGGTCTGGTATCAGAAGTGGTTCGTTCACCGCCGCCTGCGGCCCGAAGAGTTTGCGGGACGGGTGCACAACCACGTGACCCGCCGGACCAGCTATCCGATCAATTCGGAGATTCTCACCTCGCCCGTGCTGGATGAAGTCTTCCGACGGCACGGCACCTACCTCTTACCGATGGCGTTTCCGGAAGGTGCGCCGACCCATCCGGCCTACGGCGCCGGCCATGCGACGGTTGCGGGCGCGTGCGTGACCATCTTGAAAGCATTGTTTGACGAATCGTGGGTCATTCCAAATCCCGTGCAGGCGAGTCCCGACGGCCTCGCGCTTGTGCCTTACAACGGGCCCCCTCTCACAGTTGGCGGTGAGTTGAACAAGCTCGCGGCCAACGTTGCGCTCGGTCGCGACATTGCCGGCGTCCACTGGCGCTCGGACGCGACCGAGTCCCTGAAACTGGGCGAGGGCGTTGCGATCAGCTACCTGAGAGAGGAACGAGGCTGTTTCAACGAGCGATTCGAGGGGCTTTCTCTCACCACGTTTGACGGCAGGACCGTCGTCATTTGATTGACGATTTACGATTGACGATTGACGATTGAATCGATTCGGCGAGTTTCGCGTAGAAGGCTCCTTCCCTCCTCGAGCTGTCATTCAACGAGCGATTACGAGGCGGCTTTCGATTCGACTACAGTTTGACGGCAGGACCGTCGTCATCTGATTTACGATTGACGATTTACGATTGACGATTTGTTCACGATCGACGATTGTCCCTTCATGGATGTTTAACAATCGTCAATCGTCAATCGTAAATCGTCAATTCCTACTGCTGGGCCACGAGTTTCGCGTAGAAGGCCCTTCCCTCCTCGAAGCGTCCCAGAGCCAGGGCCTTGTCGGCTTCGCTCGCGAAGCGGTAGTTCTTCCGGATAAACCGGATCGACTGCTCGATGTCATCGACAAACGAGCCGGCTGCTTCCGCGCGCCTTGCCAGAGTCCCCTTGAGCGTGTAATAAACCGGGCTGGAGTGAGCAAAAACCGTGTATCCGGCGTGAGTCCTGGCCTCGCTGCGAATGCGCGCGGCTAGCCAGCCGCCGCGCTCGACCGGGATTTCTTCTTGCAGCCGCGCTTCCCGCTGGTTGTGCGCCAGAGCTTCGGCCACCACGATGCCATCGCGGACGATTTCGAGCCGGTCGAAAGGAAGGCGCGACAGGGCGCGCGCAACGACAGTCAGGCGCTCCGGCCCCTCGAGCACCGACCCCGGCCCCTTCCCGTTCACCGTCAGGGAAAGCAGCGGACCGTTGGAAACGAACGTGCGGCCTGCCCGCAGGCCCGCAATCCAGGAGTCATAGTTAAACGAGCCTTCCACCTGGACGAAGACCCGGTTGTGATCGTAGATCCACCAGTCGGTGCCGGACGACGCCGGAAGTCGAAACCCGCAATTGAGAAGCTGGTAGTAGCGCGCGTAGTCGGCCTCGTTGCCGTCCGCGAGATTGAAGGCATCGACATGACCCAGCGCAACCGCCGTGGGCATTTCCATGCCGCCGCCGTTGTGACACCAGACCGTGGTGCCGCCAATCCGCCGGGCCTCGGCGCAAAGCATCGAAAGAGTCGGGAAATCGGGCGCCTTGCCGTCGCGCGAAAGCACACCGGTCGAAACCGGCTCCACCAGTCGAGGAATGTTCAAGAAGAGGCAGTGGCCGTAGCCCGTCCCCCAGGGCGTGCTGTTGTTGCGCGCCTCTTCTCCCATATCGATGAGGGTTCCGTGTTGTGAAAACTGAGGCAGGCGCCCAATCGGGTAGCGGTTGGTAATGTAGGGCGACTCGTTGCGAATCAGGTAGCTGATCACGCTCACATCGAGCGCCTCGGCCGGGGGAACCAGCCGCAGCCTTTCGTCGGGATCTTCATCAAGCTCGAGATGGTAATGGGTATGGGTGTTGCCCGAATACCAGCCGGAAGCCCCCAGATCCCAGAGCGCCGGAATCGTGAAGTCGGCCACACGAGTCAGTCCCGCGCCGACCTCGACCGCACTCAATACCGCCTCGTGGCAGATGCCGCGAACCACTTCGATGTCGTAGCGCCCAGGGGGGACCGCTATTTCGTAAGAACCGCGCGCGTAAAAGTAGTGCTTGACCGAGCCTCGCGTACGCTGCGGCATGGTCTTGATTGCCGGAGCCGGCATGAACGCTTCGCCCGAGTTGCTGACGCGCATCTTGGCCGCGACCGGCTTCCCCGACGCGCCGTCGCGCAGCACGCCACGGATGGTTCCTCGCGGACGGTCGTCCAGAAGCGCTCCGTTTAGAACGCCCAGCGGCAAGAGAAGACTTCCCGAGCCGAGGATCGAAATCGACTGGAGAATTTCACGGCGCGAGCGATGCGGTATTTCTCCCATAAACACTCCCTTACCGCGAAGACGCCAAGGCGCCAACGAGACGCCGCCTTAGAATTCCATCTTCAAACCGAATTGCAGGATTCTCGCCGGAAGGGTGTCATCGATGACGCCGAAAAGCGGCGATCCCAGGGCCCTGCCGGGCTCCTGAAAATTGGCGTGGTTTAGTATGTTGAACGCTTCGAAGCGAAACTGGATATTGAAGTGTTCCTTCCAGCGATGGTTCTTGAGCAGCGAAACATCCAGGCCGGCAATGCCGGGCCCGGTCAGCAGGGCGCGGCCGGAATTACCGAAGGTGAATTGTGCCGGCGCCGCGACCGCTGAGGTGTCGAACCAACGGTCCAAGCTTCTCTCAGGATCCGGGAGTTCCGGGTTGCGGAGCAGGTTTACCCACTGCGAGCCGGGTGCGAAGGCGTTGGTGGAACTCGCCTGCGTTACCAGTCCATAGGGGCTGCCGGCCTGCAGGAGCAGGATGGTTCCGAGATTCCAGCCACCCAGGACCATCGATTGCGCACCCTGGCTCAGCCAGCGTCTTCCCTTTCCTATCGGCAGTTCATAGACCGAGCTCCATACCAGGCGATTGCGCACGTCGTTGCCCGACAGAGATTTTTCCGCGCGGCGATTGTAAAGGTTCTGAATGCCGCCTGACACGACGCCGACCTCAAAGCCGGCCGCTACATCGTCGATGAACTTCGAGAAGGTGTAGTTAGCCAGAAAGTTCAGCCCATGAGAGAAGCGTTTTTCCACTTTGACGTTCAGAGCATGATAGCTGGAGTTTCCCCACATCGGCGTGAGCAAGGTTAGGTTTCCAAATTGGGGAAAAGGTCTGCGCACCTGGGCATTGCCCGCCCCCATGAGCGCCTCGGGAACCTGGTTGATATTCGTGTTGGGCCCGGGCAGCTTATGGCCGACGTTGCCCAGGTAACCCACTTCGAGCAACGTCTGCCATCCGAGGTCTTGCTGGATGGCAAGATTCCACTGCTGCGAATATCCCAGGGGGCGGGAAGTCTCAATGAACTGAGGAGCAAAACGAACCGGCTGACCCACGGGTACGGCGCCAAACTCGGGGCCGATTTGGGCGCGGCTCGTGCTGGGAAAGCCATCTCGCAACAAGAACGGGGGCGTGATTCCATTGTCCGGCGTGGAAAAATTGCCGCTGGTTTCAAATCCGGCGCTGGCGGTATTCGAACCGGGAATCGGGGGACCAAAGAAGACCCCATATCCGGAACGGATGATCGTCCGCGTTCCGAAGAGCTGCCAGGCAAATCCGATGCGAGGCGCAAAGTTGTTATAGTCCCCGTCGTAGACGTTTCGACCCATGCCGTCCCGGCCGGCGAAGGTGACCACGCCCGGGGTATTCGACACCGGGTTGATCGCAACAGGGTCGAACCCATTCTGGCGATCGTTGATATCGAAGCGCGGCGTGTGCGTTTCCCAGCGCACGCCAAGGTTCAGGGTGAATCTGGAACTCACTTTCCAATCGTCGTGCACGAACAGGGCAAAATATTTGGCGCGCCGATCGAGCAGGTCGGTGTCGAGAATGGAGGCAGAGTTCGGAAATCCCAGAAGCAGGCTGGCGATTGCGTTCCCGGTATTGGTCACTCCTGGTTGTGAACTCGGCTGGTCACCGAAGTTGAGGGCGCCGGAAATCTGGCTATTGAGGTCGTCAACATTGCGGGCCAATCGAACTTCACCGCCGAATTTCACGGAATGGGCGCCGCGAAACCAGGAGGCGTTCTCCACGATGTGGGTATCGTGTATGGGAATCTGGATCCGTTCCTGGGTGGCTGCTCCCATGGCACTGTACCCCGCCGGCGTGACACGCGGGAAAGCGCGATCGGAGACCCCCTTCAAGCCCAGTTTTGTCGGCCAGCCCTCGTCCAGGCCGAGCGCAAGGTTTTTGAACCGGCGCGGTTGCCAGTTGAAGCGGAAGTCATTGAGGAACGTAGCCGAAAAAGTATGAATCTCGTTGATCAACAGGCTGTAGGCGCGCCGATCGCTTTCATTGGCATTCGGGTCGGCCGCCGGCTCGTCAAAGGCCGGAGTAATATTGGTAGGAAAATCGTGCAGGATAAACCGGCCGGAGATTCGATCCTGGTTGCTGAGCTGATGATCAACCTTGGTGGTCCAGGTCGTGATATTCAGGGCATTGACCGCGTTCCGGCTGAAATTGTTGGCGCCTGCGCGATTGGTCGGCGGGCGGGTTGGAAGCGGGTATAACGCCACGATGTTTGCGCCCACGGGGTCGATGCGGCTGCTGGGAATCCGGTTCCCTTCAAACTGATCGCGAATCCTTTGATTAGGATTGGCTGGATTGGGGCGCGTCGTGTCGGGATTGTAAATGGGAATCAATGCCCCTGCGGCGGTGAACGTCTGCGAGAAATCACCGGCTCGTTGAAGTTCGGTGGGGACCGTCAGGAGGCGGTTGACTCCGATTCGCTGGCGCTGCCACTCCGTGGAGGTAAAAAAGAAAGTGCGGTTCTTGATGACCGGGCCGCCCACGGCAAAACCGAAGATGTTCCAGCGCAGCGGCTCTTTCTCGTCGGAGAAAAACCTGCGCGCGTCCAGCACGTCGTTGCGGAAGAATTCGTACAGATTCCCGTGCAAGCGCATTCGTGCCCGATTTGGTTGATATGGAAACGACTCCGCCGCCGCTGTTGCCGAACTCAGCCGAGTAGTTGTTCTGCTGAACCCGAATTTCCTGCACGGCGTCGACCGGCGGATTGAAGAGCGCTTGAGGGATTTCCAGAGCGATATTCGAAGAGTTGACGCCGTCGATCATCCACTGTTGATGGTCCGCGCGCCCGCCGGCGATCGTCACTCGCGGGCGGATCACATCGCCGCTGACGAAAACGGCATTGCCCATCAGTCCGAGAAGCTCTCCCACACGGCGTCCGTTCAGCGGCATGTCGACGATGGTCTTGTTTTCGATAAACTGGCTGACGGTCGAGCTTTCGGATTCGAGCAAGGGGGCGGCGCCGCTCACTTCGACCGTCTGGGCCACCTGGCCGAGCTCGAGCGAGAGATCGAGTCGCGTTACGCGCCCGAGCTCGAGAACGAGACCCGAACGCGAGTACATGCGGAATCCCGTGGCGGTCGCGGCCAGGCGGTAGCGTCCGGGCGGAAGCAAGGAGAACGTATACTCGCCTTGCGCGTTCGTCACCACCGCCGCGCTGACGCCGGTGTCTTCGTTGGTGAGTTCCACGTTGATTCCAGGCAGCCGGGCCTGACTCGGATCGGTGACGATCCCTGTCAGCGTAGCGCTGGAAACCTGGGCCCAGGCAACTGTTTCGAATACAAGAAAGGCGAGAGCAACCAGCGGCAGGCGACCCATGAGACCCTCCCTCGTTTGCCCCGATCTTATACCAGCAGTCCGCGCTGTTGGGTAGGGAGAATCCTGCTTAACCACGAAGGCTCGAAGACGCGAAGAATCTCTTGTCTTAAGAATTCGGCAGGATGGAGACGTAAAGATCAACCCCTGTCCGGACTACCGAGCGGCGAACTCATCGCGGGCGTACGACTCGAGGTACCCGCAGGAGTCGCAGCGGAAGGTGCCGATGGGGATGATCAACTTCTCGGACACCTTGGTGCCGGTCCAGAACGACTTCTCGGGCGCGCCGGCCCCCCAGTGGCTGACCCCCCGCGACCCGTACCCGTAGTTGTTGTCGAGGACGAAACCCTGCTTCATCAAACCCCCGCACTTCGCGCACCGCTGAGATGAATCCGCCATCGCCTTCGCTCCTTCCGTTAGCCAGCCGACCCCTATCTTACCTCGATCGATGCCAGCAACGGTTGGGTTCGGTCACTTCCGCCTTGAGGAGCGAATTAGCGTCTGTTCGGAAACCGACCTGGTCGTTGAGAGATCGTTTTCACGTGCTGCGGACGTAATCCGGCGGGGCATTTGAAGGAAGGTCGAGAGCGGCATCCCGACTCTGATGTGACGACGGGTCATCAGAGACTGTTGCAAAAAGTCTCCCGATTACACTGTGCCGGACGGGCTTCATAGCCCGTCCGCACATAAACACCCTGGGCCTTCCGGCCTGATGTTCGCGGGCGGGTCGGCGATTCTACTACTCCTTGATCGTCAGCCGCGGCGTGACGCTCTTCACACCCTCGACGCTCTTGGCAAGCGCAACCGCCTTATCCGCTTCGGCCTTCGTGTTTACGGTTCCCGTCAACGTGACGTTGCCATCTTTGGTATCGACATTGATGTCGAATGCGTCAACCGTCTTGTCGGCGGCGAACTTCATCTTGACCGCGGATGTCGTCGTGGCGTCATCGGTCTTGTCCGCCACTTTCTTGCCGACCTCGGCGGTCTTCTGGCCGACGTCCTCGGCCTTGTCACCCACTTCCTTTCCCGCGGCAACCGTAGCATCCTTGGTGGTGGATCCGGTATTTCTCGCCGTCGCGCAGGCAGCCGACAGGGCAACAACAAACGACAGACTCAGTACAGCCAGGTAGTTCTTCATAGTTTTTTCCCTCATGTTTAAAAGTGCACCACATCTTCAAACCCCTGAAGGAAGGCAAACGCGATGCCAGTACCGGGGATCACTCTCAACTTATACTGTGGCCGGAACTAAGCCTTCCTTGATGTGATGCGAATACGCGGGGCCTGATCGCGTCATTCCGCGAAAATATTCCCTTGCGGGTGTTTGCGTTTTGCACCCAGGCCGTTTTGCGTCTTCGCGTCTTTGTGGTGGGTTTGTCACCCAGGGCCGCTCTGATAGAATGACGCTCATGCAATCTGAGGCCAATCTCGTTGAACTGGAATCAGTCCTGAGAGAGAAATTCGGTTATGGCAGTTTCCGCCCTGGGCAGCGCGAATTGATCGAAGCTGTGCTGGCCGGGCGCGACGCTCTCGGAGTGCTTCCAACTGGAGGCGGCAAGTCGCTCACCTATCAACTCCCTGCGACGCTGCTGAAGGATGTCACTATAGTGGTCTCACCCCTTATCGCCCTCATGACCGATCAGGTGGAGGCCTTCAACCGGAGAGGCGGACCGCTAGCGGTGGCGTTGCATTCGAACCTACCTCCTGGTGAAGCTGCCAGAGTCCTGGCCCAGGTTCGCGGGGGCAGAGCCAGTCTCCTTTATGTCGCGCCCGAACGGTTAGAGCTGCCGGGATTTCGCGAGCTGATGGTGGCCCTGAAACCCAAGCTTTTTGTGATTGACGAAGCTCACTGCGTGAGCCAATGGGGCTACGATTTCCGCCCATCGTACCTCGCGTTGCAACAGATTGTGTCCGCGCTTCGGCCCGGTCCGGTCCTGGCGCTCACCGCCACAGCGACGCCGGCGACGCAAGGCGATATCGTAAGAGGCTTGAACCTTGACCACCCATTGCTGTTCGTCGCGCCTTTCGATCGACCGAATCTGAGCTTTGAAGTTCACCCGTGCAAGGCCGGCGACAAACCGCGCCGCTTGCTCCAGCTCGTGAGAGAGCAGGCCGGGAAAGGCTCGCAAATCGTATACGTCGGGCGGCGGAAAGATGCCGACGAGATCGCGGCCACGCTCTCCAGCTATGGGCTGGGTGCAGTTCCCTACCATGCCGGCATGGCCGCTCGCCAACGCCAGGCTGCTCAAGAAGCGTGGCTCTCGGGAAAGAAACCGATAGCCGTGGCCACAGTCGCCTTTGGGATGGGAATCGACAAGCCGGACGTGCGGTCAGTGATCCATTACCAGCATCCGGCGTCGCTCGAAGCCTATTATCAGGAAGCGGGGCGCGCCGGACGCGACGGCGCTCCGGCGCGGTGCATCACGCTCTTCAGTACCAAGGACGTATCCCTGGCGCACTATTTCATCCGCAATCGCTACCCGAGCCGCGACCAGGTCGTTCACGTGCTGCAAACCATCCCGCCCGATGGAACCTCCCCCGATACGCTGAAGTATGGCGCCGGCGACCTGAGTGACGAGCAAGTCAAAGTTGCGCTTCTCGCACTCCTCGAGCAAGGGCGCATCCGGCGTGACGAGCACGGGAATTTCAGGCGTGAGAAGCTCACTCGCGCCAGCCTCAACTTTTCTCTTAACGCGATGTTCGCCCGCAAGAATGCCGACTACCGCCGTCTTGACGCCGTGGTCGCGTACTGCACCGATACCAGCTGTCACCGGGCGTACATCCTGCGCTATTTCGGTGAACGCCTGGCGGAAGCCTATCGTTGCGGAAACTGTTCGGCCTGTTCCGGCGGCTCCTCCAGGACAGGCTGGGCGGCTTCGCAGGAAGAAGCGGGAAGCATTTACCAGGCGCATCGTGATGCGCTGGAAAGCGGAGCCGCCATCAGCTCCGAGATGTTCGCCCGATTTCTCCGCGGCCGCGCCTCCAGGAAAATACCGTCATCCTGGCGTCGACTCGCCGGGTTCGGCGCTTTTTCGAATACGCCGATGAGCGACCTGCGCGCTCTGGCGGTCCGGGTTCTGGAAACTCAAGCGGCGCGACCCCCGGCAAAGAGGGCCGCCGCGCAAGTTGTCTCGGGCGGGAGTATCACACAAGACGCAGGCATCCGGACACGCGGCCCGAGCGAAGATCCTGAATCATCCGGCAACGAGAAAGCCCCCTTCTGGCGATCGAATGAGCGCGCGTTCTCGAGCAGACGAGTTAAAAATCGGAAGGTGCCCCGCACCGTTGGTCTATGCGTGCTCGGGCTCGTGGCCGAGGTGGAGGGGAGGCTCTCGCCTTCAGGAGTCGCAAACCTGCTGCGAGGCTCGCGCACTTGCAGCGCGGTCAAGACCGAGCCGGAACTCGGGAATTTGAAGCACTTCGGCGTACACCGAGAATCGAGCTACGCGGAGCTCTTGCCCGACGTTCTGGCAATGTATGCCAAAGGGTATCTCGGCAAATCCGGCGAGAGGAGCAAGAGGCTTGTGCTCACGCCCAAGGGACGAGCTGTGCTGGATCGATACTGACCAATCGCACTGCGAATTTCGCGACTACTGTGTCCCGCGTTTTCCGCGATACGTGATCCACATGGGCGAAACCCAAACGATCTCGCCATCCGCCTGCTCGCCGCGAACATAGTAGTAACTGGTCTTTCCCGGCTCCGCCGCCGTATCCCGCCAGGTGAGATCCACAGACGCCGTCTTGGGCTCCGTCGTGTACACAAACCGATTATCCTTGATGACGTGTACCTTGGCGAATGGCGCGGTGCCAACCAGCTTCAACGTAAGCGAAGGCCAGTCCGGCGTTTCGAATTCGTCCCCCATCATGTGCTTGCCGCTGCGCAAGTCGGCGAGAATGTCATCGGTCGCTGCATAGACGTGCCGTTTCTGAAACGCTTCGAGCACTGCCTCGCGCGTCGGTGCCGAAACATACACATTGCAGTAGCTCATGTGCGTCGAAACGTGATCCGAACTCGCCTGGAATCCAAGCTTGTATCCCTTTTCAAGCGCAAGCGAGACAAAACCCTTGGGGCGCCATCCTCCGATCGAGTCTTGCTCGTTGTTGGAGCGAGGGGCTTGCGGCATTTCGTAGTTCTGCCTCAACGCCTGGTAAATCTCGACGATGGGTTCAGTCCGTGGGTCGTTATCCCGCCAGTCGGTCCCCATGTTGGTGGCGCTGGTGTGAACCGCCACGATGCCGTTGAAATGGCGTAGATACTTGTAAAGCATCTGCGTGTCGGGGGCTGGTCCGGTCGAGTCGTCGGCCACCTTGGGGAGCCGCGGCAACGTGCGTACGCCGCGCTGGGCGAAGATGATGTTTCGATGACCCTCCGGGTATGACACGCTCCGTTCGTAGTTGAACATCGGAGTGAAGACGCCCGGCTGGTGAAATATATCGGTCAGCTTCTGCGTGATCCACCAGGAGTATTCCCGGCCGAACCCGTTGTCGTGGTCGCAGCAGCCAAGCCAGTCGAGCGCGGCAGCATCCAGGGAGTAGCGCCAGGCATCCCAGATCGAGCCGTCTCGCGCCGCATCCATCGAGATTTCTGTGTGGCGGTGGAACTCGCCGCGAAGAACACGGTAATCGACGCCGTTGATCCGGGCGCGATAGTCGCGCAGCCGTCGTACGTGGGCCCCCTCCGGCTCTACCGCCGCAGGGCCGGTCTCGCGCGCGGCCGATTCGAGCTTGGCGGGCTTGACCTTTTCGGCCAGGACGATACGGGAGGCATAAAGATCGTTGTTGTAACGATCGTCAAAAGTAGCGAACTGTTGGGTCGCACCGTAGACATTGCGCAGGGTCTGATCAAACTGTTGCCGCCCATCGGAGGATCGTACAATCAGCAGCTCGCCCGCGGCCGTGGAAGCAAGAGCCGGTCGATTGTCCAGAAGGTTGTCGCTGTGCGGGATGAAGATCGGAAGCGTCCAGGAAGCGCCGTCGAACGAGACCACGTTCTCGAACCACACGGTTCCGATCGAGGTCCACCAGATCGGCTGAGCGGTACGGTAGGCGAGCCACACCCGGCCTCCCCGATCCGACAGCAGCCGCGGGATAGCTGTTCAGCGGGCGCGGCGGAGGCTGCGGCGGCGCGGCTGGGCGCGCGGTTCTTGGCCAATTGAGGATCGGGCTGTGTTCCCTTTAAACCCTTCTCCCTGGCGTTCCGTCGCGTCCACCATTCGGTTAGGAACACCGGGCAGAACCGCCCCTAGATTCCCGGGCACAAACGCCTGCTCTCCCTGCCATACCTTCACTTGAATCCAGCGCCCCTGATAGAGCGCCATTCCCGTGGTTTCGTGGGCGCCAAAGTCTTTGCCCCAGCTCTCGTCCGATTCTTCCCACGCCACCCATAAACGACCGGATTCATCATAGGCGAGGGAAGGGTAAGCCTCATAGCGAGCGCTCGCGGCGGCCGGAACCTCCGTTCCGGCGCGGCCGGAGGCGTCGAAGGTGCGAAAATATACGTCGTAGTTCCCTTTCCGATAGCTGTCCCAGGCCACAGCGACCTCGCCTTTGGGAGAGGCCGCGATCGCAGGATTCCACTCGTTGCCGGCGGATGAAGCCACGGTTAACTCCTCCGCAAAAGACGTCCCTTGCTGGCGCGACGCGCGAATTTGCGAGCGTCCGTTTCGAAATGCCTGCCATGCCACCCAAACCCGTCCCTGGGCATCCGTGGCGGCGGCGGGCACGATGTCTGCGCCGCGGTCCGTCGAAAGGCGCAGCGTTTTTCCAGGCTTGCCGGCTTCAAACGGGCGCGCATAAAGGTCGAAATTCCCGCCGGTGTTGGCCGACCAGAAGACCCATACGCGATTCGATCCATCGACCGCGACGGCCGGCTTGTAGAGATCGCCGCGAGCTTCGGAGACGGAAACCGGTTCCGACCACTTGCCGTCCGAATAGCGCGCAAGAAGAATCTGGTCTCCCCCGGTCGGCTCAGCCAGCTCAGCCAGGTTCTTGGGAGCCTCCGGGATGCCCAGACGAACGCCGGTGAATTTGGCATTGGGAGTGAACTGAAGATATGCGATCCAGAGGTTACCGGCTTGATCCACGGCCGCCGCCGGATAGTCCTGGTCTTCGCGCGACCGCGAGACCTGAGTGGTCGCCGGAACGCGGTCCACCATGACGCGGCCATCCAGAAACTTCGCCGAGGTGCCGTAGGGGACGTCCGCGGGCCGGAACTGAAATTTCCCCTGGGTCGTGTCCACCCGCACTTCGGACGCGTCGACGAGCTTGCTGAAGGTAGCGACCACGCCGTTCGCCGCTACCGGTCGTTCCGCGGCAGCGCCAAAGACGCGCACCTGGTGCGTCGAAATCTTCCAGCCCGAGGTTCCTTCCAGCCGATCCTCCTCGTCGAAGCGCCAGGGTTCGAGACGCGCGACAGAGCCCGGCGAGACCACCAGGGATCCATCCCATGGAGTCGGCTTTGTGTCTGTGAGCCCAAGCAAGATCCGGAAGCTGATCTCTTCCTCGGGCGCCGCCGGAACCGGCGGCGTGGCGGCGGAACCCTGAGGACTGGTCCCGGATTGGAAGCTCAACAGGAACAGAGGAAGGAGCGCAAACAAAAACCAAAGGCGTGAAACCCTGGCCATTTGTGATTCCCTCCAGGTTGGATTCTCGTTGGACTGGGATTGAAACTAACCCCAATCGGAACAGAATTTCAACGGTTTTCAGCCGACCGTTACTTCCCCGAGGCGAAAGCGGCGATTCTACTATCTAATTGGCTCCACTTCTGGTAGAATTGTGGCTACAAGCGAGCGGGGTGCAATAATGGCGCGTGTGGGAATAAGAGCTCTAAAGAACGACCTGAGTCGGTATCTGCGCCGCGTGCAGGCGGGTGAACGGATCGTGATCACGGATCATGGCAGACCGGTAGCCGCTCTCACGGCCGCGGAAGACCCGGGCGAAGCCTCCTGGGCCTGGAACTTAGTTGAGGAGGGATTTGCAGCATGGAACGGAGGTAAGCCTCTCGGCTGTCACAATCCGCCTCGTGTACGCGGGAAGACGGCAGCCGAGATCGTGCTTGAGAACCGACGATGATCCTCTACTTGGACACCAGCAGTCTCATTCTAAGAGTTGAACCAGGTTCCGAAATTGTCCGCCGTCTTCTTGGCCAGGCATCTATCGTATCAACGTCGGTTATCGCATACCCTGAATCTCGCGCGGCGCTAGGCCGTCTCCGACGCGAGGGTACTCTGACACTGCTCGATCACGAACGATCAAAGCGCGCTCTCGAGAACGACTGGACTCGACTCCTCGCCCTCAATGTAACGGAAAGAGTTTACCGTCGCGCCGGGGACCTTGCGGAGAAACATGGACTCAGGGGTTTCGATAGCCTTCACTTGGCTTCATACCTCGGATTGATTGGCCAGAGCGAAGGTCAGCCCGTTCGCTTCTCATCCTTCGACGACTCTCTCAATCGTGCCGCCCGCAGAGAAACCCCTCGAACATAGACTCAAATTTGACAGTTCACATTAGTCTGCGCCAGCAGTCTCGAGATGCCGGTATTTCCCTCGGTATCCCTGCCAGTCAGGCGTCGGCGAAGACTCGGAAAACAGCAGGGCGAGCGCAGTCGGGGGCGGATCGAAATCGATAACCTTACTTCGTTTTCTCAGCGTCTCCGCGGATGGGCGATGGATGCTATACACGCACCTCGATAGCGAGGAAAGCGACCTCATGCTGGTGGAGAACTTCCGTTAGCCGGCGTCGGCCGCGGCCGTGGCGCTCTTCGCCTTGTCGAAGTCCGCGAAGGTCTTTCCCTGTTCGGCCAGCTGCTTCAACAGCGGGGCGGGTTGCCACAGGTCTCCGTGTTGGCGCCGGAAATCAGAGATCCGTTCGTAAACCTTATCCAACCCGACCGTGTCCGCATACCACATCGGACCGCCACGATAAACCGGAAAGCCATAACCGTTGAGATAGATGATATCGATGTCGACGGCCCGAAGCGCGAAGCCTTCTTCCAGGATTCTGGCTCCCTCATTCACCAGAGCGTAGATGGTCCGCTCAATAATCTCTTCCGGCGCAATAGTCCGTCTCTCGATGCCGGCCGCTCTCGAGCACTCCTCAATGATTTCTTCGACTTCGGGATCCGAGGTTCGCGTGCGGTCGTTCGGGTTATAGCGGTACCAACCCGCCCCGGTCTTCTGGCCAAAGCGGCGCAATTCGCACAGGCGATCCGCTACCAGGGGGCGGCGCCGGCCGGGCGTCTCGAGATGCCGGTATTCCTGTCTTATTCGCCAACCGACGTCGAGTCCTGACAAATCACCGGTCGCCAGCGGACCCATGGCCATGCCGAAGTGGTAGAGCACGCCATCGACTTCTTCCACGCTGGCCCCCTCTTCGACCAGGAACTGGGCCTCGCGCTGATAATAATGGTACATTCGATTGCCGACGAAACCGCGACAGTTGCCGACCAGAACGCCGATCTTGCCCAATCTCCTTGCCAGAGCCATCGATGAGGCAATGACGTCATTCGCGCTCGCCTTTCCGCGCACAACTTCTATCAGGCGCATCACGTTCGCCGGAGCAAAGAAATGATGGCCGATCACCCGCTCCGGGTGTTGGGTCGCAGAAGCGATCTGGTCGATATCCAGCGTCGAAGTGTTGGAGGCTAGAATCACCTCGGGCTTGCAAACCTGGTCCAATTCGGAGAAGACCTGTTTCTTTACCTCCATTCCCTCGAAGACTGCTTCGACCGCAATGTCCACCTCGCCGAACTCGTCGTAACTCAGGGTTGGATGAATCAGAGCCATCCGCTTGTCCACCATCTGCGGAGTGAAGCGTCCTCTCCTGACCGAAGTATCGTAGTTCCTCCGGATGTTTGAGATTCCGCGGTCAAGAAATTCCTTGGAGACTTCCTTGAGGACCACCGGAATTCCAGCATTGGCGTAGACCATCGCGATGCCGCCTCCCATGGTTCCAGCCCCGACAACCGCGGCCTTTCTAACTTCCAGGACAGGAGTCTTCTTGGGGAGACCGGGAATCTTCGCAACCTCACGCTCGCCAAAGAAGACATGAATCATCGCCTTGGATTGGCCCGAGTAGAGGCATTCTTGAAAGAGCTCTGCCTCTCGCTTACAACCCTCTTCAAAGGAAAGCCTGGTGGCGGCTTCGACCGCATCGATCGCCTTGTGGGGGGCCATCATGCCGCGGGCTTTTCTGGCCGCCAGTTCACGGGCCGCGCCGAACAGGGCGGCGTTCCCCTTCTGGTCGCCGAGTTTCTCATTGCGGTCGCGCGTCTTTCGCGGACGCTCACCCCGGGCGAGGAGGTCTCGCGCAAAAACCAACGCCCCTGCCAGGAGGTCCCCTTCGATGATCTTGTCCACGATGCCGGCCTCGAGCGCTTGTGGGGCACCCACCGGATCTCCCAGAGCGCACATCTCCAGCGCTTTGGCCACACCGGCGAGCCGCGGCAGCCTCTGGGTTCCAGCCGCGCCGGGAATGATTCCGAGCTTTACTTCCGGCTGCCCGACCTGAGCCGTCGGTACGGCTACGCGATAGTGGCAGGCCATCGCCACTTCAAGTCCGCCCCCGAAGGCAGTTCCGTGAATCGCGCACACCACTGGCTTGGGGCAGTCCTCTATTTTGAGCAACAGTGGCAGCAAACCGGGACCACGACTCTTTTCGCCCGACGTGATCTTGCCAAACTCTCGGATGTCCGCCCCCGCGATGAATGTCCGTCCGCTGCCGATCAGAACAATGGCTTTGATCGCGGCGTCGGATTGCGCAGCGTCAATCGAACTGCCGATGCCTTCAGGCACGCCGGGGCTCAGCGCATTAACCGGGGGGTTATTGATAGTAATGATGCCGATGTCGCCATCTCTGGTCAGCGATACCAGTTCGCTCATTTTTAGCCACTCCGCTTATGGAAACTTATTAACCACCAAGACACGAAGACACAAGAAACACCATCACGTCAGACGATCGTCATGCCTCCATCGACCACCAGGGTCTGGCCCGTGATGTAGTTCGATGCTTCGGATGCCAGAAATACCGCGACGCCTTTCAACTCTCCTTTGCGTCCCACCCTTCCCATCGGGATCTGCGCCTCGAGCGAGCTCTGCTCTTCCTGCAGCACTTTTTCAGTCATGCGCGATGGGAAAAAGCCCGGCGCAATGCCGTTCACGCGAATGTTGTATTGGGCCCATTTCGCCGCCAGCTCGCGCGTCAGCGCGATCAGGCCTCCTTTGGCCGCTACATAGCCCGTGATGTGATGCATTCCCGCGGGAAAGCTGCCGACAAGACCCGCGATCGAGGCGATGTTGATGATGCGGCCGTACTTTCGCCGGATCATTTCGCGTCCAGCGGCCTGGCTGAACAGGAACGCGCCGGTAAGGTTGATGTCGATTACCATGCGCCATTTTTCCAGGGGCATCTCCTCGGCAGGCGCGCCCCAGGTGACTCCTGCATTATTGACCAGTATGTCGATCTGCCCGTAGATATCCCGTGTCCTGGCGATCATCGCCTGCACGGCTTCGGGATCTGAAACATCGCAGATCGAGCCTTCGCACCGAAAGCCGCGTTGCTTCAAGTCTTCCACCGCCGGCCCCAGCCATTGCTCGCGCCGAGCCAGAATCATCAGCGAAGCGCCCGCTTCAGCCAATCCTTCCGCAATCTCGAGTCCCAGGCCGCGAGAACCGCCGGTCACGAGCGCGACTTTACCACTCAGGTCGAAAAGCTTGTTCATTTCGATTGACGATTTACGATTGACGATTGACGATTGTAACTTAGCTCTTAACCGTGGGGCTATTTCGAAATGGTAACAATCGTCAATCGTAAATCGTCAATCGTCAATCGAACGGAGAAACCATGCGACGAGGCTATGGGCTTTGGATTCTACTCATCTCGGCTGCCACGATCACAGGCTTTTCACTTGGTCCCCAGGGGCAACAGGCAGCCCGACAGGAGCCGGCGAAGATGCCCGAGGCGATCTCGTTCCGGATTCTGCTGGGCATAGGTGACAAGGAACCCACGGTCTGGGACGGCAAGATTCAGGCCGCCTCGGGCAGAGTATTGGCCATTCGAGGCTGGCGTCTGGCCGAGAACGACGCCGCACAAGGCGCCGCCTGGAAGATCTCCACTCGCAGAGGGCTGCCTCCAGTGGGTGCGCAAAATCGCGGCTTGCCCGGGGCCATGCTCGAGAACGGCGTTATCGTGACCGCCGTCCCTGATGGTCCGTCTGCCGGGTTTTCGGTTGAGACGCCGCAGGGAAAGTTCTCCTTCACGCCCCAGGAGGTATCCTACGGGGAGCCAAAATCATTTCTGGACGGCAGAGTACAGGTCGATCGAGTCCCGAACAGCGTGCAGCTGACCAGTTCGGCGGAGGAACAGGACTTCCCGGCCGCGGCACAAACGGAGACCGACGTTTACCTTGCCTATGTAGAATTCGTACACGGCGACCGCTCGCAGACTGTTCAAGGACAGTTTCCCTCGGAGCCGAAGGACTTTACTTTTCTCGCGCGTCCGGCCGGAGGGGACCAGGTCATGATGATGCGTTACTCAAAAGCCCAACGGACCTGGGATCCGCCCGTGCCGGTTTCGGCGCCGAAGCAGGATGTCCTGCGCGCGGCCGTCGCGGTCGATGGCCAAAAACGGGTCTGGGTCATCTGGTCGGCAAACAAGGACGGCAACTTCGACCTCTACGCGAGAGCTTACTCCGGCGGTGCATGGTCCTCCGAGTTGCGCCTGACCTCCGATCCGGGCACCGACATTAACCCGGTGGCGGCGGCGGATGCCAAAGGACGGGTCTGGGTCGCCTGGCAGGCATTTCGCCTCAACAACCTGGAGATCCTCGCAGCGGCTCAGAACGGCGATGGCTTCACGAAGGAAACCCTGGTCTCGACCTCGCGGAGCAGCGATTGGGATCCCGCCATCGCTTCCGCTCCCAACGGAGACGTGGCGGTGTCCTGGGACACGTACGACAAAGGGGACTACGATGTGTATTTTCGCAGATTCCGCTGGGACCAGGATCTCCAGATGGATGCGCCCGTGGCCGTGGCCGCCAGCCAGAATTTCGAGGCTCGAAGTTCGCTGGCCTACGATCCTCAAAACCGGCTCTGGGTCGCTTACGAGGCGTCGGATACAAAGTGGGGAAAGGATTTTGGAGCCTACGAAACCACCGGCATTGCGCTCTATCAGGGACACAATGTGCAGCTGAAATGCTTCCAGGGCGCGCGCGTCCTGACCACGCCCGCCGCGCTCGTCGAGGCTCTCCCCGGCCCGCCGGGAGCGCAGAACCTGGGCCGACGCCGGAGCCAAACTCAAAGCGCCGGCCAGGGGAGCGATGCGAGCAGCGCTAGCGCGAATCAACCAAACGCTGCGCTGGCCTCAAACCGAAGGCCGAGCGCGACGCCGCAGCCGCCCCCTCTGCCGCTCAACAGCTTCCCCCGGCTTGCCGTAGATTCAAAGGGGATGGTTTACCTGGCCTTCCGCACGTTCGCGGGCGGCGCCCGCACTCCGATCGGCTTTCCCTGGATCGAGAACGTCGTCTATTTCGACGGCGCCGAGTGGCGAGGCCCGGCTCTCGTGCCGCAGAGCGATGGATTGCTCGATAGCCGTCCGGCCGTGCTGTCGCCGGCTGCAGGGACTCTGTTGCTCGTCGCCGCCACAGACTACCGCCGGTCGCCCCTGGCGGGAAGCGCAGGGCGCGCCGGCGAAGCGATCAATACCGATCTCTATGCCGCCGAGATGAGGGTCGATGCCAGTCTGCGGACCTCCGAGTTGAAGGCTTTGCCGGCCGAAACGGCCGCGGCGCCGCATCCCGAAGTCAAGCCGGAGCTGGATCAGGTCGCCCGGCTGCGCAATCACCGCCTGCAGCTTGGGAAGGAGAAGCTGCAGTTGCTGCGCGGCGAATTCCATCGTCACACCGAGATGTCGGGCGACGGCGGCCGCGACGGTCCGCTGATCGATGCTTATCGCTACATGATCGACGCCGCCTACATGGATTGGGTCGGTTGCTGCGACCATGATAACGGCGGCGGCAGGGAATACTACTGGTGGACCCAGCAGAAGCTCACCGACGCCTACAAGCTGGGCCAGCAGTTTATCCCGATGTTCAGCTACGAACGAAGCGTGCGCTACCCGGAGGGACATCGTAACGTGGTCATGGCTCGCCGCGGAATTCGCCCGCTCCCAAGGCTACCCAAGGTGCCGGACGACGCCCCCTCCGCGCCGGCGCCCGACACGCAAATGCTCTACCGTTACCTGCGCGAGTTCGGCGGCATTGCCGCGGTTCACACCTCGGCCACCGATATGGGGACCGATTGGCGCGACAACGACCCGATCGTCGAGCCCGTGGTCGAGATCTACCAGGGAGACCGGCAAAACTACGAGATGCCCGAGGGACCACGCTCCAATAATTCTCAAGATTCGATTGGCGGCTGGCGCCCTCTCGGCTTCGTTTCTCTGGCGCTGCAGAAGGGATACAAGATAGGCTTCCAGGCCTCGAGCGACCATATCTCCACCCATATGTCGTACTGTAACCTCTGGGTCACGGCTCCCACCAGGGAGGCCATCATGGACGCGTTTCGCAAGCGCCGGGTTTATGGAGCCACCGAAAACATCCTGGCCGATGTTCGCTGCGGAGAGCACTTCATGGGCGAGGAGTTCTCGACCAGCGCGCCTCCCGCCATCTCAGTCAAACTGGCCGGCACTGCGAATTTTGCCAAGGTCCACATCGTGAAAGACAACCAGTATGTTTACTCCACCGAGCCCGGCACGAAGACGGTCGATTTCGTGTGGAAAGACGCCGCCGCCGAGAAGGGCAAGACCAGCTTCTACTACGTCCGGGGCGAGCAGACCGACGGCGAGCTGGTCTGGGTAAGCCCGATGTGGATCACCTACCGATAACCGCGAAGACGCAAAGACGCTAAAAAAACCTTGACTTATTCTTCGGTAATTCTATTATTGTGGAATTATGAAAAGACAGCCTTCTCAGGAAGAGGTGGCGCGATTTGCCGACATGCTTTCGGCTATGGGGACCGAGCCCCGGCTGCGCATCATGCGGCTCTTGCTCTCGGCCCATCCCGACGGGATGGTTGTGGGCGACGTTCAGGCTGAACTCGGAATTCCCCGCCTCTACCCTTTCGCATCACCTGGAGAAGCTGAAACACGAAGGCCTGGTCACCGTTCGTCGGGAGCGCCAGTTCCTCTGGTACGCCGCCAGCACGGAAGCCCTGGAGGAGCTCCTGTCGTTTCTCTTCGCGGAATGCTGCTCGCGCAGCAAGGCCGTCAAGGCGGAGAACATCGTGCAGCTATCGAGATGACCGGTCTTTTCGAGAACGGAGAACCAAATGAGTCAAGACATCAAAGAAGTCGTGAGAGAGAAATACGGACAGATCGCGTCACAGGTTTCAACCGGTGGCGGCTCTTGCTGCGGAGCGCCGACCGCTTCGAGCCGGGAGTGCGACCCGATTACTGGCAACCTTTATCAACCAACGGAAACCGCCGATATCCCGACCGACGCAGTCACAGCCTCGCTGGGCTGCGGCAATCCGACGGCACTGGCGGAACTGCGTCCTGGCGAGACGGTCCTGGATCTCGGATCGGGGGGCGGCATTGATGTGTTGTTATCGGCCAAGCGAGTCGGGCCAACCGGAAAAGTCTATGGGCTCGACATGACCGACGAAATGCTGGCATTGGCGCGCGCCAACCAGCAAAAATCGGGCATCGCCAACGTGGATTTTCTAAAGGGGGAAATCGAAAACATTCCTCTTCCCGACAATTCCGTCGATGTCATCATCTCCAACTGCGTGATCAACCTTTCGGCCGACAAGGATCGGGTCATGGCTGAGGCCTTCCGGGTTCTGCGGCCAGGCGGGCGGTTTGCTGTCTCCGACGTGGTCGTGCGGGGCGAAGTACCGGCCGAGATTCGCCGCAATGTTGAACTGTGGATTGGCTGCGTGGCAGGCGCTCTGCAGGAACACGAGTACATTTCCAAGTTGGAGCAGGCCGGTTTCACCGATGTGGAGGTCGAACCGACCCGGGTATACCGGATGGAAGACGCCCGGGAGTTTCTAGCCGAGGCCGGTCCGAATATCGCCGAGTTGGCTCCGCTGGCGGACGAAAAGTTCATGAGCGCCTTCGTCCGGGCTCGCAAGCCCTAGCGTCCTGGCGTCTTCGCGGTGGATTGTCTACTGGTAGCGACTCAGTTCCAGCTTGGCGATCGCCTCGCGGTGCACCTCGTCCGGACCATCGGCCAGACGAAGCGTGCGCGCTCCGGCCCACGCCGCAGCCAGTCCGAAGTCCTCGCACACGCCTCCGCCGCCGTGAGCCTGAATGGCTCGGTCGATGACGCGCAGCGCCATGCTGGGCGCAATCACTTTGATCATGGCAATCTCGGCGCGGGCCTCCTTGTTGCCGACCGTGTCCATCATGTAGGCCGCCTTCAGAGTAAGGAGGCGCGCCTGCTCGATCTCGATTCTGGATTCGGCGATATCCGACCGGATTGTACCCTGCTCGGCGATCGGCTTCCCGAACGCAACTCGCGATTTCACGCGCCTGCACATCGCCTCCAGCGCCCGTTCGGCCAGGCCGACCAGCCGCATGCAGTGATGAATCCGTCCCGGTCCGAGGCGCCCCTGGGCGATTTCGAAGCCTCGTCCCTCACCCAGGAGAATGTTGGAAGCCGGCACGCGCACGTTTTCAAAGATAACCTCTCCGTGACCGTGCGGCGCGTGGTCGTAGCCGAATACCGTAAGCAAGCGCTTTACCCTCACTCCCGGCGAATCCATCGGCACCAGAATCATCGACTGCTGCTTGTGGCGGGGCGCCGTCGGGTCGGTCTTGCCCATGAAAATAGCAATCTTGCAGCGCGGATCACCCGCGCCGGAGCTCCACCATTTATGACCGTTGATCACGTAGGCGTCGCCATCCCGCTGGATTCTGGATTGTATGTTGGTCGCATCGGAGGAAGCGACATTCGGCTCGGTCATGGCGAAGCAGGAGCGGATCTCGCCGGCTAGCAGCGGCTTGAGCCATTTTTCTTTCTGTTCCTGACTCCCGTAGCGAACCAGCACTTCCATGTTGCCGGTGTCGGGCGCCGAGCAGTTGAACACTTCCGGCGCCATGAGGGAGCGCCCCATGATCTCGCACAGCGGCGCATACTCGATGTTCGCGAGGCCGGCGCCATATTCGCTTTCCGGCAGGAACAGGTTCCACAGCCCGCTCGTTTTTGCCTTCTTTTTAAGCTCCTCCACGACCCCTGTCGGTTGCCAGCGATTATCGTCTTGAATCTCGGCGTGGTACCTCTTCTCGTTAGGGTAAATGTACTCATCCATGAATGCGGAGACGCGCTTCTGGAGATCCTTCACCTTTTCGGAGTGTTCGAAGTGCATACCGGTAGTTTCCTTTCAGTAATTAGCGAATTTAGCCCGACAGGAAACCCTGCGGCAACGGCAAAGTCGTTGGTAGAGAGTCTTGGATACTTCGCGCTCAAAAGAGCGGAGTTCCAGATTTCCAGCGATCTCGAAATGATCAATGACAAATCGACTGGGGCGGCTTGCCCCGGATTTGTTCATCTCTCATTAGTCTCTCATTGCCAATCTGACTGTTTTGCTCAGGCAGGAAGGCGAAGGCAGGCGGCGCTATAGCTTGAGGAGATCTCTCAGCTTGCTCGCGACCGTGTTCCGCGTGGATGTATTGATACTTCCAAGGTATCGCGCCAGGCTTGAACAATGGATTGTTGCCATTTTATGGATGCGCAAAGTTGATAGCGTCTTGAGATTCGTGGAGCGGAACTCCGGTTTGCTCGGGTCCAAGAGCACATCGGAAGGAAGAACTTGTGTTGGGATTACCGACGAGATGTATGCTACCAAAACCTCTGGGACTGATCCGAGTGTTCCGGTAAGCAACAACACTGGACGCAGCTTCATTCCCGGAACGTCCCCGAAAGGAAACAGGGCTAGATAGATCTCACCGTGGACCATTCACAGGCTGCCCGTCGTCCAGAGTGTAGATATCCTGCTGCGAATCACTCAATTCAGACGCCCATTCCCTGGCAACCCCGTGTACCCAGGCGCTGCCCGCTTCGTCCTCGTCCGGTAATAGCACGATCAAGCGCACTCGCCCGACCGGGAGCCCCTCCGGCACTTCGGCATGAAGGCGGTGTTGTTCATCTATATCGCCTACCAGTTCGATTGCTTTCATCGGTGCCCTGTCCATTGTACCTTTGAGTGTCTACGTTCTGATGATAGCAAAATTCGCCTCTAACCCTCACGAATTTCAGAAACGGCATTAACAGCTTGCCAATGGTCAGCGCATCGCCCGCTCGATCGCAGATTGTGTGGTCCAAGGAGCGGCGATCAGCGGGTCAGCGTTTCGAGCGCCGGTACGCAGTGGCCAGGCAGTCGGCGTACTCGTTCCAGCGGAATCCGGAGTGCGCCGCGATCCAGCGCAGCTTGAGCTCCGGCCGGCGGCTGAAAATGACATAGAGTTCCTGAACCAGCTCGAGGTTCTTGATCTCCCCGCCTTTGCGTTTCCAGCCCCGCTTTTCCCAGCCTGCGGCCCATTGCGTGATGGTGCTGACGCACAGCTGGCTGTCGGTGTAGATCACCGCCGGCGTTCCTTGGGGCACGAGCCCGACGCCGGCGATCAACGCCGACAGCTCCATGCGATTGTTGGTGGTGTGGGCTTCATGTCCCTCGCGCTCGGCGACGATCTCGTTGTTGACGACGTAGACAGCCCCCCAGCCGCCGGGACCGGGATTTGGATCGGCCGCGCCGTCCGTGAACACGCCGTCGGTGGGGCCCGCCGTGAAGTTGGCGAGCACCTCCGATGTCGTCAGATTCCCTTCGCGCTCCGACGCCGATCGGGTGGGTATATGCTTCGCGGCTGGACGTGCGGCGCCTGTCTTGAAATGCGAGGTGCCGCCGGACTGCTTTTTTCTGCAGGACAGGCAGCGCCTGGGCTGCCAGCCTGGAAATTTAGCGAGCGTCGCCGCCTGCAGCTCGAACGGGCGTCCGCAATCCTGGCAGGTGAAGTTTGGCATGCGGTCCTCTACTCCCGGGGAGCTCGTGGCGATTTAGCTCCCAATAGCGGCTGATGATGCGCTCGGCTCCTGGTGGTTCAACAAAATCCCGGCCCGTACTGATACCACGCCTGACAGTATCTATCCAGATCGAAGAGCATGCTACGGTGGGCTCGGGGACCTGTGCTCCAGCCGCCTGAAATGCAATAAATCGGTTCTTCAGGTTCGTCTCCGATAGGACAAGATCCGCCAGGGCATGCTTGCCGCGGCGGCGATCGGCTACCTGTGCAAGCACAATGCGACGCTGTCCGGCGCCGAGGGCGGCTGCCAGGCGGAGATCGGCGTCGCGTCGGCGATGGCCGCGGCATTGGTCGCGGCGGCACACGACGCGAGTCCCAGGGTCGTCGAGAACGCGGCGGAGTCGGCGCTGGAGCATCATCTGGCGATGACCTGCGACCCGGTCGCCGGGTTCGTGCAGGTCCCGTGCGTCGAGCGATGCGCATTCGGCGCCGTCAAGGCCTGGACCGCCTACGCCATCGCCAGCCATGTTCGGCGCTCTTTGAAGGTTGCGGATGCTTCGCGTTTCTTGGTGTCTTCGCGTCTTCGTGGTTGATTTTTTTCCGCCGCGGTAACCACGAAGACTCGAAGAACCGCCAAGAAGCTTGCGCGGATGTGATACCATCGCTTTCATCCATTGAGGACCCGGTTATGCATTGGACAGATCTTTCGCGCCGGCTTTTTCTTCAGCGGTCCTGCGCTGGAATCGGTTCAACCTGGCTCGCGTCCCGCTGGACCGAGATCCTGGCGGCGCAGGAGCATGCTCACCGTGCCGCCCTCGCCGCGCCGGAAAGCAAGCTCGAGATTCTCTCCGCGGAAGAGGCCGCCGAAATCGAAGCCGTCGCAGCCCAGATAATTCCAACCGACAGCACCGCCGGGGCGCGCGAAGCCCACGTCATCTACTTCATAGACCGGGCGCTCGCAACCTTCGACGGTGACAAACGCAAGCTTTACGCCCGAGGGTTGGCGGAGCTTCAGAGCCGGTCGCGCAAGCTCTTTCGGGGCACGCGACGGTTTTCCGACTTGACCGCGGATCAACAAATCGAGGTCCTCAAATCGATCGAGAAGACTCAGTTTTTCGAAATCGTTCGCAAGCATACGATCATCGGTTTTTTCGCCAACCCCGAGTACGGCGGCAACCAGGACCAGACAGGATGGAAGCACATCGGCTTTGAGAATGCCTTCACCTTTGAGCCCCCCTTTGGCTCTTATGACCGCGATCACAAGGAGGGGCATTAAGAGACGTGAGAGCCCGGAGTCAGCTCTTTGAAACCGGCACGCAGGTCGACTTCGCGGTCGTCGGTTCGGGCGCTGCCGGCGGAATCGTGGCGAAGGAACTGGCTGCAGCCGGATTCACGGTTGTTGTCCTCGAGCAGGGACCCTATCTCAGAGAAGAGGATTTCAAGCACGACGAGCTGAAATACGTGGGGCAGGCGGAAATCACCAACGACTATAAATTGCAGCCCAATACTTTTCGCAAAACTCCCAGAGCCAAGGCTGTTCTCCAGCCGGCCGTGGGTTATGCCCGGCTGGTGGGAGGCGGCTCCGTCCACTTCACCGCCAATTACTGGCGTTTTCACCAGATTGATTTTGAGGAGCGCAGCCGGCTGGGGTCGATCGCAGGAACGGGATTTACCGATTGGCCCATTCGTTACTCGGACCTCGAGCCTTACTACACCAAGGCCGAGTGGGAGCTCGGGGTGTCGGGACTTGCCGGCGCAAGCCCGTGGGATCCGCCGCGTTCCCAGCCTTATCCTCTGCCGCCACTCCCGGTCAAGTCATCAGGCATACTTCTGGAGCGAGCGGCGCGCAAGCTGGGCTGGCATGCTTTCCCTGCTCCGATGGCGATCATTTCTCAACCGTATCGGGGCCGAGGAGCATGCCTGCACTGCGGCTTCTGCAAATTCTTCGGCTGCGAAGTAAGAGCCAAGTCAAGCACCGCGGCCACCGTGATTCCGATGGCCGAAAAGACGGGACGGTGCCAGATTCGTCCAAATTCCTACGTGCGGAAGATCGAGACGGATAAAGCCGGACGGGTTACGGGGGTTATCTACTTCGATGCAGAACGACGCGAGCATTTACAGAAAGCCAGAGCAGTCGTTCTCTGCGCCAACGGGGCGGAGACCCCACGCCTGCTCCTGATCTCGAAATCGAATCTGTTTCCGAACGGGCTGGCAAATTCCAGCGGGCTGGTCGGAAAGTATCTCATGTTCAACGGCGGCGCGGCTGCGGGCGGGGTTTTCGAGCGCCAATTGAACGAATACAAGAGCGTGGTTGTGACCCGGATCATCCACGACTTCTATGACTCCGACCCGAAGCGAGGTTTCTATGGCGGCGGCGGCATCGATGCGCGTTTCGACTTTCTTCCGATCGGGTTTGCGCTCGGGGGCTTGCCCCAGGATGCGCCGCGTTGGGGAACCGCATATAAGGCCATGCTCAAGGAGTACTTCACTCGAACAATGTACGTGATCTCCCACACTACCTCGCTGCCAGTGGAGACTAACAGCATTTCTCTCGATGCCAATGTGAAAGACGCCTGGGGACTGCCTGCGATACGAGTTACCTATCAGGATCATCCGGACGACATGCGCACGATGAAGTTTTTTCTTCAGCGCAGTTCCGAACTGCTGGAGGCGGCCGGAGCCCTCAAAAAGTGGGAATATCCGGTTGAAGAACAGACCTTTTCCTTGCATCTTCTGGGCACCTGCCGCATGGGTGACAATCCCGGCAAGTCCGTCGTGGACCAGTTTCACCGCGCGCACGATGTTCCCAACCTGTTCATCGTAGATGGCAGCAGTCTGGTCACGTCGGGCCGGGGGCAACCGACCTGCACGATTCAAGCGCTGGCTTATCGCGCGGCCGATCACATCATTCGGTCCGCCAAATCAGGAGAGATCAAGACGTCCGTTTGATTGACGATTTACGATTGACGATTGACGATTCAAAGGTGGTGCAGTCCTGAAAATGAACAGAACTGTCACTTTGTGGGTGGTCTGCGCACTCTTCCTCGCCGCCACTCAGGCATGCAAAAAAGCATCGCCCGGTGGTTCAACCACACCCGCCAAGCCCACGGCACCAGCTCCTGCAGAGCAGCCCTCGGTCGTTCCGTCCGCCGCCGCATCCACGGACGGGATGGTCCTTATTAAGGGAGCGACGTTTCTCATGGGAACCGACGATGCCTTTCCTTACGAAGGACCGGCTCACCGCGTGACCGTGAAATCGTTCTGGATCGACCGGCACGAGGTTACGGTGGCCGCCTTTACCAGGTTCGTCAAGGCGACCAACCACAAGACCGACGCGGAGAAGTTCGGCTGGTCGGGCGTTTTCGACGTGAAGACCGGGGAATGGAAAAGAGTGGATGGCGCGGACTGGCGGCATCCTGAAGGTCCTGATACATCGGCGAAGCCCCAGGAACCGGTCGTGCACATCTCATGGAACGATGCGTCGGCCTACGCAAAATGGGCCAAGAAGCGGCTTCCGACCGAAGCCGAGTGGGAGTATGCCGCCGCCGGAGGATCAGCCGGAAAAAGGTTCAACTGGGGCGACGATTTTCTTCTGAACGGCAAATGCGTCGCCAACTGGTGGCAAGGAACCTTCCCCGAGCGAAACACGGGCGAAGATGGCTACGTCGGCCGGGCCCCGGTGGGCAGCTTTCCGGCGAATGGCTACAAACTTTACGACATGGCCGGCAATGTCTGGGAATGGTGCAGCGATTGGTTTGACGAAGGATACTACTCGAGGAGTCCAGAAATCGATCCGCCGGGACCCTCGAGCGGCACAGAGCGGGTCATTCGAGGTGGTTCCTGGATGTGCAGCCAGAATTACTGCCAGGGTATTCGGGTCGCCGCGCGCAGCCAATCCGCCACGGACAGCGGGCTGAACAATCTGGGATTCCGGTGCGTTCGCGATGCGTCCTGAGCAAGCTCCACCGCGCGGACCACGCTAACTAATGAGGAGGCGCGAGAAAATGCAAGCAACACTGCGCAGATGGAGCCTGTTAGGCCTGCTCTCGGTGTCAGCCATTGGTTCTTTTCATCACCCGGCACGATCTCAGCCCGATCGAAAACTGAATGTCCTGTTGATCGCCGTAGACGACCTGAACACCAACCTGGGCTGCTATGGTGATCCTCTGGCGCGATCCCCCAACATCGACAAGCTGGCAAGCCGGGGAGTCAAGTTCGAGCGCGCCTACTGCCAGTATCCGCTTTGCAACCCTTCACGCACGTCGATCCTGAGCGGGCGGCGCCCTGATACAACCAGAATCTTCAATAACACCACTCCTCCGCGCGCCTACCTGAAGGAGGTTGTATTCCTGCCGGAGTATTTCCGGCAACACGGCTATTTCACGGCTCGCGTCGGCAAGATTGCGCACGGGAGATTCGAGGACGCTGTCCGGTGGGACGTATCGGAAAACGCCCAGGGGCGCCCGGGCGCGGCGCCGCCGCAACAGCCGCCGCCGGCCAGCACACCGGAAACCGGAAATCCGGGAGACGGAGGAGCCAGGCTCTCATGGCTTGCGACCGACAATCACGACGAAGAGGAACCTGACGGGAAAACTGCCAGGCGCATCGTGCGCCTGTTGCAGGAGAACAAGGACAAGCCCTTCTTCATCGCAGCCGGATTTCACAAGCCCCATCTCAGGTGGGTCGCTCCCAGGAAATACTTTGCCCTGCACCCTCCCGAAAAGGTCAAACTGCCAAGGACGCCTGAGGACGACCGCAAGGATATTCCCGCAGTTGCGCTGACCCGCACCGCAGGCGACGAGACGATGACTGACGAGCAGAAACGGCAGGCGGTTGCGGCTTATTCTGCCTGCGTCTCTTTCACCGACGCGCAGGTCGGTATCGTCCTGGACGAAGTCGACCGGCTGAAACTGGCCGACAAGACCATAGTGGTTTTCTGGGGCGACCATGGCTTCCATCTGGGCGAACACCATGGGTTGTGGCGCAAGATGACGCTGTTTGAAGAATCCACGCGCGTCCCGCTTATCATTGCGGCGCCCGGAAAACGCGCTGGTGTCGCCTCGCCCCGCCTGGCCGAATTGGTCGATCTCTACCCGACGCTAACCCAGCTCTGCGGACTTCCGCAGCCGCCGAAGCTCGAAGGCGTCAGTCTGGTGCCCCTGCTCGAGGATCCTGATCGAGCCGTCAAGCAGGCTGCTTATACTGTCGTTGCCCGTGGACGCGGCGTGTTGGGGCGAAGCGTTCGGACGGAACGATACCGGTACACCGAATGGGGCGACGAAAAAACGGCCGAGCTGTACGATCACGAGACCGATCCGCGCGAATATACCAATCTTGTCCGTGATCCCAAGCACTCCAAGACGCTGGTCGAAATGAAGAGCTTGCTCCATGCGGGCGGAGCGACGAGCCCGGAGAATCGAGCCGGAAGACGCTGAACCGTCTTCGAGTCTTTGGTTTCTTCGTGTTTGGCTTCGTCCGGCTAAGAATACTATCGACAAACGTCACAGTTTAGGGTACGAAATGATTGCTGAGTAACTTCAGATGTTTTCGCCCGTACTGGCTTGCATTTCTAGACTTTAGTATTATGGGACTCTTCGCTGGGAGCGAAGAATTACTGAACAGGAGAAGACATGACTTACATCATTACAGAACCTTGTGTTGGCGTCAAAGATACCGCGTGCGTCGACGTCTGCCCGGTCGATTGCATTCATCCGCGGAAAGATGAGGCCGAGTTTGCTGAAGCGACGCAACTCTACATCAATCCCGATGAATGCATCGATTGCGGCGCCTGCGAACCTGCTTGCCCGGTAGCGGCGATCTTTCCAGAAGAGGAAACCCCGGAGAAATGGAAATCTTTCATTCAGCTTAATTACGATTACTGGAAGAAGTAGCCATTTGAAGGAGTCCGTTCTGCTAAGGAGAAGGATTATGCTCACGCGCATGCGTCCTGGTTCGAAGGAACTCTTGCTGCTTTTGACTTTGATCTTTGTCATCAGTCTCGCGGGCTGCAGTACCACGACCGAGAAGAAAGCCGAGCCGCCTCCGTATGTGCCCGAAGTGCTTCCGATACCTGCGCCGCCGACCGGATTCGAGCCCATGCCGGAGCCGCCCGATAATCCAACCACGCCCGAAAAAGTAGCCTTGGGCCGGCAGCTGTTCTTCGACAAACGGCTCAGTTTCGACGGCAGCCGCTCGTGTTATTCGTGCCACCTCAACGAGCGCGGCCTTACCGACGGACTGCCGACTGCCGTGGGCGCAGGCAACAAGCCGCTGCCACGCAGCAGCCCTTCGCTGTGGAATATCGGATATCACAAGGAGTTCTACTGGGACGGTCGCAGCCCGACGCTCGAGGCTCAAGCCCAGGCGGCCTGGGCCGGCGGCAACATGGGCGCCAAGGGGCATGAAGGCGAAATCGTGGGCAAGATCAAAGCCATCCCGGGATACCGGGCGCAGTTTCAGAAGGTCTTCGCTGCCGACGCTACTGCCGCAACCATAATGAAGGCGATTACGGCGTACGAGCGAACCATCGTTTGCGGCGACACGCCCTGGGACAAATTCCAGCAGGGGGACGCTTCCGCCATCAGCGACGAAGCCAAAAGGGGTTGGGAGATCTTTCGTGGTAAAGCCGGATGCGGGACCTGCCACGCCGGGGCCCTCTTGACCGACCTGCAGTATCACAACGTCGGGGTGGGAATGGATCAGCCCAAGCCGGACGAAGGACGCAAGAACTTCACCAAGGATGAGAAGGATACCGGGCGCGTTCAAGACGCCTACCTTGCGCAGCGTTTCGAAATCGGCGCCTTACTTCCACAACGGAAGCAAGGCAACCCTCGAAGAAGCCGTAGACTTCGTGCTGGGCGGAGGATACCCGAACAAATACCTGGACAAGAAGAATCTGAAAAAAGTGAAGCTGACGGCGAAGGAGAGGGACGACCTCCTGGCATTCTTGAGATCGCTCGATTGCGGTGTGGAGCTGAAAGAGCCGAAACTGCCCGAATAACAGGCCGGGTTCTTCGTGTCTTTGTGTCCTAGTGGTATTGGTTTCATAGCGCTAACCGCAAAGACACGAGGACGCGAAGAAATACCAAGAGCGGTAGAGTTGTTTTCACGCATTGCTTCCAGGCTCCACGCAGAAACAAATCCACTCTATAGAATCCGCGCCCAGATCGAGTCCCGGGGAGAGCAGATACTCGACCTTGTCTCGGGAAATCCCAACCAGCACGGCATATTTTTTCCTCAAGAGCCGCTCGAAGCCAGTCTGATTCGTGGCGCGAGGCAGGCTCGCTGCTATCATCCCGATTCGTTAGGGCAGCGTCCGGCGCGGGAAGCCATTTCGTCCTACTATCGAAACCAGGGACTGGCAATCCCGCCCGAAAACATCCTGCTTACTCCCGGAACCAGCATTTCTTACTGGTACTGCTTTAAACTGCTGGCCGATGAAGGGGAGGAGATTCTGTGTCCGCGCCCCTCGTATCCGCTCTTCGACTACATTGCCGAAATGAGCGGCGTGCGAATGGTTTCTTACCCTATGGACGAGGCTCGCGCCTGGGCTATCGACCTCGATCGTCTGGAGGCCTCGATCTCCACCGGCACTCGTGCCATCATCCTCATATCGCCGCATAATCCCACCGGCCACGTCGCTTCGCTCGATGAGATCCACGGACTGGCCGAGATCGCCCGCCGGCATGACCTGGCGATCATCAGCGATGAGGTCTTCAGCGAATTCCTTTTCGAGTCCCAGGTCTTGCCCCGCGCGGCCGCCAGCGCCGCTCCGCTGGTTTTTACCCTCAACGGCTTCTCCAAAATGTTCGCTCTGCCCGGCCTCAAGCTGGGCTGGATGACGGTCTCGGGCCAGAGCGACCAGGTGAAAGACGCGATCCGCAGCCTGGAGCTGATCTCCGATACCTTCTTACCGGTGAATGAAATGGTTCAGGCGGCAGTCCCCGCCATCTTCGAGGAGGGGGGGACCTTCTTGAGATTCTATGCTCGAGAAATAGCGCAGCGCTGGATGGAGGCGCGGCGGATTCTGAGCCGCTGCGCTCACATCGCCTTCGTCGAACCTGGAGGAGGATTCTACGTTACGCTGAAGCTCCAGAGCATTGAGGAAGAGCCGGCCGCGCAAGCAATTCTCGCCACCAACCATTTGCTGGCACATCCGGGTTACTTTTATGACATCGATCCCGATCACCTGGTTTTGAGCTTCATCCAGGAGCCGGAGATCATCCGGACCAGCCTTCCCCGCCTTATTGCCACGTTAGAACATGCGTCCCGCTGTCTGTGATTCTTCACGGTACGCACGTCAAGCAAACCAACAGGGAATCAAAGAATCGCTTGATGCCGGGCAGCGCAGGATCTATGATGGCGCACATCAAGTCACAACCGGAGATATGTCAATGAATCGCTGGAGTAGACTGCTCATTGCGCTCGTGCTCGCGTCTCCCGTCTCGGCAGCTGAGTTGCAGAAGCCTGCCGCTTCACCCGCGATCCTCGCGCAGCCGTTCGCTTCCCGAGAAGAAATCGAGGAATTCTTACGAAATGCCAGGATCGTCAAAGCGAAAGGGACCGGTATCGGCATTACAAACCCCCTGAAGCTTACGCTCGACGATGGCCGCGTACAGCACTTCGCGGTCTTCAAGAGCATTGACGAGAGGAAGCCCGGAGTGACCCAGCTCGCCGCCAGCACCGAAATCGATTTCAAGGATTCCTGGATGTTCGAGGTCGCCGCCTACGAGCTCGACAAGCTGCTGGGACTCGACATGGTCCCGGTAACCATCGAGAGGACTTATAACGGACATAAGGGATCGCTGCAGTTCTGGATTGATAACTGCATAATGGAGAGCGACCGGTTGAAGCGAAAGCTCAATCCCCCTGATCCCACGTCGTGGAAACAGCAAATTTTCAAGGTCCGAGTCTTCGATAACCTGGTCTATAACATCGATCGCAATCTCGGAAACCTGCTGATCACGCCCGAATGGAAATGTTACATGATCGATCATTCGCGCAGCTTCAAGAATGTCGACGCCCTCAAGTCGCCGAAAGACCTGACCTACTTCTCTCGTTCGTTGATTGAGAGTCTTCAAAAACTCGACGAGCAAACGGTGAAGACGCGCTGCGAGAAATACCTCACGCTTTACGAAGTGAGAACCATGCTCCGCCGCCGCGATAGGATCGTTCAGCTCTTTACCAGTCTCCTGGCGGAAAAAGGCGAGAGCATAGCCTACCCATAGGATCTAGGATTCAGTAGGATTCGGTTAGGAATCCTGAATCCTAGATCCTAGATCCTGGCTCCTGAATCCTGATCCTGGATCCTAAACCTGGTTGATCGGCAGCTTGATCGTAAAGGTGGAACCCTGTCCGAGCTCGCTGGACACCTGGATTGAACCCTGGTGCTCCTTGACTATGCTATAGGCGACCGCAAGGCCCAGACCGACTCCCACCCCCACACCTTTGGTGGTGAAGCCCGGATCAAAGATCTTGTCAAGGTGCTCAGCGGGAATACCCGACCCGGTGTCCCTGATGGAAATCACGATTTCGTCCCCTTCTCGCCGGGTGTCTACGAACACCTGTCCCTTTCCCTTGATTGCCTGGCAGGCGTTCGTCAACAGGTTCATGAAGGTTTCGTTAAGGAGGGCCGGATAGCACGGAAGTGCCGGAACATCGCCGAGGTTCAGCACCACTTCGACGCGCGGCTGAACCGAAGGGTCCAGCACCTGGACCGTCGCGGTGAGGCCGTCATTAATATTGACCACCTTGAATTCCGACTCGTCGAGCCGAGCGAACGAGATTAACGAACGCATCACGCGAACAATGCGCGAGCACGCCGAGACGCTCTCCTGCGCAATATCAATAAGGTGCCGCAAGAGTTTGCTCTCGTCGGGCGGTCTTCCCTCGGTGGTGGCCAGCCGCCCGAACATAACCATCAGAAGCTCGAGATTCGCCTTAAGGGCTCCCAGGGGACTGTTGACCTCGTGGGCGATTCCAGCTACCAGCCGGCTCAACGAAGCCATTTTCTCATGCTGATAGAGCTTGAGCTCCGCCTGGCGCAGGGCGGCGGTCCGTTCCGCAACCTCGAGCTCGAGTTCTTCGTTGGCGCGCTTTATGGCATCGAAGAACCGGGCATTCTCGACCGAAAGGCTGATCTGGGAGGCCACGGCGCACAATAACGTAAGATCGTCGTGGGTGAAGGCGCCGATAGCCCGATTGTTTTCGAGGTACAGGATGCCGAGCACGCCGGATTTCCCGACCAGCGGCGCGCACACGATCGACCGCAGCCCTCGCAGCACCACGCTGTGGCCATGGGCAAATCGAGGGTCGGTCCCTGCATCCGCGGTGATGATGGCTTTGCGGTCGTTCATGATGCGCTGGGCGATCGTCGAGGAGAGGGGCCCGGAAGGAGAGTCCGCCACGGCTTCGTCGCGCCGGCAAATTACGGCGGGGCGCAGCGTGGCTCCCTCTTCTTCGAGAAGGAATATCGCCCCCTGCTCGGCCTGGGTGCTGGACAACAGGATTTCCACCGCTTTACGGGAGACATCTTCCAGCGAGCGCACTTCGGACAGCGCGCGGCTCAGGTCGAACAAGAGCCGGAGGGTTCGGCGCTCCTTGGCCGCCGCCATGTCCGAGTCCTCACCCGGTCCGCGGCGGACACCGGACGCAATCTCCTGCACTAGCTGGTCATAGTCTTCTTCGAGAGTTACCGTCATGTCCGATACCGGAATCGGCCTTCCCTCTACGCTATAGACAAGGGTATGGGTGCCGACTCTGATCTCGTCGTTGTGCTTCAAGATTGCGTGCTTCACTCTTTTTCCATTGACGAAGATGCCGTTGTAGCTGTCGAGGTCGCTGACCGAGAAATCGTCGCCTTCGCGAGCTATGACTCCATGCCGGCGCGAGACTCCCGCCCCTTCGAGGACGATCTGGTTGTCCGAGGCGCGGCCGATCGAGTAGCTCGGTTCCACCAGCGCCATTTTGGTCAGCTGGCCCGAGGACTTCTTGATTCGCAGGCTGGGCATTTATTTTCCTTCCACCGTCATCGCGCCTGCAGTTTTCCGGCGCTCCGGCCGGAATCCGTGACACTGAATCCCACCAGCAACGATGCGAAAGCGCGCAAGAACGCGACCAATTGAAGAAACTATTATCGCCGCGAGGGAACCACAGCGAAAGAGGGAAAAATCGCTTGGTATTGTTTGCGCCTCTGTGGCTAACTTATGCAAACCGATGACCTCGATAAACAGCGCCGTGGCGACCGAAGCCAGCACTCCGATAGATTCCTCCGGGATTGGGGGGCATCCAAGGGGGCTGACGACGCTTTTCTTCACAGAGATGTGGGAGCGTTTCAGCTACTACGGGATGCGAGCCATTTTGATTCTGTACATGGTCGCGGCGCCGGCCAGTGGTGGCCTCGGTTTCGACACTGCGAAAGCCGCCGCTATTTACGGCGCTTACACCAGCGCAGCCTATCTGACCGCAGTACCTGGAGGTTGGGTCGCCGACAGATTTCTCGGAGCGCGCAGCGCGGTTCTTTACGGCGGAATTCTCATAGCCCTGGGTCATTTCTCAATGGCGCTCGGGCCGCTCTCTTTTTTCTTCGCCGGGATGTTCCTTATCGTCATCGGCACCGGATTGCTCAAGCCGAACATCAGCACGATGGTTGGAGGCCTCTACAGCGAGAACGATCCTCGCCGGGACGCCGGTTTTTCAGTCTTTTACATGGGCATAAACCTCGGAGCCCTGATCAGTCCGCTGGTCTGCGGCTACCTGGGGCAGCGAGTCGACTGGCACGCGGGGTTTGGCGCCGCAGGCGTTGGCATGAGTCTCGGGTTGGTTCAGTTCCTGGCCCATCGCGATCGGCTGGCGCATGTGGGGAACAAGCCCGACAAGCCTTACGGGAAGGAAGCGGGGGCCGCGGCGGGCGGACTGACTGCGGAAGAAATGAAGCGCCTGGCAGCCATCGGTATCTTCTTTGTCTTCTCATCCATTTTCTGGGCTGCGTTTGAGCAGGCCGGATCGAGTTTGAATCTGTTTGCCGACCAGGTCACCGACAACCGGATTGTGGGCTGGGAATTTCCCTCGAGCTGGTTCCAATCGGTGAATTCAATCTTTCTTATTGTCCTGGCCCCGGTTTTTTCCTGGCTGTGGCTGCGTATGGGTGATCGCCAACCTTCAAGTCCGGCAAAATTCAGTTATGGTCTGCTGTTTGTCGGCCTGGGTTTCATCCTCGCGGCGCTTGGAGCCTCGGTCGCGGATAGCGGAAAGGTAAGTCCGGCCTGGCTCATCGGGGTTTACCTTTTCAACACCATTGGAGAACTTTGCCTCAGCCCGGTTGGATTGAGCACAGTCACGAAGCTTGCGCCGGCTCGCCTCGTAGGCTTGATGATGGGGGTATGGTTTCTGTCGATTTCAGCCGGTAACTATCTTGGCGGATGGATCGCTGGATTCTTCGACGCCACGGCCGAGGGTGCCATGGTCGGTTTGTTTGGAGCGGTCGCGATCGGAACGCTGGTCACGGCCGGCATCCTGGCCTTGCTCATTCCCTTCATTCGAAGCCTGATGGGCCGCGTCCGTTGAATCACGGTTGGAGGATCGGACGCGCCGGCAGGATCCCGGCCCTTTCGCGCGGTATCTATGGCTCGAGATCGAATCCTTGAGGGACAGTACGCGCTGATAACCGGGGCCAGCCGTGGAATAGGCCGCGCCGTCGCGGAATGCTTCGCCCAAGCCGGTTGCGGCGTCGCAGTCGCTGCTCGCGGCGCCATCATCTCCGGCGTCGCCAAGGAGGTTGGCGAGAAGTGGCGCGTGCCATACCTCGGGTTTTGCGCCGACGTGGCTCAGCAGGAGAGTGTTCACCGGCTTTTTGAAGCCATCCGCTCCTGGTCAGGCGACCGGCTGGACGTCCTCGTGAACAATGCCGGTTACTCCTTTTCCCGGGAAATATGGAATACGCCCCTGGATGCCACACCCGCCGACAGGCTTCAGGCCTGGTTTTCGGATATCTTCCAAACCGACACGATGGGTTCGGTGTTCTGCACTTACGAGGCTCTTCCTTTGATGATGGCTCGCAAAAGAGGGAGCATCATTTATATCGCTTCCACTCCGGCGCTGGAAGGATTCCAGGGAACGCCCTACACCGTCGCCAAGGCGGGCGTTCTGGGTCTGATGAAGGACGTAGCCCGGCTTTACGGGCATCTCAACATTCGGGCCAATGCGCTCGCTCTCGGCAACATACTCACTCCCGCCACCCTTGAAAGTCTGGACCCGGGGCTGCAAGACAAGCTGGCGCAAGAGACGCCTCTGAAACGCTGGGGTGAACCCGAGGAGGTCGCGCGAGCCGCGCTTTTTCTGGCCTCGAACCGGTCGAGCTTCATCACCGGCCAGACCATCGCGGTCGATGGCGGAACCGTCCGCCGTTGACGCAGGGGACCGTCCGCTGCTTCTTGCGTCTTGGTGTCCCGGTTCAGCCCCGACGCACGCGCCGGGATGTGAACGTGGAGCACTAGGTGGAAGCGCTTGTTCTTGCCCGGCTACCCGATAGTCCCGGTGGCACGCGCCAGGGCCCCGAACTTCCGGGTGCGACATCGGAAGTCCGACAGGGCTTTTTCCAGGTCGCTTTCTTCGAAATCGGGCCAAAGCTTGGGTGTGAAATGCAACTCGGAATAGGCCGCTTGCCAGAGGAGGAAATTGGAAAGACGATGCTCTCCCGCCGTGCGGATAATCAGATCCGGGTCCGGAACAGACTCCACCCCGAGGGCTTGAGCGATGTGCTCCTCTTCGAGCTGTTCGGGCTTCAGCTCACCCCGGGCTACCTGCCGCGCCAGGAAGCGAGTGGCTTCGACTATTTCGTGACGGGCGCCGTAGTCGAGCGCAAGCCGCAGGTGGAGGCGGGTTCCGGCGCGGGTTGCATCTTCCGTAACCCCGAGTTCGGTCAGCACACCAGGAGGCAAACGATCCCTCCGGCCTATGGCTGATAGCCGGATGCCGTTTTCCAGCAGCGCATCCCTCTCGTTGCGCAGGTAGCGGCGGAAAAGACTGAACAAGACATTGATCTCCTGCGCCGGACGACGCCAGTTTTCGCTGGAAAACGAGAAGAGCGTCAGTATCGAGACTTCCTGGCGGCAGGCCTCCTCGGTCGCGCGCCTGACGGCGCGCGCCCCGATTTCATGCCCTTTCCAGCGCGGCATCCCGCGCTGCTCCGCCCAGCGCCCGTTCCCGTCCATGATAATCGCAACATGCAGCGGGCAATTCATCTATCCCTCCACCAGAACAGATGAAAGTACTCTATCATGTAAAGCAAGCGCGCAAAGTATGGCCTCGGTTCAGCAGCGGAATTACCCTTCATGCCGTGGTTGTGCCTGTTATCCACGCCCCGGCCGTTCACGGCGCCGCCCTCAACTGTGCGAAGGGAGAGGTTCGATCCGGTGTCGCAGCGACCTCTCCACGCGCGCGCTTCGCACCTGGCCCAGGTTTGGGAGCAGGTTGGAGAGGGTCTGGAGATACCCCTCCAGTGCGGAACGTCCTTCGGCGCTGAGCCGGTACGTGCTCTTGGGCTTCCGGTCTTCGAAGCGCTTGTCGCAGATCACGTATCCAGCTTCTTCGAGCTTCCGCGCCTGAACGCTTAGATTCCCGTCGGTCGTCTGCAACAACTCCCGGAGCTCCGTGAAGCTCAAAAAGTCCTGAACGACCAGCGCGGAAAGAATGCCGAGGCGCAGCCGTTCGTGAATCATAGGGTCCAGCTCACTCGGGGTGGGCCTGGTTTTCTTGCTTTTCTTAGCCATTGTGCCTCCAGGCAATGTACCCGCCATAAACGATGTGCAACCACCCGAAACCTGCCGCCAGCCAGGTAAGCCCCATGCCTGGCGGCGACGCAGCCGCGCCGGTCGCCGTTACCAGCAGGCACAGGCCCAGATAGCGCACGGGAGCAACCGAAACCTGCCCGCCGTTTACTACCGCCGCTCCATAGCAGCCGAGCCAGATGGCCGGAAGCCACTCCAGGTTGCCCGAACGGACTGCCACACTGGTGAGAATGCCTCCCACGAAAAGCGACGGGCAGAGACTCCACAGCAACTTGCGAAGAAGAGGGGCCTGCAGTGGCGTGCGCAACTGCAGCGACTTGCGATAGATTCCGTAGGAACAGATGGCAAGGGAGAAGCCCAGGACGTAGCCCCAAACGTCCAGGGCGATGCCCGGGAACGCGCCCGGCCCCCACGGCGGGCCGGTGATCAAAGAATTGATGGCAACCCCGGCCAGCGCCACAAAGCCGGTTGCCATGAGACCCTTGCCGGGAACCGCGGTAAACTGTCCGGCTGCTTCCAGGGTCCGGCGGATGTATTGAAGATCTTCGCGCGCAGTTTCCAAGTTCAACGGTTCCATGCTCCGTGCGCCTCCTGGATTTCGTGCTTCATCTCACAACACTTCCTCACATATGTCAAGTACTTTGTGTTATAGAGTTAATTGCCTTCTTGGTGCTTCTTCGTGTCTTTGAGTCTTAGTGGTATTCGATTAGACAGCTCTAACCACAAAGACACGAAGACTCGAGCGAAACGCAACTTCATGGTAAAGTCGATAACCGAGCGCAGGTGAGACGTGAAACAACCGATCTGGAACTTCGAGCAGGATCCATCGGATGAGCCGATGGACGAAACCAGCGTCAACCTTCGCGCCTACTTCGACCGAATGGATGACGAGAAAATGAAGCGCTACAGACCGGACTGGACCGACGAACAGGTCATCGAATGGGACGGCAATTTCCGCGACGACGGCCATCTGATGATTCTTTGCTGCGAGCGCGATGTGGATGTGGTGGAATACCGCAGGGTGCTGGAACAGTGCATCGACTACCGAAACCGGGCCCGGCCGCAGCTCTTCGCAAAGGATCAACGAGCAAAAACCAGCGAAGACAGCGAGCCGAAGGACCAGTCTGGAGGGTGATCCGAGGCCTGCTAGTACTCGCAGAGCGGGCTGTGGACCTCATACGGCTTCGCCGGTTTCATGGGTCCTTCAGCGTTATGGCAATCCAGGCAGATCGCGGTCTTCACAACCAGACGGTGCTTGGAAGTAGACCCGGAGTGAACCTGGTGACACGACAGGCAGGTTGTGTCGGAGCCGAAGACCGCGACGTCGCGGATACTTCGCAGGACGTGGCGATCGCCGGGGTTCAGGCGCACATCGTCCGCTCGGGAAAAGTCGACCTCGAAATCCTGGAAGAGATTGTCCCCCGCTACGAAGTTGTTCGCGTAAGGGAGTCCGGTGGAGCGCGACTTTCCCATCCGGATATGGCACTGCGCGCAGATCGAAGTAATGGCCTGGCTCTCGGTTCTGCGCTTCTTCGACAACAAGATCAGCGACGTGTCATTCGTATGCTCCAGGCTGACGCTGCCGTGGCATGTGAAGCAGTCCAATCCAAACGCCGAGAAGGTCCTGGTTTTTGGATCTACCGCCGTGGAGTGGCACCCGGCGCATCGGTTCGCGAACTTGTCTTTGTCCCAGGCCGGTCGCTCGACTTCAATCCACCTCTCCACACTCCGGTCGTGAGTTAACACCGCCTGTGTGGAAAGTAACGCGAATTTTCCGTAGCCTTGTTTCTTGAGGAAACGGACGTGACGACGGCTTCCCATGACGTATTCAATCTCGGAAACCATTCGAGCAAGAGCGGGCTCTCCTCGAACGACACGCTGCAGCTCCTGAGCATCCTCCTGTTGGCGCACCGCCGTGCCGTGCGTGTTCTTCTGCCATGTCGGCCCTATGTCATTCCGGTGACAGAAAAGGCACTCGTCACCGTGGACATATTCAGGTATCGGCTTGCCCGCATGGTTGCCACCCCAGGCCGAAGGATCCAGCTTTTTCTCCTGCGGCCTGACGGGGCCGAGCCCCCACAGCAGGAAAATCGCTGCGGCAGCGGCGAACCGAATTTCAGAAGACATAAGCCCGGCGATATCTCTCGGTTTCATGGTCGTTGCCCAGCCGCTTCATTGAAGAACAAGAATAATGAAACCATAGATCAGGAAAACAAGAAACCAGGAAACTAGCCAAGGGCTGCGCCCTTGATATCCCGCTGCGCGGGATATAGGGCCAGGAGTCAGGAGCCAGGAGCCAGAATGGCCTTTGCACATGCATTCAGCAGGCGGCTCAAGTCCTCCCGGAGATTCATACCTCCTTCTTCAGGTTTGCCGTAACCCAGGTCGTGTGCCAGAATCAGGGTTGCATCAGATCACCCCATCTCGTGATGTTATCCTTTCGGTAGTGCCAATCAACTTCTTGCTCCTGACTCCTGACTTCTGGCTTCTAACGTGAACAGAATTCTCGTAAGCTCGGACATATCGGACATAACGGTCTAATGGCTTCAACTCGCGCTTGATTTTGATAGCGCGGTGAAACAAGATGCATACTTCCTGAAAGGAGCCTCAGAGGTGAACGCGATCCTTCGTATCACGGGCGCGATAGCAGCGCTCTTTCTGGTCCCGTCACGGGCGCCGGCAGAAGATTGGCTGAGACAAATCGAGAATGAAACCGCGAAAATCGAGGCTCAAATCACCGCCCTGCGCCACCAGATCCATCAGTATCCCGAGCTTTCAAACCGGGAAGAGAAGACCGCAGGCCTCGTGGCGGATCACCTCAAGAAACTTGGCCTGGAGGTCAAAACCGGTATTGCGCATCACGGGGTGGTGGCGCTGCTCAAAGGAGGGCGCCCGGGTCCGACCATAGCGGTGCGGGCCGATATGGACGCGCTCCCAGTGACCGAGGACACGCCCCTCCCCTTCAAGTCCCGCGTCCGCGCCAGCTACCTGGGACAGGATGTGGGCGTAATGCATGCCTGCGGCCACGACGTGCACACGGCCGTACAGCTCGGCGTGGCCTCGGTGCTGAACTCGATTCGAGCCAATATCCCCGGCACGATCAAGTTCATTTTTCAGCCCGCCGAGGAAGGACCGCCCCCACCCGAGGAAGGTGGCGCGCGCATGATGGTGAAACAAGGAGTGCTCGAAAATCCAAAGCCGGAAGCAATCTTCGGCCTCCACACGTTTTCCGAACTGCCGGTTGGAGTTCTCGGTTTTACCGAAGGGCCGGCGTTTGCCGCCACCGATACTTTCGAAGTCAAGATCATCGGCAAACAGGCGCACGGCGCCGCGCCCGAGTTATCGGTCGACCCGGTGGTCACGGCGGCCCAGTTTGTTCTGGCTTTGCAGACGATCAGGGCGCGCATTCTCTCTCCGCTCGAGCCGAGCGTAATCACAGTCGGAACGATTCACGGCGGACAGCGCCACAACATCATCCCGGCCGAGGTGACGCTTTCGGGAACCATCCGTTCCTACAGCGATGAAGTCCGGAACACCGTCGAAGAAAAATTTCGAAATATTTTGAAAGGCGTCACGGCGGCGGCCGGCGCGACCTTCGAGATCGTGCGTTACGAACGAGGTGTCCCCGCCGTCATCAACAATCTTTCACTCACCCGGGAATCGATCCCGGCGCTGGAGCGCGTGGTGGGAAAGGAGAATGTGAAGCGGATTCCTCCCACCATGGGAGGCGAGGATTTTTCCTATTTCGCGAATGTGATTCCCGGATTTTTCTATCGCCTGGGGATGGTAAAACCCGGGACAATGTCGGGCGGCCATCACACTCCGACTTTTCTGGCCGATGATTCCAGCGTCGCCGTCGGCATCAAGGCGATGAGTCATCTTCTGCTGGATTATCTGGGCAGGCGCAGCAAGCAGTAAGCAGTAAGCTGCTTGCTGCCTGCTTACTGCTATTGCTTGATATCTAATACCGAAATGAATAGAATGCGTGCCGAATTCGGCACAATTGAGGGTCTTCGTAAGGGCCATGAAGTGCACAGGCAGCGTCGACTCACTGCCCACTGCTTACTGCCTACTATTTACTGCTTTTCATGGAGAGTTCAGCTTGGCGACCCAAGACAAGTCTGGAGGCCAATTCCTGACGGCGGCGGGCCTGGCGGTTTTCTTCTGTGGCCTCGCCTTCGTGGGAACGTATCTCGTGATCACCAAGAAATGGTGGTTCCCCGAGGGCATTTCGTCCATTGCCCCTAGCATCGATTCGCAATTCGCCATCACCATGTGGATCTCGGGTATTGTTTTCGTCCTGGCGCAGGTAGCTCTCGGCGTCCTGATATTCCGTTTTCGCGATCGCGGAGGTCAGTCGCAGTATTCCCACGGCAACACAAAAATGGAAGTACTGTGGACGGGCTTGACCGCGATTCTCTTCGTCGGCCTCGCGGTCATGGGCCGCACGGCCTGGGCGGAGCTCCATTTCCTGGGACCGGAACCCGGCGCGATGCAGGTAGAAGTAACCGGAGCCCAGTTTGAATGGCAGTTTCGTTACCCCGGTCCGGACGGCCAGTTCGGGACCACCGATCCCAAACGGGTCAGCGAGACTGCGGCGAATCCGCTCGGACTCGATCTGAACGAACCCGCAGCGAAAGATGACATCGTCATGCCGGTGATGGCGGTTCCGGTCAACCGGCCCGTGGAAGTGATTCTGCGTTCGAAAGACGTGATCCACAGTTTTTTTGTCCCGCAGCTTGCGAGTAAAGCAGGATACCGTCCCGGGTCTGGCCATCCGAATTCACTTCACCGCCCAGAAAGAAGGCGAATATGAGGTCGCCTGCGCCGAGCTCTGCGGCCTGGGACACTACAAGATGCGAACCTCGTTTACCGTCATGTCCGAAGAGAATTTCCAGAAGTGGCTCAAGGAAAACGCGCCGCAATAGTTTCGCCCAGCCTCATACTTCATCATGGAAGGTAGATTATGAGCCAATCAGGCAGCATGGCAGTTCATCATGAAGCGCCCAAGAGCTTCATCCGCCGTTACGTTTTCAGTTTGGATCACAAGGTTATCGGAATCCAGTACTGGTGGCTGGCGCTTTTTTCAGTCTTTGTCGGCATAGTCCTGTCGGTGTTAATGAGGATTCAGCTGGCCTGGCCCGGGCGCCCGCTCCCCTTCTTCAAGGATGGGTTCATGACTCCGGAGCAGTATCTGGCGCTGGTCACCATGCACGGGACCATCATGGTCTTTTTCGTTCTGACCACCGCGCCGCAAAGCGGATTCGGCAACTTCGCCCTTCCCATTCAGATCGGCGCCGCCGACATGGCGTTCCCGGTGCTCAACATGCTTTCCTTCTGGACCACCTTTCTGTCGCTGGCCGTGATGCTGGCGGCCTTCTTCGTGGAAGCCGGCGCGCCCATCGGCGGCTGGACGGCCTATGCTCCGCTGAGCGCACTGGGAGAAGCCGCAGGCCCGGGACAGGGTATGGGCATGAACCTCTGGGTGATCAGCCTCTTCATTTTCTGCGCCGCCTCGTTAATGGGAGCGCTGAATTTCATCGTCACGACGCTTGACTTGAGGACCAAGGGGATGTCGTTGATGAGGATGCCCCTGACTGTCTGGGCCTGGTTCACGACGGCCATCCTCGGCTTGCTCGCCTTCGCGGTCCTGATGGGCGCCTGCGTGCTCCTGCTCCTGGACCGGGTCGCCGGAACCAGTTTCTTCATCCCCGGAGGCCTGGTAGTCGGGCAGAAGCCCCTTGCCAATCAAGGCGGCTCACCCCTGCTCTGGCAACACCTCTTCTGGTTCTTCGGACACCCTGAGGTCTACATCGCAATTCTTCCCGGAATGGGTGTGGTCTCACAGATACTCTCGACTTTTTGCCGCAAACCCATCTTCGGCTACAAGGCGATGGTTTACGCTATCCTCGGGATCGCCGTCCTGAGCTGTACGGTCTGGGGTCATCACATGTTCATCAGTGGCATGAACCCCTACACGTCGTTTGCATTCTCCCTCCTGACCGTCGCGATCGGTGTTCCTTCGGCCATAAAAACCTTCAACTGGCTGGGAACGATATGGGGCGGGAGAGTCCAGTTGACCACCGCGAATCTCTTCGCGCTCGGCTTCGTGTCGTTGTTCGTCTCCGGTGGTATCACGGGTATTTTCCTGGCCCAGCCTTCGGTGGACCTCCCCTTGCATGACACCGTCTTCGTCGTGGCGCATTTCCACCTGGTGATGGGCGTCGCGGCAATTTTCGGCATGTTTGCCGGAACCTTCTACTGGTTTCCCAAGATGTTCGGGCGAATGATGAACGAATCGCTGGGGAGAATACATTTCTGGATAACCCTGGTGGGCGTCTACTGCATCTTCTTCCCCATGCACTTCATGGGATTCTCCGGACAGCTGCGGCGCTATTTCGATTTCACGGGTTACAAATTCCTGGCCGAGATGCCTCCACTCAACACTTTTATCAGCATCGTCGCCATCATCACGGCGTTAGGTCAATTGATCTTTCTCTTCAACCTGTTCTGGAGCCTGGCCAAGGGACGGCGGGCCGAAATGAACCCCTGGCGCTGTACCACGCTTGAGTGGACCGTGCCGTCGCCCCCGCCTCATGAGAATTTCGAGGGCCCGCCGCCGGTCGTATATCGTGGCGCGTACGAATATAGTGTGCCGGGAGCCAAGGAGGACTTTGTTCTTCAAACCGAAGCCGCTGCTCCCGTGGGGAGGCACTGACTCCTGCATTCTCCAGGCGGTTAATGTATGAATCCGACTTTAGTTGACACCGAACTCGAGACTCCGCCGGAGCTGGACCGCGGCGGCGGTGGCTTCAAGGACCCGGGCTCCGATGGCGGCGGAGATGGCGGCCGCGATCCGGTGGCGCGCTTTGATACTTACCAGACGGTAGTCTGGGTGTTGATGATCCCCATCGTCATGCTCTTTGCGGGTCTGACCAGCTCCCTGGTAATTCGCAAAGGGATATCCGACGATTGGATCTCGATCGAGATCCCAAAGATCTTGTGGCTGAACACACTGGTGCTCCTGTCGAGCAGCGCCGCCCTGGAAGTAGCGCGCCGCGCGCTGAAACGAGGGAACCACGACGGCTTTCGCGTCTGGCTCTGGATCACCGCGGCGCTGGGGACGCTCTTCCTGCTCGGCCAGATCGCAGCCTGGCGGGAACTGGCCGCGCAAGGGGCGTTTCTGTCCAGCAACCCGAGCAGCGCTTTCTTTTACGTTTTGACCGCGTCGCACGGAGCCCACCTGATTGGCGGAATGGTCGCGCTGATCTACCTGACCATTCGAGTATTCCAGAACCAGTTCGGGGCAAGGCGGCGATCGGCGCTCAAGGCGACGGCGGTCTACTGGCACTTCATGGATGGTCTCTGGATCTACTTAATAGCCCTGCTGATTTTCTGGAGGTAGTCTCGTGGCACATGGCGAATCACACGCGATAGCGGTGGAGCCCACCTGGGAAGGAGGGGCCGCACCTTACGGAATAGGCTCCAAGAAGTTGGGCATGTGGTTGTTCATCGCAGCGGATACTCTCACGTTTTCGGCCTGCTTGATCGCCTACAGTTATGTGCGTCTGGCGAGTCCCGAGTGGCCCCGGCCTTTCGAGTGGGGCAGCATCGTCAATGCCATCGTCATGACGGCCTGCCTGCTCTCGAGCAGCTTGACCATGGTGATAGCGGTTGCCGCCGCCGCGCGCGGGGAGCGGAAGAAAACGGTGCGGTTCATCCTGTTTACCATCGCCGGCGGAGTCGCCTTCATCGTTCTGCATGCCCAGGAATGGATGGCCCTGATCGACCACGAGCACGTGACCCCGTTTTCAAACCCCTGGGGCGTCCCTCTCTTCGGAGCCACGTTCTTTGCTCTGACCGGCCTCCATATGACGCACGTGACGATTGGAGTGATTTATCTGGCAATCATTGCGACCGGGGTCGGGCGCGGAAAGTTTACGCCGGAAGACGTGGAAGTCTCGGGTCTGTACTGGCACTTCGTCGATCTGGTCTGGATGTTCATTTTCCCGATGGTCTATCTTCTCTCGAACAAGTTTTAAGAGGCGGAGGCGTCGTAATGTCTGCTCAAGATGCTCATGCGGTCGGCAGCACAAAGCTCTTCATCTGGGTCTGGTTCTGGCTGGTGTTGCTGACAATTATCGAGGTCGTGCTGGCCTACCGGCGACTGGGTCTGGCGATGATGATCGTGATCCTGCTGGGGCTTTCGTTAATGAAATCGGCTTTGATCATGGGTTACTTCATGCATCTCAAGTTCGAGAGAATGAGCCTGATCCTCACACTCATTCCTGCCCTCGTGATCCTGATCTGTCTGATGTTCATCAGCTTTCCGGACAGCGTCCGGATCCAACAATTGACTCCCAGGTGAAATCGATGAATCGCGGATTGCAGATCGGGGATGGCGGACTGGGACGCGTGACACCGGACTGTTTCCCTCAGGCGCGATCCAAGGATCGGGCTCGGGCGAACCGGCAAGCTCGCGCTGCCTCTGATTGCGGTGCTGCTCGCCGGGTTCACGTCGCAAGCCTACGCGCAGGGCTGCGCCATGTGCCTGGCCAGCGCAATGTCGCAAGGGGTGCGAGCGATCGAAGCGATGAATCTCGGAATCCTTATTCTTCTGGTCCCGCCGTTTCTCATGATCCTCGCCATCTTTACCTTTCTTTTTCTCCGCAGGTCATGACGATTGCGGATTGCGGATTGTAGTGATGCCATCGACAGACCTTAAGAATCCGAATCAAACTAATCCGAAATCTTACTTCTGTCGCTGAATTCGCCGTCCTCTAATCTTCTGTTTGCAGTTCAATCCGCAATCTGCAATCCGCAATTCCGAGGGGTTAACGCTTCAGGCGCTTCAGGTCTTTCTTGACTTCCTCGCTGTCGGGTTTCAGTTTCAGCGCGGCTTCCAACTCTGATACCGCTTCACGAGTACGGCTCATCTTTTCGAGCACGAGGCCGAGGCGCCAGCGTCCAGCCCAGATGGGAGGCGCGGTCGGTTCGGGCTCCTGCGTAAGGTACTTTCGAAAAGCGGCCTCGGCCCGCGTCAATTCCTTTCCGTTGCGCAGCAGAATATTGCCGGCCACGTAGTTAGGAGCAAGATTGTCCGGCACGTTCTTCTCGGCCTGGGCCAGTATCGCCTCGACTTCGGGCCAGCGCTCCTGGAGGGCGCCGCCGGCGGCCAGAAGAGTATAGGCGCCGACGCGTCCGGAATCGATGGCGAGCGCGGCGCGCGCATGCTTCTCCACCAGGTCAAACCTCACCGGGTTGCGTTCGATGTAAAGGCCGGCAAGTGATGTATGCGCCTCGTAACTGCGCGGATCAGCCTGGGCGGCTTTGCGGTAAAGTTCCTCCAGCGTGCTCTTATCACGTTCCAACTCCGCCAGCTGTGCCGCAGCGAGATAGCCGCGCGCCGCATCGATTCGACCAACGCGCTCGGGAATCTCACGGGCCTTGTTCTTGTCCCCGCCTACGATTCCCGGCGCTTCCCATAGATACTCCATATAGCCGACCAGCAGCCGCACGTGGTAAGGATCAAGCTGGAGCGCCAGGTCCAGTTCCTTCTTGCAACGGCGCGCCAGGAGCGTCTGCCGGAAAACAGAGGCGCGCTGGGCCATACGTCCGTAAACCTGCGCCAGAACGGCGCGATAGGAAGCATTGCGGCCGTCCAGGGCCACTGCTTTTTCGGCCAGCGGCAACGCTCCGTCGAGATCGCCGTACTCCAGCTTGATTCGCGCCATCCACCAGAGCCCCGCGGCGTCGCTCGGATTTGCCGCCAAACGCGATTCCACCAGAGCACGGGCGCGCTTCCAGTGTCCGGCTTCGATCAGCGATTCGACCGGCGGTGTTTGGGCCTTCGCCATCGCAACCGCAAGAACAAGGCCAGCACACCCGCTTTGAGGTTCATCCGGTTCTCGAGCCCACGAAAAAGTGAAAAGTGCTGAGTAAAAAGTAGAAAGTTAGAACGGGCTTGGCCGTCGCTCGCCACTTTTGACTTTCAACTCAGCACTTTCCACTTTTTTTTACTCAGCACTTTTCACTTGGTACTTGCTCTTGGGGAGGTCTCACTCTTGTAGGGGAATGCAGGCCCAAGCTTGCGCGCAATTCGATCCTGGATCCAGTGGCTATCCCACCACTCGACCGGATTGACCGGCAACCCTTGAAGCAGCGTCGTGAAATGAAGATGGTCGCCTCCGGCGAGACCGGTCTCGCCCGTCTGCCCCAGAACATCGCTTCGACTGACTTGCTGGCCCGGAGCGACCGCAATCGAGCTCAAATGCCCGTACAGACTCATCAAGCCGTATCCGTGGTCGATTACGACGGCGTTCCCATAAATTCCAAAATACTTGGCCAGGACCACCATGCCGTCGTTGGCGGCAGGCACTTGCGTGCGCCGCGTGACCGCAAGATCGAAACCAAGGTGATCCTGCCGATCGATTTCTTTTCCTCCGTGGAAGTACGTGCGCCGATCGGCGAACGACGACATTACCTGGGCGTTTCCCAGAGGCAAGAAAGGTTTGCTCCATAGAAACTGCGGGCGCGATTTCTTCGCCAGCTCATTCAGTTCCTCGGCATTCTTTTGCCGCAGCTCCCGGTTAATCGCCAGATAGTTATTGAGCAGGCTCCCCCGGTCGGCCAGTTCCGTCGTGTGAGACAGGATCTCAGGAACCACCTTGGCCATAAACTCGTCGGTCACCTGAATCGTGTCGGTCTTAACCGGCTTGGGAAAAAACTTCTCGATGAATGCGACCTCTGCCTCATTCCCGGCGCCATCATCGGCCACCAGCCGGACCTTGGAATCGTTCGAATCGTAGGGAACTGCAAAGAGCGCGAATCGATCCTGCTTCCCTCCTCCGGGCAGCGGAAAGCCCGGAAACCAGCGCCCGCCTGAGCGAACTCCGTCGCGCACGCACGACTCTCCCACTCGATAGGCGACCGCTTCGCATCCTCCCTGGGCGGCATAGGTCTGGATCGAAGTGACCTGAAGAGATGGAGGAGTGAGCCGTACCGGCAAGCTCACTTCCTGGATCACGGGAGCGGGACTCCGCCACCAGGAGCCCGCGCGCCCGGCTGTTACTCGAACGCTCGCCTGGCCGGCCTTCAAGTTGGCGATCGTATCCCTGCCAACCTCCACCGTGATCTCATCCCGCTGTGTGCGCGGCCCCCAGAAGATCAGCGGGGGGAGCGGCGTGTAGTTCTTCTCCGCCAGGCCCTCAACTCGCTGGTCCTGGACGAAATCCACCGTTGACGCGACTCAGACCCCGCTGAGGCTCCACGATTTCAATTTTTACCGGAGTTCGCTTGCCGATAGCCGGAAAGCCCGGCGTGATCTTGATTTCAGGCGCAGGCCCCGCTCGAAACGCTCCTACTCCCGCGATGACCACGAGCGCCAGGGTCAACACCAGCAAGATGGTTCTGGGAATTCGACGCTTCTCACGGGTCATGAACATGGTCAGGACCGATAGGCTTCCCTGCCGATTCCCTGAATGGGAATCCCTTGCGCTGCCAGGACCTCGTGCTGAAGCGCATACATGCAGCCTGCGGCGCGATCAATCGCCCGTGTGAAGGCGATGGAGCCTTTAAGTACCGGGAGCAGGCGAGCCTTGTCCTGGATCCGGGCCGGTGGATATTCATGCTCCACGACCAGGTGCGTCTCTTCAATCTTAAGATCGAGTAACTCACGAGCCGCCAGCTGATGATCAAGCCAGTCGACGGACCGATTCTGCAAGTAGGCGAGCGGATCATGACGCGCGGTTCCAGGCAGTTCGTGCTCGCACAACACGACCTGCTTCAACCATGCATTCGCTTGATCCGCCGGGTTTGACGCGGGCTTGCCGTCTTTGCGATCTCCCCGAAGAACCGTCTGGCCTCCGTAGCCCCAGGCGGAAACACCTTTGGCGTTGACCACCTGTCCTTTGACGTGAAACCCTCCAATCAGGAACGGGTAGCCGCTGTCCTTGAGATACTGGAACAGAGAGCGTGTGTCCTGGCCCATCAGGATGGCATGCGAAGGATCGTAGTGGATTCGCAAGTTGTCTCCGACTCCTGCCTTTTCAGCGATTCGATGCAGCGCAATCCACATGCCGGGCGTGTACCCAATGTTGTTATGGTAGTTGTCCCCGGTGGTCCATCCAGGCATAGGGCACTGCTCGACCCGGTAAGTCAGTCCTCGATCCTTTGCCGCCTTCAGGAGAGGGACGAAGCTGCCGCGAAAATCGTCGAGGTTCTGGTCCATGTCCAGGGCTTGATTGCGGCCTACGAAGCCGCAGACGGCATTCACTCCCAGCATGACCGCGGCATCCATCGTTCGCAGCATGAATTCATGCTTCTTCTTTCGGATGGTCGGATCCTCATGCAGCATGTTGTCGAAATAGGCGACATCGGACAGGCCGATGCTGTAACGCTTCATGGCCGCGAGGACCCGGTTGGCCCGAGCCGAATTGAAGGGCTGCCGCAGATCCAGGGTATTGGCCACAGGATCGAGCATGGCCTCGGCCGGCACGTCGGACTCGGTGGGGTGGAGCGCCGCCGAGAGCTCAATGTAGTCAGCCCCAAGGTCACGCGCATACTCCAACCATTCTTCCACCGCGCGATCAGGGTCCGGATCACGAATCTCCCGGGGCGTGAGTTCCTGAAGAGCCGCCGTCAGCACGCCGATCTTCATAAACTTCGGTTCGAACTGCTTGAGTCCCGCTGGGCTCGAAACTCGTTCCTCCACTGCTTCGATATTGCTCGGCATCGTTACGACCTCCCGGTAATCTCATGTCGACATGATGGCTTAACCAAGTCCGCGCGAAAAAGTGCATGGTAGCATACTGCGGCTCGCGACCGTTAAGGGCTCGCGCAAAAATAACTTCACATTCTGGCGCGAGGGTCGGTGGTCAATCATGAACCGGTTTCTGTTTGCTAGGCATGCTGAGGATCGCGCCCCTTCGGGCTGCGGCCCGCAGGCCCGCTGGCTTTGTTGCTCGCTCCTCACGTACCGCACCGGGTACGCATCGTCGCTCGCGCCTCGCCAGCGGGCCTGGGGGCCTGCAGCAGAATGCGAACTTATTTCTGCGCGAACCCTAAGATCCTTCGCATTTCTCAACCTCTTCGTGCTTCCCGGTCGGCGCTGCGGCGAACATACACCGCCAAGATACAAACAAACGCCATGAAGGCGGCGCCCGAAACGTTCTTGAACTCTGTTGACCATGGTCATATATTTATAACCATGAAAAGCCCCAGGCGGAAACGGAACCGCCTTAGACGGCCAACAAAAACCGTGCACATTCCGGCGGGTGAGTTCAAAGCGCGTTGCCTGGCCCTGATGGACCGCGTCCGGGACGGCCGCGAACAGTACATCATCACCAAACATGGGAAGGCGGTGGCCAGGTTAGTTCCCATAGAGGACGAGCCGGCAGACATCTTCGGCTACATGAGGGACACCGTGATCAACTACACCGACGTGATCACGCCTCTGGACGAAGTTTGGGAGGCCGAGAAGGGTTAGCGCCGTGCCGGATCTCTTGCTCCTGGATACGCACATCTGGATCTGGTTGTTCGAAGGGGTGGAACGAGAAATCCCGCGTCGGATCAAGCAGACTCTGCGCAGCGCGAGCATGGAATCGGCCCTGGTGGTTTCGGCGATGTCAGTTTGGGAACTTGGCATGCTGGAAGTAAGGGGCCGCGTCAGGCTGTCAATGGATTGCCGCGTCTGGGTACAACGGGCGTTAGGAGCGCCGGGGTTGCGGTTCCAGGGCCTCACACCCGCAATTGCCATTGAAAGCACTCGACTCCCGGGAGTGGTCCATGGCGACCCGGTCGATCGGATTCTGATAGCGACCGCGCGGCTGATCGGCGCTGTACTGGTGACTCGGGATCATCGAATTCTGGACTACGCTGAAACAGGTCAGGTTCGCGCTCTCAGCGCCGCGCCTTGAGATCGATGATGCAGCGAACATGTCCCATGGTGCCGGGGCCGGGTCGAGCCGAGTCTTGAATCCATGAAGCCGCGTAAAGGATAATTCGAGTATGCCCTTAATCGACCAATACCATCGCCCGGTCAAGGATCTCCGCATATCCGTCACCGACCGGTGTAACTACCGCTGCGCGTACTGCATGCCTTTAGATGAGTACACCTGGATCGAGAAAGATGAGGTGCTCACGTTTGAAGAGATCACCCGGCTGGCAACCCTGTTCATCCAGATGGGAGTCGAAAAGATCCGACTGACCGGCGGCGAGCCGCTGGTCCGCCGCGATCTGGAGAAACTGATCGCGACGCTGTCACCTCTGTCCGGTCTGAAAGACTTGAGTCTTACGACCAACGGCTCGCTTCTGGCTGAAAAAGCGGCCGCGCTTCGCGCCGCAGGATTGCGCCGGATCAACGTCAGCCTGGACACACTCAATCCCGAAAGGTTCAGGCAGATCACCAAGCGCGGCGATCTGGAAAAGGTCCTGGCCGGCATCTTCGCGGCGCACGGCGCCGGGCTCAATCCGGTCAAAATCAACGCCGTGATTGTTCGCGGCCTGAACGACGATGAAATCGTCCCTCTGATTGAATTCTGCAGAACCAACGGGTTTTCGATGCGTTTCATCGAATACATGGACGTGGGCAATGCCAATTCCTGGAGCCTGGAGAAGACCGTTACCAAACAGGAAATTCTTCAGACCATCAACCAGCACTTCCCGCTTCGAGAGGTCGGAAGAATGGATGGCCGCGCTCCAGCCATCGATTATCAATTCCTCGATGGAACCGGCGACATCGGCATCATCGGCTCGGTCACCGAGCCGTTCTGCGCCACCTGTACTCGCGCGCGTCTCACCGCCGACGGCAAGCTCGTCACCTGTCTCTTCGCCCAGGAGGGACGTGACCTGAAATCACTCATGCGCCGCGGCGCCACCGATCAGGAGATCTGCCAGGTCATTCGCAGCACCTGGACCGTGCGGAAGGATCGGTACTCGGACGAGAGGTGGGAGAGCCTTCGCTCGGGCGCGGGGTATCAACCAAAAGACCATCGTAAGATCGAGATGATCACGCTGGGAGGTTAGTCTCGCTCTCAGGATTTAGGATTCATGATTCGGCACGACGTCTCGATCCTGAATCCTAGATCCTGAAGAAACGCTTGCCTTCCCGGAAGTACTGAGTATGATTGACCGCGCTTTATCTGCCGAAGAATAAGTTGCCCTCCCCCGAAGTCCCGGAGCGCCCCTGAGGGTGGTCGCCCGCGGACGCAGCCCAAATTCCGAATTCGGTTTCCGGGTCCATCAGTAAGAACGTTACCGACACCAGCAGCGAACCCGAAAGGACGGTTCCGATGAACATCATCGGCGTCAGGAAGTACGAAGCGGATCCCCGCGAGCAAATCACCTTCAGCTTCCGGCGCAGTCGCCCCAACCTTCCGGTCTCTCTATCGGTCGACGGCGGGGAGTTCCTCCCGATGGTCAACGAATTCGCCCTTCAAGTGCCGGCCGACAAAGGGACTCAGCGCAGGGTGGTGATCATGATCGTGGGCGAAGACAACGACCTCTGCAACCTGACCATCAGCGGCGAGAACGGGCCGCCGGATCAGGATGCGCTGGTTGTCATGAATACCCCGGTTTGCTCCGCCCGCTACCGGTTCACGGTCCTCTAGCAAGCGTACCCCAGACAAGGAGATGAGGTTAATGGGCCACATTAAAAGGATGATCGCTGCCCTGATGTGGTTTGCCGCCGGCGGTGCTACGCTGCACGGTCAATCAGTCGGCGAGGCACAGGACCGTGTAGTGGGACGGCTGGAGGCCATCATCCGCGCGAAGGCTCAGAATCCAGCCTTGCTGAAGGATGTGTATTCAAAAACCCTCGACATCAGCGGCGACTTGCCTTCGACGATGGCCATGTGGCTATTCCTCGAGCAGCACCAGGACGCGATTGAAGCCAGCAACCCCCTGCTGCTGGCGCTGCAGCAAGAGCGCATCGATCAGCAGGTCGGGAGCGGCTCCACCAACAATGGCACCACGTCACTCGCGGTTAAGGGCGGCGCCCCTGCAGTGCTCGGTCTCGCTTTCGAAAGGGGAGGGATCGCGCGCGAGTTTGATGGAAGCACGGCGACGTTTCGGGGAAATCCCCACGGCCTCATTCAGGCGATTGGCGGCAACGACATGGCCGAGATACACCGGGACCTCTCGGACAACCCCACATTGACAGCCGTGGACAAGTTCTCTTTCGGTGTTTCCTTCGACACCAGCGACGAAGACGACCCGGATATGCCCGCTGCCGACCCGAACCGGTTGTCCTCCTACTCCTTCCGCTACGAGGTCATCAACCGACGCAATCCGCGCGACCGTCGCTACGACAAGGCGTGGTTGAACCTCGTCGTCGACAGCGCGCAACAGCTGGTAAGCCGGGAAGAGGAGCTGCGTACCCTGATCGAAGAGCTGACGGAGCCGGGCCGCGACGAGGCCGGGAATCCGATCATCCCGTGGCCGGAGTTGAAGGCCTGGCTGGACAACCTGGGCACGCTAATGGAGAGTTACGACGACCGGGGCGTCTCCGATTCTGTGCTCGAGAGCTTTCACAAGGAAATGCTTTCCGAGCTGCAGAAGCTCAGTGCCCTGGCCGGCCCGGGCGGTCCGGGCACCAGGATCGGGGCGGCTAAAAAGAAGGACTTCGACAGCACGGTTGCAGAGATGGTCGCGGCCTTGAATAAAGTGATCATCGATCGCGACAGCGTCCGCGCGCTGGCGCGCCGCGGGCCGCTGGTTACGCTCGAGTTCAGCAACTCGCGCGATCCGCAACTGCCCGACCTGTACAACTTTCTCCTGATCGCCGAATCGAATATAGGGACGCGCGCGGACCTCATTGCCAATGCGGCCTTCAGTCTTTTCCGCACAGACCCGAGGCTACCTGCAAGCTCGAGCCGCTGGCGCGACGTCCACGTTGCGGGCCAACTGGACGTCGCCCTGGCGGATGTTCAGAGGATCGGCAACTTCATCCTTAGTCTTGCCGGGCGCTGGGAGTATATTCCCGAAGACACCTATACGCCGGGCAGCCTTGACCTGCTTGCGCGCGACAGCATCCTTGCCTCCTCGGACCGCCGGTGACCGATTCGATGGGCCTGCTGGTCACGCCCAAAGGCAACGTCGGCATTTTCCAAGCGAAGCTGACCATTTCGATTAAAAATTTCGGCATGCAGATTCCAATCTCCTTCAGCGTCTCCAACCGTACCGAGCTGATCAAAGAGAAGGATGTGCAGGCGCACTTCGGCATCACGTTCAATCTGGATACGTTCTTGTCTAAACCGTGAACCGATGGCTACGCCGGCTCTGTCCGATCGAATGATGTTCGTCAGGGGAACTCGTCATGTCTTCGCGATCGGCCGTTAGCGGTTGCATAACCACAAAGACACCAAGACGCAAAGAACACCAGGCTAGTTGTGACAAAGCTTGCAGGCTTTCTCCCGGGGAAACATCAGATGAAACTTCTCGGTCGAACCGTGAGCGTTATGACACTGGCCGCAAACCTCGAGGACTTCGGGCGTGTGAGAATGCGTCTTGGCGAACGCGGCTTCTTTATGACAATCGAAACAACCGCCTTTGAAGGTAAACCGGCCCCGCCGGCTCATGGCGTGACATTGCGTGCATTCGACCTGAACGGGCGGGTGTAACTGGAACGGCTTGAAGTCCGCCGGGGGATTGGGTCCCGCGAAGAAGCGGATCTGCTGGCGGCCTCCCTCCCAGCTCAGTGCCAGGGTATGAACCCCTGGTGAAAGATTGACCTTTGTCTGCAAGACGCCGGGGGCCGACTCTTCGGCCGCGAGCGGCTTCCCGTCGATTTCGAGCTTGCCCGCCGGAGCCGTGGCTATGATACTCGTTTCTCCCGAAGGGAGCGCGGCCCCATCGGTCGGTCGCAGAATTCGTCCTTCAGTTTGAGCATGCGCCGCTGCGAGGCACAGCAGCACCGTGAACCAGATACGCTTCGTCATAGATGGATGCGGCAGACGTAGCCTGCGAACTTGCTGTCGTTACTCTTGCCGGACGGCGCAATGCCAGCGTCGCAGTAGTAAATGCTTCCGCGCTCCCAGGTCAAGCCGTGCGGGTCCGGGTCTTCTTTGCTGAGCTGCACGGCCTCCAGAATACGGCCATCTTTGGGATCGAGCCTGTGGATCACCAGGTCGTTCGAGAACAGGCACCAGATTGATTTGCCATCCCACCCCAGGCCGTGAGCGCGGGTCAGCGTAACCGGAATGCTGTGGAGTTCCTTGAAGTTCACATCAACCTGGATCAGTTTCTGAAGCTTGAGCGCCGTTATCCACAGCGAGTTCGCTACCCAGATCAGACCGTGAACACCGCCCCCTCCGGGGATCGGATAACGCGCAACGGTCTTGCCGCTTGTGGCGTCGATCTTGACGACCTCGCCGCTGGTAGCGTCGCGCGGACGAGCCGGCCGGTTACGGGCCGGACCGTTGGCCGCCATCCACAGGAATCCGCCGCCATAAGCGATGCCGCTGGTGTTGGACGATTCGGTCTCGACCTTGCGCAACACTTTCCCCGTCTTCCAGTCGAGCAGGTACGCGACGTCGCTGACCTGTTCGGCAACCCAGAGTCCCTCCTCGGTTGATTCGAGACCATTTGGATTCCCATCGGGCGATTTGAACAAAGGTTCGATTTTGCCCTTGCGCACGGGGTGGTTGGTTCCGGCAAAGGCGCTCGCCGTAAATCCCAGCAGTAGTTCTCTTCGAGTAAGCATTACAGCCCCCTTCGGCAAAGATTTTGGTGTTTCTTCGTGTCTTTGTTCCTTGGTGGTATTGTTTTCGCCTATTTTCGAATCCTCACCAGGCTGCGGTTGATGTCGGAGATCCTGGCGACACCGGCCAGTCCCATGTCGAGGGCAAGTTCGGTCCGGAGCAGTTCCAATACCCGGGACACTCCACGCTGTCCGAATGACGCAAGTCCCCAGAGGTAAGGCCGGCCGATCCCGACCGCCGTCGCCCCCAGCGCGAGCGCTTTCAGGATATCGGTGCCGCGCCGAAACCCGCCGTCGATCAGCAGCGGCATTTTCCCGCCCGCAGCCTCGACGCACTCCGGTAGAGCTTCAATCGTAGCCCCGACATGGTCGAGCTGTCGAGCGCCATGGTTCGAAACCACGGCCGCCGAGACACCGGTCTTCACGCATTTCTCGGTGTCTTCCGCGGTGAGAATTCCTTTGATGATGATGGGCAACTTCGTCACGTCCCGAAGTTGCTGGATGGCTTCCCAGGTCGGGGTCGGAAAAGGACGCGACGGGTACTCGCCGGCCTGCCATGGCCTGTCGGTCGGCTTGAAGATCAAGTTGCCTTGAGCGTCGCGAGGAACGCCCTCCATCTCGCACCAAACGCGAATAAACCGGTTCCGCATGCTGCGCTCCCGGTGCGACACGTGCATGTTGTCGACCGTGAAGCAGATCCCCCCGCAGCCCATGTCTTCCAGCTTTTCCACGAAATCGACCATCATGCTCTTGGTGCGCAGTTGCCCGCCGAGGGTATACTGCCACCAGGTCTTCGGACCCTTGCCCGAGGCGAGAAACTTGTCGATGCCGCCGTTCGTCACCATGACCGCATTCGACGCCGCCGCCGCCGCCGCCGTTTCCTGCTCGCCGTTGCGGAAGAAACAGTTCTTACCCCCCGCGGGACAAATGAATATCGGATACTCCAGCTTGTTGCCCAGCAACGTGGTCGACAGATCGATCTTGTGCACATCGGTCAGGAACCGGGGTCTCAGGATGATGCGATTGAAAGCTTCACGATTGTCTCGCAACGAGACCTCGTCCTCGGCTCCCTCGGACATGTAATCCCATGCGACCTTGTCGACCTTGGCCTGCGCCAGCTTTTCAAAATCAAAGACATTGATGGGGTGGAGCAGTGGATCCTCGGTCTTGATCAGATCCTGCCCCATGAGTAACGGGGACGCCAACGCGAACTGCGCCAGCTTGAGCAGTGCCTGGCGCCGACTGACGATTGACGATTGACGATTTACGATTGACGATTGATTCGATTTACGATTGACGATTGACGATTGACGATTGAACGGCTCTGGTAATGCCGGATGTCGATTGACATCGGCGAACTCACTCTCAGCTCAATTCAAGAATGACAGGTATTCGATCAACTCCGTCACAACGTTGGTTTCACAAAACTCAAGCGCTCTGCATCTACCGCTTATCGCTTTTCAATCGTAAATCGTCAATCGTAAATCGTAAATCTTGGGATCCTCGACTTCCTTCATCCAACGGGCCATCTCCTTGCGGAGACGGCCCAGATTCTCAGCATGCTTCGAGTCCATCGAGAGATCATGCATCTCCCAGGGGTCGCCTGCGAGATCGAAGAATTGCGTTTTACGCGTTCCTTTGCCGTCGGCCCCGACGAAGTACTCAATCAGCTTGTATCGCTCGTCGCGGACTGCTCGCTGTATGTTCCTGTAGGCAAAAAACAGCGTCTTTCGCAGCGTTGCTTGTTGACTCGTAATCACCGGGACGAGACTTCGCCCCTCGACGGTTTCCGGTACCGGGATGCCCGAAACTTCGCACAGTGTCGGGAAAATATCGAACAGGTAAACGAATGCATCGATGCGCTTGCCCTTGGGAATATCCGGCCCTGCGATGATGAGAGGAACATGCACGCTGTGTTCATACACATTCTGCTTCCCCATGAGGCCATGCCGCCCCACCGCCAGGCCATTGTCGGCGGCAAAGACGATCACGGTATTTCCGGCCTGTCCGCTTTCCTCGAGCGCCGCGAGCACCCGGCCAATCTGCGCGTCGAGATGTGTGATCATGGCATAGTAGTCCGCAATGTGCTTTCGTATTACTTCAGGCGTCCGCGGACGGGGCGCCAGTTGCTCGTCGCGAACATTCATTTCCCCGTTGTCAAAGGAATGCTCGGCCATGAAATTCTTCGGCAGGACAATCTTTTCGTCCTGGTACAAGTCTCGGAACTGCTTGGGCGCCATCCTCGGGTCGTGAGGAGCCGTATAGGGCAAGTATATGAAAAAGGGTTCCTGGCCTTTATGTTGCCGCAGAAACTGGATAGCCGCATCACTGAAAAGCTCGCTCGAAAAATTCCCGGCGAAGTGCTGCTTCTCTTTCGGGTACTTGCCCGACGGATCGAAATCGTTCACCGGCACTTTCAGATGGTCGCTCATTCCTCCGAAAAAAACGTTGCTGCCCGCAGTGAACCCCCGCGAGTAGACTTCCGGAGGGTTATGCCACTTCCCGGTCCCGAAAGTCGCGTACCCGGATTGGCGCATGATTTCAGGCAGCGTCGTGCCTTTGACAAAAGGCTGCGCGTGAAACAGCGTCCGGCCGGTCAGTAACATAGCCCGGCTCGGAACGCACACGGCGGCATTATCTCCGCCCATGATATAAGCGCGCGTGAAGGTAGTGCCTGTGGAAACCAGCTTATCCAAATGCGGTGTGAGAATTTCCTTGTTACCCAGGGCTCGGATGGTATCGAAGCGCTGGTCGTCGGCCAGAAGGAACAGTATGTTGGGACGATTCCGCTGGGCGGCCTTCGCGCTTGTGGAAACTGCGAACGCGAGCTGGAGACCAAAGACAGCGGCGATGAATCTCCATGTTCCCGACGTCATGTAGCGACTCATCTCATAGCCGGGCCGGGCCCTTGGTTTCGAGTCTCGTTGAATGCCTGGCCGTCATTATAAACTTCTCACTTCGATTGTCGATTGACGATTGACGATTGACGATTACCGCTTGGCGGTTAACCGTGGGACAATGCCGTCCAATCGTCAATCAAAAGCCAGCCTCGAGGTACTCCGAACGTGGTCCTGTTCCATTCGACGATCATCGCATGGCGAGGACCTGAACAATGCCGTTCAATCGTCAATCGTAAATCGTCAATCGTCAATCCAAATGGCGGACTTCCACGTACAGGACTCCGACCTTGTCCTGGTCCTGTTGGATCCAGGCTTCAAGACGCCCGGGACCGGCCGGAAGGCGCACGCCGGAAAATGAATGCTTGCTCATCCCTGATTTCACGATCGCGTCACGCGTCACGCCCTGGAAGGCGAAATGGACATTAGCCGGAGTTTCCGGCGAAGCAAATTCGAGAGTGATCTGGTAGCTGCCCTCCTTCGCAACATGGACTTCCCAATACCCCAGACTCTTGGGCGTCCAGCTGGCGCTCGGACCGCGCCAGTCCTGGCGGGTGAGGATTGACCGGATTCTCGCGCGGGGAGCCCAGATGAATTCGGGGCGGAGCATAGCCTCTCGAAGCGCTGACATCTCGAAACCACGCCTCGTACCCCTGGCGCAGGCTTTTGACGATATCGGGGTGCCCGCCGGCGATGTTCTTGAGCTCGAACGGATCTGCGGCAATGTCGTAGAGCTCCAGGGCCGCGTTGGGCGGCGCGGCACGCTCCCCTGCGCCCAGGGGCTGAACGAGTTTGAAGCGCTGCGACTGCACGGCAAAAGAGCGGTAGAGTTCGGGCTGGTCTCCCCGGTGCCATTGGACATACAACGTGCGGTCCGGCCAGTTCTCGGTCTTCCCGAGCAACAGCGGTTGCAGGCTCGCGCCGTCAAAGGAAACGCCTGGCGGCCGGCTAATCCCGCACAGCTCGAGAAGCGTCGGGGCCACGTCGATGTGGGCCGCGATGCGATCTACCTTCAGTCCCTCCTGGAGCCTTCCCGGCCAGCGCACGAAAAAGGGCACGCGAATTCCGCCCTCGTAGACACTCCCCTTTCGATCGCGCAAGCCGCTGTTGTAGCGAACCTGCTGGGGCCCGTTGTCCGTCATGAAGAGCACGATCGTATCGCCCGATAGCTTCAAACTCTCCAGTCTCTGGAACAGCCGCCCGAGGTTGTCGTCGATATTGGTGATCATGCCGTAGATCCGGGCCGTCTCATCGTGCGAGGGGTCCCTCGGCAGCGGTTGGCCGATTGCCGGGAATTCACCGGAAGCAAGATTCATCCGGCTATAGGGAAGATAATCCTGTTCCGATACTTGCAGCGGCGTGTGCGGACAGTTGAAGGCAAGATAGGCGAAGAACGGCTTCTCTCCGGATTCCTCGATGAACTTCATCGTGGCATCCGTGAAAGCGTTCGTGCAGTAACCCTTCGCCCGCACCGTGGTCCCGTTGTGCTGCAGCAGAGGATCGAAGTAACTCCCGCCTCCCGGAGGATCGGACGGTTGACCGATGCCACCCCCTTTGTGTACCAGAGACTCCTGGAAACCCTGATCGATCGGGCGCATCGGGTAGTTGTCTCCCAGGTGCCATTTTCCGAATATTCCGGTTCGATAGCCCGCCGCCGCCATCATCTCCGCCAGCGTGACCTCCTCCGGGTGCATCATCGCGCGTCCCAGATAGGTATCGACAACTCCGGTTCGGTAGTTGTAGCGGCCCGTCATGAGGCTCGCGCGTGTCGGCGCGCACACCGGTGACACATAGAAACGCTGGAACTGCACGCTCTCACGGGCGAACTTGTCGAGCTGCGGCGTTCGGATCTTCGGGTTTCCATGAAACCCAAGGTCCCCGTGCCCCTGGTCGTCTGTGATGATCAGAAGGACATTGGGGCGCTTGGGAACTTGCGCCCGGGAGAATGTGACGGATACAAAAAACAGAAGGAACCAATAGACCAGTCGCGGCATTCGAGCGCTCCTTTCATTGCGATTTATACTGTATCAATGACGAGTATCTTCCTTCGTTTTTTTCTTTTTTCCTTAGTCTTTAGTCTTTTGTCTTTGTTACACTAGCGCCACCCTAGCATCGCGGACCTCATTCAGACGGAGGATAACATGCAGATTTCTTCGCGCGGCCTCCCAAGCGCGCTGTTTTGCCTGCTGGTGCTTTCGCTGTCAGTATCCAACCTTCCGGCCCAAACCCAAGGCGAAATTACCGGTGTGATCCGCGACGCGAGCGGCGGCGTGATTCCGGGAGCGACGGTCACAGTCATCAACCCGGCTACGAACTTCACCCGGACGGCTGTCAGCAACGAGGCCGGCGTCTATAATTTCCCGTCTCTCCAGCCGGGGAAATACAATCTCAAAGTGGAGATGTCCGGCTTCCGCACCGTCACACGAAACGATGTCGAGCTCCAGGTACAGCAATCGGCGCGCCTCGACTTCGCCATGGAAGTGGGGGCGGTGAGCGAAATCATTGAAGTATCCGGCACCACGGCTCTGATAGCCTCGGAGAATGCGACGGTCGGCACCGTGATCGATAACCAGCGCATCGTAGACATGCCGCTCAACGGGCGCAACTTCCTGCAGCTGGTGTCGGCCAGTCCGCACACGAGCCAGGGCTTCAGCAGCGCCGGGCAGGCCGGGTCGCGGCAGGGGGGCACGCGCTCAACCCAGAACATTGCGATCGCGGGCCAGCGCAGCATGTTCAATCGGTTTACCCTCGACGGAGTCGAGAATACCGACGTCAACTTCAACACCTACGTGATCCTGCCCTCGATCGACGCGCTGCAGGAGTTCAAGGTCCAGACCGGCGTCTTCCCGGCCGAGTTCGGCCGAGCGACCAGCCAGATCAATGTCTCGACCAAGTCAGGAACCAATAGTTTTCATGGCGCGCTGTTCGAGTTCCACCGCAATGACAAGATCGACGCCAAGCAGTACGCCTTCACCTCCAACCGCCCGCCAAAGGATCCCTTCAAGTGGAACCAGTATGGCTTTACGGTGGGCGGTCCGATCTGGATCCCGAAGGTCTTCAACGGCCGCAACCGGCTCTTCTTCATGACGAATTTCGAGGGGTTCCGCGAGCGCCGCGCGACCCAGGGCTTCTTCACCGTGCCGTCGGCGGCCATGCGCGAGGGCAATTTCTCGGAAATCTCGACCCCCATCTTATGACCCGCTCGCCCGAACGACCCAGTTCCCCGGGAACATCATCCCAAGGAACCGGATCCACCCAACCTCGCGTCGACCTGCTGGAGTTCTACCCGGCGCCGAACGTCAACACCGGAAGCCTGGTGTCAAATCATCAGAATGCCCGGAACAACCGGACCGACAAGGACCAGTTCATCGTGCGCATCGACTTTGTCGAGAACGCGAAATCAAACTGGTTCGGACGCTACAGTTTCGGGGACGAGGAACAGATCAATCCGAATTTCTACCTTAACGGCTCCAAGCTGCTGACCAATGTCGATCAGGCGATGATCGGTAACACGCGGGTGTTCTCGCCTTCGGTGGTCAACGAGTTCCGCGCCGGCTATAACTACTTCTTCAATAGCCTGGGGCGCGAGCTCGCCAATGAGCGCGACGTGGTTTCGGAACTGGATATCCCCGGCATCTCGACGGCGCCGCCGATTGCCTGGGGAATCCCGAGCGTCAGCGTCCAGGGATTCGCCGGCTTCGGCGACGACTCCGAAGGGCCGTACGTCAATAAGAACCACCTGTACCAGTTCGTGGATAACCTATCCTGGACGCGCGGCAAGCACTCGCTGCGCTTCGGATTCGAGATCCGGAACGACCAGTATAACCAGATCGGAAACCAGTTCGCGCGGGGGGCGTTCCTTTTCGAGGCCAACGCCACCACTAGCCCGGGCGCAGCGATTCCGGGTGGTTATGGATTTGCTGACTTCCTCCTCGGCTACTGCAAGCGCTGCGAGGCTTCGGTAGCGCTCGCGGAGGCGCATTTCCGGGCCACGAGCCAGTACTGGTACGTCGACGATACCTGGAAGATCCACCCCAAGGTGACACTCAATCTCGGGCTGCGCTACGAGTTCACCCCGACCTGGTTTGACACCAACGGAACCCTGGTGAATGCGCATATTCCGGCCTTCGACAACACTGCCGAACGTCCAGGACCTCAGCCGCCACCCGACACTGGTCCGGATCGGGAGCGGCGATTTCTACGAGAACATCCCGCTGCGCTTCAACCCGGCGATCAAGGTCGCCCGCGACGGACGATTGGGCGAGAAGCTGGTAAAGAACGACAAGAACGACTTCGCCCCGCGCCTGGGCATCGCCTGGAGCCCCAACTTGAAGTGGGTGGTGCGCACCGGTGCAGGGATGTTCTACTCGCAAGATACCGGCAATCCGCGGTTCGACATGGCGCGCAACATGGCTGGACGGCGGCGCGACGAGGCTACACCCACCGATATCGGCCTGAACTGGGATGCGCCCTTCCGGAATCTGGGCGGTACGGTCCAGATTAATAACCCTTATGTGCTGGCAAACATTTTCGACCGCCGAAGTCCATATTCCTTTCAGTACCTCCTGAATGTGCAGCGCGAGGTCGGCAAGGACACGGCGGTCGAGATCGGCTATCTCGGTTCAGTCAGCCGCAAGCTCGAGTCGCTGCGCGCCTTCAACGAGTCGATACCGGGCGCCACCGGTACGGTGCTCGAACGGGCTCCCTACCCGGAGTTCGGCCGAATCCAGGAGGTCGACGGCAGCGGCAAGGCGAACTACAACTCGCTGGGCGTCAAGGTACAGAGGCGATTTTCGGATGGCCTGACTTATCTTTTCGCCTACACCTGGTCGCGCTCGATCGACACGGCGAGCGCAATCCGCAACCACGGCGGCGACACGCTCTTCCCGCAGAACAGCTACGACCTGGCGGCGGAACGCGCGCCTTCAAGCTTCAACACGACCCACCGCGCCGTCAGTACGGTTTTGTACGAGCTGCCCTTCGGCAACGGGCGGCAATTCCTGAATCAGGGCGGCGTGATCGACGCGTTCCTGGGCGGCTGGCAGCTCGGCTCGATCCTCGCGCTGCAGAGCGGCTTCCCGATCACGGTCGTCTCCGGAGTGGACCGGTCGAACATCGGAGCCGGTTTCGACCGGCCGAACTACATCTCCGGCCAGACGGTGGCGATTCCACGCGGCGAGCAGGATCCCGAACTCTTCTTCAACACCGGGCGTTCGTCACACAGCCATTGGGCACATTTGGCAACGTGGGGCGCAACAGTCTGACCGGACCGGGCCTGATTCAGTGGGACTTCTCGATCCACAAGGACTTCCGGATCGTTGAGGGGCAGTTCGTGCAGTTCCGGTTCGAGGCCTTCAACTTCCCCAATCATCCGAACTGGGGCAACCCCGACACCTCGATCACAAGCCACGAACTACGGAAAAATTCGCGGCACACGCACAAACATGCGTGAACTGCAGTTCGCCTTGAAGTATCTCTTCTAGAAATTCCTGACCCTTGGCGTCTTGGCGGAAGCAACCGCCAGGACGCAAGGGGTTGAGTAGACCTGCGCATTAGACTTCGCGGTTAGCGTTTCATATCCTCAGTGCGGCGCCACCGCATCCCTCAGGTGCGAGATATTGGTGTAACCGTTCATCGCCAGCCGGCAGGACGGTCCCGGTCCATGGAACCGCGGGGCGTGAAACGTGAAGATGGGAGCGTACACGACATCTCCCTCGTCGGCGATTATCACGCCCTGGTTTTCGATCGGGTAGCGGATCTGACCCGCCATGATCAACCAGAATTCCGCGCACTCCGGATGGTAATGCCCCCGATCTTTGGGGTTGAGCGGAGGCAGATCCTTCTCATGACCGTAAATGATGTTGGCCACGGCCCGGTCGTCATGGACAAACCGGCCGCCCCTGTAATTGGGGGCTTTCGCCAGTTCGTACAGGTTGATATGCGGCTGGTTGCCGTTATCGTAAGGCCCCGGCTTCCGGTTCAGGGTCACGCGAATCCAATCGAGGCCTGGCGTTTTCGGCGGTTGCACTTCTTCGGGATAAAGGGTCTTGGCCCGGGCGATATTGACTTCAAATCTCAACGCCGGCTTGTCTCCGACCGTCTCCATCGAGTAGATCGTCTGCATCGGAACCTGAACCATGGAGCCCTTGGCTGCGACGAAGGGCTCCTGCCCTTCAATCTCGAAGCGAATCTGTCCATCCATCACGATCCACCACTCGCGGGTATCCGGATGGAAACGCTTGGAGACCTTCGTGCCAGGCGCGGTCGAGATGTACTCGCCGTGCAGGTGATCGTCATCGACAATGACTTCCTTCCAATCCGCGCGCCCTTTGTTCTTGGCTTTGAGATCCGCCAGTTTCGTGTGGGGTTTGTGGGGCGCGACATATTTAGTCGGCTCCACGGGCTTGGGCGCCCACGACGGGGTTTCCGGCGTTCCGCGACGTTGCTGCGCGATTCCAGCAAGAGCAAAGACCGCGATACCCATTACCAGAGCTGCAATTTTTCTGTCCATAATCACTCCTCGGAACGATTTGCTCAGGTCAACCACAAAGACGCTGCGACACAGCGAGATGCACCAATCGTCAATCGTAAATCGTAAATCGTCAATTCAAATTGACTTCGCGCCCGCCTATCCAGATTTTGTTGATCTTCCGCGTATTTCGGATGTCTTGCAGCGGATCCGCATCGAGAAGAATCAGGTCCGCTCGCTTCCCCTTTTGCACCGTGCCGAAATCCTGAGCGATCCCGAAGCACTCCGCAGACTTGGATGTTGCCACCTGCAATGCCTGGGCCGGAGTCAAGCCGGCCTGGACCATCAGTTCAAGCTCGCGATGTTCGAAAAAGCCCTGAAAGCGCGACGGTGGCCCGCTGTCGGACCCGAACGCGATTCTGACTCCCGCGTCCCACAGCTTCTTCAAGTTTTTCTGACCCATGGAGAGTTGCCCGGGATATTTGGACAAATCAGGGTCTGACTTGATCCGCTGACCATAAGCCGGGTCTTTGAGCTGACGGATGATGTCGGGCTCGACCCATTTGCTGAAGAACGGATCGTCCAGAAATTTAGGGGGTTCGGTGTATATGAATGTCGATTCTTCACGGACGAGCGTGGGCACGGCGAACGTCTTCTTTGCCTTAAGCGTCTTGATCAGCGCGTCGTCCACTTCGCGATCGCGCACACTGTGAGCCATGCCATCCAGGCCGGCGTCCACCAGTCCCTTGGCATCCTCCAGGTAAAACAGGTGTGCCATAACTCGAAGTTTGTGCTTGTGGGCTTCGTCAATTATGGCGCGGTACAGTTCGGGTCGAATTTTTGAAAAATGGCCCCAATGATCATCAACCCAGATTTTCACCATGTCCACTTTTTGCCGGGCGAGTTCCTGAACGTTGCGCCGAGCCTCGTCGGTGGTGTCGACTTCCCGCGGTACGCCGGCGTTGCCCGGCAGCACGGCGGGATAGCCGTTCTTTCCGGTGAATCCACGACCGGCCGTGAACACGGTTGCGCGCGCGGGCTCATCCGCTTTAGCCGCCCCGCGGACTTCAAACATCGGCTCGAAATCGGTCCCGAGGCTCAGGACTGTGGTCACTCCGTAACGAGCATACTGCCTGAGCTGAGCGAGAACGTTTTCCTTGGTGTAGTTCTCACGACCGGCTTTCAAACCCCTGGTCATTCCCACATGACCGTGAAGATTGATAAAGCCCGGAATGAGGACCTTCCCTTTGCCCGATATCGTTGTGGCGCCGGCCGGCGGCGACACTGTGCCGCGCGGTCCCACCGCCTGAATCCGGTCGCCGCTGATCACCAGGACTCCATCCTGGATTGGAGCTCTTCCGCTGCCGTCCCAGATTCTGGCGCCCTCGATGACGATAGACGGTTCGGCAGCCGCCGCAGGCCGGGTGGTCCTCTCGAAGCCGCTGTGCATTAAAATGAGAAGCACCGCGATCGCCACGCACCGCCCTGTATGAATCATGCAAATCTTGTCAGTGCCCATCGAACTTCTCCTGAAAAACATCGCTAATCACGGTCAAATGAATACGCCGATCGTGCCCCGTTCTCGATCAAGTACAACGTCAACGTAGACGTTAGACGTTGACACGGTCGTGCACGTGCTCGTGGTCGGCTGTCGCGCTTCCTGAGCCATTAGTCTCGACCGCTAATTGCGAAATGCCGTACTAAGTTTTATCAGCGGGACCACAAAAGCCCGAACACCAGGTAGCATCCCGCGGCGGCAATCAAAGTCATCGAAAGACCCCAGGCCAGCATCCTCCTGAATAGGGAGCGAACATCGGTGTTCGGCGCAGCAGCGGCAATGCAGAGCGCGCCGGTGGTTGAGAGGGGTGAGACATCCACCAGGTGAGCGCCGACGTTCATCGACGAAGCAATGGCCATCGCATCGCCCCCTCCGAGCTTGGTGATGAGCCCGGGGACGGTAGGCAAAAATGCCGGAAGCACTACGCCTGAGGTACTGCTGTACACGGAAATCGAGCCGGTCAGAAACGCCGTCACACCGGTGACTGTCGTCTCCGAAGAAAAACGGGCCAGCAGCGCAGTGAACAGATCCATTCCGCCGGTCTTTTCGAGCAACGCGATCAGAACCGTCACGCCGCTGACCATCAAGATCGGCCCCCATGGCATGGTTCGAATGGCGATCGCCTCATCGGCCGCTCCGACCAGGGCAAGCAATACCGCCCCGGCTAACGCCCCCATCCCGACGTTGATGTCGAAAAAGATCACGGCTATGATCAGGGCGCCAATGACCCCCAGGGTCAGCCAGTGCTTGCGTTCGAAATCTCGACCGGCGTGATCAGGATGGAGCAAAACCCCATCGCCCGGAGCTTCTTCCTCGCGGTAAGTCCGGTTGAAGAATCGCCAGCCGCCGAAAGCGAAATAGCCGGCGAAAGCGACGGTGGAATGGGCAACCATTACGTTGGCGTAGTTCTGCCACTCTACTCCGGTCAAACCCATTTTCGTCATCAAACCATTGACGATGATTCCGGTGGGGGCGAAGGGAGAAAGCGAACTTGCGTTGGCTCCGTTCCCTACCATGATCGCCATCAAGAAAGCCGATATGCCCGTCCGGCCCGCGACGGCCATCGCCATGGGCGCGATCAGAGCGGCCGCGGCTATGCTTCCGGGACCGATCGAGCCCAGCACCAATGCCAGACCGAAAAACATGATCGGGATGAGTCCCAGGTTCCCTTTACAGCTCTTCACCGCGCGTTGGGCCACCTTGTCCAAGGTTCCGTTAGACTGCGCCTGGGAGAACAGCAGCGTGACGCCCACCAGCGTCAGAAACAACTGGGTTGGGAATCCGGCTGCGATTTCGGCGAGCCGCATTCCACCCAAATAGACGCCGATAATCCAGGCCAGGGCCATCGACAGAATGCCGACGTTTATTTTCGTCGTGCAGCTGACTATGATGGCCACCGCCAGGGCGAAGAGGGAAACCCAAGCCAGGTTCATTTGACCTTCCGGTTCGAGCTGCTTTTTGGGGAGCCCATACTACCACGCGCATCGCTTGCGATAGACGATTATTGGAGGCGGCGAGGGTCGGCGTCCTGGCCGCAGAGTGACGGGTCTCTTTGCGTCGTCGAGTCATCGCGATTTGATAGTCATTGAATTTCCCGGCCGCGTAGCACTATTGTTAGGCCGCCCCCAACCCAAGGGGTCCATCTCAACCAATGCTTTGAGGAGAGCAGACGATGTCCAACGACAGTATTTCGCGACGTAACTTCATGGCCGGACTTGCGGTCGCCGGAACGGCAGGCGCTGCGGCCGGCGCCACTCCGGACGCAGTGGTGGTCCCGAATTATCCTTTGGTCGACACAAAGCCGTCCAGCGCTCCCATCAAGATCATCTGCGCCGAACGCTTGACGAAGGACGAAGTGGAAAAGATTCGTTCGGCAGGCAAGAACGTGGATCTGGTAATGCTGGGGAACAGGTCTGAACTAAAAGATAAAGCTGCCGATGCTGAATGCATCCTCGGCGTCGTCGACCGTGAAACGATGATGAACGCGAAAAACCTCAAGTGGGTGCAAACCTGGGCGGCCGGCGTGGAGTCCCTTCCTAAAGAGCTCATGGAGCATCCTTGCGCGTTGACCAACATGCAACGCGTCTTCGCCCCGGTCATCGCGGAATCGGCTCTCGGTCTGCTTCTCAGCCTCACGCGCGGACTGGCGCAGAGCTCGATTCCTGCTTTCAAAGAACATAAATGGGCGACTCGAGAGAACGTTCCCCTGGAGGACCTCTACGGCAAGACGATGGGCATCGTCGGGCTGGGGGGAATCGGCACGGAAACCGCCCGCCGCGCCCACTATGGATTCAGCTTGAAGATCCTCGCGGTCGACCCGAAGCCCCTGCCCAGGCCGGAATTCGTGGCCGAGCTGCGCGAACCCGGATGGTTGATGGAAATGGTACCGCAGGTTGACGTGTTGATGAGCGCCGCCCCGCTCACCAAAGAAACCAGGCTGATGTTCAACGAGTCGATCTTTCGCAAGATGAAGCCGACATCGTATTTCATTAACGTGTCCCGGGGCGGCCTGGTTGATCAGGACGCGCTGGCCAAGGCGCTTCACGAGAAATGGATCCGCGGCGCCGGACTGGATGTAACGACGCCCGAACCCCTGCCGCCTGAGAATCCCTTGTGGAATTGTCCGAACCTTGTCATTACGCCGCACAACTCGGGGGGAGCTCCCATTCGCCAGGTACGGCTGATCGGGCTTGTGGCCGAGAACGTCCGTCGTTATTCCCATGGTCTGCCTCTGCTGAACGTAGTGGACAAGGTCAGAGGCTATTAAACCGGGGACGTTGGATTGATTCCGGTGTTTCTTCGTGTCTTTGAGTCTTAGTGGTATTGGTCGGGCAGCCTAACCACGAAGACTCGAAGACACCAAGAAACTCTAAGCATTGACGAACGTACCCGGTCTTTCAGCAGCTCGAGGCTCTCGCGATCATCATCTTCACTACCGATTTGAACGCCTCTTTGAAAGCATCGTCGCTCTCGAAATCCGGCCGGCGAAGGAAACCAGTTGTCATTATTCGGGGCGACGCGGGTCGTCCCGGATCCAGCGTAAGCTCGATCACTTTGCTTTTGGGTTTGATCACGAGCTTTACCGTGATAAGCCACTGACATTCGGGATTGAAAGTACCGGCCTGGGCCTTGAGCTCTTGCTCCAGCGCCTTTACGTACTGGTCGAATTCTCCTTTTACCTCCGGCGGACTGACTCCCTCGGGCAGGTTTTCCTGGCTGAGCTCGATCTTCTCGCTGATACGAACCTTTTCTTGCGCGACTGCCGGAATCAGACAGCTCCAAAAGACAAGCGCAAACGTCAGCTTCCCTTTCATCATCGCACCTCCTCCAGCGGCGTGGCCTTGGACCGACACCGGGACAAACCTTGGCACAAGCTCCGTATTTTTCGCGCGCGATTCTGTTGCTGGCTCTATTTTACGCCCATCTCCTTCTATTTCGTGTCAACTATAAGAATTTCTCTGTCCGGGAGGAATTGACGCGCCCGATCCCGATTGACTTGTCCTGGGGTGCGCCCCTAACATTGACGGCTTGGCGCAGACGCGTCGCGTTTCGCAGGGTCTTCGAGTCCTCGTAATCTGTGATGCGTGACGCAAAAGACCGCCGGCCTTTCCGGCAAGCAAACAAGGGGAAGAATCCAATGAAGGTCGAAGAGCTTGGAAATGTCCGAAGCAATCGGAAAACCGACAGGCGGGATTTCTTGAAACTTCCGCTGGCGTTGGGCGCCTTCGGGATGTTGCCGGGCACAGGCTTCGGGAGTCCCCGAAAAATTATCGACGAATATGATCCGGCGAACATCAAGTTATCTCACCGCTTGCCCGCCAGGATCAGCGATGACGACCTGCTCTTCCTGAAGCAGATCGGGATGCGCTGGGCACGGGTCGAGTTCGGAAACGAAGCGACTTTCGACCAGATCCGAAACACCCAGGAACACTACGCTCGATTCGGCCTCAAGATTTTCTCCGGCGTGCACTATGCTTACCGGTCGTTGAAGCTCCAATTGGGTCAGCCTGGACGGGACCAGGATATCGAGATCTTTCAAACTTTCCTGCGCGATCTGGGCCGGCTGGGCATTCCGGTGGCCAACATTGACTTTCATCCGGCGAACACGTACACGACCGCCCAGGTGGAGAGTCCCCGCGGTTACACCGCGCGCGAATTCAAGCTCTCCGATTTCCGTTCCAAAGTAGAGAAGCAGCATTTCGAACGCGAGTATTCAGCCGAGGAGATCTGGAACAACTACACGTACTTCATCAAAGCCGTGTTGCCCGTCGCCGAAAAGGCCGACGTCAAACTGGCCCTCCATCCCGACGATCCTCCCCTGGCCAAGATGAACGGCGTGGCAAAGATTTTCACCCATTACGAGGGTTACCGCCGCGCCGAGCAAATTTCCGGCAACAGCCGCCACTGGGGCCTCACCTTCTGCATCGGCACCTGGTCCGAGGGCGGCAACCAGATGGGAAAGGATGTCTTTGAGATGATCCGGGATTTCGGCGGGCGCGGCAAGATCGTCGACGTGCATTTCCGGAACGTGAGTTCCCCGCTGCCTCACTTTGTCGAGACCTTCCCCGACGATGGCTACATGGACATGTATCAGGTCATGAAGGCGCTGCGTCAGGTCCGTTTCAGCGGCACGGTCGTGCCTGATCACGTTCCGCAGGTGGTGGGCGACCAGGGTATTCGCCGCGCCGGCACTGCCTACTGCATAGCGTACATGCGCGCGCTGCTGCGCCGGGCCAACGAAGAGGTTGGGTGATCCAGAATCAGCTTACAGCCATCAGCGATCAGCGCATCAGCTAATCAGCGTTCAGCCGTCAGCTGAGGAGTTGCCTGGCGCACCATCGAAATCAACGCATGCTGGAGACCTGATTCAGAAGCTGAATGCTGATAGCTGAAGCTGATTGCTGAAAGCTTCCGTCGAGATTTCAGGTATCCTTCGCTGTACTTGGTCTGTTATGTTTTCTTGACACGCGAAACATATACGAGGGAGCACGGATTTTGAGCACGATTCAAACACGCCGCTGGACCCGTCTTGAATACCAAAAAATGGGTGACGCCGGCGTTTTTCTACCCGGCGAACGAGTCGAGTTGATCGACGGAGAAATCCTCGAAGTGGCTCCGCAGAAAAGCCGCCACGCAACCGCCGTAACCCTCGTCGGTGATGCCTTGCGCGTCGCTTTTGGCAGCGGCTTCCATGTGCGGATCCAGCTGCCCCTGGCTCTTGATCCATATTCTGAGCCCGAGCCTGACGTCGCCGTGATCGCGGGATCGCCGCGGGATTATCGAGAATCACATCCAACCTCGGCCGTGCTGGTCGTCGAAGTCGCGGATGCCAGCCTGGAACATGACCGGAAGCGCAAGGGGAGCCTGTACGCGCGATCCGGGTTGAGCGACTACTGGGTTTTGAATCTTCTCGATCGTTGCCTCGAGGTCTATCGCGATCCGATTCACGACCCCGCGGCCCCTCATGGCTGGAGCTATCGCACGGTCCAGCGATTTGGCGCAGCGGATCTGGTCTCCCCTATCGCCTTGCCCCACGCCCGCGTCCGCGTTGAAGATCTTCTTCCGTAAACAAAACCAACCACGAAGACTTCGAAGACACGAAGAACCTCTAAGACATCCGGCTTCACTTTTGCCTCCCGGAAGGCTAGTATTCTCCACATGAAGCAACTCGTGGCGGTTCTAAAGATTACCACCCTGCTGATGTTGGCGGCGTGCCTGCTTAAGCTTTCCACGGTCCACCCCGCAATGGCCGTGAACCCGCAGGCCGGCGCTGCTCTCCGTAGAGTTGATTTCAACCGGGACATCCGCCCGATCCTTTCCGACAAATGCTGGCTCTGTCACGGCCCCGATGCGCCGAACAAGAAGCTCAAACTGAGGCTCGATTCCGAAGCGGCGGCGCTGGCCGAGCTCAGCCTCGGGCGCCGCGCGATCGTCCCCGGCCATCCGGAACAGAGCGAGCTCGTGCGCCGCATTACCGCCGAGAATGAACTGATGCGCATGCCGCCGGCGTACTCGGATCGCACGCTGAACCAGCAGGAAATTGAACTGCTGACCGAATGGATCCGGCAGGGCGCAGTGTGGCAGAAGCACTGGTCGTTCATTCCGCCCTCACGACCCGCGCTGCCCGCCGTCACCCATAAGGCGTGGCCGCGCAATCCGATCGATTACTTCGTCCTGGCGCGGCTGGAAAAGGAAGGTCTTCAGCCGGCGCCGGAAGCCGATCGCGCCACGCTGATCCGCCGGGTCTCGCTCGATTTGACCGGACTGCCGCCGACACCCGCCGAAGTTGACGCGTTTCTCAATGACACGTCACCTAACGCCTACGAAAAAGTGGTGGACCGTCTGCTCGGCAGCCCGCGCTATGGCGAGCGCATGGCATTCAGGTGGCTCGATGCCGCGCGTTACGCCGATACTAACGGCTACCAGCTTGACGGCGACCGCAGTATGTGGCGGTGGCGCGACTGGGTGATCGAAGCCTTCAATCGCAATCTGCCGTTCGACCGGTTCGTCATCGAGCAACTGGCTGGCGACTTGCTGCCCAACCCGAGCCTTGATCAGAAAATTGCCACGGCCTTCAATCGCAACCATCGCAATAATTCTGAGGACGGGATCGTGCCTGAGGAGTATGCCGTCGAGTACGTGGTCGATCGCGTGGACACCACATCAACGGTCTTCATGGGTCTGACCATCGGCTGCGCGCGGTGTCACAATCACAAGTTCGACCCGATCACGCAGAAGGAGTATTACCAGCTTTACGCTTACTTCAACAACCTTCCCGAAGACGGTCGCGTGAGCAACTTCGGCAATGCTCCGCCCTGGATTTTTGCCCCTGATCGCGAACAGCAGCGACAGCTCAAGCAGCTCGAAGCCGCGATGGCGCGCACCGGGAAGCAGCTTGCGGCGCTGGTTACCGGTTCAATCGCGGCGCAGCGGCGCTGGGAAAAATCGCTTTCCGCGACGCCGAATCTGCAATGGTTTCCGCCTGACCACCTGCTGGTCCGTCACGCGCTGGATGAAAGGGCCGAACTGGAAGTAAAGGAGTCCGCCGAAAAGAGCGAAGCCAAGGCTTCCGACGAGGATGACGCTCGCATCGACTCAGTTCCGCCCGAAGGAAATCCGAGCGCCAACCCTAAGGGAGTCGAGACCGGTTTCAAAAATGGAACTCCGAAGTTTGTTCCGGCGCCGACCGGACAGGGAGTGGAATTCGACGGCAACATTTTCTTCGACGCGGGCAAGGCGGCAAACTTCGACTACCGCGACCGGGTCCACGATTTCAAACACAGGTTCGCTATCTCAGCCTGGATCTACCCTGAGTCGGAAAACAGCGGCGCGATTGTCACGCGGATGCGCGATAACGCCGAAGCAAAAGAGAATGGTCTGCCCAAGCTCAAAGGCTACGGCCTCTTCTTCGTCAATGGCAAAATCCATTTCAATCTGGTGGGCGTGTGGGCTGATGATTCGTTCCGTGTCGAAACTGCAAACCGGCTGCCGCCCGGACAATGGCATCACTTTCTGGCGACGTTCGACAGTCAGGAGCCGCTCGAAAAAGTGCGGATTTTCATCAATGGCAAGCAGGAGAAGCTCCAGATCAACCAGGGCCGACTGTTCCGGCAGTTCGCCGATTCCGGCGCCAATCTGCGGATCGGCGGCGGCGGCGGCGCGGACATGCGCTTCAAGGGTGCGATTGATGAAGTGCGGATTTACACGATTTTACCGGATGCCGAACAGATAGCGATTCTCGCCTGCGCCGATTCGCTCGACCGCATTGCCGGGATACCTCCCGGGCAGCGCAGCGAAGGGCAGCGGCTGAAAATTCTCAACGCCTTTCTCGAAAACGGGGCGCCCGCACCCATGAAGCGGCTGTGGCAGGAGCTGCGTCAGTTGAAAGACCAGAGGGCAAAACTCGAACTCACGTTGCCGACCGTAATGGTCATGCAGGAACTGACCGAACCACGCCCCGCCCATCTGTTGAAACGCGGCGCCTATGATGCTGCGGGGGAAAAAGTCGAGCGTGGAGTCCCGGCGGCACTGCCGTCCATGCCGCCGAAGTTTCCCAACAATCGCCTTGGCTTCGCACAATGGCTGGTCAGCCGCGACCATCCACTCACCAGCCGCGTGACGGTCAATCGCTTCTGGCAGATGCTGTTCGGCACAGGACTGGTCAAGACGGTCGAGGACTTCGGCGCTCAGGGAGAACTGCCATCGCATCCCGAGCTGCTCGACTGGCTGGCGGTTGAGTTCATGAATCCGGCGCTGGGAGCCGAAAACGGGAGCAACGGAGAAAACCATTCACAGGCGAAGGGCTGGAATATCAAGGCGCTGTTGAAGACCATCGTGATGAGCGCGACCTATCGCCAGTCATCCAGAGTCGCGCCGCAGCTTCAGCAGCTTGATCCTGAAAATCGACTGCTGGCGCGAGGGCCACGCCTCCGGCTTCCGGCGGAAATGATCCGCGACCAGGCGCTGTTTGTTTCGGGGCTGCTGGTGGAGAATCTCGGCGGGATGTCGGTGCGGCCCTACCAGCCCGAAGGCTTGTACAAGGACATGGCCTTCTCGAACATGACCGGCTATAACCAGGAGCGGGGCGAAGGCCTGTGGCGGCGCAGTCTGTACACCTTCTGGAAGCGCACCATCATGCCGCCGGCGATGCAGGTGTTTGACGCAACGGCGCGCGAGTCCTGCACGGTGCGCGAACCGCGCACCAACACTCCGCTGCAGGCGCTCAATCTGATGAACGATGTCACCTATGTCGAAGCCGCGCGCCTGCTGGGCGAACGGATGATCAAAGAAGGAGGGGCCACGCCCGAGAGCCGCATCGCCTGGGCCTTTCGTCTGGCGACGGCGCGCTGGCCCGATGACAGCGAACGCCGGGTCCTGCTGGGCAATCTGAACGCTCAGCTGGATTATTTCCAGCGCCATCCCCAGGAAGCGGCCGGGCTGCTCTCGGTCGGCGCAAAGCGAAATGACGGGAAACTGAGTGCCGCGGAAGTGGCCGCGTACTCGATAACGGCAAGTTTGCTGCTCAACGTCGACGAAGTCATTACCAAACAGTGATTGGGTTAGAATCAGGATCAGTTATGGCTGAAACGATCAAACTCGGAATGAGGCGAGCTGAAGCCGAGAGCGTGCGCGAATCAATCCACCAGCTGAGACTCGAGCAACATTTGATGATGACGCGCCGGCAATTCTTCGGTCGGTGCAGCCTGGGAATCGGTACGGCGGCGCTGGCGACACTGCTCACCGAGAACGGTCACGCCGCGATGCTGCCGCAAGGCGGCGAAGCAAGACCCGGCCTGCCCGGGTTGCCGCATTTTGCGCCCAAGGCGAAGCGGGTCATTTACCTGTTTCAATCGGGCGGCGCCCTCGCAACTGGAACTCTTCGATCATAAGCCGCAGCTTGAAAAATATCGCGGCCAGAATCTGCCGGAATCCATCCGGATGGGACAGCGGCTGACGGGGATGACGGCGTATCAGGCAAACTGGCCTACGGCGCCTTCGATTTACAAGTTCGCGCAGCACGGAAGCTCAGGGGTGTGGTTGAGCGAACTGCTGCCTCACACGGCGCGCGTGGTTGACGAGTTGTCCTTCATCAGGTCGATGCACACGGAGCAGATCAATCACGATCCGGCGATCACCTTTTCACTCACCGGATTCCAGCTGGCCGGCAAACCAAGTATGGGCTCGTGGATCGCTTACGGGCTGGGCAGCGAAAATAAAGACCTGCCCGCCTTCGTGGTCATGGTTTCAGTCGGCACGGGCAACAAGGGCGACCAGCCTTTATATGATCGGCTGTGGGGCAGCGGCTTTCTGCCCTCGCGCCATCAAGGAGTCAAGTTTTATCCTGGCGCCGACCCCGTGCTCTATCTGTCAAACCCTTCCGGCGTCGATGACGAGGTGCGCCGCCGCTTCCTGGACGATCTGGCCCGGCTGAATCAGAAGAATGCCCAGGAATTCGGCGATCCTGAAATCCTCGCGCGGGTGGCCCAGTACGAAATGGCCTATCGCATGCAATCTTCCGTGCCGGAACTGACCGACCTTTCCCAGGAGCCGGAACAGACTTTTGAGCACTACGGCCCGGACGCGCGCAAGCCGGGAACTTACGCGCGACACTGCATTCTGGCTCGCCGTCTGGCGGAACGCGGCGTGCGCTTCATTCAGCTCTTCCATCGCGGCTGGGATCATCATAACGACTGCCCCAAGCAGATCAAGGCTCAGTGCCAGGATACGGACCAGGCGACCGCGGCGCTGATCACCGACTTGAAGCAGCGCGGGCTGCTCGATGACACCCTGGTGATCTGGGGAGGAGAGTTCGGACGTACGGTCTACAGCCAGGGCAAACTGACGGCGGAGAATTACGGGCGCGATCATCATCCGCGATGCTACACGGTGTGGTTGGCCGGAGGGGGTATCAAGCCCGGCGTGAGCCTGGGTGAAACCGATGATTACAGTTACAACATCGTGCGCGATCCGGTGAGTGTTTACGATCTGAACGCGACCATCCTTCATTGCCTGGGAATAGATCACACCCGGCTGACTTACAAGTTTCAGGGACGAAATTTCCGCCTGACCGATGTTCACGGCCAGGTGATGAAGCAGATCCTCGCCTGAAGAAGTGCAGAAATACCGCTAAGACGCGAAGACACAAAAAAACACGGAACTCTCAGAGCCAGCCGCCCTGGAAGCCGGCGCGGCGCAGCCCCGCAGCAATGTAAGGCGAGCGGCGGGTGATGTTCCAGATCAGCCCGGTGCGGTAATTCTCGATCATGAGCGCCACGGGCCCCTGGTCGACGCCGAAGTGATAGGGCGTCACCCACCAGCCGGTCTGGCTGTCCGGCACCAGGTACGTCTGATTGAAGGACGGCTTGAAGCCGTAGCGCTTCGTCATGCCGAGGTCGAGCCGGGCCATGGCGCGTATCGTGGGGATCACGATCTCCGGGGCGAACGGCAGCGAGGCCACCACGACCCACGGCGCCAGCGTGCCGTCGTCGGGGCCAAAGGGCGCCCCGCGCGCGTAGTAGTCGTAGAACTGTCGCTCGACGCCGTTGACCAGCCGCTTCTCCCAGCCGGGTCCGTCGGTTGCCGTGATCCCCCAGCAGAACTCGCCGTAGCCGGCGAATTCGAGCGGGTTGTGCCGCGCGTACTCCTGGTGAACGTACGTCGCCTGGCGGCTGTTCTTGAAGTAGTCGCTGTCGTGCTCCCGCATGAACGCGTCGCGGACGTCGCGCAGGTCGACCCAGAGATGCGAGAGCTGGTGCGTGAAGAGCGGCCCGGAGTAGAGCAGTTCGCGGCCGTAGATCTGCTTCCAGCTGTAGGTAGAGCAGTAAGCCGCGTAGCTCTCCGGCGGCAGGGGAAAGGTCGGTGAGCCCAGAGCGAGCAGGTAAACGAGCAGCGCCTCGTCGTAGCCGGTCCAGTAGTGGGGAATGAAGCCGTTCTCCGGCCTCCACCCGTGGGAGATCGCGGGGCCGCCGTTCGTCGCCCACTGCCAGTCGGCGCGGCAATAGAGCTCGTCGGCCAGCCGGCGCAACTCGGCCTCCTCCTCGGTATCGCCATCGAAGTAGGCGGCGCAGGTGAGCATTCCGGCAAACAGGAAGGCCGAATCGATGGTCGAGAGCTCGCACTCCCAGACGCGCCGCCCGGTCTTCATGTCGAGGAAGTGATAGTAGAAGCCCCGGTATCCGGTCGCATCCGGCTGCGGGCCGTGCGGGCTGTCGCGGAAGAAGCGCAGCCGCTTCAGCACCAACTCCGGGGCGAACTCGCGGGAAATCACGCCGCGTTCGATCAGCACGGGAATCGTGGTCAGCGCCAGGCCGATCGCGGCGATGCTCGACGGCGCCCTGGGGTCGGTCTTGTCGCGGATCAGGCCGTTGGCCGGGTTGCTCTCGTGGAGGTAGTACTGGAGCGTCGTCAGCTGCAGCCGCCCCAACTCCTCATCACTCGGCAGGCGGTTCAGGTCTTCTCCGGTTGTTTGGCCGTCGGCTGTTTCCATGATTCTTCACGACCCGAGCGCAATCCGGACCTGGTGCTGTCCGCCGTCGTCCGCCAGTTCGACCACGCCCTCCGGCGCCGCGCGTCCATCGACCGTCACGCTTCGGACCCCACGACCGGCGCCTCCTGAGTTTTCAACAACGACGTGGTAGGTGGTTGAGCGGTGGCGGTAGGTGATCTCGTAGCCGGACCAGCCGGGCGGGACGCAGGGATCCAGCTCCAGCCGGGTGCCCCGCAGGCGGAAGCCAAGAATTGCTTCCAGACCGACCCGGTACAGCCAGGAGGCGGAACCGGTATACCAGGTCCACCCGCCGCGGCCGGTGTGCGGCGGCGCGCCGTAGACATCGGCGCAGACCACGTACGGCTCCACCTTGTACCGTTCCACCCCGTCGGGAGAGGCGGCGTGGCGGACCGGGTTGAGCAGGTCGAACAGCTCCGCTGCCCGCTGGCCCTCCCCCAGCAGCGCCGTCGCCAGCACCACCCACGTGGCGGCGTGCGTGTACTGGCCGCCGTTCTCGCGAATCCCCGGCACATAGCCCTTGATGTAGCCCGGTTCGAGGCGCCCGCGGTCGAACGGAGGCGTGAAGAGCAGGATCAGCCCGTCCGCGTCCCGCACCAGGCGCTCCTCGACCGCCGCCATCGCCTGACGGGCGCGCTCGGGATCGCCGCCCCCGGAAATCACCGCCCACGACTGGGCAAGCGAGTCGATCTGGCACTCGTCGTTGGTCGCCGAGCCCAGCGGAGTTCCGTCGTCGAAGTAGGCGCGCCGGTACCAGCGCCCGTCCCATGCATGTTCCTCCAGGGCCGCGCGCAGCGCCTCGGCCCGCTCCCGGCACCAGGCGGCGCGCGCACTGTCCCCGCGCCGTTCCGCCAGGCCCGCGAACTCGCGCAGAGTGGCGAGCATGAACCACCCGTTCCAGACGCTCTCCCCCTTCCCCTCGGCCCCCACCTTGTTCATCCCGTCGTTCCAATCGCCGGTGCCCATCAAGGGCAGGCCGTGCGGACCCAGTTTCAGGCCGCATTCCAGCGCCCGCTCGCAGTGCTCGTAGACGCTCCCGACCTCCGCGCTTACCTCCGGCAGACCGTAGTCTTCTTCCTGGTCCGGACGGAGAACCGGCGCGTGCAGGAAGGGGACGGGCTCGTCGAGCAGGGACGCGTCGCCGGTGACGCCGACGTGGTGTGCAACAACCAGCGGCAGGAAGACAAGATCGTCGGTAATGCGCGTGCGGACGCCGCGACCTGCGGGCGGGTGCCACCAGTGCTGCACGTCGCCTTCCTCGAACTGGCGCGCCGCCGCGCGCAGGATCTGGGCCCGCGCCTCCTCAGGAGCGCCGTAGACGATGGCCATCGCGTCCTGGAGCTGGTCACGGAAACCGAATGCCCCGCCCGACTGGTAGAACGCCGACCGGCCCCACATTCGACAGGCGAGCGCCTGGTATATGAACCAGCGGTTCAGCATCAGGTCCATCGCCGGGTCCGGCGTGCGGACCTGGACCGTCCCGAGGATGCGATCCCAGAGTGCGCGGACTTCCTCCAGCGCCGCCTGCACCCGGCCCGGCGCGGCGTAAGCGCGGACGAGTCGTCGGGCCTCGTCCGGGGTCTCGGCCTGCCCGAGCAGGAAGACGATCTCCTCCTCCCCGCCCGGCGCCACGTCCAGCGGCGTCATCAGTGCGGCGCACGGGTCGACCAGTTCGCCGGCACGGCCGGAGAGCCGCGACCGGCCAAGGGCGGCCGGCGCTTCCGGAGAGCCCTCGCGGCCGAGGAACTCGGCCCGATCGGTCGTGAAGGAGACGCGGCGGCGTGTCCGCGCGGATCGCGGCTACGGCGGCGAAAGCGACCTCCCCGGCGAAGTCGCCCGCCCAGGCGTTGGTGGCGAACAACGCGCCGGTTTCCGCGTCGGCCGAGCACACCACCTGCGAGGAGGCCTGGTCGCGGAGGCCGCCCAGGACCCACTCGGCGTAGAATGTCGCCGACAGGCGGCGCGGCCGCCTGCCCATGTTCCGCACGCCAAGGCGGACCATCTTGACCGGATCGGTGGGCGAGATCAGGACGAGGAGGTCCTGCTCCAGGCCGTGGCTGGTTTGCGTGAAGCGGCTGTAGCCCTGGCCATGCCGGACGACCGTCGTCGCCTCGCCCCCGCACGGCGCCGGCGTCGGCGACCAGAACTCTCCGGTCTTCTCGTCGCGGAGGTAAACGACCTCGCCGGGCGGGTCGGTCACGGGATCGTTGCTCCAGGGCGTGAGCCGATTCATCTGGCTGTTGCCCGCCCAGGTGTAGCCGCCGCCGGCCTCGGTGACCAGGCAGCCGAAGTCGGGATTGGCCAGCACGTTAATCCACGGCGCCGGCGGTCGCTCGCCGGCGCGCAAAGTGATGACGTACTCGCGGCCATCCGTGGTGAACCCGCCAAGACCATTGTGGAAGAGCAGAGCCGAGCCGCCGCCCGGCGAGCCCCCGGCGACCGCTGCCTTCGGGCGGCCGCGTGGGCGCAGCGGTGGAGGCAGTGGCGGAGCGCTCGCGAGCGGCCGGCCCAGCTGCGCGGCCAGCGGACCATCACCCCCGCGGAGGATGAGACGGGCGGCCGCCTCGAGCAGTGTCGTGTCGTCCGCGGACATGCGAGACGCGTCGCGGAGGAACACGCCGCCCGGCTTGTCGACCAGTTCTGCCGTGGGCGCGTTCTGCACCAGCTCCTCCAGCCCGCCGCGCAGTTCGTCGCCCTCGCCATCGTCGTACAGAAGGACCAGGTCCGCCACGAGCCCGCAGCGGCGCCAGTACGCGTGTGCCTGCAGAGCCTCCCGCGCCATATCCAGGTTGCGGTCCGCTCCGATTCGCACCAGCGCGATCGGCAGGTCGCCGGAGATGGCGTGCGGCCACAGTCCCGGTTGACCGAGACGGTTCCGGGTGACCGACTCGAGCGACCGCATGGATGGGCTCGCAAAGAGGACGGGCGCCGCCAGCCGCTGGAACAGCGCGGCGTCGTCCGGCGACACGCCTAGCTCGGCCCGCCGCGCGGCGTCGCTCGCGGTGGTCTCCTCGAAGATGCGGTCCACGGCCTCCAGGCTGCCGAACCGGGCGGCCAGCGCCAGGGCCTGGTCCCGATCTTCGGGCGCGGCGGTGGTAAACGCCAGGACGGCGGACGCTCCCGACTCGACCCGGATCCGCCGGCGCAGGCTGAAGACCGGGTCCAGCACCGGCCCCACGGTCCCCGAAAGCGCCGCGCCGCCGTCCATCGCCGCCGGGTTCGCCGTGGAGCGTCCCCGCCCCAGGAAGCGAGCGCGGTCGGTCTCGTACTCGACCTCTCCCGGCGCATCGCTTGCCAGAACATGGAGAGCCCAGACCGGCTGCTGATCGTGGGCGCGCGGCCGGCGGCGGCAAAGCAGGGCGCGCGACGACGCGAGGTATTCGGTCTCCAGGAAGAGCTTGGCGAAGGCCGGGTGTGCCTGGTCGGCGCGGCGCGGATTGAGTGCCACCTCGGCGTAGCTCGTCACCTCCAGCGTGCGGGGCCTGTCGCCGCGGTTGGTAAGGGTGACGCGGCGGACTTCCGCGTCGGCGTCGGGAACGACCGCGACTTCGTAACAGGTCTCCACGTCGCCGTCGCGACGACGGAAAATCGCGCGGTCGGGACGCAGATCCGCCTTGTACTCGTCGGCGTTTCGCCCGAGGGGCTGGCGCCCGGCAGACCAGGCGCGGCCGTCGTCCAGGTCGCGGACGTAGCAGTACTGGCCCCAGCAGTCGCGGGTAGCGTCCTCCCGCCAGCGGGTCACGTCCATCCCGTCCCGGAGGCTGTAGCCACCCCCCGACGCGGTCAACATGACGCTGTAGCGGCCATTGGAAAGCAGGCAGATTTCCGGGGGCGAACCGGGAAGGTCAACGAGGTTCGGCTTTTTCGGCTTTGACATCTTGGAATACCTGCACGATTCTTGGCGTTTCTTCGTGTCTTTGAGACTTGGTGGTATTTGTTAGACAGTTCTAACCACGAAGTCACGAAGACACGAGCACACGGCAAGTATGGAACGGGACTGAACGCCGCTGAACTGTAATAGGTAGCAGGTGGCCGGAATGAAGTCCGCTCAAGGCGCTCGAAGCTTCGCAAGTGAAGTGGCTCCGACGTACACTCCACGAATAATCAGCATCGCCAGGAAGATGAACGCCGGCTCCCAGGTCAGTCCCCCGACGAGGTGCCCCCAGAAATGGAGATTGATCGAACTTCCCAGTGCATATTCCGGAGCGTGGAAGATCGTTTCCCGCCCGCTCGCCCAGGTGTACCCGAGGCCGATCAGTTCGACCAGCATGTAAGGCAAGATCACTAGATACGAGATTACCAGCCGTTCCTTCGAGGATCGGGTCTTCCACCCAAAGTAGAAGCACGCGACAAGAATCACGGCCGACATGCTGGCGAATTTCGTGACCGCATTCGGCACGCCGATCAGGGTCAGCGTAAAACGAATGCCGCCTACAAGCATGATGGCCCCAACGAACCACCAAGCCTGTCTCTGTTTTTCGATTAGAGCTTTGAGTTCTTCCATGTCGATGGTGTCATCATTCTTCGCCGCGGAACCAAACGTCAACCTCGAAGACGCAAGGCCGCAAAGAAACGTGAAGAATAGCGTCAATCCCATTTACATTCTGCCCCAGAACGCATTAAATTTACTGCGTTATGAAGAGACGGCTTTTCCTCCTGGTCCCGATCTGTGGCGCGGCTCTTCTCGTCGCTGGAAGAAGTCAGAGCGCCAGGTTCTCCAAAGAAGTCTACCCAATCCTCGAGAAAGCCGGCTGCGAGGGATGTCACAACCCGAACGGAGTAGCCTCAGCCACGCGCCTTCACTTTCCACAGCCGGGCGCCTCGCCCGATGCGATCGAAGCCTTTGGAGTCTCTCTTTCGGCCCTGGTCGACGCCTCGAATCCGGAGAACTCGTTGCTACTGATGAAACCCACCAACCGGATAGCACATACCGGCGGCCGCCGGATTGCGCCGGGGGGCCCCGAAGAGGCCGCGCTGCGCGCCTGGGTGGCGCACCTGACCACGCTTCCGGCCGCTGGAGTCGCCAGGGTTTCGGAAGAGTCAGGCGCCCGGCCCGAGCGGACCGTTCTGCGCCGGATGACTCACAGCCAGTACGACAATACCGTTCGCGAACTCCTGGGAGATACGAGTAGCCCTGCCAGGCAATTCCCTCCCGAAGATTTTGTCGATGGCTTCAAGAATCAGTATGAGGCGCAGAGTATCTCGCCTTTGCTGGCCGAGGCCTACAACGCGGCCGCCGAGAGACTCTCCTCGAACGCAATTCGAGCCTTTCGGTCCGGTGATGCGAAAGGCTTGATTCCCTGCCAGCCTTCCTCGAACGCGAACGCCGAATGCCGCACTCGATTCATTCGGCAGTTCGGCTTGCGGGCTTTCCGGCGGCCCCTGACGGATGCGGAGCTGTCGCGGTACTCGGAACTCTTTGCGGGTCAAGGCGACTTTCTTGAAGGCGCGCGCATCGTCATGGAGGCGATGCTCCAGTCTCCAAGCTTCCTGTTCTGGCTTGATTCTACCTCGATGCCCGAGTGGAAGCCTTACGCGCGGGCCAGCAAGCTCTCTTATTTTCTGTGGGACAGCATGCCCGATGAGTGGCTGCTGGAAAGGGCCCGCGCCGGGGAACTGGACTCGCCCGATGGGTTCGAAAAGGCTGCGCGCGAGATGCTGGCCAGCCCAAAGGCCGTTCCCGCCGTCGATGAGTTCGTCTCGCAGTGGCTGCGGTTTGACGAGGTCGCGAACATGCTCAAGGAGCGGCGCGCCTTCCCGCAGTTCACCCGTGAGCTGGCGCTCGCCATGGCCGAAGAAACGCGGCGCCTGGTGTCGGATCTGGTCTGGAACGACCGCAACTTCATGGAGCTTTACAGCGCAAACTACACCTTCGTTAACGGCGATCTCGCTGCCGTTTACAATCTGCCGGCGCCTGCCTCGGACTTTGCCAGGGTCTCTTACCCCGCGGAATCTGAGCGCGCCGGAATCCTCGGTCAAGGAACTTTTCTGGCTTTGACAAGCAAGCCGGCCGAGACGTCGCCGACGGCTCGCGGCCTCTTCGTCCGGGAGCACTTGCTCTGCCAGCGCGTCCCGCTGCCGCCACCCGGGGTGAACATGAATCTTCCTCCGCTCACGGAGGACAAACCACGCACCAACCGGGACCGCCTGGCCGTTCACCTTTCAAACGAAAGTTGCGCCGGATGCCACAAGTTGATCGACCCGATCGGATTCGGCCTCGAGAAATTCGACGCTCTCGGCGCGCGGCATGACAAGTTCAAAGTCGCCCTTCCCGGCAACCGCCGGAACCCGGAGAACAAGCCGGCAAGTATCGAGCTCGAAGTAGACACGAAGGCGTTTATTGCGGGAATCGAGAATTCCGATTTTTCATCGCCCAAGGAACTGGGACAGATCCTGGCCTCGAATCGCCAGTGCCAGGAGTGTGTCGTCAAACAGCTCTTTCGCTACGCGGTAGGCCGGGCGGAGACGACGGCGGACAAACCAGTTATAGATCGGGCCTATGAAAGTTTTCAGCGCTCGCAATTTCGCTTCAAAGAGCTTATGATTGCGGTTATCAAGTGGACGGAGTTCACGCCTGGGAGGATCTAGCCGATGCCTGCAAAACTTTCCCGCCGAGTCTTCCTGAGAGGGTTGGCCCTGACAAGCGTTCCGGTTCGAATGGCGCTTCCGCCGTTGGCGGCGATGTTCGATAGCCGCGGTGAAGCTTATGCGGCCGACGACCAGCCGATCGAGTCGCGTTTCGTGCTCTGGTTCAACGGGAATGGCATTCCGGAAAAGTACTGGATTCCGATGGAAACGGGAGAGAAATACAGTCTGACGCCTTGTCTCACCCCTCTGGCTCCGTTTCGCAGCGACATTCACGTCGTTACCGGGCTGGACAACGCGGCTGCGACGCTGCCCGGACCCGGCAACGGCCATCACAAATCAATGAGCGCGCTGATGACCGGAACCTCGTTCACCGGGCGCGGCGCGGGCGGCCCATCCATCGACCAGGCGATTGCTTCCAAGATCGGCGGGGATACCCGATTCCGTTCGCTCCAGATTGGCGTCTCGCAGGAATCATTCGGAGAGAGTGTTCAGCGGAACATGAGCTGGGCGGCGCACGACCGGCCGCTCCCTCCCGAGATGCTGCCGCACAAGCTTTTCGATCGGCTGTTCGGACAGCGGGAGTTGGGCTGGGTCAAGCGACAGAAGAGCGTTCTGGACGCCGTCCGGGAAGATGCCCGGCAGCTGAAGCGAACCGTCGGCCAGCAGGATCAAGCTCGACTTGAAGAACATCTCGACTCCGTGCGCGACGTCGAACGAGCGATCGCCAGCCTTCCCCCAAAGTACCATCGAGTGGATCCTCCCGACTACGACGGTGACATGAAGGATTGGCCTCGGATCGCAAAGCTGCAATCCGATCTGCTGGCCCACGCGTTCTCAACCGGGCAGACGAGGGTGGCCTCCTACATGCTGACCAAGTGTCAGGGGTTGTCGCGCTTTCCCTGGCTGGGATACACGGCGGCGCGGCACCACGACTATACTCATCGCGACGGGAAGGCGCCGGGGGCCGATGGGCCCGATGGCCAGCGCATCCTGCGCGACATTTGCCGCTGGCACATCGAAGAGTTCGCCTACTTTCTCGGAAGATTGAAATCGGTTCCGGAAGGAAATGGGACGCTGCTCGATCGCTGCGCGGTGCTTCTGGTTCACGAGCATGCCGAGGCGAACGACCACAAGAACAACGGCCTGTCCGTCATACTTGCCGGACATGCCAAAGGGTTGAAAACCGGCCTCCACACACGAACCACCGGCACCACGGGAGATCTTTACCTGACCCTTGCCAACGACGTTATGGGCGCAGGGCTGGAGCGCTTCCCGACGGCCGAGCGCAAGCTGACCGAGATTCTTGCCTGAAAAAACTTACCGCTAAGACTCAAAGACACGAAGAAACGCCAAGAATCTTTGCCCCAAAAAGCAAGCACAGCTCGTGCCGCGGTCCCAGTCAATTGGCCTTTGCAACAGGGCGATACTGGTAGTCCTGCGGTTTTTCCTTTTCGGTTCCGTCCCCTTCGACGCGCGCGCTTAACGTCCCATCACCATTCTTGCGATAAATGACGCGTTTGGGAAAATCATGCGCCAGGTTCTCGAAGACAGCTTCGTGCCCGCTCAGCCGCACCAGTTTGAAGTCCGTGCCGGGAGTCCTCGCCCGCGGATGGGCCACGTAATAGATATCGGCGCCGCGCGCTTCAATGCGCAGATACTCGAAAGAATACGGTCTTGCCTGCGGCCACGGTCCGGCTCATGCCGATCAACGAATTGCCTGCGACCTTCGTCCAGTGTTCGTCAATCTGCATGCGGCCCGAAGCCGTTTCCCAGTCGCCGCTGATCCAGGCCAGGTCCTCGATCTTGAAGGATTGCGCCTGGTCCGATTGACCCGTCTCGACCGCGGGCGAGAGCACTGCGGCCAGTCCGATTACCAGGAGCGCAGTTCCGAGCGATAGCGTCCTCGATCTTTCGAGCATCCAGCCTTACTCCCACAGAATGGTGCATTGCGGCATTGCGCTTCGCAGGGTTTCACATCCAGCGCTTGTCACGCCCGTGTCTTTCAGGTCGACCCAGCGCAGGCCAGGCAGGGCTTTCAGGCGCGCGATCGCGTCATCCCCGATTCGCTTGGCGCCATGAAGATCAAGCTTCTCCAGCTTGGCAAGAGGCACGAGTTTCTCCAGCCCTCTGGCCGAAATCTGCGTGCCGCTCAGATTCAACTCACGGAGTTCACCAAGAGTTCCGACAGGATCAATCCCCAGATCCGTGACGCTGACCGACCATAGTCCCGAATCTGTTCTCTGACGTCCGGCCACTTCGAGGTGTGTCAATCCAGGAAGCGAGTTGAGCACCTGAAGCGCTCGCTCGGTCAGCTTATTCCCGCCGAAGGCGAGTTCCCGCAGGCCGCCGAGCGGCGCAAGCTGTTGGAGTCCGGTGTCGGTCACCTGGGCATAACTGATATCCAGGGCTTTTAGAGAAGGAATCCCGGCCAGCATAGCCAGTGTGGTGTCGGTGATTTTGGTGCCGCGCAGGACAAGCCGCTCGAGTCGCTTCCAGTCCTTGATCGCGGCCAGCCCTTCATCGGTGAGCTGCTCGGCGTAGTACAGATCGAGCTCGACGATTTCTCGCAGTCCCTTCAGGCGCAACATTCCTTGATCGGTTATTCTGGTATGGGCGAGGTTGAGACGCCTGAGGTAGGGCAGGCTCTGGAGCGAATCCAGATCGGCGTCCGTCACCCAGGTTCCCCGCAACACTATGCCCGTGCATCGGCCCGACTCATCGCGCTCCACACGTCCGCCCAGGCCGAGCACCCAATCGAGCTCTGAAGCGCCGAGAACACCAAGCAACACGATAACGACAATCTTCATTAGAGCCATTCGTCAAATCGTCAATCGTCAATCGTCAATCGTCAATCCTCTTAGCTTCCACGACGATTGGGCATGGCGGAACTGCGATCCCAGATGATCCGGCAATCGGGCAGCGCCTTCTGCAGTTGTTGATACGCCGGCTCGCTCAAGAGTGTGTGGTAGAGATTAAGCTGGCGCAAGGAAGACATGCCGGCAAGCGTATCGGCCGACGCATCGGTAACCGCTGTGCTGTCGAGCCGCAGCTCTCGAAGCTGCGGCAACGCTTTCAAGGACTCCAATCCCTGGTCTGTTACGGCGGTGTAGTCGAGGTTGACGCGAGCGAGCTTTTTCAAACTCCCCAGCGGCGAAATTTCCTTTACTCGGGTGCGCGCCAGGTCCAGTCGCTGGAGATTCGGAAGCGACGCGAGATGCGCCAAACCCTTGTCGGTGAGACGGGCGTAACTCAGGTTCAACTCCTCGAGCCCCGCCATGCTCGCGAGGTAAGCCAGTCCCGCGTCGCCGACGTCGGAGCCGGTCAGATCCAGCGATTTGAGATGCGCCAGCGATTTCAAATGCGAGAGCCCTTCGTCGGTGAGATCCGTATAACTCAGCGAGAGCCGGCTGAGGTTCGCCAGTTCCGCAATCGCGCGCAGCCCATCGTCATTCACCGGCGTGTCGGAAAGTTCGAGCTCGGTCAGCCCCTTCAACCGGGCCAGGGTGAGACCACTGATGGTAGTGTGGCTCAGGTTCAATCTGCGAAGCTGCGGGCAGTTTTCGAGGCGAGCCATTCCGGCATCGGACACAGTCGTGTGGCTCAGGTTCACGGCCTCGAGAGCGGAGCAGCCGCCCAGGCTGCCAAGCGCCAGGTCTCCTATCTCGGTTGCTTCGACGTCGAGTTCTTTTAGATGTGCCAGCCCTTTCAGGTTCTCCAGCTGCGCATCCGTAACCGGCGTGGAAGCCAGCGAAACCTTCGAGACACGTCCGGCGTCAAACTCCACCTTGCCGCCCAACCGCTTGACCCAGTCGGCGACCGCCTTTTCTCCCTTACCGGCAAGCTGAACTTGAGTCGACTCGGCCGGAGAAAGCTTCACCGACGAATCGAGAAAGGCTACTCGGCACCTGGGCAGCGACGCGCGAAGCTTCTCCACACCCGACCGGGTGACCCGCGTATAGCGCAAGTCGAGTCCAAGAAGTTCTTTCTTTCGTTGGAGCCTGTCGACGCCGGCGTTTGTAATCCGGCTCCGATAGAGATTCAATTCCTGAAGGTGCTCCATGTTCGCGAGGGCTTCGATTCCCTCATCGGTCAGAGGCGCTCCCAGGAGGTTCAGCTTGCGCATTTGGGTCAGATTCTTCAGATGCGCCAGACCTGCATTGGTAATCCGGCAGCCGTAAAGATCCAGCTCCGTCAACTCGGTTAATCCCTCTAGGTGCTTCAACCCTGCGTCGGTGATAAACGTATCTCGAAGCACGAGCCGGGTGAGTTGCTTCATCCCCGCCAGGCTCTTGATGCCTTCGTCATCGATCGGCGAGTAGCTCAGATCGAGCGCTCGCAGGTTGATGAAAGGGGCCAGGCTGCTCCCTTTCACTCTCGATTGCGCCAGGCGCAACTCCTTGAGTTGCGTCAATCCGTGGATCCGCGCGATTCCTTTGTCCTGCAGATTGATGTTGGTCAAAAAATGAAGGCTGAAATGCAGTTTCTCGAGATTCTTGAGCGGATTGAGGAACTCCAGGGCCTCGTTAGAGTCACGCTTGCTCCCCGCCCCTTCGTTCCACATCGGACCGGGAAGATAGAGTTCCCTCAAATGAGCCAGACCCGACAGCCGGAAAAGCTGCTCCGGCTCGACCAGTGTGCCGGTGAGATCGATACCCACAATGTGAAAATCCGCCGCCGGCAGCTTCGCCAGATCACGAACCGGCTCGGCGTTGGGTTCCAGGGTGACACTGCCGTTCAGACGGATGATCCACTGGGCCACGGCGCGCTCGCTCTCCTGGGCCCGGGGCATTCCAGGGGCGATGAACCCGACGACAACCGCTCCCAATATCCAAGAGACGTGACGCATCAGAGTCCGCCTTCGTCCATTAGCATCACCAATTAAACCACAAAGACACAGAAGCGCGAAGAAGCGCCAGGAATGGGCTCCGTCAAACCGCGTCGAAATCCCATCCGAAACCCGGCCGGTCCGATGGGCGCATGTAGATTCCTTCCGGCCCTCGGCTGATCTGGTTATCCTCTTCGTAACGTTTGTAGACTTCGGGAGGACCGCCGGGCGCCGGCATGAACAGCTCAGCCCAGGGGCTGTTGACCGTGGCCATGATGAAATGCACGGAGTCCTGGCTTCCGCCTCCGTGTGGAATCACCGGAATGTCATAAGCCGCCGCCAGCGCCCCGATGCGACGCAACTCGGTCATGCCTCCGCACCAATGGATGTCGGGCTGCCAGATGCTGTTCACGCCCTGCTCGAGCAGCTGGCGGAATCCATACCGGGTGTACTCGTGTTCTCCCGTCACGATCCGGGTTGATTTGATCGCGGCATGCAGCCTGCCGAAGCCGGCGTAGTCGTGCGGCTGCAGACACTCTTCCATCCAGTACACTCGATAGGGGGCCATCATTTCGGCGATTTCGATGGTATAGCGCTCGGTCCATGCCATCCAGCAGTCGAGCATGATCTCGCCGTCCGGTCCCAGCAATTCGCGGGTTCGTTTTACCAGCTCCACATTCTTCTTCATTCCTTCGCGGCCATCGGCCGGACCGTGTGGAATCGCGAGCTTGAGTTTCTTGTAGCCGAACTCGACGTGCTGCTCGATGTCGTTTCCCGTGCAATAGGCCGGGAGCCGCGGCTTGGTTTCCCCGCCCAGGAGCTTGTAGACCGGCATGTCCAACGCCTTGCCGATCAGATCCCAAAGCGCTATGTCGACGCCGCTGATCGCATTGATGACCACGCCCTTTCTGCCGTAGTACATCGTCGAGCGCCACAGGATGTCCCAGATTCGTTCGATGTTGAACGGGTCTTCGTTGAGCAGCAGCTTGGTAAGGTGTTTTTCTACGATGAGCCCTCCAGCCGTCCCGCCGCTTCCGTAACCTTTCAATCCTTTGTCCGTCCCGATCTCGACGGTGAACCCTCCCAGCTGGCCGGGATCAGGCTGGAATAACGACCGTTTTGCTTTGTACTCGGCATAAATGGACATCGGGTTTGCGACTTCAACCCCGCCGGTGGACCAGGAGCCGGGCGCCGGTTTGTAGGAAGGCACCGGCTTTCGCGGCCTGGTCTGGACCAGGCGCACGCTGGTGATCTTGAGTTTGCTCTTTTCGCCTGAACGCTGGAAAGCCGCCATCACTGGCGCCTGGCCGGCGAGAGCGGTGGCCGAGGCCACGGGCGCGACTCTCAAGAAATCTCTACGATCCATGGTTTTCCTTGCCTCCCGGAATACTCCGCATTGTACCCGAATCTTCCTCAGGGATGTATCGCGTCTTCGTGTTTCTTCGTGTCTTTGCGTCTTCGCGGTGGTTGCTGCTCAACAGCGCGCGGATCGGGGAAGCATGAAAGGCTTCCCCTCGAGCGGAAAACTGCCGCGGACCATCAGCAGGTCGTCCCCGCTCAAGATGTGAGACTCAGGCGTGAGATTGCCTCCAAGCTGGTCCGGGCAAAAGTAGACCTCTACGCGCTCGATCGGGGCCGGAACCATCTCCACGATCTCGGAAAGACGGGGCGTTTCTTTTCCCACGACGTCGAAGAGGCGGAGCGTCGTCCCCTCGATCTCGAGCGACAAGACGACGTCGAGCTTGTCTGAATAATGGAGTGGCCGCAGCGCTTCATTAAAAGCGAAGACCGCCTGCTCGCGCACGATGCCCAGGAAGAGTGAAACCGGCGCGCGCGCGGACAGAACACGGCGCACCAACGCCACGTCTCCAGCGCGCCCGAAATCGAGCTTGCGCACCCCTTGACCCGCTGGCGCGCCAGGCAACAAACCTGTGAAGCGGCACTCAGGCATCACGCGGAAACCAAAAGGTTCGTACAGGAAAGGTTGCGACGTCGTGAGGACGAGGGTCTGGTAGCGATCTTCACACCAGCGCATGACCTCGTCCATCAGAGCTTTGTAGAGGCCTCGACCGCGAAAATCGGGATGGGTACAAACGGCGTGAACCCCGCCTACGCGAACTTCGCGCCCTTCCAGCACCATCGGAATTTCCAGTACTCCCACATGGGATACCGGCCGCTCACCATCCCAGTAGACAAACGGCGTCGAGACTTCTTCCCAGTGACAGCCAAGAGGACGCGCGGCCCGCTCCTGGTCAGACAGAGACAGCCCCGGAAAAGCCAGGTCAAGCAGCTCGAAAATCCGGCGTAACAGGTCGGGGTTATCGCGATAGTGACAAAGAA
>CAWHCF010000023.1:0-569465 GCA_963827655.1 uncultured Acidobacteriota bacterium
CCCAAGGGTTCTTTTTTTCTTGAAGCCTGAGGCGTCAGAAAGCGCGTCGCTTGTTTGGCCGCAGCGAAACTGCGCCGAAAAACCTGCTTGCCCGCGCGGACCGAATTCGGTACCTTTTTCAGACCAGGATAAATGGGGCCACATTAATGAACATCAAAGAAGATATTCGTCCGGTAACCTATTTAAAGAGCCGTGCCGCAGATCTCCTCGCGCAGATAAACCAAACCCGACGTCCGGTAATAATCACGCAAAACGGCGAACCCAGGGCGGTCCTGCAGGATCCGGAGAGCTACGAGCGAATGCGGCGAGCAATCGGGATGCTGAAACTCATTGCCCAGGGCGAAGCTGACGTGCGCTCGGGAAAAACCCGCCCTCAGAAACTCTTCTTCTCTCAACTAGGCAGAAAACTCGAGACGCACCGTAAGAAGCGTGCCCAAGCCAAAAAATTTCAGCGTTGAATGGACCGCGACGGCCCAGCTTGATCTTGAGGGGGTAATTCAATATATTTCCGAACAGAACGTTGCGGCGGCTTTTGAGATCCTGACTGAACTCGAGGATTCGGCGAGAACATTGACGAGAATGCCACTTCGCGGCCGCATAGTTCCCGAACTCGCCGAATTCGGAATTCAAGAGTATCGAGAACTCATTCATTCTCCATGGCGAATCATCTACCGCGTCGACGGCGAGACCGTTTACGTCCTCGCTGTTCTGGATAGCCGACGAAATTTGGAGGACGTCCTTCTCGACCGTTTTACCCGTTGAGTGGTGGGCTTCATCGTTGCAATATTCAACACGCTCGCGGTTCCCGAAGCTTTGGCCGCGCTCCGCGACCTGTTCGCTCCCTCGCTCACCGGGCAGCAGCAGCGGAGGCGATCAGTCGCGATACCCGTGCGCGCGCCGAGTGCCGGGGGCAAACTCCGTCGACACTTGCAAATTGCGTAGCTCGCGTCACCGCGCGCCGCGGTTTGTTGTTCCTATCCGCTGACAGTTATCGTTTACACTACCTGATCGCAGGATGGGCATCACGGCTCTCGCTGTGAGTGTGCGTCCAAATAGAAGACTGGAATTACAATGGCCAAGACAGACTTCAAGTCGGTGAACGAGTACATCGCCTCGAAGCCCAAGGCGGTGCAGAGCATTCTCAAGCGCGTGCGCAGCACCATTCGCAAGGCTGTACCCGGAGCCGAGGAAGTTATCTCGTACCAGCTCCCCACGTACAAACTGAATGGTCTCCCGGTGATCTATTTCGCTGGGTGGAAGCAACACTACTCGCTTTATCCTGCCAGCGATCCGGTCGTCGCGGCGTTCAAAGACGAGCTTGCACCTTACGAGGTCAGCAAGGGCACAATTCGTTTCCCGCTCTCTGAGCCCGTCCCCGTGAATCTGATCGAACGCATCGCAAAGTTCCGCGCGAAGCAGCTAACAATGCCCGAGCGGGCGAAGGGACGGTCGACTCCACGCGAAACGCAACTGGAACGCGTGCGTCGCATTTGCGGCGCGATGCCGAGCGTTATGGAAAAACTCTCGCACGGTGCACCAACGTTTTTTGTCGAGAAGGACAAGGGAGTGTTCACAATGTTCGCCGACAATCACCACAGCGACGGGCACCTCGCCGTGTGGCTGCCGGCGCCGCCAGGTCTTCAGTCGGCGCTTATCGACGACGCGCCGGCAACTTACTTCAAACCGCCTTACGTGGGTTCAAGCGGTTGGATTGGTATCGAGCTGGATCAAATCGATGATGAAGCGCTCGAGATACACGTCCGCGAAGCTTGGGAGCTTGCCGCACCGAAAAAGAAGAAGCCACGGCGACGGTTCTAGACCCCATTGGGTAATGTGAAAACGCAAGGGGGACCATGGAGGCAATGACAGGAAACTCCGCCTCGATACTGGCGCTATTATTCGTGGCGCTGCAGGCGGCGCACGCGCCGGCGCAGCAGCCTCTTCCGACGCTGCGCTACGATCCGCCGCCCAATTTCTACCGCAGCGCGATAACGCCGCCTGACGACTATTCCTCGAACGAGTTCAACGCGTCAGTTCAGATCTATCCGTTCCGCCCGTTCAACGGGAACATCGAGCACGCTTTCCGCCAGACGATGCTGCGCGATTGGATCGATCCGCGCCACCGGGAGACCAATGTGGCCGGCCCGCCCGAATTCACGCCCGGCAGCATCCACGGGGCGCAGTTCGTCGTCAGGGCGCGCTTTGCGGAGAACATCGCCGGTATCCGGAAGCAGCGCATGCGGATGCTGATCGTCTTGGGTAACGCCGGCGCGCTGGTGGACGCGTCCGCAAACAACATGACGACCTGGCAGGGCGCTCTGCCGGCGCTGAACGCCATGTCCTCGACCATGCGCGTCGAGACGGGCGCGCCCGCGTGGCCGGTCGGGGCGGGCCCTGGTGCCGCGGGCGCCGGCGTGGCTGGGCTGTACATGGGAACCAAGCCGAAATACGTGGTGGACCTCAACCGGCCGGTCGGCTTGGGCCGGCACGTGCCGGCACTGCACTACTATCTGTTCTCCGCAGAAGGCCGCGTTTATCGAGCCTACGACCAGCTCGAGGTGCCCGGCGGCGACATCAGCGGCTTCGATTTCAATGCCGCCCAACGCGCCGATCCTGTCAACTCCGGCCGCTACACCGTGAAGGGCGGCCAATTGATCATCCAGTTCGGCGGCCAGCCGCCCGAGACCATCGTCACCGCCGTCCCGGAGAGAAATCGCGTAACGATCGAGACCGTGCGGTACGTCCGGCAATAGCCCGCAATGCTGCGGGCCGAGTGGTAATAGCGCCGGGACGGGCAGTGGAGTTGACATAAGAGCTAAAACCGGAAGTTGCTGAAAGTACTCGACGAAGAGTTCCGCAAGCTGGGGCGATGAACCCGATGCAAAGAACTTCGATGCCGGTGCTGGCGGTCGTCCTCCTGCTCGGGCGCCGAACCGGACATTTCTGCGAATTTCACAACAGTGACACGTTCCATAGAGTAGAATCCGCACTTAATTGAGCTCCGGGACAGGCAGTGAAGTTGACATAAGAAGTTGAGGGTGTCCTGCCCGGATCTCGATCCCAAAATGTGTTGTTTGTTTTTCCTGGCGCGGCTGAGGCCGCAATCAAAGCTTGAGATGCGTGGACGCAGCACGCTTTCCGCCTTCAGCTTCAGCACTCAGCCAAGACTTCTTCGCGCAATGCAAAGAAGTCAGGGACAAGGATCTACACCCTCAGACGGGCCGGACTGGTCTGGCGACGCAGTTCATCGAACGCTAGCAAGGATCGACGATAAGTCGCGTCCAGGTGAGACGTGGCTCTGCCCAGAGAAGTTGTGACGGGATTCTCAAACTTCTCTGGATCGTTGTCGTGATGTGGTCAAGCGGGAGGGTTGTTCATGAAACTTTCATTGAAGCCTTCTTTCAATTGGTTTCTCGTTTTCATTCCCATCACGGTCGCACTCGAGCACTCCGGCAGCTTTTCCCCGCCACTGATTTTCTTTTCGGCGGCGCTGGCAATCATTCCTATTGCAAAACTCATCGTCGAGGCTACCGAACACATTTCAACTCGAACAGGTGATGCCGTGGGCGGATTGCTGAACGCGACTTTCGGCAATGCCCCCGAGCTCATCATCGCGGTGGTGGCTCTGAGAGCGGGACTGTTCGATATGGTGCGGGCCTCGATCATCGGGGCTATTCTGGCAAATCTTCTGCTCGCACTGGGAGTCGCCTTTCTAATTGGAGGATTGCGTTACCGCGATCAGGACTACAACACGAAGGCCGCGCGCATCTATAGCTCCATGATGCTCATTTCCGTGATCAGTCTCGCGGTGCCGAGCGCTTTCAGCCGTTTCTTCTCGCCGGACGGCACGATCCGGGAGGAGAAGCTTCTGAACCTGGGAATGGCGATCGTGCTTTTGCTCGCTTATGGTCTCTACCTGCTCTTCATGCTGAAGACCCACCCTCATTTCTTCTCGAGTGCAGCCGTCAGCGAGGAACACCACGAGCGAGGGCGAGCATTGGGGAATCCCGAGGGCGGTCGGCAGCCTGATTGGCGCCTCGGTGCTCGCGGCCTGGATGAGCGAGATACTGGTCGGCGCGGCGGAAGGGACGGGGAAATCGCTGGGCATGTCGCAGACCTTTATCGGGATTGTTATCCTGGCGATAGTCGGGGGAGCGGCGGAGAGCGGGTCGGCGGTTGCAATGGCGCGAAAGAACAAAATGGATCTGACGCTGGGGATCGCGCTTGGCAGTTGCATTCAGATCGCGCTCTTCGTTGCGCCTGTTCTGGTGCTCGTGAGTTATTTCCTGGCCCCGCAGCCGCTTGAGCTTTCTTTCGGGCGAGCAGAGCTGGGTTCGATGTTCCTCGGCGTTCTGATTGGCGGGGTGGTCTCGGCAGAGGGTCAGTCCAACTGGTACAAAGGTGTCCAGCTGATTACCGTCTACGTGATCATGGCCTTCATGTTCTATTTTATTCCGGATGTGCCCCGCTAAGGAGACCGCCTGGTAACACTTTACAAATGCGCTGCGCAGACTTGCATCGCGCGAGGATGAAGCGGAGGAGCGAACGATGAAGCGAAAGCCAGCGGAAGCATTGTCGCGATTCTGGGCGACAGATCGCGGCCTCTCAATCTTGCTGGGCTTTCTGGTTGTAGCCGTTTTCCTGCTGCCGCTGCTTCGGGACATTGGGCCGCTCAGAAGGGTCGTCAGAGACGTCACTTTCTCACTGCTGCTGATCTCGGGCGCTGGTGCAGTGTCTGAGCGACGTCCGACTTTTCTGCTAATATCGGTGGTGGCAACCGCGGCACTCCTCGTGCGCTGGCTGAGTTGGCTGGCACCGTCCGACGTTCTCGAGCAGTGGCGGGCGGTTTCATTGCTCGCTTCCCTCGGCTTGCTTTCTTTGGTGGTTCTGGCGCAGGTCTTTCGCAAAGGCCCAGTCACATTGCACCGTGTCCGGGGTGCGATTGCTGCCTATCTGCTTCTCGGGCTGACGTGGGGTTTCGCCTACGAGCTGGTGGCGCTGACGCAACCGGGAGCGTTTGCCGGGCCCGGCGTTGAAGTGGCTGCGTCGGAGATCGTGGCAATACTTCAGTTTTGTGACGCTCACCACTGTAGGCTACGGCGACGTCACGCCCATTCATGCAGTCGCTCGCTCGCTTGCCATGCTCGAAGCGTTGACTGGACAGCTCTACCCTGCAATCCTGCTCGCCCGGCTTGTCTCCCTTGAAGTAGAATCGCGCAGGCAGGGATGACTCGTAGTTGTCCTCCGGTTGCAGGTCTTCAGTGGAGAGGAAGACTCCTTGCGGGAAAATGGCTTCTCTCTGGTCAATGGTGGCCCGCTGTTTCGACTGCTGAGCCGCTTCGGGCTCATCAAGTCTGATGCTCACGATGCCATCAGAAGAATCATCTTTTTCTTCCTGCTCACATGGCTTCCTGTCCTGGTCCTGGCTGCGATGCAGGACCTGGCTTGGGGGAATAGGGTCAAAGTCCCTTTCCTCCTGGATTTTGTCGCCCATGCCCGCTTCCTGCTCGCGATTCCGTTGCTGATTGCAGCGGAGGTAGTGGTTGATTTGCGTGTAACGTCTTTGGGCCGGCATTTTGCCACCTGCGGCCTCGTGCCTCCGGATCAGCTCTCGAATTACCAATCGGCAGTAACGGAGGTCACAAGACTGCGGGATCTGAAAACCGCCGAAGTGGTGATGCTTGCCATCGCCTATACCGTGGTCGGGTTTTCCATACCACGCGAGTTAGCGACTGACGTCGGGGGATGGCACGTCCTCTTTTCAGAGTCCGGCGGCACGATTACGTTTGCGGGCTGGTGGTATGCCCTGGTGAGCATTCCCACCTTTCAGTTGCTGACCTACCGGTGGCTCTGGAGGATCATCATCTGGACCCGGTTCCTCTGGCGCATGTCGAGGCTTGACCTGCAACTGGTTCCGACGCACGCCGACCTTGCCGGCGGATTAGGCTTCCTGGGCATGACACCCACCGCTTTCGGCATCATCCCTTTCTCGATAGGAATCGTTCTCTCAGGTGTCCTGGCCAGGGAGATAGTTTTCCATGGAGCATCCCTCCCCCAGTTCAAGGCTGTAATCGCCATGTTCCTTGCGCTGTCATTAATCATCAATTTCGGCCCGCTCCTGGTCTTCGTGGTGAAGCTCGCCGTCACCAAAAGGAAGGGCCTGTTGCAATACGGCGCGCTGACGAGTCAGCACGACCATTCTTTCTATCGAAAGTGGGTGATCGGCGAGAAACCGGACAGCGACACTATCCTGGGCAATCCGGACGTCTCATCATTAGCAGACCTGGGTTCGAGCTACGAGAGAATCAAGAATATGAGATTGATGCCGGTTGATCTACGGGCAATCATCTCAGTGACGGTTGCCGCGAGCATCCCGCTGGCGCCGTTGCTCCTGACGGTGTATCCCTTCGACGAGCTCCTGCAGAAGATGCTCCAGATTTTCGTCTGAGAGTTCAACCAGGGCGGGCGTCGTGGAATGATGCTTTCCACTCAGGTCTCCGGATGCTCGAGGACGCCGGCGCTCCTCTCGTCATCCTTACCTCGCTCTACGAGGAACAGGTCGAGCACGAAGGGCGCGTGGCCACTGCCGCACTGGACACGCCCAAGGAGCAGTTTGCCGAGGCGCTGTCTTATCTTCCCGAGCCGGACAGTTACCGCGTTGGTCCGGACGACTATCTGGACAAGATCCGGCGAGCCCGGGAGGCGGTCGGAGTTCCGGTGATCGCGTCGCTCAATGGAAGAACTATAGGGGGCTGGATCGACTACGCCCGGCTGATCGAGCAGGCGGGGGCCCATGCGATCGAGCTGAACCTGTTTCACGTTCCCACCGACGCGAACCGGAGCTGTCTCGAGATCGAGACGGAAAGCCTCGAAATCGTGCGTCATTTGAAGCAGGCAGCGCGCATCCCGCTCGCCGTGAAGTTATCCCAGTTCTATACGTCGGTCCCCCACTTCGCGCGCTCCCTGGATGAACTGGGGGTTGACGGTCTGGTCCTCTTCAATCGGGACATTTCTGCAAATTTCACAACAGTGGCGTGTTCCATAGAGTAAAATCCGCACTTAATTGAGCTCCGGGACAGACAGTGTTTCAGACATAAGAACTAAAGCCGGAAGTTGAGGCTGTCCTGCCCGGATCTCGATCCAAGATGTGCCTATCCGCCGAAGCGGGATTTCAATATGCCGAAGGGGTTGCGCCCGCCGGCGTCGCACAGAATGCAGGAACTTCTCGTTTCTTCGCGTCCTCGCGGTGAGGTCGAGAAACCCGAAGGGAGACCGGCGAGATTGCTCGCGGACTTTTCCAGGCCTGGCCTTCTCTCTATCGTCGTCCTCGGTTCGCTTCTTTTGCCCGGGGTCGACATGCGATTACAAAGCAAGAGGCCGGCTGAATCCGACAAACACCTGCGCCAGGCGCGGGCCTTCTTCGACCAGAGAAAATTCACCGAAGCCGCTTTGGAGGCGCGGCGTGCCATCGAACTCAACCGGGAAAACGTCGATGCCTGGAAGCTCAGCGGCCTGTCGCTGCAATTGTCCCGGCGCTTTCCCGAGGCGGCGCAGGAATTCACGGCCGCGCTGGAAATATTCCCCCGGGATGCAGACCTCTGGTTTTTTCTCGGCCGGATACGATACCTGAACCGAGAACTGAAGGCGGCGGAAGAGGCGGTGCGGACTGCCATTCGGCTCAAATCGGATCACGCCGACGCGCTCACCCAACTCGGAATGCTTCTGGAAGCAAGGCACGATCATGCCCAGGCGCTCAAGCACTACGAGGCGGCCATCGCCGCCAATCGGAAGCAGTCGCGCTCCGAAACCATGGCTCTGGTCAGCGCGGGACACTTGCTGATGAAACTCGGGCGCCTCGAGGAAAGCCTGCGTCATTTCGATGCCGCAGAAAGTCTCAATCCGAAGTCGGGCGCAATCAGGATGTCTCGTGGCCGAGTCCTTGAAAGGCTCGGGCGAAGGGATGAGGCGGAACAAGAGTTCCAGAAGGCTGTCGCGCTCGGCGGCGATGGCCGCGCGCGCAATCTTCTCGAACGTCTTAAATCAGTGAAAGTGCCCGAGAAGCATCCTGCCGGCGTTCCTCCGGGAGCATCCAGGCCGGTGACTCCGATTCGTTTTCGCAACGCGGCGGTTCCCGCGAAGCTCGACTTCGTTCTGCAAAACAGTGCCACACCCCACAAATACCAGGTGGAGACGATGCCCGGGGGCGTAGCAGCGCTGGACTACAACAACGACGGCTGGACCGATATTTATTTCGCCAATGGCGCCGAGCTTCCGTCCTTGCTAAAGACCTCGTCCCGCTACTGGAACAGGCTGTTTCGAAACAATCAGGATGGAACTTTCACCGATATGACAGCTGCCGCCGGCGTTGCCGGCGAGGGCTACTCCATGGGAGTGGCGGTGGGCGATTTCGACAACGACGGGAACCAGGATATCTTCGTTGCCGGCGTCAACCGGAACCTGCTGCTATCCAACCGGGGCAACGGAACTTTTTCCGATGTCACGGACGCGGCTGGACTCGCCGGGATCGATCCCCAACGGGGGAAAATGTGGTCCGTCGCTGCAGCGTGGTTCGACTACGACAACGACGGCGACCTCGATCTTTTTGTGGTGAACTATTGCAAGTGGAACACCACGATCGATCCGTATTGTGGCGCTTCCTTGCCGGGATTTCGCACCTACTGTTTTCCCGACCGGTTCGAAGGTCTTCCCAACCAGCTCTTCCGAAACAACGGAAACGGCACCTTCACCGATGTATCTGCGGCGAGCGGCATCGCTTCGCACATTGGAAAGGGAATGGGCACGGCAGTGGCCGATCTGGATGACGATGGCTGGACCGACATTTTCGTCGCGAACGACACGGTTCCAAACTTTCTCTTTCGAAACGACGGCTCCGGCAGGTTTCAGGAAATTGCGCTGCGCGCAGGCGTGGCGGTGACCGAGTCAGGGGAGCCGGTCTCCAGCATGGGGGTGGACTTTCGCGATTACGACAACGATGGTTCACCGGATCTGGTCGTCTCAGCCCTTGAAGGCGAAACCTTTCCGCTGTTTCGAAACGTGGGCCGGGGTTTCTTTACCGACGAGACCTATGCCAGCCGGCTGGGGCTGGAAACGGCCAGGCGCAGCGGTTGGAGCCTGGGGCTCTACGATTTCAACAACGACGGATTCAGAGACCTCTTCACCGTCAACTCGCATGTCAACGACAACATCGAACTTTACAACGAACAGACCTACCGGCAGCCCAACAGCATCTTCGTAAACCAGAAAGACGGCACCTTCGTCGATGCGTCGGAATCCGCGGGATTCGACTCTCGGTCTAGAAGCGCGCATCGGGGTTGCGCCTTTGCCGACTTCAACAACGACGGGAAGATAGACGTTGTCACCACCTCGCTGAACGAGCCCAGCGAGTTATGGCTCAACGATTCCCCGAATCAAAACCACTGGCTTTCTGTGCGGCTTACCGGTACCCGCAGCAACCGGCTCGGGCTCGGGGCGATGATCAAGCTTACTTCGGCTTCCGGCGCCCGGCAGTTCAATCACTCAACCACCAGCGTGGGGTATGCTTCCTCCAGTGACCGACTCGTTCACTTCGGGCTGGGTAGCGACAAGCAGGTACGCGTCCTGGAAGTTCGCTGGCCGAGCGGCACGGTGCAGGTGCTACGGGACCTCGAGGCAGACCGCATCATTACGATTCGTGAACCTCCCGCCGCGCAATGACATCAGGAAACCGGGACGTCCCACAACGTTTGGGACGTCCCCAGTTTTCTCGCGTCAGAAGATGAACTTCACGGCCAACTGAATGTGGCGCGGATAGCGGGTTTCGGTATTGCCCCCATCCCTCGGGAAAATACTGCCGAAGTTCGGGTCATCCGGGTTGTTATTGAACTGCCGGCCCCCGTACTCGTAGGTGTTGGTGAAGTTGAACGCCTCGAACCGGAACTGGATGCTGGTTCCTTCTGTGATCCGGGTCGTCTTGTTCAACGAGAAGTCGATCGACGGCACGGCATGAAGCCGGATGCGGCCGTCGCGGAATGGTGTCATGCGCCCGGTGTTCACACTTCCCGGCGCATAGCGCGGGATCCGCAGGAAGTCATAGTCCGTGCATCCGGCGGCCACACTGTAGGCGTAAAGGGAGATCACGCCGTTATCGTTCATGTTCGCGACGCACGCGGCCGTGTTGGCCCCGTTTGTGCTGGTCCGGACCCCAAACACCTTGGGAGCTCTCCAGTCGGGATCGGGATTCTTGGCGTCCCTAACGACCATGAGGTTGGTTCGGTTACTCGAGGAGAGATCCCAGGGACGTCCCGACTGCCACTGGAAGATGATGTTGTTCTCCCAGCCTTCCAGGACCTTCCCCCAGAACCCGTTCGCTCCCGACAGGAACCGGCGGCCCGGACCGAACGGAAGCTGATAGACGCTCCCGACGGTAAAGCGGTGCGCGCGATCCCAAAGGTAGAGCCCGCGCTGAACGAGGTTCTGCTGGACGTCGGTGAAGCCCCACTGCTCGATCTGCTTCGAGAAGGTGTAGGTTGCGATCATGTTGAGGTTGTCCTTCGTGCGCTTCTCGAACGTGACCTGGCCGGAGTTGTACCAGATCTGCCCGTCATTGCGCCCGCGTTCGAGGTATCCGGCAAACTGCGGGTAGGGACGGGCCAGATCCCAGCGTGAGACGGTATCGGAGGAGAACAGGGTCGTGCCGCGGAACGGCTCGAGTCCGAAGAACGGGTTCGGCAGGCGCTCGTCGCAAAACGCGGGCGAGCCCCCTTCGAGCGGATTGCACCTCTGGCGCATGGCCAGGTCCGGCTCGTTGAACTGGCGCTCGGTCTGGAGCCTCATGGTCCGGTTGCCCACGTACGCCACTTCGATCCTTGAACTCCGGGGAAGCTCGTACTGGAATCCCAGCGAGAACTGATGGACGTGCGGGACCTCGAACTCTGGATTGAAGAATTGAGGGTTGCGCCCGAGGAAAGTCATCAGGCCGAGACTGCTGCCTGAAGGCACCTGAATCCCGGTCGGGAACAGGTCATTGATCAACTGCGCGGAGCGAGGCGTCCGGCCGCCGTCCAGAGAATCCACCATGTTGGTGGACTGGCTGAATCCCCTGAACTCCAGGTAGTTGTTGTTGGGGTTGACGTAATAGATCCCCCAGCCGGCCCGCAGCACAAGTTTCTGCGAGATCTGGTAAGCGCCGCCGATCCTGGGCTGAATATTGTTCTTGTCCAGATTGCCCACCGTCCGAGGCTGGCCATCCACGCCGGCAAACAGGAGTCCGCCGCGCACGGTGGGAAAGCCCGGGAACCTTGTCCGGTCGATCATCGCGTCGACCGGGTTGACCGCCGTGAAATCGAAACCGCGGTTGATCCGATCGAAGCGCTCGTTGGGAGCAAAATTAAAATCCCAGCGCAGCCCCAGGTTCAGGGTCAAACGCCGCGTCACCTTCCAGTCGTCCTGGAACCAGGGCGCATAGTAGTTCCAGAGCGTCGTCGGGTAGAGGTTGTCGTCGACGAGACCATTGAAAGGGAGCCCGATCAGGAAAGAGGCGATCGAGTCGCCCGAGTTCGTTTCTCCCTGGTTCCACACCCGCTGGGTGAAGCCCCGGTTCGCCTGCAGCCGAAACGGATTCCCCTGGTTTTGTTCGATGTACTGCGTCCAGCGGATGTCGACTCCGGCCTTCAGAGTGTGGGCGCCTTTGATCTTGTTGAGATTGGGGTGAATGGCCCAGGTATTCGTGATATTGCGGCTCTGATAGCGACCCAGGCTATTGTAGTCGGTGAATTCGTAGCGGCCGAAGAGGTCGCCGTGCGGGATCTGATCGACCATCGACTTGGGAAAGCCGAGCGCCGTCTTGTCGAACCCCAGGTTTCCCCGGCCGAACCCGTGCTCCTCGAACCGGTTGAACGAGAAGCGGTAGTTGAAGATGAACGTCGGACCCATCGTGCCGACGTGGTCGAACACAAAGGCATGATTGATGCGCTTGAAGGGCTGCTGCCCATCCTGTCCGGGGCCTTCGAAGATGCCGTTTACGTTTCGATCCTCGGTCCGGTCATTCTCGGCGTAACGGCCGAAGATCCGGTGCTTGGAGCCGATGTTCTGGTCAATCTTCAATACCCAGTTGTAGAAGTCGTCCCCGGCGATGTTGTCCGGGATGAAGAGGTTCGCTCGCGAGTACCCTTGATCGGGCGACTTCGTGTTGGGCTTGGGCTGGAAGCTGAGGATCTTCTGAGAAATCGGATTGATCCGGGTCTGGGGGATTACATTTCCGGGGAATGGATCTCGCACCCAGCCACCCGCCGCGCTGGCGTCGGCCCTGCCAGTCAGGGGGTCGTAGATGATGACGGGCCGTCCCTGGGCGTCGACCAGCTTGCTGAAGTCGCCGTTGAGCATCTCCGCCTCCGGGACCGAAAGAGTCAGCGGAGCCGGAACTCCTTCGCGATAACCCTCATAGTTGAACATGAAGAAGGTCTTGTCGCGCCCGTTGTAGAGCTTCGGAAAGATCACCGGCCCCTGGATCTGCCCGCCGTACTGATCCAGGTAGTGCAAAGGCTTTGCCTGATTGCGAGCGTTGATCCGGAAGTCGTTCGCGTCCCATTGTTCGCGGCGGGCGAACTCGTAAAGCGTGCCGTGGAAATCGTTCCCTCCGCTGCGCAGCGACACGTTGATGATCCCGCCGGTCGTCTTGCCGTACTGGGCATCGTACGTGTTGGTCTGAATCTTGAACTCTTCGACGGAGTCGACCGGCGGTACCAGTGCGATGTTGTTCCCTCCGGCCTGACCGTTGTTCGGCGCGCCATCGAGCAGAAACTCGTTTCCGCGCGACTGGCTGCCATTGATGGTCCACTCGGCGATGGCGCCGTTGTCGAACGGACGCTGCCAGATCGATGCGCCGTTGAAATTCACACCCGCCACCAGCATCCCGAGCATGAACGGGTTGCGCGCGTTGAGCGGAAACTCGCGTACCTGCTGGTTGTCGATCACGCTGCCGCGGTTTGCGGTTGAAAGCTCGAGAATCTCGACGCCCGCCGTCACGGTGACCTGGTCGGTGAGCTGGCCCACTTCGAGCGCAATGTTCGCCGTGGCGACCTGGTTGATCGACAACTGGATGCCGTCCTGCTGGAACTTCTTGAAGCCGGTCTGCTCGGCCGAGATCGAATACGTCCCCGGCTTCAGGAGCGGAGCGTTGTAATTTCCCTGGTCATCGGTAATCACGGTCGTAATTTCGTTGGTTCCGGTGTTGCGTACCTGAACTGTCACTCCGGGAATCGCGCCCCCCGAGCTGTCAGTCACCCGCCCATTCAACGTGGCCCGGAAATCCTGGGCCATGGCTGATGCGCCGATGAGCAGTAACACCGAGAGAAAGCTGTAGCTGTAGCGGCTGGAACTTCTCACAAGCACCTCCCCCTTGCTGTCCGAGCGGACAGCAAACCCATTCGTTAGATCGCTGACGGCCGTCGCTACGAAAAGGATTGGTCAAACGCACTAGGACGCAACGGCCCCGTGGAGTATCGGGCGCCAGGGTAGCGAGACACTCCTTTTTCTATTTGCTGGTTTTTTATTACGGATGGCGCAACTAAGTCAATCGGAATCGATGATTGGGAATCGGTTGATTGGAAATAGAACCAATGCCCGTCTCTCGAGCAGCTTGGCAGATCCTCGTTACTGGGCTCATCCGCGGTCCGGGGCCGTATTACTCCAAGATCCAGTATCCCCTGCCCCGCCCATTTGCTATAGTCCACGCTTGTGAGCAACATCCGGCTGGCTGTAGTTGTAATCCCCGGGCATGACGCTGCCGAAACCCGTAAGCGCGCGCCTGCCGGCGGTGCCCCGGCATTCCTTCGTAAGCCGCCGGACGGCGAGCGGCATTGCTGGATGCCGTCACCACCGCCATCGCTCACACACATTTAAAACCAGCAAGCCTTCAGAATGAAGCACCGCTGGAATGAGAGGGATAAGAATGAAACTCGGCCTGCGAATCATCTGCACCATCCTGCTGACTTCCATCCTTGCGTCGGCGGCGTCGACCAAGTTCGTTTCTACCTGGAGTAATCCCACCGCCGGATCGCTAGGCGAGGCCGGGAAAAGAGTGGCTGCATTTGTGCTGAGCTCCGACGAAACCATGCGGCAGGGTCCGGAAGAAACGCTGGCAACGGAGATGCGCCGCCGCGGCATCGACTGCCTTGCGGGCTATACCGTCCTGCCTGGCGAGCTAGCCAAAGACCTGGAAAAGGCAAAAGCGTTCGTGAAGAAATCCGGCGTCACAGGCGCCATCCTGATGCGGGTAGTGGGAAAGGAAGAGCAGACTCGTTACACTCCGGCCACAGTGTGGTATTCGGCGCCCCACTATTCCAGCTTCTGGGGCTATTGGGACTACGGATGGTCGGCGGTCTATACACCCGGTTATCTGACGTCGGAGACGATCCTGTCGGTTGAAACGATGGTCTACTCAGTCGAGAAGGACATGTTGCTTTGGGCAGGCAAGAGTGAGACGACCAACCCGAAGGACGTGCGAAAGTTCGTTAAGGACCTCGTGGACGCCGCCGGCAAGGAAATGAGAAAAGCAGGTCTCGTCCGGAAGTAGCGCCGCTGATGTTCGGGCGACTGGCTTGATTGAGGTTTCTACCGCCCGCTCATAGAGTCGCGCTGTTTGCTCCGCGTTTCCTTGAGTCTTCACTTCCATCACCGGCTTAGCCCAGCAGCGGCAGCAAGCTGCCGGAACACAAGGCGCGAGCAAGCTCTTAACCTTACACGCATTTCATCGGTCTCGTCGATTTCGCCCCGGAGGGGGCGACGGAAATTAGCCCGGGGCAAGCGAAGCGCAGCTCGGGGTTAGGGGTTTATGTTTGTGCGCCCTGAAGGGGCGACGGAGCATTGAGGGCCGTGTCCAGCGCCCCTCCGGGGCGCGGCTCTTCACCTGTCTGTGACCGGGAGCAACGCTCCGCTTGCCCCCGGCTAATTTCCTTCGCCCTTTCAGGGCGCGAGCTGGCCTAACCGTTCGTTCTCGACCAATACAAGATGCGTGTAAGGTTCAGAGCAAGCTTGCGCACTCCAAAGCTTGCTCTCAACCCTACAGGCAAGCGCCGGGCCCCTCGACGCTCCTCCTCTGAAGCCAGTCCGGTCTATCCCGCCTGTCAAAAGAACGAACGTAAATTGTCAAAGAAATAGACAGCCCACCAACCAATGGATGCTCAATATCATGGCCTGTGCAAGATCATGAGATGTAAATAATATGTACATCTAACCGGGCACCATGAACTTCGAACGCGGACCGTTATTTTAATTAATCATATTATTATCAGTAGTTTAACATAAACTGTGCAGTGCAATATCGCTTGGCATGGAACGTGCTAATTGCGTCTGCGGTCATCAGACGCATAACGTGGCGATGATGACCAGAAGACAACACTTTTACGGAGAGAGGCGCTGCAAATGAACACACGGATAGGCATGGTAAGGATAGTGGCGGCAGGCTTGTTGATCACCGGAATGGCTTTCGGTCGGACCCCCCGGACGGATGCCGAGATGAGTTCCAAAGCTCAAGACAAGTTGTATCACGAGAAGTTAGGACCGAACGTACAGGTAAAAGTCGAAGACGCAGTCGCGACCCTCGAGGGTAGCGTGGATTCCATCGGCTTGAAGGAAAAGGCTGCGAAAACGGTCTCGAAGGTCGACGGGATAACCGAGGTCGCCAACAACTTGCAGGTCTCTGCGGCGGATGACGGGAATATCCTCAAGCAGGCTGGCAAGCGAATCCGGACCTACGCGTATTACTCGATCTTTGACGACGTCCAGCTGCAATCGCTCGGCGGCCATCTGGTCCTTACGGGTCAGGTGACCCAGCCGTGGAGGAGAACGGAGATCGAGAATCTCGTCGAGACGATCCCGGGGGTCCAGCGCGTGGAAAACAAACTGGAAGTACTCCCGGTTTCATCGTTCGACGACCAGATTCGGCTGCGCGTCGCGCGCGCAATTTACAGGGATCCGGTCCTGTCGCGCTATGCGATCCAGGCCAATCCTCCGATTCATATCGTCGTGAAGAATGGAAACGTAAGGCTGACCGGCGTGGTGAATAGTCCCGTGGAAAAAGCAGTGGCCCAACGGGCGGCCCGGTTCGCAGCCACGTACTTCAACCTGGAGAATGACCTCCAGGTCGAATCCGAAATGGCCCGGCCACGCATGTAGGACGAATTTGCCGCAGCAACAACCCCGTCAACAATGGCGGCCGGCCCTGTGTGGGGCCGGCCGCCATTCCCCAACCACAGGAAGTACGCAGCGCGATGTCGCTTCCTGGAGCTCTCCCGCGGATTCCTTCTGCTACTGCTTACTTCAAGCCAGCAGCTTCTGCACCACGATGCCATGCACGTCGGTCAGCCTGAAATCGCGGCCCTGGAAACGATAGGTCAGCTTCGTGTGATCCAAACCGAGCAGGTGCAGGATGGTCGCGTGCAGGTCGTGAACGTGCACGGCGTCTTCGACCACGTTGAAGCCGAAGGTGTCCGTCCGCCCCAGGGTGAGGCCTGCCTTGAAGCCGCCGCCCGCGACCCACATCGTGAAGGCCTTGTTATGGTGATCGCGCCCCATACTGCGCCCGGCGTCAGGATTGCTTTCGACCATGGGGGTGCGGCCGAATTCGCCCCCCCAGATCACGAGCGTGTCCGCCAGCAGCCCGCGTTGCTTGAGGTCCTTGATGAGCGCCGCCGTGGCCTGATCGGTATTCTTGGATTGCAGTTTCACCCCTTTGACGACTTCGCTGTGATGATCCCAGGCTTCGTGGAAAAGCTGCACGAAGCGCACGCCACGCTCAATCAAGCGGCGCGCGAGCAGGCAATTGTTGGCGTAAGAGTTCTTGCCTGGCTCCGCTCCATACATGGCCAGCGTCTCACTTGATTCCTGGGTGAGGTCCATCAACTCCGGCGCGCTTTCCTGCATCCGGTAGGCCATCTCGAAGGAATTGATGCGCGTCGCGATCTCAGGATCACCGGTCACTGCGAGGTGATGCTCGTTGATCGCCTTCAGCGTGTCGAGCGTCCTGCGCTGGATCTCGCGGGTGACGCCGCGTGGGTTGGAAAGTGACAGGATCGGATCGCCCGTGCGTCGAAAGGGCACGCCCTGATAGATGGACGGCAGAAAGCCGCAGCCCCAGTTGCTTGCGCCACCGCTCGTCCCGCCCGCTGACGTCAATACCACGAACGCAGGCAGTTCCTGCGTCTGGCACCCAAGCCCGTAGGTCACCCACGCCCCCATACTCGGACGGCCGAACTGCACCGAGCCGGTGTTCATGAAAATCTGCCCCGGAGCGTGATTGATCGCATCGGTCACCATTGATCTGATGATCGCGATCTCATCAGCGACCTGGGCCAGGTGCGGCATCGCCTCCGAGATTTCAGCGCCCGACTGGCCGTGCTTGGCGAACTTGAACTCAGAGGCATAAAGCCCGGCATCCGGCTTGATGAAGGCGTAGTTGATGTCTTTGACGAATTCCTGCGGCACAGGCTTGCCGGTGTAGCGGACGAGTTCAGGCTTGTAATCGAACAAATCGAGTTGCGAGGGCGCGCCGGCCTGGAAGAGGTAGATCACACGCTTCGCCCTGGCCGGAAAGTGCGGTTTTTTCGGAGCCAGAGGACCGGTGGCCTGAACGTTCGCTCCCTGCAGCGGCGCTCCAAACAGGTTTTCCTTGAGCAGGTCAGCAAGCGCCAGCGAGCCCAGTCCAATCCCGCACTCCTTGAAAAAATACCGCCGCGTGACGAGCTTTTTGGCCTCAAGTCTGATTTCATCTCTGTAGCTCATAGCTACTCCTTCGCGATCGTCTCATCCAGATTCAGCAGCACCCGCGCCACGATCGTCCATGGCGCGACTTTGTGCAGATCGACATCAGCCGGCAGGTCATTCAGATCGGCCGCCGAGACGTAGACGGCCGCTCGCCGTGCGGCCAGTGAAGTAAGCCTGCTGCTCGCGCAAGAGTGAGAGCAACTGCTCAAGCTCGAAATCGTCCGGCTTCCTGCCGGTGCAAAGCCTGAAGGCAAGGATCATCTTCGCGCGCTCATCCGCGCCGCCTTCCTTCCACACGCGCAAGGCGAGCGCCTGCGCAGCCTCCATAAACACCTGATCATTCAGTGTCGTGAGCGCTTGAAGCGGAGTGTCTGAGCGGATGCGGCGCGTACAGGCGGCGTCAGCATTGGGCGCATCAAAGACCAGCAGGCTAGGGTACGGTACCGAGCGCTTCCAGAAAGTGTACATTGCGCGGCGATAGCGATCTTCGCCCGTGCTGGTTTCCCACTTCATCGGCGCTCCGAAACCGAGGGTCATCACTCCATCGGGAATGGGCGGGAAAACGCTCGGCCCGCCCACGCGGCGGCTCAGCAGTCCGCTGGCCGCGAGCGCGATGTCGCGAACGACCTCTGCGTCGACGCGCAGGCGCGGGGCGCGCGCCAGCCAGCGATTGCCCGGATCGACTTGGAGAAGTTGCGGCGTGGCGCGCGACGACTGGCGATAAACGGCTGAAGTCACAATCAATCGGTGAATGTGTTTCATGCTCCAGCCTTTTTCCCTGAATTCAACCGCCAGCCAGTCGAGCAGGTCGGGATGCGATGGCTGCTCACACCTGGCGCCGAAATCCTCCGGCGTAGTTACAAGGCCCGCGCCGAAGTATTGTTGCCACATCCGATTGACGATCACGCGCGCAGTCAGCGGATTGTGTGAATCAACGATCCACCGTGCCAACCCCAGCCGATTGCGCGGCGCCTCCTTGGGCAGCGGGTGCAGGACGGCGGGTGTGCCGGGCATGATCAATTCTGCCGGGCGTTTCCAATCGCCGCGTCTGAAGAGGCGAGTCTCGCGCGGCTGATGACGCGGAGCCAGGGCTAGTGTCGTCGGACCGTAGGGCCAGGTCTTCATCAACTCGTCGATCTTGCCGTTTGCCTCCGTCCATTCGGGGATGATTGTGCGGTAGTAGCCGAAGACGTCGCGCTGCTGCTCCTTGGTGCGCTTCTCCACCGGAATGGAGAGAATCCGCCGAACGCTCGCCGGCAGCGGATCAGCGTAAGGGTTTTCCGCTCTGCTCACCGAGATGCGAAAACGTCCGATGTTGGGCTTGCCGCCCCTGAGGTCAATGGTCTCGTCCGATTTCTGTGCGATCTGAAGAGTCAGGATCGTACCGCCATCAAAACCTGCAGGCTGCCGCGCCACGAAGACCATTTTGCGGTCCCGGTTGCGGCGGCCCGGTCCGGCGTCACTACTCCAGTGGGTCTTGAATTCGCCGTCAATCACATTCTTTACCGGAAAGTCCGGGCGTTCGAAATCCGCCGTCGGACCGGTAAGGACAACTTTCGTGGCCGCTTCAGGCTCGGCCATCGGAGCAGCTTCAACCGAGAACTCCGAGACAAACAGGCTGCCGTCAGTGGAGCGGCCCGGCCCTCCGCGCGGCAGACTCTGGTCCGCCAACAGTTCGAGACGAAAGCCGGCAATGTTTTTCAGCTTCGTGCGCGCAGTAATCTTGTAGTTGTTGCTCGTGGAGTTATCGCCTTTGGCAAGGAATGAGCCGTCTTCAAGTTTGTCAAACTTGGTGCCGAAAGCGGCGAAGATAGTCGTGTCTTCCAGCACCGTCCACTGGCTTTCATCGTAGCGTGCTTTCCGCTCCCATTCAGCCATCCGCTGCGCGAGATCCGGGGTCTTTGCGATCAGTTCATCTTCAATCTTTGCAATCGCGGCCTGGATCTCGGCTCGTTTATTCAGAACCTTCTCATCAGGGACTTCGATTTCCGGTTCATCATCGCTGTTGAGGAAAGCATAGAACTGGTAATACTCCCGGTGCTCGATCGGATCGAACTTGTGCGTGTGGCATTGCGCGCAGGCGATGGTCAGGCCCAGGAAAGCTTTGCCAATCGTGTCCACGCGATCGATGATCCCTTCGACGCGAAACTGCTCGGGATCGACTCCACCCTCCTGGTTGAGCATCGAGTTGCGCAGGAAGCCGGTCGCAATGCGCTGCTCGAGCGTGGGAAGCGGCAGCAGATCACCCGCCAGCTGCTCGATGGTGAACTGGTCGAAGGGCATGTCCCGGCTGAAGGCGTTGATCACCCAGTCGCGATAAGGCCAGATCGAACGCGGCAGATCCTTTTCAAAGCCGTTGGTGTCGGCATAACGCGCCGCGTCGAGCCACCACCGTCCCCAGCGCTCGCCGTAATGGGGCGAAGAGAGCAGGCGCTCGACCAGCTTCTCATACGCCTCGGAGCTCTGGTCGTTGAGAAACCGGTCGCTCTCTTCAATCGTGGGCGGCAGACCGGTAAGATCAAGACTGAGGCGCCGGATCAGGGTTTCCTTCGCCGCTTCCGGCGAAGGAGCGAGGCCCAGCCGTTCGAGCCGGGCGAGAATGAACTGGTCAATCGGATTTTTCGACCAGGTTTTGTTCGCGACCGGCGGCAGCGTCGGACGAGCCGGAGCGATGTATGCCCAGTGTCGAGGATTTGCGGATTGGGCATTGGGGGATGACGCTTCAACCGACGCGGATTCCGGCCAGTCGGCGCCCTGGTCGATCCATTTGCGAATCAGATCGATCTGTTCCGGCTTCAACGGATCGCCGCCCATCGGCATGGGCGCTTCGCCACCGAGGCCGAGGATGCGGTGCATCAAGCGACTTTCCCGGCTGTTGCCCGGAACAATGACTTTCATCGCCAGCGTCTTGTTAACCAACCGCAACGGGCTCTGGACCCTCCCGCTCCCATGGCATTGATAGCAGCTCGCCTGAAAGATAGGTTGAATGTCACGGATGAAATCAACCTTTTGTTGCAGCCAGTAGTGAGCGGCAGAAGTGCTTATGGCCGGGATGATCGTCCCGGCGGCAAGCATCAGCGCCAGTACTCTCACGTAGTGCCGCATATCCTGACTCCTTGATTGACTGATCGCCAGTGCGAGTGTCTTTTTAATCTTCTCATTCGTCTGGCTGAGAAATCCGCGTTCTCAAAGTCGATCTGCGTCGCTGAAAAAGGTTAAGCCTACAGTTCACCCCGCTTCAACTGCGTAATGATGTAATCCGACGCTCGGGCTGCCAGCGCCCCGATCGTCAGGGTCGGACCGTAGCCGCCCGAGGTCACGAAAGAAGCGCCATCCACGACGAAGAGGTTCTTCACGTCGTGCGCTTGATTGAACTTGTTGAGCACGCTTTTCCTGGGATCGTTCCCCATGCGCGCAGTGCCCATTTCGTGAATCATGGCTCCCGGGGGCATCAGTTCCGTCGTGACGCGGACATCTTCCGCGCCCAGCCTGTGGAAGAGCGCCTTCAAATTCTCGACGGCATCTTTGGCCATCTCGAATTCGTTGTCGCTGAACTGGCAATGCATTTTGAGCACCGGGATGCCCCACGCGTCGACAACTTTACTATCGATTTCGACATAGTTTTCAAATCGAGCCAGCACTTCGGCCCTGGTATTGAAGCTGATTGGAGCAGTGTAGTAACTCCGAACGTTCTTCTTGAACTGCGATCCGAAACCGGACATCGAGCGCGCATACCCGGGAAACATGCGCGCGCCCGAACCGCCTTCGTGAGTATAGGAGCGTATGAACCTGGGATGGCGCGAATCGATGTTGCGATAGGCCACGATATCCACGCCCGACGACTTGCCGTCCTCGTTCACCACGGCGCGATCCCTCAGCTGCGGCAGCAACCCGCTGATGCCTGGCCCGCCCCAGTTGTCCATCAGGTAGTGCCCGAGCACGCCGCTGGAATTGGCTATCCCTTGGGGCCAGAAGCGGGAAACCGAGTTCAGCATGATGCGTGTGGATTCAAGGGCCGAAGCCCCGAGGACGATCACCCGAGCCTTGGTCTCGTAAGGCTTATTGTTGATCCGGTCGATGAAAACAACTCCTCGCGCTTTGCCGTTTCGGTCCACGGCAACCTCGCGCACGACGGCGTTAGCCTGCAATGTGAGACGTCCGGTGCGAAGGGCGGCTGGCAAAGTATCCGAAATGGAATTCCAGAACGCCCCTACATCGCAGCCGCGCCCGCAACTGCCGCAGTAATGGCATGCCGTCAGGCCGTGAATGCTCTTCGAACGCTGTGCCGCCCGCTTGGGAATCACCCTCATGCCCAGCCCCAGGGTGGGCGCGACCTTTTGCACGATCCGCTCGCCGCAATTCAGTGCGAAGGGTGGCAGATACTTGCCGTCTGGCAGGTGAGGGATGTTCTCCATTGAGCCGCTCACGCCGACAAAGCTCTCAACCTTATCGTAGTAGGGCGCCAGATCGGCGTAAGTAATGGGCCAGTTCTCGCCGTATCCATCCCGATCGGCGGCCCTGAAGTCATAGTCACTCAACCGGCGGGCGTTGCGTCCCCAGTGGAGCAACTTACCTCCGACGCAGCGAGAGCGCACCCAGCGAAAAGGCTTTCCAGGAGCTGTGCTGTAGGGATGTTCAGGGTCCTCTATATACAGACCACGGCTGTATTCGTCGGCAGTCCATTGGTTCGGGTAGAATTTCTGCCGGTCACCCGGCCGGTCGAATCCGCGGAATGGCATCTCCCAGGGCCAGCGATGTGTTTTGAAGTCTTTAGCCGGATCCAGTCGTGGGCCTGCTTCGAGGAGCAAAACGTCGAGGCCGCCCTCGGTCAGCTCCTTCGCAGCCATGCCTCCGGCAGCCCCGGAGCCAACAACGATTGCGTCGTATGTCTTCTTGAGGTCCAGCATGGGAACCTCACGTCGGTTGAATGTTCATTCTCTCACGTCTGAGCTGGTTCGACCTATTATCAATTCTTGGGCTCAGACTTGTCGTTTCGTCCGCCGGTAACCTCGATGGTCAAATCAGAATACCATTTCAGACCCGGCGCTCCGGGGTAAACCGACGAGGGTGACGACCAACCGCTGCGGGAGGAACTTTCCCTTCAAAATCTCGTTCTGTGGTACCGGGGAGTGGACGCCGCAGCCCGGTTCGCGGCCACGTACTTCAACCTGAAGAATGACCTCCAGACCGACAGTAACAGTCGGCTATGCTGCGGCAAGTCCTACATGCATGGCCGGGCCATTGTCAGATTCTTCACGCTCGCGACGCAACTGGCGTATAATCCGCAGAGTTCGGGACTCATCCTGGACCGGAACATCGGCTAAAGTTAACTCTCGGAAGCTGGGACCTTCCGGAAGTCGGCGCACGCGGAGCCGCACACTGGCGCTTGTTTCTCCTATCCGCTTCATCGACCTCGCGCGCGAGCGCACTCGAGAACCTGGTTATGAGCATCGACCCGACCGCCAAGCTCAAGATCGTCAGCCTCGAGGATCCACTGCTCACCGTGGTCGCTCAATTCAATCCCAAGGAAGTCTCGGTCGACCGCTCGGTGCCCTGGCAGAAGCAGAAGAAGGGCCCGGCCCACCTCGAGTTCACTGCGGGCGAGCCAAAGACGATGTCGTTCGAGCTGATGTTCGACACCTTCAACACCAGCGTCGAGATCGAGATCGACAACCTGCACAAGCTCGCCGACGTGGTCCCGGCGCTCAGGCGCCCGCCCAGGGTGAAGGTGATCTGGGGCGCCCCCGGGGACAGCGCAGCCCTCGACGACGAGTCGGCCGGCGGCGGCATCTCGTCGTTCGAGGCGGTGATCGAGTCGGTCGCGGTGAAGCACACCACGGTCACACCCGACGGAAAGGTCGTCCGCGCCACCGCGAACGTGAAGTTCAAGGAAGCCGCCGACTTCAAGGTCGGCAACAAGCACTGAGCGAGGGGAACCGTGCCGGCACTTGCCTCCGATCAGAGCGGCTTCAGCACCGAGATTGATGTCTTCTTCGACGGCACCGAGGTCGAGGACGCCGACATCATCTCGTTCGTCGTCGAGCGCGATCTCGGCCAGCCGGACATGGCGGTGATCACGCTCCGCAACGATCACCACAAGCACACCAGGGATCGGAGTCCGGCGCAGTCCGTCGAGATCAAGGCGGGCGGCGCGCAGGAGGGTTCGCCGAAGTCGACCGTCTTCAAAGGCGAAATCGTCGGGATCGAGCCGGTCTTCAAGGCGCGGGGCGACAGCCGCGTCGTGATCCGGGCGTTCAACAAGATGCACCGCATGCTGCGCGGCACGAAGTCAAAGATCTTCCAGAACCAGTCGGACCAGGACATCGTCAGCTCGATCGTCGGCGCGCACGGCCTCTCCGCCCAGTGCGGCAGCGACCCGAAGATCACCCACCTGCACGTCTACCAACACAACCAGACCGATCTCGAGTTCGTCCGGGCACGCGCGGCGCGCCTCGGCTTCTCGGTCTGGTGCGAGGACACCAAGCTCTTCTTCGACAAGCCGAAGACCGATCAGGACTCCGGCATTATGCTCAAGATCGAGGAGACCGGCGAGCACCAACTCAAGGCGTTCCACGCCCGCGTCAGCGCCGTGAACGTCGTCAACAAGGTACGGTGTGCGGCTGGGACCCGAAGAAGAAGGAGAAGATCGTCGGCGAGGCGACTGCGGCGAGCTCGCGGCTCGGATCGAAGCACGCCGCGTCGGCGGCCGGAGACCTCGGCCAGGCGGTGACCTTCACCGTCGACCACCCGATCTTCAGCGTCGCGGAGGCACAGGCGATCGCGAAGGCGAAGCTCGGGGAGCACATGATGAGCTACCTGACCGGCGAGGCGGAGTGTCGCGGTCACGGCGGCTACAAGCCCGGCATCGTCGTCACGATCACGGTCAACGCCGAGACCGCCGACGATCGCTTCAACGGCAAGTACTTGATCACCGGCGTTACCCACAAGTACACGCACGGCACCGGCGGCAACCCGACCGGCGGCTTCGTGAGCGTGCTGCGCGTGTCGCGAGACGCAGAGAAGCCCTGATGCGCGCGGGCGGACCCCAGATTCCGTCCGGCGACAGACCTGTTCGGGGTCTATTGCGGCATCATAACTTAGTGGGCCTGCGTCACAGGATGGCCCCTGGCCGACCGCCCCTGCCGATCCGGTCACGACCCCGGCGGTCGCTGCTACTCAGACCTGCAAATCTGAGGATGGCAAGCGCTACTCGACCCGGCCCGAGATCCGTCTGAGTTACAACCACTATTTCCAGTGAGAACACGGCAGCAAGAAAAGAGATCGAATGTTGCGGAATTCAAGTACGCGCGGATTCTTTCACATCGAGAATGCCAGAGTTGTGGGAATTCGCGGAAAAGATCCAGTCGGCTCCAGCCCCCGGTTTTTCACTCAGAGTATCGCGCCCGAAGCAGATCCTTCATGTACAGGTTGACCTCCCACTGGTTGCTGAGCGGTTCGCGGCTGTATGGCATCGCCGGCATATACGGTGCGGGACCAAATTCCGGTGTGATGGTCAATGCGTCACTCTTCCGCCGGCGGTGCTCCGCTACGATAGCATCCCACCATGCCAGATGATGGTCTAAAGCTTCCGTCCATTCAGGAGCCCGCGGATCGTTCACCTGTGGGCCTTGCGGAAAACCTACCCGGGCATGGATGTGGTCGGCGCGGGCGACGGCGGCCCGCATCGCTTCCGGCTGATCCTGCAAGAAGGATTCCGATACGTTGCACCAGTGCGAGAAATCCGCCGTGAGCCGCAAGCCGGGCAGCGCTTCTAGAAAAGACAGCGTAGCGGTAGTCGAGAAGCTGAATCTGCCCCGGTGCGTCTCGTGGATAATCTTCACGCCGGTTTCTTCAGCAATCGCGGCTGCTCGCTCCAAAATAGCCTTATTATGCGCAAAACTGAAGAAATCCTTGCCGCTTTGCGAATTGATGAACAAAGGATGAGCAGAAGCCAGGTTGTAAAGGTATCGTTCGTAGTTTTTCAGATAAACCGACGGCTCGGGATCATTCGTCTCCCAATGCTGGGCGATCCACTTCAAGTCGCACGCCTTTAACAGACTCAGAATCAACTTCTGCTCGCGTTCGTCCAAGGGAAGAGACATTTCCACGCCGTCGTACCCAGCCTGCTTCACCCTGGCGAAAAAACATTCCCAACCGAGATCGCTCGAACCCCATAGCGGGCAAAAGAACCAGAGTTGCATCTGCAGCGGATCCTCACGGATCAGGCAAGGGCTTCCGCCCTTGGAATATGGAATTCAGGAGTCAGACGTCTTGGAGTTCTGTCTTTGACTTCTGAATTCTGAATTCTCTTGGTTTGACTTCGAACGCTAAGGTTTCATCTGGCCGCTACTACGGTCGAAATGATCCGCACCAGAGCTGCGCCGAATTCACGCCGGTCCTCAATCGTCGGAGGCCGGCGAAGTTTAGGACTATGCTCGACCATGAGTTCCATGAGAAAAGCAGGAATCTGCCGCTCGTAAAACAGCGCTTGAGTGACCATCATGCGACCCTTCATGGCGGGCGTTGTAGTCTGGCCGGAATCGCGCGGCCCCTTGGGCGAATAAAAAGCCGTGGTCTCGTTCAGCAGCTTCGAAAACCGTTCAGCGAGCCCCAGAACCCCTGGACCTCCGGCCGTGAGCGGCCCCGCCACGTAGTCCTCCGATTCCGTGTTGTGGAGCGTGAGAAAGAAGTCTATGCGACGACCCGAGTCGACCCAGTCCAGGATGGCCTTGCGTTGGGCAGCGATTTCCGGCATGCGCCGGGGATCCACCGTATCCCAGTTCCGGTTCAGGTCGTAACCGTTGGCATTGAAGCGCACTCCCCCTCTAGCCACACCGTCAGGATCAGCCAGGGGAAAGATTTTGAACACGAAGTCGTCGCGGATACGTTTAGCCTGGGCATCGGACGACAGCAGGAACCTCAGGGCGCCTTCGGCCACCCACGAGGTACCGGCTTCCCAGGAGTGTTGTCTGGCCATGAGCCAGACAACCTTTTTCTGCTGATCGGGAACTTTCGGGTTGGTCACGGTCAGGAGCGACATGTCCCGGCCCCCCACAGTCTTGCCCACCGTAGTCTTTTTCACGTGAGGATGGCCGTGAAAGCTTTGTAGCAGGCTCTCCAGTTCTTGATTGGTATAAGGGGGAAGGTGGGCAATCCACATCCGGTTTTTTTCCGGCGTGAACTGGAGGCGGAGGGTGATGGTTCGGTCGTCCCACTCGGCTTTGTCGAAATGCTTCCATACAGCAGCGTCGTAGCTATACACGGGACGGGTATGCCTTGTGACTGCGTGCGTGCCGGCGCGGTAGTTGTATTCGCCCACCAGGTCGACCAGATCAATCGTCAAGTTGCGGCCGGCAGCGCCATCGATGCGGAAGTAATACCAGTTCGCCTGACGATTCCGTCCGTCCTGGTCGGCCTCGCCCTTGACAGCGCAGCGGAAATGAGTCTCCGACACTTTCTCGATCTTGCCGAGACTGGCGCCTTCAAAGTCGGTGTGAAAAGTGACTGCCAGAAGCAACAGAGTAAGCATGAGACCTTATTATCTGCAAAGCTAGTAGCGGCTCCTGAAGGTGGTGATCGAGCGGTCGAACCGACTCGCCATCCTTCGAAGTTTAATCACCGCGGGTTGCAAAAACTTTCGTCAGCAGAGATCCTCGACCATCCACGTGGGCAAGATCTATCTTACGGGGTTTCGGCGCCGCCAACAAAGGCTCGAGCGATTGCAGGCCGAACCGTCACTTCTTCTCTGTGGCGCATGTGAAATTGGCGGCCTCATCAGTGCTCCCGCTCCCCTTGTAGCGGGCTACCTGCGGGTACGCACAAAGTGGACGGGTACGGATGACAGGGCTCTTGGGATCCAGAGTCTCCCGTTTCGCCGCGATGATTTGATCGGGCGCGACGCCCTGTTCAACCCAGCGTTCGAGCGCCAGCGTCAGATCGTGCTGCGGGTCGGATTGGGCGCTGGTGACAAATATTCCAAAACTGTTTGGGCCGGGTCCGCCGGCGCAATGTTGCATCCCGGGCACCATAAAGAGACGCACAAACGAGTCTGCCTCACGCTGCCCCAGTTCAGTCCGCACGCTCTCGAAATAGTTGATGGTGTTCATAGGCGGAAGCGCCGCGTCATTCCATCCGTGATAAAGAATCAGCTTGCCGCCGCGGGCTTTGAAGGCCTTCAGATTCGGATCGATCGCATTCAGAATCGGTCCCAGTTTCTCGTCAGCCAGCTTGCCGTCTCTCTCAAGATCGAAGGTTTTCAAGTCCCACGCCGGATCGTTGTGAACCATATTCGCAAAGGCCTGAGATGAGAAAAAGTACTGCGATGAGCCTTCAGGCTTAGGTCCGGTAATCCACGCAGCCCAGCCGCCCGTCCCAGTTTCGCCGCCCGTTGTAAAGCCCGGGATAATGAGTTCGCCCTTCGCATTGCGCGGCCCGGCATAGATCTTCTTCAGCGCCGCAACCTGCTTTTCCGTCAGGCATTCATCGGACTCGGCGCCTTTGCAGAGCAGGACGGATGGATCGAATCCGCATTTGGTGGGATCATCAAGCACGCCGTCCGTCACGCCGTCCCGTCCATCGCAGCCAGCCAGCACGGCGGCCTCAAGGGCTTTCAGCTTGCTCGCCGGAATATAGCTGGCAGGATCGCTCGTTGTCAGCTGCATGTTCCAGGCGAAACCCGTCAGGATACGGGTGAAGTAGTTGGCGGGCGCGCCGGCGATGATGCCGTCGTAGTCGTTCGGATAGCGCTGCGCCTCCATCAGCGCCTGCCGCCCTCCGTTCGAGCAACTGGCGAAGTATGAGCGCTTGGGCCCGTCTCCGTAAAATGCCTTGATAGTCGATTTGGCTTTCTCGGTCATCTCGTGGATGCCGCGATGCCCATAATCGACAATCTTCTCAGTATGGCCAAGCGCCCAGCGCGCATCCCCACCGCTGTGTCCCGTGTCGGTCGAGGCGGCGGCGTAGCCTCGCGAAAGCGCGCCGGCCAGTCCCTGGTAATTGATCGACCCGGCAAAACCGCCGTTGCCGATGCCCTGAAATTTTCCATTCCAACCCGCGCTTGGCATCCAGACCTCAAACGTGATCTCAGAATCGCTTGTCGGTTTGACTACACCGGTTACCCGGCAGAATGCGGGCAATTCTCCGTAGGACGCCGGGATTGGCGTTCTTGCTGCTGACGCGGGCGGAGTGAACGCGCCGGCGGCGAGAGTTTGGGCCGTCGTGATCGTTGTATTGTCAAGTTTGAGATCGGCCAGGCTCTCGCAGGTTGCGGCAGCGACCGGCCTCAAACCCGACGCCAGCATGGAGACCAGGAAAAAAGAAAAGCTCATCCCGAACAGTTTTCGCTGTAGTAGCCGAACGTTCTTCATACTCGCCCTCCAAAATCTATCTGACTTCATTGATGCGATAGGATTAACCTTACTGCTCATTCGCATAGCGGTTGGATGATTTCAGCCAAGGACTGAACCGTATAGTTGCATATCTCTCAGTGAATTTTGGCGAGGCCAGTTTATCATTCACCGGCTGTCAATCGCATCGCCTCCGACGAGCGCGGGTCTATCATGACCCATCGCAAGAAAGTGATTGGGGAGGATTTAGCCTTAAAAAGTTCTTTTGTGCCTCCAGGGGGCCGGACGGGGCGCCCGTCCGCACAATGTATCGCGTCGTTTTGCGGTGAGCCAGCCGCGTTGATGAACGTCCCGAAGCATACGCAGAACAGCCTCCCCAAGCTACTGCGATAATTGCGGCAGACTTCCCGGGCCAACCTATGCTATTTTCCGGCCGAGAGCGATTTCCTGTTCTTGACGAACCATCGTTTCAGCTGCAAGGCGCAATGGCTCATCTGGCGACCCATGCCGCGGGGTGACATCGTGAGAGAGGTCCTTCGATTTCCGCTCGGCCTGCTGATCCTGGTCTTCCTGGGCTCATCGATAGGCGCTGCCGGAGCTGAGCAGATCAAGAGGTTGAACGTGCTGCTGATCGTCAGCGATGACCTCAACAACGACCTCGCCTGCTACGGAAATCCGGTGGTGAAATCGCCGCAGATCGATCGTCTGGCCAGGCGCGGGGTCCGCTTCGATCGCGCCTACTGCCAATACCCGGTCTGCAATCCGTCGCGCACCTCGTTCCTCAGCGGCCGTCGGCCCGGCACGACCGGCGTCGTGGACAACCTGACTCCCACGCGCGCCAACCTGAAAGATGCCACGTTTCTACCGCAGCACTTCCGGCAGCAGAGATACACAACCGTCAAGGTGGGCAAGATCTATCACACGGGCGACGAGTTCGAGGATCCCATTTCCTGGGACAGCGACACCCGCGAAACCAACGAGGCCAAGCGCCCGCCGGGCAATCAGATCGCCGCACGGACTCCATTCCCGGGGAGCGACACCAATCGCGAATTCCAAGGCATCGTGCTCGACGCGGCCGACGAAGACACCTACGACGGCATGGTGGCGCGCAAGTCGGTCGAGTTCATGGAAAAAGCAGTTCGCGGGGACAAGCCGTTTTTCCTGGCCGTTGGCTTCCGCCGGCCTCATACACCGTACATCGCTCCGAAGAAGTACTTCGAGTTGTACCCGCCGCAACGCCTGGCGGTGCCCGCTGAACCGGCGGACCATCTCAGGAACATTCCCGCCATCGCTTTGACCTACAAGCCGGGAGCCGAGCGACCCGGACCGGACGAGGCGCGCCGCGGCCGTGCCGCCTACTATGCCTCACTCAGCTTCATGGACGCACAGGTCGGGGTGCTGCTCGACGCGCTGGATCGCCTGAGGCTCTGGGAAAATACCGTGGTGGTGTTCATGAGCGATCACGGCTACCACGTCGGCGAGCACGGCGGCCTGTGGCACAAGATGACGTTGTTCGAGGAATCGGCGCGGGTGCCCCTGATCGTGGCCGCGCCGGGGAGGAAGAGCAACGCCAGCTGCCCGCGGCTGGTCGAGCTCGTGGACGTTTATCCGACACTGGCGGAGCTGTGCGGCCTGCCCGCGCCGAAGGGTGTGGAGGGTACTTCCTTTGTTCCTCTCCTGGAGAATCCCGATCAGGTCTGGAAGAAGGCGGCCTTTACGGAGGTCAGCCGCGGCGGAGCCCTTGTCGCCACCCAGAAGCTCGACCCGACGAAAATGAGCCACAGTGTGCGCACGGAGCGCTGGCGCTACACCGAATGGCACACCGGCGACGCTGAACTGTACGACCATGACAGCGATCCTAAGGAATACCGCAACCTGGCCCACGAACCGAAGTATGCCGGCGTGGTCGCCGAGATGAAGAAGCTGCTCAAGGACGGATGGAAGGCGGCAGTACCTCCGGCGAAGTGACCGGTCGGTCGCGCTTTGCGCAGCTTGTGACATCAAGAACCTAATATGAAAATCTCCTCTATCGCCGCAATTATTTGTTCCGGCCTGCTGCTGAATACGCTGATCCGGCAGCCGCCGCCAGGTTCGGCGCAGGCGCGGAGCAAACCGCCCCAGATTGAATCCGGCCTGCTGGCCGAGCTTCGAGCCGGACGGTCGGTGATGTTCGTCGGCGCGCATCCCGACGATGAAACCACTCTCGGACCGTTACTAGCGCGGGCTTCGGAGCAAACCAAAGTCATCGTCGTCTGCTTCACCAAAGGCGAAGGCGGCGCGAACAAAATCGGCCCGGAACTGGACGCCATGCTCGGCGAAATCCGCGTGAAAGAACTGGCGGCTGCGGCCCGCGTGCTGGGCGTCGAGCATCGCATTCTGGGTTTCTGGAACGGATTGCCCGGTGGGATGCGCAACCCTGAAAACCCCCGCGAGACGCCTGAACAGGCCATCGCCCGCTGGAGGCAGTCAGGCCGCGATCCCATGGGCGAGCTGGTCAAAGCCATTCGCCAGTGGCGGCCCGACATCATCATCAGCTTCGATCCCGAACAGGGTTTCACCGGCCACAAAGAACATCGCGCGGTTGGAATGCTGACGGCGTCGGCCTTTCAGGAAGCGGCTGACACCGGCAGATACGCCGAGCAGTTGAAGGAAGGATTGAAGGCGTGGCAGCCGCGCCAGTTCTATCAGGTGGTGAACCTTTACCCCGACAATCCGCGCCTGCCACGCATTGACGGACAGCGCATCACCGAAGTGATTGACGGCAACCTGCGTTCGCCCAAGCGCGACAAAACCTACGCCGAGATCGGGCTGGAAGCCTTTGCCAGTCATCCCAGCCAGTTTGGCCAGGACCTGGCGCAACCCGCCTTCGCAGCGCGCATCCGGCGACAGATCGAGCAAACCGCCGTGATCCTGGCGGCCCAAGACGGCCGTCGATGACAAAACGCAGCCACCCCAACCCAGAGACTACTCGATCCCGTTGATTGACCTCGCTGGTGAAAAGCAACGGCAGGTGATTGTCGATCGCGAGCCGGGACAGTACCTCGGTCATCCTACGACGGTGTTGCTCGAGGACGGCAAAACGATCATCGCCGTCTATCCGAAAGGCCACGGGCGCGGCGCGATTCAGATGAAACGCAGTACAGACGGCGGCTTGACGTGGTCGGAACGATTGCCCACGCCAAAAAACTGGGAGACTTCGCTCGAAACACCGACGATCCATCGCGTGATTGACGCGCGGGGCAGGAAGAGGCTGATTGTCTTTTCCGGTTTGTATCCGATTCGGATGTCGGTTTCCGAAAACGACGGCAAAACATGGAGCGAGCTGAAACCCATCGGCGATGGCGTCAATCACTTCGGGGGCATCGTAGCAATGGGCTTCGTCGAAGCATTGAAGACGGGCCAAGGCCATTATCTGGCGATGTTCCACGACGACGGACGGTTTTTCCGCAAGGACGGCAAGAAGACTCCCGTGATGACGCTCTATCAAACGATCTCGAAAGACGGAGGGCTGACGTGGTCCGAGCCGCAAGAGATTTTCAAATCGGATCAGATTCACCTGTGCGAGCCGGGGCTGATTCGTTCGCCGGACGGAAAGCAACTGGCGGTGCTGCTGCGCGAAAACAAACGAGACCGCAATTCGCATGTGATCTTCTCGGACGATGAGGCGAAGACGTGGATGCCACCGCGCGAATTGCCAGGCGCGCTGACCGGCGATCGGCACACCGGCAAATACGCGCCCGACGGACGGCTGTTCATCTCCTTCCGCGACACGACACAGGAGAGTCCGACGAAAGGTGACTGGGTCGGTTGGGTCGGGCGTTACGAAGACATTGTCAAAGGCCGCGAAGGCCAGTATCGCGTGCGGCTGATGGACAACCACAAAAACGACAAAGGCTGGGACGCCGACTGCGCTTATCCCGGCGTCGAGGTGCTCGGCGACGGCACGTTCGTCACTACGACGTATGGACATTGGATCGAAGGCGAGACGCCTTACGTCGTCAGTGTGCGGCTCACGCTGAAAGAACTTGACCGGAAGGCGAGCCAATGACTGACAGACTGGAACAAGACAAGAAGAATGTGATGGCGTTCTCTGACAAGTCAATGTCAACCCGCCGAGGCCATTGAGAATATGTTGGAGGCGGAGGGCGCGAAGTCACAGAGCGCCGCGCGTGGCGAGTGGGCGGCGACGCCGGCTTCACGCGCTATTCTCCGGCGTGCAGTTCGTCGCGGGTCACCTCGCGCAGGTTTCGTGGATATTTGCAAGCCCCGGGGATAGATCGTTCCTTGACAAGTCTATGTGTCTCTGACATTGTGAGATCTGTTGGATATCCTGCAAATCGTAAGGCAATGGCGTCTGTTACGAAGATCACAGCCAAGTATCAGGTTACATTACCGCGCGAGGTCCGCCAGGCCTTGAAGGCGAAGATTGGCGATCTGCTGGTGTTTGTCCGACAAGCGGACGGCACCTTCCGGGTTCGGTCCGTCCCGCCGCGCCTGACTCAAGCGTTGCGGCTGGCGGGAAAGGATCTGTCGCCTGACGATTTCCGGCGGGTCCACAAAGAGTTTGAAGAAGGATGGGAAAGATGAAGGGCCATGAGGAATCCACCGCTGGCCTGTCTGGATGCAAACGTCTTCCTTGCTGTCCTCATTCCTGAATCAACCCGGGTTCCAAGAGAAGAAATCGCCGGGGCGGAACGAGTGCTCGGAGCGCTTGAAGAAGGACAACTGCGAGGTATTTCGACTACTATTCTCTTCGGTGAGATTCGCTACGTGTATTTGAGAGAAAACAAGGCTGGCTTTGAAATCGCCTGCGCGGCCATCGAGGCAGAGGCAAATTTCCAGGCAGTGGCCATAACTGTGCCTCTTGCTATTCATGCGGCCGAACTCAGGAGAAAGTATTACTCCAAGAAGAATGCTTTTTCCTATAACGATGGTCTCTATCTAGCTACGGGCCTGGCCGAACATGCTGACCTTCTGATCACTACGGATCCTCACCTCCTCAATACCGCTGATCTCAAGGCCATTCTGCCGAGCCAGTATCGATAAGGCCTAATTCCTCTCCCGATCCTCGAAATCTGTCGGCGCATCCGCGCAGGCAAGAGCGTCCTTTACTTCTGAAGAAGGGTCCGGGCATGTGATTCCACTTCCATCGCTTCCTTATTTCGCTTCATTTTGCGAAGGGCGAGAGCGAGTTTCTGCAGAGAGTCAGCTAATTCCGGGTTCTCAGGTCCAAGGGTTTTTTCCAGGATGGCCAGTGCCCTTCGGTATAGCGATTCAGCTTCAGAATGGCGTTTCTGCGCGTAGCAAGTTGCCGCCAGCTTCAACAAAGTACGAGCTACCCACGGATGTTCCACGCCTAAGGCTTTTTCCCGGATAGCCAGCGATCGGCGGAGAAGCAGCTCAGCCTGCGCGTGCCGGCCCTGATCCTGTTGAAGCAGTGCGAGACTCTCCAGGCTGTGGGTCAAGTCGGGATGGTTCGGACCAAGAGCTTTTTCTCGGATGGCCAGTGCGCGCCGGTGGAGAAGTTCAGAGTTGACGGGCTGCCTTCGCGCCTGCACCAGGTTTGCCAGATTGTTAAGAATACTGGCCACTTCAGGGTGGTCTGGTCCTAGAGCTTTTTCGCACATGGCCAGGGATCGCCGCAAGAGCCGTTCTGCCTCGGCATAACGGCCTTGAATTCCATAGAGTGTTGCCAGGTTGTTGAGACCTATTGCCAGCTCTACACCTTCCCCCAATGCCTTTTCTCGAATCTCGGCGGCACGCAAAAAGAGGGGCTCTGCCTCGACATACCTTTTCTGTTCGTGATAGAGCGCCGCCAGGTTGTTTAGAGCGATGGCGACTTCGGGATGATGCGGCCCGTGGGTCTTCTCGATTATAGCCAGGGCCCGCCGGAAAAGTGATTCGGACAACACGTATTTTCCGAGAACACCGTAGAGCGTTGCCAGGTTGGTGAGAGTCGTCGCCAAATCGGGGTGCTGCAAGCCCAAAGTCTTTTCTTGCACCGCAAGAGCCCGGAGGAAGACTTGCTCGGCTTCTTCATACCGACCCTGATTGTGGTAGAGGACCGCCAGATTATTGAGCGTGCTGGCAACCTCGCGATGTTCCGATCCCAGGGTTTTCTCATTAATGGCCAGCGCTCGTTTGTAGAGCGGTTCCACTTCTTTATAACGGGCCTGGGCAGAGTACACGGCGGCCAAGCTATTCAGAGTCATCGCCACATCCGTATGTTCCGGACCCAGTGCCTTCTCACGGATGCCCAGGGATCGGCGGTAGTAAGCCTCGGCCTGATCGTACAAACGCTGATTAAGACAAACGAATGCCAGGTTATCTAGAACCGTGGCCAGGTCGGTATGATTCGTTTCCGGAATCGTGTCCCAAATAGTCAATGCCCTCTGAAGAAGCCTCAGGGCCTGGGTATACTTCCCCTGATTTCTGTACAGGGCGGCAAGATTGTTCAGACTATTCGCCAGACGAGGATTTCGAACTCCTGACTTTTCGGCCTCGCCCAGGGCCTCGAGGTAGCTCTTTTCAGCTTCCGCATAGCGGCCCTCCTTGCTGAGTTGATCACCGGCTTTGGTGGCTTTTTCCCAAGGAGTCTCTTGAGCCGCAATACCCGACCAGGAAGCCAGGGCTAAGGCTGTCACCAGGATCCAAGGGTTCCGAGATTCCTTGCTGCTGTCTTGGGCCATCGTGATCTCGATCCTCCAAACACGCCTTCTTCTCGGCCCCCTCGAGTTATCGAGCGCGATCACGGCTGATCTGGTAATGCGAATCGCGACGAAACATTTGGGAGCGATTCACGGACTCCCACGCGAGCCCTCTGCGCCGGCAACCCCAATCGACCTCAGCGCGGGTCCAGGTTTTTTAAGATTCTGGCTAACTCCGGATGTTCTGCTCTCCGGGGTTAAACCCCACGCATTTCTCAGTTTCACCCCAGTGAGTTAGCCGTTGTTCCTCAATCGAGCAGTTTCATGAAGGCCACGATGTCGGCCTGGTCCTGCGCCGTCAGGATCACCGCCGGGTCGCCATCGACCGAAGGGTCGGTGACAATCGCAAAGAAAATTGCGTAGTGCGCCGCGACGTCCTCGAGCGTCTTCGCAGAATTGTCGTGAAAGTAGGGCGCGGTGAGGCGGACTCCCCGGAGCGAAGGGATCTTGAAGGCGTCCACGTTATCGAAGGGGAAGATACGCGAATCCCCGGTGATGAGCGCCCGCCCGGGGTCGGGGCTTCTCACGACCGTCGTGGTTCCGTCCGGGTTTCTGAAAAGAAAATCCCTGACCGGGTTTCCGGCGGCGTTCAGCGCGGACACGAGCACGTCCTGAAAACGCGAGCCGGGCGGCAGCGGAAGGGGGAAAAACTGGTTGGTTTGGTTCAGCATGGGGCCGCTGTGGCACGTGGCACAGATCCCGGGCTTCGAGCTACCAGAGCCCCCGACATCCTCAAAGAAGAGCCGGCCTCGCCTTTCGGCGTCCGTCGCGCCCTGCGGCAACCCTGGAGCAGGACCTCCACGGGCGAATCGCATCAGCTCGCTCGAGGTGAAGAATGCGTCCGTCAGCTGAAACTGCGCGATCCGCCGGAGGTCGCTTTCGCTCGGTTCCTCGGTATGTTGAGTGTGGGCGCGAATGGCACCCAGGGCCTGGGTCTGGAGGTTGCGCTCACGCCCGTCGTACATTAGTACCGGGTCAAGCGCGGGCGTGTTGAGCGTGGTCGGAATACCCCGCCTCAGGACCACCGACCGGGCGCGAGGGTCATCGGCCAGGCTCACGTTCGGAGGCAGAGGTATTTCCATAAGGATGGTTGCATCCGAGAGCATCCGCCTGACGCCGTGGCCAAGCCCGTCATCGCTGCCATCATGTACGAAAAGCGGATCCCTCGGATTCTCCGCGTGTCGCATCTGGGCGTCCCGCGGAGACACTGTTCCTGTGGTGCGGCTGTGGCAGGTCAGGCAGGTGCGCCCATTGCCTCCGAATGTCTCCCGCTCGAACAGGTGCTTGCCATCCTTCCGGTTGCCAACACTGTTGCCCTGTGCCGGGCTAGACCTGGAGCCTGTGATCGTGATCAGGCCAACTATCAATCCTGTAATGAGCAACGTCAGAAAGAATGACGGTTGTTCGTTTGAGGTTTTCAGGTGGTTCATGACTTTGACCTTTCTTTCGGGTAGTTAAGCCTTTCAGCCACAAACGTTGAAGGCAGTCCGGTTCATCTCCTGAACAAACCGCGGTTGAATGCGTTACGGAAGTGCCGTTGGCCATGTTGGGTGTGCGTCGGCCTCTATACAGTAAAGCAATATTTCGGTGAGAAACGGATCACGCGGGGGCGACATTTTTAGTACGAGAGACGTTTTCTGTTGAAGCAGCCTTGCGGAATGACAAGTGGATTCAGCGCGAGCGCGCTGTTGCCGAAACGCGACGCGCCTTGGACCGAGCAGGGGGATTCTGGCCGCTATCCGCGGTCGAGCCCAAGTCGACTGAATCCGCTATTCATGCACCATGACAAAGAGATAAAATCGAACCACTCTTATTAAAGACCGGCTGACACAATCGGGCGGACGATGCGATGCCAAAGGCTCAAGACCCGACCCAAATGCTCCTCGACTTGACTGCCGGCCAGCGAGCGGCGCTGGACGAGTTAATGCCGCTTGTCTACGATGAACTGCGCCGGCTGGCCGATCGCTATCTTCAGAACGAGCGTCCTGACCATACCCTGCAGACCACGGCGCTGGTGCACGAAGCCTATCTGCGACTGATAGATCAGACCGGCGTCAACTGGCAGAATCGAGCCCATTTCATCGGCATTGCCGCCCATTTAATGCGGCAGATCCTGGTCAATCATGCCGTCGCTCATAAGCGGGGCAAGCGCGGAGGCGGCGAGTACAAACTGTCGCTGGAGGAAGCGGCTGATTGGCCGGACGAGGTCGAAGTGGACTTGATTGCGCTCGACGACGCTCTGAATGGGTTGGCCGCTATCGATGCGCAGCAAAGTCAGATCGTCGAGATCCGCTTCTTTGGCGGGCTTACTGTCGAAGAGACGGCGGAAGCTCTCGGCCTGTCAACCGCCACGGTCAAGCGCGAGTGGCGCACAGCCAAGGCCTGGCTCCATAACCAGATCAAAAGATGAATGATTTTTGATCGATCACCAATCGGCCCAACGCCAGTCATATGACGCCGGAACGTTGGCAGCGAGTTAAACAGCTGTTTCAGTCGGTCGTCGAACGGGAAGCGAGCCAAAGAGGTGCGTTTCTCGATCAAGCCTGTGCCGGTGATCCGGATCTGCGCCGGGAGTTAGAGATTCTACTGCGCATCCGACGCGCAGGCAGAGAACTTCCTGGAGGCACCGGCAGGTAGGCTGCGCACCGATCAGCCGGTCCAGTCCCTGGTGGGAAGGCGTATCGGCCCCTACCAGATTCTGAGTGAAATCGGTCGGGGCGGTATGGGCGCCGTCTATCTGGCCGAACGCGCCGACAATCAATTCCAGAAGCAAGTTGCCATCAAGGTCGTCAAGCGTGGCATGGACTCCGATGCCATTCTCCGCCGCTTTGGCAACGAGCAGAAGATTCTGGCTCAACTCGACCATCCAAACATCGCGCGACTCATTGACGGCGGCACGACCGAGGATGGCCTGTCTTACTTCATCATGGACTATGTCGAAGGCCTTCCAATCGATGGCTACTGCGACACCCACCACCTGCCCACGCTGGACCGGCTCAAGCTTTTCCGTACCGTTTGCTCGGCCGTGGAACACGCCCACCAGCACCACGTTGTCCACCGCGACCTGAAACCCAACAACATCCTCGTTACCGGCGACGGTGTGCCCAGACTGCTCGACTTCGGCATTGCCAAGGTGCTGAGTCCAGATGAAGTCTCTCAGACCACAGGTCTGACCGGCGCGCTGCGTCTGATGACACCCAGGTACGCCAGCCCGGAACAGGTGCGCGGCGAGCCCGTTACGCCCGCCAGCGACGTCTACTCGCTCGGCGTCGTGCTGTATGAGTTGCTGAGCGGCCACCTTCCGTACCGCCTCCGGAATCACACGCCGCAAGAGATCGAGCGAGTTATTCGCGAAGAAGCGCCGGAGAAACCCAGCGCAGCCATCCGCCGCATCGAGGAGGTGCCCGGCACCGATGGCATGATACGGATGACGATCACACCCGAATCGGTGAGCGAGACTCGCGAGGGAGAGCCCGAGAAGCTTCGCCGCCGGCTAATCGGTGACCTGGATAATATTGTGTTGATGGCCCTGCGCAAGGAACCGGAGCGACGTTACGGCTCGGCGGCGCAGCTGTCCGAGGACATCAGCCGTCACCTCGAAGGCCGGCCCGTCCTCGCTCGCAACGATACACTGGTCTACCGCAGCGTAAAGTTCATCAAGAGAAACGAGGCGGCTGTGATCGCGCTGCTCGTCGCGCTGATAGTTATTGCCCTCATCAATGCGGGACTCTATCTGCTACCCTGGCGCGACAAGGCCATAGATGAGGCCATCAATTCGGTCGCAGTACTGCCAGGGACGTTTAAGCCCGCCGATTCTCCTGCTCCGATCAAGTCTATAGCGGTGCTGCCGTTTAAACCGCTGAATGCTGCAAGCCGCGACGAGTCGCTCGAGCTGGGAATGGCCGACACTCTGATTACGCGACTGAGCAACATCAGGCAGCTTATCATCCGACCGACGAGCGCGGTGCGCAAGTACGCCGGCTTACATCAAGACCCGCTGGCCGCTGGTCGAGAACAGCGAGTAGATGCGGTGCTGGAATCGAGCATCCAGTGGTCAGGGCAGAAAGTCCGAGTGACGGCGCGGCTCCTGAAGGTTCAAGACGGTCTGGCGCTGTGGACATTCACGTGTGATGAGGTGTGCACGGACATTTTCGAGTTGCAGGACGTAATTTCGGAAAAGGTAGCAGGAGCGTTGGCGTTTAAACTGACGGGCGAAGAGAGAAAGCGCCTGACCAAGCGGTACACGGAGAACACCGATGCCTATCAGGCATATTTGAAGGGCCGCTACTATTGGAACAAAAGGACAGAGGAGGGGTTCAAGAGAGCCATACAGTATTTCCAGCAGGCGATTGATATAGATCCGCATTATGCTCTGGCCTACTCCGGGTTAGCCGACTCCTATATGTTGCTCATCGAGTATTCTGGATTTTCAAGAGAATCCGAGAGCAAAGATAGGGGCGACAAAGGCATTGGAGATAGATGAGGCACTCGCCGAAGCTCACACGTCGATGGCATTTATTAGATGCTGGTACGATTGGGACTGGTCGGAAGCCGAAAGAGAATACAAGCGGGCCATTGAACTGAACCCACACTACGCCGACAGCTCGTCACTGGTACAGTAGGTATTTAATCGTGATGGGTCGGATGGATGAAGCCGGTGCAGAGATAAGACGAGCCCAAGAGCTTGATCCTCTTTCGCTCATCATAAACGCTCGCGTGGGGGAGTATTTCTACTTCGCCCACCAGTACGACCAGGCAATCGAACAACTCCGAAAGACGCTTGACATCAATGCTGGCTTCCTCCGGGCGCTTGGATCTAGGGCAGGCTTATGTGAAAGGGCAAGTACGACCAAGCCATAGCAGTGTATCAAAAGGCAGTAACGTTGTCTGGAGGCAATGCGGAAGCGCTAGGATGTCTCGGGTATGCATATGCGGTGTCGGGAAAAAGAGACGAGGCGCAGAAGGTGCTCGACGATTTGAGCGAGTTATCGACGCAACGACGGGTGGCGCCTTACTGGAAAGCAATGCTGTATGCAGGTCTTGGAAAGGAAAGTCAGGCTTTGGCATGGTTGGAAAAAGCTTATCAGGAACGCTTCACGCGACTGGCTTGGGTCAAAGTGAAGCCAGAGTTCGATACCATTCGCTTGGATCCAGGTTGCAGATCTATTACACCGCATGGGCATCGCGCAGTTGAATTGAAGGAGTAGGCGGCAAGAATCTTGGCGGTTGCGCTCACGGCCTTTGTGCTCACAGAAGACGGCCTCGGGCACTGGCAAGCGGCCGCGTGCCTGAGCCGAGACACTTGTGCATCGCCCCTGACCGGCGCCTCGGAGCGACGTCGGGAGGAGCAGGCTTCAAATGATGTTGAGAGGCAGGCGTATGTCTACATGAGCCTGACGGACGACCGGCAGCATTCGGCAACAATGAACCATAAGTCCGGAAAGGGCACTGTGGCGGAATTTTGGTATCACCAGCTGCGGCTAAGCTCATTTGGATCGCTCAGCCATCTGGTGCAAGCGCTCGATCAGCCACGGGAGATTGCAGGAGGCCCGCTTCGCGTCGCCGGTAGGCTTGCTGGTTCTGGTGACAAGAAATCTGCGCGTCGCGTCGATCATGTCGGCGGCTCTGTTCAGTGAGTCCATGTCCTCTGGACGGGGCGAGGACGTGAGTTTAACCTCGATGGCCCAGCGTTCGCGGCCGACCTCCAGGACCAGGTCCAGCTCGTAGTGATCGCTGGTCCGGAAGTAGTAGGGACGGACGCTCTCCCCGTGCGCGGACATTTCCCCGATGATTTGTTCGATTACGAAGCCTTCCCAACTCGCCCCAACCCATGGCTGCGCGAGAAGCGACCGCTCGTCGCGGACGTTCAGCAGGGCATGTAGTAGCCCGGTGTCGCGCCAGTACACCCGGGGACTCTTGACAAGCCGCTTGCGGATATTCGCCTGATAAGCGGGCACGCGCCGGATTAAGAACGCTCCCTCGAGGTAGTCCAGGTAACTGTTCACCGTGTGGTAGGACAGCCCGAGGCTCTGGCCGACCTGAGATGCGTTCCAGACCTGCCCGTGCAGCGCCGCGAGCATCCGCATCAAGCGGTCCGTCGCCTGGGGTTTGCTCGGCAGGCCCCACGTAGGCAGGTCGCGTTGCCCCAACAGCGCCAGATAGTCCAGTTGCCACTGAGGATAGCGCGCGGGTTCCAGCACACCGCCATCGGGGTATCCGCCACAGAGCCACAGACGTCCGCGCGACGTTTTCGTGGCCAACTCGTTCCACAGGAGCGGCGTCAGTTCCACCAGCGACAGGCGTCCCGCGAGCGACTCGGATACGCGAACCATCAACGAGGGTGAAACGGAACCGAGGAGAAGAAACCTCCTCGTTCGCTTGCGTTCCCGGTCGATCGCGCCGCGCAGGCGCGGGAACACCTCGGGCCAAGACTGGGCTTCGTCGAGAATGACCAGGTCGTTGGCAGCCGTCAGGTCGTCCATTTCAGATCCGCCCGCAGCCGCTCGATTCCTGTTCCAGGTCGAAGTAGTCGCCCCCAAGAGAGAGAGCCAGGGTCGTCTTCCCGCACTGGCGGGGGCCAATAATGCAACGGCCGGATATGAAGCCGAGCGCGTGAGTAACGCTGGCTGGACTTGTCGCGCAAGCATATTTTGTATTTTAGAATCGTATTTCTATTTTGCAAGGATTCTCTTTATCGAGAGAAGGATAAGAGATGGCATAGCTGGGGCGTCAGATTGCGGGTCCATGGATCAATTCAGGATGATGCCCCAGGCGTCCACAACGTTCTTGTCGCGCGAAACGCGCGAGTGGCCGGAAAGACGAACCCCGCCGGGAGAACCGCCTTCAGATCATTTCGATGACTCTGCAGGAAGGCGTAAAACTGATTTTGGGGCGAGCAAGCCGCTCAGAGAAAGACGTAATGCGGGAAACAAAAATACCACCAGGACACTAAGACACGAAGAAACACCGGGAAGCTTTACGATTCAGCCCTTTCTCAGTTTCTCCATCAGATCTGTCTTGCCCCCGACATCGGTCAGGCGGAAATTCCGCCCGAGGTAGGGATAAGTCAGCCTGGTGTGGTCCAGGCCGAGCAGGCCGAGAATCGACGCGTGCAGATCGTGCAAGTGGACCGGATCCTCTGCCGCCCGGAGACCGAGTTCGTCCGTAGAGCCAATGACCCTGCCGCCCTTTACACCGCCGCCGGCCATCCAGATCGTGAAGCCGTACGGGTTATGGTCGCGGCCATCCGAGCCGCCCGCGCCGCCGTCCGAAGTCGGGCTACGACCGAATTCGCCGCCCCAGATCACCAGCGTGGAGTCCAGGAGGCCGCGGGATTTCAGGTCCGCAAGCAGCCCGGCGACCGCCTTGTCGGTCTGGGCGGCTCTGGCTTGATGGTTCTGGTCGCACTGCGTATGGCCATCCCAGTCGGTGGCGTTCATTCCATCGCCGTTCCACACCTGCACGAAACGGACGCCGCGCTCCACCAGACGGCGCGCCAACAGACAGCGGCCGCCGAAGTCCGCGCTGATCGGATCGTCCAAGCCGTACAGCTTCTTGGTGGCTTCGGATTCGCTGCTGACATCAGTCGCTTCCGGCGCCGACATCTGCATGCGGAACGCCAGCTCGTAGGACTCGATGCCGCGCGGCCAGCTCCGAATCACGGTTCCGCGCATCGAGGTGCTGCTCGTTCATCGCCCGCAGAGTATCCAGCAGATCGCGCTGCTCCTCCTGATTCATGCCGGCCGGACGGTTGAGATTGAGGATCGGATTCCGGCCCGCCCGGAACGTCGTCCCCTGATATGCCGCCGGGAGAAACCCCTGCCCGTAAACCGCCGGACCGGACCGGACGCCCCCCTGGAGCAGAACCACGAAACCCGGAAGGTTCTGGTTCTCGGTCCCCAAGCCATACAGAATCCACGAGCCGAGGCTGGGCCGGCCAATGCGCGCCCAGCCGTTGTTGATCAGGAACTGCGCCTGCGAGTGCGTGAAGCCCTCGTGGTAGCAGGAGCGGATCACGGCAATGTCATCGACTCGTTGCGCAATGTGAGGAAACAGATCCGACACTTCGAGGCCGGACTGCGCCATATTTCTTGAAAGTCCGTTTGGAGCCGAGGATCACCAGGTTCCGGAATTTGCCGTTCTGGAAGTCTTCATCGCCGAAGCTCGCCGGCGGGTGCTGGCCGTGGAGCTTGGTCAGCAGCGGTTTCGGATCGAAGGTGTCGACCTGGCTTGGCCCGCCCTGCATGAACAGATGGATCACGCTTTTTGCGGTGGCGGGTAGCGGCGGCGTTTTCGGAGACAGCGGACTGGGTGTGCTTGCCACGCCGGCTCGATTGCAACAAATCCATCGCGCGAGCCAGGCCAGATCCGAGGCCTGACGTCTGAAGGAACTTCCGGCGCGAACTGTCAATCGACATAGATAAACTCACTCATGTTGAACATCAGAAGGCACAGCCGCTGCAAGGAGTTCCGCTGGACATAATCGAGTGCCGTCTGCACGTTCCTCGGCAGTCGGCGAACGCCCGAATGCCAGCCGCCATCCAGCCTCGACCGAAGCTTCCGGATTTTCGCCGGCTTGTTTCTTGATGCGTGCGGCGAACTGCGCCGCTTGCGCCACGGTGAACTCGCTGTTCATGAGCGCCAGCGCCTGCGGCGCCACAGTTGAGCTTTCCCGGCGGGCGACAACTCGTCGCCGTATCAGGCGCATCAAAGATCTGCAGCATCGGCAAAGTCAGGGATCGCTTCATTTGCAGATAGATGCTGCGGCGGTTGTGTTCGTTGGGGTCCGGGTTTGCGGGCCAAAGTTGGGGCATGCGCGCCGCCTGTATCTCTTCTTTGGTGAGCGGCGGAATCACACCCACGCCGCCCATCTTCAGGTTCAGAGTGCCGGCGACCGCCAGAACGGTATCGCGTATCGCATCGCCATCCAGCCGGCGCCGGTTCATGCGGCTGAGATAGCGATTCTCCGGATCTTTCTGGAGACTTTCCTCATCCGCAACGCTTGACGCCCGGTAGGTATTAGAAAGCATGATCAGCCGGTGCATCTGCTTGATGCTCCAGCCTCGCTCGGCGAACTCCACCGCCAGCCAGTCCAGCAATTCGGGATGAGTGGGCGGTTCTCCCTGGCGGCCGAAATCGTTGGGTGTTGTGACGATGCCGTTGCCAAAGTGGCCCTGCCAGATGCGATTCACCATGACGCGGCCCAGCAGCGGTTGGTCCGGAGAGGTCAACCACAGCGCCAGAGCCTTGCGGCGCTGCGGAACAAAAAGAACACCCTTGGGCTCGTCGATCGGCGGACCCGGATTCAGAGCCGAGAGGAACCCGGGCTCGACCTTTGTCGCCTTTCTTCTTGAAATCACCCCGCATGAGAATGTGCGTGTCAGGCACGACTTCTTCATGCGCCAGAACGTTGGCCGTAGGATACCGTTCGGGGGCCCGCAGATAGGCCTCGGCGAGCTTCTGCAGGAGCGCGGCGCGTTGCGGATCGGGCGTTGCGCCCGCGCGGAGGATGCGACGGCGTCGGCATCCGTCGGATCGCTTCCTGGGCCTGCGCTTGCTGTTGCTGCCGCACGCGCCTCCGCGGCTGCTGCCGCGCCGCGCCGCCGCCCCGGCCATCTGCTTCAGCACCTGCGCCTGGGCCAGCAACGGGAAGTTACGCGTGTTGGTTTGAACATCGAAGAGACTCCCCAGCGGAATCTCGCGCTCCACGCTGCCGGCGAACAGCGCCGTCATGCGGTAGTAATCGCGCTGGCTGATCGGGTCGAACTTGTGATCGTGGCAACGCGCGCACGCCGACGGTGAGTCCCAGAAACGCCGCGCCCGACCGTATCAACGGCGTCAGCCTGCCATTCCGCCCGAAACTGGTCGCCGTAGTAGGTGAACTCGATCGGAAAGGAGCCAAGCGTGAACAGACTGGTGCCGATGCGCCGGTTGACGTTTTCCTGCTTTCTCTTTCGGCAGCTTGAGCGTTCCTTCCAGATCCATATTGGTGGACCACAACTCGTCCGCGGCGATCTGCTCCTGAACGAACGTGTTATACGGCTTGTCGTCGTTGAAGGAGTTGATCACCCAATCGCGATAGCGCCAGGCCGTGGTGAAAAAGTGGTCGGTCTCAAATCCGGAGGTATCGGCATAGCGAACCAGGTCCAGCCAGTAGCGGCCCCAGCGCTCGCCATAGCGCGGCGACGCCAGCAGGCGATCGATCAGCTTTTCATAGGCGTCGCTGCGATTGATCATTGACGAACTGCTCCACCTGCTCGGGCGAGGGAGGCAGACCGTGCAGATCGAAATAGGCCCGGCGCACCAGAGTGCGGCGATCGGCCTGGGGCGCCGGGCGTAATCCATTCTGCTCCAGTTTGGCGAGAATGAAGGCGTCAATCGGATTCCGGACCAGAGCGGGATTTTTTACCGCGGGCACCGGTGGCGGCACCGGCTTTCGGAAAGACCACCACGACGCCGCAGCAGTCGCCGGGGTAGATTCCCAGCGCGCGCCGGCGTTGATCCAGTCGCGCAGCGTCCGTATTTCGGATTCCGCGAGCGGAGCCTTCCCGGGCGGCATCTTAAGCTCGCCTTGCCGGGTGACCGCTTTGTAGAGTATGCTCGCTTCAGCATTGCCTGGCACGACCGCGGGACCCCGCTTGCCGCCCTTCAGGATCGTTGCCAGCTCGCGCAGGTCGAGATCTGAAGTTCGGAGGTCGCCGTGGCAGGTAAGGCAATTTGCCTCCAAGATGGCCTTGGCCGACTTTTCGACCGAATTGGACTGACCGAACGCGAAGGCCAGGAGGCTTCCCAGCAGCAACCCTGTCCCAAGCCGGACAAAGAGGAACCGAAGCATGACTTTCCTCGGGGTGGACCGACTGCGACATTATACAACATAGCCGGCGCTTCGAGTCTTCGTGTCTTAAAAGACTCAAGACACCAAGGAACAAACAATGCACTATCTCAAGAGCTGCCTTAAAGAGTTCCCCGAAATCTGCAAGAAGAAGTACGGTGTCGTATTCGACCTCGCGTCGATCGAGCGCAAGGTTGCGGATCTCCGGCGACAAAGTCCTCTTACCTATAAGGACCTGAAAAATTTCGAGTCTCCTGAACATTGGCGGTTCACAAGATTCTGGGTATTTCCGCCGGAGGAGCAACTCGGGCCGGCCCTCAAGGGTGTCACGTTTGACTTCTGGAATCTGCCCGGGAAAAAAGAAGAAAATCTCATCAGGGAACTTCTTCATGCTTTCAAGGCGATAGAACTTGTGTCCATCATTCTGCGCTTCATAAGGCCGGAAAACTACGCCATCTTCAGTTCACCTACCGAGAGGCTGCTGGATAGTCGTCGGGGCAGAGACCCGGTTGAAACATATGTAAACTACTTGACTGACTTGCGGTCGATACGGAAGCAATACGGCTTTGAATCGCGTCGCCGATGTCGACATGGCTCTCTGGGTCTTGCATGAGAAGTGCTACGGGACTCACAAGGATCCCGAGATCGAGAGGGCATTTTCAAGCGATGCATTCCTGTTGCGTCTGATTGCGAAGAACCTTGCATCTCGTCTGAAAGATCTCTCCCACGCTCAACTGGCCAATGCTCTCCGCGAAGTAAAGCCTGATCTTGCGGCAGTGATAGCTTGTTATGCGCTGGAGATTTCGATTCGGAAGCTGGCAGGGGCCTACGGTACGCCCTCAAGGGTTGCACGCTCAAAGAGGTCATCGATGGAATGCCTGACTGAGGCGGTGTGGACGACCTGCGTAAAGGCAACTGGATATCGTTGAAGAAGATTAGAGACAACCTGTTCCACGAAGGACAAATACCGATCGATATGAAGATCGACCGGTTGATTAAAGAGGTTTTGCTCCTCGAGGAAAACTTGAAAAGAGCTGCCGCACGCATGGGATGATGCGGCTGATAACACAATTCCGGGGTTCGTGTCGGCGGCAGAATGCTCGCTTACTCAAGGAAGCCCCCTCGTATCCCTGTGTGACGGTCGCTTGAAGCGCAGCAGGTTGGCGATGCTCCGTTGCGGGTTCAAGATGACGCGCAGGAGCCGTGCCTGTCCTGTGCTCTTGCCCTGCTCGAGCTTCCGAATGAGCTTCTTGTCGAGGTAGTCCTCGAGCAGGATCATGCCGAGGCCACCCACCGGCGTCACCACGAGGTCGACGTAACCCATGGTGCCGCGGTCGTAGCCCACGTTGCCAATGCCTGCTTCTCCCCAGGGTGCGAGCTCGTAGGTGGTACTGTACAGCGCCGCCCAGCCGAATGCCTTGAAACGGCTCATCCAGTACGCGCGGTTCCGGGGATCCCACTCGAGCGCGAGACCGTGAGGATCGTTCTGAATCTGAATGTAGCCTGTGATGCCGCCCATCATCGGATGCCCAACATAGTTCGTGATTATGGGGTTGCCGTCGTTCCATCCGCTCAAGCCGGCAACCGAATGCTTGTAGTCAGGCCAGAACGGCCCATCGAGGTGCGCCCGTGTCTTTTCCTGCGCCATGCGTAACGAGTGCTGTATCCCGAGCAGCAGTCCAGATTGTCCCAGAGCGCCTTTCCAGTTGAAGCGCGAAGAGGCGCTTTCCGCCTGGCGCGATGGTTGTCCGATGCCCAAGCCTTCGTGCTGTTCACAGGCCGGGCTGTGAGATATCGTCTCCGGAAACACGTTGCCGGTTTGAGGTTCCGCCCAACCGGCAAGCACCGCGCAAAGCAAGTATCCAGGAAGCAGGGCCAGACGAGTTAGAAGCGCAACCATGGCTTGTCTAAACCGCCCTAATGCCGCAACAAGACGTCGCCAGCACCGATCGGCTGCCGACAGGGGCCAGCGCGTGGCGCTCTCGTGTTCTTGGGGCCTTCGGCTGCACCCGGCGGCGAGCCGTCTTCCAGTCAGCCTCGCGCGGCCTGCTGCGCAGGGGGTGCTGTCGTGAATCTGCGCACACGATCGGCGTTCTCGGCCACCTGGTCGCTGTAGCGAGGATACATGCCGATGATGATTCCGTCGCTCGGCTTGATGTTTTCCAGCGCGAAGCGGAAGGCAGCATCGATGTCCCGCGGCGAATCGGTCAGCCGGCCGGCGGCCAATACCTTGTAGGCGAGGCAGGGCTTCGAAGTCTTGCGGATCGCGGCGCACATGCGGGGCGGGTCCTCGGGCAGGTAGATCTCGCCCAGGGGACGGCTTCCCAGCACCTTCTTGAACTCATCGGGCGAACGCGTCAGGAAATAAAGAGCCGTCATGTAGAAATCGACATCCCACTGCTCCGACTCGGACTGCTCCAGGAAGAGGGGGTCGTGTGTGGAAAGACCGACCAGGACGCCGTTGTCGCGAACCGCCTTGAGAAAGTCCTTCACCAGGCCGAGCTTTCCCTCCCGCCGTTTCCTCTCGGCCGACCCGCCGTGGTGGACAATGCCGATCGGCTTCTGTTTGATCACCTCGCCGATGAGGCGATGGTCATCCTCGATCTCGCGGTGGCTGAGGAGAATCCATTTCAGGTTGCCGCCGCGCCTGCGGTGCTCGCCGAGGTCTTTCATGGCACGCTCGTGATGCGAGAACTGCCAGGTGTTGATCCCTTGAGTCTCGCACCGCTGCAGCAGGTCGCAAACATGATCGGGCGTGGACCATTCCAGCATGTGAGAGTTCAGGAGTCTGTTGAAGTGGGAGTAACCGTGAATCGGATTGCTGCCGATGATCAGGCGCGAGACTTCGTGAGTGCCGAGGCGGATCATGGGTAGGGAGGCAGGGCTCGCGGGCGCCGCAGCCGGCGTCGCCGGCGGGCGCATGGCGGCACGCGCCTCCGCGTCCGGATCGCACATGATCGCAAAGCCGGCGGCAAGGCCGGTGGCGGATTTGAGAAAGGCACGACGTTTTTTGCTCATGATCGTAGCTCCTTCAGGTTCGGCTTATTGCTGAGGGTAACCCATCACTGACTCGCCTGCGAGAAGATTCGGCCTTCTGTCGCGAAACTCAGGCCAGTAGGCCCAGGGCGTGAGCCCTGGGTCTGAATACCGAGTTGCTTGCAATCCGGGTTGGAGACACAGGCCGCATTCCATGCATGGTTTCGTGTACTAACCCCAAAACTTCGCTTGTAAACCAGTTACTCGCCGGCCAACTCGAGCACTTCAGCACGGACCGCGTCGGATATGAAGAACCCTAATTCATTCTGAGCCGATCCAGCAGCGGCCCCAGAGGTCCAACAAGGTTCTGTTGCTTCGCCCGCAGGAGGATCCCTAGCACACCGAGTGGCAGCAGACCGCGCTGGCGAGCGAGGGCCCGGCCCGCGGCTTCGTCAATAAGCACCGCATCGGCGTGAACTTCGACGGCCAGGGCCAGAGCTTCAGCCTCACCCGGGCCGATAGTCAGGAGTAGATTCTCCACGACAGCTCGGTCCCGCGGTGCAACGATCCGGACAAAAACCAAGCCCCGTAAAAAGATTGGTGAGAACCTCGAACGGGGTTGCTCCAACTCTGCGGCCACAGCTGGCGGGACCAGCACTTCACCGAAGAGGGCGTGGAGCAGTTCCACGCACCCCAGGTGCGCGAGTGCTCTGATTAGAGAAGTGTCGCTGACGACGATGGACAAGGCTAAACTTTCAGCCGTTCCAGAGTGACCAGATCTTCGGCCAGGTCTGTAGGCTGTGGCCGGTAGATTGGAATTCCCCGCTGGAGCAGGGCATCTTCAATTCCGTTGCGATCGAGCCCTGCCAACTTCGCCGCTGACCAGAGCGTCAGCTTACCAGCGTCGAAGAGCCTGCAGGCAAATTCAACCAAAACTTCACGCTCGGTCAGGCCAGCTTCCTGCAATACGTCGTCTGGAATGGTAAAGGTTGGCATGATTACCACCTCCTTGCGACATCTTAGCCTCTCCTAGTTGCCGACGGAAGCTTGTTGCCAAGATTTCGACCAATGCCCCGACCTTGCAAGCGGCAAAGATCCTGGCGCGGCGGATGCCAGCTTACAGAGGAATCGCGCCGCGCGGGACGTTTTTGTAGACCCTGCCTCCCTTCATCACGAATACGACGCGCCGCACGGCCGCGATGTCCTTCAGCGGGTCGCCATCGAGCGCGATGATGTCCGCCTCCAGGCCGGGCGCAATCGAACCGATCTGATCGGCCATTCCCAGTGCTTCCGCACCGAGTGAGTTGGCGGAGACCATCGCCGCCATCGGCGTCACGCCGCAGTCGCGCACGCGATTGATAAAGTCCTCGGCGTTTCGCCCGTGCACGCCCGCGACGGCATCGGCGCCGAAAACGATCTTCAGTCCTGGAATCTTCAGCGCGCGTCGTATCAGTTCGTGGTTGATCGGCAGGACCTTCTCGGCGGAGGTCACGAAGTCCTGCGGGTTGGCCGGGAAGAAGGGTGTGCCGGCGAACTTATCCCGGTACAGTCGATAGGTCTCGATCGTCAGCCCGGCTTGCGGATCGAAGTACGTCCCTCGTTCGGCCATCAGCTTCAGATCCTCGTCGGTCGCACCGACACCGTGCTCAATCTGCGTGCATCCGGCGAGAGTTGCCGCGCGGACCGCCTCTCGGTAAGCGTGTACCAGCGTGCGCAGGCCCTGCTTCCTGGCTTCGTCACACGCGGCATTCAGTTGCTCCTGTGACATCGTCATCGCGCCCTGGAGTATGCTCCCGCCCGTAAAGATCTTGATCAGGTCCGCGCCCGACTCCTTTTGCTTCCGCACGTAGGCGCGGATTTCATCGGGCGTGCCGGTCTCGGCGCCGCGGCCCGTGAGCGCCTCGCCGGCCGTCAGGATGCGTGGGCCGGGAGCAGGCCTCTCGCGATGGCATCGCGCAAGGGAACGTCCAGAGGGGGAGCCCACGCTCTGCACCGTGGTGAACCCCCCCATCAGCGTCACCCACGCATTCGAGGCCGTGGAGTATGCAGCCTCCTGCGTGGTTCCTCCCCCGCCTACATTTTTCCCGTCCTTGCCGAAGCTCCAGGTGATGTGGACGTGCGCGTCGATCCAACCCGGCAGCACGGTCAGGCCGCGCAGGTCGTAGTCCACGGGACGGGCCTTACGGTCGAGCGCGACGATCTTCGAGCCCTCGACCACTATCCGAGTGTCGCGCAGCACGGTCCCTTTGCCGTCGAGCACCGCGCTCGCGGCGAGTACGATGCGTTTGGTCTGGGCGGGCGTCTGGGCCGAGACTCCTTGTGCACGGGCGCAAACGCCCAGAATGCTGAGGATGCATAGAAGGATCTTCACGGATTGCATGACCGGTCCTCCCTCGGCTCGCTAAAAACGCGTTCTCTGGGTTCTATCACGACGGCAAAACTTGAAGCTTTATCGCATGAGGATCGCCCTGACCGGAGAGCCGTCCAGACCGGCAAACTTGAGCGGCAGGCAGACCAGTCCATAGTCTCCATCAGGCACGTGAGCCAGGCGCGTCCCCTCGAGAATGGCCACTCTGTGACCGAGGAGAACTTTGTGGGAGCGCAATGACTTGCTTTCGTATGCGTCAACCGAAGGGGTATCGGTGCCAACCAGAAGCAGAGCGCGCCGCCCAAGAAATTCGGCGCCATCCTCGGATAGATAAGCGAACTCGGGGTCGAATTGATCCTCAGGCAGGTTGCTGGAACGGGTTTTGAACAACACCCGCTCCACGCCATCCCAATTCAGACGCTCGAGCTCCGCATGTGTGATGCATTCCGCAACGTCCATTGAGACCACACGAACGGGGCCAAGGTAATGCCGCAGCGGGACCGCAGCGATGTCGATCCCCGATTCTTCGAGGTGAAAGGGAGCATCCAGGTGGGTTCCAGTATGGATGCTCATGGTTACCGCCGATACATTACACGCGTCCCCGTCGTGAAGCCGCATGGTGCAGTGACGGCGAAACTCCTGGTCTCCTGGCCACACTGCGATCCCCTCTCGTAGGGTCTGAGAAATATCGTAGATCTCCATCAGGTTCTCGGAGTCGCGGATTCTCTGTGCTGGGTTCGGGTTTCTTGCCTTTACTGCCGACTCACCAAGATTCGTCCGCTACTCCTGTCCGGCCTCGACTTGACCTCGAGGAGTTGGAATGGTCCCGCCGGTCATTGGCACTGGCGGCTTGGGTTTTGAAGCTACCACCGCGGCGGCCGAGGTTCAAGACCAACGGCACGGAGGTTTCATTAACAAGAAGACGATGCGTGCACGCCGGTGAGCCGTCGAAGAAGTTGAGAATCCGTGACAGGGTCTGAAGCAAATACCAAAAACGCGCTTGCCCGGGCAGACCGAATTCTGTACCTTCTTCAGCGATCACACGAGGCCGAAGCGCTGCGAAATAAATACCGCTAGGACCAAAGACACGAAGAAACATCAAAAAAGCAGCGGCTTGATGCCGACCAATCGCGCCCGTGACCAGGGAGACGGGATTTTCAGTGACAACTCAATCTGATCGACCCAACCCGATCAACCACCTTCGGTGGTACATCGGTGGCTTGCTGTTTCTGTCCACCGTCATCAATTATATCGACCGTCAAACGCTCAGCGTCCTGGCGCCGTACATCAAAAAGGAATATCAGTGGACCAATTCCGATTTCTCCTGGTTGGTTATCTCGTTTCGAGTCGGCTATACCGTGGGCCAGACCGCCGTGGGCCGATTCCTGGATTGGATCGGAACCCGTAACGGACTAAGTCTTTCGGTAGCTTTCTATTCCGTAGCGGCGATGTTTACGTCGTTGGCGACCGGCTTTCGCAGCTTTTGTTTCTTTCGCTTCTTGCTGGGAACCGGCGAGGGGGGGAACTGGCCCGGTGCAACCAAGGCAGTGTCCGAATGGTTTCCGCGTCGGGAGAGCGGGTGGGCGGTGGCGCTCTTTGACAGCGGTTCCTCGATCGGCGGAGCTGTGGCGCCGTTGCTCGTCTTGTGGATCTATCACGCCTTCGGGAGCTGGCGCCCGGCATTCATCGTGACCGGCGCGCTCGGATTCATATGGTTGTTGCTTTTCCGCTGGCTGTACCGTCTTCCCGAGCACCATCCGCGCATTTCGAGCGAGGAACGCGATGTGATACTGACCGATCGAGCCCAGGCGGGTGATGCTACCGCCAGAAACGACCCGAATCGACTGAGCTATCGTGTGCTGCTGTCTCTGCCACAGACCTGGGGAATCATCCTGGGAAAAACCTTGACCGACCCGGTCTGGTTTTTCATCACCGATTGGTTTGCCATTTATCTCGACAGCCAAGGATTCAAGCTGGAAGAGAGCCTGATGGCTTTCTGGGTGCCTTTTCTGGCAGCCGACGTGGGAAATTTTGCGGGAGGCGGGCTCTCGAGTCACCTGATCAAACGCGGATGGTCCGTCGGAGCCGCGCGGAAATTCGTGATCGTAGTCTGCGGGATCGGCATGACTCTCATCTTGCCTACGGTCTACGTAACATCATTTCACTGGCTGGTAGCTTGTTTTGCCATCTCCACGCTTGCATACGCTGCTTTCTCGACCATGGTGCTCAATCTCCCGGCGGATCTCTACCCGACAAGCTCGGTCGCTTCGGTCAGCGGGATGAGTGGCACGGGCGCCGGAATCGGCACGATCACGGCGACCTACCTGATCGGGCGAGTTACCGATCGAAGAGTTGCCGCTCGTTACTCTTTCGCGCCGGTCCTGGTGGCGGCCAGCATTGTTCCTCTTCTGGCAACCGTGGCGGTACTGGCGCTGGTTCGCAATAACGATGCCACGAAAAGAGGCATCGTTAATCCGATATAGGGATCCCGCGACGCTTCGCGACGCGCTGGTAGGATGAAGGCATCGCAACCACGCGTATCACTGGGGTTCCCGTTACTCGAATCCAAGGCTGAGTAGCACTGCCTCTCGGATAGGCGGAAGGTATTTCGCTTCGATCTTTCCGATTCGGCGAATCAACCGGGACTGGCTCACGGTTCGAATGTGGCTCAGGTTGATCGCGCAACGACGCGCGAGTCCATTCTGGGTGCTCGGATCGACCTTGACCAGAGTGGGCAGATCCTTGATCATACCGGTAATCGCCGCAACGATCGTGGTATTAGCGTACCGGTTTCCGAGATCGTTCTGTAGAACTAGCGCCGGGCGGATCTTTCCGATCTCAGAACCCTCAACCGGATCGAACCTCACTTGCCAGATCTCACCGCGTTGGACCGTTTTCTTCCTCGTCGAGTCCATCGAGCAGAGTGGTATCCCAGAGTCTCAGCTCTTCCGCAAGCCTGCGGTCCGATGCCATCGCTTTGTATCCTTCAATCATCGCCCTCTGGAGTCGACTTCTGCGATGGGCACGAAGAGCATCGTTGATGAATCCGCTGAGATTCCGCTTTGCCTGATCGGAAACGTACTCCCAAACGTCCGGCTGGAGCGAAATCGTTTTCTTCACGACTGTCCTTCTCAATAAGCTACCTCCCGCCTGGTATGACTCGACGATCATACCATAGGTATGACGGCAGGAAGAGTAAAGCCGATACGCCGGAAGTTCGAGCGGCCAATCCTGGTCGCACAGCAACCAGACCATGTGCCTCCCAACTGGTTTTCCGGATACCAGTCGCGCGCCGTCGGTGAACCCCGCACAAACCGCATCAATTCGCCAGGTGATACGAGATTATCGAAACGAACGGTAAGGTCGCGCGCCAAGGCTCAGTGGTGCTTAGCCTCGACGTTCACGACCGTGAGCCCCTCGGCCCGGGCCGCCTCGAGCTGGCGTCGGTCTGCAGCGGCGAAGGTCAACTCGACGCCGAGTTCCTTGCGGAGCCCAAGCGCCGAAGCGACGTGTATGGCGTCGAAACCACGCAGTGGATACCGTTCGACCAGGCGCCGGGCGCTCTTGAGCACATTGTCGGTGACGTCGACCAGAACGAACGCCATCCATTCGGCCTCGACCTGGCGCGAGGCCACCAAATACGCCTGCTCTGAAAGATCACCTTCCCTCTTCCTTCGGGCGAGCGCCGAAAACACCTCGGCATAGGCAATCCTCGACGTCGCGACCGGACCCTCCCGGGTGATCAGTGCATCGACGGTGCCGGATCCCACCTCGCGGACGAAGCGCTTGATCAACGCGCTCGTGTCAAGATAGTTCATCGCCGATCTTCGACCACCGTCTCCGAGACCGGCCGCCCGGAAACCTCAACCCTGCGCACTCGTTTCATCGGTTTGCGCGTCGGCAATGTCACGACCCCCCGAGCCGCGAGCCGTGCGAGCTTCGCCTCAAGGGTCTCGACTCGGCTTGCAGCTCCGATCGGCGTCAGCACGGCCACCGGTTTGCCCCGCTCGGTCACGACGATCTCCTCACCCTGCTTCGTCCGCCGGATGTACTGCGTCAGCCTGTTCTTCAGCTCTTTGATACCGACCGTACTCATGGTGGCTATTGTAGCTACTTTCGGCCTGAGTGGCAAGCTTCCCGCGAGCAGGCGGGTCTATTCCGTGTCAGCGTTCTAGAACAAAATCTTCAAGCCGAACTGAATCACCCGAGGCCAGGTCCATTCATCGGTCACCTGACCGAAAGCAGTGCTGGTCGGTGTCGTGTTGGGCGCGAGAAACTGGGGGTGGTTGAGAGCGTTGATTGCTTCGGCGCGGAATTGCAGCCGAACTCCTTCAGTGATCTCGGTGTTCTTGATCACCGACAGGTCCCAGTTGTTCCCGCCATCTCCCCGAATCCCCGAGAAGCGGCTGGGGAAGGTCCTCAAGTTCGACGCCAGCTGCCTTTGGGAATTGCGCTCGAAGCCCGCGTCGACGTTGAACCATCGCTCCACCGTCCGTTCCCCCTCCGGGAGCACGATGTCCTTCAGGTTCCCGAAGAAGATGGCATTGCCGAAGCCCAGCGGCGCCCCGCTCTGCCCCGTGTAAATGCCCTGCACCTGCCATCCGCTGATGATCTTGGACATCGCTCCGTTCGTGGCACCACCCCACCGCTTGCCCCGCCCGAAGGGCAGCTCGTAGAGCGAAGTTATGGCTATCCGGTGCGTGCGGTCCTGGTCGGAAATCACCTCTTCCGGCATCGGGTCGCCGCCGTTGAGGAAGCCTCTGGCTTCCATCAACTTCGACCAGGTCCACGACAGGGTCGAGGCAAGCCCCGTCGAGAAACGCTTCTCAAACCGCGTCTGCATCGAGTGATACCAGGAGTAGCCCTGGTTCGTGTCCGCCACATTAACGTTCGTGAACTGCGGATAGGGCCGCAGCAACTGGTTGCGCGGAACCGTGGTTCCGGCAAGATTGGTTCCCGGCAGCATGGGATAGAATGGATTCGACACCTGCGCGCTCAGATAGTTGATGGTGTTCTGGTCGCGCACGGGCGATGTGCTCAGGTACTGGTTGGGTAACGCATTCAGGTCCCGGGTGATGCGCTGCCCCACGCCCCGATTGCCCACGTAGGAGAGTTCCAGCACTGATCGGCCCGGCAGCCCCTGCTGCACGGCGAATTGCCAGCGCTGCATGTAGGGGGTGTGGATGTCCTCGTTGTAGAAAGTCACGCCTTGACCCAGATTGGTCGAAAGCCCGCCGGCCGCCCCCATGGGGCTGAGAAAGCCGCTCGGGAACGGGTTGGTCAGGTTCGCGACGTAGCTCTGGCCGTTGTCGACCGAGGTCACCAGCTCGGTCGATCGGCTGAAGCCGGTCTGGGTGACGTGCTGGTTGATCACGCCGATCGGTTCGAAATAAATCCCGTAGCCCACCCGGACCACGGTATTGGGCGTTACGGAGTAAGCAAGGCCGATGCGCGGCATGAAGTTCTTCCGGCTCGTGTTCCACAGGGTCCGCGGCTCCCCGTTCACGTCTGCAAAGGTCAGGCCGCCACGCGCCTGGAACTGGCTGACTGGAACTTCGGGAATCGGATTATTGGCGTAGTTGGCCCGCGCCTGCTCTTCAATCGGGCTCGGAGCGGCGAATTCGAACCCGCGCACGGTCCGGTTGAAGCGTTCCGTCAGCGGCGTGGGGACTTCGTATCGCAACCCCAGACTCACGGTGAGCTTCCGGTTGATCTTCCAGTCGTCTTGCAGATAGAGAGCCCAGATTTTGATCTGCTCGGCATAGGAAGCAGTGATCGGGAAACTGCCGCCGGTCGGCAGGCCATACAGAAAGCTGGCCAGACCTTGCCCGATCGGCGCCGAGGGAGACGTGCTCAACGGCCCGCGTGTCCAGTTGGTGGCAAAATCGAGGCTGCCCGATGAATTGCTCAGGTTAAAGGTGTTTTCGCGGTAGACCCGATAGCCGGTTCCGTAGCGCAGCGTGTGCGTATTCACGACGTTGGTGGCGTTCAAGGCGAAGTCGTGCGTATCGCTGTGCCGCTTGTTCAGCGTCTCGGAAGACAAGAGGGAGTTACCAACCACATCGATCCGCGGCAACCGCAGCGCCCGGCTATCCACCTGTTCGATCTGCTGGATGTAGCTGCTCGCGAACCCTAACCCCGCCAGGTCCCACCCCAGCTGCATGGGCGTGAACGCGTTGATGAAGCGGGTGTAGCTGTAGCGTGTATTCACGAAGAACCGAGGGTGAGATGGTATAAACGTGGTCGAACGCGCCGCCCCGATTCTGGCGCACGAAAACGTCGCCGAACGCCCGGTTGTGGCGTTCGTTTTCCGGGCGGTCCATCAGGGTGAAATTCGCTCGCACATAGAACCGCTGCTTCTGCGACAGGTTGTGGTCAACCCGAACAATGTGATTCCAGTAGGTGTCCTGCGCGTTTTTGCCCTTGGTGTAGTTGTTGACCCCGTCGATCGTCCCGGCCTGGTTGGACTGGTCCCACAGGTCCGCGATTTTCCGCGCCACCGGATTGATCCGGCTCGGCGGGATGATGTTGTTCGGCAACGGCTGCCGGCGGAAAAGGCCGCCCGCCTCGGCCGTGGTCGAGAACGGATCGTAGATCTGGTACTGCGGGCCGAGGGCCAGCAAAGCGGAAAAGTCGCCGTTACGCTGCGCGGCTGTCGGGACCGCCTCGGTCACAAACGGGGTCGGGTCGAAGCTCCAGATTCCCTCATAGCCGTACATCCAGAAGGTCTTGCCCCGTCCGTCATACATCTTGGGCAGGTAGACCGGCCCGCCGAAGCTGGTACCCCAGCGATGCAACCGGAACCGAAGCTTCTCGGCCCCGATCCGGTTCAGGAAAAACCGGTTGGCATTGAACGCGGGATTCTGGTGGAAGTAGTAGAGCTGGCCGTGGAGGTCGTTCGTGCCCGACTTCAGGCTCATGTTCAGGGCCCCGCCGGCCATGTATCCGTAGGCCGCGTCGAATGTGGCGCTCTGAATCTTGAACTCATCCACCACCCCCGGCGGCGGCGAGTAGGCTACCTCCGCCCGCTGCATGTTGGGCGCGCCGTCGAGCATGTACTCGCTGCTTCCCGCGCGCGTGCCATCGATCGAGAGTTGCGACGGGGAACTCGTGTCGAACGGCCGGACATAGCCCGGCGACTGGGGCAGGAACAACACCCCCGGCGATAGAGTGGCCATGATCAGCACCATGCCGTCCTTCAGTGGAAGTTCCAGAATGGTCCGACTGTCGATGACCTGCCCGATCGAGGTCGTGGAAGTATCCAGCAGGGGCGTTTCCGCCGTCACCTGCAGGGTCTCGGCGGCTTGCCCTACCTCCAGCATTACGTCGATCGTGATCCGCTCGTTGACTCGAACGCTGATTCCCGGACGGACAGATTTCTTGAACCCCGGGGCTTCCACCGTCAGCGAATAGGGACCTGGAATCAAGTACGGCAACAAAAAGTCGCCGCTCTCGTTGGCCGTGACCGCCGCCCGCACGCCGGTGTCGGTGTTCGCCGCTTCCACTCGGGCGCCTACGATCACACCGCCGGACTGGTCGGTCACGCGTCCCAGCAATGTGCCCCGTGTTTCCTGTCCCCACAACGGGAGTTGAACGCAGAACAGAACAGCCAGAAACAGACCGTTGATCTTGAGAAGTCTCATGCCTCCACCTCGCTCGATCTCGCCCGTCGGGCGGAAATCTACCCGCTCAGCCTGAGGCCGCTCTGCTCCCGAACCACCCGTGCGACCTCTGACCACACGTTGGTTAACATGCGACAAATCCGTAGACGAAAAGTTGGCGCATTCTACCAGAGAAACGAGCCGGGCGAATACTGGTTTCTTTGCGCCTTGTACACGCCTTTCCCTAGGGAAGGCTGATGGAGCCAATCCTCGATCCGGTGCCGACAGGGCCGTCCAGGCGGCCCGCGCCCCAACCAGACTAGTCGAACTGAAGGCCCGAGGCCGAGAGACGCAATAAGCCTGGCGATAGACGGGCGCCCCTACAAGGGCGAAACCCGGTAAGGCCTTATATAGGGCCTCGCCGCTCCGCAAAAACTCAGCTAGTCGACCGTTTTGAAAGTTTTTCACCATAGTCATTGCTCAGGCTTTGACCACGATGTGGGTGGCCATTGGTGAACCAAGCGACAGATTCGACGACTATCTTGGTCTATTTACCAAACGCTCCTCTGGCTTACGTTCGGTGACCTTTCCTCGATTGTCCAGGGTGTGATAACTTCGTTTCATGGCGGTTCTCCTGTCATCCAGGTTTGAGCACCCCGATTCTAATCGGATCGTGGTAAACCGCCGTCAATCTTCAACTACGTCCGGGACACCTCTCGACCCCCGACTCCAATGGTGGCCTGAGGCTTGCAATGTGTTTGGCTGGACGGCATGTCGTTTCGCAACCAGATCGGTGGGAAGCGGGCGGCAACCGGATTGATGTAGGCGATTCGCTCGCGAGTATGTGCAGAAGAGGTTGTCGTGAATTTGAATCCGTGGTTTTCAATGCGCAACTGGCTGCTTTCACGACTTCAATATCCGGAGTTGCGCGGAATTCCGATTGACTCGCCGGAGATGACGCTCCGCCGGCGGGCACTGCTGGAACGCAACGAGTGCGCACGCTTTTCATTTGAACGCTGGTATCGTGAACTTGCGACGGTGGTCTCCACTGCACCTGAGGGATTTCGAGTAGAATTGGGCAGCGGAGGTGGCTTTCTCGACCACTTCATCTCGGGCTTGATTAAGACCGACGTTATCGAGCTACCATTCCTCGACAACGTCTGCTACGCCGAGCAGTTACCTTATCCGGACCGTTCAGTCGGCGCCCTGGCAATGGTCAACGTTCTGCATCACGTGCGTGACGTGGACGCCTTCTTCCGGGAAGCCGTCCGGGTTCTCGTCCCTGGCGGCGTGGTCGCCATGATCGAACCCTATGTGAGCGGATTTTCACGGCTGGTCTACCGCTATATCCACGATGAGCCCTTCGACCCAGGCGCCACGGACTGGCAGCTGCCGCCCAGCGGGCGCCTTAGCGGGGGCAACGACGCATTGCCGTGGATTGTGTTCGTGCGGGACCGCGCGCGATTCGAACGGGACTATCCGCAGCTGCGCATCGAGGCCCTCCGTCCGCATTCGCCGTTTTCGCATCTGCTCTCGGGCGGCGTCACGACCCGGCCCCTCGTGCCGTTAGGGGTTGTCCTGGGGGTGGCCAAGGTGGAGGGCAGTATGTCCTGGGCCATGCCGCAGCTTGCCACGTTCTTTACCGTTACTCTCCGGCGGTCGGAGTAGGACGTCCCTCTGTGCTTTCACTCACCCCACGTGAGACGCTTGTGGCCGCACGCATTTCTTTTCGGAGCTGAAGCATGCCGATGAACTGGCGAAAGCAGATCAGGAAGAGTCTGGAAATAAAGAAAATGGACGTGCTGCCGATTTTGCGTTCGTAATGCGGCACGGGCACTTCGATTATTCTATGGCCGGCAAAATGCGCTCTGATGACAAACTCCGCCGTAAAGAAGGACATGTACTTTACCTGCGGGGCGAGTTCGGTGAGGATCGACCGACGAATCAAACGGAACCCCGTATCCATGTCCCGGTAAGGCACATCGAAAGCCCAGCGCATGAGTTGGTTGTAGCCCTTCGACAAGAAGATCCGATAGAAAGGGTCCTTGCGCGGCGACTTCCTGCCGAGAATGACATCATGGCTGTGGCGGTTAAGTTCCAGTCGCCAGAAATCGATCGCCGCGAATTGGTAGTCCGAGTCCACAATGAAGACCCAGTCCTTCGTCGCGAGAGAGACCGCGTCGATCAGTGCCTGCTGATATCCCTTGCGCTGGTCACTCATGAACAGGCGAATCGGCAACTCATTACGCAAACGCTCTAGGACGCTTTTGGTGTCATCAGTGCTGCCGTCCTCAGCTACCACCACTTCGAAGTCAGAGATGCGCGGGCCGAGTTCGGCGATGTAGTTACGGAGCGTCTGCTCGATGATGAAGGATTCGTTGCAGACGGGTAAAACCAGAGAAATGCCGCCAAGGGCTGGATCGGCCGGACCCCGCGAGGGCGAGTAATCGAAATCGGCTTGCCTCGTCATATCGACTGCCAGCTTGGTTCGCCTGATTGGTCGATTCTCTTTGTTATCCGAGACCAGCCACGCAGGTGATACAAGTTCAACCGGCCTGGAATTTGAAAATACAGTGTGTGAATGAAGTCTCATTGCAAGGCCAATTATGTCATTATGCCGTTTCCGGTTCAACCGACTAGAGGTCTGAGTGACAAACGACTTTAGATTCCTCACCGAGGCCAGTCAGAAGGGCCGATGGGCCAAAGACACGGTCCGTTCAAACTGAAAGAGAGCATTCCGACGTGGAAACACAACGACAGAGAGCGGCACTTGAAAAAGGGGCCGCATTTCCGGTGGCGGCGCGCGCCCTGAAGCTGGCGCTGATCTATCTGGCTTCCTGGTCGATCCTGCTGCTGGGCCTCGACAGGAATGCGATGAATGTGTTCGACGAGGGGGACGTGCTCTTTGGCGGGCTGCGCGTTCTGTGGGGCGACGTGCCCTACCGCGATTTCTGGACTGTCTACGGTCCGGCCCAGTACTGGGTGGTGGCCGGCCTGTTCAAGATCTTCGGGCCTTTTATACTCGTGGAGCGTGCTTGGGACGCGGTCGTTCGAGCCGGGTTGGCGACCATGGCCTACATGGTAGCCCGCGCGCTCACCAATGCCCGCCTCGCGGTTGGTGTATGGCTTTTCTCCTTGGGATGGCTGTGGATCGTCGACTTTTACGGCTATCCCCTTTTGCCAGCGGCCTTGTTCGGGCTTTCAAGCGTCTACCTCTCCGGAAGATACGCGGTTGGATTAGGTGGCGCCGGGGGGCTTCTCGGGGCGGGCGCGCTCGCGACCTTGGCGGGTTTTTTCCGGCACGACATGGGCATCTACACCTATGTGGCAGAGGTCGCCGTAATCCTGGCAGTACCGGCAGTGATTCGGTCCGGAGCAGATTTCGGTCGGATGGCGTCTTGGGATGGTCGGATGTCAGCCGTTGCTTGGCTGACATCCGGGGCAATGCTGGCGTTCGTCCCCGTCGCTGCCTATCTGTTGGTCCATGTGCCCCTGCAGGACTTGTTGCACCCATTGGTCATCTACCCCGCGAAGATCTACCCGGGGGCGCGTTCCTTGCCATATCCCTCCCTCGTTGAGCCGCTGTACGACTTGCTCCGAGGGAAATGGATCGCCGGAGCTTTGACCTTTTGCCGGGCCCTCGCACTGTATTTCCCTTGGGTCGTCGCCGGGGCAGGAGCCTTCGGGCTGTGGCGGCTGCGGCAGTCCCCACTTTTGAACCCGAAGGATAAGACAGTGCAATTTGCAATTCTGGTGCTCGTGCTTATCGTGCTGGCCTTCAGTGTGAAGACCCTTGTCAGACCCAACGCGCACCACGCTATCCATGCTCTCGTGCCCGGCTTTGTTCTGGCAGGTTTATTGATTGGGATGGGTGATCGGCTGCGCGCTAAGCCGGTGCAGGTGGTCCTCGTAGTGGCCATGGTGGCCTTGGCATTGCCGCCACTCGCTGGCCTTTACTGGTTCGCGAGGTCGTCGGGGATTGATCGCCTTCTGAGGGCAGGGACCGGATCGCCGGTGGAAAATGCGAAACGGGTCGTCCGGTACTTCATAGACCCAGGAAACGGCCCTGATCCGGCCATTTATTTCACAATCAGTGCGGACCAGGCTGCGGCCGTCTCGTATATTCGGACCCACACGGGACCTCGAGACAAACTTTTCGTGGCCAACGGCCGCCACGATATCGCCTGGGCCAACGATGTCCTTTTCTATTTCCTTGCCCAGCGGGCCGCCGTCACCAAGTACCACGAGTTCAATCCTGGCCTCACGACGACATCCCAGACGCAGCAGGCCATCATCGAAGCTCTTCGGGCCGAAAGCGTGCCCTATGTCGTCCGGCTGCGATCGTTTGACAATATCTCAGAGCCGAACAGCAGCGCCCGTAGCAGCGGCGTCATTCTTCTCGACCAATTTCTCGAACGCGAGTACACGGAAGTCGCGCGTTTCGGGCAATACGAAATTACCCAACGACGGCAGTAAACGCAGATGGCGTATAGGAAATTCGGACTCTATCGGACATTCAGCCCGAGCTGATAGCTGACCGCTGATCGCTTAGCGGGGTCTACACTGCGAAATTATCACCAACCTTGATCGGGACCTTCGCGATGGTGCCCGCCTCGACGCTCCGCTCGATGGGCGCCCACTCCGCGCCCGCTGTAGTGCGCCGTCTTGATCCCGACGATCACGTCCTTGTGCTCGAGGCGCCATCTCGGGCGAGACCTTAGTCTAATCAAGCGCGCGGGCCTTCTAACGTCACAATTCGCCGATCACGGTCCCCGCGTCTGCGCAAAAAACCGCTCATCGGGACGGGTCCGCGAGTCTCTCGCATCCGCACAACGCGTGCGATCGTTTGACAATTTCACACGTATCCGCCACCATGGGGCGGTCTGCACTTTGCGCCGATGTGATCTCAGGCAGGTGCGGCGGCTCTGGTGAGGCTTCGGCGGCCTGAGGAGCCGGGCGGATTGGGTTCCGCCGATTACGGTCACGCCTGGAAAGGAGGTGGTCCAGTGAATCTGAGTGATTACGTTTGGACGGAGGTGGCGTCCTCGTAAGGGGAACCGCCGGACACGTGGTGCTTTTGCGATATCTGGAAAGGGAACCCGATGAGGGAACCCAACGCCACCAATGCCCACGGGAAGAGGCCCGCGAAGCGAAAGCAGATCCGGGCCTCTTCTGACTACCGAACCTGCCTTCGTTTTTCAACGCTCCAGCACTTCAGTTGGACGATGACTCAGTGAGCACGCCGCGCTGAGCCTGTGCGAAATTATCACCAACCCTCGGTCACTCTGCGGCGTCTATTGTCTAGCGCATCGAGAAAAGTAACCGATGCGTGTCTTCATCGAGTCTTCGCGTCTTTGTGGTTATTGGTGCTGAACCATGCACGATTTGCGTCTCGCCTATCGCGCGCTCCGCGCGACCCCACTGGTTTCGATCGTGGCAATGCTGTCCCTGGCGCTTGGCATCGGCGCCAACACTGCCATCTTCTCCATCGTCGACAGCCTGCTCTTGCGCGCGCTCCCCGTGAAGCAGCCCGAGCGGCTCGTCCTGCTCGCCTACGAAAACGATCTTCCCACCGCCTGGACCAACCCGATCTGGGAGCAGATCCGCGACCGGCCTGATCTCTTCGACGGCGCCCTTGCGTGGTCGTCCACGCGCTTCGATCTTGCCCAGGGCGGCCAGACCGAATTCGTCGACGGCATCTGGGCCAGCGGACGCTTCTTCGACGTGCTGGGCGTGCCGGCGATCCTCGGCCGCACCTTCACCGAGGCCGACGACCGGCGCGGCGGCGGTCCTGACGGCGCGGTCGCGGTCATCAGCTACAACTTCTGGCAGAGCCGGTTCGGAGGCGCGGCCGACGTGATCGGCCGGTCGCTCACGGTGTCGCGCATACCGTACACGATCGTCGGTGTCGCCGGCCCCGACTTCTTCGGTCCGGACGTGGGCCGCACCTTCGACGTCGTGATCCCGCTCGGCACCGAGCCTCTGGTCCGCGGAAAAGAAAGCAGCCTGGATCACCGGTCGAACTGGTGGTTGAGCGTGATGGCGCGGCTGAAACAGGGGCAGACAGTCGGGTCGGCAATCGCCTCGCTGCGCGCTGTGCAACCGCAGATTCGCGAGGCGACGATGCCGCAAAAATGGCGGCCGGAGCATAAGGCGAGCTACCTTAATCAGTCGCTGACCCTGAAGCCGGCAGCGACCGGCGCATCCGGGCTTCGGCGCCGCTATCAGCGGCCGCTCCTGACGATTCTGGTGGTGGTCGGGCTCGTGCTGCTCATAGCCTGCGCGAACATCGCGAACCTGCTGCTTGCCCGGGCGACCGCGCGCCGGCACGAACTGAGCGTGCGGCTTGCGCTGGGCGCCTCGCGCCTGCGGCTCGCGCGGCAACTGCTGGCCGAGAGTCTCCTGCTGTCAGGGATGGGCGCGGCGCTCGGCCTGGTCTTCGCGCAGTGGGGCAGCCGCCTGCTGGTCAGCCAGCTCTCCACGCAGACGAACTACGTGTTCCTTGACCTGTCGCTCGATGGGCGCGTGCTCGGATTCACCGCCGCGGTCGCGATCGGCACCGCGGTGCTGTTCGGCACGGCCCCGGCTTTCCAGGCCGCGCGCGTGCCGCCGATCGAGGCCATGAAGGAGCACGGACGCGGGGTCAGCGGCGACGCTCGCGCGAGTCTCGGCAGCGCACTGGTCATCGCCCAGGTCGCCCTCTCGCTCCTGCTCGTCGTGGCAGCCGGACTCTTCATCCGCACCTTCGCCAGCCTCGCGAACCTGAACCTCGGGTTCGACCGCAACGGCGTCCTCGTCGTTACAATAAACGCTCAGCGGCTCCAGCTCGAGCCGGCGGCGCGCGCCGCGCTGTACGAGCGCGTGCGGCAGGCGGTTCTGCCTGTGCCGGGCGTCGCAAACCTGGGATTGTCCGTTATCACACCTGTGAGTGGAAGCGCGTGGAATGACCTGATCGTGCTTCCGGACGGCCCTCCGCTGGCGGAACGGGATCGCATTGCCTACTCCAACATGGTCAGCCCGGGGTGGTTCGCAACCTACGGGACGCCCATCCGTACCGGCCGTGATTTCACAGAAGCCGACCGAGCGGGCGCGCCGCGCGTGGCGATCGTCAACGAGACCTTCGCGCGGCGCTACTTCAATGGCCAGAACCCTATCGGGCGAACGTTCAAGCTGATGGACCGTCCGGACAAGCCCGCTCCTCTGATGGAGATCGTCGGCCTGGCCGGCGACGCCGTCTATCGCTCACTGCGCGATCCGGTGCCGCCGACGATGTACTTCCCGATTCCGCAGGTGGATGAGCCGCCCTCGTCGATGAGCCTCAGCGTGCGCGCGGCCGGCCGATCACCCGCGCTGCTGACCCGCAGCGTGGCCGCAGCCATAGGCGACGTCAATCGCGACTTGTCGCTCACCTTCCGACCCCTGGCAGATCAAGTCAACGCGGCGGTGATTCAGGAACGCCTGGTCGCGATGCTCTCCGGCTTTTTCGGGGCGCTGGCGCTGCTCCTGGCGGGACTCGGCCTGTACGGCGTCACCTCGTACGCGGTGAGCCGCCGTCGCACGGAAATCGGCATCCGCATGGCGCTCGGCGCGGCGCCCGCCGGCGTCGTGCGCCTGGTCCTGCGGCGTGTCGCGGTCCTGGTGGGAATGGGAGTGATAGCGGGCGCCGGCGCCAGCCTGTGGGCGTCTCGATTCGTCGCGACGCTGCTGTACGGAACGCAGCCCTGGGACGTGTCAACGCTGACCGCAGCAATAGCGGTGCTCGCGGCCATCGGCGCGCTGGCCGGCTTTCTGCCGGCGCGGCGGGCGGCCAGGATCGATCCGGCTCGAGTCTTGCGCGAGGGATGACTTCGTGTCCTGGTGTCCTGGTGGTATTTGTTTCGCAGCGCCAACCACAAAGACACGAAGACGCCAAGGTCAGGGCGTCCTGCGGGACCCGCCCGAACGCCCCGCGCCTCGGGTCCCATCCCAGCGGGGATCACCGGACGTGGTATAGTCCGGCGGCAGCGTGTTCCAGTCGGGCCGGCCCAGGCCATTGAAGTCGTAGACCACCTTTCCGTTGCGCAGCGTCATCTCGCAGGTCAGCCGCTGGTTGCCTCGCAGGCGGGCGCCGTGCATGTCGAGGTAGCCGAAGCTACCCTTCTCCAGCCGCAGCACCGCCACGTCGGCCGGCGACCCGACCGAGAGGTTGCCGAGTTCCTCGCGCTGGATCTCCCGCGCCGGGTTCCAGGTCGAGCGCGCGATGATGTCATCGACCGACAGCCCCAGGGCCAGAAACTTGCTCATCACGTTCAGCATGTCCTTCATGCCGGCGTTCATGCTTCCCGTGTGCAGATCGGTCGAGATGGAATCGGGAAGGAAGCCTTCCTTGATGGCCGGCACCGCAACGCGCCAGACGAAGCTGCCGCCGCCATGCCCGACGTCGAAGATCACGCCGCGCTTGCGTCCCTCGTAGAGCGCGGGGTTCAGGCGGCCGGTCGAGGCGTCGAGCTCCGCCCGCAGTCCGGAGTACACGTGCGTGTAGATGTCGCCTTTTCGCAGCTTCCGTGTGACCGCCTCGGCCATCGAGCGCTCGGCCGATGCCCGGCCAAAATCGACCATGATCGGGATCTTTGCGATGGTTCCCGCCTCGACGCTCCGCTCGATAGGCGCCCACTCCGGCCCGCTGTAGTGCGCCGTCTTGATCCCGACGATCACGTCCTTGTGCTTGAGCGCCATCTCGGCCGACGGCTTCGCCTCCATGTCGGCGAGATCCTGCTCGTACTTCCCGCCGCGCATCCCGTGGCCGACGATGTTCAGGAACGCCAGTACGCGCGTCCGCGACCGGTCGATGATCCGGTCCTTGAAATCCGGGAAGTTGCGCCACCCCGAGCTGCCGGCGTCCACCACGGTCGTGACGCCCGACCGGAACGTGAATCCGTCCGGGTAGACGCTGTTGTCGCCCGCGTAGGAACCTCTCTCGCCCGTCCCGGCGTAGACGTGAACGTGGATATCGATGAGTCCCGGGGTGATGTAAAGGCCGGAAACGTCGATGACCTTGAACGCGCGGGACGGCTCGATCTTGGACTCGACCGCCGCGATCTTGCCGTCCTGAATGGCGACGTCGCGCACGGCGCTGATTTTGTTTTTGGCATCGATCACGTGGCCTCCGCGCAACAGCAGGTCATACTGCGCCTGCTGTGCCGGCGCCACGGCCGACAAAAGTATCGTCAGGAACAGCGCCGCGAGCGGTAACGCCGGGCGCCTGAAACTCTGTTTGCTTGTCATTTGGGGTTGCCCTGCCTTTTCTTGATGTATTCCTCGAGCTCCTTGGCCAGCGCCGGGTCGCGCGGCCGGCCATAGATCTCGCTCGACTTGTATTTACGCGTGTCAAACTTCTGCTTCATCCATTCGTCGCGAATCTGAGTGCTTTCGGCCGCCTTGACCACCTCCTCGGCTAGCTGGGGCGGGATGAACAGAAGCCCGTGCCCGTCGCCCAGCACCACGTCCCCAGGCATGACCGTGGCCTCCCCTACCCGAATCGGCACATTGATGCCCGTCAGCATCACGTTGCCGAGCGAGGACGGGTGCGTGCCGCGATAGTAGGCGGGCATCCCGCTCTTTTCGATGTTGGGCAGCCAGAACATCGCGCCGTCGACGACGAGGCCCGTGCCGGTCGTCCTCCAGATGTAGTGCGCCAGCTTGTCGCCGACGAAGGTCCCGCTCTCGATCTTGCCATAGAGGTCGACGACCGCTACGTCGCCGGCTCCAGCATATCGATGACCGTCTGGTTCCGGAGCGCCGGTTGATTCTTCGCCTTCCTTGCGGCCTCCATCGCCTCGGCGACATCAGCCCGCACGGGCATGAACTGCACGGTGACGGCCCGGCCGACAAGCTTCGTCCCTGAATTCAGGACCTTCCAGTCCCCCTCGTACTGGTTGGGAAAGCCCTTGCCGCGCAGCAGCCCCCAGCCCTCTTCGATCAGCACGTTTTTGAGCTTCTCGATGACGGCGTCCGGCACCTTCGGCCGGCCGTCCGGAAAACGCTCGTAAGGGCTCTTGGTCGTGTACTCCATCATTTGCTCGCGAGTGAAGGTGAAGACCTGGGCCCGCCCGAGCTCCGCTCCCAGGAAGAGAATCACCACCATCGTCCATAAGCTGCGCGCGTCCATGCTTGCCTCCAACGATCGGCTTTACCTGAATATGTGCCCCGCATTATACGTGCTTTGTGTCTTCGCGTCCTAGTGGCGGTTTTGTTTTTACGGTGTTTGACAAGGCTTCCGCCCCGGGACTAGACTCGCTCCACTCCGTCGAAGGAGGACAATCCGATGAAACTCACCAGCGTGCTCCTGGCATGCGCCTGCATTCTTCTCTATTCCATTGCGCTGCCGGCCCAGAGTGCCACGGGACAGATCAGCGGGACGGTCTTCGATCCCAGCGGCGCCCTGATTCCGGGTGCTTCGATTAAAGTGACCAGTGTCGGAACGGGCGTGACGCGCGAGGCCGCGGCCGGCGTCAATGGCACCTTCGTGGTTCCCTCCCTCCCGGCCGGCATGTACATCGTGCAGGTCGAAATGCCGGGCTTCCGGACCTACGTCGTGCAGAACGTCGAGGTCACGGTCGGCGCCGACTACTCGCTGCGCGTCGTCATGGAGACGGGATCGGTCGACTCCACCATCACGGTGACCGCAAGCGCGGTGCAGGTCCAGACCTCCGAGGCCTCCGTGTCGAACCTGGTCGACGAGAAGACCCTGGTGACGCTGCCGCTGAACCGGCGCAACCCGCTCCACCTGCTGAGCCTGATCCCGGGCGTCGTCGGCCACAGCGCCGAGGCGACCACCGCGACCGGCACCGTGACCCACTACGTCAACGGAGACCGCGGGCGCGGCGTCCTGACCACGCTCGACGGCATCGATATCTCGGACCCGATCATCCCGCGCGGCGAGCTGACCAACGCGCCGGTGAACCCCGACATGGTCCAGGAGTTTCGCGTCACGACGGCGCTGGCGCGCGCCGAATACGGGCGCAACAGCGGCGCCCAGATCGAAATGATCACCAAGAGCGGGACCAACGAGCTGCACGGCAACGCCTACGAGTTTTTGCGCAACACGGCGCTGGACGCCAACAGCTTCTTCAACAACCACCTCCCCGACCCGATCACGAGATCCGCGCCGATCCCGCGCGAGCTCCTGCAGCAGAACCAGTTTGGCGCCGCCGTGGGAGGTCCGATCATCAAGAACAAGATGTTCTACTTCTTCAACTACGAGGGGATAAGGCGGAAGCAGGCCTTTCTGACCTCGAGCACGGTCTTCACTCCTGCGGCGCGCCAGGGAATCTTCCGTTTCGTGCGCGGAAACATAACGCTATCGGACGGCCGCGTCTTCAACCGGCTCAACCCGGCCCTGGTCGATCCGGGAAGCGGCTCGGTCCGCGGCGACGTCCCCCTTTGCGGCGGCTCGGTCGCGACCGATTGCCTCGACACCTACAACATCGTCGCCAGCGACCCGCGCCGGTTGGGCCTCGATCCCGTCATGCAGCAACTGATCAATCTTTATCCGGCGCCGAACGACTACACCACCGGCGACGGCCTCAACACGGCCTTCTTCCGCTGGAACTCGCCCAGCGAGGCGCCGGCGGACGTCTACGCCGGGAAAGTGGATTACATCTTCAACTCGCGCTACGAGATGTTCGCGCGTTACAACCTGGCCTGGCGCAACGATCTCATCGGGGACTTCATCAACGACGCGCTCGGCCGCACGCCGCGAACCGTGCCGGCGCGCTCGCGGCTCTCGCGCAACCAGGGGGCCGCGGCCGGTTTCAAGATGATCTGGTCGCCGAGCCTGCTCAACGATCTGCGCTTCGGCTTCACGCGCACTTCGCTGCAGTTTGTCGACACCACGCATCCAATCCGATCCGGAGCCGATGACTTCGGCAAGGTCCCGGAACTGCGCACGACGGCGATGAACACGCCGTTCGTCTACTGGGGAGGCACGTTCCGCTACCCCGAGCACTTCCAGCTGCGCGACGGCATCAGCTGGCAGCGGGGACCGCACGCGCTCCGCTTCGGCGGCGACCTCCGGTTCTATCGCTTCAACAACCGGCGTGACGTCGGTTCGAACCCGCAAGGAAGCGGCATCAGCGTGTTTCCCAGCGTCCGGTTCACCGAAGGCGTGGTGCCGTTTACCGGCACGACGCCGCTCAACGTTGTACCCAACGCGACCGACCGCACCACGCTGGAACGCATGTACAACGAGCTCCTCGGGATTGCGGCCCAGGTGGACCAGATCATGTACAGCGACGGAAGCCAGTACGCTCCCGGCAACGGTCTGATCATGTACCAGCGCCAGCGCGAATACTCCCTCTACTTCCAGGACGACTGGCGCCTGCATCGACGCTTCACGCTGAACCTGGGGCTGCGCTACGAGCTGTTCGGCGTTCCATACGATGATGGCGGGCTGCAGGTCGTCCCCGACAAGCCGCTCCAGCAGGGTCCCGTCACCTTTCTGAAGGCCGGGCCGGGAACGGGCCGGCAGTGGTACGGCTCCGACACCAATGACCTGGCGCCGGCCCTCGGCTTTGCCTGGGACTTCATGGGCGACGGACGCACGGCGCTGCGCGGAGGCTACCGCATCAACTACAACCGGCTGGTCGCGTGGGCCCTGAACGTCGTCGAGCAGCGCCAGCCTGCGATCGGACTCGACCCGCAGATCCGCGGCGAGTGCCGAGATCCGAATACCGGCGCTTTCGGCGCCTGCGGCGGCGCCTTCTCAGACCCGCTGCGGCTGCCCGAGATCGCGCAACACCCGCGCGTGGTAGTCAACGACGGACTCCCGAGCCTCCGGTCGCCGGTGCCGAACCAGATCAACGCGACCCCGCCGGACACGCGCCGCGAGTCTCCCTTCTTCTTCGCCGACGACTTCCGCTCGGCCAAGGTGCACCAGTTCTCGCTCTCGCTACAGCGCGAGCTGGCGGCCAATACGGTGCTCGAAGTCGGCTACATCGGAAGCCGCGGGCTCGGCCTGTTCCGTTTCCTGAACGTGGACGACATTGAAATCCGTTCCAATGGCTTCCTCCAGGAGTTCGTCAACGCCAGGAAAAACCTGGAAGTGTGCCGCGCCAACCCGGCCGCCTGCCGGACCGCCGCCGGGAGCACGTCTGCCACCTTCGCGAGCTTCGCGGACCTCGGCCTGCCGGGTCAGGTTCCGGTGCCGATCTTCACCTCCCTCTTCTCGGCGACCGGCTCGCGCACCGCTGCCGGGTTCACCGATGCCACCAGCCTCACGAACCTCGACCAGAACAACATTGGCACCCTGGCCGACCGGATGGACAAGAGCCAGGGCGGGAGCCGCGGCCCCCTGGCTGCCTTCGCCCGCGACAACTTCTTCCGGCCCAACCCCCAGTTCGACGTGGCGGGGCTCGGCGCGTCGGTCTCGCGTTCCTGGTACAACTCGCTCCAGCTGCAGATCCGGAGCAACTACCGCAACCTTCTGCAATACGCGTTCAACTACACCTTCCAGAAGTCGATCGACGACACCTCGAACGAGACCGTCGCCGCCGGCACGGCTTTCGACTTTCCCTACGACTCGAAGAACCTCCGGCTGAACCGCGCTCGCTCGGACTTCGATGTCAGCCAGGTCTTCCGCGGCTATGCCATTTACGACCTGCCCGTCGGCCGGGGCCGCCGCTTCGGCTCCTCGCTCCATCCGGTGTTCGATCAGATCGTGGGCGGCTGGCAGGTCAATACGATCATCGATATCTCGACGGGCTTTCCGTTCACGGTCAGCTCCGGCAGCCAGACTAACGGCTACTTCACCGCGTCACCGGCAGACTGCGGCGCCGGCGGTCGCGGGACGGCGAACGTTGACAAGAACGACGCGCGCGGCGGGGTCTGGCTTTTGGGTGCGGACGATTCGAGCAACCTCAGCATTCCGGCGGCCGGCATGCTCGGCAGCTGCGGGCGCAACACCTTCACCGGCGCGGGCTATACCCAGTTCGATTTCGGCATCTTCAAGAGCTTCCGGATGAGCGAGCGCTCGAGGCTCGATTTCCGGGCCGAGATGTTCAATGCCTTCAACCAGGCGAATTTCAACAATCCGACCGAAGCCAACCGGAGCATCCAGAGCGCCACGTTCGGCAAGGTCACGAGCCTGCGGGCGCCGAACCGGGTGATGCAGTTCGCATTGAAGCTGATTTTTTGATTTCGACCGGAGCGGGCGGCTTCGTGGGCCTGAGCGCTCGTGAATCGGACAGAACGGCAGAACATGCCGCTCGATTGCTAGAACGTGCCCATGACTGACAACTTCCTGATGGTCTCCAGCACGGATCCGCGATAATAAGGATTCGCGTCATAGTACGCGCGATTGAGCGCGATCAGGACCGGGCGGAGGTTTTCTGGGTTGTTCTTCCAGTCCAGCATCCCGAGGCTGGACAAAAGGCCCCAATTTTCTTTACGCACGGCGCGACAGAGGGCGGCGACGATGTCGCTGCGGGCCAGGCGGAGTTCACCCAAGCAGGAGACGGCAGCACCATGGTCGAATCCAATCGTGTCGTTCGTCTTGCTCAGCAATTTCGCGATAAGCTCTTCACTAACCGCACCCAGGCGTATCAGACCGACGGCTGCCGAGCGCCACACATCATGGTCGTAATGATCCATCGCTCTTCTGAGCGCGTGGATCACCGGCTCTGTCGCGCGTCCAAGCCGCGTCAGAGCCACGGCTGCCGCCCGTTTCACGAAAATGTCAGCATCGTCCAGTGCACTAACAAGTACGGCGATCGTCTCATCGCTCGGATCTGAAAGGTGCGCGAGACCGAATGCAGCAGCCGTCTTTATGTATCTGCTGCCATCATCCTGCCGAGAGAATGACGTTCTCTCCAACATTTGGAGGTAGAAATCCAGATCCTTGTTCGGCGCCGGAGATTTATGGTCGATAGCCCGAAGCAACGCTCTCAGCGCTCCGGGGTTTTCGGAAGCCAGCATTCCCAAGCTGCGCGCCGCGGATTTGCGCGCGCTCAACTTTGTCATGTCGCGCCGCATAACGATCTCGTCACCATGGCTCTGCGCGATAAGAACACGTTCCAGTTGGCCTACTACCCGGTCCTGCGATTGATGAAGCTCTCCCAGCGCCTCCGCCGCGGCGGCGACAAGACCATCGTCTTTGCTCCCCAACGACTGAACCAGTCCGGTCACGATATCGTCGCGAACACGGCCGAGCTTTGCCACGCTCCTTGCCGCCTCGACTCGAGCGCGAGGATTCTTATGCTGCAGGGCGCTTACGAGTCCGGCCAGAACCTCGTCTGTAGCGCGCCCGATTTCCCCGAGACGGGCCGCAGCATCCTCGGCGTCAAGATAGCCGTCCAATTGCCGCAGTAATGCCGCCAGGACCTGATCATTCGTTCGACCGAGCTCCACGAGCACCTTTGCGGAAGCTCTTTGAGCAGGTAGCGTCTGCGATCCGTGTGCACGTGTCAGGATCGAGATCACTGGCTCTGTCACCTGTCCGAGACGTGCCAGCCCGACCGCCGCTGACATCCGGACTTCCCAGTCGGAATCCTCAAGCGCTCGCATAAGAAACGGCAGCGTCGCAGCGTTGCAGTGGGCGGCAAGGCTGTCGACCGACGAGCGCCGAATGTTCACGTCGGGGTCGCTGAGCGAGTCCGTCAGGATCCTGGTCACGCGCGGGTCTCGGTAATCTGCATACGACAGGGCGGTCAAGGCCGCATCTCTGGCCCGTCCTGACGCGCTTTCACCCGCGCGAACAATCGCCGCGAGGGCTTCGGCGTTCGACACGGACAGTCTGCCCAGGAACCCAATGGCAAATCGCCGTGCGTCGAAATCATTGCTGTCGAAAGCGCGGCTCAGAAGCGATGTCACGGGTTGCGGGAGAGCGCTACGTAAGACGTTAAGAGTGGCTAAAGCCAGCGGACTGAGGCGTCCCTCGGAGTCGGCTGCTCTCGCACGATCATCCAAAAGCTCAAAGATGAGATCCGACGCCTCGGATTGGAGCCGCGCTTGGACTCGGGACATGTTGGCGTGCGGCACACTTTCGGCCCAGGCTGCCGCGACGAGTTCGAATTCGCGGCGCAGCATGCCCGCTATGCGGCGTTCGAGCTGAACACCGGCGAGGTATCGCCCCGGTTGAATGCGCGGGTTGAGCTTTGGATTGAACCGGAGGATCGAGAGGGGACGGGAGCACAGGCCCAGAATGCGCGATACCAGCTTGACCGTCTTCTCCGGGTCGTCGCCTGCGGATATGAGGTGCGCGATTGCCAGAACATGGACCTCATGCCACCACTCCTGGTGCAAGTGTTCGAGCACGGCATCAACGCACTTGGCCTCGGGCAGGCGCGCAATGTATAACGCGGCGAGATACTCTTGCAGCGTCTGATGTGGAAATCCGTACTGGTCGGGACCAAACCGCTGGAGAACTCCCGACCGCACCGCCAGGCTGTCGAGCAGCGCTCCCGCCTCGACGCCGCCCATCGCCGAGGCCTCCTGGACTATCATGAGCAGATCCGAGCGGCCGGCCCGCGACTGTCCGCGCGAGTGAACGGCGTAGGCTACGGCAGCAAGGATGCGGGTCGGGCGCTCTTCGTCAATCGCCGCTTGATGTTCCCGTCCTATCTCCCGAACGCTCTGCCACTTCATCAGCATCCGGCAGCACCGGTCGTAGAGCTGCACTTTCAGCTCCGGCAGATATCCCTCGTTGCGCCAGATGAGAAACAGGATGGTTGCCAGCAGCGGTGTCCCGGAAAGGTCCGCCAGGCGGGGGTTCGACTGGATTCTCGAAAACAGAGCCTGAGCCTCGGTCTTGGACTGTCCGGCAGTCAGGTTCGCATCTCGAGAGTACCAGCGTTCGAAGTATGCCTGAACATTTTCCGAAGTGAACGGCTTCACCTGACAGACTCGGAATCGAGTTCGAAGCACGGTCTCGGTTTCCGCCAGCGGACCCGGCCGGGTCGTGAGGATCACCCGATGGTTGGGATAAACGCGCGAGAGTTCCACCAGCGACTCGCTGATTCGAAGGCGTGCTTGCGCGCTCGCGACCTCATCGAGACCGTCGAATAGCAGCAGGCAGTCGCGCGAGGCCAGCGCGTCCGCAAAGAACGTCTGCGGTATGCCCGCGAAAGCCTGCTGCCGCGCCAGCATCTCCGGAAGAACCGCAGGCCAGGATGGCGAAACCCGGCCGCTCGAGATCTCGTCGGGTAAGCGGCCGAGTTCAATGAGAATCGGGATGCGACCCCCTCGCTCCACGGAGGTCACGGCCAGCCAGCGGAGCAGGGCGCTCTTACCTGCCCCGGGCGTTCCGGAAAGAACCACATTCCCTTGCAATATCGCGTCGAGCGAGACCCGCTCCGAGACGGTAACAACCATCTCTGTGTCCTGCCTGCCGCGGGACTTATCTTTAGGCGCCGGCTGGCGAACTAACTTGAGCTCGTCAATCGAAAGAGGCACGTAAACGTCGAGCAGCGATACGCCACCGGTGAAGACATCGCTGCGCTCGAATGCGGCGAAGCTGACAGTGTTGTAAGCAAGCGCAAGGCGGTTCACGTACTCGCGTTCGGCTGCCCTCGGGTGCGCACTCCCGAGTGTTTCGATAATTGAAACCCTTAGCCGTTCTGCCAGAGTCTCCAATTCACCGGGACCGCCGTAGGTCAGCGACCGATGGTGCCTGACGTCAAACGGGAGCGAATCGGCGGAGTCCACGAGCAGGATCGCCGGAACCTGGGTCCGGCCGAGCTCGAAGAACACATTCGGATTGTTTCCGGTGAGAAGTGCGATGACGAGATCCGCCCGCGCGAGTTCGTCCTCGACATGATCCATGATCACGCCGGCACGGCTGATACGGGCCGGATGGACAAGTTCGATGCCCGCGCCCCTTCCAGCCGCACGGATCGCGTCCTGGACGGCCGCAAACACTGCCGCGTCCTCGTTCCCTGCGCGTTCCGGCGTGAACGGCGTGATCAGGAACGCACGGCTCATCTCTGTCACTATACCTTTGGTGTCACCCTTGAAAATTCAATTCTGTTAACCGACTGGCGGCGGCGACGCGTCAGACGATTTTCCGAATTTTCAAGGCCTGACACCATCCTTACGCTTGACATAGATCGCGCGCGCTTCCCGGTACTGAGCCAGGACGTGCTCTTTCTCCCAGTCCGAACGCCAACCGGGATGGGCCTTGGTTAGTTCCGTCAGCTTGTCAATCCAGCGAATGAAGTAGTCGGCGGATGCCGCCGAACGGATCGGAGCTTCGCCGACGTACACGAAGATGGGGTTGGTCGTGGCCATGGGACGACTGTCTTCGACGGGATGGCGCGCCTTCTCCGAAATCGCCTGAAGCGTGAACCATCCCGACCGGTGACAGAAACTTCCTTGTCGAATTTTGCCTGACGGCGTTCGCCGTCAAGCGGGATCTTCTCGAGTACCGACCCGTTGCGCACCACCTCGAGGCGATCCACGGGCGCGATCGAGTTCAGCGTTCCGCGCAAGCGCACGGTTCCACCTCCGGCCGGCAGGCGGATGTCGTCCCCCGGCATGGCCTCGTTCACGGTGAACTCCAGGAGCGGGCCGTTGGTCACGAAACCGCGCCCCTTCAGCAGCGCGTTCTTGAAGTTCTCCCAGCTCAGGTTCCCGGGTCCGAGGAAGAAGTAGCCCCGCGTGGCTCCCACCAGCCGCGTTCGGTGCAGGTTGGAGATCGAATCCTCGCCGCCGGTGGCGGGAAGCTTGAATCCGTTATTGAGCACATGGTGCCACACAATCAGCCCGCCCGCGCCTGCCGTCGACCAGAGCTCAAGATAGCTCATTGACTCGAGGGCGGCGTCCACCGGAAGACCTTTCGCCACGCCCAGATCGGATTCGAGCGGATCGCGCTCGCCATAAGGGTGCACGTAGGCTCCGATGCCGCCCTGCTGCTTGGCCAACCGGAAGATATCCGGTGTTCGAAGGATAGAGGCTCTCGATCGCCGTCCCCTCGTATCCCGTGGTAAAGGGCGAGATCAGATGCTCCTTCAGATTGAAGAGCGAGATGTGGCCGTAGAAAGGAGGACGATACTCCTGGCCTGTGTGCATGATCTGCTCGCGCGTTGATGCGGGATGGGTCATGCGGCCGGCTGCGTAGTGCTGATAATCGAGAATGCGGTTATCCTTGTTAGCAATCTGGTGTCCGATAATGTCGGCATCCTCGGCGGCATTCATGAACACCAGGTTCTCCGGCGTGTTGTGAAGATTTCCGCCGTAGTTCATGTGAACGTGGTTGCTGCCTGAGTACCATCCCTTCGCCTTCAAGTTCACCATGCGGCGCAGCGTCAGGGTGAGCGAGGCGGTTTGCCCGGCAGTAATATTGGCGGTGGCCTTGGCAGGCTCGTATTCGAAGCCTTTGACCGCCTCGACCGAATACGAGCCGGGCGGGACTTCAGTGACAAATTCTCCTCGAGTGTGAAACAAAGGCTGGTTGAGGGAGGAGAGGCGCTCGTACGAATCGGGCGGGGTGTAAGACTTGCCATCAGCGGCACGCTGGTAGATGCGCGCCGGCGTCGGCTTGCCGGTTTCACCGTCGACAACACGCACCTCGACCTTGCCCATCGGGCGAGCCCAGCGCTTGGCGGAGATCCGGACCAGCCGCTGCGTGCCTCCCCACGCCTTGAGCAGCTTCAACTGCGGCAATCCCTCTTCATTGGATACGTAGGCAATCCACTCGCCGTCGGGCGACCAGCGAGGGTGGAAGCTGTCGTACTCGCCGAAGGTCAGCTTGTAGGGCTCCCCTCCGGCGGCCGGCAAGACAAAGAGGTTGCTGTATTGATGCCCGAGGTGAGAGCTGTAGACAATCCGCTTGCCATCACGCGACCAGTGAGGACGAGTCCGGTAAAGGGTCTCCTCCTTGTGAATCATCTGGGCGCGGGAAGAGTTCATCACGTCCGCAACCACCGGGGCGCGCCAGATCGCGCCCGATCCGAGCGGGATCCCGCGGTTACTGACAAATATGATTTCACGGCCGTCCGGCGACCAGGTGGGCGAGATATGCAGATCGTGATCGCCGAAATAGAGCCGGTCTCTGCCAAAGCGATGATCGGAAGTCAGGGCCGAGACGCTTCCCTTCTTGCCGTTCTTGAGCTCCATGACGTAGATGTTGTAGTAGCCGTTCGGCTCCGTGGAGACGTAGGCCAGCCGGGTGCCATCGGGTGACCAGGCCGGATCGAGATTGAGGTGGTTCCCGGAGGTGAGAGTCTCGGACTGCCCGGTTTCGATATTCAATATCTTCAGATTTATCGTCCGTGCCGTCATCCGCCGTGTAAACGAGCCATTTGCCGTCGGGCGACCATTCGGGCGAGGAGAGATACTCTTTCGAGTAAACCATCTCCTGCGCGACGGTTTCGCCCAATCCCATCTTCCAGAGCGAACCATCCATCGCGAAAGCGATCCACTTCCCGTCGGGTGACCAGGACGGCCACCAGGGTGTGCTGCTGCCCGAAGGGGGGAGATAGAAGTTCAGCATGTAGTTCCCGCCGGTCCTGGCAACCGGGTGGGGCTGGCTTCCGAACTGCGCACGGGCCGGCTCAAAGACCATACAGCTGAGACTGAGATACAGGAGCGGAACGACCATGTTGCCTTTCATAGACTCTCCTCCTCCCTCCACCATCGCCGCGCTTCAGGCTGGTCGAGTAGGTAGTGCTCGCGTGCTACACTTTCCTCGAATATACGGAGGCTATCATGACGGCGTCGCTCGACCATCGAGAATTTCTTCAGCAGGCAGCTATCGCATGAGATACAAGCGCAGCTTCTGGATTCCTGGTTTGCTTTGCCTTGTCCCCGTACTCAACGCGCAGTCTCGCGTGCCGCCGTATGACCTGTGGAATCCCCAGGTTCTCTCCCAGATTCGAGACCGCTCGACGCTTGAGCTCTCGACCGCGGTTCACCTCGGATACTCGGATGTGTTCTTTACCTCGAATCCATCCGCCAGCTGGTTCGAGGCGGTCCCTCCTTATGCCGAGCACCGCAACGAGCGAATCCGGATTCATGGGTTTCTGGCTTCGCCTCTGGTTGGCGGCCCTTACCCCGCGCTGGTACTCGGGCATGGACACGGCGGGAGAGCGGATCGTGACACGGCTCTCCTGGTAGCGAGCCTGGGCTATGTTGCCCTGTTCATCGATGGTCCGGAGGCAGGCGAGTCTACGGGCGGTCCCGAGGATGAGAACCAGGCATGGATCTCGGTCGATCGAGGACCCCAGTATGGCTACCTGTACCATTATGCCTACGCCGGCATGCGAGCGCTCACCGCGCTGGAGTCCCTGGCCGCGCTGCCGGGAAATCCCTTCCGCATCGACGCCGCCAGGCTCGGCGTCGTCGGCGCGTCCATGGGGGGAATCATGGCGACTTACCTCAACGGAATTGATGAACGCGTGAAGGCGGCCGTGATTGTCGCGTCGGCGGGCAACTGGCACCACGCGCTCCGTTATCCTAATTCCTGGCTGTATCACGGCATTTACAACGGAACCCGCGATCTTCCCTATAACGGCAGCGATCCACTCAACTCGATCGAGAACATCGACACCGACGCGACGGCCGTGACCTTCTTGAATTACTTCGACCCGATTCGATACGCGCCGCGCCAGCACGCGCCTGTCTTGACCGTGATTGGAACTCACGACCAGTACTTTCCACTCCCAAGCGCCAACCTGATGGAACAGGCGATCACCTCGGCCGGGACTCAGGCAAACTTCGAGAAGCGCCTCTGGCTTCTGCCCAACACGCCTCATGGATTTGGCGGGGCGGCCGACCTGCTCACCCTCGCGAGTGGTTTGCGGCAGTGGCTGGATTATGCCTTCGGAAGGCGGGACCGGCCTCTGGCTGCGCCTCAGGTGACGCCATTCCAGGAAGGAGGCGGCCTGCGGTTCGAGATCACCCTGGCGGAGAGCGCCGCGCGGCTCTCGGGCGCACAGGCGACCCTTTATGCGGCGACGCGCGTGGATTCGACTATCGCGCCGATCCGCGACTTCAAGGCATACCCCGCGGCTCGGCAGGGAGATCGATTCGTCGCCCAGATTCCGCCGGGAGAAACCAGCGGCTCCGGGGATATCATCCAGATCGGCAACGTGATCTTCTACGCAACCATCACCGACGCGCTCGGCCTGCCGGTCTCTTCTCTGATGTACAAGGGGAGGGCTCCTATGGATTTGTCCTCCGACTTCACTCCCAAGCTTGATCCCTTCTCCGGCAACAGCGCGGCTCCTCTACCACCGCCACCCTCGGATGCAGCCGTCAGGGTCTTGAGCTCGATACCGGTGTCGGAAGGCGCGTTCCAGGGAGTGGCGCTCTCCAATACGACTGACAATACTCTGACCGTGCGGGTCGAGGCCCGCTCCCTTGACGGAAGGATCGCAGCGGCGGAGGGGCTCATGAACCCCGCGTTTGTGACTCTCGCTCCGCGCTCGCAGAACGTATTCCTTGCCGAGGAGTGGTTGGGACCGGGCGCAAGGCGCTTTGACGGGAGTTTCCAGGCGGCCTGGAGCGAGACCCGGACGTCCTTGCTGGCATTCCGCGGCAGCGCCATTCCTTCCGTGCTGGAGAGCATCGGTCCGTTACCCGCGCCCGCCGTCGATTTGTGGCTGCCGCTTGCTCCCGAACACGAGGGCGCGGCTTCACGGCGAATCCGAATCTTCTCCTCGGGGAGCGCGGCCACGGCCGAGGTGATCTTCCGTAACAAGTTCGGTACGACGGTGCAGACCCGTCAGGTCGCGATCGCGGCCAACGGTACCCTGGATGTGGCTCCGCCCGCCGGGTCCGGATTTTTTGAACCCGCTTCCGCCGAAGTGCGCTCCTCCGCGCCCGTGTCGGCGCGTCTCGAGGTAACGGGCGCCGGCGACTCCTGGAGCCTGGATGCGCGGCCGGGCCCGTCGCTGACCCGGTACGTTCAGCCCCATGTAGAATGGAACGGAGCTTTTCAGACACGGCTGATCTTTGTAAATCCCTCGGCCCAGACCCGCAGCGTCGCGTTGCAGCTCCGTTCCGCGGATGGAGTCGTAGCCGCTCCCAATTCGTTGCTGGTCATGATGGGCTTCTCCACCGCGAGCCTGACCGTCGAACAGCTCTTCGGCGGCATTCAGACGACCCGCGGGGCGGGATGGCTGGAGGCCAATGCTCTCGGCGGGCCGGTCCTGATAGCCGCGCTCGCCGCCGACCCGAACAGCGGGGCCGCGGCGGCCTCGTTTCTGGAGTCGAGCGGACCTGGTTTGTGGTCGATGCCTTTTTTCATCGAGAATTCGGGTTATTTCACGGGACTCGCGCTGGCGAATCCGGGCGATACGGCGGCCTCCATAGCGATCACGGCGTACGACCGCGCGGGCGTGGTGCTCGGGGGCGCCACCATCACGCTCGGTGCGCGCCAGGCGCAGACACGTCTCATCTCGCAATGGCTTCCCGAACTCAGGCCGGGTGCATCCGGTCATATTTCGATCTCGTCGGACGGCGCGGCGGTGCCGCTGGCCTACTTTGGTACGACCGATGGCGCAACGCTGGCCGCGCTTCCGCTGCAACCTGTGGCGCCTCGGTAACCGGGAGTTTCTGAAGCCTTATGTGCAAGTGCGACGCCTTAGACGCTCAGGTTTGTTGTCCCGGCCCCACAGAAGGCTGTGAAAGTGCGGGTCATTAGATGACCGGATGCAAGAACTTTCCGAAGCCTTATTGGCGACGGATCAATCAGAGACGCTGTTGCAAAACTCAGCCGCGACCCGGCCGACGGGCTTGATAGCCCGTCCGCACATGGTCGGTGGTTTTTGCACCCCGCTGAGGGTTGACTCGTGACCAAGATGCTCTCGACTCTGATCCTGCTACTCGCAGGCCTGTGTGTCTCGTCATTCGGCCAGACAGAAGGTCCTCAACCAATCCACAGCGTGCCGTCGCGGTAACCTTCGACGACCTCCCTTACGTCGCTGCCGGCCGCGATCCTTATCTGCCGCACGCACAGCGAGCGACAAGCCAGATCCTGCGTGTGCTGAAATCGCATCGCGCTCCGGCCATAGGGTTCGTCAACGAAAACAAGCTGCACGCGCCAGGCGAACTCGACCGTCGCGTCGCGCTACTGCAACAATGGATTGATGCCGGGATGATACTGGGCAATCACACTTATTCGCACCCCGATTTCAACCGGGTGACGGTTCAAGAATTTCAAGACGAAATCATCAAGGGCGAAATCATCACGCGGCGCCTGATGCATGCGCGCCAGCCATACACCCTCTATTTTCGTCACCCGATGACGCACACCGGCGATACAAAGGAAAAAAAGGAAGCCATCGAACAATTCCTCGCCGCGCGAAGCTATCGCGTCGCACCGCACACAATCGAGAACAGCGACTTCGTCTTTAATGTTGGTTATGTTCGAGCGCTGGCGGCGAAGGACGAAGCAATGTCGCGGCGGCTGCGCGACACCTATCTCGGTCACACCATGGCCGTGACCGATTTCGCTGAAAAAATTTCGGTCACCATCTTTGGCCGTGAGGTAACCCAGACCTTGCTGCTCCACGTCAATGACATCACCGCTGACTGCCTCGATGAAATGCTCAACCGCTATGAATCTCGCGGCTACCGTTTTGTCACACTCGATGAGGCAATGGGTGATCCGGCCTATCAGACGAAAGACACCCTTGTCACCAAGTACGGGCCGTCATGGCTGTGGCGGTGGATGAAGAGCCTGGGAATGAACATCAGCCTCGCCGGCGATCCCGAGCCGCCGCCGTGGGTGATGGATCTTTATAACCAGCGATGAAGTAGGCAGTAGGCAGGGCGCGGCTCGGATCACTTCAACCACATAGAAAGATCACGCCCCAATAGTCCCGAGAGCCTGCGGATATCGTCCCGGTAGAGGTCCACCAGGTAGGCCCTGTCTTTCGGGTCCATCGTAGTCGTTTCACGCCGGCTGAAACCCAGGACTCGAAGGACCTTTCGAACGGGGTACGGAACCACCTCGCGCGCTTTCTTGAGGAAGCCTTGTCGCCGGAGAACGAAGCCGAGCGCCGAAAACCTCGGCAAGAGCGGTTCCATGTATTTCTTCGATACGTCGACCTGGAAATCCGCTGCTACGTTCAGGAAGCGAAAAATATCTTCGAACACCGCCAGGGTTTGGAGCTTGTATTCTTCATAAAGGTAAATCCGAACCCGATCTGCAGTGAAAGTCTCCAGGTACCGCTGAACCTGTATGTGATATCGCCCATAGTCCAGGAAGGGATAAAGGATGCTGAAGCCTATGCCATTCCGCCTGGCATCCAGCTCGACCAGTTCTCGAAAAGTGCTGCGCACCCACCCGCTCGCGAGGGCTTGAAGGTATTGAGAAAACGCCCTCTCGACCGGATTTCTCAGGACCATAATGATTTTTGCCGCGGGGACACGCTGGCGGATATTCAAGGCTGCCGTTTCAGACCACAGATAACAAACACTGGCCTCGCCGATTGCCGTCTCGTTCTGGACATTCTTGAAGAGTTTGAGATAGTCCTCCCATTCCAGGACCAGCGCCGCCACTCCCTTCTCCTGCATAGGGCCATCGAGGTAGGCGCGCAGTTCACGCGGGTCGTGGCGTATGAGTGGCCGAGCTTCATGGCTGAGCAATTCGAGCCTGATGTCCGAGGCGAAAAAACTGGGCTCCTTGACCGGACTCATATAGATCTCCGGGTGCTGGTCAAGGCAATGATAGAGCGAGGTTGTTCCGGATTTGGGCGCGCCGACAATAAAGAAGTTGGGCAAGGCTTGTCTGCTCTTCATGCCTCTCCGTTGAGCGCAAGAGCATTCGGGCTAGAATCGGGATTTGATTGTACGGGCAACGAGTCCAGGACGCGTTTCTTTGAAGCGCGCGCGAGCAAACGGCCTGCAAGCTGCCGCTTTAGTAATACGACGTTGATCGCTCGGCGTTTCCGTTTGGGTTCATTGGAGTGCGGCAGCTCTGCTATCGCATTGGCTGTGCGAAGCTTGCTTCGCCTGGCGCAAGCAAGCTAGCGCGCTCCACGGGGGCCGCCTGGTTCCGCGTATAATAGCCGTCATGCGCCTCGCCGGTCTGGTGGAAGTGGTCAGCAAGATTCGGTCCACCACAAAAAAGACGGAGAAGGTTGCCCTGCTTGCTGACTTTATTCGCCAGACTCAGGGCGACGAGACGGAACTGGCGGCACTCTATCTGTCGGGCGTGCTGCGGCAAGGCAAGATCGGCGCCGGCTGGCGCATGATCCAAGGCGCCATGGTCGAAGGTCCGCCTGCCGGAGAGACGTTGACATTGACGGAAGCAGACCGCGCCTTCGATGTAATAGCGGCAGAACAAGGCCCTGGCTCGACCGAGCGGAAAATCGGCGCACTGCGCAGGCTCTTCGAATCGGTCAGCCCCGACGAACGCCGTTTTCTCGCGCAACTGGTGATGGGTGAAATACGGCAAGGCGCGCTCGAAGGCCTGGTGCTCGATGCCATCGCCAAGGCTTCTACCATTCCTTCCAGCCAGGTGCGCCAGGCGATGATGTTCTCCGGCAACATCGGCGAGGTAGCCCGCGCTGCATTGCACGAAGGAACGGCTGGACTCTCCCGGTTTTCACTGCGGCTCTTTACGCCCGTCGCGCCCATGCTCGCCCACAGCGCCGAAGATGTGGCGGAGAGCCTTTCGCGCCTGGGGGGAGCGGCGTTCGAATTCAAGTTCGATGGCGCGCGCATCCAGGTGCATAAGAGCGCGGACGACATTCGGATCTTCACGCGGCAGCTCCAGGACGTGACTGGGCGCTTGCCGGAGGTAGTGGAGTGGGCGCGGGCCTGGCCGATCCGGGAGGCCGTTCTGGAAGGCGAAGCGATCGCTCTGCGGCCGGATGGACGACCTCTTCCATTTCAGATTACGATGCGGCGGCTCGGCCGAATCAGGGACGTGGAGGCGGTCCGCCGCGAGATTCCGCTGTCCTCTTTCTTCTTTGATTGCCTGCACCTGGAAGGCGACGGCCCCTTGATAGCAAGGCCCTATCACAAACGCATGCAGGTCTTGACCGCAATCGTGCCGCCGGCTGCCCAAGCCCCGCGAATTGTAACCAGCCGGCAGGATGAGGCTGAAAGCTTTCTCCAGAAGGCGCTCGCTGCAGGGCATGAAGGATTGATGGCCAAGTCGCTTGACGCACCTTATGTCGCAGGCCAGCGTGGTTTTCACTGGCTCAAGCTGAAAGCGGCTACGACACTGGATCTCGTGGTGCTCGCGGCGGAATGGGGACACGGGCGGCGCTCCGGTTGGCTCTCGAACCTTCATCTCGGCGCGCGAGATCCGGAGAGCGGGAAGTTTGTGATGCTCGGAAAAACTTTTAAAGGCCTCACCGACGAAATGCTTCGGTGGCAAACAGCGAAACTCTCTTCTCTGGAAACGAGCCGCGATAATTGGACGGTCTACGTACGACCGGAATTGGTGGTTGAGGTCGCGTTCAGCGACATCCAGGAGTCGCCACGCTATCCGGCCGGCCTGGCGCTCCGCTTCGCGCGTGTCAAGCGCCACCGGCCCGATAAGACCGGCGGCGAAGCCGATACCATCCAGACCGTCATGGCGCTGTTCCAGAAACAACGGGAATAAACCCTTTGCGCCTCCGTCCTGGAGCTGCGAGTTTCTCGGATTAAAATGTTTGAGAGAGGAAGGCGAGCGATTCCGGAAGATGCGAGGCTACCAGAGCCCAGCCATGGGGCTCACCCGGATACTCCTTGAACGAATGCGCCACACTCGCCTCTGTCAGGGCCCGATCGAGCGCTTTCACGCCCTGGTCCAGGCGAATGCTCTGGTTGTAACGATCCCCGGTCCCGTAATCGAAGTGGATCTTCAGCTTTTCCAGCTTGCCGCTCCTGGCCAGGAGCAAAGGATTGTTAGCGTCCCAAAGCTCCTGCCGGATCGGGTCCCCAAACAGAGGCCGCAGGATGTTCACGAAAAACTGGTAGTAGCGCGACCCCTTCATCTCGTCTGGAACATCCAGGGGGTTCTTGCCTAGAAAAATAATGGGCGAATGCCCGACCGTGGCGGCATAGCGATCGGGAAACTTCATCGCGATCTTCAGCGCGCCGAACCCACCCATGGAAGTCCCCCCTATGGCGCGGTTCTCACGCCCTCTTTTCGCGCGATAGCCTGATTCAACGTAATCGACCAGCTCCTGGGTCACGAAATCTTCGTATCTCTTGCTGCCGTCGGCGTAGTTGCAATAGAAGCTGTTGTCTGCCTTGGGATGCACCATGATGATCTCGGGCAATTTCTTGGCCAGGATCATTTCTTCCAGCTTGTTCTGGAGGTTGCCGTACCGGTCGACGGTCCAGCTGGTGTGATCGTTGTTCAATCCGTGAAGGAAGTAGATCACAGGATAGGTTCGCGAGGATTCCTTTGAATAGGACGGCGGCAGAAAAATGCTATAGGGTTGATTCGTGCCCAGCAACTGCGAGTTCATCGACTTGAATTCGACCACCGATCCGCCCGGCAGCGGAATCGATGCCAGCTCCCCTCTTCTCCGCTCTTCGCCGAACTGCGCCTGGACTGGCCGCAACAGTTGCAGGGAAGCTATGGCTACCAGGACAAGAACGGATGCCTTGGCAATATTTCGGTCACGGCTCGCGCTAGTCATCAAATGTTCTCCTTGGAACAACAATCGACTGCCGGCAAAGGCGCAACTGCTCAATCTTTGGGTGCCCAGTATAGACCAAAGGTCACCGCCAATCACTTTCTCTGACCGCCATTGAGCGGCGCGCCGCCTACTACCTCTTGAAATTCGCGATGATTGCCCGCGCGACTTCGTCGGTCGTAGCCTTACCGCCCAGGTCCGGGGTAAGGGTTTTCCCCTCGCGCAAGACTTGCCGCACCGAACGGTCGATTCGGGCTGCCATCTTGCTCAGTTTCACGAACTCCAGCATCAAAATGGCCGAGCGCAGCAAAGCAATCGGGTTGGCGATTCCCTTCCCGGCGATGTCCGGGGCGGTCCCATGCACGGCCTCGAATATGCCGCAACCGTCACCATAGTTAACCCCGGGTACGACTCCCAGGCCCCCAACCAGGCCTGCTGCCAGATCCGACATGATGTCACCATAAAGATTCTCGAGCAGCATGACATCGAAGTGCTCCGGCCGCGAGATGAGCTGCATGCAAGCGTTATCGACGATGTATTCGTCGCACTTGATTCCAGGATAGTGGCCGGCCACATCACGGCAGGCCTGCAGGAAGAGACCGTCGCTCATTTTCATGATGTTCGCCTTGTGAATTACCGTTATCTTCTCGCGCCGCGCGCGCCGGGCAAATTTGAAGGCGAAATGGGCGATCCGCTCGGTGGCTTTTCGAGTGATGATCTTGAGGCTCTCCACCACTCCTGGAACGACCTCGTGCTCTATTCCCGAATAGAGCCCTTCGGTATTCTCTCGTATGACGACGAGGTCCAACCCGCTCCATTTTGAGGGAATCCCTTCCAGGCTCTGAATCGGACGAAAGTTGGCATAAAGGTTGAAGTGCTGGCGCAGGGTGACGTTTACACTCTTGTAGCCTGTGCCGATCGGTGTTTTCAACGGACCCTTGAGCGCGACACGGCTTCGCGTGATGGATTCGATCAGATCGGGAGGGAGCGGAGTGCCCAACTTTTCCAGAGCGGCATCGCCGGCGAGAACGGTTTCCCACTTCGGGCGAAACCCAGCCGCCTCGAGGACCTTGACCACGGCTCGGGTTATTTCGACGCCGATCCCATCTCCGGGAATCAAGGTGACTACCGAACCGAGCCGAGCCTTAGCCTTGCGATTCTTCAAGGTTCCCCTCCAGATCTACTTCAATGCGAATGGTTCCGCCGGGGTCGATGTCCTTGAGATGCTGTATCATTCCCCGGATCGTATCGCGGACCATAATCTCGGCAAAACCCTGACTCTTGTCGAGCGGGACCGGAGTCTGATCAACTCTAAGCTCTATCAGATCTCCCTTCAGAATAAAATCTATATGGCTGGTGAAGCGCGGAGTCTTGAGGGAACTTACGATGGCCTGGCAAACATTCGCCGTGAATTTAGAGACAAAGGGCTTCACCTCGGTCTCGGACCCATTGCAATAGAGGCGCACGCGCGTCATCGCGCTATTCTACCAGAGTGCACAGGCACTTTCGTGCCCCCTCGATCAGGCGCATCCGCTGGGCAAGTTCAGTGTCAGTCATTTCGCGCGTCTTGCAATTGGAACCGAGAGTATCGGGTTGCGCTATGTCGTCGATATGGCGGAGATTTCCACGTTTCAAGAATTGGAAAGAATTGATACGGATGGCGACAGGTCTTTTTCAAAAGCCGAATACGACGCTTACTCCGAGGTCGTGGGAAGGCAATTCGCAGACAATCTATGGAATACTGTTGACGGCTCGCGCGTGCCGTTGCGAGTAAGCGCGAGGAAAGTCAGCGTGCCGCGCGGCGATGGCGGACTGCCGATCCTGCGCATCGAGTGCGATTTCACGGGCGATTTTCCTCGGTCCGGCTCTGGCACGGCCCGCCGGCTACGCCTGGAAGATACGAACAGACCCGATCGCAGCGGCTGGCGTGAGTTGGTGGTAAAGCCGGAGGCCGGCGTCACGGTTTTTGATAGTACGGCTTTTGGTAATGGAATCACGGACGAGCTGAAAGCTTATCCGCAAGACGGGGTTTCCGCGCCGCTTAACAAAAGGACCGCGGAGATGTCGTTTACTGGAGGGGAAATTCCGTCGGGCGTTGCGCCGCCCCGCATGCGGGACAGCCGTCCAGTCGAGACGAAAGAGCGCGACCGTCTGGCTGAGCTGATTGGAGTCCGCGACCTGACGTGGCCGAGAGCGCTGTTTGGATTGTTGATTGCTGCGATGCTGGGGGGCCTGCATGCGCTCTCGCCAGGACATGGCAAGGCCGTGGTCGGCGCCTATCTGGTCGGGTCGCGCGGCACTCCGAAACACGCAGCTTTCCTCGGCCTGACGGTGACCGTTACGCATACAGCAGGCGTCTTCGCCCTGGGACTGGTTACGCTGCTCGGATCACACTACGTAGCGCCGATCGTCGTTCGAGCAGCTACTCCGACTGATGAATCGGACCCCTCGATTGCCATCGCGGCTCCACTCTAATATTCTCGTCGACTCGACTCTGTTCAGGCTTTTTTATTGAACAGGCAACTTCAAAAAAGACTGAACAAAATCGAGCCCCCGGGGATGTATCTCAGGGATTCGCATGCATCGTAACAGCCGTTGCCTCATGGGATCAACGCTTCCACGTGCTTTGACCCTGTTGTGCTTCGCCTGGACCATTTCGGCGTTGCCGGTGTTCGGCCAGCGTTCCGCAGGTGAGGTTCGCCTGGAAGTAAAGGACCCGTCCGGAGCGGCCGTGGAGGCCAGCGGGACGCTGGAGAACCTGGCGGTGGGAGCGAACCAACCATTTCAGACAGACGCTGAGGGCCGGCATGTGTTCAGAAACCTGGTTTATGGCCGTTACCGGTTGCAAGTCTCGAGGGCCGGATTCGCCACACAATACCTTTCTTTGAACGTGCAGTCTGATGAACCCGTCTTGAGCACCGTTGTGCTCGCGTTATCAGCACCGGCCTTCCAGGTCGACGTCGCGGGAACTACGCCGCTTCCCGGTGTGGATCGCTCGCTCGATGAGATCCCCGCTCCGGTCCAGGCCGCGACCGCCAGCGATATAGAGCAGAGCGGAGCACTCGATCTCTCTGATTTTCTGAACCGGCGTATGAACGGCGTGTACCTGAATGAAGTGCAGGGAAACCCGATTCAGCCGGATTTGAACTATCGTGGATACACGGCTTCTCCACTGCTCGGAACACCCCAGGGCATTTCGGTATACATGGACGGAGTGCGTCTGAACCAGCCCTTTGGTGATGTGGTAAGCTGGGATCTGATCCCGCGCATCGCCATCTCGGAAACCACGCTGATCCCGGGGTCGAGCCCGTTGTTCGGGTTGAACACCCTGGGCGCCGCGATCTCAATCCAGACCAAGGACGGCCGGAGCCATACGGGTACCTCGCTGGAGCTGAGCGGCGGGAGTTTCGGGCGCGGGGCGGCGGAGTTTGAGCACGGCGGTTTGAACTCGAAAGGATTGAACTGGTACCTGGCGGGGAATCTTCTGTTCGAAGACGGATGGCGTGAATCCTCGCCTTCGAACGTCCGCCAGTTCTTTGGCAACGTCGGCTGGCAAGACTCCAAAACTGTCCTGGGCCTGACCGTGGGGTACGCGAACAACTCGCTGATAGGTAATGGACTTCAGGAACAGCGCTTCCTCGCCGGTGACTACAGTAGTGTGTATACCAAGCCGGACAATACCGCCAACCTGGCTCCCTTCGTCAATCTCAGAGTTGCGTCACAGCCCGAGCAGCAGATTGACGTTCTCGAGTAATGTTTATTATCGCTATATCCGCACCAACACGTTGAACGGCGACATAAACGAGGACTCGCTGGATCAGGCGGTTTACCAGCCAAACGCCGAGGAACGCGCCGCCCTGACGGCGGCAGGATACACGGGGTTTCCCGTCGCCGGCGAAAATGCCGCCAACACGCCCTTCCCATTCTGGCGCTGCATCGCACAATCCCTGCTGCGTGATGAACCGGCGGAGAAATGCAATGGCCTTCTGAATCGCTCCAACACGAAGCAGCAAAACTTCGGCTTCTCGGGACAGATGAGCTGGTTTGGCCCGCTGGGCGGCAAACCCCATCAATTCACGGCGGGTGCGGCTTACGATCGGAGCACGGTGGATTTCGTTCAGTCGTTGCAGCTGGGCTATCTGAATCCCGACCGCAGCGTCACGGGTGTGGCCTCGTTCGCCGATGGCGTTACCGGCGGCGATGAAGACGGAGTGCCGTTCGACACGCGGGTCGATCTGGGCGGGGAGATTGATACCGGGAGCGTGTACGCCACCGATACGCTTTCCTACCGCAATGCCTGGAATGTTGTGCTGTCCGGGCGGTACAATCGCAGCTCGATTCAGAATCGCGACCGCATCCGGCCCCTTGCCGGTACGGGTTCGCTCACCGGTGATCACGTGTTCGAGAGATTCAACCCCGACGCAGGAGTGACTTTCAGAGGGGCGGACTGGTTCAACCTCTTTGCGAGATACAGTGAGGGCAGCCGCGCGCCCAGCTCCATCGAGCTCGGCTGTGCCGATCCGGAACAGCCGTGCAAGCTTCCCAACGCCATGGCGGGCGACCCTCCTCTCGATCAGGTGGTTACCAGGACCGTTGAATCGGGTGTGCGAGGCGGACTGGAACGGAATCTGAGATGGAACTTCGCGTGGTTCCGCTCGGATAACCGCAAGGATATTCTCTTCGTGACGTCAGAACAGAGCGGCTTCGGTTACTTCAAGAACATCTCCAAGACGCTCCGGCAAGGATTCCAGGTCGACATTAACAGCCGCATATCGCGGGTCAATTTTGGAGGCGGGTACACGTTTCTCGATGCAACGTTCCAGAGCGAAGAACAGGTCAACGGAACGGGGAACAGCACTAATGAAGAAGCCGAAGACGGCATCCCGGGCGTCGAGGGCACGATCGAGATCGAGCCGGGCAATCGGATTCCACTCAGCCCCCGGCACATGTTCAAGGCCTACGCCGATATCGAAGTCGCCTCAAAATTGCTGGTTGACTGGGGCCTGGTCGCCAGCTCGAGTTCTTATGCCCGCGGCAATGAAAACAATTTGCATCAAGCCGACGGCACCTACTATCTTGGGCCGGGAACATCACCCGGCTATGCCATAGTCAACCTGGGAGCGCGTTACCAGGTGCACAGGCGGCTGGACCTGTTCGTCCGAATCAATAATTTGTTTGATCGGCAATACGACACGGCCGCACAACTCGGTCCGACCGGATTTACAGATACAGGCAATTTCATTGCGCGCCCTTCCCGGCGGTCAATGGAGAATTCCCGGTCCAGCAAGCGACCTTTTTCGCGCCGGGCGCGCCCAGGGGCGCCTGGGGTGGAATCAGACTCCGGTTCTGACCGTCAGGTTGAGGCTCGAGGCAAACCATATGGCAAAGACCACGCTGTTTTCACTCATCTCGTTTGTCGCTTTCCTGTCGGGTTGCGGTACGGCGACAGTGACCAAAGAGACGGCCAAGGCGCCGAAGCCGGAAGGCATGTACCGCATATACGTCACAAACGAGTCCTCAGGTGATCTGAGCATCATCGATTCAGCGCGAGCATGAGGTCATCGCCACGGTAAAGCTGGGAAAACGTCCCCGGGGCATTCACGCCAGCCCGGACGGGAAGACGATTTACGTCGCGTTGAGCGGGTCCCCATGGCTCCGCCCGGCGTTGACGAAAGTAAACTCCCGCCGCCCGATCGCAGCGCCGACGGGGTCGGCGTTTTCGATGTGGAAACCCACCGGCTGGTACGGGTCATCGCGTCGGGGAACGACCCGGAGGAGTTCGACCTGAGCAAGGACGGCAAGCTGCTCTATGTATCCAACGAGGACGCTGCCAAGCGTCAGCATTGTCGATTCGCGGCGGGCAGGGTGATCCATGAACTGCCGGTCGGCGAGGAGCCGGAAGGAGTGACGACGAGCCCGGACGGCAAGTTCGTGTACGTAACCTCCGAGGACGATGGCGCGATCTTAGTTATTGACACGGCTGCCGCCAAGGTGGTCAAGAGCTTCAAGGTAGGGTTGCGTCCGCGCGACGTGGCGTTCCTGCCCAATGGGACCAAAGCCTACGTGACCCGGGAGAATGACGGGAAGGTAGGTGTGATCGATGCGGTGAAACATGCACCCATGGGCGAAATCGAGTTGGCCGCCACTGGAGATAACGCCAAATCCCCAGGGGTTGAGATCAAGCCGATGGCAGTGACGCTGTCACCCGATGGCACAAAAGCCTACGTCAGCACCGGCCGCGGGAAGAGAGTCTTTGTCGTTGATACCGCTCGGGACAAGATCCTCTCGTCGTTCGAAGTCGGCCAGCGGCCCTGGGGCATCGGAGTCTCTCCGGACGGCAAAATGCTCTATAGCGCCAATGGGCCGAGCAATGACGTCTCCGTGGTAGACCTCGCAACAGAGCGGGTAATAAAGAAGATCAAAGTCTCCGATCGGCCGTGGGGCATACTCGTGTTGGCTCGGTGAGACGCATCGGACCTAGAGAAGTCAGAAATCAGAAGTCAGAATTAAGAAGTCGGTGCCGATGCTGACTTCTGAATTCTTGCTTGGAGCTCGCCTGGACTCACAACCGGCTGCAGCCGTCCGAAGTTTCAGCCGCGAAGATCAGGGTATCAGATGCAGCCCGACAAGACGGGCGATCTCTCGGAGCCGCGCGTCGGTTGCCACGAGTTCCGTAATCTTGCTCGACAACGCCGTAGAGATGTGAATCACATCCAGGCTTCGCATCAAGACCGGCTGCGATAAGCGATACTCTCTCCTCACGAGCTTTTCGGCTTCGGCTTCAACATCCTGACTGTAGGGAATTGTCAGAATCCTGCCGGCCTTCACGTCAGACTTGAACTTCTGGTATATCGGCTTCGCTCCGCCCGGTTTCAGTGCGCGAGCCTGCTCCTTCCGATACAGCACACAGAGCACCTCTGTGGCCACTATTGCCGACGAGACGATGGGTTCGTCCGTGTTGCCGAGCAGTTGCAGGAAATAAGGAGAGTCGACTTCAGCGACGTAGAGCTTGACGAGGGCGGAGGTGTCCCAGTAGCTCATGTCTCACCTGCGGTCTTCGCGGTTTTCAGACAGGATCTCGTCGACCGTCGGATGAACCGCACGGCGGCCGTAAGATTTATGAAGTCTACGCAATTCTTGCACCCAGAGCGTCCTGTTTGAAGCCCGCGTGGGGGCCGTCGCACGGGTCAATCTGGCTTTGATCTTTCCCCGCACGCTGATCAACACGTCCTGGCCGTGGCCGGCCAGGTCCACCAGTTCGGAGAGCTTGGCTTTACTTTCCCTCAACGTCTTGATCATGTGACCATTGTAGTCATCTCGTCCGATCAGGTCAATTGAGTCCGTCATCTCCCCGGCTCGCCTGGTTGGCAGCCTAACCGCGAAAACACGAAGAAAGCACTAAGAGCACTTCGGTTGCGGCCGCAGACTACGTTGTGAAACAAGGTACAAAGTCAACCTGAAGGGCGGCGTTATTACCTGCCATACCAAATCAGGTTTTGGCTAAGTACAACCATGTCTGCTAAGATAGGTGGCCTGTTCGCGCGCCGGGAGCCGGTAGACGAAAGGTAGCTTATGGAAAAAATGGCAGTAACCGGCGGTGCCGGCTTTATCGGGTCCAACCTGGCCGAAGAGCTTGTCTCCCGCGGATGCCAGGTCGTCCTGGTAGACAATTTCTCCACGGGAAGAGAAGAAAACCTCTCCGGATGGGTCGCAAAGGCGGGAGATCGAATTCAAGTCCTGCGATCCGATATCAATGATACCGACAAGTTGCGCGAAGCCTTCCGCGGCGTGCGGTACGTTTTCCATCAGGCCGCAATCCCTTCGGTCCCTCGTTCCATTTCCGACCCCCAGGCTACGCAGTTCGCGAATCTCAACGGCACGCTGTCAGTGCTCGTCGCCGCGCGTGACTCCGGAGTAAAACGGGTCGTCGTGGCATCTTCATCTTCGATTTACGGCGATGACCCGACGCTTCCCAAGGTGGAGACTCGCGTCGGCCGGCCGCTCTCGCCCTATGCGCTGACTAAACTGGTTTGCGAGGAATACTGCGGTCTCTTCTACCGGATTTACGGTCTGGAAACATCCTGTCTTCGTTACTTCAATGTGTTCGGGCCCCGTCAGGACCCTGAATCGCAATATGCCGCAGTCATTCCTCGCTTCGCAACACGCCTGCTGGCGGGCAAGTCTCCGATCGTTTACGGCGACGGCGAGCAGACGCGGGATTTCACCTTTATCAGCAACGTCATTGACGCAAACTGGCTTGCCGCGACATCTCCCTCCGCCGCTGGAGAAGTGTTCAACATAGGCTGTGGCACTCGGACAAGCTTGAATCAGCTCATAGGCGAGCTGAATCAGATCCTTGGGACTTCGATCGAATCGATCCACGAACCGGCTCGAACCGGCGACGTCCGGCATTCTGTGGCCGACGTCAGCAAGGCAAAGCAGTTGCTCGACTACGCTCCCAGAGTCTCGTTCCGAGATGGCCTTCAGCGGGTTTTGGATTGGTATCGTCTTCACAGGGAGGCCGCAAATGGCGCTGCGTGAAAAAATCCTTGATCGATCAGCCAGGATTGGGGTGATCGGGCTCGGATATGTCGGACTACCGCTCGCAGTGGAATTTGCCAGAGCAGGGTATGCCACCGTCGGAATCGATGTAGACCAGCAGCGAGTGGATAAAATTTCGGCAGGTGAGTCGTATATTCAGGACGTTCCTGCCTCTGTGGTCTCTGACCTGGTTTCGAGCCGGCAGGCTGAAGGCGACGACTGACTACAAGGTCCTGAAGAACCTCGACGCGGTGAGCATTTGCGTTCCAACACCGTTGAGAAAGACCCGCGATCCCGATATCCAATACATCGCGGATGCCACGGCCAAGATTCGCGAATGCCTGCACCCCGAGATGCTGGTCACGTTGGAGAGCACAACTTATCCCGGGACCACCGACGAAATTCTCCTGTCCGAGTTCCGCGACGCCGGCTTCGAGGTGGGTCGGGACTTCTATCTGGCATTTTCTCCCGAGCGCATCGATCCGGGGAATTCTCACTGGAACACCCACAATACGCCGAAAATCATCGGCGGCGTCACACCGGAGTGCACCAGCCTGGCGAAGCTTTTGTACGAACAGGTGGTGGAGCGAGTGATTCCGGTTACGTCCACCAAGAGCGCCGAAATGGTGAAGCTGCTCGAGAATACTTTCCGCGCGGTAAATATCGGGCTGGTCAATGAAATCGCCATTATGTGCGATAAGCTGGGAATAAATGTGTGGGAAGTTATCGAGGCTGCTGCCACAAAGCCGTTCGGCTTCATGCCCTTTTACCCCGGCCCGGGTCTGGGAGGACACTGCATTCCGATCGATCCTCTATATCTGTCGTGGAAGCTCAAGCTGCTCAACTACACTGCCAGGTTCATCGAGCTTGCCAGTGAAGTCAACACCAGCATGCCGGAATACGTGACCGCAAAGGTGGCCCGGGCGCTGAATAGCGCCCGGAAGCCGGTCAACGGCTCCAAGGTTCTAGTCCTTGGAGTAGCCTACAAGAAAGACATCTCCGATATTCGCGAATCTCCCGCTTTGGACGTGATTCGCCTGCTTCAACAGGAAGGAGCCGAGGTGGCTTACTCGGATCCGTACGCGCCGGAGCTCCGGATGGATCACGTCAGTCTTTACTCCCGGGAGCTCACACCGGAAACCATACGCGGTTATGATTGCGTTGTCGTGGTCACGGATCACACCGTGGTTGATTTCGACATGATCGCCAGAGAGGCGGTGCTCGTGGTTGACTGCCGGAACGCAATCCGAAGCAAAGCGTCCAACGTGATAAAACTCTGATTTCGCCTGGCGATTGCCGATTGGCGATGAACCTCCTCGGGACTCCAATCGTCAATCGTCAATCGTCAATCGTCAATTGCAATGCCGGCTTCCTTTTTCTTCATCGACACCGAGCGGGTTTGGAGAGGCGGGCAGGACCAGCTCTTCACGCTGGTGCGCGGATTGGTGCAACGCGGAAACAGAGTCCATCTGGTGTGCTTCCCGGGGACTCTCCTGGAAACTCGGGCTCACGAGCTCGACATAGGCGTGGATACGCTGGCCATTCGATGGGAATTCAACCCGGTTTCATTCTTGCGGCTGACAACGCTCATGCGCCGCTTCCGGCCTGACATTGTCGCGTTTAACACGCCGCGCGCAATTTTAATGGGAAATCTGGCCTCCAGGTTGACGGGAGCGCGTGCTCGAATAATATTTCGACGAGTCAACTTCCCGCTGAGAAAGAATCCGATCACTCGCCTCAAGTACAATTGGGGAATCCACCGCATCGTGGCCATCTCCGAAAGCATACGCCGCCAGCTGGAATCAAGCGGGATACCCTCATCAAAGATTCAAACCATCTACGAGGGCATGGATCTTTCGCGCTATCCCGAACGGGACTTTCGCGACCCGCGCAGCCTGGGTGAGCCCGTGGTGGTCGGAACCGTGACGCACCTGAGCGAGGAGAAGGGACTGAAGTATCTGGTCGAAGCCGCTGCCACAATTCCCGATGTCCAGTCGCGGTACCGCTTTGTCATTGTAGGAGATGGCGATTGCCGCAGCGCTCTCGAGCTGCGGGTCCGCGAACTTGGTCTCCAGGAATGTTTTCTCTTTGCCGGTTTTCAGAATCGCCCCGCCCAATACTTCAGAACTTTTGATGTGTTTGTCCTTCCCAGTCTGTCCGAAGGGCTGTCATCGGCCATTCTTTATGCCATGGCAAACTCACTTCCGGTAATTGCATCGAATATCGGAGGAATACCTGAACTGGTCCGACCGGGAGAGAATGGCCTGTTAATTCCGCCCGCCGATCCGGATTCGCTGGCTTCCGCGATCCAGCATCTGGCCGATGATCCCCAGCAAGCCTTCCAGATGGGACAGGAAGGAAGGCGCCGCATAGCAGAGCGATTCACCCTGGAACGTAAGATTCTGGAAACCGAGGAGCTTTGCTTGTCTCTCTTGGGACAATCGGCGCCTCTGTCTCCCGCCCATGCCTAAAGTCCTGAGCAGCTACCTGCCGGCCTCGCTAGTAGATGAGGGACCGTCGCGCGCTGTTTTTCTCGTCCTTGCCCTTTCCATAGCGATGGTGCTGGTCTCTATTGCCGTTTCACAGCTACTGCTCGCCACGGCGCTTCTGGGCCGTTTCTGGCAATCTCGACGGGAAGGTTGGCCCGGAATGGAGGCCATCGCCACGCATCCCGCGCGACCGGGCTATTACCTCGGGATGCCACCGATCGCGTGGCCTCTGCTTTTCTTCTTTCTATGGACGATTCTGTCCGCCCTGGTCTCTCATGATCCCCTGAGGGGGCTTACGATCAGCAAGAAATTCTTTATCTTTCTTCTCGTCTTTCTGGTGCCGCTCGTCCTTAAGGGAAGGGGGAAGACAGCCTGGATCTATCACGCGGTGTTCCTGGTGGCCGGACTCTCGTCCGCCCTGGGGCTGGGGCAATTCATGGCCAATCCTGACCGAAGCTTCTTGGATCGAATCTCCGGGTTCATGGGTCAATGGATGACCTATTCGGGGTTGCAGATGCTGGTGCTTGTCATGTTGTGCGCTTACGCAAGCTACTTCTCCTGGCGGCGGCGATGGTGGATCCTGCCGCTCTTAGTCCTGCTCGCGGGCTCGCTCTACCTCACTTTTACCAGAAACGCCTGGCTGGGCGCGGTGGCCGGAATTGCGGCCGTCCTATGCTTGACGCGCCCTCGCGCCATCGGAGCGTTCGCGCTCTTGCTGCTCGCCCTCTTTATTGTCGCGCCTGAGAGCGCGTACCAACGCTTGCGCGCGGGCCTCGATTCTTCTGATGCCACAACCCGCGGGCGCATCGAGTTAGTCCAGACCTCTCTGCGCCTGATCCGCGATAATCCATGGTTCGGCGTCGGTCCGAAGAGCGTCAACACCGAAGCGTTGCGGTACCGGGGCAGTCAGGAGTTTCCAGACTGGATGTACCAGCACATGCACAACAATTTCCTGCAGATCGCCGCAGAACGTGGCATACCCGGCCTGCTGCTATGGATCTGGTTCATGATCCAGCTTGTGCGAGACCCGATTCAGGTTTTTCGTAGGCGCGCGTCGACAGACCGCGAATCCTTTGCCATCGTCGCCTCCGTCGCAGCCATGGGGTCCTGGCTGGCCTTAATGGTAGCGGGAATGTTTGAATACAATTTCGGCGACTCCGAGGTCTTGACTCTGTTCCTCTTTATCATGAGCGCTCCCAATGCGCCTCAATTGACAAGTGAAAATGCGTGACAGGGTATGTCTTAGTGTTTCTTCGTGTCTTTGCGGTTAGCGCGCACTCCAAGAGAAATCGTTGAAAATCGCTATTCTCGGAACTCGGGGAATTCCCGCGAACTACGGCGGCTTTGAAAGGTTTGCCGAGGAATGCGCCGCGGGCCTGGTGGAGCGCGGGCACGAGGTGACTGTGTACGCGCGCTCCCATTATATTCCCCGATCGCTGCGCAGCTACCGCAACGTGCGGGTGGTGGTGCTTCCGACACTGCGCTGGAAGTACACCGACACGGTCGTTCATACCTTCTTCTCCGTTCTCCACGCAGTTCCGGAGAGGTACGACGCCATTATCATTTGCAATGCCGCCAACGCCATCTATGCCACCCTGCCCAGGCTATTCGGCGTCCCGGTAGCGATCAACGTAGACGGTATTGAACGTAAGCGAAAAAAGTGGGGATGGATAGGACGCAGTTACTATTCGGTTTCGGAACGCCTCTCGACCTGGATCCCCAGCGCCATTATCACCGATGCCCGCGTGATCGAGCGCTACTACCGCGAACGATATGGCGCCCGGTCTGTCTTCATTCCATACGGCGCCATCACGGAAAAAATCGCGACCCGTGAGACGCTCGCAAGGCTTGGATTAAGCGCGGGCGAGTACTTCCTTTACGTGAGCCGGCTCGAGCCGGAGAACAACGCCCATCGCGTGGTGGCCGCATTTGAACAAGTCCGCACCGACAAGCGTCTGGTCCTGGTCGGCGATGCGCCCTATTCGAGACTCTACATCGAACGATTGAAGGAGACTCGCGACTCCAGGATTCTTTTCCCCGGCGCTATTCATGGCGCGGGATACTGGGAACTGCAGGCCAATGCCTTCTGCTACATCCATGCTAAAGAAGTGGGAGGAACCCACCCGGCCCTGATCGAGGCCATGGGCCAGGGCAACCTCGTGGTCGCCAATATTACTCCAGAAAATCTGGAAATCCTGGGCGGCGCCGGTCTGATGTATCGAATGGAGGACCGCGAGGACCTGGCGCGCTCCCTGCAGGATGTCAGCGATAATCCGGAAAAATACGCGCCTTTGAAAGAAGCCGCTGTGGAGCGCGTCCGGCAAAGCGTACTCGTGGGACAGCGTCGTCACCCAGTACGAGCAACTCCTGGCGAGCCTGGTTTCAGGGGAGCGTAAGTCCGAAATAAGTCCATTCTCTGCGCGCTGCTCGAGACGTCTACGCGTACGTGGGAGCAGCGAGCCTGCGGAAGACGCTCGAAGAAACCACATAAGACTCGAAGAAGCTCGCCATCAAGAATTGAAAGTCCGCGGCCCCTGCGATTGCTATAATAGGGCGTTTCGTGGGAGGTTCAAACGTGACGGCGGGCGCGAGAATCCATCCGGCTCAGGCGCCATGGATCATTTTTTCCAGCTTCCTGCGCAAGCTTTACCTTCAGCGGGGATTGATTCGAAGCTTTGTAGTCAGAGATCTGAAGGCTCGCTATATCGGTTCCTTCATGGGTATCTTCTGGAGCGTGATCCAGCCGGTTGTTCTACTCGTCAGCTACACCTTCGTTTTCTCGGTGATTTTTGGGCTCCGGCCGCAGCCGGACAGCGGCACGACCAGCTTTCCCCTTTTTCTCTTCTGCAGCATTCTGCCCTGGCTTTTCTTTCAAGACACGTTGATGCGCTCCAGCACCACGGTCATTGACAATGCCAACCTGGTGACCCGGACGCTGTTCCCCACCGAAATCCTCCCCCTTACCGTCGTGCTGGCGGGCGTCGTGAACCACCTGATCGGGTTCGTGATTTTGCTCTCAATCCTTTTGATCACTGCCGGCAAGCTTGGTCTCCCTATGCTCCTGGTGCCAGTCTATTTCGCCTGCTTGCTGCTTTTCACCCAGGGATTGGCCTGGCTGGTTTCGAGCCTGAACGTTTTCATAAGAGATACTTCCCAGGTACTGGGCGTCATTCTGACCTTCTGGTTTTGGTTTACTCCGATTTTCTTTTCAGCGGATCGTTTTCCTCAAAGTCTCAAGTTTCTGGTCTACTGGAATCCGCTCGCCCACGTTGTCACCGGCTACCGCGACTGCCTTCTGCGAGTGCGCCTGCCTGATTTCCAGGCGCTGGGATTTCTGGTCATTGTTTCACTGGCCGTTTTCATCGCGGGTGGCGTGTTCTTTCGTCAAACCAAGCGTGAATTCGTGGACGTCCTTTAATGCCGGCCGTCGAAGTCCGAAATCTTTCAAAGAAGTACCAGATCTATGGCCGTCCATGGGAAAAGTTGCGCGAGATACTCGCTTTGGGGCCAAGGACCATACGGCAAGAGTTCTGGGCGCTGCAGGATGTTTCCTTCGCCATCAACAGCGGCGAAACCCTGGGAATCATTGGGGAAAACGGATCGGGCAAGAGCACTCTCTTGCAAATCGTGGCCGGAATCATGCGCCAGACACGCGGCGATTGCTTTGTGCAGGGTAAAGTTGCCGCTCTTCTGGAACTCGGTTCCGGTTTCAACCCGGAATTTACCGGCCGCGAAAACGTTTTCATGAACGGGGCCATCCTGGGATTCGATACCAGCAAGATGGAAGAGCGTTTCGACGCCATTGCGCGCTTCGCCGAGATCGGCAGTTTCATGGACCAGCCTGTGAAGACCTACTCAAGCGGAATGTTCATGCGGCTTGCCTTCGCCGTAGCGATCAACGTTGATCCTGACGTGCTCCTTATCGACGAGGCGCTTGCGGTCGGCGATTTGATTTTCCAGCACCGCTGCATGCACCGCATGAATCAGCTGCGAGATCAAGGGAAGACGATCCTGCTTGTGACCCATGATCTGGCAGCCGTGACCAAATTTTGCGACCGGGCGATCCTGCTCGACAAAGGACAGTTGCTCGAAGACGGCAAACCCGATCTCGTCGTTCAAAAATATCGTGCCCTGGTTTTCGAGCGCGAGCGGCGCTACGGCAGTCCTGATGGCAGCGAGCCGGCCGATTTGTCCGTCCAGGCGACGATCGAAAAAGGAGAGATTCCCGTCGTCCGTTCCATCCCGAACATGGACCATCGTTTTGGCAACGGCGAGGCCGTCGTCCTCGGTGTCGACCTGCTTGATGAAGAGGGGAAGCCGACACGCGAAGTCTTCGGAGGTCAAAAAGTCGTGGTGCGGGTCTCGGCACGGTTCACCCGGGACATCAACCGGCCGATCATAGGCTACACGCTGCGGGACCGGATGGGTGTCGAGATAGCCGCCTGCAACACATCGTATGCCGGCCAGATCCTGCCTCCCGCGCGCGGCGGGCAGATCTTCACCAGCGACTTCAGTATAGTCGTGCCGCACATGGCCGCTGGAAGCTATTCCATCTCACCGGCGGTGGCCAAAGGAAACGTACTGAAGCACGACATGTGCGATTGGGTCGACAATGCCATCATTTTCAGCTTGAAGTCCGAGTATCTCGTCTATGGGATGCTAAAAATGGATGTTGATGTCCAAACCTATTCAATTGACGATTTACGATTGACGATTGACGATTTATCAAACCCGACGGATTGAGCGATGACGGTTCATCTAACCCGGCGCGCATCAGTCTTTCAATCGTCAATCGTCAATCGTCAATCGTCACAATCGTCAATCGTCAATCGTAAATCGTAAATCGAAGGATGATGTTTCTTCTTCGCCGCCTCCTCCTGATTCTCCTCACGGTGTCGATCACGCCACTGCTCGCGCTGCTGGCTGTGGTGCTGCTCTACTTGAATCTGATTCACCTCCTGACTCGCTTCACCCGCAAGCGCGTGCCGCACGAAGCTCGCCCAACGTCCGGCCACGCCTCGATCGTGATCCTCAACTGGAACGGCAAGGAACTTTTGGCGCAAGGCATCCCCTCGGTCCTCGAAGCCGTGCAGGAGGACGGTCTGGATCATGAGATTCTGGTTGTTGACAACGGGAGCACCGACGGTTCGGTCGAATACCTGAGGAAAGAATTTCCCCAGGTCCGCGTGATTCCGCTGCCTGAGAACCTGGGCTTTGCCGCCGGTAACAATATCGGCGTGGATCAGGCGCAGCACGATACCGTAGTCCTGCTCAACAACGACATGGTCGTCGACCGGAGATTTCTCAGGCCCTTGCTCGAAGGGTTTGGTCCCTCGACCTTCGCGGTCTCGAGCCAGATTTATCTGCAGGATGCTTCCGCCCGCCGCGAGGAGACCGGCAAGACCACGGCACACTTTCGCCGCGGGATGATCGACTTCACGCATTGCGCTCTAGACGGACGAACCCTGGAACGGCGCTATTATCCGGCGCTCTGGGCCGGCGGCGGGTCCTCGGCCTTCAACAGGGAGAGGTTCCTGGCGCTCGGAGGTTTCCAGGAAATCTACTCGCCCGCCTATGTTGAAGATACCGACCTCTCGTACCAGGCGTGGAAGTTCGGGTGGGAAGTCCTCTTTGCTCCGGAATCGATCGTGTATCACAAACACCGCGCATCGAGCAGCCGCCGCTTCTCTCCGGATCAGCTTCAGGCTCTGATCCAGCGCAATCAGTTTCTTTTCATCTGGAAGAATATCCGTGACTGGCGTCTCCTGCTCCTTCACTGCCTCCTGCTCCCATGGACCTGTTACCGCCTGGCCCGGGATCATGGTCTCAGGATCTGGAAAGCCGTCCTGCACGCTGCCGGCAGGTTCCCCTCGGTCGCAATAAGCAAACTCTCGGCATCCTTTCGAGCCGTGCGATCCGACGCCGAGATTTTTCGAATGTTTGAGAATCCAGCTCTCTATTTTGCCGGGCTGCGCGCCCTGCCCAAGTCCGGATACACTTCCGGGCGTGTTTCCATGCAAGCCGCGCGCCCGCATCTTCTCTGGGTCACCGCCTACCTGCCGCACATCGGACGTCATGCAGGCGCAGGCCGCATGTACCAGCTCCTGCGGCGTCTATCATGTCACTACAGGATTACGCTGCTCACTTTTCTGGAGAGTGAAAGCGAGCAGGAGTTCTTGCCTGAGGTCGAGCCTTTTTGCCGGCGCGTCGTAGCCATTCGCCGCAGAGTTCCCGGGCGCTGGCAGTTATTTGCCTACGAACCTTTCGAGGAGTTTCGGACGCCGGAGATGGAGCAGGCGCTCAAGGAATGCCTGGAAGATCTGGATTTCGACCTCATCCAGTTGGAGTATTCCCAGATGGCCTGCTACGCTTCCAAAGACCTGGGCATCCCGACTCTGCTTACCAAGCATGAGGTTGACTTTGCCGCATGCTTGCGGCGCGTGCGAATCGAAACCCGTCCCTGGGCCAAGATTCGCTGGTTCTACAATTACCTCCAGGTTGTCGACCGGGAAACCCGCCTTACCCGGCGCGCCGACGGCGTGATTTGCATGACCGAACCCGATGCTCGAGAACTGAAGAAGTTCTGTTCTTCGGTTCCAATTCATGTGATCAATACGGGCGTGGATCTCGATTACTTCCAGCCGCCGGCGCGAGAGCCGGACGACCCCAGGCTGGTTTTTGTGGGAGCGTTCCAGCACCTGCCCAACGTCGACGCCATGATTTACTTCTGCCGTGAGATCTTTCCTCTCATTCGCGCCCACGTTCCGGACACGAAATTGGTCATAGTGGGGAGCAACCCGCCGCCCTCGGTGCTCGATCTGGGTGAGATACCGGGCATCCAGGTCACCGGATTTGTGCCTGATATACGGCCAGCCATGGCGGCCAGCGCCGTCTATATAGTTCCTTTACGGCTTGGGGTAGGAATTCGCGGCAAGATTCTGGAAGCGTGGAGCATGGCGCGGGCTGTGGTCGCCACCTCGATCGCGTGCGCCGGCTTGCGTTATGAAGCAGGAAAGAACTTGCTGGTTGCGGATGATGCCGCACTCTTCGCCAGGCATGTGGTATCCCTGCTCAGAGATCCCGTCCGGAGAGCAAGTCTCGGCAATGAGGGGCGCAAGACGGCTGAACGGCATTACGGGTGGGAAACGGCCGCGCACGAGCTCGATTCACTGTATCAACACTACCTGGGAACGCTTCAGAAAGAATCGCTTCTCTCCGTGGCCGGGGAAAGGAGCCGCGCATGACGCGCGTTCTGCTGGTGGAAACCGCGTCTCCGAAGCGGGTCCGGGCGACTGCCGAAGCGATCCTGGCGGGAAATACCTACTCGGACCCTCAGATCACGATTCTCTGCAGTTCCGATCCGAGGACGATTGAATATTTTCAGGAAATACCGGGCATTCAGGTGACCACCCTGAAAACAAGAGAAGGTGGGCGTGCCCGGGACGAGCTGGGTGAGCAGAAGTTTGATGTCATGCGCATCTTCTGGACCGGAGAAAAGAAATACCGCCGCCTAAAAATACGCGCCCTCACGATCCCTGCGGCTCACATCGATGTCGATAGCGGTGACGGCAGTGTCTTTCGCCTCACCTGGAGAGCCTTGCTCCGCTTCTGGTTGTTTCGTCTGCAGCATCCGCTGCCATCCGACCACTACACCTTCGTACCGCCGCGCGCCGAGGTCGAGCAAGAAGTCTATTACCAGGGCGAAAAGATCCTGATCGTCGAGTCTGCCGAACCTCCGTACATACTCAGGGCCCTCGAGCATCTGAGCGAGCGGCACCTTTTTCGAAATCCACGGTACACTCTCTTTTGCCGCAACCGGCCCGACGTTGTGGGCAGGCTGCAGACTCACCCGATGATATCCGAGGTCCGCACGCACACGGAGACCCAGGGAAGCTGGGAACACCTGAAGCATCTAAGGAAAGAGCGATTCGACGGCGTGGTCGTCTTTTTCACTGGCGATCCGAGCTACTGGAAGATAAAGTATTTTGTCTTTCTGCTCGGAGCACGCCACAAGGTAATCTTCAACGAGAACAACGATTGTTTCTTCTTCGCTTGGAGTGAGTGGCTGGCTTTGCTCGCCCACAGGCTGGGCGAAAGATCGCGCCATGGATCGGGTCCGCGCTGGCTCTACCAGGCGCGCCTTATGCTCTTTCTTTCGATCAAGTGCCTGCTGTTTCCGTTCCGCTTCGTTTGGCTCCTGCTGGTGTGGGTCAGGCTAAGAAGATTGACGATTTACGATTGACGATTGACGATTGAAAATGAACATTGGGAGATGGCAGGACAGATGCTGGCATTCAATGAAGGCGCGCAAACCATGACGCGCGATTTCAATCGTCAATCGTCACAATCGTACAATCGTCAATCGTAAATCGTAAATCGATATGTTTGTCCACTACGACTGCCGATATTTTCTTGGATACAAACCTTGCATCTTCCGCAGGGAGTGCGACGGGTGTCCGCACTATGCTCCTTTTGGGACCAGGATCCTGATCATCAAGCTCGCGGCCATGGGAGATGTAATTCGCACTACTCCCTTGTTGCGCGGTTTGAGGAAGACCCACCCCGATAGCCATATCACCTGGCTCACCGAAGCCAACGTCTTGCCGGTGCTCCAGGGAATTGCTGAAATTGACCGGCTGCTCCCGTATACGTTCGAGAATGTTCTCCAACTGGAAAACGAGACCTTCGACCAGCTTTATTGCTTCGACAAGGAGCCCAAAGCGACCGGGCTGGCCATGAAAATTCAAGCCGGACGCAAAATCGGCTTCGGCCTGAGCCGGTGGGGTAATGTCATGCCCCTCAACAAGGAATCGGAATACACTTTCCATCTAGGGATCAACGACCCGCTCAAATTTCGCCTCAACACCAAGACCTACCCTGAGCTTATCTTTGAATGCGCGGGCTTGGAATACGACTCCTTGCAGGAATACATTCTCCCCGATTTCTCCGCGGAAGCCGCGGCGGCCTGCGACTATTTGCGCGGCCAGGGTGTCCGGCCCCAGGATTTCACAATCGGGCTCAATACGGGAGCCGGCGATGTCTTCGCCACCAAGAAATGGACTGAAGAAGGCTATGCGCAGCTGGCCGATCGGCTGGTTGAGGAGCTCGGCGCCAGGGTGCTTCTCTTGGGCGGGCCGGGCGAGGTGGAACGCAACGCGCGGATTATGCAGGCTGCCCGCCACCCTCTGGTTGCTACCGGAACCGACAATCCCATCCGGACCTTCGCGGGAATCGTGGGTAATTGTGACCTGATGGTGACGGGAGACACCCTCGCCCTGCACATCGCCATAGGGCTCAAAGTGCCGGTCGTGGTCATCCTGGGACCCACATGCCACCAGGAGATCGAGCTGTATGGACGCGGGGCCAAGATTGTTTCCGATTTTGAGTGCAGTCCCTGCTACCTCAGTGTCTGTCCCAAGGAAATCACCTGCATGGAAGCGACCCCCGCCGACCTGGTTTTCGATACGGTGAAATCCGTCGCGCGTTCAGCCAAGCTGGCGCAGATTCCCGGAGCCTAGAAAGTCCCTCCCGGCATCTGAGCGCGGAGTCAGTGACGCCGCGAGGCCCGACGACCTCTTGATGTGTCCACATGAGTCCATAATGTAGCTACAAAGGAGAAGGCCCCATGACCTCGGTTGGTATCAGAGAATTAAAGAATCATCTTAGCGCATTTCTGAATCGAGTGCGGTCCGGAGAGCGACTCGAAGTTACCGACCGTGGCCGCGCGATAGCCATCATCTCACCACCGGCAAAGACGGAAGCCGACCAGAGGATCCAGGCTATGCTCGTGGACGGTGTCGTTCGATGGCAAGGCGGTAAGCCCAAAGGCACGAAACGTCCACCGAGGATCAAGGGGGAATCGGTGGCTCAGGCCGTGATTGAGGGAAGGCGTTGATGCTCTACCTGGACACGAGTGTGCTGGTAAAGATCTGTAGTGGAATTGCTTTTGTAGCGTCTGGGCTGCCTTTGCTCGCCGACGCCGAAAATCGCCGGCGGATCGCGACAGTCCGGGCTTAGTAGTCGATAGCGATTGGGAACACTCTACCTGTGGGATCACGGACTCGTCTAATCCGTGCGGATGGTTTTGCTTTCTGCTAGCGTCTTAGCGGTGGGCGCGCACAAAGAAGTGAACCTAACAATCTTTTTCAGTCGACGAAGCGGTACTTCAAGATGAAGTAGATCGCCGCAACTCCATCCTTCCACCCGATCTTCTTCCCTTCGAAATAATCACGCCCACTGTAGGAGATCGGGACTTCATAGACGCGGCAACGGGCCTTCGCGATCTTGGCCGTGAATTCTGGTTCAAACCCGAAGCGGTCTTCCCGAAGCTTGATCTCTTTCAGAACACTGGCACGGAATACTTTGTAGCAGGTCTCCATGTCGGTCAGGTTCAAGTCCGTCATCATGTTCGACAGCGTCGTGAGCATCTTGTTGCCCAGGTAATGCCAAAAGAGAAGGACACGGTGCGGACCACTCAAAAAACGGGATCCATACACAACATCGGCCTTGTTGGCCAGGATCGGCTGGACCAGAACGGGATACTCCGCCGGATCGTACTCGAGATCGGCATCCTGGATGACAACGATGTCTCCCGTTACTGATTCGAAGCCGGCCCGCAGCGCGGCTCCTTTCCCCATATTGCGCGCTTGAAGAACGACCTTCAGGTCGTCGGCGGAACCAAGCTCCTGAAGGATTTCGCGGGTGCCATCCGTCGAAAAGTCGTCCACAATGATGATCTCTTTGGGAAGGTTTACCGCGCGGACACGTTCTAGAATTTCGCGAACAGTAGCCTTTTCGTTGTAAACCGGAATCACGACGGATAGTTTCACGGGTCGGTTACACTCGGCTGTTCAATTCGAGCAGGTGGCTTCGTGACCCTTCGGCTTATTCCTGGGATCGCCCCAAGGCGGCGCGCTCCGCATTCACGGCGGCGCCTATAATCCCGATTTCGTCGCTGGTCGAGACGATTTCGAAAAGGCTTCCCTGCAAGGGACTCATTTTGACCATTTCTCCAAGGTAGATATTGAGCCATCCGAGGTCGACATAACAGGCATTCGGCCCCGAGATGAAGAACTTGCCGGGGCCCTCCAGATGGATGCTGGTGGCGGTGGCCGCTGCCAGGGCGCGATGCCAGAACTTCAGGAACGTCACGCAGCGGCCATCTCCCCTTCTGGCATTCTCAAACACTTCTTCCGGTTCGAGATCCAGAAAACGAAGCCGGATCCCGCGGTGTCCCATAATCCCCTCGAGGTGCCCCACACCACCACAAGCACAGAAGTTCTCCTTGGGATCGAGCGTCACGACGGTATGTCCTCCCTCCCAGACGCCCTCTACCGCCGGGTAGCGTCCATAGCCGATCCCTTCGCCCAAGGTCCAAACCCTGATCATCCTGTGGAGCTGTCCTTGGGTGGCTGCAATGCCGGCGGCCATGACATCGGCGTCGTTAAAAACCAGCACTGGAACAGCATCCCGGTCACGCCGCAGCCCGGACGCGAGCGCCGCCTGCAGATTGAACCCTTTGACCTGCTGAAGGTTCGGGGATTCCTCTATGACACCTTCGCGGGTGATCCCCGGAAACCCGACCCCGACAGCACGGATCTTTTTTCCTTTGATTACCTCCTCGATCTGGCGCCGGATACCCTCGCTGATAGTCTCGGCCGGGAGTCCCTGCAGGGATCTCACCTCCGGTCCCGATCCCGGATAGATGCGAGGAGCGCCGACCAGCTGGTTGTTTTCGACCAGCCCGACGGCAACATGTTCCGCTGCCAGTACTCCGACCGTTGCCATATTCTCTACACACTCCACTACGCAAGAGAGAAGAGTCTTGTGAAGCTCCCTAGTATCGAGCCACCTTGTTGAGACCATTGAAAGCGGCGGCCTTGTAACATTCCGCCAGTGTCGGGTAGTTAAATACCGTATTGACGAAATACTCGACCGTCCCGCCCAGGATCAAGACTGCCTGGCCGATATGAAGAATCTCCGAGGCGCCTTCCCCGATGATATGCACACCGAGGAGCGCTTTGGTCTCGCGATGGAAAATCAGCTTGAGGCGCCCGGTCGTATCACCGCGAATCTGCCCGCGCGCTATCTCGCGATAGTAAGCAATACCTACCTCGTAAGGAACGTCCTCTTCGGTGAGTTGTTCCTCGGTCTTTCCTATGAAGGAAATCTCGGGGATGGTGTAAATGCCGTAGGGATAGTTCGCTGGATTGGAATGAACCATCAGGCCGAGAGCGTTCGCGGCCGCAATCCGTCCCTGTTCCATGGATACGGACGCCAGGCTGGGAAAACCAATCACGTCGCCGGCGGCGAAAACATGGGGCTGGGACGTATGGTAATCCTTGTCAACGGAGATGCGGCCCCGTGAGTCAGATTCGATTCCAGCAGCCTCGAGATTCAGATCGTCGACATTCCCTTGCCGGCCTACAGCATAGAGTAACGCATCGGCAGTAATCTTCTTCTTGCTTTCCAGGTTCGCTACTACCAGTCCTTCCGGGGTCTCTTCCACGCTCTGGACTTCCTCGTTAAGGCGCAACGTGACCCGGCTGTCGCGTAAATGGTAAGAAAGCGCTTCGACGATTTCGGCGTCGGCAAACTCGAGTAATCGCGGCCGTTTCTCAACCAGGATGACGCGCACTCCCAGGGTGGCAAACATGCAGGTGTATTCCACCCCGACGACTCCGCCCCCCACGACGATGAAGGTCCTGGGTATATTGGGCATCTGCAGAATCTGGTCGCTGTTGATAATCGTCCGCTGATTGAATGGAACCTTGGGCGAATCCGCGGGCCGGGTCCCGGTGGCGATGACTATGAAAGAAGCTTCGTAGTCCGACTGTCCGCGCGAATTCTGAACCCGGATATGGTGGGGATCCAGAAAACTGGCGGCCCCCGTCACCACTTCGATTCCATTGCGCGCAAGCTGAGCCTGGGTCACGTCCGTTTCCGTCTTGATTACATGCTGAACCCTGAAGGCCAGGTCCGCAATCGTGATCTTATCCTTGACGCGATAATTGACACCGTAAATGTTTTGATAGTAGTAGCCGGAGAGATGAAGTACCGCCTCACGCATCGTCTTGCTCGGAATAGTGCCCGTGTTGATGCATGCCCCGCCGATTACTTCCCGCTTCTCAATCAGGGCGACGCGCTTGCCGCACTTCGCGGCCTGGATGCCGGCACGCTGGCCGGCAGGTCCGGAACCGATCACGATGACATCGTAGGTTTGCATGTTCGATGAGTCATCACAGCTCGCGGTTTCGCTGCGCCTTCCGGCCCGATCATACTTCACCCCTTTTCCCTTCTCAAGTCAGCCTCTCGATTGACGATTTACGATTGACGATTAGGTTCAATCGTCAATCGACAATCGTCAATCGTAAATTCTATAATCGGTCCGATGGTTTCAATGCGCGCGACCCCTTCGGTCTCGGTCGTGATCCCCAACTATAACGGCGCTGCCTTTCTGGAAACGTGCCTTGCATCCCTTGCGCGCCAGACCTGCTCGCCGCTCGAGATTTTACTGGTCGACAACGCTTCGCAGGATGATTCTCTAGAAATCACCCGGCGCGTGATTCCATCGGCGGTAATTCTGGGACAAAAGCAAAACCTCGGTTTCGCTGCCGCGGTAAACGCCGGCATCAGGGCAGCGCGCGGGGAATGGATAGCGGTCCTGAACAACGATACGGAAGTTTCGGATGGCTGGCTGGAGACCGCGGCAGCCGCACTCGACCGGCATCCCGAGGCTGCGTTTGTCGCCTGCCGCATCATGGAGTTTGAGGATCGCAATCGTCTTTACAGCGCGGGAGATTGCTTCCTGCGAACAGGCATTGGATACCGCCGGGGACAGGAGCAGCGCGATGCGCCGATGTATCGAGAGGAGATCGAAATTTTCTCGGCCGGCGGTTGCGCGGCCCTTTACCGGAAGTCGGTGCTGGACGAGTTACAAGGCTTCGACGGAAAGCTGTTCGCCTACCTGGAAGATGTCGATCTCGGACTGCGACTTCAAGCCGCGGGCTACCGCGGCTACTATGCGCCGCAGTCGGCGGTTTTTCATCGAGGTGGCGGAACCAGCGGAGGAGAGATCTCGCCTCTTGCCGTGCGCCTCCGGACGCGCAACTCTATTCTCCTGCTCATGCAGAGCCTGCCGGCACGAATCTTGTGGCGCTGCCTGCCGATGATTCTCGTGGGGCAAGCTTCATGGCTTGTCCGCGTCGCTAAGTGGGGCCGACTGGGCAGCTACCTGCGAGGGCTTGCCGGCGTTGTTCCTCTGATACCGGCAGCGATGAAGCACAGGAGCAGGATTCGACCCGCATGGAAGGCTGCCCCGGGACGGCTGTGGAAAGCCATCCTCCAGTCCGAAACGCTGGCCCGGAAGGATTTCCCCAGAAATGGGAGCGAGCCAAGGTCGACCTTTCTGACCTGGTATTTTCGCTGGTTCTGAACGCGGTCTTTGCGCCTTGTGGTTGATCCTGTGATCTCTATTGTAATCGTAAACTGGAACTCCGCCTTCTTCCTGGAAAAATGCGTTCGGTCGCTGATGGCGCATGCGCCCGGATGCGAACTCGTGGTTGTGGATAACGCCTCCAGCGATTCCAGTCTGGACTTTGCCGCAAAACTCGACGCCGTCGACATTCTGAAGAATAACGAAAACCTTGGCTACGCCGCGGCTGGTAACCAGGGATGGCGCCACAGCCGGGGCGACCACGTGCTCTTCCTCAATCCGGATACGGAAGCCAAGCCTGGCGCCGTGGACCGGCTTGCGCGGGCGCTGACGGCCGACCCGGCCCGGTGGGCATCCGCGGGCAAGCTCATCGATTCTTCCGGTGCAACCCAGGTCGGCTTCAATATCCGCTCTTTTCCAACCGCCGCCAGCGTCGCCGCCGACATGTTAATGCTCGATGAAATCTGGCCCGCCAATCCCTGGACCTGCCGCTATCGGATGTCGCATGCGGATCACGATGCGCCCAAGGAAGTCGATCAGCCGGCTGCCGCATGCCTCATGGTTCGGCGAGCCGCGCTGGAGCGTCTGGGCGGTTTTGACGAAAGCTACCGCCCCGCCTGGTTCGAAGATGTCGACCTGTGCCGGCGCATCTGGAGTCTCGGAGGCCGGATCGTTTTTGAGCCGGGAGCCGAGTTCGTTCACTACGGCGGATCGAGTCTGCGCCGCCTGACACCTCGAGAGTTCTTGCTGTACTTCCACACCAACCAGCTCCGCTACTTCTATAAGCACCATGGCGATGCCTATGGCATGCGGATCCGGAGGCTCGTGATTGCGGGAATGTACCTTCGCAGCGTCGCGTCGCTGCTGCTCCCCTTGCTGCCGCATTCGACCAGGGCCTCGTCGGCAACAACGTTCTGGCACGCTGCCCGGCATTTCGCGCTCAACCGCGAGGCGGGCCGATGAGCCCTCGGGTGCTCGTCAGCATCGTCACCTATAACTCCGGCCCCTACCTGGACGCGTGTGTTCAGAGTCTCAAGGCTCAGACCTTTCCCGATTTTGTCGTTTCCGTATGGGATAACGCGTCCGATGACGAGTCAATGGAGCTGATCGCACAGCACGCCGATTTTTTTCTTGCCACGCACTTCTCCAACACCAACATCGGCTTTTGCGCGGCCCACAACCGCGTCCTGGCCTCCTTGACCACCGACTATGTGTTGGTCTTGAACCCCGATGTCGTGCTGGATCCCCGGTTCATTGAAACGCTGGTTCAAGCGCTGGACCAGGACCCGACGGCCGGTTCGGCTAGCGGGAAACTATGGCGCATGAATTCCCCCAATCCAGGGGAACCGATTCTGGACTCCACCGGAATCTACTTCACGCCCAATCAGCGCCACTTCGATCGAGGCTCCGGAGACAGGGATGTCGGGCAGTACGAGACTCGCGAGTATGTGTTCGGGGTCTCGGGCGCGGCGGCGTTTTATCGACGCTCCATGCTCGAGGAAATCCGGGCGGGCGGGGAATATTTCGATGAAGCATTCTTTGCCTATCGCGAAGATGCCGACCTGGCCTGGCGCGCCCAATGGCTGGGCTGGCGTTGCCTCTATGTGCCGGAGGCGCGCGGCTTTCACGCCCGGCGGGTTTTACCCGAGCGGCGCGCTTCCCTTCCCGGCGCGATTAACATGCATTCCTTCAAGAACCGGTTTCTCATGCGGGTCAAGAACATGGATGCCGGGACTTACTGCCGCTTCTTCATCCCGATCACGCTGCGGGACCTCATGGCCCTGCTTTACGTTTTGGGACTCGAATGGACCTCTCTGCCGGGCATCACGCTTTTCTTTCGCGCTCTCCCGCGCGCCTGGGCGATCCGGCGCGCCCTTCGGCGCCACCGTCGCGTGGCCCCAGCCGACCTCCGCTCATGGTTCTCACGCAAGCCGGTCGCGCGCCCTGTTTCTCAATAGCGTCTTTGAACAACAAGAGAAAAACATCTTGTTTTCCGGCAAGATTTTCCACAAGCAGAGAGCAAAAGCATCTGCACGAATTTCACCGAGCCAACTGATTCGTGAAATTCGTGGAATCCGTGGCGAGTATTTGGTGTGGCCAATAGCGTCTTTGCGGTTGGTTTTTCCGGGTCAGCAAAGGCGAAGGTCGGAGAAGGCGTTCAGATCCAGCTCGAGCGGCGGAGCGGCGCGGAGCCTGGGTGTTCCAGCCGCAGCGATCATCGCGGCATTGTCGGTGGTAAGAACCGGCGCCGGATAATACACCGGGATGGTAAGAGCCGCCCCTTCAGCAGAAACCGGGCTCTCGAAGGTCTCCTTGAAGGTCCGGCGCAGCAGCGTGTTGCAAGCCACGCCTCCGACCAGCAGGATGGATCGCGGCTCGAGCCGCTTGGCAGCCCGGATCGTCTGGGTCAACAACGTGTCGACGATGGTCTGCTGGTAACTCGCGATCAGATCGAGGATCGTCTGGGGCACTCGCGCGCCGGCGCGCGCCAGCGGCTGGATTCCCGCCTGGGCAATATGCCGCAGGGCCGCGGTCTTGAATCCGCTGAAACTGAAATCAAGGCTGCCGTCACTGATTTTTGGAATCGAAAAAGGGAACGCGCGAGGATTTCCCCGGGGGGAAAGTCGATCGATGACCGGTCCCCCCGGGTATCCCAGTCCGAGGAATTTCGAAATCTTGTCCAGCGCCTCGCCCGCGGCGTCGTCGCGCGTCCTGCCGGCGCATTCGTATCTCCCTTCCTCGGGAGAAAAGACCAGAGAGGTATGTCCGCCCGAGACGACCAGCGCCAGCAGCGGGAACTGAATATCGGGATGCTCGATGAAGGCCGAATAGATATGCCCCTCGAGATGATTCACCGGGACCAGCGGCTTCTGCAGAGAGTAAGCCATCGCTTTGGCAAAGGAGACACCCACCAGAAGGGAGCCAATCAAACCCGGACCCTGGGTAACCGCGATGCCGTCAATATCGGCATATTCCTTGCCGGCCTCGCCGAACGCGCGCCGGACCACGTAGCCGATGTTGCGCAGATGTTCGCGACTGGCGAGCTCCGGCACCACGCCCCCGAAGCTGCGATGGGTTTCGATCTGAGAAGCGACGACATTGGACAGGACCAGATGCCCATCTTGAACCAGCGCGGCCGCCGTCTCGTCGCACGAGGATTCGATTCCCAGTACCAGCATGATGATTGGTGATTCCTTGCAGCCAGGATCTTCGCGGAAATGCCTAATCGCGTTCGGAAACGGGCTGGCTAACGAAAACTGGGGATTTCCTCCTCGTACACGTTCCCGCTCCCGTTCCCGTTTTCCGGCGATATCCTATGGCAGCCGTTTGATCACCAGCGCCTCGACGTCGATTCCATCGGGAACGCGTACGGGTGCGGGAACGAGGACGATTCCCAAAAACGGCTAAGCACCATCCGAGACCATCTCCCCGGACTTGAGCCCGGCCACTTCGCGCAGAGTCTCGACATAGGGAGGACGCGCCACGCCGCGCTCGGTAATGATCGCGCTGACGTAGCGGTGGGGCGTTACGTCAAAGGCGGGATTGGCTACGCCGACCCCTTCCGGCGTGACCGCAACTCCCTGGATTCTGCGGATCTCATCGGGATCGCGTTCTTCGATCGGGATGTGACTTCCGTCCGGTATGGCGAGGTCGATGGTCGAAACCGGCGCGGCCACGTAAAACGGTATCTGGTTTTCCTTGGCCAGTACGGCTACCGAATAGGTTCCAATCTTGTTGGCCACGTCGCCGTTGGCCGCGATCCGGTCGGCGCCTACAATAACGCAGTCGATTTCGCCCTTGCGCATGATGTGGCCGGCCATGCTGTCGGTAATGACGGTGACCGGAATTTCGTCTTTCATCAATTCCCAGGCAGTAAGACGAGCGCCCTGGAGGAATGGGCGCGTTTCATCGGCATAAACCTGAACGCGCTTTCCGGCTTCCACTGCCGCGCGGATCACTCCCAGCGCAGTTCCGAATCCGGCCGTGGCCAGCGCGCCGGCGTTGCAGTGGGTGAGAACCCGAGCGTCGCCCGGAATGAGTTCCTGACCCAGCCGTCCCATTTCCCGATTCGCGCGCACGTCCTCCTCCTGAATAAGCAGCGCCTCGCGAATCAGCGTCGTTTCGACCTCCTTGATCCCCTGTGAGCGAACCCGCTGGTAAACCCGCTTCATTCGTTCGACCGCCCAGAACAGGTTTACCGCCGTCGGTCTCGTGGCTGTCAACACTGCGCACATCTCCTGAAACTGCGGGTCCAGCTCTGCCACAGAATTCGCCCTGGCGGTCTGCACGCCCAGCGCGATTCCCATGGCGGCAGCCACGCCGATGGCCGGAGCTCCCCGGATGACCATCGAGCGGATCGCCTCGGCCAGGTCCTTGTAGTCTCTGTAGGTGTTGTAGACTTCGCGCGTGGGCAGCAGGCGCTGGTCGATCATTCGAACGCCGTCATCGGTCCACTCGATGGTGCGGATCATGGGTCCTCGGACCGGCAGTCTAGCGTATTGAAGTTCTTTTTTGAAGAGGGGCCGAATACCGCCCGACGCAAATACGCCAAGAAACCCTGATTGACAAAGGATTTGAGGCGGTGATACTCATTTTTCGCGATGAGGGGAACCTCGTTCGCAACAAGAAAAAACCATGAATCTTGCGCTGGTGTTGTTGTCGGCGGCTCTGCTCGCCCAATCCGCAATCCGCAATCCGCAATCCGCAATCGAAGTGACCGGATTCGTGGTCGACGAAAGCGGAGCCGGACTGCCTCGAGCCAAACTGGAATTCCGAGACCGTGGCGGAAGTGTCATTGCCTCAACCCAGACCAACACGAAGGGAGAATTCGCCCTATCGGTGCCGGAAGGCTCCTACATCGTGGATGCCATGCTCGCAGGATTCGCGCCGCTCCTCGGCCAGATCGTCGACGTCGGTCCATCCCCTCCGCCGCTGATGCTGACGCTTCGAATACCCGAAGTCGAGCACCAGATTGTCGTCACCGCAACCCGGACCGAGGCAGCCGTTCCCCAGGTGGGAGCCAGCATGACCATACTCACCCGGGAACAGCTCTCGCGCGACGGGATCGCCACGGTGGCGGAGGCACTGCGCAAGGTTCCCGGCCTGGCCCTGGTCCAAAGCGGAGGGCAAGGCCAATTGACGTCGGCCTTTGTGCGCGGAGGAGAATCAGACTACACCAAGGTCCTGCTCGACGGAATTCCTTTAAACGATCCTGGCGGGAGTTACAACTTCGCCAACCTTTCCGCCACGGCCATCGATCGCATAGAAATAGTGCGCGGGCCGCAGAGCGCTCTGTTCGGCTCGGATGCCATCGCGGGCGTGATCCAGATTTTTACCCATCGCGCCCGCGAAGATGGGATTTCTCCCACCCCCAGGCTGCTCCTGGAAGGAGGTACGTTCAGCAGCTTTCGTTACGCCGGCGGCGTCTCGGGCCGGGGAGAACGGTTGGATTACTCCACCTCGTTCTCGCGAACCGACACCGACAACGACGTCCTCAACGGATCCTTCAACGAGGCGACTTTTACCGTAAACGCGGGGTTCATTACCTCACAAAAAACGGCGCTGCGCGCGATCTTCCGCAGCGAGGCAGGGCGCGCCGGTGTGCCGGGGCCCTGGGCCTTCCGGCGGCCCGAGCCGGACGAGCATTTCGAGCGGCGGGATCTTTCGGGCGGACTGGAATTCACGCACTTCGCGGCAATCTCCTGGAATCAGAAGCTGTCCTACACGGTCAACGACTCGCGTCAGTTCTCGGAAGATCCAGGCGACTCGGGAAGCTTTGTATCGGAGTTTGAGGGGCACCGGGCTCCCTTCGTTTCGCTGGACTCGCCGTTTCAGTTTCTCAACCACACGAGCCGGCAAAAGATCAACTACCAGAGCGACATCGTCATGCCGCGCGGGCATCTGCTCACGGCCGGCGCCGACTACGAGCGCGAATCAGGAACCATCGGCGATCCTCAGTCGCTGACCGAAGCGGTTCGCAACAATTTCGGCTTCTTCGCTCAGGATCAATGGGCGGTACAAAACCGGCTCTTTGCCGCGGCTGGTGTGCGGCTGGAAAACAACGACAGCTTCGGGTTCTTCGCCGCCCCCCGGCTCTCGCTGGCTTTTCACGCTCACCAGCCCTCCGCCGGCAGCGCCCTGGGACTCACTAAAATCAAGGGAAACTTCGGATTGGGAATCAAGGAGCCCACCCTGGTCGAATCCTTCAGCCAGTCGCCGTTTTTCCGGGGTAACCCCGATCTCCGGCCGGAGAAATCGGTGAGTTTCGACGCCGGCATCGAGCAGCATTTCGGCGCCGGAAGTTCGCTGCTCGAGCTGACCTACTTCGACAACCGCTTTCGCGACCAGGTGGGTTTCGTAACAACGGACTTCACGACTTTCGAGGGATCGTTCTTCAATATCGGGAAAACCAGGGCGCGGGGGGTCGAAAGCGCCTTGCGGCTCGACCTGAGTCCGCGGTGGGAGGCCGGCGGCGCTTATACCTTCCTGAATTCCCGCGTGCTGGAAAGTACATCTCCTGATCCCGTATTTGCCCCCGGACAGGAATTGTTCCGCCGGCCGCGGCATTCGGGTTACGTTGACCTGCGCTGGAAACCGGGAAGCTGGACTCTCGGGGCCACTGCGATACTTGTCGGCAGGCGCGTGGACTCCGATTTCTCCGGCCTTGGTTTAACTCGCAATCCGGGGTACGGGGTGCTCAACCTCCTGTTGAGCCACCGCCTGAGCGACTCCATCTCATGGTTTGTTCTGGTGAACAATGCGCTGGATAAGGAGTACATGGAAGTGCTCGGTTATCCAGCCTTGCGCGCGCACTTCCGCATCGGATTGCGCGCAGGCTTCTGAGAGGCGACAAGGCTCGTGGCCGGCATGAAAGAACCGCTGGTAGTCTCCTGGAGCGGGGGCAAGGACTCGGCTCGGGCGCTGTATGAGATCCTTCAGCGAGATGAATTCGAAGTCCTTGCTCTTTTAACCACGCTAACCGACGTCTATGATCAGATCAGCATGCACGGCGTTCCCCGGGTCCTCCTCGAGGCCCAGGCGGCGGCGCTTCGCCTGCCGCTTGATATTATGCGGATTCGAAAGGGAGCTCCGAACACCGAGTACGAATCGACCCTGCTCGACACACTCTCGAGATACGACAAACGCGGCGTGAGGCGCGTCGTCTTCGGCGACCTCTTCCTCGAGGATATCCGGCAGTATCGACAGGCGGTCCTGGCCAGGATCGGGATGACCGGGTTGTACCCGTTGTGGCAGCGCGACACGGCTCAGCTGGCGCAGGAGCTGATTGGCCTCGGTTTCCGCGCCATCGTGACCTGCGTCGATCCCAAGGCTCTGCCCGAATCATTCGCCGGCAGAGAGCTCGATGCAGACTTTCTGCGCTCACTTCCTTCCGGAGTCGATCCGAGCGGCGAAAACGGCGAGTTCCACACTTTTGTGTTCGACGGTCCGAACTTCCGTGAGCCGGTAAGATTTGAAACAGGTAAAGTCGAATTCAGAGACTCGTTCCACTTCTGCGGTTTGATCCCGCCAGAGAATCCACCGCGAAGTCGCGAAGACGCCAAGGAACAGTAAGAATCATTGGTCTTGCCCGGTCCGGAGTGGTAGAAAGTACCTCTGGATGGAGAGATGGAGGAAATTTTAGATGGCTAAAGCTGTTGCAGATATCGAGTCCATTCTGCGTGAGAACCGGGTCTTCAAACCGCCGAAGCGTTTCAGTGAGAAAGCCCACATCCAGAGCATGCCCAAGTACGAGAGGATGTACCGGGAGTCGATTCGCGATCCGGAGAAGTTCTGGGCCAAGCGCGCGGCTGAACTGCACTGGTTCAAGAAGTGGAAACGAGTGCTCCAGTGGAAGCCTCCGTTCGCCCAGTGGTTTGTGGGCGGCAAAACCAACATCTCGCACAACTGTCTTGACCGCCATCTCTCGACCTGGCGCAAGAACAAGGCGGCCCTTATCTGGGAAGGAGAGCCTGGCGAAATCCGTACTCTCACCTATCAACAACTTCACCGCGAAGTCTGCAAGTTCGGAAATGTTCTGAAGGAACTGGGGGTTCAAAAAGGGGACCGCGTGGTGATCTACATGGGCATGGTGCCCGAACTCCCGATTGCCATGCTCGCCTGCGCCCGAGTTGGCGCCACTCATTCTGTAGTATTCGGCGGGTTCTCGGCGGAGGCGCTCCGGGACCGGATCAATGACGCGCAAGCCTCGGCCGTCATCTGCGCGGATGGCGCTTTTCGCCGGGGAACGGAGGTCAAACTGAAGGGCGCGGTCGATGAGGCGCTGAGAGAATCTCCGTCGGTCAAGAAGGTAATCGTCTTCAAGCGCACCGGCTCCCCTGTGGAGATGGCCGCCGACCGCGACTACTGGTGGCACGAGCTGATGGCGCGCGCGCCGGCCGAACTGGACGCCGTCCCCGTGGACTCGGAGCATCCTCTATTCACGCTTTACACCAGCGGGACCACGGGGAAGCCGAAGGGGGTCGTCCACACAACGGGCGGCTACATGACCTACGTCTACCTGACCACAAAGTATGTCTTCGACTTGAAAGACGAAGATACGTACTGGTGCACGGCAGACATCGGCTGGGTCACCGGCCACAGTTACATCGTTTACGGTCCTCTTCTCAACGGCGCCACCAGCATGATGTACGAAGGCGCGCCCAACTATCCCAACCCGGACCGTTTCTGGGACATTGTAGACCGGCACAAGATAAATGTTTTTTACACGGCGCCCACCGCCATCCGCGCCTTCATAAAATGGGGAGAGGAATGGCCCCTGAAGCACGATCTCTCAAGCCTCCGGCTCCTGGGAACCGTGGGAGAGCCGATCAATCCCGAAGCCTGGATCTGGTATCACAAGATAATCGGAAAGGGGCGCTGCCCCATTGTGGATACATGGTGGCAGACTGAAACCGGCGGCATATTGATTACCCCGTTACCGGGAGCCACTCCCACGAAGCCGGGGACGGCAACGCGACCGTTCTTCGGCATCGTTCCCGACGTGGTGGATCGGTCCGGCAAGAGTGTTCCTGCCAACTCGGGCGGATACCTCGTGATCCGGAAGCCCTGGCCCGCCATGCTCCGCACCATCTGGGGCGACGACGAGCGCTACAAACGCCAGTACTGGTCGGAGATCGAAGGAGTTTATTTTTCCGGTGACGGCGCGCGCAAAGACAAAGACGGTAATTTCTGGATTATGGGGCGTGTGGACGACGTTATCAACGTAGCCGGCCATCGCCTCGGAACCATGGAGGTCGAGAGCGCGCTGGTTTCCCATCCCAGGGTCGCGGAATCAGCCGTCGTGGGCCGTCCGGACGATCTCAAGGGCCAGGCCATCGTCGCCTTCGTTACCCTGGAAGGCGGCAACAGTCCGTCGCCGAACTTGGGAGAAGAGTTGCGCGCGCATGTAGCCAAGGAGATCGGATCGCTCGCGAAGCCCGACGACATTCGATTTACCGATGCATTGCCCAAGACACGATCCGGGAAGATCATGCGCCGGCTCCTGCGCGAGATCGCCGCGGGCGGCGCGGTCAAGGGAGACGTGACGACTCTCGAAGACTTTACAGTGCTTGAAAAACTCCGCGCCGCGGAAGAATAAGGGACACAGTCTGAACCACGAAGACGCGAAGACGCCAAGGATTCCTGGCCATGAAGACCGAAGGCTGGGAGCACGTGACGTGATACTCACCTACGCCAATCAGCTGACGATCTTGCGAATGATCTTCATTCCCTGTTTCGTTCTGCTGCTGATTTACGGCTACTTGAAGAGCGCCACGGCGGTGTTTATCTTCGCCGGCATTACCGACGGACTCGATGGCCTCCTGGCCCGCAAGCTCCAGCAGAAGACTGCGCTGGGATCATTTCTGGATCCCATGGCGGACAAGCTGCTCATCACCGCCGCCTTTGTGACCCTGACCCTCCCTTCAGTTCCGGTCGCGTTTCACATTCCAATCTGGCTCACCATAACTTCGATCAGCCGGGATCTCCTTATCGCGCTGGCCGTGTTGATCATCCACCTTCACACCAGGCACACGCAGTTCCCGCCGTCGTTCCTGGGCAAATGCACCACGACGGCCCAGCTGGTAACGGTCGGCGCCGCGCTGGTCGGGCATTTCTACACTGGATTTGGCATGGAAATTTTCCCACCCGTGGTCTACTCTACTTTGGCTTTGACGGTGGTTTCTGGGCTTCACTACTTCTACCGTTCGGTGCAGATCATCGAACGCTATCAGAGACCGGACACAGCCAATGGCGGGGCAAGGCATCAAGGTCCATGAAGTCGAAACGGGGTCGCCGGCCGAAAAGGCCGGACTTGTTCCCGGCGACGAAATCCTTTCGGTTAATCAGCATCGGATCCCGGATGAGCTCGCGCTCAAGTTTTATCTCGCCGAAGAGCTGGTGCAGGTACAGGTACGCAAAGCCGATGGTAGCGAAGAGTTGCTGGATCTGGACCTTTCCGATGGGGCCGGGCTTGGAATCCGGGTGGAAGACTTCAAGACCCGCACGTGTAACAACGCCTGCATGTTCTGCTTCATCGACCAGCTCCCTCCCGGAGCTCGATCGACACTGCAGGTCAAGGACGACGATTACCGGCTCTCGTTTCTTCACGGCAATTACATAACCCTGACCAATCTGCCCGAGAAAGAGCTGGATCGGATCATCGAACAAGCCCTCTCGCCGCTCTACGTTTCGGTCCACGCTACCGATCCCGACCTGCGCACACGCATTCTGGGGCGGCGCAAGGTGGATGATCTTGACCGCAAGATGCGCAAGCTGATCGAGGGAGGCATTCGACTCAACACTCAGATTGTCCTGATGCCGGAGATCAATGATGGGAAGCATCTCGAGAAAACTGTGTCCGACCTGTACCGATACTATCCGGGCGTGAATTCCGTCGCCATCGTGCCGCTGGGTCTGTCCGACCACGGGAACGCGCGAGCGCACTACGCCGCGGTGACGGCGCCGTATTGCCGCAGGATCATACAGGAGGTATCCCCCTGGCAGGAGCGGTTCCGGGCTGAAATAAACCGAACCTTCGCTTACCTCGCCGACGAGTTTTACATCCAGGGGGAAGTCCCGCTGCCGGAGACGGATTATTACGACGATTTTGCGCAGATCGAGGACGGAGTGGGAATGGTGCGGAAGTTTCTCAACGAGTTCAGGTCGGAGATGGCCCGGTGGCGCAAGCCACGCCAGCAGCTCTGCGGCACTCTGGTTACCGCCAGACTCTTCTATCCGTATCTGCAGCAGTCCATCCACCGATTCAACGAAAAGTTCGCATCTCGACTGAAAGTGCAGCTCGTGGACAACCGATTCATGGGCAACGACATTACGGTCGCTGGACTGCTGTCCGGAAGCGATATCGTGGCCGCCTTGCGGGATCGTCCGCTGGGAGATTTCGTGATCATCCCAAACGAAGCCATCTCCAGAGTGGACGGCATCCTGGTCGACAATATGTCACCCGGACACATTTCCACTCACCTGGGAACCCCCGTTTACTCCAGCGGGTCGACCGTGCGCGATTTCTTCACGCTCCTCTTTCCGGTGTCAGGCCGTGAATATTCAAATCGGTGTTTTCTAAAGGCCACCCCCAGATAAAAAAATGAATCTTCAAGGCCTGACATCCATTCTTCTGCTGGTGCTTGCTGTCGCAGACGCGGCACTCAAACCGCCAGTAGCGCAGAAAAAACCGAAGATCACCGAAATCCACGGCGACCGGCTCGTCGATGAATACTTCTGGTTGCGAGACAAGTCCAACCCGGACGTGGCGGCTTACCTCGAAGCGGAAAACACTTACACCGATAGTGTGATGAAGTCGACCGTGCCCTTCCAGGAAGCTCTTTACCAGGAGATGCTGGGGCGGATCAAGCAGACCGACTTGACGGTTCCGTATCGCCTAAGAGGCTATTACTACTACTCACGCACCGAGGAAGGGAAGCAGTATCCCATCATGTGCCGGAAGAAAGGAAGCCTTGACGCGGCGGAAGAGATCACGCTCGATGTCAACGAGCTCGCCAAAGGTCAGAAGTTCATGTCGCTTGGAGCCTACGAGGTGAGTGACGACGGCAACCTCCTGGCCTATTCCACCGACAACACCGGATTTCGCCAGTACACCCTCCAGATCAAGGACCTCAGGACCGGAGAGCTGCGCCCTGAGAAGATCGAAAAAACGGTCTCGGTAGACTGGGCGGCTGACAACGCGACTCTTTTCTATACCGTCGAGGACCACGCAAAGAGACCGTACCGGCTTTACCGTCATAGGCTGGGCGCTTCGTCGGACGATATCGTGTACGAAGAGAAGGACGAGAGGTTCTCGCTCTCCACGAACCGGTCACGCAGCAACGCCTACATTTTCATGGCCTCCGAGAGCCTTACGGCGTCCGAGGTACGCTACTTGCCGGCGGATCGACCGGCGGAGACCTGGAAGGTGATTCTGCCGCGTGAGGTCGAGCATGAATATGAGGTGGACCACCGCGCGGATCTCTTTTACATCCGGACCAATCAAGGGGCGCGCAACTTCAGGCTCGTGTCTGCGCCCGTCACCAAGCCCGGCAAAGCGAACTGGAAGGAGGTGATTCCACACCGACCCAACGTGATGCTGGAAGGGATGGATTTCTTCGCTCATCACTATGTGCTCTTCGAGCGCGAAGATGGGCTTCCTCAGCTGCGGGTAACGAATCTGCATAACGGCAACACCCAACGCATCAAGTTCCCCGAACCAGCCTACTCGGCTTTTCCCTCGGCCAACCCGGAATTCGAAACGGCTCTCTTTCGTTACAACTATCAGTCTTTTGTCACGCCGAGTTCCGTTTTCGACTACGACATGGAAAACGGAACGTCAAAGCTTCTCAAGGAGACCGAAGTGCTCGGAGGCTATGATCGGTCGCTCTATGCGTCCGAACGCCTGGCGGCTCCGGCACCTGATGGCACTCGCATCCCGATCTCAGTCGCCTACCGAAAGGGCATGAAACGCGACGGCGCTTCACCGATGCTGCTGACCGCCTACGGTTCCTACGGCGCCTCGAGTCCGGTGAGTTTCTCCTCCAATCGACTCAGCCTCCTCGATCGAGGCGTGACCTTCGCCCTCGCCCACATTCGGGGCGGAGGTGACCTGGGAAAGGCCTGGCATGACAATGGGCGCATGCTGAAAAAAAAGAACACCTTTACGGACTTCATCGCGGCCGCGGAGTTCCTGATCGCCGGCAAGTACACAAGCAAGGACCGGCTTGTTATCGAGGGGGGGAGCGCCGGCGGGCTGCTCATGGGCGCCGTGACCAACCTGCGCCCCGATCTCTTCAAGGCGGTCGTCTCGCACGTCCCGTTCGTCGACGTGATCAATACGATGCTGGACGAGTCGCTTCCTCTCACGGTCGGGGAGTTCGAGGAATGGGGAAATCCGAAGAAGAAACCCGAATACGACTACATCAAGACCTACTGCCCGTACACCAACCTCGGGAGCAAGAATTATCCGGCCGTCCTGGTCAAGACTTCCTTCAACGATAGCCAGGTGATGTATTGGGAGCCGGCCAAGTACGTAGCCCGGCTCCGGACCCTCAAGACCGATTCCAACGTCCTGATCCTCAAGACCAACATGGCGGCCGGCCACGGCGGCTCATCGGGCCGGTACGATCGCCTGCGTGAGATCGCATTCGACTACGCGTTCATTCTCGGCCAGCTCGGCATCAAAAACTAGCGCGTCATTCTTAAGACGCCTGCGGAACTCAAAGGGCTTGTAACCGGGCCGGCGCTCTTGCAGAATGAGTGCCCGCTCGAACCTGCTGAAATACGGCGGAGAACTTGAATGGCCAAAATTATTCAAGGCAATCTGGATGCCACTGGAGGCCGTTTCGCCATCGTGGCCAGCCGCTTCAACTCTTTCATCGTGGACCGGCTGCTGTCCGCGGCTCTGGATGCCCTGGAAAGAAATGGCGCCCAGCCGGATGATATAACGGTAGTACGAGTTCCGGGTTCGTTCGAAATCCCTCTGGTCGCCAAAACCCTGGCGATTTCCAAGAAATACGATGCCGTCATCTGCCTGGGCGCGCTGCTGCAGGGGGAAACCCCTCATTTTGACTACATCTGTTCGACCGTGACCAGGGGAATTGGTTTGGCGAGTCTCGAGTCCGGCGTTCCGGTGATCTATGGCGTTCTGACCTGCAACACGATGGAGCAGGCGATTGATCGGGCAGGGCTGAAATCAGGCAACGAGGGTTTCGCAGCGGCGATGGCGGCCTTGGAAATGGTTCAAGTTATGAAGCAGATTTAGGGAGCCGCCGGCCGCCTGCTCCTTCATCGTATTCACAAGCCGAATCACTTGAAATGGGTATGAGACGCGTTGCGCGCGAATGCGCGCTTCAAATGCTTTACGAGATGGACGTCGGCAAGCACGCGCCGGGAGAAATCTTGAAAACCTTCTGGGAAATGAACCAGCAGCCCGACAAGGTGCGGCAGTTCGCCAACGAACTATTCCAGGGGAGCATCGCGCAGCTTCAGGAGATCGACGACGTTATCCAGCAGCACACGCAGAACTGGCGCCTCAGCCGCATGGCTGCGGTCGATCGTAACATTCTCCGCGTGGCTGTCTACGAGCTGATGTCTGACTGGCGGACGCCCAGAACCGTGGTCATCAACGAAGCGCTCGAAATCGCCAAGAAATTCTCCACCAACGAGTCCGCCCAGTTCGTAAACGGCATCCTTGACAGCATCAAGACCAACCTGGCACCGGCGACGGGGCGTGGAAAGTAGGACAGACAAGATTCTTCGTGTTTCTTCGTGTCTTTGAGTCTTAGTGGTATTTGTTTAGGGAATAGGGATGGACCAACCGACTGACCCCTTGGCCCAGCGCCGTCATAAATTGCGAGAATTGAAAGGGCTGGGCTACGAGCCTTATCCTCGGAAGTTCGAGTACAGCCACACGGCGGCCGGGATCCGCGCTCAATACGCCTCCACGACGGCGGCCGAGCTTGAGGCGCAGAAGGTCATGGTCCGGACCTGCGGCCGGATCATGCGCCTGCGGCCACACGGAAAAGCGGGCTTCCTGGACATCTCAGACGGGGAGCACAATCTACAGGTTTACGTCCGTCAAGATACCGTGGGCCAGGAAGGATTCAAGCTGTTTGAGCTCCTCGACCTGGGAGATATCATCGGCACGGAGGGGACTCTGTTCCGGACACGCACGAACGAGTTGACGGTGCTGGCCGCTACGCTTCATTTCCTGTCGAAGAGCCTGCTGCCGCTGCCGGAAAAATGGCACGGCCTTACCGATATTGAGACCCGCTTCAGGCAGCGATACGTGGATCTGATCGTCAACAAGGACGTGCGCGAGGTCTTCGTCAAACGGAGCCTGATCGTCCGCGAGATCCGCAATTTTCTGGACGCGCGCGGTTATCTCGAAGTGGAGACCCCCGTGCTGCAAGGCGTCGCGGGGGGAGCCATGGCGCGTCCCTTCAAGACTCATCACCACGCACTCGATATGGAACTCTACCTGCGCATCGCTCTGGAGCTTCATTTGAAGCGTCTCATCATTGGAGGTATCCCGCGAGTCTATGAACTGAGCCGTATTTTTCGCAATGAAGGGATTTCGACGCAGCACAATCCGGAATTCACGATGCTGGAGTTCTACCAGGCTTACAGCGACTACCGTGACTTGATGGACCTCACTCAAGTGATGTTCACGCGGGTGATTGAATCCGTCGTCGGTTCGCTTGAAATCCCCTTCCAGGAGCACACCCTGGATTTTCGTCAATGGCAGCGCTACTCGATGAAAGAGGCGATCCTGCGCTTCTGGCCCTCGGACGGACCTCGAATCTCCGAGACGGATCTCGCAAACCAGGACAAACTTCGCGAGCTCTTGCGAGGACTCAACGTTTCCTTCGAGCCGGGGGACGGGCGCGGCAAGCTGCTGGGGTCTTTGTTTGAGACCGTGGCCGAGTCTCACCTGATCCAGCCGACGTTCATCTACGACTATCCTACCGAGATTTCTCCACTGGCAAAGACCAAGCCCGATGATCCGGAAACCGTCGAGCGTTTCGAGCTCTACATCGGGGGCATGGAGATTGCCAACGGGTATTCGGAATTGAACGATCCAGCCGAGCAACGGACACGGTTTGAGGAACAGCTCAAGAGTAGAGAGCTCGGAGACGAGGAGGCTCATGCAATGGACGAAGACTATCTCCGAGCCCTGAGCTATGGCATGCCGCCAACCGCCGGTGAGGGAATCGGAATCGATCGTTTGACCATGGTGCTCACGAACTCGCGGTCGATTCGCGATGTGATTCTGTTCCCATTGCTGCGCCGGGAATCGGAACAGGAGAGGCAGTAAGCAGTATCAGGATTCTGCCTGGTCGTGCTGTTCGCAATTACGCTAACGTTCGAAGCTGAGGCCGAAAGGCATAGGTCCGGCGTAAGAAGTGTGAAAAATTGGTCTGTGGCGGTCATCAGACTGTTACTCGCCCGGTCATGGCGACGTGCTTACCCGTCCGTTCCGTCGACGTGCGGGGCTATTCATTGCCGGCCCTAGGCAAAACAGAGCCGCTCTGCCCAATACGTTAGCGTATTTATGAACCAGCCGACTTAGTGCCTACTGCCTATGCCCTTCGAGCTCTTTGTCGCTTTTCGCTACCTCAAGGCTAAACGGAAGCAGACGATGGTTTCGGTGATTTCGGGCATATCGATGCTCGGGATCACCGCCGGCGTGATGGCGCTTGTCATCGCGCTGGCCCTCTCCACCGGATTCAGAGAGGACATCCAGGGCAAGATCATCGGAGCAACGTCTCACATCAATCTCATACGGCTGGATGGCACGCCTCTCTCGAACCACGAGGAGCTTGCAGAAAAACTTCGAAGCGTCCCCCACGTCACAGGAATAGCGCCGGCCATTTTCAATCAGGTTCTTGCCGCCAGCGCGTTTCGCAGTCAGGGAGCCGTGCTTAAAGGCGTGGACCTGCGGCGGGAGAGTGAGGTCTCCGACTTCTTTGCGCACATCGTCGAGGGAGACCCCAGGCTGATCGAGAAACCGCGGGCCTCCGACGACCCGGAGGCGCCCCCCGCTCCCGAACACTTGATCATGGGAAAAGAAATGGCTCAGACGCTGGCCGTCAAAGTCGGCGACACGCTCAGGTCCTCGTCCCCAAAGGAAGGCTCACTCCCTTCGGCATGTCGGCCGGGGTGAGAGTCTTTCGCGTGGCGGCGATATTCGAGTCCGGTCTCTGGGACTATGATGCCAACTGGGCCTACACCAGCCTTGAGACCGCGCGCCGGTTCTTCGCGCTCCCGCCGGGGTCAGTTTCCGTGCTGCAATTCAAGACCGACGATCTCGAGGGAGTCGAGGAAATCGCCGGGGCTATCCGCTCTGCTGCCGGTGCGGGATACACGACCACGACCTGGATCGATCTCAACAAACCGCTCTTTTCGGCCCTGAAGCTGGAAAAACTCGCGCTCTTTATTACGATCAGCCTTATCGTATTCGTGGCTTCATTGAGCATCGTAACCACCCTCATCATGATGGTTCTGGAGAAGCAGCGGGACATAGCGATTCTCACGGCCATGGGAGCGTCACAGAAGACCATCATGAAGATCTTTATGCTGCAAGGTCTGGTTATCGGCGTGGCGGGAACAATCTTGGGAGCTATTCTCGGGGTAGGCGCGTGCTGGATTCTGGATACTTACAAACTGATCCGCCTGCAGGCCGAGGTCTACAGCATCCCCTACGTTCCGTTCCACGTCAGAATCTGGGACGTGGCGCTCGTTTGCGCAACCGCCTTGCTGATCAGTTTTCTGGCCACGCTCTACCCTGCGCGGAATGCGTCAAGACTGGATCCGGTGGAGATACTCCGATATGAGTGAATTGCTTGTCGTGCAGGATCTCTGCAAGGCCTACACGTCAGGGAATCAGCGGCTCCAGATTCTGGTCAACCTTTCACTGATAGTCTCGAAAGGAGAAATGGTGGCTGTCACCGGAGTCTCCGGCTCCGGCAAAAGCACACTACTGCATCTGCTGGGAGGCATGGAACGTCCCGACCATGGATCGATTCAGATCAACGGGACGGAGATCTCGAAACTAACCGCGTTGGAGCTCTCCTCCTTCCGCAACACAACCGTCGGTTTCGTGTTCCAGTTCCATCACCTGCTGCCGGAATTTACCGCCCTGGAAAATGTCGTCATGCCACTCCTGATCCGGGGAGAGCCGCCGGCCAAGGCCGCGATCACCGGCAGGACACTCCTGGAGCAAGTGGAGCTGCAAACGCGCAGCCATCACAGGCCCGGCGAACTTTCCGGCGGCGAGCAGCAGCGCGTGGCGTTGGCGCGCGCGCTGGCCGGAAACCCCCGGTTGTTGCTGGCCGATGAGCCGACCGGCAATCTCGATCAGCACACCGGCGAAGAGATCAATCTCCTCATCCATTCCTTGCACCAGCGCCATGGACTGACGTCGGTATTGGTGACTCACAACGAGAGATTGGCGAGCGCGTCCGATACGGCGTATCGACTGGAAAACGGTCGTCTAAAGGCAGTAGCAGTAAGCAGTAGGCAGTAAACAGCTGATTTACTCCGGTACTGCCTACTGCCTACCGCCTACTGCCTACTGGTTTTTTTTATTCTCTATCCGTATAATGCATAATCATTTAGAAATGAGCGCAATCCTATGTTCGAAAAGTATACGGAGAAAGCACGCCGAGTAATATTTTTTGCACGGTATGAAGCGAGTCAGTTCGGCAGCCCTTACATAGAAACGGAGCATCTGCTGCTCGGGCTGATTCGCGAAGACAAAAGCCTCACCAATCGCTTCTTTCCCAAGGCCAACGCCACCATAGACAGCATCCGGAAAGACATTGAAGGCCGGACCCTGATTCGGGATAAGGTATCGACCTCGGTCGATCTCCCCTTCTCCGACGAGAGCAAGCGAGCCCTCAACTGCGCCGCAGAGGAATCCGAGCGCCTCTCGCACAAGCATATCGGCACCGAGCACATCCTGCTCGGTCTGCTGCGCGAGGAGAAATCGGTCGCGGCGGAAATCCTGCGTGAAAGAGGGCTGCGGCTCGGGATGGTACGCGAAGAGCTGGGCCGTGGATCGGGCGACAAACATGCTCAAGGCCGGACCAAGGAGCCGCTCAGCCTGGTAGAGTTTTCCCGGGATCTCACCGAAGCGGCCATGAATGACGGCCTGGATCCGCTCATCGGCAGAGAGAACGAGATCGAACGCATGATCCAGATTCTTTGCCGGAGGACCAAGAACAATCCGGTTCTCATCGGCGAGCCCGGAGTGGGGAAGACGGCCATCGTGGAAGGCCTGTCGCAGAGAATTGTCAATGGCCAGGTTCCGCCTCAGCTCCTGGACAAGAGGATTCTTGCCCTGGACATTTCACTCATCGTGGCCGGAACGAAATACCGCGGGCAGTTCGAAGAACGATTGAAGACGATCATGAAGGAGCTGGTGGAGAATCGGAACTTGATCGTTTTTATCGACGAGCTGCACACGCTGGTAGGCGCCGGTTCCGCCGAAGGATCCCTGGACGCGGCCAATATTCTCAAGCCGGCGCTGTCGCGCGGGGAAATTCAGTGTGTCGGGTCGACTACGCCGTATGAATACCGCCGCTCCATTGAGAAGGACCGCTCGCTCGAACGCCGATTTCAGGCCATCAAGGTGATCCCTCCCACCGAGCGGGAAAGCGTCACCATACTTCACGGCATCAAGGAAAAATACGAAAGCTTCCATCAACTCAAGTACACCGACGAGGCTCTGGAAGCGTCCGTGTATCTCTCCAACCGCTACATCCCCGATCGCTTCCTGCCTGACAAGGCCATCGACCTGATCGATGAGGCCGGAGCTCGGGTCAAGCTGCGGGCCACGGCGATTCCGGAGGAGATGATCAATATCCAGCGGCGCATCCGAGTCATCGATGGCCGAATCGAAAGCGCCATTTCGGCCCAGGAATTCGAGAAGGCCGCGCGCTACCGGCTCGAAGAAGACATGGAACAGGAGAACCTTCAAATCATCAAAGAGCGCTGGAAGCTCAAGACCACCGTCCCTCTGAAGGTCCTGCGCGAAGACATCGAGGAAGTCATCGCCAAATGGACCGGAATCCCGATGTCTTCCATCCATGAAGAGGAGATGTCGAAGCTGGTTCGGATGGAAGAAGAGCTGCACAAGCGCATCATAAGCCAGGATAAAGCCATCGCCGCCCTGAGCAAGGCGATCCGCCGCTCGCGCGCCGGCTTGAAGTCGCCCAAGCGGCCGGTCGGGTCGTTCTTGTTTCTGGGACCCACCGGCGTCGGAAAGACCGAGATGGCAAAATCTCTCGCCGCTTTCCTGTTCGGAAGCGAAAACGCCATGATCCGGCTTGACATGTCGGAATACATGGAGAAGCACTCGGTCTCCAAGCTCATCGGATCGCCTCCCGGGTACGTCGGGCATGAAGAAGGAGGACAGCTCACCGAAAAAGTGAAGCGCAACCCTTATTCGGTCTTGCTGCTGGACGAGATCGAGAAGGCCCATCCGGACGTTTACAACATTCTGCTGCAAGTCTTCGAGGACGGCCAGCTCACGGATTCCCTGGGCAACGCGATCGACTTCAAGAATTGCATTATCATCATGACTTCCAATATCGGGGCCCGCTTCCTGGAGAAGCGTGGACACATGGGCTTTCGCACTACCTCCGATTCAGACAACAAGAAGACCGAAGAGCTGATTCAGGGTGAGGTAAAGCGGACATTCAACCCCGAATTTCTCAACCGCCTGGATGAAATCATCCTGTTCGAGGCGCTGACCGACGAGGATCTGGAGAAAATCGTCGACCTGCTCATCCGGCACGTCAACGAGGTCATGAGCCAGAAGAAAATTTCCATCTCGCTGCGCCCGGAAGTCCGGAAATGGATTGTAGTGAAAACGTGCCACGACCGTTCTTACGGCGCCCGGCCGCTCCGGCGCGCGATCCAGCGATACATTGAAGATCCGCTCTCGGAATCCCTGATACAAAACCGAATCCAGCCCCATTCCGCTATTGAGATTTCTCTTCAAAAGGACGATTCCCTGGAATACAACGTCGCGAGTGAGCCTGTTGAATCGGGCGACAAGCTGAGCAGCTGATTCTTCGCCGATCACGCGCGCCGCCGAAAGACGCGAAGAAAAAATGAAACCTCCGATCGAAGTTGAAGTCTAACAACTCCAGGTGAGTTCCATATTAGCGTTTCCTCGAGTCTTCGTGTCCTAGAGGTTGGTTTTGTTTTGCCGCACCAACCACGAAGTCTCCAAGACACGAAGAAACGCCAAAGCTCGACTTGGGCTGGATTTCGACTCGTGTTTCGTCTAACATTCTCCCCATTCCGATTGCGGATTGAAGACTGGAGCTGGAGGACCGATGTCTGGTTTTAGAAAAACAGGGTTGATTTTCGGGTTTTTTCTGATGAGCCTGCCGGCTCAGGCCCAGCAACCCGAAAGACCAACAGTTCAGAGCATCGATGTCCGCGGGAACCGTCGCATCCCCGAAGACACAATTCGCTTCTACATCCAGTCGCGGCCGGGAGACCCGTACGATCCGGGACGTCTCGAACTCGATTTGAGGGCCTTATACAAAGCCAATTTCTTTGAAACCATCGAGGTCGATGAGCGCGATGGAGATACAGGCAAGATCATCACCTTCATATTGAAGGAAAAGCCTCTGATTCGCACCATCAAGTATGAAGGAAACAAGTCATTCACCGAATCCAACATCCTGGAGCATTTCAAGGAACGTAAGGTCGGACTGACGGTAGACAGTCAGTACGACCCCGCCAAGATCCGGATGGCCGAACGCGCCCTGAAGGATCTCATGGAGCGCAACGGGAAACCGCTGGGGACGGTCCGTACTGAAATCGAGCAGGTGCCTCCGTCAAGCGTCAACGCTACCTTCATCATGGATGAGGGTCCCAAGGTCCGGATCGGCGAAATCAAGTTCGTCGGTAACAAGGTATTCAAGGACAGCGAGCTCAGGGATGCCCTGAAGCTCACCAAGGAACGCGGAATGTTCAGCATTTTCAAGGGGACCGACAAGTTCCACAAGGCCAAGCTCGAAGCCGACATTGAGATGAACCTCAAGGCGTTCTACAAGGAGAACGGCTATATTCAGGTCCAGGTGGGCGAGCCGGTAACCCGCATATTCGAGGGTTCCCGCGGGTTCGTCCCCATGTTCCGCAAGACCAAGCAACAGTTCTTCGTGGAAGTCCCGGTCGACTCGGGCGAACAGTACCGGGTGGGTGAATTGAAAATCGAGGGGAGCACGATCTTCAAGAACGACGCCTTGACCAGAGTGTTCGGCCTGGAACAAGGGGACGTGGTAAACCACAAGAAAATTAAGGACGGCCTGGAGAACATCAAGAAACTATACGGCAATCTCGGTTACATCAACTGGTCCTATCTTCCGGAGCAAACCTTCGACGAGCAGAACCGGACCATGAACCTGAAGTTCAACTTCGTCGAGGACAAACAGTTCTTCGTCAACCGGATTCACTTTGCGGGAAACACCAAGACCCGGGATAAGGTGATGCGCCGGGAGTTCGCGCTCGAGGAAGGAAATGTCTTCAGCAGCGCGGCCCTGGATCTGTCGGTGTTGCGCCTCAACCAATTGGGATTCTTTGAAAAAATCGAAGAGAAGGACTACACGGTCACGCCGGACGCGAAGAACGCGCAGGTGGATGTCACCGTGAAGGTCAAGGAGAGAAGCCAGCAGTCCATCGGGCTGACCGGCGGGGTGAGCGGGATTTCCGGGAGTTTTCTCGGGCTCAACTATACGACGAACAACTTCCTGGGGCGGGGCGAGACCCTCGAATTCGCTGTCACCGGGGGGACGCGCACCACGGACTTCCTCATTTCATTTACCGAGCCCTATCTGATGGATTCGCGGTGGAACATGGGCCTTTCCGTGTTCAACCAGCGCTATCGCTTTGATACCTACAGCCTTTACGGATTTACCGGCGCTCTTACGGGCGGGGATCCCGTCGAGCTTTTCACGCGGCGCACCACCGGTACCACGATTTCGCTCAGCCGTCCCCTTGGATATTCGTTCTGGAGACTGGGAGCGAGCTACTCCTACCAGAAGATCGGAATCGGTCGAATCGCGCCGGGATTCGAGCCCTTCGCCCTGGGGCAGCTGGTCGGATTTGCCCCCGGGGGAAACGCCGCCCAAGCCCTCGAGGGCATTATCCGCAGCGAGGTCACTCCCACGCTCTCCTACAACACGACCAACCACTACTTCAACCCCACCCGGGGCATGGCCTTGACTATATCGTCGGCCGTCGCAGGCGGCATCCTGGGCGGCGATTTCAGCATGATTCGCCCCCTGGTCGAATATCGGCACTTTTTCCCCGACAGATTGATCAGCAAGGGTCGAAATACTTTTGGCTACCGGTTCCTGGGCGAATACATCAAGGCGTTCGACGATTCCGTCATACCGTTCTTCGAGCGCTTCTTCATCGGGGGCGAAACCACGCTGCGAGGATTCGACATCCGGTCCATCAGCCCGCTGGCCATCGCGTCCACGCCCGCTCTGGATCCTCTGGGAAGTCCCGTGATCGACCTGAACACCGGGCTTCCGCGCATCGACCGGAATATCACACCGATCGGGGGTGACACTATGGTCATGTTCAACGGAGAGTATCGCATTCCGATCGCCGGCCCTTTGTCAATGGCGCTGTTCTACGACGTGGGCTTCTCGGGCGTGACCTCGCTGAACAATATAGGAAACCTGGGCAACACCTCGATAAATCTGATCGAGGCGACCAACAACGTGATCCGAGGCTCAAGCGGGGTTGAGATCCAATTCTTGTTGCCGGTCGTGAGCGCGCCATTCAGGTTGATCTTTGCCTTCAACCCGCACACTTTCAACGACACCATCCTGGTAGGAACCACGCCGCTTCAGATCCGGGAACCGAGAAGAGACATCAAGTTCACCATCGGTCGTAGTTTCTAGAGTCGGGCCTTAAGGGCTCGCGCAGAAATAACTTCACATTCTGGCGCTAGGTCGGTGGTCAATCATGAACCGGTTTTTGTTTAGTTACCGCATGCTGAGGATCGCGCCCCTTCGGGCTGCGGCCCGCAGGGGCCTGCAGCAGAAGGCGAACTTATTTCTGCGCGAAACCTAAGGTCACCACAAAGTCGCAACGCAATCCTTGCTCGCGACGATGTTTTCGTGCCTCTTTGTGGTTGACTCTGTTCCGTCGCTCTCATCGCGCAGACACGACGAATAATCTTAGAAATTCAGAGTTTGACCCCTTGTTCCTTCCGTGAAACTATCTTAAACTCGTTTGGTTTGGGGCTTTACGATTTCGGGCGCCAGTCCTGCGCCACGGCTTTCGAGAGACCCAAGAACGAAAAAGGAGAATACAATCGATGCTTCAAAGATCGCTCTTCAGCCTTTTTTTCACCATTGCGTCTCTGACTCTGCCAGGACTTGCGCAGACTCCCTCTGCTCAGCAACCGGCGCAACCAGGTCAGCAGCCGGCACAACCCGCGGCGCAGCCCAGTCAGCAGCCTCCCCAGAAGCCGCCGGCAGCCCCTACAACACCGGCCGTGATCGGTCCTGCCAAGGTCGCCTGGCTGCATCTCGAACAGGCCATCGTCACGTGCGACGAGGGGAAAAAAGAATTCGGAGAAGTGCAAAAATTCGTCGAGAAAAAGAATGCGGAACTGGAGGCCCTTCGCAAAGAGACGGAAACCCTCAAGAACCAGATGAATGTTCAGGGAGCGAAGCTGACCGACGAGGCGCGGGCCGATCTCGAAGAACAGATCGAAACCAAGGAAACAATCCTCCAGCGCTTTACACAGGATACGCAGAAAGAGATTGACGCCCGCCGCAACCGCTCTACCAATTTCATCGGACGAAAAATGCTTCCGGTCATCGAGAAACTTTCCAAGGAGAAAGGTTTGAGCGCCGTTGTCTATATCAATCCGACACGCGACGCCTGGGTTGACCCTTCTCTAATCATCACGGAAGAGGTAATCAAGGCTTACAACGCCGCCTATCCCGCGGCAGCGACCGCCCCGCCCAAGAAGTGACGCTTCTGGCACCATCGCGGGGATGGCAGCGCGAGTGCTTCCATCCCCTTTTTTGTGCGCGCCTCGACCGGCGGACTTAAGGAGTCATGGATAGCATTCACAATATCCGTGAAATTCTGAAACTCCTCCCGCACCGGTATCCCTTTCTTCTGGTGGATCGGATCATCGAATCCGACGGCTCCCTTCGCATGGTTGGAATCAAGAACGTCACTATCAACGAGGCGTTCTTTCAGGGACACTTCCCCGAACATCCGGTAATGCCCGGCGTTCTTCTGGTGGAAGCTCTGGCTCAAGTCGGTGTGATTCTGCTTTTCAGCGGCGATGAGAACCGCGCATCGAAGCTGGTTTATTTCTCGGGAATCGACAAGTGCCGATTTCGCCATCCCGTCATACCGGGCGATCAGCTCCGTCTGGAAGTCACAGTCCTCAAGCACCGGGGCCCGTATTACAAGATGAAAGGGGAGGCACGAGTAGGGAATACCCTGGCGGCTGAAGCCGAGCTTTCGTGCGCGGTCGTGGATCGCAACTAGAATGGCCATCCATCCGACCGCCATTATCGACCGGACCGCGCAGATCGGTTCAAACGTCAGTATCGGACCCTATTGTATCGTCGGCCCTCACGTTCAAATCGGGAACGGTTCCGTTCTCGACTCTCACGTTCAAGTCTACGGATGGACCACCATCAGCGAAAATTGCCGTTTCTATAGCTTCGGCTCTATCGGGAGCGACCCGCAAGACCTGAAGTACCAGGGCGAGGAAACGTTTTTACGCATGGGCAAGGGGAACGTGTTTCGCGAGTTCGCGACCGTGAACCGCGGGACTCGCGGGGGCGGGGGAATCACGACTGTGGGAGATAACAGCTTCTTCATGGCTTACAGCCATGTGGCCCATGACTCCCATATCGGAAATCACGTCATCATGGCTAACTCCGCCACCCTTGCCGGACATGTCAGGGTGGAGGATCACGCAGTCATCGGAGCTTTTTCCGCCGTCCACCAATTCTGCCGGGTCGGCCCTCACGCATTCATCGGCGGGTTTTCGGTGGTTACACGCGATGCCTTGCCCTACATCAAGACCGTGGGGGACCGGAACCAGGCCAAGATTTACGGAATCAACACCGTCGGCTTGCAGCGAAAAGGGATTCCTGAAAGCTCGATTGACGAGCTGAAGCAGGCCTACCGCGTCTTGTTCCGCTCGAAGCTCAACACGCATGACGCGCTGGCCCACGCAAGAGAGAGAAAATGGGCGGCTCCGGAAGTCGAGACCCTGCTCCGATTCGTGGAGACGTCGGAGCGAGGGTTCATCCGGTGATTGCGGATTGCGGATTTCAGATTGCGGATTGAGAAAGGAATGACCGAGAAATTCGGGTTGATTGCGGGAAATGGGCAATTCCCCTTCATTGTCCTTGAATCGGCCCGCGAGCAGAGTGTCGACGTGATCGTCGCCGCAATCCGGGAGGAGACCTATCCCGATATCGAATCGTGCGGTTTCCCGGTCCACTGGCTCGGGCTGGGCCAACTGGGAAAACTGGTCAAGCTGTTCAGGGACGCCGGCGTGCGCAAGGCGATCATGGCCGGGCAAGTCAAACATGCCCGGATCTTCGGTTCCTCTTTGCCCGATCTCACCATGATCAGGATGCTCGCGGGGCTGAAAGAGAAGAATACCAATGCACTGATCGGCGGGGTCGCCAGAGTGCTGGAGGAGGCAGGAATCACGCTGCTGGATTCGACGGCCCTCCTGGGATCTCATCTGGCTCCCGAGGGAACGTTGACGCGCCGCGGCTTGAATCCGCGCGAAACCGCCGATCTGGAGTATGGGCGGCCATTGGCCTGTTGGATCGCACGCATGGATATTGGGCAGACGATCGTGGTGCGAGATCGAGCGGTAGTCGCCGTTGAAGCGATGGAGGGGACCGATGCGGTCATCCGCCGGGCCGGAGAGCTGGTGGGCAAACGAAATCTCACCGTGATCAAGGTCAGCAAGCCGAAGCAGGACATGCGCTTCGATGTGCCGGTAGTGGGAACTCCAACCATCGAGAACATGGTCGCAAGCGGGGCCACGGCTCTGATCATCGACGCGCATCGGACATTGCTGTTAGGCAAAACCCGCTTCACTACACTGGCTGACGAGAACGACATCGCGATTCTGTCTCTCGCGCCCGTGGAGTGACAGAGGGCGCGCTCCAAAGTCGCTCTTGGAGTGCGGCTAGCTCAAAGGAGCAGGGCAGTCGTGGACAAGATCCGAGTGGGGGTGGTCGGGGTTGGGGCATTGGGACAGCATCACGCCAACGTGTACGCCTCCCTTCCTGAAGCATCCTTGATCGGGGTCGCCGACACTCTTGCCGGAAGGGCCGAAGAAGTTGCCAGGCCACTTGGGATCCAATGCTTCGCAGATTATCGGCAGCTTTTCGGTAAGGTGGATGCCGTCAGCATTGCGACTCCCACTTCGCTGCACGCCGAGATCGGGCAGCAGTTCCTGGATCAGGGCATCGATGTGCTGGTAGAGAAACCAATCAGCCGCTCGCTGGACGACGCCGACCGCCTGATTCGGGCAGCGGCTCGCAGCGGCCGCGTCTTACAAGTCGGCCACCTGGAGCGATTCAATCCTGCGGTCCGCGCCGTCCGGCAAATCGTCGCGCGACCACGCTTTTTCGAGGCCCATCGAATGGGTGTATTTTCCCCGCGAAGCCTCGATATTGATGTGATCCTTGATCTTATGATCCACGACCTCGACGTTATCGCGCTGCTCGTCCCCTCACCCGCGGCTCACATCGACGCAGTCGGAATCCCTATCCTGACCGATCGGATCGACATCGCCAATGCAAGGATTCGATTCGCCGACGGTTGCGTGGCCAACGTCACGGCGAGCCGGGTGTCTATGGAAAAGATACGTAAGCTGAGACTGTTTCAGGAACAGGAATACATATCGCTGGACTACTCCCTCCAGCAGGCGGCAATTTTCCGCCTGGCCGCCGGAAAAGACGGCGATGTTCCGCAGATTATCGGCCGCCGGCTGGAACCGGCTCCCGCCAATCCTCTGGAGGAGGAGCTGCGAGCCTTCCTGGCCGCCAGCCGGGGGTTGGGCCCGGTCGAATGTACTGGAGAGGACGGGAAAAAGGCTCTGACCCTGGCCCTGCAGATTCTGAAACAAGCTGAAAAGGCTCAAGCAGTTGCATTTGACAGGCACTAGGCCCATTTTTTATACTTCAAGCTGTCGCTTGCAGTTGAAGGGCTGCCCGCGTCCAAGAAAATGTTTGAATTTGCCATCTCCCAGCACCAAAGGCGTCCGCTCTCAAGGCGTTTCCGGACCGCCGCAGCCGTCTCCATCCTGGCGCACTTAGCGGTGCTGATCGTGCTCATTCTGTCCCCTGCCGGACCCTTTCCAGGACTCGGTTCCTGGCTTCGTCCGGTGGCGTTCCTGGCCCTGGCCTACTTTCTTGTACTTCTAGCTCTCGCTCGTGGTGGACGGGCTGCCAGCGAAAAGGAACTATTTGAATTCGCCATCTCCCAGCACCAGAGGCATCCGCCCTCGAGGCGATTCCTCCGCGCCGTAGCAGTATCCATCCTGGCGCACATAGCGGCCGTGGTCCTGCTTATTCAGTTCCCTTCCTTACTGCTGCCCGGACTCAGCTCCTGGCTTCGCCCTCTGGCGTTCCTTAGGGTCACGGTGAAAGAGACGGACTGGCGTATGGTTTCCATGATAGGCTCATCCAGGATGCAGATGCCTTCGGCCGAAACCTTAAGAAAACTGTTGCCGAAGCGGAGCGAGGAGGGAACCGGCAGCCAAAAAACATCGGTACCGATACGCTGGGGGGATGAAAAGCTCGTAGCGAGCGCCCGCGCTCCGGTCCCGCGGCCCTTGAGCAAGCCAGTGCCTGGAACCGAGGAGCCCAAACCCGAGCCGGTGACACAGCCGGGTGAGACGGCAGGCGCCGGCGATCCCGCCAGGAGCGGCGGCGCCGGACAATCTGCCGGTGTCGGGGTTGCCGGCACTCCCGGTGCGCCGGAGAGAAAAACCGTCCCCCTGCCGCCTCCGTCCCCAGAACCAAAGCAGATACCCAAGAAAGTGGAGGAGGTGGCTGAGAGCAAACCCCCGACTACAATCCCTTCGACTCCGGAGGTTCCGCCCGACCCTGTCCCGGGGAAGCAAGATCCGAAAGTCTTCGAGAACGTGCAGAAGGCGATACAATCGGAGGGAACCGGCTTTTTCGACACCAAAGGTTTCCCTCTCGGAGAATATGCAACGCTTATCATCGAGCGCATCAAAGGAAACTGGTTCATTCCGTCGAATCTTCGGAATAACCAAGGACGCTCCACGCTTGTGTTCTACATAGAAAAGGACGGTCAGGTTACTGGAATCCGTGTGGTCAGTTCGTCGGGCAGCAAATCCCTGGACGACTCCGCTTATCAATCCGTCTGGGTGTCTAAACCGTTTCCCCCCTTACCCAAGGGTTTTCCCGGAGAGCATGTAGGGGCAAAGTTCGTTTTCTCCTACAACGAAGTCTCCATGGTTCGCTGAATCCAATGTAGAGAAGCTCTAAGTCTTTGCGGCTTCGTGGCTCGATTCTGCTCATCGAAGGCGCAAAGCATCAACGCGGCACTTTCAACGGGACTTCCGATTGTTCAGCAGGGTGCGCTACATTCCGGGCTCCATCATGCGAACGGCGGTTAGAATACCTGTACGTTTCGTCCGAGTGCCCACCCGCTTTACCAGGATAGTTGCCTTATTACTGCAGTTCTCGGTGACAGCCTGCGGCCATAAGTCTCGTGTCTCGCCGCCGGTCGTTTCTCAGATTCCAAGTCCTCCTGCCGCGTCAGCGCCTCCCCCGGCCACCAGCCCGGTTGCTGCCATGGCTTCGGCGCCGGGAGGTCCCGGCCCCGCAATCCGAATCGGTCTCACTACCACGGCACGAGAAGTTCGCATCTCTGCCGCCGCCGGCGACTTCCAGGTGGTCGAGAAGATTGCGGAGGCTTCAAGACAAACGGTTCGAGGCGAGCTGCAAGTCCGTCTGGAACAACAGCCGGAAGAACAGCGGGAGATCTTTCGCGTCCAGGTGGCTGCGATCGCGAGCAGGGAGGCGGCCGAAAACCTGGGGCGAAAACTCGCCGCGCAGTTCTCCGTCCCTGCCGTCACGCGGGACCACCTGGCCACCAGTACCGTCCAGGTCCGCCTGGGAGAGTTCTCCGGGCGCGAAGAAGCCCAGGCCTTCGCCTCTGGGCCTTTGACGGCCGCCGGGTATGCGAAATCTTTCGTCGTGCGCGAAAGCGGCCCGCGCGGAGGGGGAGAGGCCAGGCTCGCGATTCGAGGTCCGGAGAATTTCTTTCGGGTAAACCGAACCGGTTACCTGTTCTTTCCATCCTCCTCGGCGACGTTTCTTCGTCTGGATGGAAAGTCCTACCGGGGCGTCCTGGACATCAGCCTCAACAAGGCCGGTCAAATCACGGTGGTGAATCAGCTGGGCCTGGAAGAATATCTCTATGGCGTGGTTCCCGCGGAAATAAGTCCCACGATTTATCCGGAACTTGCGGCTCTCGCGGCTCAGGCGATAGCTGCGCGCACGTACGCCTTGAAGAACATGGGAAGATTCAGTGCGGACGGATTCGATCTCACGTCGGATATCCGCACGCAGGTTTACGGCGGCGCGTCGATCGAAAAGGAGGCCACCACCGCAGCCGTGCAGCGCACCTACGCAGTGGCGGTCTACTACCTCGGCGGTCCGATCAACGCGATGTACTCTTCCACCTGCGGTGGAAGGACGGAAGATTTCTCCAATGTTTTCGGCGGCCGTCCGGTTCCCTATTTGACCAGCGTGTTCTGTACCGTGGAAAGCGGTACCGCGACCGCAGTCGACTTGAAGCTTAGAGGCGAGCATGAACTCGACCAGGTCGTTTTTGCGGCTGACGGCATGATGGCCAACCGAAACCTGGAGCTGGCTGTGGTACTGGACCTGGTGCAAAGCGAGGCGTTAACCCCCGAGTTCCTGACCGGCGCCGCAGAGAAGTCTGAAATTCAGGCGTGGGTGCAGAAGGCGCGAGTTCTGGCCAATCGGACTTCGGATGCCGAGACCAAACCGCGGGACATAACCACGCGCGCCGGCTTCATTCAGTTTGCAGTCGAGAGTTTTTTTGGAAGCGGCGAACTCAGCCGCCGCATTTCGCCCAGCGATGTTTCCTATTACCTCTCCAATTTAAAGGACGGAGAGCAGGTGCCTGAGGCTGCGCGCCCGGCGACGGCGCTGGTCATCCAAAAAGGTCTCTGGCGTCCCTACCCGGATAACAGCGCCCGCCCTCTCTCGCCCATCCGGCGTTGCGACGCACTCTCGATGCTGGCGCACTGGATCGAAGACTCGCGCCCCGATCTTCTAAAACGCGGCGTCTTGCAGTCTCTGGAGCAGCGCAACATCCTTGTAAAAGGGTCAAACAAGACAGAGCAACTGGGCCTGGCCGACGACGTGCGGCTTTTCCTGGTTGCGGATGGGCGCCGCACTCCGGTCGATTCCCTTCGAATGATAGGCAGCGAAAAAATCCGCTTCCATTTGCAGCCGGGCGGAAAGATTGATTTTCTGGAAGTCGAGCTCAGTCCGGCGGGCGCGTCCAGCGATCGATTCTCGCCGCAGACCTCCTGGCAGACTACGATTGCCGGGCGAGTCGTGTCTGAAAAACTTCGTCCGCTGACCGGCAACATCGGAGAGGTCAGCGACCTCGTGCCCGCTCGATTAGGCAATTCAGGCCGCGCGGTCGAGATCCAGGTTGTGGGAACCCAGGGTTCAGTGTCGCTCAATGGATACAGAGTGCGCACGGCCCTCGGTCTGAAGGACACGCTGTTTACTCTCTCACGCGCCGCAAACCCGGATGGGAGCATTGAGGCTTTTACATTCACGGGACGGGGCTGGGGCCACGGCATAGGGTTATGCCAGGTCGGCGCTTTTGGGATGGCCCGGGCAGGTCGCAGCTACGAGGAGATCCTCAAGACCTACTATCGCGGGGTGGAGTTACGGAAAGCATATTGAGCCGGGGCGGGTGTCCGATCGAGCGTGTCAATGTCAGAGAGAAAGCCCTCACCCGTTAACTCGCCGGCATCCGACCGCTGTCGCGAGCAGGATCGTCAACGCTCCCAGATACTGGGAATCTCGGTCATCGCCCTGGTCACGCTGCTCCTCGCCGGCATCCGATACTATTTCAACCTGGGATAGATTTCTTGGCGCCTTCGCGTCCTTGCCCTGAACGAGGTTTCGCCCTCGAATCGTATCCGCTCGTCATCGTCGCAGGTCCCACCGGTTCCGGCAAATCTCAAATCGCAATGCAGCTGGCCAGGATGTTTGACGGAGAGATCGTAAGCTGCGATGCGCTTCAGGTCTATCGCGGGATGGACATCGGAACCGCCAAGGCAACTCCGTCCGAGCGGCAGGCGGTGCCGCACCATATGCTCGATTTGCAGGATCCCGGCGAGGACTTCACCGCCGGCGACTACCAGCGCCTGGCGCGGCAGGCCCTGGATGGGATTCGCCGCCGCGGCCGCATTCCTTTCGTAGTAGGAGGCACTGGTCTATATCTGCGAGCGCTCCTGCTCGGCCTTTTCGAAGGGCCCGGGCGCAGGAAAGAATTGCGCGCCCGGATGCAAAAGATCGCCCGAAGCAGAAAAGCCGCTTCCCTGCACCGGATTCTGCTGCGGGCCGATCCCATGTCCGCAGGCCGTATCTCGGTCGCCGACACGGCCCGGATCATCCGCGCTCTTGAAGTCTATTTCCTGACCGGGAAGCCGATAAGCTGGTGGCAAAACCAGCCGGCGCAGCGGCTGGCCGGCTTTCGCTGGTTGAAGCTTGGCATTCACTGGCCCCGTGAATTGCTCTACCAGCGAATCAACGCCAGAGCGAACGCGATGTTCGAAAGAGGACTGATTGAGGAAGTTCGGAAGTTGCTGGATAAGTTTCCCCGTGATTGCAACGCCTTCAAGGCTATTGGATACCGCCAGGTGTCCGACTATTTCGCGAACAAACTAGGTTTCGAACAAACTATAGAAGAGGTGCAGCGCCAGAGCCGCCGATACGCCAAACGCCAGCTTACCTGGTTCCGCGCCGATCCGGAGATCGTCTGGCTAGACGGCGCATCGGGCGAGACGAGCCTCACGCTGGAAGCTAGCGCGGCGGTTCACACTTTCATCGAGTCTTCGCGTCTTGATGGCTAATGCCGAGACGCGGAACGTCCAGGAGAGCGCTGCGGGATGTAGCCGGGATCTCACGTGCCGCCGAGTCCTCGAACTCCGTGGTTCCCTCAGCGGCTTGAAATCTCCGCAGCGCCCCGGGATTGCCAGGTGCACATGGTGTGCCAATCTCGAGAGCGCTGGAGTGGGCAACAGGAAATAGCTGCGAAGCGGCGATTTACATGGCTGGTGTCAGGCTCGTTTCGACGCTCGGGTCGGACGAAAGTAACCGAGCTTACTCACTTCTCGTTGTTTTCTTAGCGTTTCTTCGTGTCTTCGTATCCTGGAGGTTGGTTTTGTCGCGAACGCATTTCAGTCCAGATTCAACGATTCGATGCGCTTTGCCGCCTCTTCGCGAATCCTGCGGTACAGGCTGTTCCCATGTGAATCGATGGCAACGATCAGGGGTCCGAAGTTCCTGACGCGGAACTTCCAGAGGCATTCAGGCATCAGGTCTTCCCACCAGACATCCACGATTTCTTCGATCTGGTTGGTCTCGAGCGCAGCCGTTCCACCGACGATCGCAAGGTATACGGCCCCATAGTCCTTCATCGCATCGACGGATCCCTGCAGCAGTCCACCCTTTCCTACCAGTGCGCGGACGCCGTAGGTGTTCAGCAACCCGGGAACGAAGCGATCCATCCGCGTACTCGTGGTCGTGCCGATCGAGAGTTTCTCAAACTTGCCGTCGGGTCTCTTCCTTACCCCGGGAGCGGTATGAAGACAGACCGAACCGGTCAGATCGACCGGGGGAGCGACTCCCTCGTCAAAAATTCGTATCTGTGTAGCATCCCGTATGCCGAAGATCGTCCCGTCAATTCGGACGGTATCCTCGAGCTGGAGCCTTCGAACATCGCTCTCCGACAGAGGCGTCGTCAGAACATGTTGGCCCAAGAAATCCTCCCACCTTCCAATTGACGATTTACGATTGACGATTGACGATTGACAATGCATTGGCAGATGGTAGGGCAGACGCTGGCACGCGACATGGCATTTGAGTTGCCTTCCATGGACAACTCAGATGCCGTGTCGCTGCCAGCGTCTACCCTACAATCTGCCAATGCATTTCAATCGTCAATCGTCAATCGTCAATCGTCAATTCTCAACCGTAGGTTATTTTTCCGTCCGAACCGATAGTGGCCGCCGCTCGCTCGCCCCGCCAGCACTGCATGTTTACCGCCACTGGATTCTGGCTGATATGAGTGTGGGCCCATTCGATGTTCACGGCCAGCGCCGTCGTGATTCCGCCCAGCCCTTGCGGACCCAGACCGGTTGAATTGATTTTTTCGAGAAGGTCCCGCTCCAGCTGGGCCACCTGCGGATCCTGGCTGAAAGAACCAATCTTGCGGAAGGTGCTCGCCTCCTTGGCCAGATTCATCGCGAGATCGGAAGTCCCGCCCAGGCCGACGCCGACTATCACGGGCGGGCAGGGGCAAGCGCCGGATTCAAGCACGCAATGAAGCACGAATCGTTTAATTCCCTTCACTCCCTCGCCGGGATTGAGCATCTTCAGGAAGCTCATGTTCTCCGAGCCCGAGCCCTTGGGAGCCATCTGAATCTCGATGCGGTCGGAATCGGGAACGAAATCGACCTTGATGATCGGTATGCCCTGTCCCGTATTGGTGCCGGTATTCTTGCGCGTCAACGGATGGACCGAGTTCGAGCGCAAGGGGTGTTCCAGGGTCAATCTTTCGCAGGCTATCCGGATCCGGGACTTGATTTCAGCGCCGTCCAGTTGCAACCTCCCCCCCAGTAGAACCTTATAGATCGGGATGCCGGTGTCCTGGCACACGAGTGTGCGCTCGCTGTCAGCGACCTTGATGTTTTCAAGGATGGTGAACAGAACCTCGGCCGCGGTATTGTTGCCGGAGCTACGCTCGGCCTCGAGGCCTTCTCCGAGCGCGTCGCGCACATCGTGGGGGATATCGCTCAGCGCCCTGAGATACAGGTTTCGGGCCGCCTCTTCGACGGAGTCATATATTGATGGATTCATCTCTACAATACCTCTAAGACACGAAGAAAACTATGAACGGCTCGCCGGGAGTTCAGGCGGCTTGAGACGCATGAACTCAACCGGTCGAACCGAAAACCTCATCTGACCCTGATCCGGAGCGATAACGATGTTTCTCAGCCAGGCCGGGTCGGGCGCGGGATAGTCCGATCGATAGTGCGCTCCCCGCGACTCCTCCCGCATCAGCGCGCTTCCAGCAATCATTTCGGCAACCAGAGTCATGTTGATCACGTTGATCGCCTCATTCCACTTCGAATTATAGATCGTGTCGCCGGACGACTCCGTGTCTTCCGCGCACTTCCTCAGGCGCCCGATGGTCTCGATCGCGGCTTTGAGATCGTGCCCGTTTCGGACCAGCCCGACTTTTTCCCACATCAGGTCTTCCAGATTTCGCCGCAGCTCGAACGGATTCTCTCCCGAGCCCCGATCAAGCGGACCGGCCCAGTATCGGCATAGTTCGCGCGTCCGATCCGGGGAAATCCCGCCCAATCCGACGCTACCGGCGTACTCGGCCATAGCATCCCCCGCGCGAGCGCCAAAGACAATCGAGTCTGCGACGCCGTTGCCGCCCAGTCGATTCGCGCCGTGCACTCCGCCGGCATCCTCTCCCGCGACAAACAGTCCTTCGAGATTCGAGCGGCAGTCAAGATCGATCCCGACTCCACCCATATGGTAATGCGCGCTGGGCGAGACCTCGACCCGTGAATGAACCAGATCAAAACCATAGTCGCCGCATCGCTCCACCATGCCTGGAAAATTGCGCATCAGAAAGTCCTCGCCCAGATGCGTGGCGTCGAGCAACACACCTCCGTTCTGTGTTCCCCGGCCCGCCATGATTTCCAGATAGCTGTAGCGCGAAACCACGTCGCGAGTGGCGCGCTCGAGCTTCACCGGCTCCCATTTTTCCATGTAGCGCTCGCCCAGGCCGTTGAAGAGACGGGCGCCGGCGCCGCGCAGCCCTTCTTCCAGCAATCCCCCGGTCGCCATGGAGCCTCCCACCAGCAGGCCGGTCGGATGAAACTGCATCATCTCCATGTCGACGAATTCGGCGCCGGCGCGAAAGGCCATGGCCATTCCGTCGCCGGCCTTCTCGAGCGAGGGAGAAGAAATCCGATACATGGTGGCACCCGCGCCGGTGCAAAGCAGAATCGCCTTGGCCCGGGCGGCGATGAATTTGCCGCGCCGGTTATCAAGCAGCAGCGCCCCGCAAACCCTGGAACCCTCGGTCAAAAGGTCCAGGCCGCGGCACTCTTCCAGGACCAGGATCTCCTCTTCCAGGATGTAGTCCCTGAGGTTGGACATGATCTCAATGCCGGTCAAATCTCCCTTGTGGACGGTCCGATCAAAAGATTGCCCGGCGAACGGCTTCTGGTGGATGGTTCCGTCTTCGTTTCGGTCGAACAGGCAGCCCACTTTGTTTTCCAGTTCGATAACGCGTTTCGGCGCATCTTCGACCAGAACCCACGCCAGCCGCTGGTTATTCAGAAACGCGCCTCCCTTGACCGTGTCCTCAAAATGCCGTTCCAAAGAATCGGCCGGATGAAGCACGGCGTTGTATCCGCCTTGAACCATGCGAGTGCAGCCGCTTTGCCCGAGCAACCCCTTGACCACGATGGCGATTTTCAGGCGCCGGTTCCTTTCGTGGGCATGCAAGGCTGCCAGGAGGCCCGCGCCGCCCGCTCCCAGAATAAGAATATCCGCCTCCAGCTCGTCGCAGCCAGTCAAGGAGCGCCTCACAGGTTCTTGAAGGCCTGGATCCCAAGATACGCCCAGTAAACCCCGGCCGCCATCAGGATCGCGGTGCAGACTCGAGCCGCCTTCTTTCCGATTCGGCTGTAGTCCAGGATGATATTTCGCAATCCGTTCAGTCCGTGGTACAGGGCGATAACCAGAAACGAAATGTCGATGGCCTGCCAGTAGGGGTTTGAGATTCGGTCAAGGATCGCAGCATAGGTGAGCTCCCCCCGCCTGAGCGGAGCCGTCATGAAATGCTCCACCCAGAAATGGGCAACCAGAAGGACAAGCAAAAGAGCTCCGGTGATTCTCTGCAGATACCACTCGATAACGCTTCGATACATCACTTTCAGGTCCCGGCTCAGATGCGCAGGATGGAAAAGAGAAATATCGGGATGGCTCCGGCCAGAAAAATCAGGCCGCCGATCCCGAGCGCGAGCAGCCAGAACAGCTGTCGCTGTTTTTCGTGCCCCATTCCAAGGTCGATCAGCGTGATACGAATGCCGTTCAGAGCGTGCAGGACCACGGTTCCGAGCAGCGCAATTTCCAGAAGCTTGAAGGCCGGTCTTTGGAAGAAACTCATGGCCTGGTCGAAAGCAGCCGGCCCCTGGCTCAGCTTGTTGATCGTGAGCACGTGCAGAAAAAGATAGAACAACAAGAGCAGGCCGCTCACGCGCTGGATCACCCAGGCCAGCATGCCGCTGTACTGCCAGCTATACTTCCGGACCAGAAGTCTCGCTGAGTTTTTCACGGAATCTCCCGGGTCTCAACATCGCTCTTTTCATCCTGGCGATAGAATCGGTGAGATCGATGCCTTTGGGACAGGCGGCCACGCAGTTGAACTGGGTATGACAGCGCCAGATTCCTCCGAGTTCATCATTGACGACCCGGAGACGTTCTTCGACCGCCCCGTCGCGCGGGTCCATCAGTCGCAGGTATGCCTTGTTGATCGCCGCCGGCCCGAGGTATCGGCGATTTGTTCCCGTAACACCGCAAGCCGAAAAACAGGCGGCGCACGTGATACAGTCGCGCTTTTCCCGGGCCTGCCGCCCGAACTCGGATGACGGAGGGATGCGCGCCAATTCCTGGGAGTTCCGGCCGGAGAAATGAAAAGCCGGCCAGACCCGCTTCCATTGCGCGAAAAAGGGCTCCAACGAGACGATCAAGTCCTTGAGTACCGGAAGGTGGGGGAGAGGTTCGACGGTGATGGTTTCCGACGCCAGATTCTCGATTCCGGTCTTGCAGGCCAGGCGCGGAATCCGATTAATGTACATGGCGCACGTCCCGCACATGGCAACCCGGCAGGAATAACGAAAGCAGAGGGACGGATCTTGCTCGCGCTGGATGGCAAACAGACCGTCCAGCACCGTCATCCTTTCCTGTATGGCAACCCGGAACGATTGAACTTGTTTCGACGCGCCACCGGGAGCGGAACGGCTGACCTTGAAGAAAACCGAGTTCATTATATAGAACACCTTTTTTATTTACGAAACAAGATCATAGAAAACCGAATCCTGGGGTGTCAAGGCCGCCTCGACTCTTGATGTTTCTTCGTGTGTGGTTGTTTTGTTAAGATGTCGATCCGTGAAAACTACCCGCCGGTACATTCGCCTGACTTTCGTCACGGGGGGAGAGTCCGTCGTGGCGGAAATGCTCGATGACGAGGCCCCGGAAACCTGCCGCCTGGTCTGGCAGCTCCTGCCGCTGGAACACAAGGTAGTCCACGGACAGTACTCTGGCGCCGAAGTCTTCATCCTGCTCGATAATCCCCAGCCGTCTGCGCGTGAAAATCTGGCCCAGATTCCGCTTCCGGGAGAACTCCTTTACTTCCATGACCCGGGCGGGAACGTCATCACCGGTCCCCGGTCTATGTCCGAGATCTGCCTGGTATATGGCCGCGGCGTGGTGTTGCGCGCTCACGAAGGCGTCCCGACCTATGCCACATTGTTCGCGCGCATACCGGGTGACTGGAAGTATGACTGGACCGCTTTTGCCCAGGCCTGCCGCCGGGCACGATCCGACATCCCCCAGCGCCTGCGCATCGAGCGAGTCGATTCTTAGTGTTTCTTCGTGTCTTCGCGTCTTAGACGGTAAGTCGTTCGCAGCGCTAACCACTGACATGAAGACGCTAAGGTTCGTTCAGCGACTTCAGCATACAGATGACGAAGGCCCGTTCGCGAACGCCGATAGCATGTAGCGTCTGATACGCTTATCGCTGACAGCGACTACCGGATTCGGAAGTGCTCGACTTTATCGTCGTCGAGCTCAACCCCGAGGCCAGGCCGTTCAATCGGCTGAGCCTTTCCGCCGGCGATCTGAAGAGGTTCGGTGAGCAGTTCCGCTTCATAGTAAAGCGGACCGAGGATGTCGCAGGGAAACTCCTCGGCTGCAATCCCGGGCGTCGAGATCGCCAGGTGAATCATGGCGGCGCTGGCCACTCCGAGCTCGAGGTTACTGCCCACGGTAGCGCTCAAGCCGGCAGCCTCGGCCACGGCCGCGATCTTTCGAGCCGGGCCCAGGCCTCCCCCTTTTCCCACATACACCGAGAGAACATCCGCGGCGCCCGCCCGCGTGATGCGCATCGCATCCTGGAGAGTGTAGACGCTTTCGTCGGCGATCACCGGCACGTCGACCTGGCTTCGAACTTCCGCCAGAGAATGCAGGTCATCCGGGGCGACCGGCTGCTCGGCAAAATAAATGTCGCACTCGGAAAGCCGACGAATCGTCTTGATCGCCGTCCGGCAGGTCCAGCCGCCATTCGCGTCCACTCCCAGCCGTACCGCCGATCCAATGGCTTTCCGTACGGCCCGCACTCGCTCAACGTCCTGGTCTGGGTCCATCCCGACCTTTACCTTCATGGTCTTGAACCCCTGGCTGGCCGCCCAGGCAGCAATCTCGGCGGCCTTGCCGGGTTCCAGGCCGGAAACCGACCACTTCGTCGGGACGAAGTCGCGCACCGCACCGCCCAGGAGGCGATACACAGGAAGTCCGGCGGTCTTACCCAGAATGTCCCAGAGCGCCATCTCGACGGCCGATTTCGTGAAAGGATTCTGCGCTATCGCCAGGCTCAGCTTGCCGCCAAGCCTCTCGATGTCGGTAGGGTTTTCGCCTGCGAGAAGCGGGTCGAAAAACTTTTCGATGAAGTGAGCCGCGGTGAATTGATCCTCGCCACTCCATCGAGGGGTGCATGAAACCTCGCCCAGGCCGGTGATTCCCTCGTCGGTATGCACCTTGATCAGCAGGAATGGAGACGTGGTGTGATAGCCGCGCGCGCCCTTGATGGCAAGCTGGGGCTTGATCGGAACCTGAACCGGGATGCTTTCAATTCGGGTGATCTTCATGCCGTTGAGACTTCGCGCTTAGTTCGTGGCAACAAAACCAACTACCAAGACACTAAGCCACGAAGAAACGCTAAGAACCTTGTCGAAGCCGACCACGTCTACGAGCACGTGCACGTCAACGTGGACGTTGACGTGGTCGCGCGCGTGGACGGCCATTGCTGACACAAACTTAAAAAACAAGAAGTACCCGCTAGCGCTCGAAAGGACGCTAGAACACGATTTTCAGCGCAAACTGCATCTGCCTGGCTGGACCTGCGCCGGTGATCACCCCGGTCGTCATCTGATTGATGGTGACGTTCGGATTCTCCAGATTTACGTGGTTGAGGGCGTTGAACAATTCCCAGCGAAATTGCACGTAGCGCTGCTCGCCGAAATAAAAGTTCTTCATCAACGAGGTATCGAGAATATGGGCGCCCGGGCCGTCAATAAGCCCGACTCCGGAATTCCCGAAGGTGAAGTCTGCCGGCCGTCCTAGAGCGGCCGGATTGAACCAGAGGTTCGCGCTGGGATCGTCAAGCTTCAGATTGCCCACCAGGTCGGGACGGGCATTCAAACCGTTTCCAAGAGTGGCTCCCGGCACGACGAAGGTCAGAGGCGTCCCGGAAGCGAAATCATAGATCCCCGAGAACTGCCACCCTCCCAGAAACGCATTGGCTACCGGGTGCAAGTCGCTGGCGTACGGCTTTCCCCGGCCGAAGGGAAGCTCCCAGATGGAGTTCAAGTTCAACACATGGCGGGTCTCGAGTTGAGAGCGGCCGCGATCGTACCCCTCGGGCGCAAACGGAGTGGGCCGGTCGGTAAGCAGGGCTCCGAATTCATCGATATTCCGGGCAAATGCATAGGCCAGCGAATACGACAACCCGCGGGTAAACCGGCGCTCGAATTTCAGCTGCATCGAGTCGTACCAGGAAGAACCCAGGTTATCGTAAAGACGGACAGTCCCCAGTCGCGGGTAGGGCTTGGCCGCCTGAAGGTTGGTATAGCGTCCCGGAGCGACCTCGTTGTGGTCCTGCTGAGTGACGAGATCCCGGCCGCGATTTCCGACATAGGCCAGGGTCAGCGCCGATTGCAGAAAGGGCAGCGATTTCTGCACCGAGAGGTTCCATTCATGGATCTTCATCGGCCTGGCGTCATGGACCACCGCGGCCACCGACGGCAGGGTGAACTGCTGCGGGTCAAGCGGGAAGGCCGTCTCCCACCTTTGCAAGGAGGCCCGGGCGAATGTCTGGCGCTCGATACTCCAGTAAGGCGGCCCGATGATCGCAGAACCGACGACATTCCCATTGAAGCTGGTGGGAAACAGTCCGTATCCGCCGCGGACCACCAGGTCCGTGTTTCCCATCGGACGCCATGCTATCCCGACCCGGGGTGAAAAATGCCCGTCGGCTTCGAACAGTCCCCGCGGCATTCCGGCTTCGTCAGCCGTGATCCAGAGTCCCTCCGTGGCTTTGGCAAGAAAGGGCGCGGTGGCCTGCGCGGTCAGGTCGACGTTGCCGGATCCATCCTGGGCCGCGACCGACTTGCCGCGCGTGAGATCAAACGTGGCGCCGTTGTTACGAACGAAGGCCTTTTCGTGCCAGTGATCGTAGCGCAGCCCAAGGCTCAACGTCAGGCTGGGATGGAGCCGCCAGAAGTCCTGCACGTAAAACGCCGAATAAGGAGAGTGGGCCATGCCGAAGGTCTTGAGCGGAAAATTGCGGGCGTCGGAGGCCAGCATCCCCAACAGATAATCGGCAAAGCCGTTTCCCGTGTACTGGCCGTTGAAGGTAAAGGTCCCGCGGCTCGACTCAGACGCATGACGGGCCAGGGTTCTCCGGTCGTTGTATTCATAGCCGAACCCCAGGGAATGCTGCGCGCGGATCAGGTTGATGCTTGCCTTCCCATTGATGTCCTCTCGACGAAAGACGCCGGGGAAGTTGTTGGGCAGGGAGAAACCGGAATATCCCGGTGATCGCGACATTGGGCAGGCCCACGGCCTCCGCTCTCCCCTCGGTGGAGAATCCCTGTATTCCCGCTTGCTGGGTCAAGTTCTCTTTCCCGATCGAGGGCGAGTTCTGGAACGTATCCGAATGCAGGTACCCCAGAGCCAGATCGAAAAGCGTTTTCGGAGTGATCGTCCAGTTGTAGTTCAGCCCGACGTTGTGCTGAAACAGATCCAGGTCCTGCACGATTTCGGGCCGGTATCCAAGCGCCGCCTGGTCCTGACCCACGCGAATCCATCGAACATAAAGCCGCTGCTTGCTGGTCAACTGCTGGTCGAACCGCAGGGAGAAGTTACTGAGGTCGTTCGAAGTCGGCGCTACCGCCTGAAAGCGGTTACCGGCCGCGTTGGGTAAAAGCAGATGGGGGAAAAAGAACTTCGACGCGCTCGAGAAACGATTGGCCGGGATCTGGTTGCCCGGGAACGGAGCGTTGGTAACCGGATCGGTGATGGTTCCCGGCAGCCTGGAGAAGTCCCCTTCCAGCATCTCAGGGAAGATTGTGACCGCGTTGTAAATCCTTTCCTCCCGATTCTTGGTTCCTTCAAAGCTGGTAAAGAAAAATGTCCTGTTCTTGACCACCGGGCCGCCGACGGTAAACCCGTACTGGTTTCGAATCAACTTGGGTTTGGTTGCGGCAAAGGTATTACGAGCCGCCAGAGCGTCGTTGCGATGAAATTCCCACAGGGTGCCGTGAAACTCATTCGTTCCCCCTTTGGTCACCAGGACTACCTGAATGGGATTCTTGCCATTCTCGGCGGTGAAATTCGACGTCAATACGCTGAACTGCGCGACCGTGTCGAGGTTGGGAAACGCAATTCCCTTGTCGTTGCTCGGGTCGTTCGAGTCGATCCCATCCACCAGGAATCTGGTTTGATCGTCTCTCTGGCCGAGTCCTTGAACCGTATGCTCACGCGCGAGGCCGGCCGACACCCAGAAAGCGCATCCCGGGAACTAGATTCACGAGGGCGATGGCATTCCTTCCATTCAGCGGGAGATCCCGTATCTGCTTCTCTTCGACCACGCCTTCCACGGAGGCCTTCTCGGTCTGCACCAGCTCCACTCCGCCCTCAACCGTCACTTCCTGGGTTACGTCGCCGACCGCCAGAACCGGGGAGATCCGTTTCTGCTCGCCCACGGTCAGCTCGAGGCTCTGCAGGCGCCAGGTCTTGAATGAAGCAAGCGACACGGCGGCCGAGTAGATTCCGCGCGGCAGCGCCAGAATCTCGAAGTGCCCGTTAACATCCGAAACGGTCGTCTTGGTGAGACCGGTTTCGAGATTCCTGACCGTGATCTCGGCGCCGGGAACGACGGCGCCCGAACCGTCCCTTACCGTACCCAGAATGGAGCCATCCGTACCTACCTGGGCGAGCATGCTGGGCACCGCCAGCCAGACAAAGAACCAGACCGACAAGAATGAGCTTCTCCTCACAACACCCTCCGCGTCAATTCGCCGTCCCTTCCAACGGATGCCAGGAAACACCGACAGACTATGTGTTCATCTTATTGAACCAGAAATCGATTACATGAATGATATCATAACCCGTCGAGCCAAGACTACATAATGGATCATTTGCGCCGATGGTTGCGAGACCTCTAAGTCTTCGATCGATCGCAACGACCCGAGCACGTGCACGACCACGTCAACGTGCACGTTGACGTGCACGTGATCGTGGACGTCGTCGTGATCGGCTTTCTCATCTGGATGCGGCCGGTGGGCTCTTTACCCGGCCTTACGGCCCTGATGCGCTGCAGACACTTCGCGTCGGGTCTTCGTGGTTATACATGTTTTAGTTTTCGACGGGAGCGCATGTCCGGCGCGATCATTTCCTGGAAAGCCATCACTTATGAAAATCATTCTCTTCTGCGGCGCCTGTCTGAGCGGGCTGCTCCTCTCCTTCTCGGTCACGCCAGACAAATTCCCCATCCGGGATGAGAAAGCAGCGACCGCCATAAAGCAGCGTTTTGTCGCTCTCACCGATGGCTGGGCGAAAGAAGCAATCTTAACCCAAACCGAAAAGGAGGCCATGCAACGAGGACGCCAGTGGGAGACTCTGATGACCACGGGCCTGGATGATCCACTGGCCCGGAGAATTCTGGAAGCCGGCGAGCCTTCGTACGACGCGCTCGCCGGTTCCTATCCCGGAAAAATCCTCGATCGAACCGTGCTCGGCTCGTACTCGGATCCCGGTCGCAGAACCAAGACCTCTGATAACGAGTTCGTCGTCTGGTGGAACGGAGCGATTTCAGCTCATCTCATCGAAGGACAGCAGAGCGAAAGAATGCGCATAATTGCCGCCAATACGAATGTCGTATTTCGCGTCGGGCCCTCCGCCGAGATGTTCGGCAAGTACGGCGAAAGCTATTCGCGCATCGGGTACGAGGATGGTTATCTCCCGATGGTGCGCGCGCGCTACGAACACGACGGAATCCGGTACGAAGAGACGGTGGTGGCGGCCAATCGGGAGGGAGAGACCACCGGGGAAGACACCTGTTACGTAAGGTTTCAGCTCACCAATGCATCCGCGTCGGCACGCCGCGCGGCGCTTCACGCAGAGATTGTCTTAGCCGACGGCAGCAAGCTGAAATCATCGGGACAGAGCCTCCTCAACGCTTCGGGGGCCTTGATTCTGGACCACAGTGACGCCGGAGCCGCCTTCGATCAGAACACGCAGCGAATCACCCATGGCCTCGAACTGAAGCCGGACGAGACGGCGGCTGTCTTTTTCAGGATCCCCTATCTGCCAGACCCGGTGAGAAACGCCGCGCCGCCAACTGCGGCCGAGTTTGATTCCGTCTTCCGCCGCACGCGCGAGTTCTGGACCGACCTTCTGTCGTCGAGCATCAAGATCAACGTTCCTGAAGAGCGGGTCAATAAGATCTGGCGCGCGCTGCTGCTTCAGAACTTCATCCTTGCAGACGGCCCGCGATTCACGTACGGCGCCGGGCTCTGGTACAACAGCTCCTACTTTCCGGTCGAGAATGGCATGGGGACCAACGATTTCGCCTTTTATGGCTTCGGCGACTACTCCCATGCTCTTTTACCCTTCTGCATGCAGACCAGCATCCATCCGGATCAGGCGGGGCGAAAATATCAGAATCGCCGCGGGGTCGCTCTCCATCATCTCTACGAGAATTACCGCCTGGCGCGAAAAATGGATGTCTTCAATCAATACCGAAAGGACCTGTTCCGGGTAGCGGACGAAATCATCGCCGATCGTAAAAGCACGATGGTGGAGCAAAACGGCAAGCGACCTCTTCACTGGGGTTTGCTTCCGCCCGACCGTCCGGGAGCCGATGACCTGGGCGGGAAATATACCATGTACGTTCTGGCTCACAACATCACGAGTTGCCAGGGTCTGCAGGATTTCGGAAATCTCCTGGTCAAGAGCGGCGCGGACAGGACGCGCGGCGAGAAGTATCTTCGAGAAGCGGATGATTTTCGCAAGACGATCTTAGCCGCCCTCAAAGCCAGCGTGATTCGGTCTCAAGGGCGGCCCCCCTTCGTGCCCCTCGAAACCCTTTATTTCAAGGAGACGCCCGATTACGGACCCGAGCCCTATGACGACCTCGCCCGCGGCCGGGTCCAGGGAACTTACTATCACTACTGGGCCGATATGGAGCTGGGCTACAACTTCTTTGATGCCGACGACCCATTAGCCCGCTGGATTACAGATTACCTCGAAATGATGGGAGGGTTTGTACTGGGCTGTACCCGGAGCCGACACCGGCCCGCGCAGGAATACGGCTGGATCAACAACGTGTATAACTCCGGATACTACAATTTCATTCTTCGACGAGGCGAGATAGACAAATTCCTGCTCGGTTTCTATTCACGGTTCGCTTTCGGCATGTCCCGTCATGCCTACGTCGCGTCCGAGGGTTCCCCTCTTATCGGTTACAACACCAGGAACGGAGGATTTGTCGGCGCGGATTACTCGTTCCCGAATTCGGCGGCCAATTCTGAAACCTTGCGAATGCTGCGCGCGATGCTGATCCTCGAAGAGTTGAAGAATAATGAAGAGACCGGCGACATCTATCTGGCGCGCGGCGTTCCGCGCGCCTGGTTCGATCAGGGAAAGAGAATCGAGGTTGCTGACGCCCCGACCTATTTCGGCAATCTCTCGTTCACCATTGAATCCAGGATCTCCGAAGGACTGATTCGAGCCACAATCAGACCTCCGGCGCGCGACGCCTACAGGAACATCGTGATTTCTGTGCGTCACCCCGGGAAGATCGCCATGCGCGAAGTCAAGGTCAATGGCAAGCCACACCGCGATTTCGATTCACGGGAGGGGTGGGTGCGGCTCCCTTCCGGGTCCAAAGAATTCGCCGTCGAAGCTTTCTTTTAACCCGTTCTGAAGCGCTTCATGGAGTGCGGTAGCTTGCTCTGAACTTTACACGCATCTTTGTATTCGTCAGAACAAATGGTTACGCCAGCTCGCGCCCTGAAAGGGCGAAAGAAATTAGCCGGGGGCAAGCGGAGCGCTGCCCCCCGGTCACACACAACCAAAGAGACGCGCCCCGGAGGGGCGCTGGACGCTGCCCTTCAATGCTCCTGCGCCCCTTCAGGGCGCATCGACTATAAACTCCAAACCCCGGGCTGCGCTTCGCTTGCCCGGGCTAATTTCCGTCGCCCCCTCCGGGGCGAAATCGCCGAGAGCGATGAGATGCGTGTAAGGTTAAGAGCTTGCTACCGCCTTGGAATGGCGAAGCTTGCTTCGCCATTCCCGCAGCGACCGGCCTGATGAGGGAGCCGGACCGGCTTGATAGCCCGTCCGCACATGAACCGGGCGAGTTTCTGCAACAGTCTCGAATGACCCGCGCCACAAGGAGCAAGCAAGCTTGCCGAGTGGGTTGATAGCCGTCCCTACTGTCCGTCAAGCTGGCGCAAGGCATATTGAGGTGAGTTCGAGCTCGACTTGATCCGGCAGGTCCACCTTCGGTAGCTCGCGATTGAGCCAGTTGAGGGCCTGCCCTGACAGCCGTTGACGCTCGTACCTGAGTTGCTCCGGATGGAGGGGTGGGTATACCGCCGGTGATGCGACGAGAACCATGCTGCAGAAGAGCGACGGGATGAGTTCCGGCAATTTGTCGTTGTCTTGAAGTAGTCGCGAATCGTCAGAGCGAGCAGCAGCTTGTCGCTGAGAAAGCGAATTCTCGGGTCCCATTCAGGACGCAGCGGGCACGGAATGCTAAACAGCAATTGTTTTCGAAACCACGGTCCCGGCGACAGGAAGTGAGCCAGACTACCGAGCCCGCAATACTTCAGAATTTCTTCGAAATCCTGGAATCGGTCCCAAAGGTCCATAGACCACAGCACGCTGGCCCAACTTTGAACCAGGTCCCGGTTTTCTGCGCGGTACAGGTAAGGGCCAAACCGGCGCGCGCATTCGATAAGCGTCGCTTCGGCAAACACCCTGATAAAAGCGTGCAGATCGGAAGCAGCGGCCCTGTTGTGTACCGCCAAAAGAAGAGCCGACCGCTTATCGGGATATTGCAGATCGCTGTAGTTGAGCCAGATGTTTGGGTCCTTGTGAAATTCAGTCACTTTCCGGTCGTAATAGTTCCCGCCTGATTCATCCGGTGTCTTGGGTCCGGGTGGCACGGGTACAGTCACCTGAAGGAACGGATTCTCGGGAGGCCGCATCTCTCCTGTAGGAACCGGGCCCAGTCCGCCCGCAAGGTAGGCTCTTCGAATCACCTCCCGAATCTGATCGAGGTTTGCGAATGCGAACTCGTCGCCATTCGCGTCGCGGAAGCCGTCCTGGAAGTTCGCGCGATTGGCGCGAAGCGCCGTGGAAATCCGCCGACAGGAACCGCTTCAAGATCAGGAACGGTGAGGAACACAGTGGCGGCGCTCGCAATGCTGTCGGCAGGGCGCTGCGACACAAAAGCCAGCCCGTCTCTCACTGCCCACGCATCGAAGTACCACTGGCTTATCTCCACTGATACCCCCGGCCATGTAGCGTCACGATTCGATACCGGATGCCCCAATCTTCGAGCGCCCTGATCACACGCTCGCGTTGCTGACACCATCGAAGCTCTACTGCGGTTAACGGGAAACCCTCCTGGCTCCTGTTGATGATGCGAGATTCCAAGGCTACTTCATCCGGAGATTGCCGTACCTCCTCGAGGAGCTTGGGCGTGATCGTGCCAGGACGATGGACTTCGACAAACTCCTGGTCGTGCAGCGTAAGCTCGGATACGGTTCCGGTGGTAATCAACCGGTTCGCGTAGCGCAATTCGGGCAGCAGCTTCAACACCAGCATGTCGATAACATCCTTGGCCCATGTCCCTCCAAGCTGGCTCACCAGCTTCTTCGAATCCAGGCCGGACAATGGAGCCATGAGGAGATCATAAGAATCGCGATCGAAGAGTCTCGTGTCTGGCGGGATCTGGTCGGGCGCGAGCACCATGCAGTACTCACCGTAAAAGCGGACGCCGGTTCCTCCGAGCGCCACCGCTCCAAAGTAAGTGTCTCGGGCCTGTGCGCCAAAACCTAAAAGACTGTCGACCTTCACACGATCCGGCGAAGGCGTTCGGCGTTTGCCGCCAATCACAGGCTCTTCATAAAGATTTCTGTAACGACCATCGGCCAGGAAACTCAGGAGAGCATCTGAAGAAATGTTAATGACCACGCGCAGCCCGGTCTCGGGATGCTCCATGATCTGTCGGATGATCTGAACGTTCCCCTCGAGAAACGGATTGGCGTTGCCGTCCTCTTTCTCTCTTTGAAGCCATTGCTCAACGCGCTCTTTCCAGTCGGTCATGAGAAAAGTAGAGATCGTCCATAGGTTACTTCGCGTCTTCGAGTCTTCGCGGTGAGTTTGATCCTATCCGACCCCTGCCGCGCCTGAATTCCCGCCCGACCGAACCTTCCGCTCGCGCTTGAGAAACTCGGCGCCGTGCGCCCCCATTACCAGCCCGGGAACCGGCTTCAATTCGTGCCCCATGGAAACCAATTCCTTGACGATGGAAGGTTCGAGAGAGTTGGCTACTTCTCCAGGTTCTTTCGCCTGTATCACGAGTCGCGGCGCCGCTGTCGCCTCGGAGACCGTCGACTTGAAGTCGATGATCCGTTGAGCAAGCTGGGCGCTGACGTTGACAATCCGGCGGCCGCCGCGCAAGCCCAGCGCGACATCCCGGTCTGGGAGGCGCACGATCGTGGGAGACACATTGTTGAGCGGCCGTTTGCGCGCTCCCACAGAATTGACCAGACCCGGATGAGGATCAAACCGGCACATTCCATGACCCAGCGTGATTCCGGTCCCTGGAACCGTAAGGCAGGAACCGAATAAGCCTCCGTGCGAAATTGTTATCGCAACCAGGTTCCCGGTCTTATCCGCCGCCGAGACATGCATGGTCCCGTGTGGAGAGGGCTCAGGGAGAGCCGGGACAAGCCGGTCCACATGATTCGGAAACTGCCGGATCGTCTCAGTGCGGCCGGCTGCGTACTCCTTGTTCAACAGCCGGGCAACCGGCACTGTCGCGAAATCGGGATCCCCGACGTATGAGAGGCGATCACGCCAGGCGAGTTTGAGAATCTCGGCGAGCCGGTGCCAGTACGCCGCGGTCCTGTCCGGGACCGGTTCGAAGCATTCCAGCATGTTGAGGATCTGGAGGCTCGACAATCCACCGTTAGGAAGAATAGCCCCGAAGACCTTCGCATCCCGGTAAACGATCTGATAAGGCTCGCTCACCCGTGGGTCGAAGCGGGACATATCCTTTCGGGTCAAGATGCCGCCCAGACCCGCAACGTAGTCGGCAATCTTCTGTCCGATCTCCCCCTCGTAGAAGTCACGCCATCCCGAGGCTGAAATTCGCTCCAGGGTCTTTTTCATATCCGGCCTGTGCCAGATCTGGTCCTTCCCCGGGACCTTCCCGTCGGGCAAGAGGTGGCGGACACTGGGTTCGTAGCGCCGGATCATGGGCTCCTTTTGCTTGATGGCCTCTGCCGTGGGGCCGAAGGCAAAGCCATTTTCCAGCAGCGTGAGCGACGGGGCGACAATCTCAGACCACTTCAAGCTGCCCCATCGCTCCCAGAGTCGGCCAACTCCACCCAGGGTTCCGGGGACGCCCACTGCCAGCGGACCGTACACATTGGCGTTGTTTTCGATCCGGCATCCATACTCGTTTTCATTGATGTCTCGAGGCCCTTCCGCCAGCGGGAGCACCTTGAACATGCGTTCGTGAGCGGCTTCCGGCGCCACGGAGTTCGAGTCCAGCGACCAGACTCGATCCGCCTTGGCCTCCAGCACAACTGCACAGCAGACATATCCTCCGAGGTCCGACAGGTGCGGCTGCATTATGCAGCCTGCCAGACAGGCCGCCGCCGCTGCATCCATGGCGTTTCCGCCGCGTTCCACGATGCCGGCGCCCACACGAGCGACTTCCTCGAGCTCGGTGGCGACAGCTCCGGCGCCCGAGATCACCTCCTGCGCCCAGACGACCGATGGCGACGCCAGGGCTCTCGCTCTGGGCAAGCTGGAGATAAGTGCCGCGCCCGCCACGGTGGCGCCGACGCGGGAAGAGCTCTGCACAAATTCACGACGCGTCAGGCCAGTTCTCTTCTCGCTCCTCTTTGATTTCATGCCATCTCCCCGATTTGACATAACGAAAACACGTTCAGTAAAATGAACACAGTGTTTGCGGGATGTCGTCGGTCAAGTTTACTTAATCTCCTGTCGCCGCGAGGCATAAAAAAGCGGGCGTGCTCAAGACGCGAAAGCCCAAAACCTATTCGGTTCCGGCGCTCAACCGCAGTCTCGACATCATAGAACGACTGGTCACTGAGGAGCGAGGATTGAGTATCACCGAGGTGAGCCACCGGTTCAAAATCCCTAAAAGCTCTGCCTTCGGAATCCTGCAGACCCTGAAGGCGCGGGGCTATGTCGAAAAAGACAGCGATGATCGCTATTCCCTCACATTGAAGATCTTCGGCCTGGGGAGCGCGCTCATTGATGCGCTCGATTTGCGAAAACAGCTCTACCCTCTGCTCAAGGAACTGACCGATAAGAGCAGGATCACGGGACACATCGCCGTTCTCGACCAGGGTTACGCCGTGTACGTCGAGAAGGTCGAGGTATTAGGAGCCGTTCGACTGACCACTGGAATCGGAAAACGGATGCAGGTTCACTCGACGTCGATAGGCAAGGCGTTGATCGCCTACCAACCCGCCTCTGAAGTCGACCGCATTATCGCGGAGCGCGGTCTTCCTCGCCAGACCGGCAGAACCGTTTCCAGTGTCCAGGAGTTGAAAAACGAACTGGTCCGGGTGAGGAACCTGGGATATGCGGTCAGCAACGAGGAAAATGAAGAAGGGGTGCGGGCCGTGGCGGCGCCGATCTTTAACCACTCGGGCAAAGTGGCTGCCGCGGTGAATCTCGGGGGGTCGACGCTCCAGATCAAGATGAAGGATGTTCCCTCCCTGGGTGAGCTGGTTCGTTCTTACGCTGGCCAGATGTCGCGCAAACTCGGCTACCGGCCGACGGTGGGCGCCTAGTACTTCGGGTCTTTGCGTCTTGGAGAAGAAGCCCTGGCCCGCTGGATTCGACGGCACAGTTTCCCAGCCTCGACGACTTCGAATCGCGAACAGCCAGGCTCACCTGCCGATATGAATAGCGGCCTGGGGCGCGCTTTCTTAGGGTTCGCGCAGAAATAAGTTCGCATTCTGCTGCAGGCCCCCAGGCCCGCTGGCGAGGCGCGAGCGACGATGCGTACCCGGTGCGGTACGTGAGGAGCGAGCAACAAAGCCAGCGGGCCTGCGGGCCGCAGCCCGAAGGGGCGCGATCCTCAGCGTGCGTAGCTAACAAAAACCGGTTCATGATTGACCGCCGCCTCTCGCGCCAGAATGTGAAGTTATTTTTGCGCGAGTCCTTAAGTGCCGTTACTATGGTCAACGGTTAATACGACTTTCCCTCGCGCATGTCGTTCTTCAAGATAACGTAGAGCATCGGCTGCGCCGCTCAACGGATAACGTCTATCTATGACAGGCGACACTTTTCCCGCGGCAAGAAGATCTTTCAGAAAAACCAAATCCTTCTGGTTTGCTTTCCCTATAAAGAAACACGTTTTCTTGCTCCCGATCAGTGACAGTAATGGTCCCACTAACATAGCTTGGAAAACTTGAACCAAACCACCTCCGACCAGGACATAAATTCCTTCCTGACTCAGCGCGCGCCTGTAATCGAAAATCGAATGATGGGCATTCACACCCATGATCAGATCGTAACGCTGCCCGCTCTGCGTGAAATCTTCTCGAGTGTAATCAATGACATGGTCTGCGCCAATCGATCGCGCCGTGTCCATATTCCTCGTGCTGCACACGGCAGTGACTTCAGCCCCGAACGATTTGGCAATCTGGACCGCAAACGTACCCACACCACCAGACGCGCCATCAACCAGAACCTTCTGGCCTTGCTGGATCCGTCCCTTATCACGAAGGCCCTGAAGGGCGGTGATTGCCGCCACTGGTACGGCTGCTGCGTCCTCAAGCGATATGTTGGCTGGCTTCAGTGCCAACTTATCTTCAATAGCACACACATACTCGGCAAACCCTCCCCCATCGAAACCTGTTACCCCGAACACCTCGTCGCCTGGCTGAAACTGCTTTACGTGTCCGCCAACCGCTTCCACTCGCCCTGCGATATCACAGCCGAGGACCTGGTGTTTTGGTGTGCGCAGTCCCGGGATCAGGCGGATCAACGGCGCACCTCTCATGGAGAACAAATCCAGTGGATTTACCGATGCCGCGTAGAGCTTTATCAAGACCTCATTGTCCTTGGGGGTAGGTTTTTCTACCTCCGTGAACTGCAGCACCTCCGGTGGTCCGTATTGTGTGCGTACAATTGCTTTCATGAGTGCTCTCCAAGAGTGCTTCCGTCGGATCGTGCCGCGTTCTTGTGGACGTACAACTGGCGGAGCATCCGCAGGGAACGGGCCCAGTTCCTCCCCTTCTCGGGTAAGCCGTCGAACGACGCTCTACTCGACTATCTTTCCGATGAGCCACATATGCCCGAAGGGGTCCACCAGGGCACCTTGCAGCATCTTCTTGATCGGGCGCGGTCCAGTCATAGAGTGCTTGTGTTCGCTCACCGGACTTCGCTCGACAGCTCCGGCGGCCAAAGCGCGCCTGTGCACCGGCGACGGGGTCGTCAACGAAGAGCTCGATCCTGACGGTCGTGAAGCCGGCGGCGGCTGGCCCTCGTGTCCCGTGAGGGGGCGACTCGTGCGCGATGAAGAATTTGGCGCCGTGAACCGAAAGTCCAGCGACGACGTGTCCACCGCTTTCCAGGTGCCACAGGACGGATGCGCCGAATGCGGCTTTGTAGAACTCGATGGCAGCGCTCCCGTCGCCGACGGCCAACATGGGAGAGATTTGAGGCGTCATGACCGCGGGCTGGGAAACCGTGGCTCCCCACTCGTCAGGGCTCACGTCGCGAGCATGCCGCGAAAACAGCCAATGATGGCCAGCGAGATCCTCGGCTCCGTATTGTCGCTCACCGTACACGGTTTCGTTGAGATCCTCCACGATCTTGGCGCCTGCGGATTTCGCCTTTTGGAAATGGGCATCCACATCGTCGAGGAACACACTCAGACTCTGGGTTCCGTATCCCATTTGCGCCGGACTTGCGCTGCCTGGCCCGGCTCTTTTGAGCATGATCCATGCGTTGCCGAGATGCATTTGTGCTCCGCTGACCGGTCCACCAGGTTCGCCGTACCGATAGTGTTCGCTGAACCCGAATGTCTTGGTCAGCCAAACAATAGCCTCGACAACGTCCTGATAAACGACGTGCGGCAGCAAAGTGTCGGTGGGCACGGAGCGATTCGATATCACTAGACTTGCCTCCTGATGAGGATTCGGAAAAGCCCTCATCCTAGTTCAGATTTCAGCCGTTCACGATACGAGGGCTGTCACAAATCCACAATACGGCGCGTGGACGGTATCCACAGCGCATCCTGAATTCCGGTTGACGTACTTTAATAGCGTGCTCTCGGGCCTCGCGACCTCAGCGGTCGATCATTAGACTGTCGGCACGGTGCCGCCGTCGATGACGTATTCCGTGCCGGAGATCGAGCCGGCGCGCGGGGAGACGAGAAAGGCAATCAGATCCGCTACTTCCCCGGGTTGGGCCGGGCGGCCGATCGGGATGCCGCCGAGCGAGTCCATCAAAGCTTTCCGGGCGCCATCGTAGTCAGTGCCTTTGTTTGCCGCCAACTCATTGACCAGGCCCACGGCAGCTTCTGTCTCGACCCAGCCAGGGGAAACCCGGACCACGCGAATGCCCTTCGGGCTCACCTCCTTGGACAGACCCTTGCTGTAGTTCGCGAGTGCCGCCTTCGCCGCTGCATAGGCGATGGTGGCTTCGGGCAGCGGCATCACGCGCTGGATGGAAGTGATATGAATAATCACGCCAGAGCCCTGATTGAGCATCATCGGCAAGAGCGCCCGATCCAGACGGACAGCCGGGAACAGATTTAGCGAGAGTGCGCGATGCCACTCGTCATCGTCCAGTACCGAGAAGCCGCCAGCGGGCGCTGACGATCCCCCGACGACATGGACAATGATGTCAACGCCGCCGAGGCGTTTGCGAACCGCATCGGCCACGGCCGCGCATCCTTCGGCAGTGGTGATATCCGTCGCGACGAATAAATCCGTATCGGTAAGATCGCGGGGTTGCCTGCGGGCGGTGATGAGGACCGTCGCACCGCCCTCGCGCAGTCGGGCCGCCACCGCCTGGCCGATCCCTTTGGTGCCACCCGTTACGAGAACTCGCTTGCCTTCAAACTCGTGGGCATCGACAGTGAATTCATGTGGATTGGGCATCAATGTATCTCCAGAGGTGCAATTTTGCCGGCTGCAAGACCAAAGCGCCATCGAAGGCCTGACCGCCATCAAGGAATGGAAGGCTGAAACCCAGGCGAAATACTCAGTATGGAGGTTAAGCTTAGCTCATGGCAAGAACACACAAAAAAGTAAGGTACTCACCTAAAGGTAAGCGAGCTGACCTGACACCGACCTCCGCGGCTGAAGGTGTTGAGGACGCTCTCAAGATTCTGGAAGGCAGGTGGAAGCTGGTAATCTTGTTTCACCTGTTCGGTGGCAAGGTGCTCCGCTTTTCGGAACTCGAACGGGCGATCCCGGCAGTGTCTCAGAAGATGCTCATCCAGCAGCTTCGCCAGATGGAAGCCGATGGAATTGTCCGGCGCATCCTCCACCCGCAGGTTCCGCCCAAAGTCGAGTATTGTCTTACAACGTGGGGACAAGCGTTGTGCCCGGCGCTCGATGCCCTGCTGAAATGGGCGGCGCTGCGCGACAAGATGCCTGGTGCTACCGATTGAGCGAAGATGCGGCCGAGCAAGGAAGTCACTATTCCGTTTTATTCCATGAAGACGGCCGGCAGAATCGGAGTCGAGGAATCAGTGGTTTAGTTGCCACGTATCAACCGTCTTAGACGCGTAAGTAACCTGCCCTGGCAAAGCAAACGGCGAGGTTCTGGCAAGGTACAAGTGAAGGCAAATTAAGCGGTCGGAAAGATGCAAGTCCCGCCACCTGGTGTAGCACTACGGAACTGAACTCTCCGGTTGCTCGTCTGTAATCACGGGAGTATCCTAAGCTCTAATGTGGAAGACGCCGAACCATAAATCTTGCCGGCTTTCACGGTAGCGACCGGGACCAGCTTGAGATTCCCGGTCCGCTTCTGATTCATCGCATCTACGAATTCAAATTTCCCCTCGGTCAGCGAGAATACCGCCACGTCGGCCTCGGCCCCCTCGCGCAAGGTGCCCAGCCCGTCTGGAAAGCCAAAGGTGCGGGCAGGGTTGGTCGCGGCACGCTCGATCACCTGATCCAGAGTCAATCCCATGAGCATAAACTTCGAGAGCGTCGTTGCCAGATCATACACAGGACCGTTCACGTTAAACTGATGCACGTCGCTCGAGATGGTGCCGGGAAGCAGATCCTGCTTGATCGCCTTCTCCGCCACATCGAAGGCGAAGCTTCCGCGCCCGTGCCCGACGTCGAGTCGCACACCGCGGCCGACCGCGGCGCGTACTTCGGGCAATACACGGCCGCCTGAATCCAGAATGCCGCCTTGGTTTCCGTGAAAGGTGTGGGTAATAACGTCCCCCTTGGTCATTACCGGAAGAATGTCGCTGAGCTGCGTGCTGGTGTTGCCGATGTGCACCATCAGAGGAAGTTTGACGGCATCGGCTGCCTCCTTGGCCAACCGGAGGGCGGAAAGATCATGTTCACCGGCAATCTGTCGCGAGAGCCTGACTTTGACTCCCAGGATCACGTCCCGGTTCTGCTCTATGGTTCGGATCGCGAGTTTGGGGTTGGCATAGCGCAGATCGAGCAGCTCGCCGTGCGGGTTGTCGTCGGACAGCGTCGATTGACCGACCACCGAAATATTCAGCAACGCGTAAACCCGGGTGTCGACTACGTTGATCACGTATTTGCGCAGGCCCGGAAATGTGTGGGCTCCGGCTGAGCCGGCATCGAGTACGGTGGTAACTCCCTTCGCGATGCAGTTCGGGTCGGCCGGAATGCCCAGCGGCGCCACACCGTCGTAAACGTGGACATGAACATCGATCAGCCCCGGAGTCACGACCTTGCCGCGGGCGTTCAGCACATGGCGCGCCTCCGTCTCCTGGATCCCGGCGGCAACCCGGGCGATCTTCCGGCCCGAAACGGCGATATCCAGCTCGCCGGAAAGTTGCTGGGACGGATCTATCACCCGCCCCCCCTTGACCACCAGATCGTAGCGCGGCGCGGGCTGGGCTTGAGCCGCAAGCAGATCGCGCCCGGCTTCCGCCAGGCTGCACACCAGCCAGGATCCGATGGCTGTTTGGTGCAAGAATTCTCGCCGGGTAACATGGTGCATGATGACAGCCTCCTTCGCGTCTTCGTGGTTGTGTGATTCTGTAACACATTAACCGCGAAGCGGCAAAGACGCCAAGAGATCTTCGAAACTTTTTGGAACTTTAAGGCGCCGCCGGAGGAATAACATATGGATCGCACATAACAGACAATGACAGCACTAGCCGACGCCAGCACCAACCATCTCCTGAGCCGGATGCAAGCCGGGGACGAGGCGGCCTTCGCCGAGCTTTACCGGCGGCTGCAAGGGAAAATTTACTGTTTTGCCCTTCAGATGAGCGGATCCGCCAGTATTGCCGAGGAGGTCACACAGGAAGTCTTTCTCACGCTGATCCGAGATCCGCGGCGCTACGATGCGCGGCGTGGACCTGTATCTGGATACCTCTACGGCATCGCCCGAAACTGCGTTCTTCGCTCATTACAAACGAGGCGATCGGATACGCCGATCGAGGAAGAGGGCTGCGCCGAGTTCCTGATGGTTCAGGAGAACCCGCTCGGCGATCTGACGCGAAAAGAAACGATCGAAGAGGTGCGCCGAGCCGTGCTGAGTCTGCCCGGGCATTATCGCGAGGTCGTCGTCCTCTGTGATTTGCATGAAATGGATTACGCCGAAGCAAGCAATGTGCTTTCCTGCTCGGTGGGGACCGTTCGCTCGCGCCTGCACCGCGCGCGCAAGCTGCTACTCGATAAACTCAAATCGAGAAGCGCCAGCTCCCCAGCCGGAGTGACGCTTCAACATCTGGCGAGGTGTACACGATGAACTGCCAGGAATTCGATGCCATCGTCCTCGACCTGGTCCGCGGGAATCTGAAGGCGACTGCCGCCCGCCGGGACGGCATGGCCCACGCATCGAATTGCCGTGGGTGTGCCGAACGGCTTTCCCAGGAACGTGTTTTAAGCGCCGGGCTCCAGGCCTGGGCCGAAAGTTCAGGCCGCGAGCCAGGCGCCGGAGCGGCTCGAAGCCGCGCTGCTCGCTGCCTTCCGGGCTCAGGCGCCGCTGCGTGCCGCCCACAGAGACACGGAGAGCCGTCCGGCAAGGTTGAAGCTCGCCGCAGCCGGCATCCTGATACTCCTGGGAGCGACTCTGGCATTCCTCGAGAATGGCAGAGTCCGCGGCCCTTCACCATCCGCCGGCCGGAAAACTCTCTGCCGGCCCTGTCGGGGCTGCGCCACAGATCGAGTCTGAATCCGAGCGCAGGCCTGTCAAGGAGACTGCGCAACCCCGACCGGCAGCTCAGGCGAAACGCCAGATCGCCCGGCCTGCCGGCGCGCGTGTGGCGTCGAATCGGGTTGAGGAAATCACCACAGGCTTCATTCCTTTACCGTATGGAAGCGGTTTGAATCTGTGGGAAGACGGCCCTGCGGCAAAGATCCATCTCATACGGATGCGGCTTCCCCGCTCGGCGCTGCTTACGACAGGTTTGCCCATGAACGAAGAGCGCGCCGATGAACCGGTCCTGGCCGACGTACTCTTCACGGAGGATGGCCTGGCGCGAGGAATCCGCTTTGTTAATTGAATGACCGGTCTTAACATAAACACTTAAACAACGAGGAGAAGGAGAAATGAATACTCCGAAAACCATGATGATGGCCGCACTCGCCATACTGAGCGGCGCGGGCGGTATGTTCGCGCAGAAGGTCGAGGTAGCCGGACCCGAGGCCGACTTCACCTTGATGAAGGAGAAGGTCTGGATGGCTGCCGAACTGAGCTATGGGACCAAACCCATCAAGGGCGCCCCTTATTCGGCGCAGGCGGTCAAAGAAATTGAACAGGTGCTCATCGATGGCAATCGCATCTACCGCCGAACCGCGTCATCGATCTACCGCGACAGCGAGGGACGGACGCGGCACGAGCAAAGCCCGATCGGGATCGGACCCTTCGCGGCCGGTGACGAAACTCTCGTCTTTATCAACGACCCCGTTACGAGTGTCACCTATGTCCTGGAACCGCGGAGCCACACAGCGCGAAAATCAACTCACGTGGTGCTTGCCGGGCCGCCGGGAGAGCGAGCTGGTATGGCTGTGTTCGGCGCGGTCGGGTCTAGCGCGGTCGGCGTCTGGCGCGGTCGCGTCTGGTGTGGCGTTTGGCGGGCAGCCGGGAGAGCTGCCGCGAGCGCATTTCAAGGCACGTCTGGAGGGCGGCCCGAGTAATGTTCGACGCGAATCGCTTGGGAAGCAGATGGTCGAAGGCGTGGAGGCGGAAGGAACTCGGACGGTGATTACGATTCCCGCCGGACAAATCGGCAACGAACGAGCGATTGAGATAATTTCCGAGCGTTGGTACTCCGATGAACTGGCGGCCGTCATCATGAGCCGCGAGCTCGATCCACGCTCCGGCGAGACTCGCTATCGCCTCACCAACCTCAGCCGCGCCGAACCTCCGCGCGCGCTCTTCGAAGTCCCCTCGGACTACACGATCGAGGATGGCGGCAGCCATCCGGGACACTTCCAGATGTTTGTTCCGCCCGTCAAGTTCGCCGGCCCGAAGCCTTGAATGTTCAGTATATTTGGCGGGAGTAAGGCGCTCTCTTGATAGGGGCAGGGGCGGGCGTTCGCCGCCCCTCCCTCCGAACCGTGCAGGCGGTTTTCCCGCACACGGCTCTCCAAAGCACGAAAACTGCTTCATTTCCTCGTCTGTCACTTTGATCCCTGTGCTGTATTTCTTTCTGATCAGGCAAGCGGTCACTGTCAGTCCCTGCTCGGTGTTCGTGCGCCGGATGTAGTTCAGCCGTACCATAGCGGTCGAGCGGGCGGCCCGCCCATTCCTTGCTGATTTCGCTGAAGAGCCGGTGCTCGATGATATTCCACTTGGATGCACCGGTGGGATAGTGTCGCATTCAGTCCGCTGACCGAGCAGGCATTGACAACCAACGCGTTTGGCCATAGAATGCCCGTTCCTCAAACCGAAGTTTCTCCATCCTGAAAGGAAAGTTGCGCATGCAAAGAGCTTTGATGTTGTTTGCCTTGGTGTGCCTCGCCTTGACTCCCGCGTTGGCCCAGGATCCCGTGAAAGTGGCGGCGAAGCAATGCAAGGTGGCGCTCGAAAACGAATACGTACGAATTTTGCATTGGACCGTCAGCGCGAACCAAAAGACCCCCATGCACGAGCACCCCGCTCTGGTGTCGATTTCGCTGTCCTCCGGCAAGACTCGCTTTGCGACTCCCGACGGAAAGACAACGGAAGTGGAGACCAAGGCCGGTCAAGCGACGTGGAGCGATTCGGAAAAACATTCAAGTGAGGAATTGAGCGGCAAGGCGGGCGAAGTCATTCAAGTAGAACTGAAGAAGAAACCGTCTGCCGCCATGACGGCCGTCCCAGCCTCCGAAGATTCCCTCAAGGTGGATCCAAAACACTACAAAGTTGAATTCCAGAATGACCAGGTCCGCGTCCTACGGATCAAATACGGGCCGAAAGAAAAGTCCGTAATGCATTCGCATCCGGCAAACGTTGCCGTTTTTCTCACGGACGGACAGGGGAAATTCACCTTAGCCGACGGCAAGACACAGGAGGAGAGTTTCAAAGCGGGGCAGTCGCGGTGGGCGGACAAAGATAAACACCTGCCGGAGAATCCCACCGCCAAACCGTTTGAAGTGATTCTGGTCGAGTTGAAATAGAAGTTTCGAACAATCAACACGAGGCTGGGGGGAAGGGCAATCCATCTTTCGCCACAGTTGGGTACTTGGAGGCCGGCCCGGCCCAGTCGCTACTTGCTCGGGGATGGAGCGCGTCGTGGCAGCACTTCATATCGAATCCTGCTTCATTCCCTGGAGCTTGAGGATCGGAATAACGTGTCGCGGGGCGCTCAGGCAGTCCGCTGGGCGGCCGCGGAGAATATCGCACTCGACGATCCTGCGGCCAACGGTTAGAATCTGATCATGCGCATCACACAAGGCAAAGTAACGGGTGGGCATATCGTCGTGGAAGGTGAGTCTCTAAGGGAGGGGTCGACCGTTACGATCCTGGTACCCGATGAAGGTAGCTTCACCCTGAGCAAAGAGGACGAAGCTGCCCTTCTCGAATCGATCGCTGAGGCGGATCGGGATGAGTTACTCGACGGTAGAGATGTCCTGAACCAGCTTCCCTAACCGGCAATGCTGCCGATCAAGGTCACCCGCCGTGCTGCTGCCCAGATACGAGAGGCGGCAATCTGGTGGTTGACAAACAGGCCGGCGGCTCCGGAAACTCTCAAGGAAGAGATTCGACGAGTGTTCGACCTCATAGCCCAGCAGCCTGCCATTGGGGCTCGCGCTACGAACATCAGGTTAACGGGAATTAGACGAATCCATCTCAGCCGGGTTCACTATCACTCTACTATCGGGTTCGGTCGACCCGCATCGAAGTTGTGGCATTGTGACATACAAGCCGCGCGATCGGTCCGTACGTGTAAAGCCTGCCGAACGCCGTTTCGGATCGTCTGCTCCGTGCTGCATCGCATCGTGCTTTACACGGCTTTGCTGAGCCGCTTATAATCGCCTCTGTTGCCGGGTGGTTGCCGCCCCTCTGGAAATCGCGCTCGCACCCGTACCACACAATTGAACAAAGAAACTGCTACCCTGGCTTCCTGTGAGAGGCACAGCGGTGTCAATTTCTGCCACTCTCGTTCATATCGGCGCCTCCCTCCCCCGGGATGCTGGCCACGGCGCTCAATAGCAGAGGGTTGGTCCCGGCCGTCGAAGCTTTCGATTGCGCTAAGGGCGCTTTCATCTCGTCACGATCAAATGTGTCGAAGCCGATCATGCCGCCGCGCCTCAACAGGCTGATCTTGGATCGGGAATCGGAAGCCCGGCCGCACCGAGCGGCTTTCGAAGATGAACCTCCCATCTCCGGCATTGTGGGCCAGACCATGCGCTGGGTTTTGGGGTACGATCGCCCCTACATCGCACCCAAGACCGGGAATCAGTGACCATGTCCAACCCTTTCTTCGACCACCCGATCCTGAACTCCCCTTACGATAACCCGCAACGGCACTGGGAGTTGGACTCTTCCGGGCAGCCGACACAGCGCATCATCGAACGGCGCCGTCGTGCAGAGTTCATTACGCCGATTCCGAAGCCCAAGAAGCGAAAATCCAAGGGGGCACAGCCAGGACTGGTCTTCGACGAAGGAAAAGGGCTCTCGACAAAGGAGCAGCAATACGAATCCTACCTCCATCATCAACGACGTGCGCGGGCAGGTCGCCACCTGGCGAGAGTTGCCTCGCAGCTCATGGCAAGTTACGCCTGAATCCGCCCGGCTGCTTATCCGCGGGCGAGCCAGGACCCTACGCATCAACTACCGCACCTCCCACCAGATACGGCAACAGGCCGACCGCCTGCTCGGTCCGGAAATGACCGATGTGGACGGCAACGTGGAGTACCGCAGCGACGCCATTTCCGTCTTCAACGGCCCGGCGCCCATCATAAGCGTCGTCGGGAACGAGGGTGAAGAAATCAGAGTCGTCGGAGGATGGCTTTCCGAACAGGCGAAAGCCGGAATTCAGCCGCATGAATTCGGCGTGTTCGTGCGCTCAACCGGGCAACTGGAGCGCGCCCAGGACGCCGTTAAGGAAGCCGGGTTGCCGTTCAAGATTCTCGACGAGCGCGTTGAGACGACCAGCGGTCATGTTTCCATCAGCACGATGCACGTAGCCAAAGGGTTGGAATTCCGCAGCGTGGCGGTGATGGCCTGCGACGACGAAATCATTCCCCTGCAGGAGCGTATCGAGGCGTGGGCGACGATGCGGACCTACAAGAAGTTTACGACACGGAGCGCCACCTCCTCTACGTCGCATGCACACGCGCGAGAGATCATCTGCTTGTGACGGGCGTCATACCCGCGTCTGAGTTCTTGGATGACTTGAAGACGAAACCCTCCAGGCTCGCTAACAGCTTGCCGACCCCTGATTCTTAGCGTTTCTTCGTGTCTTTGCGTCTTTGTGGTGGCTTTTGGTTTTTCCGTCCTTCCCATCGAAAATTCAAAATTCAACGTCTGACCTCTCGCTTGTTGGCGTACAATCTCCCGCACTAGTCGGTAGCGGGTCATTTTCACGGACAGCCTAATCCGAAGGGGAATACTGTATGAGAATGCGACCTTTCCTGTGCGCCCTCACGACTCTCTTTTGCCTGGCAACTTCGGCTCTCGCGCAAGTCGACACCGGGACCATCACCGGCACCGTCACGGATCCCTCGGGCGCCGTGCTTGCCGGCGCCAGCGTGATCCTCACTCACGAAGAGAGCAAGACTTCCCGGACGATTCTGACCAACGAGGTCGGGTATTACGCCGCCCCCAATCTTCACGCTGGCTCGTACTCGATCAGGGCCGAGCTCTCCGGATTCAAAACCCAGGAACAGAGAGGAATCGTGCTCCGCCTCCAGGATCGGCTGCGCGTCGATTTCCGATTGCAGATTGGCGAGCTGGCCGAGGTGGTGTCGGTGACCGGCACGCCTCCGATTCTAGAAACAGAGACTTCGAACCTGGGGCAGGTGGTGGAGCAGAAGACAGTCGAAAACCTCCCGTTGAATGGGCGCAACTTCGTGCAGCTTGCGCTCCTTTCGGCCGGAGTGACCCCTTCACACCGCACGGTTCAGCGCGACACATTCGTATCGAACGGGATGCGGCCGATCCAGAACAGTTACATCGTGGACGGCATGGAGAACAAGACCCACGTGACGGGTTTTGACGATTCAAGCGCCCAGGCCCATCGCCCTTCGATCGACGCCATTCAGGAGTTCAAAGTTCAGACCAGCACATTTTCTGCGGAGTACGGGCAGGGCGCAGGGGCGGTCTTGACCGCGACCATCAAGTCAGGCACCAACGGCTTTCATGGCAGCGCCTTTGAGTTTCACCGCAATGCCGTGCTCGACGCCACGCCCTTCTTTCAGCCGCCGGATACAGACAAACCCCAATTCATCGAAAACCAGTTTGGCGGAACGTTAGGCGGGCCGATCCGGAAAAACTCCGCATTCTTTCTTTTTCAGCTATGAGGGGACGCGTATTGTGAGCGGCGCTCCCCGCATCGGGACCGTCCCGACTGCGGACATGCGCGAGGGGCGCTTCGGCACCCGCCAGATTTACGATCCGGCCACTGTCCGCCCGAACCCGACCGGCACGGGTTCTATTCGAGACCTCTTTCCCAATAACTCCATTCCCGCCGCGCGCTGGGATCCGGTCGCCGTGAAGGTGCTTCAGCTGGCTCCGCTCCCCAACCTGCCCGGCGCGGTCAACAATCACTTCTACAATCCGAGGCAAACGGTGATCGAGGATAGCGTGGACGCCCGAGTGGACCTCAAGCTCGGGACCAACGACAGCTTGTTCGGGCGCTTCAGTCTGTCCAATGGCGAAAACCTTCTCCCGCCTCCTCTGCCGGCGCCGGCCAATGACCCTTCGACGGCGTATCCCACGGGTCGCTCGTTCGTCATGGCTTATACCAGAACCCTCAGCTCGAAGGTTGTGAATGAGACTCGCTGGGGATTCAATCGCAGCCTTCTGGTGCAAGACATCGAGACCCCGCGGCTCTTCGAGGAGTTTGGCATCAATGAACCGGCGAAGGACCCGGCGGTCAAGGGACTCCCCGAGTTTGCTATTTCAGGCTTCTCCACGCTCGGCACCGCAGCTCCTGCCGCGGGCCTTCCGCTGCAGGTGACCGGCAGCGGCTAATCTCCCGATAAAGAAGGCCGGCATGGGAACGACTCTGTCCGACGTCGTCTCGATTCTTCACGGCAATCATTCTTTCAAGCTCGGTGCGGAAGTCTGGTGGAACCAGCTCAACGCCAACGTCACTCTGACGGCCCGTCCCAATTTCAACTTCAATGGCGTCTATACCCAGAATCCCCAGAATCGCACGGGCAACGGGCACGCATTCGCCGATTTTCTGCTCGGGCTGGCGAATAACGCCACGACGAGCACCCGCGGGATAAGCGGACTGCGGAATCGCAACTATCTCTTCTTCCTCCAGGATGACTGGAAGCTCACCCGCCGCTTCACACTCAACCTGGGCATTCGTTACGAGCTGGTGACCCCTTACTATGAAGTGAACAACCGGCAGAGCCAGATCCTGTTCGAAGGCTCCGCGCTTCGCCTGGTTACGGCCGGGTCGGGCGGAGATTCGCTCTTCGATCGCGCCTTTGTGCGGCTGGATCGGAACAACTTTGCGCCCCGTATCGGCCTGGCCTACCAGGCGCGGGAGAAGACCGTCGTGCGTGCCGGCTTTGGCGTGTTTTACGGACGCGACGAAGACATCGGCGTATCGCGTCGTCTGGTCAGCAATCCCCCCTGGTTCGTGCGCACCACTTTCCCCAGCGATCAGATCAATCCCAGTATCAAACTTTCCACCGGCATACCCGACGGCACCCTCGATCCGAGCAGCGTGCGCAACCCCGAGGTCAATCATTATCCGGAAGAATCTCCGCTTCCCTATGTTCTGCAATGGTCGCTCAACATCCAGCAGGAGCTTCCCCACGACTTCCTCTTCCACGTCGGCTATACCGGCTCCGTTTCCCAGAAGCTTTATTTACCGGTGAACATCAATCGACCTCTTCCAGGTCCCGGAGCCGTTGACCCGCGCAGACCTTACCAGGGCTACAGCAACATCTTCGTCTACGGACCCGGCGTGCGCGGAAACTACCATTCTCTTTTCGTCCGCGCGCGAGCGCCGGTTCTCGGGCGGCTACAGTCTCCTCACGAGCTATACTCTGGGCCACAGCATCGATACAGGGAAGTTTCAGAACGAGGGGGGCGCCGACATCCAGGACTACCTTGACAGCAACGCCGAGCGCGCCAGTTCAAACAACGACATCCGTCACCGCCTGGTCGCGAGCTTCATTTACGAGTCCCCGTTCGGTCGAGGGCGGAAATGGGCCCAGTCAGGTCCGGCGGCCGTGCTTCTCGGAGGCTGGCGATGGACCGGCATCTCCAGCCTGAACAGCGGCCTACCCTTCAGCATCACGATGCAGACCGATACCTCGAACTCGCTGGCTCCGCTGCGTCCCAATCGCGTGGGAGACGGTAATCTCTCCCGTTCCGAGCAAACCCTGGAGCGTTACTTCGATCTGGACGCCTTCGTAGCGCCGGCGCCATTCACGTTCGGTAACGCGGGGAGGAATATCTTGCGCGGACCCGGCACCGTCAACTTCGACTTTGGGGTTCATCGAGACTTCCGAATCACCGAGGGAGTTTCCTTTCAATTCCGCGCCGAGCTCTTCAACGCCTTCAATACGCCTCAGTTCAATGACCCTGCTTCAGTGCTGGGTAACGCTCAGGCGGGAGTGATTGGATCGCCGACGCGGGGGACGGAGCGGCAGATCCAGTTCGGGGCACGACTCGCTTTTTGATCTCTTAGTGTTTCTTCGAGTCTTCGACGCCTTAGTGGTTTTTTATTTCCGGAGCCAGTAGGAGTTCGGACCGCTCATCTTCGTCACGCGCCCGTCCGGACCGACGGTGAACGTGACCAGTTCGCCTACCGCCCCATAGCTCGCCCCGGGACTTGTCATGCGAAAGGTGTGCAGGCCCACCGGTTCGAGCACGGAGCGGGATTCCCAGGGGTTATCCGTTTCCGGAACAATCACCATCAGGATGCCATTCAGAATCCGGACCTCGACGTCCGAATGCTTCCACGTGTATGTGCCGGTATATTTCTCCCAGGCCGGATCCGGAGCCGCTGTCACCTTCGGCGGCGCGGTCGCCTGTTTGACGGCGGGGGTCAGGATTGTGAATGCCTGGTCGACGTAGCGAATCGGATCGCCGTCATTGGCATTGGTCAACACGATGATGCCGAGCTTGTCGGCGGGCGCGATCTCGATCTGGGTGCGATGGCCGGGAAGACTGCCGCCGTGTCCGACTCTGACCTGCTCGCCGGACCGCCGGACCGAGAAGCCCAGTCCCCAGCCGCTGCGCCAATCCGGGCGCAGCCACTGCACGCGGTGCATCTCACGCAAGGTCGACGTTTTCAAAATCTGGTTGCCGCCCAGCGGCTTATCCCGCAGCTGAAGCGAAACGAACTTCGCCAGGTCCTCAACGTTCGAGGCCAGGTTTCCCGCGGGACGGACTCCATCAATATCGACGAAAGGTTCCAGGTCGCGCGCAGCGCCGGGCACACGCCGTCCATAACCGAGGGCCAGCCCGGGCGTGTCCGCCTTCGGGAGCGCAAGGGTAGCGGTCATCCCGAGGGGCTGGAGAATATGCTTGTCAACGTATTGAGGCCAGGGCTCCCCTGAGACTGCGGCAACCACTTCGCCGGCGAGTGAGAGCGCGAGGTTCGAGTACTTCCACTCCGTCTCGGCTGGAAAAACCGTCTCCTGCTCGGCCAGACGGCGGACCATCTCGTCGCGCGTCGGAAAGGTGAGGTCACTCCAGTTGGTACCCCACGCCTCGCGCGGCAGTCCTGAAGTATGGGTAATTAGGTGCCTGATGGTAATCACAGGACCCGCATGTGTCTGGCGGAGCTTGAACCAGGAAAGGTGCTTCGCAACCGGGTCATCGAGTTGCAGCTTGCCTGAATCTCGCAGCTGCATGATTGCGGTCGAAGTGAAGAGCTTTGAAATCGAGGCGATGCGATAGAGCGTCGCAGGCGTGGCCGGGGTCTTCTTCTGCAAGTCGGCAAACCCGTATCCTTTGGCCCAGATCAGATCCTGGTCGTGAACGACGCCGATAGAGAGTCCGGGTTGCTCGCGAGTTGCGGCGGTAGCCACAACCCAGGAATCCAGCACCTGCAGCGCCGCCGACACTTCGGGCCGCTGCGCGAGTCCCCTGCCCGCCGGTTCGTCGGCCTTTCCCGGACGCAACCCGGGAGAAAGGGCCGCTACCAGGATGGCGCCTGCAAAGAATCGAGAAAGATGTGCCATAGAATCCTCCCTTATCCGGCAGGCAATATACCACTCCTTGTGCCTGAGGGTCTCCCGAGGCTCAAAGATTATGGTGTACGCTGCATAGTGGATGGCCTACAATCCGCCGGACGCCTGAAGCTTGGACGCGATCCTCTTAATGGTTAACGCCATTCTCACGAAAAATTGGAGGAACAAAGTTTAGCGAATATGGGAATAAGCAACAATCATGCGATCTGGAAAGCAGAGGCCGAAGGGATCGATCTCCTGAATACAACGATCGGCGATCTCCTCGATCAGCAGGCGGCGGCGATTCCCGCCAAGGAAGCGCTGGTCTACAACTATCCCGAATTGGGCCTGAATCTCCGCCTTACCTATCACCAATATCGCGAAGAAGCCGATCGGCTGGCGAAGGGGCTCCTGGCACTCGGCATCGAAAAAGGCGAGCACGTAGCCGTGTGGGCGACCAATCTTCCGGAATGGGCGCTGCTCGAGATGGCCGTCGCCAAGATCGGCGCGGTGCTGGTGACGATCAATACCAATTACCGAACCGCCGAACTGGAGTATGTGCTGCGGCAGGGGGACATCACGACCCTGTTCATGATCGAGGAGTTTCGCGGCAACTCTTACCTTGATGCGATCTACAGCCTGCTGCCAGAACTGAAGAGCCTGGGAGACCCGGTTCACGAGCCGGTTCTGAGCGCCAGCCTGCCCTGCTTGAAGCGAGTGATCCTGATCGGCGAGCGTCTGCAGCCCGGTCTTCTTCCTTATTCGCAGGTTGCCGCGCTGGGGGAGAATCTTCCGGACGAAGCGCTGAGACGGCGTCAGAAGAGCGTGGAGCCCCAGGATGTCGCCCAGATGCAGTACACGAGCGGGACGACCGGTTTCCCCAAGGGCGCCACGCTGACTCATCACAGCCTCGTCAACAACGTGTTTCTGTTTGCAACGCGAGGAAACATCGGTTCCGAGGAGCGTTACCTGACTGCGATGCCGTTCTTCCACACGGCCGGGTGTGTCATGGGCGTTCTGGCGGCTCTGGTCACGGGAAGCACCTTGATTCCCTTGATTGCCTTCGACCCGGTCAAGGAACTCGAGCTGATTGCGGCCGAGAAGGCGACGTTTTCTCTTAACGTGCCGACGATGTTTGCGGCCATGCTTAATCATCCTCGCTTTCTTGCCGGTGAGTTCGATACTTCTTCGCTGCGCCACCTGGCTTGCGGCGGCTCGCCGGTGCCTGTGGCCTTGATGGAGCAGGTCAAGAACCGAATGGGCGCCGACACCTGGGTCGCGTATGGTCTCACGGAAGCCAGTCCGATCATCACCCAGGCGATCCCAGCCGACAGTTTCGAGCTGCGATCCGCTACGGTTGGCTTGCCCCTCCCTCACACGGATGTCAAGATCATCAACCCGCAAACGGGCGAACCGGCACTCCTGGGCGAAGCCGGCGAGCTGCTGACTCGCGGCTATCTGGTGATGCAAGGGTATTACAAGATGCCGGAGAAAACCGCCGAGTCGATAGATGCCGAAGGCTGGCTGCGCACCGGAGACCTGGCCACCATGAACGCGCAAGGCTATATCAATATCGTCGGGCGAGTGAAAGACATGATTATTCGAGGCGGCGAGAATCTATTCCCGGCCGAGATAGAAGCATTTCTGATGCGCTATCCCAAGGTCGCCGAGGCTCAGGTCGTGGGTGTGCCGGACAGCCGTATGATCGAAGAGGCCGCAGCGCTGTTGAGACTCAAACCCGAAACCAGCGCCGACGAGAACGAAATTCGGGAATACTGCCGGAAGGGCATCAGCCGACACAAGATTCCAAAGTACATCAGGTTCGTGACCGAGTTTCCGCTCACTGCCAGCGGCAAGGTAAAAAAGTTTGAACTGCGGGCACAGCTCATCCGGGAGCTTGGACTGGAGCACTGAAAGAAATGAGGACTGCGTAAGACTTGAAGTGCGCTAGCTTGCTTAGAGGATGTGAAAAAATTCGGTCTGTGGCGCGGGTCATCAGACCCGTCGCAAGTAACGTGATCGGGAGGATTTAAAGTTCTTTTGTGCCACTAGGGGGCCGGACGGGCTTGATAGCCCGTCCGCACATGAACCAGGCGAGTTTTGCAACAGTCTCAATCAGACCCGCGCCACAAAAGCCAAAGGGTTGGCGTTCAATCGAGAGCGCAACACAAGGCGCAAGCAAGCTTGCGCACTCCAAGGGGAGTGCTTCGCGAGTTCCAATTCAGGTGTTACACTTCACTAGCCAAGCCGCGCGATATCGCGGGTGATTGACGAGTCGAAGAAACCAGGAGGTTCGATTGCGATGAAAAGGAACCTTGTCCTTCCTGCGCTCATCCTGGCTGCGGGATTCTCGATCTTGACGTTCAAGGTCAGCTCCCAGGGGCCGGCAGTACTCGAACTCAAGAAAGGGGACAACATCTGCATCGTCGGCAACACGCTGGCCGACCGGATGCAACACTCGGGCTGGTTCGAGTCGCTGGTTTACTCCGCGTTTCCCGGTTACGATCTCGTCTTCCGCAATCTGGGCTTCGCGGGCGATGAGCTGACGGTGCGGCAGCGGTCCGAGGGCTTCGGCTCAACCGACGATTGGCTCAAGCATGAGAAGGCGGACGTCGTCCTCGCGTTCTTCGGTTACAACGAATCGTTCAAAGGGGCCGCTGGTGTGGCGGCGTTCAAGAAAGACCTCGAGAAGTTCGTCAAGGAGACACAGAAGCAGAATTACAGCGGGAAGGGAGCGGCGCGCGTCGTGCTCTTTTCCCCCATCGCCGCCGAGAAACATACCGATCCGAATTTCCCCGATCCGGCGCCGCTCAACCGCAATCTAGAGCTCTACACCGCCGCAATGTCAGAGACGGCCAAATCATGCGGCGTGCCGTTCGTTGACCTCATGGCGCCGTCGGCCGCCGCCTATGCGAAGTCAGGAGAGCCGCTGACGGTCAACGGCGTCCACCTGACCGACGAGGGTTACCGGGCGCTTGCGCCGGCGATGTTCGAGGCCCTTGTCGGCAAGAGCGCGCCCCCGATGAAGGGAGAGGCTTTCGAGAAGCTCCGCGCGGCAGTTAACGCAAAGAATTGGGTATGGCACTCGCGCTACCGCACCATGGACGGTTACAACGTATATGGCGGGCGGTCGCACCTGAAATACGAAGGCGTGAAAAACCGTGACACGATGCAGCGCGAGATGGAGATGCGCGACGTGATGACGGCCAACCGCGACAAGCGCGTCTGGGCCGTCGCGCAAGGGAGAGACATCGAGGTCAGGGACGACAACCTCCCGCCGCCCGTCGAGGTAAAGACGAACAAGCCGGGGCCCAATCCCGACAAGACGTTTCCGTTTCTGGGCGGTGAAGAGGCGATCAAGCGCATGAAGCTTCCGCCTGGCTGCAAGGTGAACCTCTTCGCCTCCGAGGAGCAGTTCCCCGACCTGGAAAAACCCGTTCAGATGGCGTTCGACACGCGCGGGCGGCTCTGGGTGGCGGTGTGGCCCAACTACCCGGAGCGCACGCCACAAAGCACGAAGGGTGACAGCCTGCTCGTTTTCGAGGACACCAACGGCGACGGCCGGGCCGACAAGGCCACGCCTTTCATCACGGACCTGAATTGCCCGACGGGATTCCAGTTTTACAAGGACGGCGTGCTGCTTGTGCAGGCCCCTAACCTGTGGTTCCTGCGCGACACGGACGGCGATGGCCGCGCGGACTCGAAGCAAGTCGTGCTCAACGGGCTGGACTCGGCCGACTCGCACCACACCTCCAATTCGGTCGTGCTCGATCCGGGCGGGGCGATCTACTTGAGCGACGGAGTCTTCCACCGCACCCAGGTCGAAAGCCCCTGGGGGCCGCCCATCCGAAACATCGACGCCGCGATCTTCCGCTACGAGCCACGCGCGGGCAAGTTCGAGACGTACGTTGCCTACGAATTCGCCAATCCCCACGGGCGCGTGTTTGATTACTGGGGCAACGACCTGGTCACCGACGCGACGGGAAACCACACCTATTTCGGCCCCGCCTTCAGTGGCCGCATTGACTTCCCGGCGAAGCATGCCGCCTTGCGCCAGTTCTGGGAGCGCCCCATGCGTCCCTCCCCCGGGACCGGTATCCTGTCGAGCCGCCATTTTCCCGAGGATTTCCAGAACAATTTTCTCAACCTCAACGTCATCGGCTTTCAGGGTATTTATCGCGTTCGCATGCGGGAAGAGGGATCCGGGCTCTGGGGCGACATGATCCAGCCCCACCTGGTTGAATCCGACGATCCCAACTTCCGGCCTGCTGCCATTGACGTCGCGCCCGACGGATCGCTCTACTTTCTCGACTGGCAGAACCCGATTATCGGCCACATGCAGCATCACCTGCGCGACCCGAACCGGGACCACAGCCACGGCCGCATTTACCGCATCACGTATGAAGGACGGCCGCTGCTCACCCCCGCGCCCATCGCGGGGCAGCCGGTCGACAAGCTGCTCGAACTGCTCAAGGAACCGGAAAACGGCGTCCGCACGCGGGCCAAGATCGAGCTGGGAGCGCGAGACCCGGGCGAGGTCATCGCCGCAGTAAAGAAGTGGTCGCGCCAGTTCGACGCCGCGAAGCTTGAAGACCAGCATCATCTGCTCGAGGCCCTGTGGGTCCATCAGTGGCACAACGTGGTGGATGAATCGTTGCTGCGGCAGATGCTCAAGTCGCCCGAACCACGCGCGCGGGCGGCGGCGGTGCGCGTGCTTTGCTACTGGCGCGACCGCGTGAGCGACTCGCTCGCGCTCGTGCGACTCGCGGTCAACGACCCGTCCCCGCGAGTCCGGCTCGAGGCGATCCGCGCGGCCAGTTTCTTCCAGGGGACGCCCGCCATCGAGGCGGCCTGCGATGTCCTGAAACACGAAATGGACTACTACCTCGATTACACCTTCAAGGAAACAAGGGAGCAGTTGCAGAAGTCGGTCAAGGGAGTTTTCCTTCCCAGCGATCCCAAAGCGCTTACCGCGCTTCCGTCCCGCCTGTCGGACAAGGACCTGCTCGATGCTCCCGGCGTGGAGCCGGTTCTCATCGAGCGTCTGGAGCGCCCATTCCTGGACATCAAGGTCCGTACGGCCTCGCTGACGGCCCTGGCGGAAAGCCGCAAGAGCAACCCGACACTCGAGGCGATTGCGATTCTCAAGCGCCTCGACGCCGGACAGCGCTCTGCCTCGGCGGCCGAGAACATCGGCTATCTTCTGGCTGCGCTGCCCCCCGCCGACCTGGCGAAGTCACGCTCGACGTTGGGGGGTCTTGCGGCAGGCGGGAAGAAGATTCCGGTCCGCCGGGCGGCCTACGCCGCGCTTGTGGCTGCGGACGGCAAACCGGATGCAGTCTGGGCCGACACGGCGAAGGATCCCGCCTCGCGGGTTGTGCTGATTGATTCCATCGGGCTTCACCCGGATGCCGACTTCCGTGCCGCCTTCGGACCGCTTTTGGACCAGTCGGCCGCGGACGCCTCGACGCCCGCCCGCGTCCGCACTTCGGCGCTGCTCGCCCTGCCCCTCATGGGACCGAAACGCGCGAGCGCGGCCTTCCGAGTGCTCGCGGAGAATCTTCGCACCGGACGCGACCTGGCTGCTTCCTCGCGCGCGATCATGCAGCTACCCCGCGCTTCCTGGTCCTCCCAGGCGGCCGGACCGGCGGCCGGCGGCATTCTTGCCTGGGCCAAAACCGTTCCGGCAAACAAACGCATGAACGACGATTTCGTGGTGACCGTGCAGGCGGGGCGCGAACTGGCGGCCCTGCTTCCGCCAGTCGAATCGCTCCGGCTGCGCAAGGAGCTCCTCGCCCTCGGCGCCCAGGTCTTTTCGCTGCGCGCCGTTCGTGAGCAGATGCGCTATGACGTGGCGCGCATCATCGTAGAGGCGGGCAAGCCGTTCCAGATTATGTTCGAGAATTCCGACATGATGCCGCACAACGTGGCGGTTGTGGAGCCGCGCGCGCGTGAGGATATCGGCCGGAAGGCCGACGCGATGCCCGCTGTGGCCGACAGACGGGGCCGCCTCTTCGTGCCCGACGACAAGCGCATCCTGGCCGCGACCGAGATGGTCGAGCCCGGCCGCATCGCGACCCTCAAGCTGGTCGCGCCGCAGAAGCCCGGCGACTACGAATACGTCTGCACGTATCCCGACCACTGGAAAACGATGTTCGGGCAACTTCTGGTAGTGGATGACCTGGAGGCCTTCATGAAGAGCCCGAAGGCCATGGAGCCGCCGCGTCAGACCGCGGCCGCGGCTCACGGGAAGAACCATGCCGCGCCTGCCGACTCGCCTCGGCCCGCCAATACTCCACGGTGACTTCGCGCGCAGCCGGAGATGCGGGAGTTGCATATGATATTGGCTCAGACATGTTTCGCGAGCACCCTGTGGCGACGGGCCATTGGCCCGTTGCAAGTAACGTAATCGGCATGCCTTAACCTTAAAAAGTTCAGTTTGTGCCCCTCGGGGCGCAGGACTTGATAGCCCGTCCGCACATATCGGGGTGCGTATCTTCGGCCTGTCCCACACAAGTCAAAGGTCTTCCGGTCAATGGAGGCCATTCGCGCAATTTCTTTCACACCCTTTGAGCGGCGGCGCCTTTTGTGCATTTCGTATCCGGCAGACGCATCGGCCGGACCGTCTTGTGACCCGTAAAGGACCGGGCTATCCTTGCCGCCATCTTACACACTGGGAGACTCAGTGCATCGGACTCGAGAATCGGAGTTACCGTTATGAGCGAAATCGGGTTGACGCGCCGTGAGATTCTGCGGCTCATGGGCGCGCCGTTTCTGGTGAATCTTTGGTTGGGGGAAGATCCATGGCTGCGCCTGAAAAACTGATATCCGCGACCAATGCCGTGGATCATCTTCTGCTCGGGGCTTCCGATCTCGATCAAGGCATTGCCTGGGTCGAGAAGACAACCGGCGTAAAGGCCGTTGCCGGCGGCAGCCATCCCGGCGTCGGCACGCGCAATGCGCTGTTATCGCTGGGCGGAAAACAGTATCTCGAAATCATCGCGCCTGATCCGGCGCAGACCGCGTTCAACTTTCAGATTGATGTCAGGAAGCTGGCTGTGCCTCGATTGATCACCTGGGCGGCGGTTACCACAGACGTCAACGCGGTTGCCAAAATCGCGCGAGAGGCGGGCCATCAAATCTTCGGGCCGCGCGACGGTTCGCGCGCAAGACCAGATGGAAAAACCCTCAAATGGAAGACGATGGGAGTGATGAATACTCTCGGCGTTCAGGGTGTCGAACCGGTTCCATTCTTTATCGAATGGGCTGCGGACTCGCTCCATCCGTCCCAGGATTCATCAAAAGGATGCCGGCTGAGTTCGATTGAGTTGGAACATCCTGACCCTGCTGCCGTGCGGGAGATGCTGGGGAAACTCGGCATCGAGATCGAGGTGAAACCGGCGAAGGAAGCGCGCCTGAAAGCCGCGCTCGATACGCCCAAAGGGAGAGTCGTACTGAGCTGATTTTAAACAACTACCACCAGGACACCAAGACACGAAGAAACAAGCGCACGCTTCACCGCCCGGGGTCCCGCCGGGCCTTGCGTCCGTAGCCCAGTTCCGCGCCGCCCGAAAGAATGTGATCCACGCCCGTGGTAAAGGTCGCCTCCGCCGCAATGAAGAGGCACAGCCTGCCGGCCTCCTCGATGGTGCCCATCCGACCGAACAGCTGGGCCGCATCACCATCGGCGCGGCACTTTGCCGGATCGGGCGCGGCATCGATCGCTTCCTGCCACAACGGCGTATAGATATTCCCCGGCGACACTGAATTGACGCGCACCCCGTGGATGGCTTCATCGATTGCGAGAGCCTTGGTGAAACCCGTGATCGCGCCCTTGGTCGCGACATAGGTTGTGGCATGGAGCTGGCCCATGGCTTCCTACCAGGCTCGACATATTGATGATGTTGCCTTTGGATTTGCGCAGGTGCGGGAGGGCGAATTTGCACGCGGCAAAGAGGCTGACCAGGTTGAGCTCGAGAAGATCTCGAAAATCCTGGATCGAGAATTCATCAATCGCTTTGTGGGGCGGGTGCCAGCCGGCATTGTTGACCAGACAGTCGATGCGCCCGAATCGGGCGACCGTTGAATCGATCAGGTTGCGAACATCCTCCACCTTCGAGACATCGCATTGGACGAAGTGGGCCTGGCCGGGACCTCTGGCGTTCAGCTCTTCCGCCAGGGCGTCCCCTTCGTCCTTCCCCCGCGAGCAGAACACCACTTTCGAGCCCGCCTCGACAAACACCTGCACGCAACCCTTGCCAATCCCCTTGCTGCCGCCGGTGATGACTGCGACCTTGTCCTGATACCGCATGCCCTTCATCTTCGCAGACCCTCTCAGCAACGTAAACGCCGATTCGGAGCCCAACCACACCCCGACGCAGTTTGAAGAATTAGCGACGGCGTCATTGTTGTCGGTGGATGCAAGCATACACGAAGGGCCCACTGCGAATCGCATCTTATCGTGCCATCTCGCTTGCGAATTCCTGGGTACTCAGTAAAGCCGATCGATACGGCGCCCTTCTACGCGGCCCAGTTCTTTCCCATCACGCGCAAGAGCATGGGCGGGGTCGACGTGGATCTCGACTGCCGCGTGCTGGACATATCGGGCAAGATGATTCCTGGTTTCTACGCTGTGGGCGAGGTCACCGGCTTCGGCGGGATCAACGGAAGGGCGGCGCTCGAGGGCACGCTCCTGGGCCCGGGCATCTACATGGGTTGGATTGCCGGGCGCAGGATTGCACAGGGGCTCGCGTCGCGCCCGCCTCCTCAGCCGCCTTTTTCCGACAGAACCGCCCGGACCGGCGCCGGCGGGCTCCGCCGTCGAGCCGGTGGTTCCCGCCGGGTGGGACCACGACCGCGCGGCGGCCGCCGTCTCGACCTTGCGCGCAAACTCCGCGGGGTCGGCGCGGATCAGGTCGAACGTGTCGTAGTGCATCAGGATGTTCACGCGCGCGCCATGAGGAACTCCGTCGCCTTGACCGCGTCGTCGATCCCCATCGTGAAGTTGTCGCCGATCGGCAACAGCGCTGCGTCGAGCGGGCCGCAGGTCTCGGCGATCAGCTTCATGTCGTCTTGAGCTGGAAATCCAAATCGATGCGCTGGATGCTGCCCACGCGCAGGGCATCATCACGGCCACGGCGACCTCAAGCCGGCGGACATCTTTGTTACCCAGCGCGCCGCCGCGCAACGATCAGATCGACCGGAATACCTCCAGCATCCACTCTTCGGGTGGAGACGATCTTCAGACCGTGAATTCCCGAAAGACCTGGGGGCCGGAAGACGACCAGCCACCCGTCATCGAGCAATACGTAGAGAGCCAGAGAATTCAATGCGGCATGGAGTCTGCGGGCCGTAGCGACGTTAGCCACGCGTCGTCCGTAGGGAGGATTTGTCAGGATAATATTCACGCGCCGACTTAGCCATTGCCGGCCGGCATCGGCCTGGGTCAGGATCACCCGGTTGAACCCCCGAAGGTTCTGACTTGCTGCTTCGAGCGCTGTCACGTCAATGTCGCCGCCAATGAGTCGGTCATAAGGACCACGAAGGGCGCGCTCGGCGAGCAGAACGCCGCTGCCGCAGAACGGGTCCAGGACGATATCCGTCGCATCCACAGGCACACAGCGCGCCGCCGCTGCCGCCAATGTAGGGTGAAGGGAAGCAGGAATGTCGGCCTCTCGATAAAGGAATCGATCATCTTTCACCATCGGTCGGCAACCCAACAAAATGCCTCGTTTGTACCGTCGAACAATGATTTCCCAGGAGTAGCCAGTCGCCGCATTCACCAAGCCGCGACACGCAGCGGCAAATTGTGAAATCCAATCCCGCTTCCGAGGCCGCCCAGGAAGTACGTTCTGCAGCGTGAGTCGGTAACGCGGAGTGTCCGATCCGGTTAGTCTGGCAAGTTCTTTGGCGGCAGATGATGAAGAAAAATGCTGACCTAGAACCGAGGGGTCGAGAGCATCATCTTCGAAGGTGATTACTGGGAAGAGCGCAGTTCGAATCGGCAGAAGCTGAGCCAGAGTTGGCGCGCCACCGATCACGACTCTATCGACTCCAGTCGCCCTCACTTGGAGACTTCGGTCGACAACTTCCTCTGCCACCAGATTGCCGAGTCCGCTACGACACCATAGTTCCACACCGGCTCCTAACTTGATGGCGATCTGGGTATCTATAGGGTCGGCCACACCAGCCGCACCGCGGAAACGGTCGAATACCTTCTGAACGGCGGCCTTTTCACTTTGCGTGTCGAAATCGATCGACTTCAGAATCGTGACATCTTCCGCTAATGCGACCTTTCCGAACGCCAGGACCAACGATACTCTGACTCGCTCGTCAGTTTCCTTGTTCAGTGCCTCGACAATATGGGCTAGCGATGCTCGATCTTCCAGTTTTCCCAGACCTACCGCCGCATTGCGGCGAACTTTCCAATCTGCATCTTGGAGAGCTTCTTCCAAGGCACCTTCAATTTCCGATTCAGACACCTCTTTCGTAGAAGCGATTTCCCCGAGCAGAAACGCGGCCCGGCGGCGGATCGGTGCCGGTGATTCGCCAATTGCGCGTATCAGGGAAGGCACTGCCCGAGATCTTTTTTGCAGAAGTAAAAGCCCGGCAGAGTTCGCGGTTTCGGGATTGGTGCTGCCAAGTTCTAAAAGAAGCCGTTGAATATCCTGATCGTCTTGCAAATCTTGGAAGCCCCTTTTGTTCTGTCGCTACGGATCCGCAACGGATACTACCAAAGTGGAGCCAGGCTGTTTGGGTCGGACGACTTGCGCAACATTATTTTGAAACATAGTCCGGGAAGATCCTACTCCAGACTGATAGCCCTCTCCACGGAGAGGATGCGCTTCGCAATAGGCCATCCGGGTCCAACTATGTTATTCTCCCAACGGCACCGAAAAGCAATTTCCCATTCCTAGGAAAGGTGATGCAAAAGATGAACGCCGACTCTGTCGCCGACCTTGTGAAAATGGCAATGAGACTCGGCCTCATATCCGCGCGGAATCCGTGGCACGCCTCACACGAGCACGACTGAGCTGTTCAATTGGCAGGGCTACATCGAGTCCTCTAGGGTTGCGTCACCGCTTGGGAAGGGGTCCAGCGACCACCTGCTGCTGTTGAACGAATCGAGAGCGCCCGGTCGCCCGCCTCGTCCCCGCTTCCGAAGAGAAGGACACGCTGCGCATCCGAAAGCCTTTGAAAGATCCGGCCGGGTTGGTCGGTCTGCTGAACGTTCCGCCAGTGAAAGGCCGGCGAGCCGATAGTCTCAAGCTGTGCTCGAAGACCGACGGAAGCGCTAGGTGCCTCGTTTCCCGAGGCGGGAAAATCTCGCCTGCTCTCTCTGGCAATGCTTCAGGCGGTGTCTGGCTGGCGCTCGCTTCAGCGCCGGACCGATTACGCTTCGCGATCCGCTTCACCGCCGAGCAAAGCAGGGATGCTCTTCGGCGGCCGGGAGGATCACGGCGATCGTGCCGAATCCCTGCCGGAACGGCCATCATAGGCGTGCCGCAATGCGCTTTGGCGCCCTGCCCGACCATCAGGGTTTGAGTCCGAGGTGTAATCATCGAGCGTATCTTGAAGAGGGCGCCGCCAGGAGCCGATCTCAAGAGCTGGCGCTATTGATTCTGCGCGTGTGACACATGCCAGGCCCAACCGAAACTTGGAAAATCCAAGCTCACCGGAGATGCAGGAGGTTCAGATGAAAACCAGAACGCTCGCCTTCACCGTCGCGCTTATCCTCGCCGCAGCGGCGGTGCAATTCGGACAGACACTCCCGCAAGACCCGAACGCATCGCGCTACCTGACGCCGCCGAGAGTCATCGTCGACATTCTGGACGCGCCCCCGACGCCGGGGGTGATCGTCTCCCCCGACCGTCATACGATCGCTCTGCTCGACCGGCGCAGCATGCCCACGATTGCCGAGCTTGCGCAGCCGATTCACCGCATCGCGGGCGCGCGCATCAATCCGAAAACCAACGGGCGCCAGCAACGCAGCGGGGGCATCGTCGCCATCACGTTGAGATCGATTTCCGGCGGGACGGAAAGGAAAGTCAACGTGCCGCCAGATCCGAATATTGGCGGCGTGAGCTTCGCTCCCGACGGTAAGCGGCTCGCCTTCACCAACACGAAAGAGAACGGCATTGAGCTGTGGGTCGCTGACACGGCGACGGGACAGTCGAAGCTCTTGAGCGGAACGGATCGACTGAACGGAGCTACCGGTGATCCGTGTGACTGGCTGGAAGACAGCGTCACCCTGTTGTGCCAGTTCGTTGCCCGCAGGCCGCGGATCGGCTCCAGCCGAGCCGAGCGCGCCCACCGGCCCCAATGTTCAGGAGAATCACGGCAAGGCGGCGCCGGCGCCGACCTACGAGGATCTGATCAAGACCAGTCATGACGAGAACCTCTTCGAGCACTACTTCACCGGCCAGCTCGCGACCATCGACGCCGTTAGCGGGCGCAAGACCGCGATCGGCGTGCCGGCAATCCTGGAAAACGTTTCGGCATCGCCGAGCGGCGAATATCTCCTCGTGTCGAGAATCAAGCGGCCGTTCTCGCGGCTGGTGCCGATGAGCGGGTTCCCCAAAGACATCGAGATCTGGAACCGCCGAGGGGACGCCGTGAAGAAGATCGCTGACCTGCCGTCCAGCGAAGGCACGCCCATCAACGGCGTGCAGCCGGGACCGCGCGGCTTTCGCTGGCGTCCGGATCAGCCCGCGACTGATCACGTGGGTCGAGGCCCTGGACGAGGGAAATCCCAGGAACAACGTGCCGTTCCGCGACAGGATCGTCGCGCTCGCGGCGCCGTTCTCGGGCACGCCGGTCGAGCTCGCCAGGACGGAATGGCGTTTCGGCGGGCTTTCATACACCGAGAAGGGCATCGGTCTGCTGACCGAATCCGATCGCCGGACGCGCCACACCCGGACCTGGATCGTCGAGGCCGGTGCGCAGCCTCGCAAAGCTGTGGGACCGCAGGCAGCAGGACGCCTATGGCAACCCCGGCTCCCCCATCTTCAGGAGGGACAGCGGCGGTGGCGGCGGCGGCGGGGGCGGACGGCGGCGGCGGAGGCCGGGGCGTGATTCTGCAGCATGGGGACTATATCTATCTGACCGGAACGGGCGCGTCGCCGGGGGGCGATCGGCCGTTCCTCGATCGGCTCGACCTGAAGACACTCAAGACCGAGCGGCTCTTCCGCTGCGCCGAGAAAACTTACGAGTCGGTCATCGCGCCGCTCGATGACGAAGCGAAAACCCTGCTCACCGAATACGAGACGCCGGCGGATCCGCCGAACTACTACGTGCGCAACCTCGCTGCCGGGACAAAGCGCGCCATTACGCAGTTCAAAGATCCGGCGCCGCAGCTCGCCGGCGTCGCAGAAACAGTTCGTCACCTACCAGCGAAAGGACGGCGTGAAGCTTTCGGGCACGCTGTACCTGCCGCCCGGCTACAAGAAGGGCGAGCGGCTGCCGCATGCTGATGTGGGCGTACCCGCGCGAGTTCACCGACACGGACACGGCCAGCCAGGTCACGGGCTCGCCCTATCGCTTCACCCGGGTGAGCGGCACGTCGCACCTGTTCCTGCTGACCCAGGGCTACGCTATCTTCGACAATCCCACCATGCCGATCGTGGGAGCGGGCGAGACCGCGAACGATACTTACGTCGAGCAGCTGGTCGCGAGCGCCGAAGCCGCGGTCAACCAGGTCGTGGACATGGGCGTCGCCGACCGCGACCGCATCGGCGTCGGCGGCCACAGCTACGGCGCTTTCATGACCGCCAATCTGCTGGCGCACTCGGACCTGTTCCGCGCCGGTATCGCGCGCAGCGGCGCGTACAACCGCACGCTCACGCCGTTCGGTTTTCAGAACGAGCGGCGCACATTCTGGGAGGTGCCGGAGATCTACGCGAAGATGTCGCCGTTCTGGCATGCCAACAAGATCAACGAGCCGATCCTGCTGATCCACGGCGAAGCTGACGACAACTCGGGCACGTTCCCGATTCAGTCCGAGCGGCTCTACATGGCTCTGAAGGGCCACGGCGCGACTGTGCGGTACGTGACGCTTCCGCACGAGGCGCACGGTTATGCGGCGCGCGAATCGGTGCTCCACACGCTGGCCGAGATGATCAACTGGATGGACAAGTACGTCAAGAACGCCGGTCCCAGGCAGCAGACAAGCGCGGCCTCAAAATAAGGATCGCAATTGAGCAACCTGTACGGGTCCGTGCTTCAAAAGGCTGGTTGACAGGCCCGCATGGGCATCGCCAAGCCGGCGACATCTCTGTCCAGACCTTGACGAAAAAAATCGGCCGTTCAAGCGCATAGCCTTGGCCGTGATGAAAGGGGGGCGCCGACGTTAGCCCGCCGTCGTTGGTGAAGGGCTTATGAGAAAAAAATCCCAATTCCCGGGCCGCGTTCGCCGTCGGCTGGAGCCTCGGGGTCGAACTTCAGCCGTCGCGTCTGGTGCGGCTCGAAGACCCGTGGCTCGGGACGACGCGGACGATGAACGTCTGACGCCTGCGGCAGTTCGCAAGCTTCGCCGGGAGGTCCTTTCCACATGCGCCGGCGTAGTGAGTAGCCGCGCCTCAATCGGTCTGCTGCCGTCTCTTTGCGTCCTGGCGGTGGTTTTGTTGTCTGACCACCAAGCCTCGAAGAAACACTTCGACTAATCGCTTGACAAGCCGAAAAGCATCCGAATATCCTCCGACCAATACTAGATTTGCATGACTCAAAGCAGTGCCTCTTCGAAGGAGGGCTACCATGAGATTGATCCACGTCCGCTCAACGTGTCGTTGCACCCTATCGCTTCTTACGCTTCTCGCGGCTTTCGGTGGCCGTGTGTACGGCCAGGAGGTGAACGCCTCCGTTCACGGAATCGTGCAGGACAACAGCGGTTCTGTGATCCCGGGAGTCGAGGTCCAGGTGCGCAGCCTCGACACCAACCGGGTCTTCCGGGCGCTGACCGACGAGTCGGGGAACTACAACATCACCCAGGTGCCCATCGGCCGCTACGAGGTTGGGGCCGAGCTCCAGGGGTTCAAGAAAGCGGTTGTGACCGACATCGTGCTGCGCGTTAACGACCGGCGCCGGGTCAACTTCACCCTCGAGGTCGGAGGCATCACCGAGATAGTCACGGTGGCGGCCTCGCTGGTTGCGGTCGACACCGCCTCGGGCACGACCAGCAGCATCATGGGGAGTGAAGACCTGCTGCAGCTCCCGTCCTCGGGACGCCAGGTCATGCCCTTCTCGATGATCATGCCCGGCGTGACCGGCAGGAACACCGACACGCGGACCAGCCAGCAGCAAGCAGTCAACGGCGTCCGGCCGACGCACAACGCCTGGCTGCTCGACGGCGGCTACAACATCGACACGGGCGGAAACTGGGGCATGCCGATGGCTCCGAACATGGAGACCGTGGCCGAGTTCCGCGCCATTCGCGGCAACTACAGCGCCGAGTTCGGCATCGGCGGCGGGAGCCAGTTCAATGTCGTCACGCGCGGCGGGAGCAACGAGTTCCACGGCGCCCTCTCGTGGTACCACCGCGCCGACTGGATCAACGCCCGCAACTTCTTCTCCCCCACCAAAGAGCCCTTCCGGAACAACGATTTCGGCGGTTCAATCGGCGGTCCCGTCATCATCCCGGGACTCTACCACGGGCGCGACAAGACCTTCTTCTTCGCCTTCTTCGGCGCGCGGACCGAGCGCAGGGAGGAGCGCTTCACGTCCAAGGTTCCCGAGATGGCCTACCGCACCGGTGATTTCAGTACGCTGGGAACGGTCATCCGCGATCCGGCGACGGGTGAGCCTTTCCCGGGCAACATCATCCCCGCCAACCGCATCGACACCTTCGCCAAGAACTATACGGCGGTCTATCCGGCGCCGAACTTCAGGGACAGCCTGGGCAACAACTACACGGTCTTACAGCCGCGCAGTTTCAACCTCCCGCAGCAAAACTACCGGATCGATCACCACTTCAACGAGCGGCACCGGATCTTCGGGCGCTATGCGCGGGAGTTTCAGGAATCCGAATACTTCACCGGTCCGGGATTCGATAACTTCCTGCGCCGCGACGAGGTGCCGGTCAACAACACGGTGATCAATTTCTACTCGACCTTCAGCCCGACGCTCCTCAACGAGGTGAGCTTCACGCGCAGCCACAACCGGATCATGCAGTTCCCGCCGGAGTTCCCGCGCGACCAGTACGGTCTCAACATCCCGGAGCTGGTCCCGCAGACCGAGGAGAATTACCCGCTGGACAGCCTGAACCTGAGCACGATTCCCGACAAGGCACCCAACATCACGATCACGAACTACAGGGCCATTGACCCGGCGGCGCCATGGAGCAACTACCAATCGATCTTCGACTTCAAGGACAACCTCACCTGGGTGCGGGGGCGGCACACGCTGAAAACCGGCTTTGACTACGCCTACGAGAAGAAGTTCGAGCCCGCGGACACGAATGTCTTCGGCGCGTTTAACTTCGACGGCCGCTTCAGCGGCGATGGCTACTCGGACTTTCTCCTGGGCCGGGCCGTCAGCTACAACGAGTCGAGCTCCGTTTCGTTCAACGACAACCGGCGTCACGCGCTCGAGCTCTATCTCGACGACAGCTGGAAAACGAGCCGCCGTCTCACCCTCAACCTGGGTGTGCGCTACTCGTACTTCCCTCCCTCCGGCGAGCCCGACGAACGCTACCGTTTCTTCCTTCCCTCCGCCTACGATCCCTCCAAGGCCGTGACGGTGCTGCCAAACGGCCAGATTCCGCGGACTGGCGGCGACCGTTTCAACGGCCTCGCCAACCCAAAGGACTACTGGGATTATACTGCCTGGAACTTCGCGCCGCGCTTCGGCTTCGCTTACGACCTCTTCGGCAACGGCGTGACGGCCGTCCGGGGCGGCTACGGGATCTTCTACAGCCGCGAGATCCTGGGGGCATTCATACTGATCGCTTCGAACCCGCCCTTCCAGGAGCGGTTGGAGATCGAGAACACAAGCCTCAGCAACCCCGGCGGAGGCTCGACCCGCAATTTCGACCTGCCGATCAATCTGAGCTCGATGGACACGAAGCAGCACACGCCGTACACGCAGCAGTGGAACCTTAACATCCAGCAGTCGCTGACCAGGGGGACCGTGCTGGAGGTCGGATATGCCGGCTCGCGGGCGCTGCACATGATGCGTTCCCGCGACCTCAACCTGGGGCCGTTAAGCGCGGACGTTGCCGCCGGCCGGATCAACGCCGCCGCGCTCCGTCCGTACAGCGGCTGGGGGTCGATTTCGCACCGCGAACAGAGCTACGGCTCGGTGTATCACGGGCTTCAGATCGGGTTGGACCGTCGCTTCCACGCCGGCCTGGGCATCAAGGCTGCGTACACCTGGTCGAAGGCCATCGACGACGCCGAGTTCACGGGCGGGATCTATGGTCTTTCCGCGTACTATCCCACCCACCTGAACGGGCAGAGAGGGCCGGCCACTTACGACACCCCTCACCGCTTTGTGGCAAGCTACATCTACCAGTTGCCCGGGTTTTCGAACCACAACGCCCTGGTCCGGGGCGTCCTGGGCGGGTGGTCAATCTCAGGGATCACCGTGTTCGAGACCGGATACCCGTTCACGCCGACGATCGGACGAGACCTGGCCGGCCTGGGCGGAGCGCTCGATCAGCGGCCGCTGGTCGCCGGCAATTGGAAGATGGAGGAGCGGATCGGGACCCTGTACTTCAGCCCCGACGCATTCGTCCTGCCGGCAGCCGGCACGCTCGCGCCCACGGGGCGCAACTTCATGCGTCTCCCCGGTACCCATAACTGGGACCTCTCGCTGGCGAAGGACTTCTCGCTCCACGAGCGATCCAAGCTCGAGTTCCGCGCCGAGGCCTTCAACGCGTTCAACCACACCCAGTTCTCCGCGGTAGGGACGAACATGAACGCCGCCAACTTCGGGCACGTCACCACGGCAAGGTCGCCCCGGACCATGCAGCTCAGCATGCGGATAACGTTTTAGTCACGGACGTCAGAACGTGTGAAGAAATTGGTCTGATAGGGGTAGGGAGGATCGATTGAGTTCGATCCCCCCTCCCTCCGAACCGGACGTGCGGATCTCCCGCATCCGGCTCTCCAGTCGGTGGTTCACCTCGAAGAGGGAAGACGTGCCATTCAGAGGCGTTGGTCAGGATCCCACACCTGCGAATGTAACTGAAAACTTTCGCGATTGGTTTCCAGTTGCCCGGATGACCAAGGCTGTCAACATGCATCTCACGTGCGCTGCCAGTTCCGGCCACGGGGTTCAACCCGTCGCTCTCTCCGACTCGCATAGCCCTTGGGCATTAGCGTCGGTTCGTCTTCTGTCAGTCACGCATCCATGCATCCACCTCCCTGCGCTCCTTTGCTCCAGGCCCATTACGGCCCTTCCCCGCTCTTATGAGCGCTCTGACTCTGCCCGCCTGGCTCTTCGGCTCTTCCGAGCATGAACTCCGGCTCCTGCTACGAGCAGGTCTCCCTGATTCACGCACTTGATCTTCCGATCCCTCCGTCTCCAACCACCAGTCAGTCCCCCAACGTCGCTTTCGCACGCTACCCCTCAGCTCGTCGAGTCTCCCGCTTTTGCGGGTCTAGGTTTTGCCTTACGCCAGCAGGCTCGCCGATACAGACCGGCCGAATCGAGTTCGTTATCCTACGGATGGATCGTTCACCTCCTGCTGCTCCCCACCCCGCCTCACGGCGACGCAGTTGCATTCGGTTTCAGGCCGGAGAGCGTATGCCTGGAGAGGACTTTCACCTCTCTGATCATGTGCGCTTTAAGGCGCACTGGCGACGGGTCATAGACCCGTCGCAAGTAACGTGATAGCTGAGACTTAGCCTTAAAAAGTTCATTTGTGCTACTAGGGGGCCGGACGGGCTTGATAGCCCGTCCGAACATGTATCGGGTCGTTCTGCGACGGTCTCTAATGACCCGCGCCTCGGAACCGCCAGGAAATGAGGACCAACCCCATGACTAAACTCTCAAGACTGATTCTCCTCTCCCTGCTGCTGCCGGCCGGGACAATTACGGCCGACCGGCCCGCGGAAATCCCGCTCTGGCCGAGCGGCGCACCCGGCTCGGAGGGTAAGGCGACGCGGGAGGTCGTAGCTACCTCGGAAACGGGTGAGCTGCGCGTCTCGAGCATCCACAATCCGAGCATCACGCCGTATCTCCCCGCGAAGGACAAGGCCACCGGCGCCGCAGTGCTCGTCATCCCGGGGGGCGGTCACCGGCTGCTCGCGATAACCCACGAGGGTTACAACGTGGCGGAGTGGCTGGCCGAGCGCGGCATCGCCGCTTTCGTCCTCAAACACCGTCTGGCGCGCGAGCCGGGCTCGACCTATCAGGTGGAGGTCCACTCGCTCCAGGACACGCAGCGCGCCCTTCGTCTCATCCGCAGCCGCGCCGCGGAGTGGGGGGTGGATGCCGCGCGCCTGGGCGTGATGGGCTTCTCGGCCGGCGGCGAGCTCGCGGCGCTCGCCAGCATGCGCTTCGACAATGGCATCGAAGGCGCCGCCGACGCTGTCGACCGGCAGGGCTCAAAGCCCGCCTTCCAGGCGCTGATCTATCCCGGCGCCTCGAGCAAGATCGTTCCCGCCAAGGACTCGCCACCGGTGTTCCTGGCGTGTGGCTATGGTGACCGGCCCGACATCTCCGAAGGCCTGGCGACCGTGTATCTCGCGTTCAAGAAGGTCGGCGTTCCGGCGGAGCTCCACATCTACGCCGGCGCCGGACACGGCTTCGGCTTGCGCGCGTCCAATCGCACTCCGGCCGCGAGCTGGCCGGAGCGCTTCAAGGATTGGCTGGCGGACCGCGGGTTCTTGGGCAAGTCCTGAGCCTCAATCGGCGGATCGGCTGACTTTGATAGGGGTAGGGAGGACCGATTGAGTTCGATCCCCCCTCCCTCCGAACCGGACGTGCGGATCTCCCGCATCCGGCTCTCCAGTCGGTGGTTCACCTCGATGAGGGTTGACATGCCATTCGGAGGCAGTGGTCAGGATCCCATACCTGCAAATGGAACTGAAAACCTTCGCGACTGGTCTCCAGTTGCTCTGATGACCAAGGCTGTCAACATGCATCTCGCGTGGGCTGCCAGTTCACGCCACGGGTTGAACCCGTGGTTCTCTCCGACTCGCTTAGCCCTTGGGCACTCGCATCGGTTTGTCTTCTGTCAGTCCCGCGTCCATGCATCCACCTCCCTGCGCCCCTTTGCTCCAGGCCCATTACGGCCCTTCCTCGCTCCTATGGGCGCTCTGACTCCTGCACGCCCGGTTCTTCGGCTCTTGCGAGCATGAACACCGGCTCCTGTTACGGACAGGTCTCCCTGATTCACGCACTTGATCTTCCGATCCCTCCGTCTCCAACCACCGGTCAGGCCCCGACGTCGCTTTCGCACGCTACCCCTCAGCTCGTCGAGTCTCCCGCTCTCGCGGGTCTAGGCTTCGCCATTCGCTCGCAGGCTCGCCGACACAGACCGGCCGAATCGAGTTCGTTATCCTACGGATGGATCGTTCACCTCCTGCTGCTCCCCACCCCGCCTCACGGCGACGCAGTTGCAGTCGGTTACAGGCCGGAGAGCGTTTACCTGGAGAGGACTTTCACCTCTCTGATCATGTGCGCTTACAGGCGCACGAGTGCGCAAGCTTGCTTGCGCCTTGGATTGCGGCAGCTTGCTGCCGCACCCGCGAAATGGCCAACTCGTGCCCCTCACGGGCGGGCCTGGCGAAGCAACGCCAGACTAAGGCGGTTGGTTCATGAATACGTTAACGTATTGGCCAGAGCGGTAGGAGTCGGCGGTGTTGTCGCCCAGGGCCAAAGGCCCGGCAGGGAGTAGCCCCGCCCGACAGAAAGTGTGAGAAAATTAGTGTCTGTGAGCGCTATATATTTAACATCTTTTTTTTCTCTTTGCGGGAGTAGCGAGACAGAGATGAGGGTCAGACAGCCGCAGCGTTGAGGGAAGGTTCAGCATAGAAGAACGGTGATAACCGTGGTCGGTAGAGCTGAGGCTTCTTAAGCTGCGTACAACCTGCTGGACTCTCCAGCGCAGCCGAATCCACTGCTGAATGTTGTAGGTCAGACAAGCCACATCCCTTCGATCGTGACTTTGATTAGCCACGCAAGCGGAATTGCCGCAGACCAATTTGCTCTTCAACCATGCATTGGGAACTCGCACTGGGCCGTTGACGGTAAATCGTTTTGCTCCGTCCATTGCCTAAAGCAGCGACTGCAGGAGCCAGTTCAGTGCGCTAATAGCGCGCCCTCGCTGAGCCTCGGGACAACACTGTTTTAAAAGCACAAGTTAGACGATCGATGCCACAGCCTGATAGCTATAGCGTATCCTTCCCCGGTTCCTTCAAAGGTAGGTTAGAGTCTTACCCGCTGGGCAAATGTAACGATCGCTGGATGCTTCATAAATGAAAAACTCTGGCAGAAATTCCGGAGCATGCCGCGTGTTCAAAGTGTCCCGCAGAAACTCTTGTCTGCGCAAACGCTCCGATCAAATCGATCCCTTTGTCGCTCATCGCCAGGATCGTTTCTCCGGTCGTAAAAGCCCCGTCCACAACCACCTGTGTCGGTAAGTTGCGTACGTTTTCTTGATCGCTCGATGGCTTTAACCGACTGCCCTGATGACTGCCCTTGTCACCCCCACCCCCACGATAACCCGGCGGCAGCATCGGTCAAACTGTACGTGATAGCACGGCGCTAATCCTCCGTCTGATTGCTACATGATCCGCGCCTCGGGGTCGCTCTCGCTCACTCTGGCTTCCTTCTTAGCTTCCGCTCCCTCCTTACGTGCCCGAATCTTTTCCAGTTCCTCTACGGCCGACTCCAAATGCGCCTGCGCCTCTTGCGCTCGGTGCGCGCTTTTACCACGCGAACCGTCATCTCCTCTTCCGACACTTCCTCCAGCGCCTTCACTTGTGCCCGAGCTAATCGTAGATGGGTCTGGACCCGCGACTGTCGGCGAAAACTCTGCCCGGATGCGCGGGCTATCATTCGTCCCGTCATGCATCACTCGTTGCAACGTGACTAGCCCTTCCGAGCTTAGTACTCCCGAAACCTGCACAAATAGCTCTCTCAAGGCCTCCTGATGGTCCACCGGAAAATCCGACAAGCTGTGGTAATTGACGGGCTCCATGGCCGTCAGCCATTGATACGCCGGATGGTAGCTGCATAACCGTGAGATCTCTCGCGCCGAACTCACCCCTTCGCTGTAGCCATAGAACCACAGACTGATCATTAAAATTGGATCCAGAGCCGGTCGCCCGGCTACCCCTGCCACGGCTTCTATCTCTCGGTAGAACCGGCTCAGATCCAATCGCCCTACCAAGTGCCAAAGCGCTCGCACTGGGTGATCCGCTTCCACCAACTCCTCCACGTTTACTGGTCGCATCAACATTTGTCGGCGATTAATTACCTTCATCCTCGGCGTGCCGCGAGATTCTTCGCTCAATTCCTCCTCCCTCATTGCGGTTGTTAATCAATGAGAGATATATTCCTTCAGTGTGCATTCGTTTGAATTTTTTAACAGCTTCTCAGGGCGGGGTTTGCGAAACGCCCCGGCCACGAGGTCCGAAGGACCGGCACTCCGGTTGAGTCGCACCTTCGGCGCTCCTTCTTAATGCACGCCTAATCCCGGCCTTACGGCCGGGCCTGCGCTCTGTCGGCCTTTCAGGCCTCAACTTCATCACCTGCCCCCGGCCGCCAGGACCCGGCAACGTACTCCTTTAGGAATCTTCATCAATCTGCTATAAATGGAATTTTCGAGGTCTGAGACTATGGTTTCCAGACGTGTATTTCTCGGCATTGCGGTGACTGCGCTCAACCGAAGAGTCCTAGCCGCGCAGAGCCCGAACAACCAGATCGTTCTGGGAATGATCGGCGTGGGCGGCATGGGAACGGCTCGGCTGAAGGAGTTCATGAAGCAGCAGGACGTTCGGATCGCGGCCGTCTGCGACGTGGACCGGCGCCATCTCGACCGCGCCGCGGCCGCCGTTGAAAAATCGGGCCGGCCAAAGCCGAAGGACTTCGGTGACTACCGCCGCCTGCTCGATTTGAAAGAAGTCGACGCGGTCGTAATCGTCACTCCGGACCACTGGCACGCGATCCCGGCGGTTCACGCCTTCAAGGCCGGCAAAGACGTATTCGTCGAGAAACCGCTCAGCTACAGCGTCGCCGAAGGGCGCGCAATGGCCGACGCGTCGCTCCAGTACAAGCGCGTCAGCCAGATGGGTAACCACATCCACAACGACTTGCCGAACTATCGCCGCGCCGTCGAACTGGTGAAATCCGGAAAGCTGGGCAAGATTACGCGCGTCCAGTGCTGGAAAACGTCGCCGACGCGGTCTTCCAGCAGGGAGGCACCGGCGAACTGTCCGCCGGAGCTCGACTACGACTTCTGGCTCGGGCCAGCTCCGAAGCGACCTTACCATCCACTCCGCAGCCACAGTACTTTCCGCCAGTTCTGGGACTATTCGGGCGGGACGTTCATCGACTTCTGGTGCCACATCGTCGACGTGGCCATGTGGGCACTCGACCTGAAGGCGCCGCTCAGCATGTCGGCAGTGGGCGGGCGCTTTTTTCTCACGGACGAGACCGAGACACCGGATACTCTGGAAGCGACTGTCGAATACCCAAACCTGGTCTTTACGTTCAGCTTCCGTCCGACGCCGCTACCCGGATTCGAGCACATGGGGCAAATCGGGTGCCTGTTCGAAGGAACCGAGGCGTCGCTGGTGGTCAACTACGAGAAGCAGGAGGTGTGGGTGCGCGGCAAGCGGGCCGACGATTTCCCGCGGCCCGATCGATCGATTCCCGATTCACCCGGCCATATCCGCGAGTTCCTCGAAGCCATCAAGACGCGAAACCTCGAGACGACCTGCAACGTGCGCTACGGTCACAGATTGACCAAGGTCGGACTCCTGTGCAACATCGCCTTTCGCACCGGCAGCCGCATCACCTGGGACGACGAACAGGAGCGCATCGTCGGCAACAGCAGCGCGAGCCCCTATCTGAGCCGCGACTTTCGCAAGCCGTGGACGCTCTAACCGCGAAAAAAGGGAGCGAGCATGAAACGCAATCTCCTGTCCCTTATCCTCACACTCGGCGGCCTGGTCCTCGCCGTTCCTCCCGCCCCTGGCAAGGACAACACTCCGCCGCCCGGGTTCAAGGCTCTATTTAATGGCAAGGACCTCCAGGGATGGCAGGGCCTGGTCGAACTGCCGCAGCGCGCGAAACTCACCAAGGAGGAATTCGAGGTCAAACAGAAGGAGGCCAACGAAAAGTACCTCCCGCACTGGACGGTGCGCGACGGCGTGCTCTACTACGACGGCAAGGGACAGAGCCTCCAGACTGCCCGGGACTACGACGACTTCGAGCTCTGGGTCGACTGGAGAATTGGCCCGAAGGGCGACACCGGGATCTATCTGCGCGGCAATCCCCAGGTGCAGATCTGGGATCGTCCGGTCGGCTCCGGCGGGCTCTTCAATAACCAGAAGAATCCTAAGGACCCGCTCAAAAATGCCGACAAACCGGTAGGCGAGTGGAACACTTTCCGGATTACGATGCGTGGAGACACGGTGAGCATCTGGCTCAATGGCGAGCTGGTGGTCGATAAGGTGACTATGGAGAACTACTGGGAGCGCGGCAAGCCGCTGCCGTCCCAGGGCCCGATCGAGCTGCAGCACCACGGCAATCCAATCGAGTTCAAGAACATCTACATCAAAGAGCTCAAGTAAACATGAGAGGGTCGATTCAGGCATTCCGCCTGGGGACCATGGTCGCAGCCTTGTCGTTCGCCGAGGCCGGCCTGCGCGCAGACGACTTTGCGCCCTTGTTTAACGGACGGGACCTGTCGGGGTGGGTCGAGATGGGAAAGCCCGGCGGGTTTGTGGTTGAGGAGGGCACGCTGCTCCTCAAGACGCCGCAGAACTACCCCAACTGGCTCCGCACCGAGAAGGAATACGAGAACTTCGTCCTCCGGCTCGAATACCGGATGAGCGGGTGGTGCGAGACCGGCCTTTTCCTGCACGCTCCCCTTTACGGCGACCTCGCCGAGAGCGGCCTTCGCATCCACTTGCGGCACGACCGCACCGAGGAGGGGAGTCGCTCGACCGGCGGGATCTACGACGTCGCGCCGCCGCTTACCCTGGCGAATAAACCGATCAATGAATGGAATGCTCTCGAAATCCACATGGACTGGCCAGTCCTTCGGGTCAAGCTGAACGACGTGCTGATCCAGGACGTGAACCTCGAGGTCTCGGATGCCCTGCGGGGGAAGGCCCGGCGCGGCTACATCGGGCTCGACGATCTGAACTGCCGCATCCGGTATCGTAACCTTCAAATCCGCGAACTCCCCAACAAGGATCGGAAGTGGACTTCGCTGTCCAATGGGAAGGACCTGAAGGGCTGGACGAGCGAGGGGAAGGTCCAATGGTTAGTAGAAGACGGAAAGATCGTCGGGAGCAACGGCGACGGGTTTCTGTTCACCGAGGAGTCGTTCGGCGCGTTCGAGTTCAAAACTTACTTCCGCACCACCGTCCATGCCAACGGCGGCGTGCTCTTTCGACGGTCGAGCGCGAACCGCGGGGGCTACGAGATCCAGATCTACAATCAGCCGGGCGCAACCAACCCCACCGGCAGTATCTATGGGCGCGCGGGCGCCACGGCGGTCCCGTGCCGCGACGGTGAGTGGTGCGAGCTGCGGTTCATTTCCGACGGCGCCTACACGGGCGTGTGGGTCAACGGGAAAAAGGTCGCGGAATCGCACAGCCTCCAGCTGCCCGACCAGGGTCGAATCGGATTCCAGATGCACAGCGAGGGTCGGGTCGAGTACCTCGACCCGAAGATCCGCTCGCTGCGCTGATCGCTTCAACGCGGAGAAGGAGATTGATATGATCATCGGCGCGCATTCGATCATCTACAGCACGAATCCCGACGCCGACCGCGCATTCCTGCGCGATGTGCTCAAGCTGACCAACGTCGATGTGGGCGGAGGATGGCTGATCTTCGGATTGCCGCCGGCGGAGGTTGCCGTACATCCGTCCGACGAGAACGACGTGCACGAGTTCTATCTGATGTGCGATGACGTCCAGTCGCTCACCGCGGAAATGCAGAAACACGATATCGTTTGCAGCCCGGTGCAGGAGCAGGACTGGGGTTTGCTCACGCAGATCACGCTGCCGGGCGGTGGCAAGCTCGGCATCTACCAGCCGCGCCACGCGCGGCCGAAGTCGATGAGCGCGGGAAAGACGGCGACGAGACCTGCGAAGCGCGCGACGGCCAGACGCGCGAAAAAAACCGCCAGAAAGACACCGAAGAAGAAGGCAAGACGACGGTAATTCTGCCTGCGATTGACGGAATCGGTATCGCCGTGACTTGGCGTCTTCGTGGTATTTGTTTCTCAGCGCTAACCACGAAGACTCGAAGACGCTACTTCAACGATTGGCCGACATCACGATCAGTGTGGCATCGTCGTGAAACTTGCCTCCACTGAATTCGACCACGTCTGCCATGACCCTCTTCCGCAGGTCGATCGCTCGAAGATGCTTGTTTTCTTCCAGGAAGGCCATCAGACGCTCTTCTCCGAACTCCTCTTCCATAACATTGGTGGCCTCCGTTACGCCGTCGGTGAAGAGCACGATCCGGTCGCCAGGTAAGAGGTCTACCTCCCGCTGCTCGTAGTTCCATTCTCTGAATACTCCGAGCACAGATCCACCTTCCTGCAGGCGGCTGTGAGCGCTCGTACGCCTGAGAACCACGGGTGCATTGTGGCCGGCATTGGTGTAAACCAGTTTCCTCCTTTTCGAATCGTAGAGGCCGTAGAAAAACGTGATGAACCGGTTGGCTGAAATGTTGCTGCAAATGACCCGATTGACCTTGGAGCAGAGTTCTTTGGGCTGCATCAATTCCGACGCAAAAGCTTTGACCGCAGCTTGAAGATTAGACATCAGTAACGCCGCGGGCATCCCTTTGCCGGCAACGTCCGCAACGCACAGCGCAACGGCGCTCGAACCGAACTTCAGCACATCAAAGTAGTCGCCGCCCACCGCGCTGGCCGGCTGCCATGCGCCGGATATTTCATGATCAGGAATCTGAGGAATATCCTTGGGCAGCAGCCCCAGCTGGATCTCCCGCGCCTCCTGATACTCGCGTTCCTGCCAGAACTTTTTCTCCTTTTCCAGCCGAAGTCTTTCTCTCAGAGCGCGGCCTTCTTCGACGTGAGTTCGGAGCAGAACGAGAAGTTTTTCGTTCTCCCAGGGCTTCTGAACGAAATCACGCACGCCGCGCTGCATGGCTTCCACCGCGAGTTCTACGCTACCCCAACCTGTCATCACTATTATGGGAAGCGCGCGGTCCAGGACCTGGATATGGGAGAGCAGATCCAGCCCTTCCTGGCCCGACGTCGTATCTCGAGCGTAGTTGAGGTCCATCAAAAGGAGATCGAACTGCTTCGACTTCAGGGCCTCGAGCAGCGCGGCCGGAGAAGTGACCCCTTCCGTTTGATAGCCTGCGCCCTTGAGTAAGAGGCGAAGGGCTTCCAATACTTCCGGCTGGTCATCGGCGATGAGTGTTCGTGGCGCCGTAGAAGAAGAGCTCCTGAGTTCAATCGTTTCCATCATCCCAATCCCTGGGTCCGACCCGCGTTTCTCTGCCTCCGCGCGACCTGGCGGAGAGGTGAACGCGCGCCGGAATTTACTGGTAGCGCAGGGCGATCATCGGATCGACCCTGGTGGCTCTTCGGGCCGGGACGTAGCACGCCGCGAGCGCCACACCGGTGAGCAGCAGCGCCACGGCGGCAAATATCGCAGGGTCGGTCGGCTTCACTCCGAACAGCAGATTCGCCACCAGGCGCGTCAGCGCGAGCGCGGCCGCCAGACCGGCGGCGACGCCAATGAGCGTCAACGTCAATCCGCGGACGAGGACAAGCCGCAGAATGTCCCGCTCGCCGGCGCCCAGCGCCATGCGGACGCCGATCTCGTGTGTGCGCTGGGCTACACTGTAAGCAATTACTCCGTAGAGGCCGACTGTTCCCAGCGCCAGTGCCAGCGCCGCGAACAGTCCGATCAGCAAAGCATTGAAGCGCGGCGTCGCCACTGCCCTCGACAGGACGTCGGTCATCGTGCCGGCGTTCAAGATGGCCTGTTCCTTGTCCAGGTCTGACACGGCGCGCCGCACCCCACCAATCAAGCTCGTCGGATCAGACGACGCCCGGATCACCAGAGCCAGGTCGCGGACAGGCCGCTGCAGGAACGGAGTGAACATCTCCGGCAGGGGCGCTGCTTCGAGTCCCAGATGCTTGACATCAGCCACAACCCCGACAATCTCGCGCAGACCCTGTGCGATGTCGACCTCCGGCGGACGGTTGGGGAAAAACCGCAACGACTCGAATACCAGCGCAACGCGCTTGCCGATGGGGTCCTCCGCCGGCCAGTAACGCCGCGCCATCGTTTCATTGATGATCGCCACGCGCGGAGCTTCTCTACTATCGCGCTCGGTGAATGCGCGGCCCTTCACGAGTGGAATGCCCAGCGCGCGGAAATAGTCGGACGTCACCGAACGATAATGCGCACGCCGATCGTCCTCGGCGCCGGGCGGCTTTCCTTCGATATGGATAAAGCCGCTGCTATCGAATCCGCTGAGCGGCAAGAATTCAACCGCTCCTGCGGCCTGCGCTCCCGGAAGAGTTTGAATGCGTTTCAGAAGTTCATCATAAAAAGCCGTGACTTGCTCGTTCCGGGCGTATTTCGTGCGCGAGAGATTGAGATCCACCGTGAGCACATTCTCCGGGCGGTGGAATCCCAGGCCCACATCGAGCAGGCGCAAGAAGCTCTTTCCCATCAGTCCGGCGCCGATGAGCAGGACCACGGCCAGCGCCACTTCGGAGACAACCAGCAGGTTGCGCCCCGGCGTGCGGTCCTGACGGCCTGCTGAGGGCGTTCCTTCCCTCAGCGCGTCCTGCAGATCGCGGCGCGCGCCAGCCCAGGCCGGCACAAGGCCAAAGACCAAGCCGGTTAAGAGCGACAGCCCGAATGCGTACCCCAGCACGACCCCGCTCACACCAATCTGCTCCCGCGGAACGGTGTAAACGGTGGAGAAATCCGGCGTCTGGTACGGCAAAGCGGCGAGAAAGTCCACACCCCAGAACGCCAGGATGATTCCCACGCCACCGCCCAGAAGTGAGAGCACGACGCTTTCAGTCAGCAGTTGACGCGCCAGCCGGAAACGTCCTGCGCCCAGCGCGGCGCGGATGGCAATCTCCCGGTACCTCGCTGCCGCGCGGGCCAGCAGAAGGTTCGCCACGTTGGTACAAGCAATCAGCAGGACAAAGCCGACCGCGCCAAGCAGCACCCACAATGCCATGCGCACGTTTTTCACTACCTGGTCTTTCAGCAGCACCACGCGTATGCGCCGGCCACGATTCTCAGGATATTGTTGCTCCAGACGGCGGGCTAACACGTCCATCTCCGCCTGAGCCTGCGCCAGCGCCACCCCGGGCTTCAATCTTGCAATGACACCGAGCGAATGGACGGCTCGAGCGTAACGCCGATCGCGGAAATGATCGAGTCCCAGTGGAATCCACACCTCGGTCGGCTTGGGGAAGCTGATGAACCGAAACTCAGGCGGAAGGACGCCGACGAGTTCGTAGCTCTCGCTGTCAAGCGAAATCGTCCTGCCAACCAATTCGGGATCGGCGTTGAACCGGCGCTTCCACAGGCTATGGCTGATTACCGCGATCCGCGGGGTGTCCGGCTCATCTTCCTCAGGCCGGAACCCGCGCCCGATGATGGGCTTGACTCGAAAAACATCGAAGAAGTTCGAAGAGACCAATGCCGACTGCAACTGCTCCGGTTCATCCCCCTGCGAGAGACTGACCCGGCCTGGATTTACTACAGACATGCCTTCGAAGACCTGGTTCTGACTGCGGATGTCGTTAAAGTTCGGCAGAGAGAATTGAAGCTGTTCGCGGCCCTGCTGCGGCATACTTCCCCAGAGCAACGCGAGCCGATCCGGTTCGCTGAACGGCAGCGGCCGCAGCAAGACAGCGTGCACGACACTGAACAAGGAAGTGTTGGCGCCAACCCCCAGCGCCAGCGTCACCACAGCCGCCGCGGTAACGCCGGGACTTTTCGCCAGCATGCGCACACCGTATTTCAGATCTTGCCAAAAGTTTTCCATCACTCTAACGTCCGCCTTGCCTCGAACGAATACCACCAGGACACGAAGACACGAAGAAACACCAAGGCAAGAGACGTACCAGGCTGATGTCTTGTCAACTGTCCGGGTTTGCGAAAGTTACCAAACGCCGCAACGCTCCTGCTTCCACCGGGTGTCCGGCTCTGGGACCGCTTTGTCCAGAATCGCACACAGCGGCCGCAAGACTCCGGGCGTCTTTACACCTTAGCGTTGGCTTTCGCGGGAAGTTTCTGACCGAAAGGCACGGCCCGCAGCATCTGCGGCCAGAATCGCGTCCGCCACCATATCCGGTCTCACCTCGAAAGGCTCATTGTGAATGGTTTCGCCCTGGGCGGTGGCACGCGCGGAGATCCCGGCCAGGACCGCAGCCGGGATTTGCGCAAGTCCCACCTGGGCCAGAGTGACCGGGAGGCCGACATCCGTTGAGAAGCGAAGAACTTCCTCTATCACGGCCCTGGGCCTTCCTTCCATTACCAGCTGGACCAGGGTCCCGAAAGCGACTTTTTCCCCGTGGAAGAAGCCATGAGTAGCCTGGGCGACGGTCAAGCCATTATGGATGGCGTGAGCCGCCGCCAGACCTGAAGATTCGAAGCCCAGGCCGGAGAGCAGAGTGTTCGCCTCCACCAATCGCTCGAGAGCCGGCGTCACTGCCTGAACCTCGACCGCTCGCAGGGCAGCCGTGCCGTCGGCCAGGAGCGTGCGATAGCACAGCTCCGCCAGCGCCAGGGCGCTCTGAGTTGAGCCTCCCCCGCGCATGTTTTTGACATGTCCTTCGACGCATGTCCTGGCCTCGAACAGGGTAGCCAGAGCATCTCCCATGCCGGCCACCAGGAGACGAGCCGGGCTACGGGCGATGACGGCAGTATCGACCAGAACCAGATCAGGGTTTTTTCGGTAGAAGCGGTACTGCTGAAAGACGCCCTCCTCGGTGTAAATAACCGAGAGGGCGCTGCAGGGGGCGTCGCTGGAAGCGATCGTCGGGCAGTTCACCGCCGGCAGGTCCAGGTCAGCTGCGGCAGCCCGGCCGGTATCGAGAGCCTTGCCGCCGCCGGCGGCGATAATGACCCGCGCGCCGCATGCTTTCGCCGAGACTTTGACCCGCTCGATCTCAGGCAGCGAGCACTCTCCGCCAAAGGTGTGCACATTGTAAGAGATGTCCGCCTGGGACAGGGTCCTGCGCCATGCTTCCGCCAGGATCTTGATGGCCGTCTTCCCGGCCACAATCAAGGCCGGCCCCTTCAAGCCCAGGGTTGCCATCTCCTGTCCTAAATTGTCTGTGGCGTTCTTTCCCTGCGTATAGCGGCTGGGGCAACAGAATACCGACAACATAAGGCCCTCGATTTACGATTGACGATTACGATTGACGATTGAAACTGCATTCGTCATTACGAACTGCTGCGCCCGTTATCCACATGGATCTGGCTACGATTGACGATTTACGATTGAAACTGCATCGCGAACGGTTAGTCACCGAGCCCAATCGTAAATCGTAAATCGTAAATCGTAAATCGAAATGCGGGCATTCATCCTGAATCCCACCTATCGCGTCGTCCGGGGTACTCCGGAAGTCCATCTGTATAGCGTACTCGAGTCCGGCGAGCCCTGCGTGATCATCGACGATCGCATGCGCCCTTACTTCTTTGTCCGCGAGGTCGACGAACCGAAGGTTCGAAAGCTGGCACCGTCTGCTGCGCTGGAACCCTGTAACTTGCGCAGCTTTGCCGGGGAAGCTGTTTTGCGGCTGGAAGTCTCTGTTCCCGGGGAGGTGCCGGCGTTACGGCAACGCCTGGAAGACGCAAGCGTGGAATGTTTCGAAGCGGATGTTCGCTTCGCCTATCGTTACATGATGGACCGGGGCATTCGTGGCTCATTCGAGGTGGAGGGTCCTTCCGCGCATAGCGGATCTCTCGGGCGCATCTATCGCAATCCGGTGCTGCATCCGTGTCCATGGGTCCCGCATCTCAAGGTACTATCGATCGATCTCGAAACAAGTCCCGATGGAGCAAGGCTGTACTCGGTCGCGTTTCACAGCCCTGACTTCAGCCGCGTACTTATCCTCCACGACTCGGTTCGGAAACAGGCCGATGTGGAAATCGTTCACTCCGAACCGGAGCTCATCCTGCGCTTTCTCCAACACGTCAGCCGGCAGGATCCCGACATCCTTACGGGGTGGAACGTCGTCGATTTCGATCTGGTCATGCTGGCACGCGCGGCCCGACGGCACGGGATGCGCTTCGCCATCGGACGCACGGACGACGATTTCGATTCCAGGCGGGAAGCGTCCTACACGCGCGAGTCACGAGCCCTGACGTATGGACGCCTCGTGCTTGACGCCCAATCATTGATGCGAGGCGCCTTCATTCGACTTCAGGACTACAGGCTTGAGACCGCGGCGCAAAACATCCTCGGGCGCGGCAAACTGATCAAAGGCGCGGATCGCCGCTTCGAGATCGAGCGCCTTTATCGCAGCGATCCGCAGAGTCTGGTGCAATACAACCTGGAAGACGCCCGCCTGGTCACCGAGATTCTGGACCGGACCGGTCTGATCAATCTCGCCATCGAGCGGAGTCTACTCACCGGCATGCCGCTCGACCGGGTGAGCGCCGCTATCGCTTCGATCGATTCGCTCTATCTTCGCGCCCTGAGGAGCCGGGGCGTGGTGGCGCCCTCGGTCGGCCGGGACGTCCGGCAAGCCAGCATCACAGGCGGCTACGTAATGGACGCCCAACCGGGACTCTATCGCAACGTCCTGGTCTTCGATTTCAAGAGCCTCTACCCCAGCATCATTCGGACCTTCAATCTCGATCCCCTGACGCTGGTTTCGAACGGCGCAGCGGCTGCAGACGCACTGGCCGCGCCTAACGGCGCGCGCTTCCGGCGCGACGTGCAGGGGATTCTGCCCGATCTGGTGGCAAAGGTTGCCGAGGAGCGCGAACAGGCCCGGAAGGCAGGCCAACACGTCAAGGCTTATGCGATGAAGATCTTGATGAACTCCCTCTATGGGGTCCTGGGTTCCGGCGCTTCCCGGCTGTTCTTTCCCTCGGTGGCCAATGCCATCACTTATTTCGGTCAGCTATTGATTCGGACCGCCGCCGAATTCGCATCGGGTTCAGGGTATCGCGTCATCTACGGCGATACCGACTCCCTGTTCGTCGATTCCGCCGAGGATGATTCGGAGCGCGCGCTCGCCGTCGCGCACCGCTTGCGCGTCAATATCGGGGACGCCGTAGCGGCTTTCGTGCGCGAACGATTCGCCTGCGAGAGCTATCTGGAACTCGAATTCGAGAAACTGTACGCGCGCTTTTTCCTGCCCGAGGTGCGCGGCGGAAAGATCGGGAGCAAGAAACGATACGCGGGCCTTGTGATCGAGGCGGACGGCAGCGAACGTCTCGAGTTCGTCGGCCTGGAGTATGTGCGCCGGGACTGGAGCGATGCCAGCAAGAAATTTCAAAAGGAATTGTTGAACCTGGTCTTTCACGACCGGCCCGTCGCGGACCTGGTTCGAAGCTTTGTCGCGGATTTGCGCGCGGGCGGTCTTGATGGGCAGCTGGTCTATCGAAAGGCCGTACGCAAGGATCTGGAGGACTACACAAAAACCACGCCGCCGCACGTTCAGGCGGCGCGCCGGCAGCGTCATCCGGGCAGCCGCCTGGTCGAGTATGTGATGACCCATCATGGCCCGGAACCGGTCGGAGAGGAGACGGCGCCGCTCGACTACGAGCACTACATCGAGCATCAGATCAAACCCGTCGCCGACGCGATTCTCCGGTTCCTCGGAACCAGCCTTGACGGCATATTGGATGCCAGGCGGCAGCTGAGCCTTTTCTGAGCAACTCGAGCTTCGACAAGGTTCTTAGGGTTTCTTCGTGTCTTGGTGTCTTAGTGGTATTTTTTCCTCGCGGCTCTAACCACGAAGACACGAAGGAGTAGAGTGAATCCCAGTCAAATCAACCCCTCGGCCCCATCGCGCGTCGTCGATCTGGGCCAGATTCTGGATGAAGGGCGTTGGGGAGGCAGGCAGAAACTGTTCGTGTTTCTGACCGCCCTCGCCATCGTCTTCGACGGCGTCGACAATCAACTGATCGGCATTGCCGTTCCCTCGCTGATGAAGGACTGGTCGCTCGCCCGCGGCGCATTCGCGCCCATTCTCGCCAGCGGCATGATCGGCATGATGCTCGGCGGGGCAATCGCCGGCATCATCGGTGATCGGATCGGACGCAAGTTTGCTCTGATCGGCAGCGTACTGGTGTTCGGCCTCCTCACGACGTCTGTTGCGATCGCGGACAATCTCTGGACTCTTGGAGTGCTGCGTTTCCTGGCGGGACTCGGCCTCGGGGGCGCTCTGCCCAACGCGGCGGCGCTCGCATCGGAATACGTCCCACGGCGCCATCGTCCTTTTGCCGTCACGCTGACTATCGTCTGCGTCCCGCTCGGCGGCACGCTCGCCGCTCTCCTGGGCGGACGCGTGCTCCCGGTTCTGGGATGGCGGTGGCTCTTCGCCATTGGCGGAGTGCTTCCGCTCGCCGCCGCCGTCGTTCTGATGCGCTACTTGCCGGAGTCTCCGCGCTATCTGGCGCGCTATCCCGAACGCTGGCCGGAGCTGGCGGGAGTTCTCAGACGCATCGGCCACAATGTCCTGCCCGACGCCACCTTCGTCGATCCGGGAGAGAAGGCCGGGTCCCGCGCGTCGGTCGGCGCGCTCTTCACGACTGACTTGCGCCACGACACGCTGGCGCTGTGCGGCGCGTTCTTCTCCTGTCTGCTCGCAGTCTACACGGCGTTCAACTGGGTGCCTTCGGTGCTGGCGGGGGCTGGTCTGGGTCTTGCCGTCGCCAGTAACGGTCTGGCCGCGTTCAACCTCGGCGGCGTCGCAGGCGCGATTTGCGGAGGGCTGGTGATCGCCCGCTACGGCTCGAGACCCACGATGCTGGGGATGTCCGCGGGCGCCATTGCCGGCGCGCTGGGACTGGCGGCGATGCCAATCGTGGCCTTATCGGATGCCTTCCCGATTATCGCGCTGCTGGGGATTACCGGGGGACTGATCAACGCTGTGCAGACAACGATGTATGCGCTGGCGGCTCATGTTTACCCGACATCGGTTCGCGCCACCGGTGTGGGCACGGCGGTCGCCGTCGGCCGCTCCGGAGGCGTCCTGAGTACGTACGCAGGGGCCTGGGCGCTCGAGTTGGGAGGGAGTGGAGCGTTCTTCGGCCTGATGGCCGCCGCCATGACACTGGTGTTGGGCTGCCTGGCTGCCGTGCGGCGACACGTTCCTCGAACGCCGGCCACCGAAATTCGGTGACAGGCACCAAATTGCGCGGTGATTGCGGTCAAAAGACCGATGTTTTGCCACGCAATTTTGGAGCCTGTCACCGAATTACTTCTTCGAGTCTTCGCGGTCATGGGACAGGAGCACGCGATCGATCAGCGCCTCGACCACCCCCAGATACTGTCGCGGGTCGAAGAGCCGGTCAAGTTGCTCCCGGCTCAGATGCTTCATCACTGCCGCGTCATCCTCGAGAACTTCACGCAGATGCCGCCTCCCCGCGCGCGCCCGTTCGCATGCCGCCCCAACCAGTTCGTGGGCCGCCATCCGGCCCATCACGCTCCCCAGAGCCATTTGAACCGCTTCCGAGAAAATCAACCCATGGGTCAGGTCGAGATTGGCTCGCATCCTGGCAACGTCGATCTCGAGTTCGACTATTGTGCGGGTCAAGTGGTGTAGCGCGCCTCCGGCCAGCCCGATGATCTCCGGCATGGTTTCCCACTCCGCATGCCAGCCGCCCAGCCCTCGTTCCTGTTGCTGCACCATCGCGCCGAGCATCGCGCCGACCAGGCCGGGCATGCGTGCCGCGGCCGCCAGCACCACGGCTGACACGATCGGGTTGCGTTTGTGGGGCAAGGTCGAGGAGCCGCCGCGGCCTGCTCCCGCCGGCTCGAATACTTCCCCAACCTCGGTTTGCATTTGCAAGGCAACGTCGAGGGCAATCTTTCCCATCGTGCCGGTGCACAGCCCCAGGGTGGCGGCCACCTCGACCCAACGATCCCGGTGAACGTGCCACGGAACATCGGGCACGGCGAGGTGCAGCTCTTCGCCGAGGGCTTTCGCAACATCCAATCCGCTGCTCCCCAGCGCCGCAAGCGTCCCGACCGCTCCGCCAAATTGCACTACCAGCGCCCGGCGACCCGCATCGCGGAGCCGCTCGCGGTGACGATTGACCGCATCCAGCCATCCCGCCGCCTTAAACCCGAACGTCGTCGGCAACGCCTGCTGCATCAACGTTCGCCCGGCCACCGGAGTGGCTCGGTGCTTTTTAGACAGCTCCGCCAATGCACCCGAAAGAATTTCGAACTCCGCCTCGATCCGCCCCAGCGCACTGCGCAACTGCAGCGTGAATCCGGTGTCGATCGCATCCTGGCTCGTTGCTCCCCAGTGCACAAACCGCATGGCTTCATCGTCGTCTTTTCCGACCAGGGCGGTGAGCTGCTCAACCATCGGAATTGCGGGATTGCCCGCCCACGCGGTTGCGCGCGCGAGCGAATCCATGTCGAAGAGCTCGGCCCGGCACCTGGCTGCGATGGCGATTGCGGCGGACGCGGGAATCACGCCTGCGCGCGCTTCGGCGCGCGCCAGCGCCGCCTCGAAATCCAGCATGCCTTGCAGACGGGCGCGGTCAGAAAACAGCTCTTCGATGTTTTCCCAGCGGAACAACGGTTCCAGTAGGCGCATGGACACCAATCTCAACCGGACAACGGGTGAGCTCCGGATGACTGCGCCAGCAAGCTCTGAACCTTACACGCATCTTGTATTGGCCCAGAACGAATGGTTACGTCAGCCGGCCCTGAAAGGGCGAAGGAAATTAGCCGGGGGCAAGCGGAGCGCGGCCCCCGGTCACGCACAAACAAAGAGACGCGCGCCCCGGAGGGGCGCTGGACGCTGCCCCTCGTTGCTCCGGCGCCCCTTCAGGGCGCATTGACTATTAACCCCTAGACCCCGGGCTGCGCTTCGCTTGCCCGGGGCTAATTTCCGTCGCCCCTCCGGGGGCAAGCAAACTTGCCGACACCAATGAGATGCGTCGTAAGGTTAACGAGCAAGCTTGCGAATGTCCGACAAGGCTGCGACCGTATTGCGTCCATTTCAGCAGTCAAAGAAAACCGTCTCCTCAGGCCCCTGCAGGATCACGTCCCACGCGAGTAGCCGGCTCTGTTCGTCCGCCTTCCTCGCAATCAGGGTGCCGCGTCGCGCCGGTTCGACCAGATTGAGGGCAAAATCCTCGTCGTTGCCCGGCTCATCGGGAAAATAGATCCGCGTAATCAGCCGGCGCAACAAACCACGCGCAAACACGGAAACGATGAGGTGCGGCGCCTGCGGCTTTCCATCCGGTCCCGGCACCGGGCCCGGTTTTATCGTGACAAAGCGGAACCTTCCTTTGTCATCGGTAGGAATCCGCCCGTACCCTGTGAAACCCGCTTCGAGCCGTTCGGCCCTTTTGTCCTCCGGGTGGGCGTACCTTCCATGCGTGTCCGCTTGCCAGATCTCGATCAGCGCATCCGGCACCGGCTCGCCGTCGCCATCGAGCACCCGCCCGCCGATGGTCACGCGCTCCCCCGGGATGCCCGGTCCCGCCAGGTTATCTCGGTTCAGCCATGCGAGACCGATGGTGAAGAACGGACCCACGGTTTGTGACGGCGTCGCCGGGAGGCTCATATCATGCCTCCATCGGCGTGGCTTCGCGGCCGCTGAGGATGATGTCAAATCGGTAGCCCAGCGCCTGTTCCGGTATCGTGCAGTCCCAGTCGAAAAGGCAAATCAGCCGGTCGCGCGCCTTCTCATTGGCCGTGCTGTTGAAAATCGGATCGTATGGCAGCAGCGGATCGCCGGGAAAATACATTTGCGTGACCAGGCGCGTCGCAAACGCCGGGCCAAAGAGCGAAAAATGAATGTGCGCCGGCCGCCACGCATTGTGATGGTTGCGCCAGGGATATGCGCCCGGCCGGATGGTCACGAAGCGGTACCAGCCGCCGGCGTCGGTCAGCGTACGACCGCAACCCGTGAAGTAAGGGTCGAGGGGCGCGTCGTGCTGATCCCGCTCATGCAGATATCTCCCAGCCGCGTTCGCTTGCCAGATCTCGACCAAGGTATGCGGCACCGGTCGCCCGTCCTGGTCCAGCACCCGCCCGCTCACGACGATACGCTCTCCCGACGGCTCTCCGGAAGCCTGCTTCGTCAAGTCAAACAAAGCCAGGCCGACGGTCTCCTCCTCGAATACGGGTCCGGTTACCTCGGAAACCGTGTGCGGGAGATAGACCAACGGCTTGGTCGGCGCGCGCTTGAGGGATGAGAGATACTGGGGATGCAGGTGATTCGGCTGAGTCCCCGGAATCGGCCTCCGGTAGCCGGCGATGTTCGTCATAAAGCGCTAATCCTTCATGTATCGCGACTCCTTTGTGCAGCCGCGACTTCGGGCCGGGGGCGGCTCAACTCTAAACTGTCCTGGCGGCGAGAGGCGCCGAAAATCCAGCGCGAGGTTGTCGTGCCATCGCCGAGACGCCGGTAGATTATACTGTAAATGATCCGCTGCTCGAGCTGTCGCGGCAACTCTGGCATTGAGTGACGCAAGAAGGAAAACAGTCATGCACCGAAGTGATGTGGTGGGCAGTCTGTTGCGTCCGGCCTACCTGAAGGAGGCGCGAGAGCGCCACGACTCGGCTGAACTCACCGATACGGTCTTCAAGCGCATCGAGGACCGAGCCGTTGACGAAGCGGTGGCTCTGCAAGAGAGAGCCGGGATCGACGTGGTCAGCGATGGCGAGATGCGGCGCTACGCATTCTATGGTCACCTCATCGAGGCCGTGGAGGGGTACGACAAGTTTGGGGGCTGGGCCATCCCGTTCCGGAATGAAGAGGGAGAGGAAATTATTCTAAGACGCCCCGTGGTCGTCTCACGCTTGCGCCGCAAGCGTCATCTGTGCGCGGAGGAATTCACCTACTTGCGCGCGCGAACCAACCGCGCCGCCAAGACTACGCTGATCAGCGCGCAACAGGCGGCGGCCTACTACGACCGCAAGAAGTCGAGCGCCGCCTACATCACGATTGATGCCTACCTGGCGGACCTGGTCGACATCCTGCGCGGAGAAGTAGAGGAGTTGATCCGTCTGGGCTGCACTTACATCCAGATTGACTCCCCGCAATACGCCGCGCTGCTGGATTCCGACCTGCGCGAAGGATACCGCAAGCGCGGCAACGACCCGGATCGGCTGCTGGATCTGTCGATTGAGATGGATAATGCGGTGATCGGCGATCATCCGGGCATTACCTTTGGCCTGCATCTGTGCCGGGGCAATAACCAGAGCAAGTTCTATGCCCGCGGAGACTATGGACCGATCACCCGGGTCTTTCGCAACACAAAGTTCCAACGCTTCCTGCTGGAATTTGACGATGAACGCTCCGGGGGCTTTGAGCCGCTCGGCCAGATGCCGGAAGACAGAACCGTCGTGCTGGGACTGGTGAGCTCAAAGCAGGGAGCGCTGGAAAGCAAAGAAGAGTTGAAACGCCGCGTCCAGGAAGCCGCGGCCATTATTCCGCAGGAAAGACTGGCACTGAGTCCACAGTGCGGATTCGCGTCAACCATGGAGGGCAACCTGTTAACGCCGGATGATCAGGAAGCCAAACTGCGCCTGGTGGCAGAAACCGCTCGAGAGCTGTGGGGCGCATGACCCGACTTAGTGTTTCTTCGTGCCTTCGTGTCTTCGTGGTTAGAATTGTCTAACGAATACCACTAAGACTCAAAGACGCGAAGAAACACGATGTATACTCTCTCTCAATCAACACGGATCCGGACTATGCGGAAGTATTTGCTCGGACGTCGCAACCTGCCACAAGGGGGTTGACCATCGCAGAATCGAGCATTTTCTGGGACACGCTGCTCCAGCTGATAGAGGAAGGCAAGGTCGTTCCGATCGCGGGGCAGGATCTTTTGACCATCGACACGCCGGCGGGTTCGAAGCTGCTCTATGCCTACCTCGCCGAGCAGCTGGCCGGATATCTTGGAATCTCCGGTGACAGCTTGCCGGCGGGCAACGAACTCAACGAAGTCGCCTACCGTTTCCTGGCGCAAGGCAACCAGCTGGAGGATATCTATCCCGCGCTGAAAGCAGTCGCCTCCAAAGTCGAGGCTTTACCGGTCCCAGAACCACTGCTCCAGCTGGCCGACATCCGTCCGTTGCAGTTGTTTGTCACTACCACCTTCGATTCCTTCTTGACACGAGCGATCAACCAGAAACGCTTCGGAGGCAACGCGACGACCAGAGTAATCGCCTATTCGCCCACCGAGCTGGCAGACCTGCCCGGCGACATGAAGAGTTTGAATTCGCCCATCGTCTATCACCTGCTTGGCAAGCTGTCGTCTACTCCGGCCTATGCCGTCACCCAGGAAGACTTCGTTGAGTTCTTCCACTCGCTGCAATCGGGGACGCGGCAGCCTCCGCTGCTGTTCGACGAGTTGAATCGGCAAAGCTTGATGGTTCTTGGCAGCCGCTTCAGCGGCTGGCTGGCACGTTTCTTCATGCGCATGCCCAAGCGGCAGCGTCTTTCGGCCGGAGGCAAGAGTGATTATGTCGTCGATGCAGAGGTGAGCAACGACGGCAATCAGGTGCTGTTCCTTAAGAACTTCAGCAAGGCGACAAAAATCTATCGCAGCGGGGGAGTTCTCGAGTTCGTCCGTGAACTCCATGGCCGCTGGAGGGAACGTCACCCCGAAAACACTGAGGTTGTTGCCGCGCCCTTGGATTCCTCCCTGGCACCTCAACTGAGACCCGGTGCCGTATTTCTGAGCTACGCCAGCGGCGACGCCGAAGCGGCGGAAAAGCTCAAGATGGGCCTGGAAGGAGCCGGCGTTGACGTATTCTTCGATCGGGAGCAGCTGGAACCTGGAGACGATTGGGAGGCAAAACTGCGGCGCAGCATCCACCACTGTTCGCTGTTCCTTCCGATCATCTCGCAGCACACTTTGACTCCCGAGCGCCGCTTCTTCCGCATGGAATGGAACCTCGCCCTCGAAGAGGCCCAAAAAGCTTCCTTCTCTGATGACGAAGCATTCCTGCTCCCCGTCGTAATCGATGATACGAAAATCGACGACCCTGCAATTCCATCCAGGTTTCGCGCCACCCAATGGAAATCACTCCCCGGCGGCCAACCGACACCGGATTTCGTCAGCCGCGTGCAGCAGCTCTATCGAAAGTACCTGAAATCCCGAGCGAGGACCTGATGCACGTCGAAGAGGGGGTCCCGCAAGCTCCATCCGGCTCGTCAACCGTCAGCACCGACAATCCTTGGCCGGGACTGCTGGCCTTTCGCGAAGCGGATCAAGGTTATTTCCAGGGCCGCAAAGCCGAGACCGAGGAACTGTTTCGCCTGGTGATGCGCGAACGCCTGAGCGTTTTGTTCGGTCTTTCCGGCCTGGGCAAGTCCTCGTTGCTGCAGGCCGGTCTCTTTCCCTTGCTGCGCCGCGAAACCGTTTTCCCGGTCTATATCCGCCTGGACTTCTCTGACCCAGAGCCCGAGCTGGTCGGCCAGGCAAAGGCCGATATTGCCCGCGAAGCGTCGGCGGCGCACATCGAAGCTCCACCGGCCAAAGCCGGCGATACGCTCTGGGAATACTTTCACCGCCAGGACAACGACTTCTGGAACGCCCGCAACCAGCCCGTGATTCCTCTCCTGGTTTTCGACCAGTTCGAGGAGATCTTCACCCTTGGCCGCGTAGACCCAAACCGCACGCGAGCCACGGAAGCGCTGATCGAGCAACTCGCTGACCTGGTCGAAGGCCGGCCTCCTGCAAGACTCAAAGCCAGACTTGACGAGCATCCCGAGGAAACCAAGGAATTCTTGTTCTCACATCACGATTACAAGATTCTCCTCAGCATCCGTGAAGACTTCTTGCCGGACCTGGAAGCCTTGCGCACCCGCATGCCGGCTCTGTCACTGAACCGATTCCGCCTCCGGCGAATGAACGGCGAGGCTGCCGTTCTGGTAGTGAATCAAGCCCGGCACCTGATCGATCCCGATGTCGCCGAACAGGTGGTGCGCTTCGTTGCCGCCGACCAGCGCCGCCTTCCGCTTGCCGATCTCGAGGTGGAACCCGCGCTCCTGAGCGTCGTCTGCCGGGAACTGAACAACAAGCGTCGAGCCCTGGGTGCGCCGAAGATCACCGCCAGCCTGCTTGCGGGCAGCCACGAACAGGTCCTCGAGGGCGTGTATGAGTCGAGCGTGGCAGACCTTCCGATTGAGGTACGGCGGTTTGTTGAGGACCGCCTGCTGACCGTTTCCGGCTATCGCGACAGTGTTGCCCTTGATAACGCGCTCAGTGCGCCCGGCGTCACTCGCGAGTCCATTGCCCGTCTCGTGGACCGCAGGCTTGTGCGCCGGGAAGATCGGGGTGGTGTGCAACGCCTGGAGCTGACGCATGATCTTCTTTGTGGAGTCGTACGCGCCAGCCGCGACCACCGCCTCCAGCTCGAGGCCGCTGAAAATGAGCGGCGTGCTCTTCTGGAAGCGCAGGAACGTGAGAAGCTGCAGCGAGATCGCCAGAACTTGAAGAGAACCCGAGTCGCCGCCGCTTTGTTCCTGATTTTGACGATCGCAGCCGTCGCGGCTGCAATTTGGGCGGTCAAATTACGAACGGTGGCCGAGAATGCCCGGACAATTGCGGAGACGGCGCGATCGGAGGCAGACAAGGCGCGGCTCGATGCCGAACAACAGCGCAAGAGGGCGGAATCCGCAGTTGAAATGATTCAGAGAAGCCTGCTCATCCGGCAGGCCGCGCTGTCCGGAGATAAAGTCAGCCTCGCCAGGCTGCTATCGTCACTGGATCAGAACACCACCATCCGCTTCACAGCCAGGGCCACCGACCTTGGATACAAGAATCCCAGTAACCAGCAGGTCTACAAGTTTGATCTCTACCCGGAACCTGGGACAGCCGGCAAAGACGCAGTCGCCTTCGTTACCTACCTGGCGGACCATCCCACGTTCCAGAACACGCTGATGACCGCCGGCGCGGACCGAGGCTTTCGCGCTTCCTACATCGGTTGGGGATGTCTGAACCGTATTGTTGCCCTGGTGGAATACAAGGATCCCACGCGCCCGCCCACCGTGGCGGAGTTTAACATGTGCAACGCACTCAGTTGGTGAGTGTCGGAGCGCCGCCGCGGCATGCACAACTGCGTGCCGAGAAGCATGCAGTCTCCGGTTTCCAGGCCGCTATCCGGTCCGTTCGTGCGGATAGCCGGCTGTCCGTTGATCTGCGCAGTGCGGGCATGGCTGGATCATGGATCGCGCAGCAGCAACCGCACGCTGGCCATCACCGTCTCCCAGGCTGGCGCCTGGGGGTTGATCCCATCGAAGTGATTGGCGCCTTCCATGATCGGCATGCGAACCGGGTCGCCCGCCTTCTCGGCCGCCGCAACATAATCCTTGAATAGCCCGAGCCACCCGTCGCGATTCTTGCCCGCCAGCAAAAGTTCCTGCTTCACGCCGATCGGCAGCAAGCCACTCGCCGAACCCTCGCGATAGCGATCAGGAACCTCCGCCGGCGTACCCCCGACAAACTGCGTGATCACAGGCCCGCCGCACACCGGCTGCTCGATGGCGCGGGCCGCTGCGAGATCCGGAGGCCCATCGACGCTCACAACGCCTTTCAGTGGAAGCGGCGAATCCGTGTGCAGCACGCTGCCCTTCGGCAGCTTCTCTCGCGCGGCCAGCCACAACGCGAGCTGACCGCCCGACGAGTGACCGATCGCGATTGCATGCTTCAGGTCGAGATGATGGCGCGTGGCCAGTTCGCGTAAGAGGTCCGTCGCCTTGCTTAAATCGAGATAGGTGCCGGGCCAACCGCCCCCCTCATTTCCCAGACGGCGATACTCAACGTTCCACGAGGCGATCCCGGCTTTGGCAAGCGCCGCGGCCATCGGGCGCAGCAGCTCGAAGGAAGTGACGGGCTCGGGCAGCTTCCCCAGCCTGGCCGACCAACATCCTCCATGAACAAGGATCGCAACGGGAAACGGTCCGGCTCCGGCCGGCAATCGCAGTTCGCCGAACTGGAGCGGGTCCTTGCCGTAGACAATCCGCTCATTCGCGGGCGGCGTCTCCTGCTTGATCAATTCCAGGGGATTCGTTGCCTGGCCGTGCAGGAAACCGGCTGAAAGCAGAGTCAGTGCAGCGAGCCGTTGCACAAGAGTCCGACTGCCGATCGGTTTGGCCAATAGCATGAATATCCTTTCCTTGGAGACGCAATACGAATGCGCCCGCAGAAATGTTCGTCCTTTTGCAGGAGTGCGGTAGCTTGCTTCGCCGTTCCAATTCAGCTGCTACCTCCGCTACCGCACTGCAGACCCGGCCGACCTGGCGCGCGTCAGGAGATCGGGTGTGTTCAGGCGACGGCATGTTTCGGTAAAACTCGGGCGCGGTCCCCTCCAGCGAAGCTCTTCGATAGAATCGAAGACCGGCACATCGGTTCGCAACGTGGCCAGTGTGCGAAACAACATTGCTTCCTTCCAGTGACCGAACAAAACCTCGGAAAGCACCGGGCGGCTGCGGATCGACGGATGCCACTGCTTCCAATCTTTCGGAACGGCTTCCAGGTGTCCATAGCGAGAAAGGATCGCGGCAGCGGTCTTGTGCCCCCATCCGGGCAAACCCGGAAATCCGTCGGCGCTATCGCCGATCACCGCCAGGTAATCGGGTATCGATTGCGGCTTCACGCCGAACTTGGCCTCGACGCCGGTCTCGTCGCGGATGACGTTGGTCCGGCGATTGAGTTGAACGATACGTGTGCCTTCAACACACTGGCTGAGATCCTTATCAGGCGTGCAAATGACGACTTGCCCTACGCCATCATCCTGCGCGGCTTTTCGGGCGGCGGAGGCCAGGGCGTCGTCCGCTTCATAGTAGACCATCGGCCAGACTACTACGCCCATGTCTTCGAGCGTTTCTTCGAGAATCGGGAACTGTGAAAGCAGCTCCTGAGGAACTCCCTCGCTGGTTTTGTAGCCAGGATAGAGATCATTCCGAAACGACTCCACCACGTGATCGGTTGCCACTCCAAGATGGGTTACCCCGCGCTCGATCATGGACAAAACGGAATACAGAACGCCGCGAACGGCGCCGACTTCTTGTCCATTCAGGTCGGCCGTAGCCGGCAGAGCGAAGAAGTGCCGGAACAGCTCATAGGTTCCATCGATCAAGTGAATTGTCGCTGGCATTTTGCGGCACAGGGTACCATCTTTGATCTGCGGATAGAAGCTGTCCGCGCCTTCGTACGCGAGTTTCGCACAGCCTGAGCGGACGTTATCGTGGCCGGCGCCCGATGGTTTCAGAGCCCAGCGCGGTTCCGAAGATTACCAGGCCTGATGAGACCGTCGCAAAACCCCCCGAAACATGTGCGGACGGGCTATCAAGCCCGTCCGGCCCCTAGTGGCACAAAAGCTTTCATTGGTCATTTCTCATTCGTCATCTGTCATTTGTCATTAGTGCGTGTTGCGGGCCGGGTTTGCGCTCGCAGACTACGCGGGCCTTGTTACAATCCCTTCCCCCCATGAATGACAAATGAAAAATGAAAAAATGGCTAATGACTAATGACAGGAAAAGAACTTCTTAAGGGTAAATCCTCCCGATCACGTTACTTGCGACGGTTTCTGATGGCCCGTCGCCACAGGGGGCTCGGATAATGTCTGAGCCGATCTACAGGGGAGCGCGTATGTTGTGCAACAGTCTCATCAGACCTGTGTGTCGAGCGCAATCGTGGGTTCGTACCCGTCCTTGCGATTTCTCTACGCGACCCAATAAATAATCGGCAGGCACCCCTGGATTTCCGCAAATTCTCCCTTCGTAGCATCGCCTGGTGTATGATTCGCACCGGTTAGTGGTTCTGACATGGGCGCCATTCCTGGAGGATAAACTGTCTCTCGATCCGAGATGCCTCCTGTTCACACTATGAAGGCAAGACCTCGATGATCCAAAAGACTGCCGCTTTAGCAGTCCTCGTGTTCGCCGTCGCATCCGTGTCCTCCCGGGCCGATGAGGCGGGCCTCCGCCAAGCCGTCACCTTCTACGCTTCCTTCGACGCGGCTGTCCAAGGGGACTTCGGCGGCGGAGAGCTGACCCTGTCCACGCGCACCAACCACAAGACGGAAAAGGGCGCGTTCGTCTTCGAGAAAGGGTTCCCCGAGAAGGCGTTTCGCATCGCCCCGGGCAAGGGGATCTCCGGCGGCGCGCTGGAGGCCGTTGATGTCCTGCCCGATAACGGCCGCATCTTCTTCCCGGTCCGGGGAAACATCGCCTACCAGAAGGGGGGCTGGGGTGGGGCGGTCTCGATGTGGATCAACCACGACCCCGACACTCAGCTCAAGACACGCTTCTGCGACCCCGTGCAGATCACCGAGAAGGGGGCCGGCGACGGCGGCATCTGGTTCGACTTCAACGATGCCAAGCCCAATCGGAACCTTCGAATGGGCACATTTCCGGCCGTCTCCGCGGGCCGGCAGCTCAAAGAATCGCGCGAGGCATTCTCGCCCATGGTGTGGGTCGATAAGCCGGGTCTCAAGGTGGGGGAGTGGCGCCACGTGGCGATGGTGTGGAACAACTTCGACACCGGAAAGAACGATGCCCGCGCCGCCTTGTATATCGATGGCAAGCTCGCGGGCGAGATCAAGGACAAGGACTATCCCATCTCGATGGATTGGAACCTGGACAAGGCCGGCATCTACATCGCGGTCAGCTATATCGGCCTCATCGATGAGTTCGCCCTTTTCAAGCGGGCGCTGACGGAAGACGAGATCCGTCTCCTGCGGACTCAACCGGCTGTGCTGTCGACTCTCAAGCGCCGCTGACCTCGTCCCCATGTCTGGACCCATTCCCCAAGAATGCTTAGCGCATCACCTCGATGGTAGACGCTGCCAGAGCGCCTGCAGCCGGGCGCGCCCCCGCACCGCTTGCGTGGCCTTGACTTCCTGGCAAAGCCATTGGACAATTATCGCTTGCTGGACGTCGTCGCGTCGGCCTTGTCGCTTGGCAGCCCCCGTTGAGAGAACGACAGGAGATGCGCGCTGACGCCGCCAGCACGAGGAGTGCGCGCTCGTGTCGCGCTGTCTGTTCTACACGCAGAGTTGAACCCATCCAAGTTGACCCATCCGACAGAAGGCCATGACCCAGCAAAGCCATTCGAAGGCACAACTCACCCTTTTCGGCGTATTCCTGCTTCTTCTCACTGCCGCCTGCACGAAAGAACCTACGCCGCCGGCGGCCACACCCCAGTCACCGGAGCGCCAGGCGACTCCAGAGCCGAAGGGCGCGTCCGACGTCCAGTCGCCGGAAAACCCCTTACTTGATATTGCCGCCCGGAAGTGGACCGGCGATTTAGACGGCATGATCGAGCGGCGCATGGTTCGTGTTTTGACCACGCCCTCGAAGACCACATTTTTCGTTGATCGGGGCACACAGCTTGGTCTGGTGCCCGACTCCTTCCGGTTGTTCGAGGACGACCTGAACAAGCGACTCAACAACAAGAACATTCGAGTGCACGTCGTGTTCATTCCGGTTGCGCACGACGATCTCATTCCGGCGCTGCTCGACGGGCGCGGCGACATCGTGGCAGCGACCAAGTTGATCACCGCCTGGCGCAAGGAGCAGGTCGACTTCGCGAACCCGACGAGGAGTGGCATCTCTTCAATCATCGTCACCGGGCCCGGCGCGCCGCCGATTGCGACGGTCCAGGATCTGAGCGGCAAGGAGGTCTATCTTCGGACCTCGGACGTTTCGACTCAGGGCGTCGAGCGGTTCAACGCCCAGCTTGCCGCGTCAGGCAAACCGCCGGTGAAGATTCGGCCGGCTCCGGAAGTGCTCGCCGACGAAGACATCCTCGAGATGGTCAACGCGGGTCTGGTCCCCATGACGATGGTAGACGATTACATCGCACAGTTCTGGCAGCAGATCTTCCCGGGAATCGTGCTCAACACAGCTGCCGCCGTCCGGACCGACGGCCAGACGGCGATGATGATCCGCAAAAACAGCCCGAAGTTGATGGCCGAGCTGAACGCGTTCGTCGCCCGTTACCCGGAAGGATCGCTGCAGCGCAACGTGCTGCTGCAGAAATACCTGAAGAGCGTCAAGTACGCCAAGGCGGCGACAGCGAAGGAGGACCTCTCGAGGTTCAATCAAACCGTTGAGTTCATACGCAAATACAGCGACCAGTACAAGCTCGACTATCTGCTCATGGCCGCTCAGGGATACCAGGAGTCGCGAACTCGATCACAGCAAGAAGAGTCCGGTGGGAGCGATCGGTGTGATGCAGGTGATGCCGAAGACCGGCGCAGAGCTGAAGGTCGGCGACATCACACGCCTCGATGCCAACGTCCACGCGGGTGTGAAATACATTCGCTTCATGATGGATCGCTATTACGCCGACGAACCGATGGATTTACTCAACAAGGGCCTGTTCACATTCGCTTCCTACAACGCCGGGCCCGCCCGTATCCAGCAACTCCGCGACCGCGCCGCAAAACGCGGTTTGGACCCGAACAAGTGGTTCAACAATGTCGAGATCATCGCGGCCGAGAACATCGGCCGGGAAACCGTGCAGTACGTCTCGAACATCTACAAGTACTACCTCGCCTACAAAATGCTCAGCGAGCAGAAGCAGGAGCGGTTGAAGGCCAAAGGGGGACTTGAGGCGAACAGCAGGCAGTAGGCAGAATTTCGTACTGCCTACTGCTTGCCGCCTACTGCCTGCTGTTGTGCGTATGCCACAGGTAACGAAATCAAAACCGGCTTCTTGACGGCGAACAACGAGGAGGAAGTGCTGACCGACTATTTGTGCGACTGGCCCGGCTGTGCGAATGTCGCCGTGCATGTGTTGGGCTGCGTAAAAGAAATCGCCTCGGTCGCCGCCGTGTGCGAAGAACACCTGGCGGCAATCAAAGCTCGGACCCGCACTCTGTAGTTTGCGGCCCTACCCGTCGCGCCCGTTCACCGGCTGGTTCGAGTCAAGGCTTCACTGCAAAGCAACCGCGAAGTCCCGAAGCCTGCAGGAAATCGCGCAGAGGAAATAACCCTACTGGACGATGAGCATGACCTCACGCCAATTGTAGTGCTCCGCAAGTCCCAGGCCGACCAAGCTTCCGACCAGGGTTCCTACGCCAGTTCCGATCACAAAGCCGTGGGCTGAATCCTGATCGGCAGCTCCCAGGAGCGCGCCCGAAAAGAAACCTCCGAGCCCGCCGCCTATCGCGGCAGCAAGTCGATTGCCGCCGATATTCTCCCGGTAAGCCACGGTCGAAATGTGATCGGTCGAGATCCGAATTCGTCCTCGATAGGGTTTTTCGGATGCGTCGGTCACATCGAACTCAATCTCGCTCTCGGTTCCGTGGATAACCTTTCCCTTCAGGTAAGCGGCATCGCGCAGCATCAGGTGGAGCTTTCGACCTTCAATCCATCGGAAGAGCTGGTGGCGTGGAATCTTGAGCGTCCAGTTCCTGGCCGGCGCCAGGGGCCTGCCAGTGCCCCCGCGAAAGTAGAGCGCTCTTTCACGAGTCGCCAATCCGGAATCCAGCAAGGTTCCGACACCGGCCCCGATTCCGAAACCATACACGAGCCCGGCAGTCACAGCCGCCGCCGAAAATTCATCGCCATCTTCCGTGAAGGCCGCCCCGATGCCGATACCAATGCCGGCGCCGATCCCGGAGCCTGCCAGGACACCATCGCGCAAGCGGTCGTCTGGAACAAGCGCAACCGCAACCACCTTCTCCCGCTCCACTCCGTTTATGTCGAGGATCAAACTGGACTCGGTCACTGCCATGAATCTCTGGACCATTCGGCCGCCATTCTCGAGATAGACCGCGATCCGGTTTCCCGGTTTCAGCTGTTGCAGGTTCTCCCAGCTACCCACGGTACCGGAATCGGGCGGAGTCCCTGGCTGGGTTGGGGCATCGGGCAAGCCAATGTTCATCCGTCTACCGGCGCAGCCTGTGTTGGCGAGAATCAGAAGCAAAGCACCTGTGCTTGCGAGTATCGTCTTCACCTCGACCTCCGAATCGCTACCCGTTTGCAATGACTCCTTTTAATCCGACCGGTGCAACTTGGAGACCGTCGACTGGAGGCCTGTAGCACAAGGAGTACTGCGGATTTACCAGAATTGTCCGATTGCCGCGACGACTGGCAACACGCAAGATTCTTCCACCTACGACAAGATTTCTTGCACTGGGGGTTTGAAGGCACGCCCCTGGAGTGCGGTAGTTTGCTGAACTTGCTACCGACTTAGTTTGGCGAAGCTTGCTTCGCCATGCTCGCCCGCGAGAAGGTGTGAAAAATTCAGCGAACGGCTCTCGATTGACCGGCGTGCCCTTTGGCTTTTGTGGCGTGGGTCATCAGAGACTGTCGCAAAACTCGCTCGGTTCATGTGCGGGCGGGCTATCAAGCCCGTCCGGCCTCCGAGATGGCAATGAACTTGTTCGAAATACGTCCTTCGATCGGGTTTACTTACGACGGGCCAAATCAGATCCGCGCGTTTAGACGTCAGCCGATCTGCCGATTATTCACTGGGATCGCGTAAAGAAATTGCAAGGACGGCGTACGAACCGACGGTTGCGCTTCGACGCACAGGTCTGATGACCTGCGCCACAGACCCAATTCATTCCGAGCTTCTCACAGCCCATGAGCGCCGAAGGTGCTACTGTCTCAATCGCAGTGCAGTTATAATGCGGCCATGATTTCGCGCGATCCACGGCTGAAGCCCTGGGTCGCCTCAGTCCAATGCGCAGCATTCGGAGCGGTTAATGGAATTGACATGGAACGCCATTCCCGGACCCGACCGGTCGAGGTCTGGCCCAAGATAGAGTTCCCCGGCTATGAGACGACTCTTGACCCTCGCACTCGCTCTTACGACCACCGCCACGCTGGCGATCGAGCTTCAACTCCCGCTGGCGGCTCAGGGACGCCGCGCCACATCAAAACCGGACGCGCCCAAGCCGTTCTCGGTGGTTGAAGCCGGAATCGCCGAGATGCGGGCTGCGATGGAGCAGGGGCGCACCACGTCGCGCGAGATCGTCCACCAGTGCCTTACGCGAATCGCGCTGTACGAGGACCAGCTGAATGCGATCATCACGGTGAACCCCCATGCGCTGAAAGAGGCGGACGAGCGGGATCGTGAACGCGCGCAGGGCAAGATCCGCGGCCCGTTGCACGGAATCCCGGTTGCCCTCAAGGACAACATTCACACGACGGATATGGCGACGACGGGGGGTGCTCTGGCGTTTGCGGGTCTCATCCCGCCGTACGAGGCGACTTTGACGAAGAACCTGAAAGACGCCGGCGCAATCATCATCGCCAAGACGCAGCTCACCGAGCTGGCCAACTGGATTGCCAGCGGCATGCCTGGCAACTACAACGGCCTGACCGGCTACGGCATGAACCCGTACGACCCGCGCCGCGACCCGCGCGACAACACCTTCGACGGGCGGCCGGTGCTCGGCACAGGGGGATCGAGCTCGGGCGTCGGCACCGCCGCCAGCTTCTGGGCCGGTAACGTCGGCACCGAGACATCCGGATCGATTCTCAGCCCTTCCAACCAGAACATGCTCGCCGGAATCAAGCCCACGGTCGGCCGCATCAGCCGCTACGGCGTCATCCCGATCACCGCCGACCAGGACACCCCAGGCCCGATGACCAGGACCGTCGCGGATGCCGCAATCATGCTGGGAGCCATGGAAGGGGCCATGGCCGATCCCAACGACCCGGCAACCAAGACCTGTGCGCCGCCTCCGGGTCGAGACTACACAAAGTTCCTCAATGCCGGCGGGCTGAAGGGCGCGCGCATCGGAATTCCGCGCGCGTTCTTTTACGACCGCGCGACACCGCCGGGCGCGAAAGAGCCGCGCGGCGGCCTTACCGATGCCCAGCGCAAGGTGATGGACGAGGCCATCGCCGTCCTCAAACAACAAGGCGCGGTCATCGTCGACCCGGCGGACATACCCAGCGTCGTCGATCAGGATGGGAAGAACAACCTCCTGAACTGGAACACCTGCGGGGGTCTCGACAACGCCAAGGGACGCGACGCCGACTGTTCGATCGTCTTCAAGTACGGCATGAAGCGGGATTTTAACCAGTGGCTGAAGTCACTCGGCGCGAACGCGCCTCTGAAGACGATGACCGAGCTGCGGCAATGGAACATCGCGCACCAGCGCGCAGGAGCGATCAAGTACGGCCAGGCCAATCTCGACGTGTCCGATGAAATGGACCTGCAGGGCGATCGTTCGCGCTACGAAACCGATCGCCGCAAGGACATTCACCTCGGCGGAACCCACGGCATCGATGAGGCGATGAAAACGCACAAGCTGGATGCGCTGCTTTTCCCTGGTTCGAACGGCGCGGCGATCGCCGCGAAGCCCGGGTATCCAACCGTGATTGTGCCCTTCGGCCTGGTGCCGAACACCCCGGTCGGATCCGCCGCGGCGTTTCCCGACGGCTTTAATCCCAAGCCGACGCCGTTCGGCGTGAGCTTCACCGGGATGGCCTGCAGCGAGGCCAAGCTGATCGAGCTTGCGTATGCCTTCGAGCAGGCCACGAAGAAGCGCGTGCCCCCGCCCTTGTTTCCGTAGCAGCAGGTAGTGTCGTATCTTCGTTTCCGTTGTTCCCCGGCAAATCTGCGATCGGTTGTCGCTTTGTCGCTTCGGGCGCCTGGCCCGCAGTTCCGCGACCCCTACCAACAGGGCCTTCACTCGTAGCGGAGCGCCGCCATCGGATCTATGCGGGTGGCACGAAGTGCGGGAATGTAGCTGGCGAGGAGCGCCACAGAAACCAGCATGGCGGCGACAACAAAGTAGGTAATCGGGTCCGTGGAGGTGATGCCGAACAGCAAACCGGTCAACAGCCGGCTCAAGGCCACTGCTGCGGCCAGTCCGATGCCGACGCCGAACATCGCGAGCCCGACCCCGAGCCTGACTACGAGCCGCAAAATGTCGCCCTCCTGAGCGCCCAGGGCGACCCGAATACCGATCTCGCGCGTCCGCTGGCCCACGGCGTAAGAGATCACGCCATAAAGCCCCACGGCAGCCAGGGTCAAAGCCAGCATGCCGAAGACTCCGAGGAGACTCCCGGCCAGACGCTGCTGGAAAGAGCTCGCGCTGATGTGTGCTTCCAGCGTTTGAATATTGAACACGGGCAAATTCGGATCGAGCGAACGCACCACTCCCTGCACGGCAGGTGCGAGGGCGCGCGGATCGGTCCCGCTTCGCACATGGATGTACGAACTCGGCTGATAGCTTTGCAGAACCGGACGAAACAACATTGGCGAAGGAGGCTCAACCAGGCGGCGATATCGAGAGTCGCGGGCCACTCCGACGACGGTGACCCAGCCCGTGCCGTACTCGACGCGCTTGCCGATCGGATCTCCTCCTTTCCAAAACCGTGACGCGAAGGAATCGTTGACGATGGCCACTTGCGATCCATTCTCGTTGTCGCGCTGCGTGAAATCGCGGCCGCGCAAGAGCGGGATCTCCATCGTACGGAAGTAGTTCGGACCGATCGTGTTGGAATAGGTCCAGACTTCCTCATCCTTGGCAGGCTGAAAGCCTTCCACCCGGATCGACGTCGTACTGTACCCGCCGAAACCCAGGGGCACGCGGCGTGAAAGGGTCGCGGAGCGAACGCCCGGCAGTGATTCGAGCTGCTCGACGAGTTGCCGGAAAAAACGCTGGCCTTGCTCTGGCGAATAACCGCTGGGAAAAAGATCCACACCCATAAGCAGGACATTCCTCGGATTGAAACCCGGGTAGAAACCCTGTGCTTTTTGCAGGCTGCGGAGAAACAGGCCCGCCGCCACCAGAAGCACCAAAGACAAAGAAACCTGGGCGACAACCAGCGCGTTACGGAGCCAGGTCTTGCGCCCTCCCACTCCGCCGGCGGCCTCATCCTTCAAGGCTGGGGCCAGCTCGGCGCGAGTGGCATTCAATGCGGGAGCCAATCCAAAAGCGAGCCCGGTCGCGATCGAAACCGCCAGTGTAAACGCAAGGACGCGGGCATCCGGGGCGACATTGATCCGGAAGGGGATTTCAATCGGCGGCGCGAGCGCCACGAGCAGGCCGGTTGTCCATAACGAGATTACGACGCCCACCGCTCCGCTCATGAGGGCGAGTAGAATGCTTTCGACCAGGAGCTGGCGGATGAGCGCCGCCCGTTTTGCGCCCAGCGCTATGCGGATTGCAATCTCTTTGCGCCGGCTAGTGGCACGGGCGAGGAGCAGATTCGCCACGTTGGCGCACGCGATCAGCAGCACAACGCCCATCAAAGCCATCAGCGCCAGCAGGACGGACCCCATCACCTCGGAAGCGCCCCCCGGGGCTTTCCACAACGGGTAAATTTCGATTCGAACTCCATCGTTCGTGTCCGGATACGCCCTGGCCAACTGGTCGGCAATCACACTGAACTCGGCCCGCGCCTGCTTGAGCGAGACGTCCGGCTTCACCCGGCCCATCACGTTCAGCCAGCGATTGCCTCTCTGCTCGAGTCGGTCGGTACCCGGCACGATTTGCCGCTGCATCATTATGGGAACCCAGACGTCAAACCTGAGTCCCGTCACAGTCCCCTGAAACTCCGGCGGAGCAATCCCGACCACTGTAAAGGGATGATTGTTGAGATTGATAATGCGCCCCGCTGCGAAGGGCTCTCCGTGAAAACGCTCCTGCCATAGTTCATGGCTGATCACGGCAACGGGGTGGGTGCCGGGTGCCTTGTCTTCGTCGGGCAGAAAAGTCCGCCCGTACCGCGCGCGCACACCCAGCACATCAAAAAAATTACCCGAAACAATCTGACCCCAGACTCGCTCGGGGGCCTCTTCGCCCGAAAGACTCAGCGCCACGTCGTCGAACGCAATAAATCCGGACAGCGACTGATTCCGATCCCTGTAGTCCCTGTAATCCTGGTGGGAAAAACTGATCAGAGGCTGGGCGCGGGTTGCGCCGGTAATCGACACCAGCATGTCGGCTCCCGCCACGCCGGGCAGCGGATTCAATAGAATCGCGTTAAGCCAGCTGAACGCAGTGGTATTGGCGCCGATGCCGAGCGCCAGTGTGAGGACGGCCACAGTCAGTGAAACCAGGTCGTTTGGCTAAAGTACGCAGGCCGAACCGAACATCTTGCATCAGAGTATCCATGATTCTCCTCGATGGTTTCGCGCGAAGGGCGCCGACCCTCTGGCAAGAGACGTGCCAGGCCTGCGTGTGGTGAACTATCCGGATTCGTTGAGCTTATTAAGACATCGGCATGGCGCCGATTGGGGCGAATGTCCGGCCTTGGGATCCTGATGTTCAGAATCGCACACCGACGTCGGACTGCTGCGTGTCGTGTCTTCGCGGCTTTGCGGTTAAAGCACGCCTCACGTGTTGTCGATCTTCTCGATGATCTCGAGCAAACCCTTGAGAGACTCCCGGCTGGCCAGTTCCTTATTTTTGTCCGGTCGCTGATAGTGAGTCTCGAGGTTCAACGTACCCTGAAATCCATCTTTTACCAGTGCCCGAAGCTGGCCCAGGTTGTCCACTTCCCCTTTCCCCACCGGCAGCCACTGGCAACGCTTTGTCTCTGGATCGCGCCCGGCGTCTCTCAGGTGAACGTGGTGAATGCGTTTCTTGTCCAGACAGGCATAGCCTTCGGGAAACGGAGTCTCCCCTCCGCAATAAGCATTGTTGGGATCCCATGCGAGCCCGAGATGGGGCGAAGGGATTGCCTTTAGCAGCCGCGCTGCTTCCGCACCCGTCTCCGCAGTAGCGCCGCCGACATTCTCCAGCAGAAGGACTCGATCCGCCTTCTGCGCCACTTCAACGGATTTGCTTAGATGTTCCACGACGCGGTCGAATACCGTATCCGGATTTTCGACGCGCCAGAAGCTGAACACACGGATGAAACGGGTCCCCAGTAACTCCGATCTTTCAATGGCCCGCTTGAGCAAGGCGTCTTGTTCCTGATATGGGTAGTCGTCCCTATTGCCCCTCAGAGCCTTGGTTCCCGGCAAGGCGCATTTGTACAGAGACGTGTCCAAGACGGAGAGCCTGATTTGATACTGGTCGAGCAGGGACCGGGCTTTCTTCACATCCGCCAGGCTCAGCTCGGTGACGTACTGATTCCACAGGTTGCGAATCTCAACCCACTTCAAGCCGAACTCGCGGCAGAATTTGAGAGATGCTTCAAGGTCCTGGCTGACTTCATCGGTAGTAATTCCCAGCCTTGCTTTGAGAGACTGAGCTGCGCGCAACGAGTCCTTCTGCAGCCAGATCAGACTTGCCCCAAGCTGTTGCAAGAATCCGCGACGGTTCATGATTCTCCTCCAATCGCTTCGGAACGATGCCCGCACAGCGTGGGATGATACACCATCACGGAGAGATTCCTGGTGTTTCTTCGTGTCTTTGTGTCTTCGTGGTTATAAGGTTTTCATCCGATATAATGAAAGCAGCCAGGAGGACAGCGATGGAATACGAACCAGTCATCGGCCTCGAGGTGCATGCGCAGCTCCTCACGCACAGCAAGCTGTTTTGCGGCTGCAGCACTCGTTTCGGTGATCCGCCCAACACCAATACCTGTCCCGTGTGTCTGGGGCTCCCGGGAGCGCTGCCGGTTTTGAACCGCAACGCGGTTACCATGGCGACTCGCGCTGCAATGGCTCTCGGGTGCGCAATCAACCCGATCTCGATATTTGCCCGGAAGAACTACTTCTACCCTGATCTGCCGAAGGGTTATCAGATCTCGCAATATGATCGTCCCCTGGGAGAGCACGGTTCGGTAGAAGTTCTGTCCGGCGAGCGCACGCCGGCCGGACACATTATCAACCGGCGCAAGAAGGTGTTTCGGATCACCCGTCTGCACATGGAGGAAGATGCGGGAAAATCCATTCATGAAGGGATGAACGACACTGACGGGAAATCTTACGTAAACCTCAATCGGAGCGGCGTTCCCCTGGTCGAAATCGTGAGCGAACCCGACTTCCGGAGCAGTCAGGAGGCCTACGACTATTTGACCAGTCTACGCCGTACGCTCCTCTACCTCGGGGTATGCGACGGCAACATGGAAGAAGGGAGTCTGCGCTGCGACGCCAACGTATCGATCCGCCCGAAAGGATCGCCCAAGCTGGGCACCCGGGTCGAAATCAAGAATCTCAACTCATTCCGCTTCCTGCAAAAAGCTTTGGATTATGAAATCGAGAGACAGGCGGGCGTCCTCTCCGAAAATGGAAGCATTTTCCAGGAAACACGTCTCTGGGACGAAGCGAAAAATCGCACCTTCACCATGCGCAGCAAGGAAGAGGCGCATGATTACCGCTACTTCCCTGAGCCCGACCTTCCCCCGTTGAAGTTAAAGGCCGAGTGGATTGAAGAGATGCGCCGTTCTATTCCTGAGCTTCCGCAGGCCAGGCTCGAGCGATTCATGGCTCAGTATCAATTATCCGAGGAGGATGCATTGTTATTGACCTCCACACGTGAGCTGGCGGACTACTTCGAGGAAACCGCGCGCATCAGCGCGAATCCCAGAGCGGCGGCGAACTGGATCATGGGAGATCTCGCGTATGCCCTGAAGAACTCAGGCAAGGACATTGACCGGTCCCCGGTTGCACCCGCAGCCCTTGCCGGGCTTCTCAAAATGATCGACTCGGGCGTGATCTCGGGAAAGATCGCCAAAACAGTCTTCGAAGAAATGTTCCGCTCGGGCGACCAAGCCTCGGCCGTGGTCCAGCGCCTGGGACTGACGCAAATAAGCGATGAAGCGAGTCTTGTGGCGATCATAGAGAGGGTAAAGACAGCCAACCCGAAACAGCTGGCCGATTACCGCAGCGGGAAAGATAAGCTGCTTGCTTACTTCGTCGGCCAGGTGATGAAGGAAACCAAGGGTCAGGCAAACCCTCAACTGCTCAACGATCTGCTCAGGCGGTCATTGAGGGAATAGCCCGACTGGATCTGGATAGGACGGTTACCTGCGCGCGTGTCCCATGAGTAATTCCGACTCAAGAAAGAAGGCCGCAGCGCTGCGGCGCCTGAGCATCCGTTCAAAGGCTCCCAGTCTCGCCGGATCTCAATCACGGCCTCGATTCGTCGTGGACGTCATGTTAGGGCGGCTGGCCAAATGGCTCCGAATCGCGGGCTTCGACGTCCTCTACTCGAATCGCTTCACCGATGATGAACTGGTTGCGCTTTCGCGCGGCGAAGGCAGAATTTTACTATCGCGCGACACCCGTCTCCTGATTCGAAAGTCAGTCAAGGAATTCATTTTTCTCGAAAGCGACCGGATCCAGGAACAGATCCGCCAGATCCTTCACACGACTCAGACCGAGAGGCTCTCCGAGGTTCTTACCCGCTGCCTTGCCTGCAATGACGTCCTGGTGACGGTTTCACGAGAGCAAGTGCGCGGCAATGTTCCTCCCTACGTATTCGCCACCCAACCGAGCTTCAAATGCTGTCCTCGCTGCCACAAAGTCTACTGGGCCGGAACTCATCGGCAGGCGGTAATCCGAACACTCGAGCAATTGCTGTAACCACGAAGACGCAAAGACACGAAGAGAAGCGCGGCATTACAGACTCTATCAGGTGATCGTCCGGTAGAGATTCGCCGCCCAGGAAAGAGCCACAAGCAGCGCCGCTAGTAGCCAGAGCGTACGGCGCTGTGTGGGCCCAATCTCCAGGTCCAGAGCGATACCCAACACCATGCGGCAACCCAGGATATAGACAGTTGAGACCAGTACGCCGATTCCCAGAGCGGGCGCCAGGATGTTGCTCTGAAAGGCTTGCCTGATCTCGCCCCGCATCATCCAGGCACTCCCCGTAGTGAGACCGCAGAAGGGACACGGCAGATCGATGAGCATCCTCAGCGGACAAGAGGGCAGCCAGATTCTTCGGCCGGAGTTATCTATGGGTCCCGCCAAGCAGGCAAGTGTTCCGAACAACGCAATCCCGGCCAGCAGAGCCTGGGACCGCGGATTTCTCCAGGGGCTCAATATGGGCCGAAAATACATGAGCTGTCAGACCTCGAATGTCTCGTTCTTCATTTCAATACTCGTCCATAGAAATGAAATATTCAAGTGTGACACCGTAGAGTATGATCAGCCGTGCTCACTCAGAAACACAAACAAGAAACCCTGCGCTTCATACAATCCCACAAAGGCGAATCATTTACCTTCCGAGATCTCGTCCGCTTCCTCGACCTGAGCAATGACGACCGACGGAGCTTGCGGCACCACCTGGAAGAGTTGGACTCGGAGGGAATCATCCACCGGGTAAAACGGGGGCGATACGCGCTGCCCACTCGAGAGAGCCTGGTCTCGGGTGTGTTGACCTGCCACCGGGACGGCTACGGCTTCGTCGTTCCGGACGACCGAAGTCTTTACAAGCAGGACATTTTTGTTGCGGCCAGGAATATGGAGGACGCGATGCACGGCGACCGCGTCCTGATCAAGGTCGGAATGAAAAAACGACCTCCTCGCCGCGAGGGGCGCGGCCGCGGCGCGAAATCCGAACAGGAGCGCCTGGAAGGCACCGTCGTCCGTGTCCTGGAACGGAAATACTCCACCATCGTGGGACGCTTTCATGAGCACCCGCGCTTTCCCTTCGTGGCTCCGCTCGATGCTCGAATGCTCCACGACATTCAAATCCCTTTCAATGCCTCGAAGAACGCCAGGCATGGGCAAATAGTCGTGGCCGCCCTGACGATTCCACCCGGAAAATACCAGAATCCATCAGGGAAGATTGTGGAAATCCTGGGTTATCCCGACGAACCCGGGATTGAATACAAGATTGTTTATCACAAGTTCGGATTGCCGGTTGAATTCAGTCCCGGGACAACAACTGAAGTCGCACATATTCCCAATCGTGTATTAGCGGAAGATATCGCCCTGCGGGTAGATTTTCGCGGCGAGGTCTCGGTTACTATCGACGGCGAGACGGCGCGCGATTTCGACGATGCGATTACTCTCAAGAAACTCGACTCAGGAAACTTTCTTCTTGGAGTCCATATCGCAGACGTGTCGCATTACGTCCGCGAAAATATGGCTCTGGACCAGGATGCCTATCTGCGCGGGACCTCGGTATATTTTCCCGATCGCGCCATTCCCATGCTCCCTCACGCGCTTTCGAATGAAATCTGCAGCCTGAAGCCGAACGAAGATCGCCTGGTATTTTCTGTAATAATGGAAGTAGATCCTCGAGGCGCTGTGATTAACAGCCGGTTCGTCGAAGGAGTACTGCGCAGCAGGGAGCGAATGACATATACCTCGGTAGCAAGAATTCTGGTGGATCACGACCCGGGCGAAATTGAACGGTATCAAGAACTGGTGCCGTTTTTCGAAACCATGGAGGAGTTATGCGGAATTCTAATTAAGGCGAGATATCGCCGCGGAGCAGTCGACTTCGACCTGCCGGAAGCCGACATCCACTTTGATGAAAGCGGAAAAGTAATTGATATCTTGCCGTCGGAACGAAATATTGCGCACCGTGTCATCGAGGAGTTCATGCTCCTGGCAAACGAAACCGTCGCCAAGAAACTGACGGATTCGGGAGGGCCAGCCCTGTATCGTATTCACGAGGAGCCGGACCCTCAAAAGGTCGAGGATTTCGCCGAGTTCGCTCTCGCGCTGGGATTGCGGCTCGACCGCCAGCGCGGGCGTTACCACCCACGCGACTTTCAGAACTTCTGCCGCCAGCTCGAGGGCAGGCCCGAAGGGAAGTTTCTCGCCTACTTGATGCTTCGCTCGTTCATGCAGGCACGGTACTCCGAGCAGAATCTCGGTCACTTTGGACTCGCCACACAGGAATATACGCACTTCACATCACCTATTCGACGCTATCCTGATTTGATAGTTCACCGGCTTCTGAAAGAATGCCTGAAGCCGCAACCTTCCCGGCAATGGCAGGAGAATATGCAAGATCGCCTGCCGGAAATTGCACGCCACACATCGGCCCGGGAGCGGAATGCCGATGATGCCGAACGCGAGATTGAAAAAATCAAGAAAGTGCAGTTCATGGCAGATAAGGTGGGAGATGAGTTCGACGGAATTGTCTTTTCCGTTATTCGTCAGGGATTTTATGTAGAGCTTCTCGACCATTTCGTGGAAGGATTCGTGCCTATCGGAACACTCGTCGACGATAATTATCTCTACAAGGAAAAGACCCACTCGTTTGTGGGAGAGATTTACCGCAAGCATTTCAAACTCGGGTCCAAGGTTAGAGTCCGGCTGGACATTGCCGACCGCGAAAGCAACCGGCTCGGTTTCTCGATTGTTTCCTGACATCCATTAAATGAACATCAACCACCAGGGCCTTACGAGAGCACCCGAACCGACAGTAATATACATTCACTTAAACACTTGCCTATTACTGCATGATGTCGTAACTTCTATTTCGATTTTGAATTTTAAGCAGCTACGGCAAGAATCGACAATAGTCCCGTCACAATTCAAGAATAATTAAAGGAAAACACATGGCTGACAGGTTGGTTGAGTTGGCGCTCGAGGCACTCGAAGCACGTAAGGCGGCGATTGAGGCTGAAATACGGAAGCTGCGCTCGGCTTCACCCAGGCCGGCGAGAAGAGGCCGTGGCTCGGAGGGAGGCAAGCCGGGGACCGCCAAAGCCAGGAGACGTGGTCGGTCCGCCGCGGCCCGAAAAGCTCAGAGTCAGAAGATGAAAGAATACTGGGCAAGGCGCAGGGCGGAACTCGCCGCCCAGGCCGCAGGCTCGGGGTCCAGGAAAAGAAAGTAATAAACGCGCCCCCCACGGCGTGAGGGCGCAATTCAGCAGCATGATCCCCGATCAAGACAAAGCTTTCACAAGTCCATCAATAAGAATTGTCTCTTGCTCGGGGAAAACGGTCCGCAAATCGATCAAAGCGCGATCTTCCTCGAGCCTGAGGATGATAGGAGGTCTCTGCGAGCGCAGGCGCGATTCTATGCTGTTAGGGCGATGATATATCGGACTCGAGCGCCAGCAGCGTTGTAGGCAGATGACATTCGGGACAGGAACCGCCGCCGACTACCGAAGTCCCCTGGACTAGTTTCACGTCCAGCCCCGATGGAATTCTGAGGCGCAATTTGCGAACACACTCGACGACTCCGATCCTGGATTTCCTCCACCTTCGCTGAAATCATCCTCAGGACAGGGATCTCTTCCAGGGCGCGTCCCGTTCGATAACTCGCGATCGTGGCTTCCAGCGCGCCGTAGATCAGTTTTTCCACGCGATAGGTGCGCATCAGCGGGTTTTTCCGAATCGGATCAACCAGTTTCCTTGAGCCGGCGATGATTCCCGACTGAGGCCCGCCGAGAAGCTTGTCCCCGCTGAAGCATACAAGGTCAACACCCGCCGCAATGCTCTTCTGGGCCACAGGTTCGTCCCTGATCCCGTATGCGCTAAGATCCACCAGGCATCCACTACCAAGATCCTCCAGCACGGGAAGGCGCGCCCGCCGGGCTAACTCCAGAATCTCTCCCAGCTCCGGCCGGTGAGTGAAGCCAAGCATCCGATAGTTGCTCGGATGCACACGAAAGAGCAGCGCCGTGTTGGGCCCGATGGCCGCAGCGTAATCTTCGACGCGCGTTTTGTTCGTGGTGCCCACTTCGCGCAGCACAGTCCCGCTGCGGGCCATGATGTCGGGAATTCGGAAGGCTCCGCCGATCTCTACCAGTTCACCGCGCGAAACGATCACTTCCCTTCCCAAGGCCAGCGTGTTGAGGACCAGATAAACAGCCGCGGCATTATTGTTCACTACCGTCGCGGTTTCGCAGCCCAGGACTTCGGCAAGAGACTGCTCTAGAAGTCTGTCCCGGTGAGATCTCTCACCCGTGTCGAGATCGTATTCAAGATTGGTATATTGGCCGGACAGTGATGGATAAGGAGCTGCTGCGCCGCCTTTGATAGCGGCGCCCGTCCCAGGTTGGTATGAAGAATAACGCCGGTACCGTTGATCACAGGGCGCAATGCCGGCAGTAATCGTGATTCCAGGCGGGCTTCAAGCAGCGATTCGAGAGAGCTGATTTCAGCGGTCGAACTCCAGCCCGGATCGCCCGATTGTATGCCGCTCCGGACTTCTCGAAGGAGCAGCTGAATTTCGGAAACCACAAAGCCACGGCTGGTGCGATCTACCCAATCAACGATCTTCGGGCGCAATAAAAACTGATCCACCGCGGGGATGAGGCGAAGCAAATCTTGCGGCGAGGAGCGTGTCACTGCGACATCTTACAGCAGTAAGCAGCAGGCAGTAAGCAGTATGCAGTAAGATGGACCAGTCTGCCTGCTGCCAGCCGCTTTTCTGCCTACCGTTACTTACTGCCGCCTGCTGCTGCTTGCGCCTGCTAGTCCCGCTTCCAGCCTGACGACATTCTCGGCTTGAGGACCTCGAGGCCCCATCTTAATATCGAACTCTACTTGTTCTCCTTCACGCAGTGTCCTGTATCCATTCTCGCGAATGGCGCTGTAGTGGACGAATACATCCGCGCCGGTCTGCTGCGAGATGAAGCCATACCCCTTGGTGTTGTTGAACCACTTTACTGTGCCGCTCGTTCTCAGCATCGTTATCCACTCCAGAGTACCAACCAGTTCGCACAAAAGTATCCGCTCAGATCCAAGGATCGAAATCCGGATGCCGTCAAGTCATCATGGTGACGCTGCACGTTTTGAGATTTCAGGCAGACTAGACGAGGCGATTTCTCGGTGTCAAGGACAAAAATCTGCTTTCCCTGATCCCTGCGGGTTCGTATAGTATCCTGCGCCGCAGCCATTGTTTAAGCCTGTACGGGAGGAAGACTTGAGGCAGATCCGCCGCGCGCTCCTGAGTGTTTCTGATAAGACCGGTCTGGTCGAGTTTGCGCTTTTTCTTCACGGCCACCAGGTTGAGCTAATCTCCACGGGCGGCACTGCAAAACTGTTGCGCGACTCCGGAATACCGGTGATTGAAGCGGCGGACTATACCGGTTTTCCCGAGATTCTGGATGGGCGAGTCAAGACTCTTCATCCGAAAATTCACGGCGGCCTGCTCGCCATACGTGACCGGGCTTCCCATCAGTCTCAGGCTCAGGAGCATGGAATCAAAGAGATCGACCTGGTCGTGGCAAACCTCTATCCGTTTCGTGAGGCGGCCGCTCGCGAGGGAGTTCCTTTTGAAGAAGTCCTGGAGCAGATTGACATCGGCGGTCCGAGCATGATCCGCTCGGCGGCGAAAAACCACGCCTTCGTCGCGGTGATCACCGATCCGCTCGACTACGGATGGGTGCGCCAGGAACTGGAGTCGAACCAGTGCAGCCTGGGAGCCAAGACGCGTCTCCTGCTCGCGCAAAAAGCCTTTGGCTGCACGGCGGCCTACGATGGAGCCATTGCAGCTTACCTGGCGAACCGCGCGAGATCCGATAGTGGCGAAGACCCGAGTGGGAACCCGCTGCCTGGGGTTGACATCCTGCCGCTGGAGAAGCTGCGCGACCTTCGCTACGGAGAGAATCCTCATCAGCGCGGAGCGCTTTATCGAGGCGCCGGGCCGGCGCAAGGCGGAATCGCCGGGGCGGAGGTGCTGCACGGGAAGGAGCTGAGTTACAACAATCTGTTGGATGCCGACGCAGCCTGGAATCTGGTCCTTGAATTTGACCTTCCCGCCGGGGCGGTAATCAAACATGCCAACCCGAGCGGCGTGGCACAGAACGACAATCTGAAACTTGCCTATATCCACGCCCGTGACTGCGACCCGGTTTCGGCCTACGGGTCGGTGGTTGCGTTCAACCGCGCCGTAGACGCGGAAACCGCCCAGGAGCTGGTTTCGACGTTCGTTGAAGTAGTGGTGGCTCCGGGTTACACCGACGAAGCGCTCGCCATTCTCAAGCAGCGGAAGAACCTCCGGATTCTGCTCGTGCGCTCGGGCGAACCGGCGGCTCTGCAGCGACGTCAGATCAGCGGCGGTTTCCTGGTCCAGGACAAGGATGCTCACCGCACGCGCCGGGAGGATCTGAGAACGGTGTCGAAACGCCCCCCGACGGAAGACGAAATCGAAGCCATGCTCTTTGGCTGGCGCGTCGTGAAACACGTGAAATCCAACGCCATTGTTTTCAGCAGCCCGAGGCCGCACGCTGGGAATCGGAGCCGGACAGATGAGCAGGGTGGATTCGGTAAAATGGGGAGCCCAGCGGGCCACACTCCCGTTGCAGGGTTGTGCGCTGGCATCCGACGCATTTTTCCCTTTTGCCGATGGCATCGCGATTGCCGCGAAGTATGGCGCCACGGCTGTCATTCAGCCCGGGGGTTCAGTTCGCGACGCTGAGGTAATCGAGGCCGCCGACGCCCACGGAATGTCGATGGTCTTCACCGGAATTCGACACTTCAAGCACTGAAAATGCCATTCATTGCCGTGATAGGAGCGGGGACCTGGGGAACGGCGCTGGCCCTGCACCTGGCCCGGATCGAACGACGGGTGCGGCTGTGGGTGCGACGCCCGGAGCTGGCCGAAGAAATCCGGGCTCGTCGAGAGAACAGCTACTATCTGCCGGGATTTACCCTTCCCGACTCCGTCGACATCGCCAGCGATCCGGAGCAGGTTCTTGATAACGCCGGCACGATTATCTCCGTGGTACCCTCTCACACCGTGCGCGAGATTTTCTCGCGTCTCAAGCCTTACGTACCGCCTGATACTCCGATACTGAGCGCAAGCAAGGGGATCGAAAACGAGACGTGCCTGCTGATGACGGACGTCATCCTGCAGACGCTGGGAGAAGCTCGGAGGCCCCGGGTGGCAGCCTTGTCAGGCCCCTCTTTCGCTCTGGAGGTTGCGCGGGGCGATCCCACCGCAGCCGTGGTCGCCTCTCCGGACGCACGTCTCGCGCGAGATTTCCAGAATGACCTATCGGGGCGCAATTTCCGGATCTATACCAACGGCGATCTCATAGGAACGCAAGTCGGCGGAGCCGTAAAAAATATCATCGCCATCGCTGCCGGCATTGTGAATGGCCTTGGCTTCGGTTCCAACACTTCGGCGGCGCTGATTACCCGGGGACTCGCGGAGGTGAAAAGGCTGTGCATAGCGGCGGGCGGCCAGGCCGAAACTCTCTCCGGCCTCGCCGGACTCGGCGACCTGGTTCTCACCTCGACCGGGGACTTGAGCCGCAATCGCCGATTGGGAAATGAGCTGGGACGAGGAAGGAAGCTGGATGAAATTGTCGCCGGCACGCATTTTATCGCCGAAGGGGTCCGAACCACGCGTTCGACCTTCGCCCTGGCGCAAAGGCTGAAGGTAGAGATGCCGATAACCGAACAAATGCATGAGGTCCTCTATGCCGGGAAGCCTCCTCTGGAAGCCATTCGCCATCTCATGGAAAGGGAGCTCAAGAGTGAATCCGGATAATCTATATCTTGGTGTTTCTTCGTGTCTTTGAGTCTTGGTGGTATTTGTTTAGAATGCCATCTGCGCTTGGAAAATCGCCATGCTGATGGTCGTTGATGTGGGAAACTCCAACACGGTCCTCGGAATTTACCGAAAGGACGAGCTTCTGAGCCACTGGCGGCTTTCGACGGAGCGGGATCGCACGGCCGATGAGTGGGGCATTCTGATTCGCTCACTTTTCGTTTCGGGCGAGATGTCCAACGCTACGGTTACGGCTATTGCGATTTCCTCCGTCGTTCCTCCTGCCAGGCCTGCGCTGGAGGAGATGTCGCTCCGCTACTTCGGAATTCAAGCCCTGTTCATCGAGGCCACGATGGATCTCGGGATGCCGGTGCGTTACCACCCGCCTGCCGACGTGGGTGCCGACCGAATCGTGAATGCAGTCGCGGCTTACCATGAGTTTGGAGGTCCGGTCATAGTCGTCGATTTCGGAACCGCTACCACTTTCGATGCGATCTCCCCGGAAGGGGAGTACCTGGGCGGGGTCATCGCTCCCGGGATTGGCATCTCTGCCGAAGCGCTGTTTCTGCGGGCGGCACGCCTCCCGCGGGTGGAGATCAGGCCGCCGTCAAGTGTGATCGGCAATACCACGATCGGCAGCATGCAATCGGGCTTGTACTGGGGGTACGCCGGCCTGGTCGACGGGATTTTGCTGCGCATGAAGCGGGAGCTGGAAAACCCCTACGTGGTTTCGACGGGAGGCCTGGCCGAATTGATATTTCCTGCTTGCGCGGAAATCGACTCCGTAGAGAAGAACCTCACACTGGAAGGGATGCGCCTCATTCACGAACGCCTGAAATGAATTACTTCAATTATTTCACCGAAATCGAGGATCATTTTGTCCGGCGTCGCGGCAAGCACCTTTTCGTTTCACCAATGGACTGGAGCCTGATCGCCACCTGGCGCGACTCAGGAATTCCTCTACACGTGGCTATGCGCGGGATCGATATCGCCATGGATTCTTTTTTCTCCAAACCGAATCGCCGCGGGACGGTGAACAGCCTTTTCTATTGTCACGAGACTGTGATGGAGGAATATGAGCGGCATCTCGAATCCCACGTGGGAGAGGAGGCGAAGCCCGACGAGAAGAAGTCAGCTTCCGGGGCAGAGGAAGGGCCCGACAAGGACACGGTAAAGAAATTCCTTACCGCCAGAATCTCCGAAATAAAATCCCTCCCCGCGAAACTCTTAGGACAGCAGAGTGGAACCCTTGTAGAGGCCGTTGACCGGGTTCTTTCTCGCCTGGAGGAGATTGCTAAGGACCTGGCGGATACCGTCCGAGTCAATCTTGAGTCGCTGGATCGCGACCTCGCTATTCTGGATGATGTGCTGACGACTGAACTGCGGACCGCTGTGACTCCCGAACAGATGCGGGAGTGGGAGGAGGAGGCGAAAAAAGAGCTGAAGATATATCGAAAACGGTTGCCGAAAGAGACCTATAAAAAGATCCAGGAGAATTTTCTGCGCGGCAAGATCCACCGCCTGTTCGATCTGGGTGAGCTAAGTCTTTTTCACCTATGAAGACCCGCCGCAAGGTCATCCCTCAAAGCTTCGAGGTTACAATCGAGAAGCTTGTTTATGGTGGTTTCGGACTCGGGCGTCACGAGGGAAAGGTAGTCTTTGTTCCTTTCACCGTGCCGGCCGACCGCGTCGAGGTGCGGGTTGTCCGGCAAAGGAGGAATTTTCTTCATGCTGCGGTGGTCAAGGTGCTGCAGCCTGGACCTGGACGGCAAGCGCCGCCGTGTGGTCATTTCGGCAAGTGCGGAGGTTGCCAATGGCAGCATCTGGAATATCCACGCCAGGTGGAAACCAAGCGCCAGATTCTGGAAGAAGTACTCCATCATCGGTTTCCTGAGTGCCGGAAGCTCGAGATCAGGATGCAAGAAGCGCCCGAACCGTTCGGCTATCGCTCCCGAGCGCGGGTCCAGCTACGGGGATTCGGGTCAAGATCGAAAGTGGGGTTTTTTCGATTCCAATCGCACGAGCTGGAAGACGTCGAATCATGTCCTTTGTTTCGGCCCGTATTGAACGAGGCTCTCGATTCCGTGCGGCAGACCCGCCGGAACGAGAGTTACGATCCGGGGACGCAGCAACTCGAGCTGGCCTGTTCGCAAGAGGATGGGACCTGGGGAATGGCCGACGCCAGCCGTGAGGCAGACGAGGGATTCTCGGCCGCTCGGGGGAATGAGGATTCTGAGGCTGATCCCGTCATCCTCCGGAGAAAAATCGGCGACTTCACCTACTCGGTTTCACCCTCGGTTTTTTTCCAGGCGAACGACCATCTGGTGGAAACGATGGTGCAGCGCGTAGAAAACCTCGCGCAAGGATCGACCGGAACGGCGGCAGCACTCGATCTCTTCTGCGGCGTTGGACTGTTCACGCTCGCTCTGGCACGACGGTTCCAGAGTGTAGTAGCTGTGGAGAGTTCGCTTCTTGCATCCCGGCTCTGCGCGCAGAACGCGACGGAGGCCCGGCTGCCGAACATCAAGACGATCTGTGCGCAGGCGGTGGAGTGGACGCAAGCGACGGCTGCCGGCGGGCAGCAAAATTTCGATCTGGTCCTTCTGGATCCGCCACGAGCGGGCGCGGGGGCTGAGGTGATGAAGCGCCTGTCCGACTGGGCACCCGGAACAATCATTTACGTCTCGTGCGATCCCCACACGATGGTCCGGGATCTTGCCTGTCTCAATCCAGGAGACTACGAGATCGACTCGATCGAAGGACTCGACCTTTTCCCTCAAACCTATCACTTTGAAAGCCTGGTCCGCCTGAGACGCCGCTAACGATTGCAGATTCTTGCGGATTGCGGATTGCAGATTGCGGATTGAACAAGGAGCACGGCCTCCCGACTGCTTGTCAATCTGCAATCTGCAATCCGAAATCCGCAATCGATACGGTTCCTTTCGTCGGCGTGGCTTCGTCGCTGGGCCTCGGTATTTTAGCTTCACGCGCGCTGCTCCACTACTGCTTCGCGGGTATTCTGCTGGCGGCCCTGCTTCTGATCGCCGCCTCATTGATCGCGCTCAAGCGCAATCGCCTGAAAACAGCCGTAGCTGCCGGCCTGACGTCAATCTGGCTGGCTGGAGTGGCCCTCGGGGTTACCGAGAGAGATGTTTTTCCCAAAGATCACCTCCGTTCCCTTCTGGCCGGAAACAGGTTTCCTCTCGGCGAGCTGGTCGCTTTTGACGCGTGCATCTCGGAGGAGATAGAGCGCCGCCCACGGTACAACCTGCTTACCGTGGAACTTCACGGTATCCGGATCAAGGATCAATGGATCCCGGCCAGGGGGAAGGCCCTGCTCCGTATGCCCATTCTACAGGTCGAAGATGACTCGCTTCCTGCCGAAAATCTTCATTACGGCGATAGGATGCGCGGCTGGGCAGAGTGGACCATACCGCGCAACTTTCAGAACCCCGGGGGAAATGACTGGGTCGAATCTCTTGTCGGTCGAGACATCTTTCTTCTGGGGAGAATCAAGTCTCCGAGGGTGGTCGAGGTTCTTCCCCGGGATTGCCGAAGTTTAGGGAAAGCCTTCTTGCTGAGGGCGCGCGAGAAGGTGAGGACGAGGCTGCAATATTTTGCCTCACGCAACCAGGGACAAGAGGCGGCGGTTCTTGCCAGTGTTCTGATTGGAGACTATTCCGAACTCAGCACAGCCACGCGAGAATCATTTCAGAATGCAGGCACTTATCACGTGCTCGTAGTCTCCGGCCTCCATGTGGGCTGGATCGCCTGGGTCCTGATGAATCTATGCCGGCTTCTTCGATTGCCGCCCGGAACTACTCGCGCCGCCGCCGCAATCGGAATCCTGCTATACGCCAGTCTGATCGGCTTTCAGGCGAGCATTTCGCGTTGCCTTTGGATGTTTTTTCTATACCTGGGCGGGCAGGCGCTCTTCCGAGCCGCCTCCCCCGTCAACCTCATTCTAGTCTCGGCCTTTCTTCTGCTCGTGGCAAGTCCACACTGGTTGTTCGACATCGGGTTCCAGCTCTCTTTTCTGTCGGTGATGGCTATCTTTCAACTTGCGCAACCCGGCTTTGATCGCTATCTCCGCCCGCTGTTGGCACCGGTGTGCCACGCGGGTGACCTGGCCCGGCTTCACCTCGAGGGCCATGCCCGGCCCGCCCGAATCGGGCGGCGCTGGCGCGCCCAGGTTGAAATGATCGCCGAGGAGTGGGGCGACCGATGTTGCCGTGCTTTCGAGACTGGTCTTCTCATGCTCTCAAGAATCGGTGCAAGCGCCGGACTGCTTCTGGCCGGGATGTTTCTTGCGTCTCTTTCGGTGCAGATCTGGCTTGGTCCGGTCCTGGCTCTCTACTTCAACCGGCTGAGCTGGATCTCCCCCCTCGCGAACCTGGCGATAGTCCCACTCTCATCCCTCGTCCTGGCGGCGGGCGCCCTGGCAGCCCTGACCGTCCATACGACTTTTCCGGGCTACTGGGTGTATCAGGCCGCAGGCTGGATTTGTTCGCTTCTCCTGAAGACCAATGACTGGATCGCCCTCGTGCCGCATACCTGGCAACGCTGCCCCACCCCCTCCCCCATTTGGGTCTGGAGTCTCCTCTTGATTATCTTTTGTTGGTGCACATTGCGGTTGACCAGGATCTGGATTCCCTGCTGCGCCATTGTGCTCAGTCTGGTCTGGTTCGGCCGTGGACCTGATCCCAGCGCGGCAATGTATGTGCCGACCCATCCCGAATCAAGCCTGGCAGGCCGCTCGTGGGCAACACGCCCGGCAGAATTGCGATTGACCTTTCTGGACGTAGGTCAGGGAGATTCAATCGTCGTCCAGTATCCGGACACTTCAGTCTGGGTGCTCGACGCCGGCGGAATTCGCGACCCGGCTCCGGAAGGCGGGCGCCATGCGTTTGATGTCGGAGAGGCCGTAGTCAGCCGGTACCTCTGGTGGTTGTGGGTCCGAGGGCTGGATCGAATTGTCCTGTCGCATCCGCACCAGGACCACGCGGGCGGCATTCCGGCCCTGCTGAAGAATTTCAAGGTTGAGCGGCTCAATTATGGGGAACCGCGAAACGATCCGACTCTTGATCGGCTCAGGGCAATCGCCCTCGAGCGGCAGGTCGAATCCCGCCGCGCCTCGGCGGGAGAGATGGCGCTCGTCGGTGATGTGCGGGTGGACTTCATCAATCCACCGGCAGACGGCGAAGCTCGATCCACGAATGACAATTCCCTGGTCCTTCATCTTCATTTCGGACGTTTTTCAGCATTGCTGGCAGGTGACCTCGAGCGAGAAGGCGAACTGGCGCTCTTAGCCCGCTCTTCATCGTTACGCGCCCTCCTCCTGAAAGTCGCGCACCATGGGAGTCGATCTGCCACCCTGGATTCATTTCTTGAACGAGTGCGCCCCCGCTGGGCCGTGCTTTCCGCAGGCAGGAACAACCCGTTCGGCCACCCCTCTCGAGAAGTCTTGCTTCGACTGGTCCATCACGGAGCGCGACCGTTTCTTACGTTGGATCACGGGGCTATCACCATCGTCACCGATGGTGAGCGCTATACTCTGGAGAGCTTCCGGTCAGGAGTCGTCGAGAGAGGCATCCTGCCCGACTGACGACTTGTCTTTAGTGAAGATTCGGCGCTTATGTTCGTGCTTACGAGAATTTTGTTCACGTTAGAAGCCAGAAGTCAGGAGTCAGGAGCAAGAATACCAGTGAGACAGATTGATTCTGTGGCCTCCGCGAGTTGCCTCCGGCTCGCTGACCTAGGATTTTTCTGGCACACGGCTTGGGTTACGGCAGACTGGAAAGTGGGCCGCCTGCTGAATGCAAATGCAATTCTGACTTCCGGCTCCTGACTTCTGACTCCTGCTTCTGACTATCTGACTTCCAATCCCGCTGCTTTTGCCGGGATATCAAGGGCGCAGCCCTTCCCCGGTTAGTGTCTTCGCGGTTGATTCTGTTAACCTTGCCCGTGTCAGGGGCTTGGTATAAAATTCGCCATGTTTTCTTGCCGAACGGGTTGTATGCAGCGGGCCGATCCAATCGGCGCAATCTCTGCGCCATCATGAATAGATGCCGTCGATCCGGAATCTTCCAGGAGAGGTATAGATGACCTATAACAGAGCACTGCTGACCACTCTCGCATTGGTCGCTGTCTTGAGCTTCCAGATCGTTACAATTAACGGTTCCGCACAGACAACCAAAAGGACGGCCCCGGTCACCTTCAGCAAAGACATCGCTCCGATCTTGCAGAAGCAATGCGCCTCGTGTCACCGTCCTGGCGGCATGGCCCCGATGTCCCTTCTGTCTTACAAGGATACTCGGCCGTGGGCCAAGTCAATCCGCGAGAATGTGGTAAAACGAGAGATGCCCCCGTGGCACGCCGATCCACGCTATGGCGAGTTTGCCAACGACCGCCGGCTGTCTCAGGGTGAAGTCGATACGATTGCAGCCTGGGTGGATGGCGGCGCTTTGAAGGGAGATGACAAGGACCTCCCGCCGCCGCTCACATTCAACGAAAACTGGAGAATCGGCAGCCCGGACCTGGTCCTGAGCATGACCGAGGAATTCACCCTGGCGGCAGACGGGCCGGATGAATATCAGTATTTCGTTGTTCCAACCAATTTCACAGAAGACCGATGGGTGCGGGCTGCCGAAGCGCGCCCCGGCAATAACAAGATCGTGCACCACATGATCGCATTCATCCAGCCCGCGCGCCCTAAGACTCAGGAAGGTAATGCCGGCTCGATTCGGCGGGATTCCGCGCGCATGAAAGAGAGTATCTTCTACAAGGACGGAACGCTGATTCGGGTGAAGCCATCCGCGCCTGTGTTCGACAATGGTTGCGCCACGCCGGAAGGGGGACAGGGAGTCTTCACCGATGGCACCGGTCGAGACACGATGCTGTCACTCCTCTGTGGCCAGGCGCCAGGGCGAGATGCTGACATCTGGCCTGCGGGAACGGCAAAGAAGATTCCTGCCGGGGCGAATCTCTTGATCCAGATGCACTACGCCAAGAACGGCAGCGTGGAAAAGGACCGCTCCACCGTAGGATTGATCTTCGCCAAAGAGGCCCCGGAGCGCGAACTGGTGACTATTCCCATTCAAAACCACTTCTTTTCGGTGCCGCCGGGAGCCGAGAACCACGAGGTCACGTCCTGCTTCACCTTCGGCGAAGGTATACGGATCGTATCCTTGATGCCTCACATGCATCTCCGAGGGAAGGACATGCAAATCAAGGCTGCCTATCCGGACGGCAAATCAGAAATTCTGCTCTCGGTGCCGAACTACAGTTTCAACTGGCAGGCGACCTATTATCTCAAGAAGCCTCTCGCGGTGCCCAAAGGAACCCGCATCGAAGTCACCGCCCATTTCGACAATTCGACGAAGAATAAGTACAACCCAGACCCGACCAAAGTGGTGCGCTGGGGAGATCCGACGTACGACGAGATGATGATAGGCTGGATGGACTACATATCGGATAGTCCGGGACAGGTCAAACCCGCTACTTCCGCAAGCAACCGGTAGATCGATCATGTTTGCCTCTTCGCGTCCTGGCGGTGGCTTGTTCATAACTACCCACCGCTAAGACGCGAAGGCCTTGTCCCTCATGCCCCATCAAAAGCCAACATAAAGTCGTCCTTAGGTCTGGACGTACATTAGCCCGGAGGGCCCACCATGCAAATTTCCATCGCTTGTCTCACACATTGCTGTTCGCTCCTGTGCGGCGTCGCGCTCGTCTGTGTTGGGCTGTCGAATGCATTCGTTTCGGGCCAGGAGCAGAAGATAAATGTCATTGCCTTCGGCGCTCATCCGGATGATTGCGATCAAAGAGCAGGGGGCCTGGCTGCCAAATACGCCGCCCGGGGCCATCGAGTGCGTTTCGTGTCGGTCACCAACGGTGACGCGGGGCATCAGACCGAAGGAGGCGGAGCGCTAGCGAATCGCCGGCGAGCCGAGGCGCAGGAAGCCGGAAAACGCATCGGGATTGAGTACATCGTCCTGGACAATCATGACGGCGAACTCCTGCCTACCCTGCAAGTCAGGGAACAGATCATCCGGCAGATGCGCCAGGTGAATGCCGACCTCGTTCTTGCTCCTCGACCTAACGACTACCATCCCGATCATCGCTATACCGGAATCCTGGTGCAGGACGCGGCCTACATGGTCACCGTGCCTAATATCTGCCCCGACACACCTTCCCTGCGGAAGAACCCGGTGTTCCTGTATTTTCAGGATGGCTTCCAAAAACCGAATCCCTTCTCCCCCGACATTGCCGTCGCCATCGATGATGTGATTGACAAAAAATGGTCCATGCTGGACGCGCATGTATCTCAGTTTTACGAATGGCTGGCCTGGCACGACGGCAAACTCGACCAGGTTCCCAAAGATCCCAAGGCGCGCCTGGACTGGCTTCGCAAAGCGCGCAATTACGAGCCCGGACCCGCGATACGGACCGCGCTAGCTAAATGGTATGGTCCCGAAACGTCCAAAGGCATCCGGTTTGCGGAAGCTTTCGAAATCTGCGAGTATGGCCGCCGGCCCTCGGAAGCAGATGTCCGATCGCTGATTCCCTTTTTTCCGGGCCAGCCCAAATAGCCGGTAGAAAAGTGTTTCTTTGTGTCTTCGCGTCCTGGGTGGTGAGTATCCCTGGCTATGCTCGACTGGCTGCGCGCTAAGGAACCGCTCGCATGGTGGTTGATTGGTCTGTCTATCACGACCTTCGTGGGCAGCTTGATTGCCGTTACCGTGCTGATCGTGCGCATGCCTGCCGACTACTTCACTCACATGAAAGAACCCGCCGATAGCTGGCGAAGCCGCCACCCCTTGATCCGTGGCGCCATTCTGGTTCTCAAAAACCTTCTGGGTTTCGTGCTGGTGCTGGCCGGCTTGATCATGTCGATTCCACCGATCCCCGGGCAGGGTGTTCTGACTATCTTGATTGGTTTATCGCTCCTGAATTTTCCAGGAAAAAAGAACCTGGAACTGCGTATTGCAAGAGCCGCGCCGGTGAGAAACGCGATTGACTGGATTCGAGCAAAGTACCATCGTCCGCCGCTGCAAATTCCGGAGTCGTAGAACATGCGCAGCGTTTTTCAGGCTTTGGCACCCGCATTGGTGGCGTCTTTCATTTGGGCCGCTTGCTCCCGCCCTCAGCCCGCGGGTCCGACCGCCGCTGAACCCCCGTCCGCCCCGTCTCCCAAAGCGGAATCGGCGCCTGTTCCTCCTTTTCATCGAAATATCAACCCCGGACAGCCCCTGCCTCAAGTGCTTTCGGCCGATGTTTTCCGTGATACGCCGGCCATAGCCGAGGTGTATCGCGCGGCGCGGCGTATACCGGTGGTGCTGGCTCAGCAGCCTTGTTACTGCCATTGCGACCGTATGGGTCACGGCAGCCTGCTCGACTGCTTCGCAACGGATCATGGCGCCGGCTGAGATATCTGCATCAAGGAGGTCCTCCTTGCCGATCGCATGACGAAAGAGGGAGCCAATCCGACGCAAGTCCGCGAAGCCATTGTTCGTGGAGACTGGAGAGCCGAACCGCTACCGCGCTAGACCTGCGCTTCGGCCCAGCGCCTGATGCCTGATCGTCAGCAGACCGGACGAGTCATGCGACGAAGGAGTTGACCGATGGGAACGTCAGCAGTTCGGAAAGCCGCGGCCACTCGGAAGCGTCGAGCGGCGGGCAGAAAGGCAGCGACCACGCGCAAAAGCCGACCTTCCCGCAGGAAGCCGGCTCCGGCGAGCGGCACACCATCCGTCGTCCCGATGATCTCCTATGAGGATGGGATCGCGGCATTGAAATGGCTTCGCAGCGCGTTTGGGTTTCGCGAGACGGCGCGTCTCACAACGCCGGACGGGAGGCTCTCACACGGCGAGATGGAGGCCGGTGACGGATTGATCATGCTTGCGTCTCCGACACCCGATTACCGCAGTCCGAAACATCATCGTGAGGTCTGTGAACAGGCACGCAAGTGGTCCAGGGTGCCCTGGATTATCGACGGCGTGCTTGTCTACGTGGACGATCTCGATCGACACTTCACACGAGCAAAAGCAGCAGGTGCAACAATCCTCTCTGAGATCGAAGAGGGCCCTCCCGGGCGACGATATCGGGCGGAAGATTTCGAGGGCCATCGCTGGTTCTTTTGCGAGAAGGACAAAGAATGACGCCCAAGGCTGGCTGACCAGTGACCGCAGCCGGCGAGTTGCGCGAAGCGCCGATCGGCCAGTTTCGCCCAATCGAAGTCCTCTTCAAGACCGGGCCGTCGAGCGAGGGGCGAGATCTCAAATCGCCGGCTGCAAAATCGTTTTTGTTTCAGTAGCCCCAATTCCAGAGTTATATTCTCGAATCATGCTCAATTCAAACCGCGAGAAAAGCCGGCGACGTTTCCTCGGCGCTTTAGGCGCGTCGGCAGCTTGGTCCGGCTTGCCGGCCGGTTCGGCCGCCCAAAGCCGCTCACCCGAACCGCTCCCTTCAGATGACCGTAAGCTGAAGATCACTTCCGTAAAGGCCTATCCGGTTGCGATCGGCGGCTCTTTCCGAGGTGCGACGGCGAAGTTTTCGTCCGATTTTGATCCGGCGCGCTGGCGCTACCGCGGACCGTTCGCCCAGCTGGTCGGCGCCATCATCGTGGAAATAGGAACGGATCAGGGCATTATCGGCTATGGAATGGGAGGGGGCGGCGCGGCCGCTGTCGCAGTTGTTGAACGATACCTGAGCCACCTCCTGGTCGGAGCCAACCCGCTGAACGTGGAACTCCTCTGGGATCAGATGTACAGCTCAAGTTCTTATTGCGGCCGACGCGGCATTGTCGTGATGGCGCTCAGCGGCGTCGATCTGGCGCTATGGGACATCGCGGGCAAACACGCCGGGCGCCCGGTTTACCAGCTGATCGGCGGAACCACCAAGGACAAGGTTCCAGCCTACTACACCGGCTTCGAGGTGGAAAAGGCGAAGGCGATGGGCTTCAACGCTTTCAAGATTCCCTTGCGCGAAGGCGTCGTGGAAGGACGAGATGGGATGAAGCGAATCGAGGCGCAACTGGCGGAGGTGCGCAAGGCGATTGGGCCCGAGGCGCAGCTTCTGATCGAGTGCGGCTCGCTCTGGGACGTCCCGTACACCCTGGAGATGGACAAGCGCCTCGCCGAGCTGCGTCCCGAGTTTTTCGAAGAGCCGCTGCTGCCCGACGATATCGAAGGGTACGAAACACTCTGCCGCGAAGTCCGTAATACCAGAATCGCAAGCGGCGAGCACGAATATACCCGCTTCGGGTTTCACGAGTTGATCCGTCACAAAGCCGTGCACGTGCTTCAGCCGGATATCACCTGGTCTGGAGGGCTGACCGAGCTGCGCCGAATCGCGGCCCTGGCCGCGGCGCATTCACTGCCTGTCCTCCTGCATCGGGGCGGAAGCTCCTATGGCTTGAACCTGATTCTGGCGACTCCAAACTGTCGCGTCGCCGAAAGCTTCGGGATTCTCGAAAACACCAACGAAATCATGACGGCCATGATGCCGAGATTCGAAAACGGGTACTACTATCCTTCGCAAAAGCCCGGCTTCGGAGTCGACCTGAACGAAGCCCTGATCCGCAAACACTTGAGGGAATGAGCCCGGGAGGGAAACCGACGATGATGGTTCCAACTGCCGTGACCAGGCGCGGGTTTCTGAAAGCTGCGGCCGCAAGCTCGTTCGGGCTTGCGTTCTCCGGCTTGAATACCTTCGGAGCGGATGGGAAGAAAAAACTCGCGGGCATCTTCCCGATAATGCAGACCCCTTTCACCGATTCCGATGGTCTCGACCTGGAGGCTCTAGCCCGCCAGGTGAAGTTTCTCGACCGCGTGGGCGTGCACGGCATGGTCTGGCCCCAACTGGCGAGCGAGTATTTCGACCTGACCGTCGAGGAGCGCTTTAAAGGCGCGGAAGCCGTGATGGAAGCCGCAAAGGGAACACGACCGGCCATCGTTATCGGCGTGCAGGGTCCGGACACCGAAGCAGCCGTGCGTTACGCGCGCCACGCGGATAAGCTCGGTCCAGACGCGGTCATTGCTCTGCCACCGCGCGGAGTCACCGAACTCGAGCGCGTTCTCGCGTACTATCGCGCCGTGGGCGGCGCGTGCAGCCGGCCTCTTTTCGTCCAGAGCATCGGTGACATGAGCGTCGATTTCGTCCTGCGTATGGCCAGGGAGATTCCCACACTGCGCTTCGTGAAGGATGAGGCAGGTCAGACGCTGCCAAGAATTACTGAATACCGTGCGAAGGGCGCCGATCTCATCCACGGCGTCTTCACCGGGGCGCATGGGCGGACGCTGCTCGACGAGCTCGCGCGGGGTTCGTCGGGTACGATGCCGGCCTCCCCATTCGCCGACCTTTACGTCCAGACCTGGGATCTGTGGCACGCCGGAAAGCGCAGCGACGCTATCGACCGATTCTCGAAGGTCATGCTCATGGTATCGCAGGTACAGGCTTACGGGATGCCCTCGCTTAAATACCTGCTCGAGTTACGTGGGGTCTTCAAGAATCATCGTTGCCGCTCGGAGGGAGCCAAGGTTGTATTCGACGACCAGGCACGCCGCTCGCTGCGCGAGACCTACGAGTTCATCCGTCCTCTGCTGAAAGCCCGGTAAAAAGTGGAAAGTGCTGAGTAAAAAGTGGAAAGTACTCAGCACTTTCTACTCTTAACCATACTCTCTAACCAGCGACTGATACTCGGCCTGACAGCATTTGGACTCTCTGTGTGCGACGGCGGCGGCGCATCCCGGCGTCGGAATCGTCATGGATAGTCGCGGCAATGTTTTTTACACTGACCTGTCTCATGTATGGAAAATCGCGCCGGGCGGCGCGAAATCCATTGCCGTGCGGGGCGTCCACACTCATGAACTGTACATCGACCGTGAAGACAACCTCTACGGCGAACATCTATGGTACGAAGGCGACCGTACCAAAAAATGGGGCCATCGGGTATGGAAATTAGCCGCAGATGGCAAGCTGAGCGACGTCATTCCCGCCCGAGAAGGATTTTTGCAAGAACTACAGCTTCGTGCGCGACGGCCGCGGGAACATGTACTGGGCGGAACGAGGCGCGCAGACGATGCTTCGAAAACGCACGCCATCAGGACAAATCGAAACCGTGGGACCAGTCGACATTTTTCGAGACATCCGCTGGATGACCTGTACGACCGAGGGCACGATATACCTGATCGACGGTCAAGACCTGCGCCGCGTCGGCTCAGACGGGACGGTCCACACCGTCGCGCGCGACCTCGGGGAGCGAAAGCTCTTACAATTCCTGGTCGGCGACCGTCATATTCTGATGGGACTATGGACCGACACGGTCGGCGGAATGTCTTCGTGGCCGTTTACGGGGCGCGCCTGGTCAAGAAGATCGACCGCGACGGAAAGGTTACCATTGCGGCCCGCTCCCAGGCTCCCTGGTCGCCTACCGGAGGACTGGCCGTGCCCAACGGCGATCTGTGGCTCCTGGAATACTCCATAACCAATGCCGCCCGGGCGCGGCACATTCAACGAGACGGCAAGGAAAACATATATTAGCGAAGCAATCCTCTCGCTTCATTCGCCGCTCGTTTACCGCAACGACTCAAAGACGCGTGGTCATGGGAAACTGAATTGATAAATCGCCTTGCGTTTCCGGTTTGTCTCTCCGCTCTCTTCGTGATCGGCCTGGAGAGATTGCCCCAGGACGGTCGCCGGCAACCAGCCTCGTCCGCTATCACAGGAATGCAGGAGGACGCGGCCCAGCGCATCTCGGCCGACTCGCTGCGCGGCCACCTTTCTTTTCTGGCTTCCGACGCGCTGGGTGGACGCGACACTCCCTCGCCGGGTCTGGACGTGGCCGCCGAGTACATAGCCGCGCAGTTCCGTCGAGCGGCCCTCGAACCTGCAGCCGGAAACGACTATTTTCAGACGGCTCCCGGTGTCGTCACCGTTGCCAACCAGGAAAACTTCCGGTTCACACTGAACGTGGCGGGAAAGAGCCTCGATATTCCGGCGGCACGCTTCAGCATGTCGACCATTGCGCCGTTGAAACTGGCTGACGTACCGGTCGTGAAAATCCCGTTCGACGGGCAGCTTCCGTCTACCCTGGAGGGGAGAGTAGCAATTGCCGAGCTACCGAGTGATCGGGATTCACGGACCGCATCGGACCATATCTTCACTCGACTGGCCCCGCTCAAGCCCACTGCCGTTATCACGGTCGATCGACGCGAACGAGAGAGCTCCTACTTCACGCGCCGGGTTCTGAGGGAACCGCCGCCGCTAGGAACAACCTGGGACGCAGTCGGCTCATTGAATCGGGCGCCAGGCGTCCCTTTGATCACGATCTACGGAGCGCTTCCGGCTGGGGTCCTCGAGGGAATGGGCCCGAGCGATACTCGCGTCTCACTCGAACTGGCGCCGCCGCTCGATACCAGGGTTGTTCTTCGAAATGTGGCCGGGCTGCTGCGCGGTTCGGATCCGACTTTGAACCAGAGCTACATCCTGGTTACTGCGCACTACGACGGCACCGGTCCACGTCCCGGCGCTACAGGGGACACGATCTGGAATGCCGCCAACGATGACGGGAGCGGCACGGTGGCTGTGGTCGAGCTCGCATCGGCCCTGGCGGCGCTAAAGGACCGGCCGCGGCGATCCATCGTTTTCATGACTTATTTTGGCGAGGAAAAAGGTCTGCGCGGATCGGCGTACTACGCTCGTTATCCCCTTTTCCCGCTCGACAAGACCATCGCCAACATCAACATCGAACATGTCGGCCGGACCGACAGCACCCAAGCCGGTGACCGGCGCGGGACCGCGAGCCTCACCGGCTTCGACTACTCCGATCTGGGCGAGTTGTTTGCCGAAGCGGGGAGGCTTTCGGGCATCAAGGTCTACAAGCACGAAACGAAATCCGATCCTTTCTTCAACGGCAGCGACAACCTGTCCCTGGCTGAAGCTGGTGTGGTCGCCCACACGATCTGCGTCATCTTCGATGACTTTTCCGACTATCATGGTCCGGGCGACCACTGGGAAAAGATTGACTACCCGAACCTGGAGAAGACGGTCGAGATGATCGCGACCGCGGCGCTCCTGCTCGCCCAGCGTGAAGCCCCGCCGCAGTGGAATGCCGCCAACCCGCGCACTGAGCGGTTTCGCAAGGCCCGCGAAGCGCGTTAACAAATACCACCAAGGCTCAAAGACACGCAAGAAACCACGAAGGCAATGTTTCTTGGCGTTCCTTCGCGTCTTTGCGTCTTTGTGGTTAAAATCGCTAGGGTCGCCGGCGAGCCTCGACCCAAATCGGGCTCGACCAGGCGATCTGGCCGTTCGCCTCGACCACGCGAAGGTAGTACCAGGCCACCTGTTCCCCGCGATCCTGATCCGCCACGCTGTAGCTGGTCTGGTAGTTTTCGGCGAAAACCAGGCGATGGACCAGGGCGGACTCTCTGGGAAAATCTCCAGTGAAAATCGTCTCTCCCGATTCGGCGAGTTCTTTGAAGCTCTGGGTGAGCGAGACCTTGGACGGAGATGCAAGCGTAACTATCAGTTTCGTGTCCGGGCCGCCGCGAGCCTTGAGAACGACCGCCTTCGTGGGCACGTCCTCGAGCTGCTGACGGCGTGCGGTGAACGATTCCACCCTGACACCCTGTTCGCTTCGGTCCAGGATCCGGTCCCGGCGCCCTTCTTCGAGCGGGCCGGACTGGAAACAGGGATGGACAGCCTCCAGGACGCCGCCCTCGAGACGGATTCGAATATCCCAGTCCGCGACCTGAACCATTCCCAGGGCGGCCCACGGACCCCAGCCATACTCGACCCGGATCAAGACCGGCCGGCGCCAGCTCTCCGAACCGGGTAGCCGGTCTGACGGAAAATCGCGGTGAATGACCCGGTTGTTCTTGAGCAGCTCGACACGGTCGATCTGGTCCCATCCGGATACGGAGATTTTCAACTGGCGCTCGGGGACATACGGGATCTCTCGCCCCATGACCTGGCCTGCCAGCGAAAAATCCAGCTCGATGCGGTCCCCGGTCACGGCATAGGTACGGCGGTTCCGCAGCGCTTCGAATAACGCCGGGCGCGTGAGTTCGGTGGCCTTGACGGCGGCCAGTCCCTCGCGATAGGCGCCCGGGTAACCCAGATGATCGTCGCTGCTGGCGATCACGCCCACGCGGTGTCCCTCGGCCAGCAGGTACTGCAGAGTATTACGGGTCCAGCGTCCTCCATGGCTATGGCGGATGTAGGGATAGGGCCCACGGTCGTGTTCGGCGTTGCCCCATTCGGAGAATATCTCGAGCAGCGGCGACACCGCAGGGTCGCGCATCGCAAAGTTGGCTCCCCGATGTCCTCGACGGTTGGCCGGGTGGTGTGGAATCAGCAGGCAGCCGCGCGTCTTGGCGAATTTCTGAAACTCCCGGAGATCGTCCATGGGAGCGTACTCGGCATCGAGATCAGGGAAAATAATGTGGTAGTCGCCCAACGATGTGGAATGCCACTCGTACCCGACCAGCGGGACGAACTTCCCGGGGGCGTCGAACTTCCGCGCCATCTCGATCACTTCACGCCAGCGCGCGCGCGTAACGGCGAAACCTTTGATCCACCTTTCTTCGATCTTGTTCTCGTAGTGCCCGATGTCGTGCCAGTGGCCGTGCGGAGTAAAGGCGAAAAAGTCCAGATGGTTACGCGCGATCTCGAAGGTACGCTCGAGCGATCCTTGTGCATAACCGACCGCATTGTGGTTGTGCAGGTCGCCGAAATAGGTCTTGTAGTCGCCGGCCCGAGGCTGCGCCCGGTTTTGCAGCGCCGGGTTCAATGCGGCGGCCGCGACGGCCAGCGAGGAACGCCGGATCCAGTCGCGTCGCGAAAGCCGCGTGACGATGGCGGATTGCAGATTGCGGATCGGGGATTTCGGATTGTCGGAACGGTGCTTATGGCTGGCCAGGAGTTTCAACATCGAAATCCGAAATCTGCAATCCGCACCATCGTCAGAGAATGTCGTGAATCACTCGGCCCGCAACATCGGTCAAGCGCATTTCGCGGCCGCTGAAGTGATAGGTCAGCCTGGTGTGGTCCAGGCCTAACAAGTGAAGAATCGTGGCGTGCAGGTCGTGGACGTGCACCTTATTCTCGATGGCAAAATAGCCGTATTCGTCGGTTGCGCCATAGATCGTTCCTCCCTTGACGCCTCCGCCGGCCAGCCACATGGTAAAACCGAAGGGGTTATGATCCCGGCCAACCTCCTTTACGTAGCCCTCGTCCGGCAGCTGCGCGGTCGGCGTCCTCCCGAACTCCCCTCCCCAAAGCACCAGTGTCTCACCCAGCAGACCGCGAGTCTTCAGGTCCTTCAGGAGCGCGGCAATCGGCTTGTCGACCGCCTGCGCGTTGACTCGATGACCTGTCTCCAGGCTGCCGTGTTGATCCCACCGGTCGATGCCCTTCCTCGAGGGGGGAAGCAGTTCGACAAATCGCACCCCTCGCTCAACCATGCGGCGCGCCAGCAGGCACTGCCGGCCGAATTCTTCCGTATCCGGCTCGTCCAGCCCGTAGAGTTTCCGCGTGGCTTCCGATTCACTCTTCAGGTCCAACAATTCGGGGACTCCGGCCTGCATGCGGAACGCAAGCTCGTAGTTGGAAATCGTGGCTTCGAGCTCGCTTACCGCGCCCAGACGATCGAGCACACCCTGGTTGAGTTTGCCGAGGAGGCCGAGTTTGTTCGTCTGCAGCTCGGGGGCTTTCTCTCGCGCCTGGATATCCGCGATGGGATGCTCGCCGCGCCTGAACAAGGTTCCCTGGTATGATGCGGGGAGGAATCCGCTGCCGAACAGGTCGAGACCGCCCGGCGGAATCAAGCCGCTCTCGAGCACGGCGAACCCGGGGAGGTTGTCACACTCACTCCCCAGGCCATAGTTAACCCAGGCGCCCATACTGGGCCGCCCCTGAAAGCCCGAACCGGAATGCATGAAGTAGTTCCCTGCCGTGTGCTCTGAATGATCCGCTACCATGGAGCGGATTATGACCATGTCATCGACGCACGTGGCGAGGTTGGGAAAAAGCTCGCTGACCTCCGCTCCGCACTGGCCATATTTCTTGAACTTGTACGGCGAGGGGAGAATCTTGTTGCTGATATTGAAAACCGTCGTTGGCGTCTCAAAAGGTATGGCCCGCCCGCTCTCCTTTTCGAGCCGCGGCTTTGGATCAAACGTGTCGATCTGAGAGGGTCCGCCGTCCATGAACAGGAAGATGACCGATTTTGCTTTCGGCGCGTAATGAGGCGGTCGCGGAGCCAGAGGATTTCCGGCGCGAGCGGATGCTGCAGCGGCGAACTTGTCCGCCAGCAGATAAGCCAGCGCCAGCCCGCCAAAACCGTTGGCACACCGGCACAGCATTTCTCTGCGGCTCACTCCAGGCCTGGAAAGATCGACTCTATGGATTGACGATTTACGATTGACGATTGACGATTGAATCCTACTTTCCTCAATCGTCAATCGTAAATCGTCAATCGTAAATCCCTTCGGATTACCGGACATAGATGAACTCCGCCGAGTTGAGCAAAACATGGCACAGATCCGCCCACGCTTCACGGGACTCATCCCCGGTGCCGCCCGAACCGGAGAGATCCCGATACCTCGCGGCTTGCGATTCGACGAACTGCAGGGCTTGCGCTATTTCCACGTTCTCCGGAGGCCGGCCAAAACCCGTCAGGTAAAGTCGTTCCACACGCTTCCGGTTGTCGTCTTCGGCGCCCATGATCCGGCGCGCCCATTCCCGCGCTTCAAGCGCAACCAATTCGTTGTTCATCATCAAGAGAGCCTGCGTCGGCACGGTTGAAACACTGCGGTTCCCGATGGTCGAGATGGGAAGCGGGTAATCAAAAGCCAGGAACATGGGTGTAATGAAGTTTCGACGCACTTGAATGTAGACACTGCGTCTCCCGGCCCCGTCCAGCGGTCCCGATTCAGGCTTCCCTCGACCATCCTGATACTTGCTGATATGGGGCGGCACGCCCGGCCCGAACAGTTTCCCATCAAGCGTTCCCGCAACAGCGAGAATGGAATCGCGGATGACCTCGGCCTCCAGCCGCCGCACCGGCATGTGATGAAGGAGCTTGTTTTCGGGGTCGATCCCGGCAGCGGCTGTGTCGGCCTGGCTCGACATGCGATACGTGCTGCTCAGCAGGATCCTGCGCTGGATGGACTTCACCGACCATCCGCCTTCCCGGAATTGATGAGCAAGGTAGTCCAGCAACTCCGGGTGGGTAGGACGATCTCCGGTTTTTCCGAAATTATCGGTCGAGCGAACAATTCCAGAGCCGAAGTGATGCTTCCAGACCCGATTGACCATGACCCGCGCTGACAGTGAATTCGCCGGGTTTGAAACCCATTCGGCCAGCTGCAATCGTCCGCTCTGCTGAGCGACGGCGGGCTGATCGCGGCCCGCAATTACTTGCAGGAAACGCCGGGGGACTTCCTCTCCCAGGGTCTTGTGGTTTCCTCGAAGGTGAATCCGAATGTTGCGGGGATTCTCATCGCGCGCGACCATGGCAAATGCAGATTCCGGCACCTCCCTCTCCAGCTCTGACCGGCGATTCTGAAGTTCGGCCAGCTTCGCCAGCTCCTGACCGGAAAGCAGGCAGGCAAGGTCTTCCAGTTTCCTCGTCGGACTGAACGCTGAGACCGTCCGGCGCGCGTCGTTATCCAACGTTCCGGTTCGCGCCCATGCGCTGCTGAATAGCTTCTGGTAGGCCTCCGCCAGCGCCTCCAGAGTCGTCACATCGGGCGTCCGGAGCAGCGACTCCACAAGCGCATTCGGGGGCGAAGTTTCGGACGGAGGTTGCTTCGAATCGGAGAGGACGATCTTGTCGACAGCGATATGACCCTCACGGCTGCGATCGACGATCTCAAAATAGCAGATCCGCCCGATCTCTTTCGTCAACCGCATCGTCTTCCACTGAAAATCGGGATTCCCGTCCGGCACGACGTGCAGGCTCTTGTGGCTATCGGCCACGATCGTAAGACGCAGCCTGGCCTTGTCTCCCCTCTGTGGTTCCTTGCTTCCCGCGATGCGCGCGTGAAGATAAAGCTTCGGCACCTTGAATTTCACGGAAGTCAGACTGCCAACGAGTTTGTCGGAGCCGCTGCCGAACGAACTTGCCGAACTTTCGCCGCGAAAGCCGCGCAGCTCCTGATTGGGAGGGACTTCGCGCGTCGGCCCTTCGCCGAAAGCCTGACCCGAGGCGCTCCACGCCTGATAGTCCGAGGCTTCGAAATCTTCGTAGAGAATCTCCTCCGAGGCCTTGCCATCGGCCGGCCTCACGCCGACTCGCTCGCTGAGACGTTTGCGGATAAGCGCCCAGTGCATCTGCGAAGGAAACGCCCTCCCTTGCCATATGCTCCACCGCCGCGGCGAACGGATAAAACAGGTGATCGGTTTCCTTTTGGGCCTGCTCAAGAGAACTTACCCAGGCTCGCAGCAACGCCTCATTCAGGCCGCCGGCCTTGGCCAATTGTTCCTCGCGCGACTTCTGTCCGTCTTTTTCTGAAGTGAGCACCCCGGCTGCCGCCACGAGGTAATCCTTCATCCGCTCCGCCAGCCTGGCCTGGGCCGGTTGAATCATCTCTCTGATCTGGTCGTTTGCATCTGAGATCTTCCGGCGCAGCGAGGCAATCTGTCGAGAGCGCGCGGGCGCATCCACGACAGCCTCGGTGACGTCGGTGCTATGCATCATGCCGGCCAGGGCGTAATAGTCGGAGGTGGGGATGGGATCGAATTTGTGGTCGTGACAGCGGGCGCAGGCCACGGTCAAGCCCAAAAAGGCCTTGCTCAGAACATCGATCTGATTGTCCACCTGGTCGGCGCGGGATTTCACCGAATCGGTCGCGCTGTTGAGCACCTCGCCAAACCAGTAGAAATTGGTGCCGAGGGGGGATTCCCAATAAGATCCGTCGGAACTGATCCGCTTTTCGGCTATGAGGTCTCCGGCGATGTGTTCCCTGACGAACTGATTGTAGGGAACATCATCGTTGAAAGCCCGAATGACGTAGTCCCGATAACGCCAGGCATCGAGCTTGTCATTGTCAAACTCGTGGCCGTTGGTTTCGGCAAAGCGCATCAGGTCGAGCCAGTGTCGTCCCCAGCGTTCGCCGTAATGAGGGGAAGCAAGGAGTCGATCCACTACCTTTTCGTATGCGCCGGCGGAATCATCCGACAAGAAGGTGTCGATCTCCTCGGGAGCCGGCGGCAAGCCGATCAAGTCAAAAGTGACACGACGGATCCAGGTACGCTTGTCGGCCGGCGGCGCAGGCTTCAGGCCTTTCTCCTCCAGTTTTGCGAGAATGAACCGATCGATGGGAGAACTGGGCCAATCGCTCTGCTTGACAGTCGGTAGAGGCGGATTCTGAATCGGTTTGAAAGCCCAGAATTTCCGGCCCTCCTCCAGATCGATGCCCTTACGCTCCGCTTCCGTGGCCGGCACAGCTGCGGCAGTACGCGGGTCCGGAGCTCCCATCTTGATCCAGTCGATCAAGTCGGCGATCTGCTCGTCGGGCAGCTTGCCGTTGGGCGGCATCTTCAGATCGAGGTGCCTGTAGGAAATCGCCTGGATGAGAAGGCTTTTTTCCGGATCTCCGGGAACGATCGCCGGTCCTCGATCGCCTCCCTTCAGGAGACTGTCCCGAGCGTCCAACCGGAGGCCCCCCATCGGCGGTTTCGATGATGCGCTGTGGCAGAGATAGCACTTCTCAACCAGGACGGGGCGGATTTTCTTCTCGAAGAACTCCTCCTGCTGGGGATTTCCTGCGACTTCCACGTGCGAGTAAGGGAAAAGCAGGGCTGTGGCTAAAGCCAGTGCGGAAGCAAAGAATCCGAGTGCGGACCGAAGATTGCGCATGAGGCGATGTTTTTTTGTTACCAGCCGACTTCCGTTAGCGGTCAGTAGTATCCCACGAATCAGCGTTCCAGGCGAGGCATAATAGGCCACCACCAAGCCGCGAAGACGCCAAGGAATACAAAGGCGACCCTAGCGCGGCCTGATGCCTTCGATCGCGACAGACTGATGTATGATAGGGTAACCGAGAAGATTACAAGTGAACGATACGACTTCCACGATTAACGACAGAGCCCAGGAAATAATCGGCGAGATGGTTCGCCGCATCGTTGAGCGCTTCCACCCGGAGAAGATCATCCTCTTCGGCTCGTACGCTCGCGGGACTGCGGGACCGGATAGCGATGTGGACCTTCTGGTCGTGATGCCGGTTTCGGGGTCGAGAAGGAAGCTCGCTGGCGAAATTCAAACGGCAATTTCCGGAATGGGTCTCCCGAAAGATGTGATCGTCGTTACTCCAGAAGAAGTCGAGCGCGATCGCAATCTTGTCGGCACAATCATTCATCCGGCCTTGCGCGAGGGGAAAGTGCTCCATGACCGTTCCGTCTGAGCTTTTGGAAGCGGTCAGAACCTGGATCAAGAACACACCGGGGCGTCCGTTAGGATGCTTCGCGTTTCTTGGTGTCTTCGAGTCTTCGTGGTTAGTGCGGCGGAACAAAACCAACCACGAAGACACGAAGGCACGAAGAACCACTAAGAGCACTTTAGGTTACGCCTTCCGGGCCTCCTGCGTCGTAGCCGTAAGGTTGGTTTTGTTCTTGTCTTCGCGGTGAACGACTAACCGGTTAAATGATCGGTCTGGTTCCTATCCAGAAGATCAGGACATAGGCCACCCAGCCGATCAAGCACACGACGGCAGCGCGGGGGGTGCTCTGATAGTCCAGCGCCTGCCGCACGGCTATGATGTTGGCCACGAGCAACCAGACGGTGATCAGGAAAACCAGGAGCCACGCCGATAAGGGGGAGGATGCCTACAAACCGCAGTAATCCGGGGGCGCTGGCGAAACCGATCGTGCGCAGCATCTCCGGGATGTTCGATTTCGTCTGGGGCTCCGGCAGGAGCTTGGTGCCGATGAAATAAATCAGAACGGCCCAGATGGCCCACCCGATAAGCGACACGGCAGTCAGGCGCAACATCCCGGTGAAACCTCCAAGACCGTACGAGCCAAGGCCGGCAGCAAGGCTCGACAGTACGACGACCGCCATTGCCTGGCCGGTCGCCGCCGGGTCGCTCTCTACTTCTTCGAAGATTCGGACTTCCAGCTTTGCAGCCCCGATGACGCGTTCCCCGAAACTGGACATACGCTTTCCTCCCTCTCTGTACTCTGATGGTAAGACGGTTTCTTAAGACGGCCTCAGCACAAGCACGGGAGTAATCCGCTCCAGGGTCGAAGGCCCGCCATGCGAGAAGGCTCTGCCGTCAAGCCCAAGGCGGAATCCATGATCTCCAAAAACGACGACCGGTTGGCCAGGGTCGAGCCGCGGGACTATTCTCCTGAGGCCGACCTCCAGCTCGGCGCGGGTAAGGCGCGCAAGACTGTCGAGATCGGATCTCCGATTATGAATCAGAGTATCGATACCATCCAACTTCTCGAACGGTTTCTGCAAGCCCTCGTCGATAAGAGCGCGGTAGAACTCGTCGGTCGAGGTTTGACGCGAAACCAGACCGAATTCAATCGCCTCCATTTTCCAGCGCGCCAGGCAATCACGCAGGGTTTCACGCACAGTCGCGAGCAGCGGAAGACCGAGCGCGTCGATCACGATCCATTGCGCATTGAGATGGCGCCGAAGCACGCTGGCAAGGAGGCAAGGGGAAGGCGACAGCTCGATCTCAGCCAGCTGGTTGAGCCGCGTCAGCCAGAGTTGCGGCCGCAACTCCAGGAACCGCTCGTTCTGCTGGTAAAGGCTCGAGACTTTTTCGGCCAGGATTTCCGGAGATGCCGGCTGTTGAGGAGCCAGGAGCTCTAACGCCGCCGCGACCGCACCCCGGGATGGCCGGGACTTCGGCGCAGGCACGAGCCCGTCCAGAACCATAGACAGGATACGCCGGACGGCCTCCTCGCCCAGCTCCATCTGCTCGAGCTTGAGGAGACTCTCTTCCGCCACCCACTTGGGTTCAATAAGACCGGCGATGATGGATTGCTCCGCAGGCGAAAGAACGGCGGGCAGCGGGGAGCCATGCCTGAGAGCTTGTTCCGCAGCCCAAGCCAGAAGGTCGGTTCCCCGGGCAGGCTCGCGTCTCCGAAAGGTGATGCGCGATCCCAGACTGCTCAAGAAGCGCTCCAGTTCTTCGAGCAGGGCCGATTTTTCCCACAGCCGTTCTCCCAGGAGATCCACAAGTGTTTCGGCGCAGACTGTTTGAACCAATTCAACACCCGAGAGGTGCTGATCGAAGAGCGACAGGTTTTCAACATCGGGATAGCCGGCCTTTCCTTCCAGGTAAGAGAGGGCCTGGGTGTTCAGTTCGAGCTTCTGGTCCACCCATTCCTGAATCCGCATCTTTACCTTATCCTGCTGGAAAAAGAGCTCGAGCTCCTGCTCGAGCCGTTTCTCGGCCTTTTCAAAGCGGCTCAATGTTTCACCCAGCGGGCTTTCTCGTCCATCGAATCCGCAACGGCAGACAGGCTGGAAATCCAGGGGACTCATTCCGGCGCAGCGCTCGGCCTGGGCCTTGGCTTTCAGGCTCTGAAGCTCGCTCACCAGATCCTGGGCCGCGAGATGGCGGCTGCGCGCCATGCGTGGGATCTGGTAAGACCATACCGCATGACGGCCCACCGACTCGCGCCACTCTTCGTGGCGCCGGCGGTACCAGTGCCGGTATTTTTCATACACGGCTTGAGCCTGCGTCAACCACGCTTCGAGCTTTTCCGGCTGGGCCAGCGCGGGAGCCGGGCCCAGTGTCTCGAAGCCGGCGCGAACGCCCGGATCTTCGCAACCCGACAGGGAGGGATAGCCGAACAGGTGGCGGAAGCGCTGCGCTTCACGAAGGAGCTTCTCGAAGCGCGGCGGCAACGTCATCATCTCGCGCGCCTCGTTAACGAAGCGCGGGGGCGATCCTATGGCAAAAAGGAAATGCTGCAAGCCTTGCAGTTCATGCTCGCCCTTTTCCAGCGCCAGCCACGCGGCGATCAGCTTCTCAACCCGGTCGCTCAGGTCGCCGGTCTCTTGCTCCCTCTGCAGCTGAGCCAGAAAATCACCGAGCCGGTCCCGCTGGCTGCCGCCGAATTTTCGCAGCTGTTCGATCGCGCGCTTCTGCGCCAGCACGGTCCACTGTTTGGGAATCGAGACATCGAAACCTTCACACAAGACTTCGAGGTCGCGAAGCTGGTTGAGAGTCAGGGCGCGGCCGGGGACGATCTTGTCGTATTGCAGTGGCTTGATCAGCGTCTGGTAAATCTCCCGATAGGAACGCTGCCCCTTGAGGATATCGATTTCCCCCTGGATCAGGAGAGTCAATAACAGCAGATGGATCTGATCCGGCACCAGGCCATAAACCGGGCCGGCGAGATTCTGATAAATGCGAGCCGGCGAGGGATGGTGTTCGAGAATAGGAGCGATCAGCCGGACCAGCTCGTGGCCGTCGAGCCTGGGATTCATCGCGTAGTCGGCCCCGCGCCGCTGCATCAAGCGCATCGGAACCAGGTAGGCCTCGCGGATCAGTTTCACGAATTCGGGCGCCTCTTCCGCGCCCAGGTCGTGCTCGGTCGAGTACTTCATGAATTGACGGTACGCTTCCTTGGGGAGCGGGCCGTGGCTGGGAGCGAATCGCTCGAAGAGCGGATAGGTCTGTCTCAGCAACCATTCACCGTAGGCGTTGAGCCACGCGGTTTGTCCCCCTTGCATCGCATCGATCGGCGCGCCTGTCTGGGCGCCGGTCGGATCGAACACAGCCGCATCGTTGTAGGCGGCGCGCACCAGAGAGGAAAACCAGGAGCTTCGCCCGGCAATGCGTTCCCCAACCTGCTGGAGCACGCGACCAGCCAACGGGCGCTCCCGCAGTTGATACAGCGCCGCCAGCTCGAGCACCTCGGGGCCGAGTTCCAGCTTTCGTGGCACAATCCTGAAACACCCGGTTCCTTCGGCCGGTGGCCCCCAGGGAATGCCAATTTGAAGGGCCGGACCGGCGGCTTCCGGCGGAGTGCCGCCGCCTAGATAGAACTGCACCTCACGGTCGTGGAAGTACCAGCGCAGGTTGCGAGCATGCCAGCGATCCCGCGGGAGCGTAAAAGGATTAAAATCCGATCGCGCCAGGCTCTCGAGCAGGGTCTCAAAGACCGCATCGCCGCGAGTCTTCAATTCCTCCACGCTGCGTGCAATCAATCGGTCCAGGGACTCGCGGCTTTCGCCTTCCAGGTCGAGCGCGTAGCGCGGCCCCTTGCGCTTGAGGAAAGCCCCTTGTTCCACCAGCGTATCGAGAATCCGCTTGCAGATCTCCCGGTTCCGGGCTGGATCGAGCTTCGACACTTTCAACAAAAGCCACTGGGCCGCTTCCCCGGCATCGAGCTGCTCGCGGCGCGGGGAGAGGTGGACGAGGATCAACAGCTTCAGCAGGCGCCAGGCGAGCTCCTGCTCAGGCTTCCGGGCGAACAGCGACGGTATCTGCTTCCGGTAATACGGGAGCAGCTTTTGACCCAGGGGCAAGAACTCCGGCTGAATCTCGAACAGGTCGGCAAAATGGTCGGCGATACAGTCCGGCGTTATGAGCTGCCCCCAGGGTTCATCAAGAAACGGCTGTATACCCCGGGCTTCGTTGCCCAGCAACCGAGTCAAGGTAAAATCGATGATGCCGCGCGCCTGCGAAAAGCGATCGCGCACCTCTTCGAGCAGTTCCAGGGTGGTTGGATGAAGCGGATAGATTTCGCAAAACTCGGCGAAATTTACCGAGTCCTTCGGATAAACTTCCATCAGCTCCTTGGCGAGACGCGCTACGGCGGTCGAGTACGACGGCTTCTTGCGCAGAATGCGCTGCGCGATCAGGTCCTTGACATGGGCGGGAGTGAGCAGGAAGCGGATCGGGTACCGGTCTCTGATCTTGCGGTAAAGGTCATACTCCATTTCGCCGGCGTGCTCGATCTGCTCCTGAATCGCGCCCAGAACCCACAAGGAATGAGACTGGGCCCATTCGCCCAGGAACTGAAGGAACCTGAGATCTTCGTTGAAGCTCTGGGGAGAGGGCTTGGAGCGCAGAAACTCGGATAGTTCATCGAGAATCAAAACCAGACCCTGGGGGTATCGTTGCTGGATTCCTTTCCAGCTCACGCGCCGGTCTGATTGCTCGTGTGTGGCCCCGAGCGCCTCGTTCAGTATGGATTCGAGCGACTGCGAGGATCGATAGTGCAGCAGCGACAGCGCCAGCACCGCAGGGTTGCGGGAAACAAAAGCGCTGCCTTCGAGCTGCTGGGTCAGGTAAGCCAGGAAATGCGACTTTCCCGCGCCGTAGTGGCCGATCAGGAAAATGCCGCAACCGGTTTCCTTGGCAAGCAGGAGTCTGAGCGACTGAAAATGCCGTTCGACTTCTTCGGTAATATAGTATCGATCGCTGATCCAGGAGGAATCGGCCTCCTTGAGTTGATCGAGGCGCACCACAGTGGGCTGCGCCAAAACGTCGACGTGGTCGCGAATCTTCAATAGGGACCTGCTCTAAGGGTTCGCGCAGAAATAAGTTCGCATTCTGCTGCAGGCCCCCAGGCCCGCTGGCGAGGCGCGAGCGACGATGCGTACCCGGTGCGGTACGTGAGGAGCGAGCAACAAAGCCAGCGGGCCTGCGGGCCGCAGCCCGAAGGGGCGCGATCCTCAGCGTGCTTAGCGAACAGAAACCGGTTCATGATTGACACAGACTCTCGCGCCAGAATGTGAAGTGATTTATGCGCGAGCCCTAAGTACCCTGTTTGCTTTCTGAATGTACCATAGACTCTTCGCGTCCCGGCGGTGGATTCCTTTTCAATCATTGACCGCGAAGTCCGGAAGACGCAAGGAAAGTCAGCGAAATTGTCCAAGCAGTTCCTTCAAGCTCTGCAGCGTAACCTGCGGCAAGCTTTGAACCAGAATCATGCCGACGAAGCCGCCGAGATCCTCGACCGCCTCAAGAAGGAGGACCCGCTGTCGCTGGAGACGCGCGGGTTCGAGCTCGAGTTCTACTTGAAATCAAACCGGCTGAGCGAAGCCGAATCCCTCGCCCGGCAGCTCTGTCACCTGTTCCCGCAGTCGGCCCGAATATTTCCTGTTGGCCGGAAAAGTGGCCTACCGGCAGAAGCGCTACCTGGAGGCAGAGGCTCGCTTTCGGGAAAGCCATCGGATATTTCCGCACTGGCGCACCGCGCACTGGCTCGGGAAGACCCTTACTCAGTCGGGGAAACTCGAGGAGGCCGAGCCGCTTCTGCTCGGCGTCGTCGAGCATTCCGGCAACGCGCGACTCGATCTGGCCTGGCTTTACGAGAGGCGAAACGATTTCGATGGTGCGCTCAAGCAGTACGATGCCTTTCTCGAGCACAACCCGGCTCACACGTTCGCAATCGAACAACAGAAGCGCCTGAAGGCGAAAATCCTCGATCCGGACGCTTTGATCGAGGAGGTCGACGCACTCGCCGAGTGGGGAGAGCAGATTCCGGACGCGCTCGTTTCAGAGCTCGTGGAGAAGCTGTTTCAAACCGGCGACAGCCTGCGTGCCCGCGCCGAAATCACGGCGCGGCTGGGGAAATTCGATACCCGTTTGGGAGTTCGGGTCGCATGGGTTTGCCACAAGTATCAGGCCTATGATCTGGCCTTGAGCCTTTTCCAGGCATTTCTTCCAGCCAATCTGTCGAACTACAAATACCTGAGGGCGCTCGAGTCGGCTGCAGCCCGGTGTCATCGTGTGCCACAGGTCATCGAGGCTTATCGAGCGCTGGCAGGGCAGGCTCCGCATCTCCACGGCCGCATCAAGTCGCTGGCCCGGCGCAGTCCGCGTGAAGCATAACAGCCGAACTGGAGTGGCGACGCGCTTCGCCAAACCAGGGCGCGAAGCGAGCTCTTAACCTTACGCGCGGGTCATCAAAGGCTTCTTGCAAAACCACCCGTCATGTCGGACGGGCTATAGCCCGTCCGGCCTCCTAGCGGCACAAATGAAGTTCAAGGCTAAGCCCTCCCGATTTTCCTACTGGGCAACGGGCCAGATGGCCCGTTGCCACAGAAGGCTCGGAAAGTGTCCAAGCCAATCGGCGGGTCGCAGCTGAGTTTTGCTACAGTCTCTGATGACCCGCGCCACACTAACGTATCGACTGCAAAAGACTATACAACGGCTTTGTGTTGAGAGTATTTTATCGTCGCGGCCTCCCTCCACGCTGGAGCCCGGCATCATCGTGCTAATCGTAGAACCGTTGGATTTCTCGCGCGCGCCTTGCCTGGCGCAGCCGCTGCTCAGCACGACGTCAAGCCGATAAGGCCGTTGTGCAATCGAACCCGAGAAAGGAGTCATGCATGGCACTGAGTAATCGCTTGGCGGCCGAGTTCATCGGCACCTTCTGGCTGGTTCTGGGTGGCTGTGGCAGTGCTGTTCTGGCGGCAGCATTTCCAGATGTCGGAATTGGTTTGCTGGGGGTATCGTTCGCTTTCGGACTTACGGTGCTGACTATGGCCTATGCAATTGGCCACATCTCCGGCTGTCACCTGAATCCCGCGGTGTCGGTCGGCCTGAACGTCGGTGGTCGCTTCAAAACGTCGGACCTGCTTCCGTATATTGTTGCCCAGGTCCTTGGCGCAATTGTTGCCGCCGCGGTGCTGTATTTTATCGCAAGTGGAAAAGCGGGCTTCGATGTCAGCGGTGGTCTTGCGTCCAATGGATACGGGGAACATTCTCCCGGTGGCTATTCGCTGGCCGCCGGGCTTGTCACCGAGGTCTTAATGACCTTCATGTTCCTCATAATCATCCTGGGCGCCACCGACGAGCGCGCACCCAAGGGATTGGCGCCGATCGCCATCGGGCTGGGTCTCACGCTGATTCACCTCATAAGCATCCCAGTTACCAATACCTCGGTTAACCCGGCGCGTAGCACCGGACCTGCCGTGATCGTTGGCAGCTGGGCACTCGGCCAGCTCTGGCTGTTTTGGATAGCGCCGATCATCGGAGCCGCGCTTGCGGGTGTCGTATATCGCTGGCTCGGTGGCGCCAAGAGCCAGGCGTGACAACGGCATTCAGCCGCCGTCGGTCAGGGTTCGCGTCTGGTTGTCCCCGGCCTCAGAAGTTGTGAAAAAATTCAGCGAATGGACCTCGATTGACCGGGAGTCCTTTGGCTTGTGTGGCGCGGGTCTGATGACCCTGTCGCAAAACTCGCCCGGTTCATGTGCGGACGGGCTATAAGCCCGTCCGGCTCCCTAGTGGCACAAATGAACTCGCGGCTGGGATTAAATTTCCAGTTATGGTGAGCGCACAAGGCGCGGCCACATAAAAACGGAGGCCGAGGTGCAAGTGAAGACGCGCCTGGCAAAGTGGTCGTTGATTCTGCTCTGCTTTTCGATGGCCGGGGCGATCGGGGGAGGACTCTACGAGCACATCGTGTTGATTCCTCTTTGGAGCCCATCGCCACCTTCATCCTTCTCAGTGATTCAACCCGGCACCGGAGTGCCCCTTCAGCGCTTCTGGATCCCGGTTCACGCGGCCATTACCATCTTCCTTCTCCTGTCGCTGTTCGTGACCTGGAAGGAAGGCAAGATCCGGCGTTTACTTCTCATTGGTCTCGCTTCCTATCTCGTCATGCGGGTGTGGAGCGCCTTGTTCTTCATCCCCGAGATGCTCGAGTTTCAGAAGGTGCCTCTTGATTCCCCTCCCTCGGCAGATCTTTCCGCCCGAGTCGCGAGCTGGATCTTCTGGACGTGGTTCAGGGAGCCTTTGGACATCGTCTCGTTTCTGTGCTTTCTGCTGGCTCTGTTCTGGTGTAACAGACCTTCCCAGGCCTGACGGCTCCCGTCCACTTCGCGTTTCTTCGTGTCTTCGCGTGTTAGTGCGGCGGACAAAACCAACCACGAAGACTCGAAGAAACGTTATAATGCGCCGCATTCTTCCGGGGATCGACGAATGAAGCCGTTGAGCGAACTTCGACAGTTTAACCTTTCTATGGATCGGTGTCTTACTCCTTACCCTGGCCGCCGCCCATCCTCAAGATCAAGTCGGCGACAGGGTCTTCGAGCAGGAGGTCCAGCCGATCCTGCAAGCCCGCTGCATGCCCTGTCACGACGCCAAGACGCGCTCGAGCGGCCTGTCGGTCCTGACCAAGGCAGATCTGCTCGCCGGCGGTGCGCGGCGCGGACCGGCCGTTGTGCCCGGCGATCCCGAGTCCAGCGCCCTGATCAAGATGCTCTACGGCCAGATCTCTCCGCAGATGCCCTTCGGGCAGGATCCCCTTCCCGCCGAGCGGATCAATCAGATCGCGGCCTGGGTCCGGGGTCTGAAACCTGAAGCCGTGTCGCAGGCGGTTAACGAGAAATGGTGGGCGTTCCAGCCCGTGAAGAGAACCGAGGCGCCCGCGGTAAAGAACTCTTCCTGGGCTCGCAACGACATCGACCGCTTCGTCCTCCAGAAACTCGAAGCGAAAGGTTTAGCGCCGTCACCCGAGTCTCCGAAGCAGATCCTGCTGCGACGGGCATTCTTCGATCTGGTCGGGATGCCGCCCACACCCGAAGAAGCGATGGCTTTTCTGAGCGACAATCTGCCCGATGCCTATGAGAGGCTGATCGAGCGTCTGCTGGCCGATCCCCGGTATGGCGAAAGGTGGGGACGGCACTGGCTTGATCTTGCCCGATATGCCGATACCCAGGGTTTCGAGGCCGATCGCGAGAACTACCACATGTGGCGGTACCGCGACTACGTGATCCGGGCCTTCAACGATGACAAGCCTTACGACCGGTTCATCCAGGAACAAATTGCGGGGGACGAGCTGGCGCCCCAGCCGCCCGAGGCCCAAATCGCCCTGGGCTTCCTCCGTCTCGGCCCGCGCTTCCAGACCACCATTGTCAGAGAGGCGCGACAGCTGATGCTGGATGAGATCACCTCCACCATTGGATCGGTCTTCCTCGGCCTCACGATGAAGTGCGCCCAGTGTCACGACCACAAGTACGATCCTATCCCTCAGAAGGACTTTTATCGCCTGCAGGCTTTTTTGCTTCCCGTCGAGGTTGTGGATCGTCCGTTCCAGTTCACAGACCCGGAACTGCGCGCGAAGATGGAGCGGGCCCATGCCGAAACCAGCGCGCGCCTGAAGAGCGATGAGGCGAAATTCAAGACCTATCAGCAGGCGTTGATGGCCAGACTGAGTGATCCGGCAGACAAGGCCGCCGCTGATACCGACGATGATGAAGGCGCGCCCGGAAAGATCGACCCGAGGATCGCGAACCTGGAAAGGCGGATCTACCGGGTTGACGCCAATGCGCTGACGCCCAATGCCGAGGATTCAACCTTTACCCTCGAGGAGAAAGAGAAATATCTCGATCTGCTGAGCTACGTCGACGGAACCCGGGGTGGACGCGACATGGGATTGACCCGGCGCCAGCTCACGCGATATGAGCCGAAAGCGCACACGGTCAAGAATGCCGATAACTCCGCGCTCGGACCCGCTCTTCCCGTGGCGCACGTGCGCATCCGAGGTGAGTACAACCACCTGGGTGAAATCGTGGAGCCCGGGTTTCTCAGCGCGGTCATTGGTAAACCCGATCCTGCGGTTCTGCCGGCAGACCGATTCGGCAACGTCCGGGCCTGGCGGACGCCGCTGGCCAACTGGATTGCCAGCCCTGAAAACCCATTGACGGCCCGCGTGATGGTGAATCGGATCTGGCAATACCATTTCGGCAACGGCATCGTGACCACTCCGAGCGACTTTGGCCGCAACGGATCACGCCCCACACATCCCGAGCTGCTCGATTGGCTCGCGCTGAAGTTCGTCGAGAGCAAGTGGAGTATCAAAGCGATCCATCGGCTCATGATGACCTCCAGCACCTATCGACAGACGTCGCTGGGGCCGGCCGAGAAAAAATGCGAAGAGGTCGACCCCGGAAATCTGCTGCTCTGGCGTATGAACCGACAACGCCTGGAAGGTGAGATTATCCGGGATAGCGTCCTGGCCGTCAGCGGACTGTTGAATCCCGACCGAGGGGGACCCGGTGTCTTTCCGCGCTTGCCCGCGGCGATGTCGGAGCGTCTGCGAATCAAGAACCTGCCCATCTGGGAACCGAGTGACGGCCCCGAAACGCGCAAGCGCTCCGTGTATATCTATCAGCGCCGCCAGCTGGAAGTCCCGTTCCTCTCTGTGATGGATGCGCCCGTTTTCCAAACGTCGTGTGAACGGCGCGGGGTCTCGACCACGGCCCTCCAGTCGCTCATGATGCTGAACGGAGATCTGGTCTCGCAGGAGGCGGTTCATTTCGCCGAGCGCGTGGCCCGCGAGGCCGGCCCGAAGCCCTCGGAGCAAATCCAGCGGGCGTTTCAACTCGCTCTGGCGCGGCCACCGACGGCCGAGGAGTTGAAGGAAGCACGCGATTTTCTTGCGGCGGCAGACAAAGAAGGACTCGTCGGCCTTTGCCGAATCCTCTTCAACACGAACGAGTTTGTCTATGTGGATTAATGATCGCGACGGCCTGCCCTTGTCACGCAGGGAGCTGCTCTTCCGTTGTTGGAACGGAATCGGTTCGGTGGCCTTGACTTCGCTTTTATTGCGCGAGACGGCGTCAGCCGCCGAGAAGACCTTGCTCAACCCGTGGGCGCCGAAGCGGCCGCACTTCGCGCCCAAGGCCAAGAACTGCATCTATCTGTTCATGTCGGGCGGGGTCAGCCAGGTCGACACCTTTGACTACAAGCCGGAGCTGGAGAAGCTGGCCGGGAAACCGCTGCCGAAGATTGAAGGCGTTACCGGCGAGATCGAGGCCTTCTTGAAAGAGCCGCACCAGGCGATGCCGAACCGGTACCCGTTCGCTCGCGCCGGGAAATCGGGACGATACCTGTCGACACTCTTTGAACACCTGTCGGCCTGCATTGACGATCTTGCCTTCGTGCACGGAATCAAGGTGGACAGCAATAATCACTCCCCGGCGACCATGCACGTCAATACCGGCTCGGTTTTCCAGGGAAATCCTTCCGTCGGCGCCTGGGTAACTTACGGCCTCGGGAGTGAAAACCAGAATCTGCCGGGCTACATCGTGCTCCACGATCATCGGGGCGGGCCGGTCAACGGCTCGGCCGTGTGGCAGGGGGGGTATCTGCCGGCAACCTACCAGGGAACCTCGCTCCGTCCCACCGGAGACCCGATACTTCATCTGACTTCGCCTCCAGGGATGACTCGAGAGCGCCTCCGGCGAGAGCTTGACCTTCTTCGCCGGATCAACGAGAAACATGCGGCCGCGCGCGCGGCCGCCGATGACCTCGAGGCTCGCATCGCCGCCTATGAACTCGCCTTTCGCATGCAAGCCGAGGCGCCCGAAGTAGTCGATGTTTCGCGCGAGCCCGAGCAGATCAAAAAGCTCTACGGGTTGGACAATCCCGTTACCGAGCCGTTCGGCAGGCAGTGCCTGCTGGCCCGGCGCCTGGTGGAAAAAGGAGTGCGCTTCGTCCTGCTGATTCATGGCTGGGAAAACGGGGCTTATAGCTGGGATCATCACCGGGAGCTGAAAGAACAGCTGCTCCCACGCGTGCGCGAGGTCGATAAGCCGGTTGCGGCCTTGCTCACGGATCTCAAGGCGCGAGGCCTCTTCGACGAAACCCTCGTGGTCTGGACGTCGGAGATGGGGCGCACGCCCTTCGCCGAAGGAATCAAAGAACGGCCCGGACGTAATCACAACCAGTATGGCCTGGTGAGCTGGTTCGCCGGCGGCGGCATCCGGGGCGGCGCCACGGCGGGCCGGACCGACGATTTCGGTCTCAAAGCCGCGGGAGAACCGATCCCGATCCGAGACCTCCACGCGACCGTACTTCATTTACTGGGTCTCGATCAGACGGCTCTCACGTACCTCCACGAAGGGCGTTTCAAGAGATTGACCGACACAGGCGGCTCGGTTCTGAAAGAGATCCTGGCCTAGAAATCGATCACACGAAGACGCGAGACAACTCGCGAACCGATGACAAACCTCCGCTCAATTCAGGACTGCGCAGCCGTGTTGATGGCGGCGCTCGTTGGCCCGGCCGGTGATACCAAGGCGATCTCCGATGGTTCTGAACCGTGCCGTCAGCGAAAAACGCATCCCGGGTGCCGTGGTTCTCATCAAGCAGCGCGGAAAGATCGTCTTCGAAGAGGCTGCCGGTTACGCCGATCTTGAAAGCGGTCGCCGGATGCGAGGCGACGATATTTTCATGATCGCCTCGTCGACCAAGCCCTTTGCCGCCAGCACAATCATGGCTCTGGTCGACCAGGGCAAGATTCGTCTCGACGATCCCGTCGCGCATTACCTGCCCGCGTTCCAGGGAAAATCGACGATACGGCAGCTGCTGAGCCACACCTCCGGCATCTTCGGGAATGCCGCGAAGCCGGAACAACTCGAGTCCATCCGGAATTTCAACCGCAGCCTCAAAGAGGCTGTCGAGCTGATCGTGCGGCAACCGCTTGAATACGCTCCCGGCGAAAAGTATTCCTACGGCGGCGCCTCTTTTTGCGTCGCCGGCCGGATTGTCGAGATGCTCACCGGCCTCGAATTCGATGGCTATATGCAAAAGGTGCTGCTGGAGCCGCTGGAGTTGCGCGAGACCTTCTACCGCGCAAATGAAAAAGAGAGTGCCGGGCGGTTTGCCATCGTTTACAGCAAGACCGGCGATACCTTCCAGCGAACCAAGGCGATCACGGAACCCCCGGATCGCCCGGGCCCGCGGAGCAGCGGTTTCATTCTGGTTCCAGGCGGAATCTACTCGACCGCGCGCGACGCGGCGGCATTTCTCGAAATGCACCTCAACCAGGGGATGTACAAGGGGAAACGAATCCTGTCGGAATCCTCGACGCGGGAAATGCGCACGAAGCAAACCGGCGCGCTCGAGACCGCCTACGGGTTGGGCTGGCAACTATCCAGGCTGGGAGCCGGAGGGGTGGCTCTGTCGTTCGGGCATGGCGGCGCCTACGGAACCGACCTTTGGATCGACCTGGAAAAGAAGCTGGTCGGCGTGATCTTCACTCAAATGCCGATGGCGCAAGCACGCCCTTTCCTCACCGAGATCAAGGAATGCATTGAAAAGACGATCCGCTAGACCCGAAGATTTTCTGATAAGAACGGTCAGGATCATCGCCGCGCTGCTGTTCCTGGGGCTGGGGGCGCAGGTCTCGAGCCGGCCGGCGCAGAAGATGTCTGGCCCCCAGATCCAGGCGGACGCCACATCATTCCACACGGCTTCGTAGTACTGACGGGAGATCTCGCAAGCGAGTACAACTACACGCCGGCTGATTACCAGCGCATGGTCTCCCTGGGCGCAAACTTTCAGGTCATTCGAATCTTCGGCGGCGAGATGGGCGCCTGGCCCGGCTACAGCCTGAAGCAAGGCTACCTCGACAAGCTCCAGCGCATGGTTCAGCTGGGGAAGAAGGCGGGCCTCCAGACCTCCTTCAAGATGACCATCTACGACATCAAGGGCTCGGGCAGGTCCGACACCAACGCCTACACGTTCTCCGAGGATGACTGGACCGATTTCTGGCTCAACAAGGCCGGCCGGCAAGAGATCATGATCGAGGCCTGGCGCCGGCTTTTCGAACACTTCAAGAATGAGCCTGCCGTGGTCGGTTACGATCTGCTCAACGAATCCAACAAGGGAAAACTCGAAATCGACTACGCCAGGTACGCTTCGGACTACCTGGTTCCCTATTACCGCAAGGTCATCGACGTCCTGCACAAGGTCAGTCCCGGACAGTGGGCCATCTACCAGCCTCCCATCGGCGCCCAGCCAATGCCCGTTCCCTTGGATCGGCCGAGGATTGTTTACGCGCCCCATCTCTATCCCGATTTCAGAGACTACCTGGCCAGCGGAGGAACTCCCGATCCGTCAAAATATGCCCCGCTGCTGGATCGCGTCGAGCGCGAGGCCGCGCTTTCCAAGGCGCCGCTGTGCATCATGGAATACGGCAATCCGGCCCTCCTCGCCAACGATACAGTCCTGGAAAAACAGATCCTGCATGCCAAGGGGGAAAGGGCCGCGGTCGCCGAATTCGACCGGCGCGCCCTCGGCTCGGTGCGGCCCTGGTTCTGCGGGACCCGGCGGGTCAGCACGAGAGGAAACTTCAAGCTGACCTGGGGCATGTTCCTGGGCGATTCGGACGCTGGCGGTCCGGAACGCAAGTATATCCTGGACGTTTTTGCGCGCCCGATACCGCTGGTTACGGCTGGAAGAGTCGAGACCTTCGGGTTTGATTTCGCCACCCGGCATTTTGAAATGAAGTTCACGCCCGATTCAGCCAAGGGGGAATCGGAGATTTTCGTACCTCGCGAGCGGCACTTTCCGGACGGTTTTCGCGTGATCCACGGGAAAGGGCTCACCCTGGTGTACGATCCATCGGCGCCGTCGGGCTTTCGAGTTATCACAAATCCAAACCAGCTTGACGCCACGGTCTACCGATGGGATGCCTCTCGAAGCCGGATCGTGGTCAAGCGGTGGGATACGACATCTGAACCGTTGACCTTGAAGATCGTACCCGGAACCAGGGATTAGCACCAACCAAGGGGCTTCGCCCCTTGAAATCCCCGCGCGTCCCCTGAGTCCGGTCCAAACTCCGGGAATCATCCCGCGCGCGGGGATTTGAGAAGTCAGAAGCCAGGAGTCAGAAGTCAGAATCCGATTGAGTCGATACTAAGGCCTGAACTGTTTTGACGATAAGGAAGGACTATGGCAATCCAACGAGTTTGTCTGATTCTCCTTCTCCTGGGCGGAATGCCGGCGGCGTTGCCGGGACAGATCGTCTCCGGGAGCATAGTGGGCTCGGTCACGGACCCGTCGGGCGGCACCATCCCCGGGGTGAAGGTCGTGGTAACGAGCCAGGAGACCAACCTTACACGGTCAACGCTCACCAATGACACGGGCGACTATTCGTTTCCCAGCCTCCCGCCCGGCCGTTATAACCTGTCGGCGTCGCAGCCTGGATTCAAGGAGGCGCTCGTCTCGGGCTTCGAGCTATTGATCGATCAGACGGCCCGCGTCGACCTGAGGCTCGAGGTCGGAAACCTCTCGGAACAGGTTACGGTCGACGCCTCCGCCGTTCAGCTTCAGACGGAAAACCCGACTCTCGGCCAGGTGATCGAAGAGAAACCGATCGTCGACCTGCCGCTTAACGGCCGCAACTTCGTGCAGCTGGCCAATCTCACGGCTGGAGTGGTTCCGGCGACCGCGACCAGCAACCCATCCGGCCGGCTCGGGCGCACCCAGATTGCCACGCATGTCGGCGGCGCGCGAGGGAGCTTCAATAGCTTCTTGATCGATGGCATGGAGAATCGCGGCGCGCGCTTCGGGGAGATTCCCATCCTTCCTTCGATCGACGCCGTCAAAGAGTTCAAGATTCAGCGCAACTACTACTCGGCCGAATACGGGCTGAATGCGAGCGTGATCAGTCTCACCATCAAGGGGGGAACCAACAGTCTTCACGGCACCGTTTACGAATTCTTGCGCAATGACAATCTCGACGCCCGCCAGTTCTTCGACCGTGGCGATGCGCCTGAGTTCAAGCTGAACCAGTTCGGCTTTTCTCTCGGCGGGCCGATTGCGCAAGACCGTACCTTTATCTTCGGCGCCTACGAAGGCCGGCGGCAGCGGCGCGCGAACCAGGATTTCGCACTGCTGCCTGATCCGCAATGGCTGCAGGGCGATTTCTCAAATCAGTCGATTCCGATCCGGGATCCCTTCGACGGGAACCGTCCGTTCCCCAACAACATCATTCCGCGGAGCCGGATTTCCCGGATCGCAGCCAACTTCAACCAGTTCATCCCCGCTCCCAATACCAACCTGCCTCAGGGAAATTACGAAGGCGCGCCATCGAGCAACGACGATTTCGATCAGTACCACATCCGGATAGACCATCGTTTCTCAAGTTCCGACGCGATCTTCGGGCGCTACTCTTTCTCGAACTGGGACATTGCCAATCCCGGCCTGACGCCCTACAGGGGATCGTCGTTTCCGCTGGACGGCCAGAACGTGGTGATTCAGGAAACCCATATCTTCAGCGCAGCCACGGTCAACACGGTCAAGGCCGGTTACAGCCGTGGTGTTCTCGCCAGCGCTCTGGTCGCCGCCGATCGAGACCTGGCAAGCGAGGTCGTCGGCTTTCAGAATCTGGCGGTGACGCCCGCCGATTTCGGATTGCCGCAGATGAGTATGGCCGGATTCACCGCGTTGGGGCATGGCGATCAATACATTCCAGACATTGGACGAACACATATGCTCTGAGCGACACGCTCGCCATGTCGCGTGGCCGCCATAATCTCAGCATCGGCGGAGATGTGCGCCATGAGAGGATTCCGCAGATGACGACGAACGGAGCCAACGGGCGTCTTACTTTTACCAATCGATTTACGGGTTTCTCGGTCTCGGACTATGTAATCGGCGCCTTCACGAATGCTACCGCCCAGTCATTTACCTCGCCGGATGACTTCCGTTTCACGCAGTACGCTTTGTTCGTACAGGACGATTTCAAGGCTAGTTCCAGGTTGACTCTCAACATCGGATTGCGGTGGGAGTACAACCAGCCCTGGAGGGAGAAGAGCGGAGGCGAGGGCTTCTTCGACCCGTCGATCCCGGGCATGCGGCTGGCGAACGATCCGAGCATCTACGGGTTCAACATCAAGGCGCCCTGGATTGTCGTCGGCGGTGTGAGACCCGGGGTGGTTCGTCCCGATTTTGCCGATTTCGCGCCCCGCTTCGGGATCGCGTATCGGGTTGCAGAAAACACCGTCATTCGGAGCGGATACGGGATTTTCTATGCGATGAACATGGGCAACGACTCGGGCTCAGTCGCCATCAATCCGGGCAAATCGGTGAGCACGTCCGTGGTCAATTCGCCGGGGCTGCCGCCGCGCTCGATGGATACATTGTTTGACAATGCCTTCGAGACCGTCACAGGAACGGCGACTGCATTCAGCACATTGGAACCCGAGAAGCGCACGCCTTACTTGCAGCAGTGGAACCTCAATATCCAGCACAAACTGCCGGGCGACACGGCGCTGGAAATCGGTTATGTCGGGAGCAAGGGGACGGAACTGATGGGCCGGCTGGATTTGAACCAGGCGCGGCTGAACAGTCCGGGTGAGAATCTTCCCGTGCAGGCGCGCCGTCCCTTCGGGCAGTTTCAGAGCATCCTGCAATTCGAGGGGGGCGAGGTGTCCAACTACCACGCCATGACCGCCAGCCTGGAACGGCGTTTCTCCAGAGGGTTCTCATTCCTGACCAACTATACCTGGTCGAAATCGATCGACACCTCGTCCGCCTCCATCGACGACGCCCTGCTTCACCACATCACCGAAAACCGACGCTTCGATCGGGGTCTTTCAACCTTCGACATCAGACATCGCTTCGTGGCGACCGCAATCTGGGACCTTCCGTTCGGCAGCGGCAGGCGTTTCCTGACCGGCGCCGGCTGGATCGCCAGCGGATGGCAGATGAATTCGATCCTTCAATTGCAGACCGGCAATCCGTTTTCCATCACGGTGGCCGGCGACCAATCCAATACCGGCGTAAACGGCACCCAGAGGCCAAACCGCACCGGCCATGGCATCCTGAGCAACGCGGAAAAGAAACCGGAACGATGGTTCGATACCGGCGCGTATGCGCTCAACCCGGTGAACACTTTCGGTAACGCGGGGCGCAATACGGTATTCCAGGATGGTACGAAACTGGTCGACTTATCGATTTTCAAGAACAACTATTTCGGCGACGGGAAATACAACCTGCAGTTCCGGGCGGAGTTTTTCAACCTGTTCAATACGGTGAATTTTGAACGTCCCGCCAGCACTGTCAACGGCGCCAACTTCGGCGTCGTCACCAGCGCCCGCGCCGCGCGGGAGATTCAGTTTGCGCTCAAGTTTGTTTTTTGAAAAAGGATGGCGCCCCGTTACGGAACAGCAGCTTGTAACGCCGGAGTTGCGACAGCTTGCTGCCGCGCAGTGCGAGACCCGCAGTGGCGAAGCAAGCTTCGCCAAATCGAGGCGGGCAGGCAATCGAGCTAGCCGCACTCCAAGGAGTCTGGACGTTCGGACCATTTGGGCGGCTTTAGATCGAGCTCCGAGCACTGCGCATTCAGGCCAGCGTAGCTCGGTCCTCGAGCAAGGCGACGCCGCAGCGCGGATCCTGCAGAACCAGGTCAGCGTCGACGTTGCGTGCACGGCTTGAGACGCGAACGGCTTTAATCACGGCCCGGCGCGTTAGGTTATGCCGGTACCGGACCGAGGGCGTAAGATGTCTTCTAGCGAGGGATCGACAATGAGAAGAATGCGTGGAGTTCTCTGGATCGGGCTGTACGCAGTCGCACAGTTCGTCATCAACCCGCTGGACGTGAGCGCGCAGGAGTCCCGCCGGCGGCCGCCCAACATCGTCTTCATCCTGGCGGACGATCTCGGCTGGACCGACCTCGGCTGCTTTGGCAGCCGGTACTACGAAACTCCCAATATCGATCGGCTTTGCCAGCAGGGGATGAAGTTCACACAGGCCTACACCAACGGCCCGAACTGCGCTCCCACGCGAGCGAGCCTCATGTCGGGCCAGTATACTCCGCGGCACGGGATCTATACCGTCGCCACCGGCGCGAGGGGCCTGGAGAAATTTCGCAAAATGATTCCCGCAGAGAACCAGCAGAATCTCCCTCTGGAAGAAGTGACAATTGCCGCCGCCTTGAAGAATTCAGGATACGCCACGGCCATGTTCGGCAAGTGGCATCTGGGCGAAACCGCTGACTATCACCCATCCCGGCGCGGCTTCGATCAGGCGATCGTTTCGATGGGCCGTCATTTCAATTTCCGCACCAACCCCCAGGTCAACGTGGACGGGGACACATACCTGGCCGATTTCCTGACCGACCAGGCTGTGCGCTTTATCGACCAGAATAAAGCCCGACCCTTCTTTCTCTACCTGCCGCACTTTGCGGTCCATGTGCCGCACGAGGCCAAGAAGGAGCTGATCTCGAAATACGAGAAGAAACAACCCGCGGGCGGTCACCATAGTCCGGTCTATGCCGCAATGATCGAAAGTCTCGATCAGAGCGTCGGCAGGATTCTCGACAAACTGGATGAACTGCAGCTCGCCGGCAACACCATCGTGATCTTCTTTTCCGATAACGGCGGCGTCGGCGGCTATGAAGCCGCCGGAGTGCCCGCAAAAGGGATCACTGCCAACGCGCCGTTGCGGGGAGGCAAAGGGATGCTGTACGACGGAGGAATCCGCGTGCCGCTCATCGTTCGCTGGTCCGGGAACGTGAAGCCTGGGAGCGTATGCGACGAGCCGGTCATCGGCCTGGACTTCTACCCTACATTCCTCGAGCTCGCAGGCGCCAGTGCGCCTCCTGGCCACACGCTCGACGGCAGGAGCTTGTCGCCGTTGCTTCAATCGGCCGGAAAAGCCCGGCTCAATCGCGAGGCCATGTTCTGGCACTTTCCCGGCTACCTCGAGGCCGGCGCCGACACGGGCAACTGGCGGACGACACCCGCGGGAGCAGTCAGGAGCGGGAACTACAAGCTGGTGGAGTTCTTCGAGGATGGCCATGTCGAGCTGTACAATCTCAAGGAAGACGTCGGCGAGACTCGAGACCTCGCGCGGAAGATGCCGGAAAAGGCGAGCGAGCTTCACGGCAAGCTGAAAGCGTGGCGGCAGGCCATCCGGGCGCCCATGCCCTCGCCCAACCCCGCGTATCAACCTGTTTCGGCACAAAACCGGTAACCACTTACACGAGCCTTATAGAGGGATCACCATGCTATTCGCCAGGTTCTATTGGACAGCCGCTCGCTGCGCTGTCGCCGTTCTCATGCTCGCAATGCAGGCAGGAGTTTCCTCCGGACAGATCGTCTCGGGAAGCATCGTGGGCACGGTCGCCGACGCTTCGGGCGGGACCATTCCCGGGGTGAAGGTGACGGCCACCAACGAAGAAACCAATTTGACTCGCGAGACGCTGAGCAACGACGCCGGTTACTTCGCGATTCCCAGTCTCCCGCCCGGACGTTATCGCGTCGCCGCCTCTCAGCCGGGTTTCAAATCGGCGCAAGTTGCCGGAATCGAGCTGTTGATCGATCAGACCGTGCGCATCGATTTGAAGCTCGAAGTGGGGAACATCACGGACCAGATCACCGTCAGCGCGGCTACGGTACAGCTTCAGACTGAAACGCCGACGCTCGGCCAGGTCATCGAAGAAAAGCCGATCACGGATCTGCCCTTGAATGGCCGGAACTTTATCCAGCTCGCCAATCTCTCCGCCGGTGTGATTCCCGCAACCAGCCGGAGCGCCGAATCGTCGAGACTCGGCCGCGTCAATGTCACGGCCCACGTCGCCGGCGCCCGGGCTAGCTTCAACAGTTTTCTCGTTGACGGCATGGAAAACCGGGGCTCCCGGTTCGGCGAGGTTCCGATCCTTCCGTCGCCCGATGCGATCAAGGAATTCAAGATCCAGCGGAATTACTACTCCGCCGAGTACGGTCAGAACGCCGGCATCGTCAGTATTTCGATCAAGTCGGGAACCAATGGCTTGCATGGCAGCGCTTACGAGTTTATTCGCAACGACAACCTCGACGCGCGCCAGTTCTTCGACCGCGGCGAACCGCCCGAGTTCAAGCTGAACCAGTACGGCTTTGCTATCGGCGGCCCCATCATCCGCGACCGTACTTTTTTCTTCGGCGCCTACGAAGGCCGGCGGCAGCGGCGCGCCAATCAGCAATTCGCCACGCTTCCCGATCCCCAGTGGTTGCTGGGCGATTTCTCCAATCGCGCGACGCCGATCCGCGACCCCTTTAACAACAACCAGCCCTTCCCCAACAACATCATCCCGCAGAGCCGGATCTCCAGCATCGCGCGGAACTACAACCAGTATATCCCGGCGCCGAACACCAGCCTCCCGCAGGGGAACTTCGCCGGCGCACCGGCGTCCACCGACGATTTCGATCAGTTCCACGTCCGGGTCGATCACCAGTTTTCCAGCAGCGACACTATCTTCGGACGCTATTCCTGGTCGGATTGGAGCATAGATCGGCCGGGACTGCTTCCTTTCAGGGGACTGGCCTTCCCCCTGGATGGACAGAATGTGGTGATCCAGGAAACCCACATCTTCGGCACTGCCACCGTTAATAATCTGAAGCTGGGCTACTCGCGCGGCTTTCTCTCCAGCGCCATCATCCCGGAAGATCGGCCGATCGGTCCCGAGATCGGGCTTAAGAACCTCTCGATCCAGCCCTCCGACTACAGTTCTCCCAGCTTCGGCATGGCGGGTTTCAGCGCCCTGGGATTCGCCACCAACACCTTCCGGCACTGGACCAACACGTACGCGGTCAGTGACACGCTGGCTCTTACACGAGGCCGCCACAATTTCTCGCTGGGCGGCGATGTCCGCCACCATCGGACTCCACAGATCACGACCAACGGTGCCAATGGAAGTCTCAGCTTTACCGATCGGTTCAGCGGGTTCTCGGTCTCAGACTACGTTCTCGGAACCTACACCACGGCCAACGCGCTGTCGTTCACGACGCCGCGGGACTTCCGCTTCAACCAGTACGCGCTTTTCCTCCAGGATGACTACAAGGTGCTTTCCAATCTGACTCTCAACATGGGTTTACGCTGGGAGTACAGCCAACCGCAGAGAGAGAAGGGGGGAACCGAAGGGGTTTTCGATCCTTCGATTCCAGGAATGCGCCTGGCTAACGACCCGAGCAAATTCGGATTCAACATCCAGGCCCCCTGGATCGTGGTTGGAGGAGTGCGCGAGGGGGTTATTCGCCCCGATTTTGCCGATTTCGCGCCCCGTTTTGGTCTGGCCTACCAGATCGGTCAACGAACCGTGATCCGGGCCGGCTACGGGATCTTCTACGCCATGAACCAGGGGAACGACATTGGATCGACGTCTCAGAATCCTGGCGCCAGCGTCTCTACCAGCACGACCAATTCGCCCGGCGTCGTGCCGCGCCTGATGGACACTCTGTTCGACAGCGCCTTCGAGACCGTGACGGGAGCCGGAACGGCTCTCTCGACGAGCGAGCCCGAGCGGAGGACTCCGTACCTGCAGCAATGGAACCTCAATATTCAGCAAGAACTGCCCGGTGGATTAGTTCTCGAGCTCGGTTACACAGGCTCCAAGGGAACAGAACTGATGGGACGGCAGGATTTGAACCAGGCCCGTCTGAATCTCCCGGGAGAAAATCTGCCGGTCCAGCAGCGCAGGCCTTATCCGCAGTTTCAGAACATTCTTCAGTTTGAAGGAGGCGAAGTTTCCAATTATCACGGAATGGCCTTCCGGCTCGAGCGGCGTTTCACCGGCGGATTCCACCTTCTGACCAACTACACCTGGTCGAAATCGATCGATACGGAGTCTCGTTCGATCGATGACGGCGCCTCCCCGCACCACGAGAGCACCAACCGGGCGAGGGACAGGGGTCTATCATCCTTCGATGTGAGGCAGCGCTTCGTCACCAGCGCGATCTGGGAGCTTCCGGTGGGACCCGGGAAGCGCTTCCTCAGCTCGGCCGGCGGTTGGGAGACCTGGCTGGTTCGCGGCTGGCAGGCAAACACAATCGTGCAGCTCCAGAGCGGCAATCCCTTCTCCATCAACCTTGCCGGCGATCAATCCAACACGGGCGTCCAGGCGACCCAGCGGCCGCACCGGATCGGCCACGGCATTCTGCCAAACTCGGAGAAGCGACCGGAACGCTGGTTCGACACCGGCGCTTACGTGCTCAATCCGTTGAACACGTTCGGCAATGCCGGGCGCGACACGCTGTATGAAGACGGCGTCCAGACGATCGATCTGTCGTTCTTCAAAAACAGCTATTTCGGAGAAGGAAGATACAACCTGCAATTCCGGGCGGAGTTTTTCAATCTCTTCAACACCGTGAACTTTGGTCGTCCCGGTCAGGTAGTCAACGGGGCCAATTATGGAGTCCTGGCCGAGGTCGGACCGGCGCGCGAGATCCAGTTCGCTCTGAAGTTCATTTTCTAACCTCGAAGAAACATCGGGTCGAATTTAGAGTGAAGTCCGGTGCAGTCGCGCGGAGGGTAAGGTTTATCGATTCACCGCCCTGCTCCATCCGCACTATCGTCCGAGTGCCTCCAGGTACCGCTTGTCCCTCTTGCGTGACGCGATTTCGCGCACCGTGCGGCCTTCCTTGCCGGGCGCGTCGGGATTGGCGCCGTACTGCATCAGCAGCTTGAAAATCTCGACGTCATAGCCTTTCTTGAGAGCGGTATGTAGCGGCGTGTCGCCCTGGACCTCCCCGATGTTGGGGTTCGCACCCAGCCTCAGCAGTTCCTTCAGGGTTTTCAGCCGCCGGCGCGCCCGCTCCGGCTTGCCTTCGATGCCGCGGTCGAGCACCGCGACCGCCATGTGCAGCGGCGTGGCTCCGACGACTACGTTGATGTCTGCACCGTGACGGACCAGGTCCTCGAGAATCTCCCAGTTTCCCCACCAGGCGGCGGCAAAATACCCTTCTGCCTTCACACCCTGATCCAGGAAGAACCTGGCCAGCCGATTGTTCTGCGCCCTGGCCACGGCAAAAAAGACGAGCGACAGCGTTGCCGGGTCCTCCTCGCCGTCTTCGCCAGGCTTTGTGGTGTGCGTCACATGCGGATCAAAGCCGTTGCTCACCAGCCATTTTGCCATCCGCACCTGCCGGTCGGCTGCGGCTGGGTCCTGGACACTCGAACGCGCGCAACACAACTGCAGCAGATTGAACCCCTTTTCCGACTGAAAATCTTTCAGCGCGGGCTTCCTGGTGAGGATCGCTCGCACGTTCTCGAGATCGAACTGCTTGACAGCGTCGATGAGGGCGGTCTTGCTCATGGTAGCTCGCGTGCCAGGCTTGAATCTCCGCGCTCAGCGGCAGCTCCATCTCATGGTTTACGGTGATTTCAGATCAATCAAGCAGGCCTGTAAGGCTGGAATTCGGCCTTGAATCGGACCAGCGACTCGCGGATGGTATCCAGATCGCCGATCTTCTTCCGCTCGGTGACCAGCGCAAGAGGCGCCGACATTCCAAGGACCGGGCAGAAGCCGCGCTTGCTGATCTGCTCCTGGAAGCCCGGACCGGTCTTCACGTTTACCCCGCCTGTGGGCATGATCATCCTGCCGTTGTGACGATCGCGCTGGTAAGGCGCGAGCAGCCCACCGACTCCGCTCGGACCGTACACACTGGAGTTGAAGATCTTGATCCCGTCGGGCTCCAGGCCATCCTCCCGCTCCAGGAAATAGGAGAACTCGGACGGCGAGAAGGCACCAGGCACTCCGAAACACTTCGCGCTCCGGACCATCTTGACGAACTCGATACGCTCGCGCGACCCGCCCATCCCCGAGTCGGGCGCCACGATCATGTCGAACCCCATCTCGATAGCCGCTTCCAGTTCGCGAGGGTTGATGACGCTGCCCACCCCCAGCAACATGGGATCGCCGGGGCGAGCCTTCGCGCACTCGCTTCGCCGTTTCCGGAGCTCGGTCATAGCCTCTTTCAGAATACCCTCGGGAATGCGGAAGGTGACCTCCGCAATGAGGCCGGCTTCATAAATCCCGTCGACGGTGTTGATCACGTCCTGCGGCGTCTTTGCGTGTTCGCGACCCATGACCACCACCACGCCCTTCTCGCGCAGCAGCGTGTCGACCCGCCTGGGGTCTCTCGTATAGACATCGGTCATAGGCCCCTCCTTCAAGGAAACTGAATCAAACAAGATGTGAGCGCGGCGCCCACCGAGCCCCTATCGCATCGCGACCACTCCGCCGCCCTTCCTGCCCCGCTTCACCTCCGCCTCGACCATCGACTGAGTCACCATCGTGGTATCGCCGGGGGTTTCCTGAACCAGTATGCCGTGGGCGGCGCCCCACTCTACGGCTTCGTCCAGCGGCTTACCCTTGAGCAGCGCGGAAATGATACCTGAGGCGAACGAATCGCCACCGCCTGTGCGATCCGCGATCTCGATGTTGCGGCGAATGGCCGCCTGGTACAGCTTATCGTCGGCCACGTCATAGAGGACTGCCCCCCAGTCAATGCGATCGGCAGAATGGGCTCCACGGAGTTGTGTTCCGATCAGCTTCAGGTTCGGAAAGTCCTTGGCCACCGTGCGTAGCAGGGTGACGTAATATTCCAGAAACTGTTCCATGGTCGCGTTGCCGGATACATCCACGGTATAGCCCAGCGCATCGTCGAAGTCGCTCTGGTTTCCCACCAGGAACTCCACATGCGGAACGATCTTTCGGTTGATCTCGCGAGCGCGATCCTTGTTGGGCTCGACGTTCGCGCGGTAATTCAGGTCCGTGGAGCGCAATGTGCCGTAATGCCCCGCCTTCTTCAAGTACTCGATCGCGGTCTCCGCCGTCCTGGGGGAGAGCAGGCTGTAGATGCCGCCCGTGTGCGCCCAGCGCACGCCTTCAGTGCCAAACAGATTGTCGAAGTCGTAGTCTTCGGCTCCCGTCTCCCGAACGGGCGTGTGGGCCCGATAATACTCTGTCTTGGACGGCACCACTCCCTTCCCGCGGAAGGTGGCGTTGATGCCGTTCATGAGACTCCCCTTCTTGTCTGTGGCGTACCTGCCCTTGCCACTGGTACTGAACCAGACGATGTGGCTGCTATCCACACCGGCTTCTTTGAACTGCGACTCGATGTTGCGGCCGAAGCCGTCGTCCACCAGTGCCGTGAGAACGGTGCTGCGCAGGCGGAAGCAGTAGGCCATTCCTTCCGCCACGTTCACCTCGCCGCCGCCGTGCCACAGCCGGCACGAGCGGGCGCGTTCGAACGGTACATCGACCGGATCCAGGCGGATCATGACCTCGCCCAAAGCCACCCCATCCCACTTGCATTGCTCTGCGGGCTTGATGTTGAGCGTTGCCATGATGCGTCGATCCTCCCTTCGAATGTGCGGGCACAATGCGTGCAAAAGGCGCTGCCGGATTCAACAAAATACCACTAAGACGCGAAGACGCAAAGAAACACGCATGACACGAAAACAAATCTAGTCGATCGGGCCGGCCAGCGCGATTGCGAGGAGCAGCGCACGCTGCGTTCCCTGCCAGGAATTGGTCGTGTCGAACGATTCGCCAGGTGAATGTGCCCCCTTCCCTGTTCCGCCGCCGCCGATCGTGAGAGCCGGGATGCCGAGACCCATGGGAACGTTCGAGTCCGTGGAGCCTTCGCGCAGCGCGACGGGGAATCCGAGCGCCTTCTGAACCGAGAGCGCCGCCCGTACTATGGGCGAATTCTCCGGAGTGCTTCCGGGCGGTCTGTATCCGACCAGGTCTTTTGCGGCCACAAGCCGGCCCTGGTTCCCCCAGCGCTCGTTCTCCTCTCTGAGCGAACGATCGACCGCCTGATGAAATCTCTCGTCGATCGAGCGCAGCGAGGCTGTATCGGCAGAGCGCATGTCCATCTCCATCCACGACTCGAACGGGATCGAGTTGACCGACGTTCCGCCGCCAATGCGCCCGACGTTGAACGTGGTCCTGGGCTCGTCGGAAACCTGGAACTCAGAGATGAGCGCGATCGCGCGGCCCAGAGCATGGATCGGATTGGCTAGCCCGAAGGCGCCGTAGCTGTGACCGCCGGGACCCTTGAAGGTGACCCGGTAACGATAACTCCCCACACCGACGTTGGTAATGCCGAGGCCCGTGCCGTCGACGGAAATGAACCGATCGATCTTACCTTTGAGGCTCTCGTTGAAGAGATGCTTCACGCCGCGCAGATCCCCGAGTCCTTCCTCGCCCACGGTGCCCACGAATGTGATCGATCCTTCGGTCTGGATGCGGTGGCGGTTCAACGCGCCGATGACGCCGATGACCACGGCAAGCCCGCGGCAGTCATCGCCGATTCCCGGCCCTTTGATGAGAGCGCCGTCGCGCGAGGTTCTCACCACGGTCCCCTCGGGAAAGACGGTATCCAGATGGGCGCTGAAGACCAGGTGCGGACGAGCCGACCGGCCGGCTCTCTCACCGAGAACGTTGCCAACCTTGTCGATCCGCACATTCCGCAATCCGAGTTCCTCGAATCGGCGTTTGTAGGCTTCGGCGCGCTGACCCTCCTTAAAAGGAGGCGCGGGTATTTCGCAAAGACGGATCTGCTCTTCCAGCAGCTCTGCTTCGCTCTGCTTCACCGCGTCGAGGGCCGCGCGCACCGCCGGGTCTCGGACCAGGCGCGGCCCGATCCCTGCCTCCTGGACTGATCCAGGCCGCACGGATCCGAACAGGATGGCGATGATCATAAGACACTGTCTCATTCTGGCCTCCTTGAAGTGTCAGGGCCTTGGAATTCATTTTTGTTGACGCCGCCAGGAGGTCTGGGAGATCGTCAGAAAAATGAATTTTTAAGGCCTGACACAAATTTTGGTGATAAGGATCCGATATGCGATTAATTCTGGCAATTCTTGTGCTCGCCCTCAGCGTTGCAGCTCTGGGCCAGCCGGTCCGGCCGCGCATCGCCGTCGCCGGAATCTCTCACGAGTCAAACTCGTTCAATCCTGCCAAGACCGGTCCTGCTGAATTCAGGCGGGTCAGCTTCCCCCCGGGCGAAAAAGCCTTGAAAGAGCTCGCCCAGAGAAACGACATGCTGGCCGGATACGCCGAAGGAGCGCTGCGCCATGGACTCGATCTCTATCCGACCGTGATTGCAAGCGCCACTCCCAAGGGACCGGTAACCGACCAGGCGTTCAACGCCCTGATGGCCGAGATACTCGAACAGCTCAAGAAGGCTCCGAAGCTCGATGGCCTCTTGCTCGAGAATCACGGAGCCATGGTAGTCGAAAGTTATCCGCAGGGCGACGCCGAGATGGTGCGACGCCTCCGCGAGGCTCTCGGCCCTGCCTTCCCCATCGTCGTCACCCACGATTTCCATGCCAACGTTTCGCCCGAGATTGTGCGGGACTCGACGGTGCTGATCACCTACAAGGAAAACCCGCACATCGACACCAAAGAGCGCGGGATCCAGGCGGCGCGAATCATGGCTGGAATCGTCAGTGGCAAGGTCAAGCCGGTGCAGGTGGTCGCCAGGCCCGAGATGCTCTACAACATCGTTTATCAATACACCAGGCGCGAGCCGCTTCTTCCAATCGTCCAGGAGAGCAGGCGGCTTGAGCAGGACCCCAAGATCCTCGCCGTGAGCGTTTCCGCAGGCTATCAGTATGCCGACTCGCCGGCAATGGGGGCGAGCGTGACGGTTGTCACCGACAACGACCAGGCTCTGGCTCGGCGCGAGGCCGACCGCCTGGCGCAGATGTTGTGGAACACGCGCGACAAGCTGGCGCTCAACCTGCCCGATCCGGCCGAGGCGGTTCGGCAGGCGATGGGCGCGGAGAAGTTTCCGGTTGCCCTGATGGACATGGGAGACAACATCGGTGGGGGTTCCGCAGGCGACAGCACCTTCATCCTGGGCGAATTATTGCGGCAGAAGGCTCAAGGGTGGGTCGTGGCCATCGCCGACCGGGAAGCCGTCCAGGCGGCCATGCGAAGCGGGATCGGCGGAGTGTTTGAACAGGCGGTCGGCGGAAAAACCGACCGCCTTCACGGGGAGCCGGTGCGCGTCCGGGGACGAGTCAAGTCGCTGCACGACGGCAAATTCATCGAAACCGAGGTGCGCCACGGCGGCGGACGCTACCACGACCAGGGATTCACAGCCGTGATCGAAGTCGAAGGCTCGACGCCCGATCTCGCCAACCTTCTGATGCTGACAAGTGAGCGCGGCAGCCCCAACAGCCTTCACCAGCTGATCAGTTGCGGGATCTATCCCGAGAGGCAGAGAATCCTGGTGGCGAAGGGCGCCATCGCTCCGCGCGCCGCCTACGAACCGATCGCGGCGCGAATCATCGAGGTTGATTCGCCCGGGTCAACCGCCGTTAATCCTGCGCGCTTCACTTACACCCGCGTGCGCCGCCCCTTGTTCGGCCTCGATCCCTCCCCGAAACGGTGAGGACTCTGAAAAACCTCCAGGATCGCTAAGGGCGACGATAGTCTTCGATGCGCCGACAGAGACCAGCCCGGCCGTACGGCGCCGTCGCACAGGGTACCTAACAGATTCTGAGCCAGGACTACCAGAGACTCTGAGTTCTGATACTGCTCAATGCGCTAGCGTATTTAGAACCGCCGACTAAGTTCCTGCACTCGACTGAACCATTGAACTTGACGATTCAGCGGCTGGAGCGAAAGACCCCGTCAGCCGGTTCAGAGCACCGAGGACGCGGTCATGAGCGCCCTTCACATCCACGAACGGCCCATACAGCGAAACATTGGCCGTTGTCAGCCCCACGATGATTTGCATTTCCTGCCGCGGTGAAAGCGACAATAGTTCCTGCGCCGCCGCCTGTCCGGAAGGGCTCAGGCCAACGGCATTCAGGTCGGTACGCCGGTCTGCAAAGAAACTCGTATATTTGCGTCCGTGTTTGTAGTTGCTGAGCGTCCAGGATATCCCGTCAGGACTGCCCGTCAGCCGCAGGTCGCTGCCTCGCCAAGATCCTGTGATCGTGGCCCCAGCGGCCGAAGAGATGAGCTTGCCGCCCTCGATGGCTTGCGTCAGCTCTGAAAGGCTCTGCGCCAGTTGCGGAGGCAGCCGACGCCGGCGTTGCTGGAAGTTCTCCAGTATCGCGCGGCACGCATCCCTTACGAAGACGCCGATGTTCGAACCATTGACGAAGTTACCACTGATCGAAAGTGTTGGATCAAGCGAGGTAACCTGGTGGAGCCAGCCACTGGGCATGAAGACCAGCTCGCCCGGGTAAAGTACAAACTCAATGGGTGACGCGTCCTTGAACCGGGGAAAGTTCTCCAGATCCGGATCCACAATGTTCACGAATGACGGAGCGCCCGGCTCGCAGTTCTTGTTGTACAAGAGCGAATACTGGTCGGGTGGAAAGATCGTCCACCTCTTTCGCCCCGCGATCTGAGCCAGCCAGGCATGTGTGCGATGCCTGTCCCTATGGACATAAGTGGTCGCTCCGGCCGGGCCCACCAAAACAACGATGTCATGATAGGGGACGCTGGGACGGAACGTCTTCTTGAAGGGCCGCTCCCAATTGTCAAACCACTCGGGCACTTCGATATCCCGGTTGAGTTCGGGATGAAGATCCAGCGCCACCCAGTCCTGTATGTAGGGTGTTGCGCCCGAGTACTTGTAGGTGTCTCCCAGGTCCATTCGGAGAATCAAGTCGATACAATGCGCCAGCGGCAACTGTGCCAGCGCCCGGAAGCGACCGTCGCTCAGCGTGACAACGTCAGAACCGTAGCGTTCCTTAAGGAAATCGAACGACCACAGGGTCGACGCCTTCCAGGACTTCATCATGTCGGTGGCGATCATCGGTGTGCTCTTGCGGATGCACTCTTTGATGTCCTGGCTGGAAAGATTCTTGATTCGAGCAACAGTGGTAGCCATAGATCGTTCCTCTCACCTCACGGGCGTCCCGGGCGTGTGGGTAAGTTGAGGGTGGCCTTCGAGAGAGCCGAGTTCGCCAAGAGGGAGAACCGCGCGAACACGAATCCAATCCCGGACCGATCGTCGATCGCCTGTCCGGTAAAACGTGTCGTGCATCTAAACACCAGGGCGCCTCCGGCCGGGATCAGCATCCCATAGCACACGAGCAGGCCTTACTTTCGATGCGTGGAGGATGGGCGAAAACGCCCGCGCACTAGTGTTTCTATCGCGGGTGGCATCGCGGGAGCAAGCGAAATTCTGCAGCAGCTGGTTGCGTGGGGCGATCTCGGGACGCGAAGAGCCTGACGTCTGAATCAAGATGACGCAGCCGGGCGCCGGCATCCTTTCTCCGGCTTCACAGATCGACAACGCCGTCGCTGGTGACGGAATTCTACAGGGCGAGGGACGGCCGCCGGGTTTTCGCAATCCGGGTCGCCTGCTCGAACGCGTGCGCCAGCTTGAGGACGTCCAGGTCGCGATGGTGGCGGCCGACGATCTGCAGGCCAATGGGGAGTCCGCTGGGAGTGAAACCGCAAGGCACCGAGATAGCAGGCAAGCCGGTCAGCGTGATGACGTAGCACGTGGCCATCCAGTCGATATAGGTAGCTCATCTTCACGCCGTTGATGTCCTTGACCCACTCCACGTCCACCGGGAACGGCGCCACCTGGGACACGGGCAACACGAGAAACTCGTAGCGCTCGAGGAACTGGCGGACGCGATGGTACAGCGCCGCGCGCCTTTCCTCCGCCCGCGCGACGTCGGCGCCCGACAGCTTCATTCCAAGCTCGATGTTCCAGATGACGGTGTCCTTGATCAGATCGCGATGCCGCCGGTAGTCCGCGCCCCGTTCGTGCGCGAACGACCAGGCCCGCAGAGTCTGGAACGCCTCGTCCGCATCGCGGACGTCCGGTTCTGCATCTTCCACGATGCAGCCAAGGTCCGAAAACACAGGGCGTGCCTGGTCGCACACCTCGTTGACAACCGGCTGGACTGGGTACCGTCCGAGATTTCGGCTCCACGCGATGCGCGCGCCCTTGAAATCGCGCCCGAGCAAACCACGAAATAGCGAGCCGGGCTCATCGATCGCGTTCGGCGTTCGTGGATCCGGGCCGGCTAAAACTGAGAGCAGCAGCGCCACGTCGCGGACCGAGCGCGCAATTGGACCGTCGACCGACATCGAACTCCAGGGCTGCGACCGCGGCCAAGTCGGCACCCGGCCGATCGAAGGACGAAGTCCGACCACGCCGCAGAAGCTCGGTGGATTTCTGAGGGATCCGCCGAGATCGCTGCCGTCGGCCAGCGGCGTCATCCCGCAGGCGACTGACACGGCCGCGCCGCCGCTGCTGCCGCCGCATGTCTTGGTGGAATCGTATGGATTCCTCGTCGGTCCAAATACCGGATTGAAGGTCTGAGATCCGGCGCCGAACTCGGGCGTATTCGTCTTGCCAATGATGATGGCGCCGGCAGCCTTGAGCCGCTCCACCAGCAACGAGTCTTCGGCAGGGATGTTGTCCTTGTAGATGGGCGAGCCGTAAGTGGTCCGAATCCCGGCCGTCGGCACCAGGTCCTTCACCGCATGCGGGAAGCCATGAAGCGGCCCGATGGCGCCTTTTTTTGCGAGTCTCTCGTCGGCGCCCCGCGCCTGGTCCAGCAGTTGGTCTTCGTCAAGCAGCGTGCAGATGGCATTGACTTTCGGATTGATCCGTTTCACCTGCGAGAGACACGCCGTCATAACCTCCACAGCCGACAGCGTCCGCGATCGGATCAGTCGAGCCAGTTCCACGGCGTCGATGAAACCGATCTCGTCCCGCGGCGGGCGACGTGTCGGCCCGCGGGTTCGTTTCAATGGACTCTGGGCGCTGGTAACCATAGTTGTCGAAACTGCGAACGAAAGAAACTCACGTCGGTTCATCCATGAGACCCGTGGGTGTTTTTATCGCGAAGGCGCCACCGGAACAAGCGCTTTCACGAAGTGCAGGTCAGCTCGATATGTTCGCACCCCCAAACCAAAGGCCGCGTCCAGCCAAACGTTCAAGGCTTGACACGAAAGAGCCCTGCGCGATTCACGTAGAGCATTCCGGCCTTGTAGGAACGCCGGTCGACCGGGGATAAGGACGCGGCCGTTCGGCGTGTGATAACGCGAAATTTTCGCTGTCGATCGAGCCGGAGCGCAATCAGGTCCATGGGTTCGTCCCGGACCATCCAGTTCAGGCGATCAAAGGCCGCCAGATTGAGCGGCAGGGTATAGGCGCGCAGCGTCTTCTCCCTCAAGACATTATGGTACTGTTCGAAGTAAGACATCACGAGCTCGCGCAGCGTGCGGTACACGGGTTCGCGGAATCGCAGCCCGACATAATTCGATTTCGCGACGGCGCCCCAACATCCGTTCCGGCGGAAGAGAGCAAGGATGTGGTCATCGTCGCGCTCGTTCGGCAACATGTCGAGCACCAGAGGCGGGTATCCGACGCGGCGCAGTGCCGCTGCCGCAAAAATAGCCCCGTCGAAACAATGAGCCATCCGATCACGCATTACACTTCTGGGAGAACGGTAACGTTCCTCGGGACTGTACAGCAATCGATCCAGATAATCCTGGATCTTGGAGGGCGTCTCGAGCCGCGACAGGATCCGGAGTTCTCTTCGGGTAAGTGTTTCCATGAGGCGCCATTGAAACACACCGCGGCTCGTGGCCGCAACCAAACGCGGCCACCCGGCCGCGGTGCTATCAGCCGTCAGCTTCTGAACAAGAGAGGCGCTGTTCCCAAAGTTCGGAGAACAGCGACGAATCGCGCGAGTTTCAACCAACTGGGCTGATTTCCGTTTGCATTCATTCCTGCCGAACTTTAGGATCCATTATGGATCGACCAATGCGTCAAAATCGAAGGACGTTTCTCACGCATGCCGGAACGGGCCTGGGCGTGGCCGCAGCGGCTTCCGTCCCCCATCCTTACTCGGCTGCCGCGCAGCGGGGCGCAGTAGCCGGCAAGGGCCTTCCGAAGAACTGGCGCACGATGCGCAAGATCGACGTCCATAATCACGTGTGGGGCGCCGTGCACCGGCCCGACGCCAGTTGGGCGCAAGTCGAAGATCTCATAGAAGCGGCTGCGAACCTCGGCATCAACCAGATCCTTTGCTCGTCTCCGATCACCGGGGGCGCCATGGCAAGTATCGAAGCCGTCCGCGAAGTGAACGATGCGGTGCTGGCCGCCATGAAACGCTACCCCGACACCATCATGGGCTACTGTTTTGTGCAACCGGGAAACGGGCAGGCCGCTTTGGACGAAATCGAACGATGCCTGGCCGCTGGCATGATTGGCGTCAAACTCTACAACCAGTTCAAATACTCGGACCCGGCGGTCTTTCCGATAGCTGAAAGATGCATTCACCACCGGATTCTCTTTCTCGGCCATTCCGCCCATCTCACGGACCCGAAGTCGCTGGCCCTGCAGCCAAAAACCTCCGATTCGCTCGATTTTTGCGTACTCTCCAGGCGCTATCCCGAACTATTGCTGATCCTCGGCCACATCAACGGCGGCGGAGATTGGGAATGGGCCGTCAAGGGGCTAAGCGACTGCCCCGGTGTCTATCTAGACATCAGCGGTAGCGGGCTCGACGACCGCACAATCGAAACCTGCGTGAAGGAGCTTGGTCATAAGCGGGTGCTGTTTGGCACCGATTCGACCATGGAGGGCTCAGTCGGCAAGGTTCTATCGGCCAGTCTCACTACGGAACAGCGCGCGGACATTTTTTGGCGCAATACCCAGAGTCTTCTGGCCCGGAGGAAGCAGTGATTATCGATGTCAATGCCTACCTCGGCCACTATCCATTCATGCAACTCCGTCATAATACCGCGGAGAAAATGATTGCGTTGATGGACCGCAACGGTGTCGATCTGGCGGTAGTTTCTTCGCTTCACTCCGTCTTCTATCGCGACGTCCACCGGGGAAATGAAGAGTTAAAGGAAGAGATCAAAAACCACCGCGCCCGTTTCCTGCCCATTGCCACCGTCAATCCCAAGTATGTCGGGTGGCAGCGCGATCTGGAAGAAGCCGTAGAAAAATGGAAGATGAAGGCTGTGACACTCGTGCCCGAGCATCATGGTTACAGCCTGATTGACGAACATGGCCGTGCCGCGCTGAAGAAAATCGCCGGTTACGGGCTGCCGCTGGTCTTGACGCAGCGGTTCGAGGACCGCCGGCAGCGCCACGAGTGGGACCGCGCCGAGGACCTGAATTTTGCCACGGTGGCGGAAGTTGCCCGGACCCATCCGGACTTGAAGGTGCTTTTTGTCAATTGGATTGGTTTGGACGGGAAGCAACTTGTCGACGCTGGATTGAAAGGGCGGTGCCTGATCGATTTTGCCCGGCTCGACGTCGTCCTGGGTAAAGCCGTGCCGAAGCTGATCGAAACCATTGGCCTGGAAGCGATCGCTTTCGGCTCGCACATGCCGTTTAACTACGTCAGCCCTTCCCTGGTGAAGCTCGCCAACCTGGAAACGTCCGGCGCCGACCACGAACAAATCGCCTGGCGAAACGCGGCGCGTTTTCTTAAAATCGAGCGCGATCCCGGGGCAAAGTCAGTGGCATTACTCACCACAACTCAGCGCAACTGAGACGAACCAACATACGTGACACCCACGCCAGTCATGGGATCTCGCAGTTGGTGTTGGGGACTTCCTTCTGACAGAATTGCTCGTTATCGATTTAGAGCCTGAGGTTGGCGCAGGAAAACTTGTGTGAATCGAAAGATGACACCCTTCAGGAATCCGCTTCGCTAATAATCGCCTGTCTTCATTTTTTCCAAGCTTAGTGATATCAACCGTCCACTCGCTAAAGCTCCGGTCGGGCCGATGGCCCGGCAGTGAATAGCCCCGCCCGTGTGTCGATTCTCGCGACCTTTACGACCGGGGCCTGGAGATTGGCCATTTCGTGGGCAGGAAAGCAAGCTTGAGCACTCCAAAACGCGTCCGTGGAGTGCGGTAAGTTTGGCGAGCTTGCTCCGCCCAGTCCCCGCGAATTGGGCTCTCGCCTCAAATCGAAAGATATGCTTCTGTACGATCGACCTGCGGGCTGGCCTCTACGATGCGGAATCGATCCGGAGCTCCGGCCCGCGTGTACGTCTGCTGCGTCCACTCATACGCCGCGCGCGCCACGGCCGGCTCGACCGGCCGTTTCATGGCATCGACCGGAGCCATCAAGACCAGGGGGCGATCCGATACAGCGGCGGCCACCTGCGGCAGGTCGAAATGCTTGAGCACGTCGCGAATAAAGATGTTGGCTCCGTGGAGGTAACGGTCTGCCTGGGTGAGAGCGCGGTAGGACACGAGGCCGTTCTCGCACACCACGCCTCGAATGCGAGGATCCAGGGCGGCTGCGTACAGCACCCAGAGCGCGCCCATGCCCTTGCCGATGACCCGAACGCCGGCAGAGCCGGTATCCCGCCGGCTCAAGACGTAATCGACGCTGCGTAATACGTCCTGCTTCCGACAATCTCAAGGTCGATCGGCAAGCCCTCCCAGCCGTTGAGATGCAGCATAGTATCGGAACCAAAAGCTTCCAATGCCGATCGATCACGACGCGTCCGCCGTTGGACCGCCCAGGCAATTTCGGCACAGCTTATAGGTGAATAGCAGATCTCAGACTCCGCGTTTTCGAGGATAGATTTCGCTTGTTTTGAAAGTCGCACGCGGCGCTGAAATGGCCTTTCTTCCGGATTATAGAAAAGATCGTTTCTCCCTGTCCGCAATACCGGAGGGACCCGTTCGGCGTGCAGTACAAGTTCTCCGGGGGCTCGGCCTCGAACTCGGGTTCGCGCTCCGGTCCACGCCGGCCATAGAACCAGCGGCAATAATAGTCGGTGGTGGCAAGGAGCAGCTTCACTGTCCAGGCGTGAGGATCCGTCGCCTCTTCGGTAGCGAACTTCTCGGATGCGCCCAGCTGTTGGTAGCGCGTGCGGATGTGTTCGCGGCCAAGTTGAACTGCGGCGAGTAGTCTTCGATCAGAGCCAGGAGCGGCCGTGGCGCGATAGCCACGTGCAGGTCGCAAAGATCGATCCCGTGAATGGCCGCCGGGAAGAGATTCTGTTCCACGTCGGCTGGACCAACACGGCTTTCCGCGGAGCTTGAGCGGCCAGCGATGACTTGTTCCTCCCTGGTTGACGACGGCGCAGCCGACGCGCTCATCCAAGGCGCTGATGAACAGGGTTCGGTGTGGCCGGTCTCGGGGTTCCAGTAGTGCCGCCGCTCACCTTGACCTATCGGATCGAACGCCAGCACCACGAAGCCGCTTTTGACCAGACCCAGGTATGCGAACTGATAGTCCGGCTGCATGCGTGCCAGGGGATAGTGCCCGCAGGGAGAAATGATCCCTGGGAAGGGTCCCTTGCCGGAAGTGGGAACATAAAGATTTCCGGTCACCCAGAAGTTGGGCCGGCTCTGAAACATGACGTTTTCTACTCGGTAGCCGTCCCGTTCCAGGACCTTTACGATTCTGGGGTCGAGCGGATTCTTCTCGGGATACTCGTGAATCATGGCGCGCACTCTTTGCCGGACAAAGCGATTGCGCGCCTCGAGATCAGCGGTCGTTCTGATCCTGGCGCGCTCCTGATCCCACTTCTCGAACCAGGAATTCAAACCCTGGGCAAGGTGCGCCAGCAGCATATCCTGCAGGTCTTGCGCGTACGAGAGCCCGCGGTCTGCAGCCGCTGCGAGTGGAACCAGGTTCCACCCGAGACCCAGCGCGCCGGTGCGCGCCACAAATTCACGCCGGTTCAGTTTTCTCATAGTCTCACCTATGCGTCCAGATACCTTGCGGCGTCCTTTTTTCAAGCGCCGAGCTTCGCAGCCAGCTCCTCGAAGCCGGCCGCCGTAATGTCAAAGGACGGATCCGCTGCTATATCGACAGCTCGTCCTTTTCCGAACTCGAGCGGTCTCTGAACGAAAGCCGTTCGCATGCCGATCTTCTGGGAGGCGCGCAGGTCTCCCTTGTGGGCCGCAACCATCATCACCTGTTCCGGCCGCAGCCCGAGCAGATCGCAGGCCATCTGATATACCTCCAGATCGGGCTTGTAGCGCTTGATGAGCTCGGCCGAAAGAATGCAGTCCCAGGGGAGGCGCGCGTGCTTCGCCATATTGACCAGCAGGGCGACGTTGCCGTTCGAAAGGGTCGCGATGATGAATTTCCCGCGCAGGCGCGACAATCCTCTGACAGTGTCAGGCCACGGCTCGAGACGATGCCAGGCGCGGTTCAGATTCTGTTTCTCGGCCTCACTCAGTCCATCGATTTTGAACTCTACCAGCAGGCGGTCGAGAATCATCCGGTGCAGGGTGTCGATGTTGGTCCACGGAAGCTCTCCGCGGCGAACACGATCCATGGCGGGTCCGTAACCGGAACGCCACGCGTCGGCGAATCGCTCCCAGTCGCCTTCGATCCGCTTCGCCCGGCCCAGCGCCGAAGCTTCACGGATGATCGAGCCGCGCCAGTCGACGACCGTGCCGAACACGTCAAAGGTGAGCGCCTTGATCGAAGCCGGATCGAATCGGGTATCGGTCGCTTTCATTCCACGAGCCAGCATGGCCGCCGTGAGGCCCCGAAGAACATCGCGACGCCTGAGGCGAAGATAGCCGGACATGCCACGATCCTAGCACTCCTGAGTTTCGGAACCAATCCTTAGGGCTCGCGCAGTCAGCAGCAATAACCGCTATTTTCACCCTGCTCCGCCCTCGCTCGCCGTCAGAATCGCGAGTTATTTCGGACCCCAGATCGAACGAGCGGTCTTCCCCAGTATCCAGGCGCGGTCCTCCGGCGACAGAAAGGGCAACCCTTTCGCCACGGCTGAGAGACGCTCGGCGTAAGCGGGCTTGGGTAAGTGCATCGGGAAGTTGCTTCCCCACATCAAGCGACTGGCGCCGAAGGCAGCCAGGAGTTTCTGTTGAAAAGGATGCAGATCAGGCCAGGGATACGAATCTCGCGACAGCCGGTAGTGCAACGAGACCTTGACATAGATCGTGGGATGCTTTGCCAGTCCGAGCAAACTTTCCCAGGCTCCGGAGTGCGATTTCGGATTCGGATCAACATGGCCCAGGTGGTCAATTACGAGGGTTAGGTTGGGGTGCTGCCGGGCCAGACGTCCGATGAGGCCGTGCAGATTCTGGTCACGATAAAGCAGCTGGACCGGCACTCGCAATTCCGTCGCGGCTCGCAGGAGGGGCGCGGCGCCCCCAGCCGCCACGCCTTCGACAATTTGAGGCTGCAACAGATGAAGTCTCACACCCCGCAGCCCTTCCTCGTCGAATTGCTTTCTCAGCGCATACGGAGCCCTCGGTGCCAGTGGATCAGGCAAGTATCCAAGCCCGGCGAATCGATCCCCGTGCATTTGTATCGAGTGAATCAGGTAATTGTTGTTCTCGCCATACCAGGGAGTCTGAACCAGGAGGGCCCGGCCGACACCGTTGGCATCCATCAAGCGAAGCAAGTGCTCCACGGAGCCATCGAAATCGGGAAGCGGACTACCAGGCAAATCGATGGGTGGATCCGATACGCGGTCTCCGGGCCAGACATGGACATGCGCGTCAAAGATTTCATCGCGTTTCACGGTCCCTTGCCCGAGTGTCATTTCAGTCCCGCGAGAGTCGGACGTGATCGCCGGTAAAGATCGAGGGCGGAATGGATGATCCTGTGCGCTTCAGGGCGTCCACGCGGCGTTTCGACTCTGACTCGTTTGTTCTCGAGAATCTTGTAGTCGAGGAAGAAGCGCTCGAGTTCTCGCAGCTTATGCTGGGGCAACTCAGAGATATCCGTGTAGTGATTGAACTCCGGATCGTCGGATTGAACCGCAATTATTTTGTCGTCCTCCCCTTTCTCGTCCACCATCATCATGACGCCGATGGCTCGGCAACGCACAATGCAGAGGGGATGGACCGGCTCTTGCGCAAGCGCGAGCACGTCGAGGGGATCACCGTCTTCACAGAAAGTCCGGGGTATGAACCCGTAGTTGGCCGGATAGTGGACCGCGCTGTAGAGGACTCGATCCAGGATCAGCATTCCGGTTTTCTTGTCCATCTCATACTTGTTCTTCGAACCCTTCGGAATCTCGATCACGGCGAGGAATCCCTGCTCGATGTTCAATCCGGGATCCAGATCATGCCAAGGATTCATCTTGATTTACGATTGACGATTGACGATTGACGATTGAACACGTTTACTCCCCAATAACATGATGGAGCTTACCACACTCGCTTCGAGCTTGCCGCCGATTGGACTGGCGGAGGCGGGTTAACCGCCGACAGAAGAAGACGCCAAGCGAACGGTCCCGATATCATATCGATATTCGCCTGCCGAATATTCAACCTCTGCCCCCCGCAAAATGAGGTAGACTGAACCCGTGAAAATCGCATTGGGCAGCGATCACGCCGGGTACGATCTCAAGGAGAAGGTCAAAGGATTCCTGAGCGGAATGGGAATCGAGGTCCACGACGCCGGCACAGTATCCACCGATAGCGTCGACTACCCCGACTTTGCGAAGCAGGTGGCCGTACAGGTTCGCGATGGCAAGGTCGATCGGGGCATTCTCATGTGTGGAACCGGAGTGGGTGTATGCATCGCGGCCAACAAGTTCCGAGGGATCCGAGCGGCCCTCGCCTCCGATCCCGAGATCGCGCGCCTGAGCCGGCAGCACAATGATGCCAATATCTTGTGCCTGGCGAGTCGGTTTACTGACGCAAAGAAGGCGCAGGAGCTGGTGAAAATCTGGCTGGAGACCGACTTCGAGGGAGGCCGGCATCAGCGTCGCCTGGAAAAGATTCAGAAGCTGGAGCAGGAGCGCTGACCATCAAGACGCGAAGAGCGCCCAGAACACTTCGCCAGGAAACAACTTATGAATGATTCCATTTTCGAAGTCGATCCTGAAGTAGCATCCGCCATCGCCATGGAGACACGGCGGCAGAATGAAAACCTGGAGCTTATCGCTTCGGAGAATTTCGTGAGCGAAGCTGTGCTGGAAGCCACCGGCTCGGTCTTCACCAACAAATATGCCGAGGGTTATCCAGGCAAGCGTTATTACGCCGGATGCGAGTTTGTTGACAAGGTCGAGACCCTGGTCCAGACGCGGGCCAAGAAACTATTCGGCGCTGAACATGTGAACGCGCAGCCGCATTCCGGAACCCAGGCCAACGTGGCGGTCTACATGACCGTGTGCAAACCGGGCGACACGATTCTGGGGATGAACCTGGCTCATGGCGGGCATCTGACTCACGGCCATCCTTTGAACTTCTCGGGCAAGATGTATCGCGTCCAGGCCTACGGCGTGACGGCCGAAACCGAACAGATCGACTACGACGAGCTGGCGCGCCTGGCTCAGGAGCACAAGCCTCGCCTCATCGTGTGCGGCGCGAGCGCGTATCCCAGGATTATCGATTTCGCGCGCATCGGAGAGATCGCCCGGTCTGTCGGAGCACGCTCGATGGCGGACATCGCGCATATCGCCGGCATGGTGGCCACCGGGCTTCATCCCAGTCCTATCCAGCACATGGATTTCGTGACCACCACGACGCACAAGACGCTGAGGGGACCGCGCGGCGGACTGATCATGTGCAAGGAAGAATTCGCCAAAGACGTGGACAAGGTGGTTTTTCCGGGAACCCAAGGAGGTCCGCTGGTCCACGTCATCGCCGCCAAAGCAGTCTGTCTGAACGAAGCTCTCAAGCCCGACTTCGCCGAGTACCAGCGACAAATAGTCGCCAACGCCAAAGCGCTTGCAAATACGCTCATGGCGGGAGGGTTTTCGGCTGGTTTCAGGCGGAACGGACAATCACCTGATGCTGGTGGATGTGTTCAGCCGGGGCATCACCGGCAAGGACGCCGAGCAATCCCTGGAAAAAGCCAACATCACGGTAAACAAGAATGCGATTCCGTTCGACAAGAATCCGCCCATGGTGGCGAGCGGTATCCGCATAGGGACTCCCGCGGTAACGACTCGCGGGATGCGGGAAAAGGAAATGGAAACCATCGGACGACTGATCGCCCGGGTGCTGCGCGCGCCGGCCGATCAAGAAGGCCGGCGCCAGGTCCGTCAGATGGTCCTTGACCTTTGCGATAAATTCCCGCTTTATTCGAAACGAATGGCGGTCATCGCGAAGTAAATCTGCGAGGTATTTCCTTCTAGCTGTCTTCATGGGAAGAATGATTTCCGGGGCCAAGCTGAAAGAGTTCCTGGGGCCGAATGGAGTCATCGCCCGGGATCATCCCAATTATGAGTTTCGTCCGGCGCAGGTTCGAATGGCGCAGGCTATCCTGCACGCCATCGAACAACGCCATCATCTTTGCGTCGAGGCGGGCACAGGGACAGGTAAGACTCTGGCCTATCTGCTTCCCAGCATTTTCAGCGGCAAGCGGATAGTCATCTCCACCGGCACCAAAAACCTGCAGGAACAGCTTTTTTTCAAGGACGTCCCGTTTCTGGAGAAGGCGCTGGGTCGCAAGCTGTCGGTCTGTTACATGAAAGGCCGCAGTAACTACCTCTGTCTGAAAAAGCTGGCCGAGATCGATGGAGAGGGATACCTCTTTTCGCGGCATGATCCCGAGTATCTGGCCCAGATCAGGGATTGGGCGGGAAAGACCGAAACCGGAGATCGCGCGGAGCTGAAGGAGCTTCCGGACGAGCTGCTGTTGTGGCGCCACCTGGATGCGCGCCGGGAAACCTGCACGGGTCAAAAGTGCGCGGACTTCGATAGTTGTTTTGTGACGCGGGTCCGAAAGCGAGCCCTGGAATCCGACATCATCATTGTGAATCACCATCTCTTCTTTGCGGATCTTGCGCTCAAGCAGGGAGACTTCGGGTCGGTGCTACCGAGTTATTCCGTTGTGGTCTTCGACGAGGCGCACGAGCTGGAGGATGTAGCGACGGACTACTTCGGCGTCATGGTCAGTAATTACCGGCTGGAGGAGCTCGTGCGCGATACCGAGAAAGCTCTCACGGACGCAGGCTCTCCTTCGACATTCGTAGAGAAGCAGCTCTCGAGGCTTTCCGTTTCTACGACAGAGTTTTTTGGCTGTTTCCGAGGGAAAGACGGACGTTACCCGTCTCGCAGAGCTGGGCGAAGGACTCGAAACGCGGCGGGGTCCCCAAGGCGTGGGAGACGCTTATCGAGCGCTGATCGCCCAATTGGCCGTCATCGAAAGCGGCCTGGCGAATCTCGCGGTTCAAAACGATGCCATCGAGTCCTTGGCCCGGCGGGCATCCGAGCTGCAGGACGAGCTCACCACCGTATTGGAATCGAGCTCCAGAGAACATGTTTACTGGTACGAATTGCGGGGGCGCGGCGTTTTTCTCTGGGCGTCCCCCATTCGTGTCGCCACGGTTTTGAAAGAGCGCCTGTTCGCCAAAACCGACACCGTGATCCTCACGTCCGCGACCCTCGCCACCGGGAATAACTTCGAATTCATACGATCGCGCCTCGGGCTGGAAACCTCGGAGGAGCTGATCCTGGGATCTCATTTTGATTTCACACGGCAGGCAATTTTCTATGTTCCACGAGATATACCGGAACCGCGCGAACAGGACTGGGTGAAGCAAGCCTGTCTGCAACTGGAAAAAATTCTCGATGCGAGCCGGGGGCGCGCCTTCGTGCTTTTCACCAGTTACGCTCAGATGCAGCTGGTCTATCGCTCTCTCAAGGGCAGGCTGAGCTTTCCCATGCTGCTCCAGGGAGAAAAAAGCAAGAGCGGGCTACTGGAGGAATTTCGTGAGACACCGAACTCAGTCCTTTTTGCCACCAGCAGTTTCTGGCAGGGCGTGGATGTTCAGGGTGAGAAGCTGAGCTGTGTGGTCATCGACAAACTGCCGTTCGCGGTGCCAAGCGACCCGGTGGTAGCAGCGCGCATCCGGTACTTGAACGAGACCGGCGGCAACGCTTTCTACGACTACCAGATTCCAGAAGCAATCATTCTCCTCAAGCAAGGCCTTGGGCGTCTGATCCGCAGCCGAACGGACCGCGGGATCCTGGCGCTGCTCGACAAGCGAATCCTCACGAAGAGCTACGGCTGGACCTTTCTGCACAGCCTGCCTCCGGCCCCGCTGACTCACGACGCCCAGGACCTTCACGACTTCATAGGGTCGTCGGCTTCGTGATTTCTTGGGTCTTCGCCGGCCTTCGGGTCGACCGTCCCGAACGATTGACGATTGACGATTGCAGATCTGACCAATATGAAGGTCCGTTTCTGCTTGTCAGCGTGAGAGCATTCTGTGGAGAAGCTTCACCAGGAGCACGCGTTTCGCTCAATCACAATCGATCGCTTCGGTAGTCTGCAGAACGTTGACACAAAGGCAAAGCGGGTTCAAAATACAAGCCAAGTTTCCGAATCAGTGCCTTTTCATCGGGGGTCTGCAAGGAGGATACATGCATAAGCACTTTCGAAGGTTCGCCGGATGCGTGACCTTATCGGCTGTGCTGGTTCTGATGGTGACTGTTCCGGCCGCGAGCCAGAACCGGATCATAAAAGGGAAAGTTACGAACGAGAAGGGGGAGCCGGTCGTGGGCGCCGCCGTAGTGATCCAGGGGACGGACGTCAAACGAGATTACCCGGTAAAGACCGATAAGAAGGGTGAGTACTTCTACATGGGAATCCCCTTCGGTGAGTACCGGGTCATCGTTCGCGCGCAGGGGTACAACCCGGATTTCGCCTCGGGCATCAAGCCGACCATGGCACAGGAATCCGAAGTTAACTTCACGCTCAAGCCCGGCAGGCCGGACAGCAAGCTGCCTTTCGAACTCACGCCGCAAGAGCTGGAAAAAATGAAGCAGGAACGGGCCGACGCCGAGAAGCAGAAGCAGGCGACCGGTGAAGTGAAGACACTCTTCGAAGGGGGACTGGCGCTGGCCCAGCAGGGCAAGTACGCGGAAGCGGCCGAGGAATACAAGAAGGCGATCGAGAAAGATCCTCAGCAGCCTTACGTTTTCGCCAATCTGGCGGATGCCCTGTCCAGGAACAACCAGCTGCCCGAGGCCCTGGACGCCTACCAGAAGGCTATTGCGCTGAAGCCGGATGACGCGGCTATGTACACCAACATGGGAGTGCTGCTGGGGAAAATGGGAAAGACGGCCGAGTCACAGGAAGCCTTCAAGAAGGCGGCCTCGATCAATCCTGGCGCAGCGGCTCAGAACTTCTTCAATCTTGGAGCGACCCTGGTAAACAGCGGCAAATCCGCCGACGCGGCCGAGGCGTTCAAACAGGCCATTGCTGCCGATCCGAACTTCGCGGAGGCCTACTACCAGCTTGGGATCTGCCTGTCGGGGAATCCGGCGACAATTTCGGAGTCCATTAAAGCGCTACAGAAGTACATCGAAATCGGAAAGAACGCGGAGCAGGTCGAAGTGGCCAAGCAGCTTATCGCTGCGCTGGCCCCACAGGAAAAAGGAAAGAAGAAACCGTAACGGCTTCTTGGTGTTTCCTCGTGTCCTGGCGGTATTCGTTTCACCGCCCAGTCGCGCCGATTTCTATTTCCTGGCTTTAGACGAGAAAAGGTTTTCCGCCCGGCGGCATCCTACATCCGCAAGGCTTTGAAGGGCGGCGAGCGCCGATTCTGCCACTATAGGGGTGCGGTCGTCCATGAGCTCCTGGATGCGCTTGAGAGTCGAGTCGGCAATCTCATTCGGACGATGCCAGTAGGCGACTGCAAGCTCCGAAAGCGTCAGCGCGCGAGTATCCGGGTCCTTATGGTGGGTCAGTTCCAGCAGAGCCTGTAACGAACGCTCTCCCCCCTGCTGGGCAATGGTGCCAAGTGATTCAACGATCCACTTGCGAAGCTTCCCGCTCCCTTTCTTCCCTTCCGGCCGACTGTTGAGAATCGGCAAGAAAAAGTCCACGGCCGCATCATCTCCAATCGCGCCCACGGCTTCGATGACCGCCTGCAGACACTCGTCTCCGCCGAATTCCCGCGCCTGTTCTGCCTCGGTAAAGGCCTTTTTCAAAGGTTCCAGGAACTCCTGGCTGCCTATGGCTCCCATGGCGTACGCGGCGAATTCGCGTCGCTTGGCGTCATCATGACGCAGCAGCGCGAGGAGGTGCTCGTTGAACCGGGGATCGCGAATAACCCCGAGACGCGGAACGATCTCAAAGAGCGAATCGGGATCCCCTGATTCCAGGACCCTCAGACAATCCCGAATGATTTCTTCGGAGAAACGCGGTTTTCTTTTCGGAAGAGGTTCTTTCAATTCGTCAAGCCCGAGCCGCCACGCGGTTTGGGAAGAACTCGCAAAAAACGATTAACATTATATCATCACTGGTCATTTCATACCGGAAAGTAGGTCATTTGGCCGATACTCCGCGTCCCGGAGTTTCCTGGGCGCCGTTCTCAGCTCGCGGCCGAAGACCCTCCAGAGCAAACTTCTGCTTGCAGGCATCGGAGCAGAAGAAGAAGACCCCGTTCTTGTGGTCCATCCTGACGGCGACCCTGGGATCCAGATACATCCCGCATACAGGATCTTTAACGGTCGTCGAACGAACTCCTTTGGGCTGCGCCGGAGGAACGTGAAGCCGGCGCGCATCGAACAATCGACGCAACAGCCGAACTACAATCAGGAGCGTCATGACTACGACAAATACTCGCATTGCCAGCGTAAACATGGTCTCTCTCTGCTTATCTGCCACCCGACTTGAGCTGGTTGATTCTTTGCTCCAAGGCGGCTCGCTGAGGCAGATTGGGATTCGATCGAAGGAGTTCTTCCCAAACGGCTATGGCTCCGTTCGCGTCTTTTTTGCCCGCGTGGAGCACGACACCCTTGTTGAACAATGCCTGGGCAAAAGAAGGACTGTATTGCAGGACACGGTCCAGAATTTCGATTGCCTTGTCGTGCTGTCCCAGATAATGCAGGCACGCAGCGAGGTCCGTTTCGACCCGCGCATCCCGCGGTTTTAACGCCAGGCTTTGCTGGTAGGCTTCGGCTGCTTTCTCGTACTGTCCGACGTCATAATAGATGTTGCCGATCTTGGTCTTGTACTCTGCATTTCCCGGGTTGGCGCGGCTCATCTGCTCAAGCGCCATAAGGTCTTTCGCGTAATCGATAGGCGGGTGATTCTCCGGAAGCGGTGGATGGTCCGGAGGCAGGTTGCTGGCCGCGGGAGGTTGAATGACCGGGGTCTGCCCCTGACCAGAACCAAGATAGTAAATCGTCCAGCCACCCAATGCCGCCACCACGCACGCAAAGATAAGATTCACGCGCTTTCGGTCACTGTTCATAATGTAGCTTAATGTTACGGAACAGGCTCAAGTCATGCCAGAGAAATAACGGTTCGTCGCATTGGGACAAGATGCATGGCCGGCCATGACAATAAGAATAACAGAATTCAGAAGTGGAGTTGGAGTTCCGAAAAGCTCCGGAGTTGCAGTAGCCGGGGATGTTTTATCGGCTCTTCGTGTTCCAGAACCCAGGTGTGCGGGTGAGGAATGAAGACGGCGCTGAGACCTGCGCCCAGGGCCGGATTGATGTCTGAGCGGGGGCTGTTGCCGATCATCCAGGTAGAAGAAGATTCCCAGGCGTGCGCTTCCAGCAGATTCAGGTAAGTATCGATGCTCTTCTCCGAAACAATCTCGACCCCCTGAAAATATCTACCCAGGCCCGAGGATTCAATTTTGCGCGACTGCTCTTCGCGGTGTCCTTTGGTAACCAGGCATAGAGAATGCCTGGATGAAAGATAAGCGAGCGTCTCCGCGACTCCATCGATGATCTCAAGAGGCTGCTTCATGATCTGGAGCGCAAGTTCCTCCACCTCGATCCTGAGCTTGTTGCCTGGGTCCGGCACAAGATACCGTTCGCACGCCTTCACCAGGCAGCGGCTGAAATTCAGAGTGCCGTAGCCGTGAATCGGAATGTGCCGGCGCTCCACTTCATTCAGGTATTCCCTGAACGCTTCGGGCGCAACCCTGAACGGCTGCAGGAGCGCCTGAACGGAAGCGATCACTCTTTCGAAGTAGATGTTGTTTTCCCAGAGCGTATCGTCTGCGTCGATGAGCAGGTTTTGCCGCTGTGCGATTTCCAAGATCGATCCTTGCGAAAAAGATGGAGAATACAACAAGGCCTTCGCATCGACAACAGGAAGGAACACTCAGCTGGAGATGCCAGACCTTTGCCTTCCTCGGAGACTTTGCCCTTAGGGTGCGCGCAGAAATGAGTTCGCATTCTGCTGCAGGCCCCCAGGTACGCTGGCGAGGCGCGCGCGACGATGCGTACCCCAGGGGCAGTACGTGAGGAGCGAGCAACAAAGCCTGCGGGCTGCAGCCCGAAGGGGCGCGATCCTGAGAATGCCAGGCTTCGCGGCAAACGGAAACCCGGTTCAAAAAAATGGCCACCGACTCTCGCGCCAGAATGTGAAGTTATTTCTGCGCGAGCTCCTGGCTGCCGTTCCGCCTGGAGCGCGCAGTCAGGAGGTCTGTTTGGCAACGAGTTCGGCGATTAATGTTTTGGGCGCCGTCAGGCGATAGGCGTCCACCAGGATGGTTTCGACTTCTATCCAGTCAACCTGAGTCGTATCGAGCCACAAGCCGATCCAGCCAAGGTGACCAACATGCTTTGGGATGTGAAATCGGCCTGGGACCTGTCTCGCCAACTGTTGGGCAACACCGCGTGGAGCTTTGCAGTGAAGCGCGAGCCGTCCATCACCGTGATGGTCATCCAGATACCAGCCAAAGCGCTTTCGACGGACTTCAAGGCTCAAGTGATTGCCAGCGGGTACCGTGCACGCCTCAGGAAGTCTTTCAACAATGGCGACGACACGAACTCGCCGTTCGTCGCCGACTTTCCCCCTCAGCTTGAATGACCTCTGTTGGTCGGTACTTTCATCCATTGCACGCAGCTTGGCGAAGCCCTGTGGCGACGGTCTCATCCGAGACTGTTGCAAAACTCGCCCGGTTCATGTGCGGACGGGCTATCAAGCCCGTCCGGCCTGTCGAGAGGAAAATGACCTTGTTAGAAATAAGTCCTTTAATCGCGTTTACTTGCGACGGGCCAATGGCCCGTCGCCACAGGATGCCCGGAAAGCGTCTAAGACACTCGGCGGGGTCGCAGCTGAGTTTCGCCACGGCCTCTGATGACCTGCGCCACAGACCCAAGATCCAGGCGTTGACTGCGGTCGACCCCGGACATTATTCGCGTCCCGCTTTTGAATCATCCACATCGTGTACGAATTCCCAGCCGAAGCGCCCTTTGATGCACAGGTGGCCCCGCGTGACATCCGCATCCAGAGGAGAAGTGACCTTGACGATTCGGTTGTCCTGGACGTGCAAAGTCAGCGTGCAACCCACTCCACAGTAAGGACAAATGGTATCGGTTTGCGTCTGTTTCGATTCGTTCCAGGTTCCGGCGCGACGCATTTCAAATTCACTCATGAACATGAGCGCGCCGGTCGGACAGACCCCTATGCAGTTTCCGCAATAGACGCACGCCGAATCTGGCAGTGGCACGGAGTACTCCGTCGAGATGCGCGCATCGAATCCCCTGCCCGCGACGGAGATGGCAAAAGTATTCTGCGCATCGGTTCCGCAGGCTTCCACACACTTGTAACAGAGAATGCACTTGCCATAGTCACGCATGTAAAGCCCGTTGTCGATTTTAGGCGGCTGCGTGACGGTGGCCGCCGTGGAGCCATCGGGTCGATCATGGTGACCCGGACGAGCCGTGTCCCGTCTCATGGGCGGCGAAGGGGCGGTTGGTGGACCAAACCGTTCGGGTCGAGCCCCATAAAGTTCCATGTAGAGCTTCAAGCTGGGTGCCGTTGAGACGTCGACCGAAGAAGCGAGAAATTCGAGGATCAGGCGCCGGCTCAGCCGGACGCGCTCCGAGTCGGTCTTTACCTTCATTCCGGGTTCCACTTTCCTCGAGCAAGCGGGAACTAGAGCGCGGGAGCCTTCAACCTCGACGACGCAGATCCGGCAAACATTCACAGGCGTCAGAGTTTCGAGGAAACAGAGCGTGGGTATCTCGATCCCGAGGCTGCGGCACGTCTCCAGCAGCGTCACACTCTCGCTCACACAAACCTTCTGGTCATCGATGGTGAGTTCCACCGTCCGCGACGGAGGCGGGACTGCATTGGCGGGGACAGGTCCGGCCGGTACGGGGGCCAACGACGGTCCCGCGCAGGAACTGACTCGATCTTCGCTATCCTCAACGCTCATGAACGCTCCCTCCGGTCTCTCTCAGGCCCGGAACATCTCGAAACGGTCAACCGCCGACTCGATGGCACTGGATGCAGTTTGCCCAAGTCCGCAAATCGAGGCATCGCGCATCACCTGTCCTATTTCTTTCAAAAGGACGAGATCCTCTTCGACCGATCCTGCGGGCTTCCCACCCACGAGACGGTGCAAGAGTTCCTCCTGACGCACGGTACCCACGCGACAAGGGACGCACTGCCCGCAGGATTCGTCTCTGAAGAATGCTGCAACCCGCAGCAGAATACCCTTCAGATCAACCTCGTCGTCGAAGAGCATGACCACGCCTGAACCGAGCGCGGCGCCGATGTCACGTGTTCCTTCGAAGGTCAGTGGCGTATCGAGCTCCTGCGGCGATACGAACGAACCGGCAGCCCCCCCGAGAAGGATTGCCTGCAGGCGCCCGGTGCCGGCAACACCACCGGCCAGATCGATGAGTTGCCGGAGAGTGGTGCCAAAAGGGACTTCATAGACCCCTGGACGCAACACATGTCCCGAGAGGCAGAACAGCTTTGTGCCGGCAGAGGCTGCCGTGCCGATTGAAGCGTAGTTCTCGCCGCTTTGGAGGACGATGTCCAGCACGTTAATGAGCGTCTCGACATTGTTCACGACGGTCGGTTTTCCGAACAAGCCGGACTGAGTCGGGAATGGTGGTTTGTTGCGAGGCTCTCCGCGAAATCCCTCAATCGAATTGAACAGCGCTGTCTCCTCACCGCAGATATAGGCGCCGGCGCCGCGGCGCATCTCGATCTCAAATCGAAAATCATGACCCAGGATTCTCTCACCGAGGAAACCACGCTTCCGGCAGCTTTCGATGGCGCGGGCGAGCCGGTCGAAGGCGAGGGGATACTCGCCCCGGACATACAGGTAGGATTGCTCACAGCCCGTAGCAAAGCCGGCAATCGTCATCGCCTCGACCAGGGCGAAGGGATCCCCTTCCATTATGACGCGGTCCTTGAAAGTGCCCGGCTCCGACTCGTCGGCATTGCAGACCAGGTAATAGGGGCGATTCGCGGGATCCCATTTCTTCCCTGTGGGGAATGCGGCCCCACCGCGCCCGCGCAGCCTGGAGTCAATTACCTCCCTGACGACGCGGTCCCGTCCTAATCCCAGGGCACGTCTCAGAGCATCGTAACCGCCGTATGCCCGGTAGTCGTCCAGGCTTTCCGGGTCGGCTCGACCCAGGCGCCTCAGGATGCGCAGTTGGGGCTGACCCGCCTGGGGGGCCGAAACACGCGCATCGAACTCATCCGGCTGGCTGGGGCCGACGGAATCAGCTTGTCGCAAACCGGCAATGACGCCGCCGGCATCGGATGGCGCAAATACTTTCTCCCATGGGTTTGTTCCCGCGCTCGATAAAAGCGCCGCCGGCGCGCGCTCGCACAAACCCAAGCAGGGGCTTCGAAGCCAGGTCGACCGACCCTCGGAATCCGGGGAGCCTGGAGGTCCAAGCACGCGCTCCAGCTGTTCGCAGGTTGTCTCGGCGCCCCGGAGCCGGCAAGCTATGTCATCACAGACATGCATCACTACGGGCGAGCGCGGCGTGAGAGAGAAGAGTCCATAGAAGCTGGCTACGCCAAAGGCTTCAGCGGGAGGAACATCGAGCCGGAGGCAAGCGTAGTTGAGGGCGCCGGGACTTATCCAGCCGATATGCGCTTGGATGGCGTGGAGGACCGGCAGCAATAGATGCCGTTTCGCCTCGGTAAGACCTCCAAAGGCGATACGCCCTTCGGAATCGACGCGACGCGTCCCACCCGACCAGCCTGATTCCGCCGGCCCCAGGTAGCCGTCGACCGCGGCTCTCTCGGCCGCCGTAGCTATTGCTTCAGTTAGATTTAAATCCAAAAAACCTCCCAGGCACCCCCGATATTCGCGCCCGTAGCTACCGGCGAACAAGCCTCATACTGGCGAGCAAGACAATGTGGCTTGTGGGCATTTCGTCGTCGCGACAGCAAAGTGCCAGGCCCGTAGTAGGGCCCTGGAGTTTGGACATTTCGCAAGGCACAGAGGCTCGGGTGCCGTTAACCAGGGCCGAAGGCGGAAGTGAATAGCCTCGCCGTGAGAGGCTGTGAGAAAATTCAGCGAACGGCTCTCGAAGGACCGGCAGCCCTTTGAACTTTTGTGGCGCGCGTCACTTAGAGGCCGTCGCCATGCCGGGTTTATGTGCGGACGGCTATCAAGCCCGTCCGGCCCCCTAGTGGCACAAATGAACTTTTAAGGGTAAATCCGCCCGATCACGTTACCTGCGACGGGTCTGATGACCCGTCGCCACAGACCAATTGGCTCAAGCCTTCTTCTGCGCACTCCAAAGCCGCGTTCCTGGAGTGCTCAACCAGGCCGCCAACCATCCGTCGATGTTCCTCTGAGTCGCTGCAACCCTCAGGCTCCCAGAGGAGCAGCCGGAACACTCTCTTCTGTGGCGGCTGTGTCCGCCCCGAGCGGAGTTACGAGCTTCTCTATGCGGATCGCAGTCGCTTTGAATTCGGCGGTGCCCGACTTGGGATCAATGGCATCGATAGTAAGAAGATTGGTAGCCACATCCTCCGGGAAATGCAGTGTCATGAATGCGAGTCCCGGCCTCAGTGACGCATCATACCGGACGGACACTAGAACCGAGCCCCGACGGGAGCGCACGCGAATTCGCTCCCCCTCGGCAACGCGATAAAGATGCCCATCCTCGGGGGAGAGGTCCAGGGTCTCTATGCGCCGCAGCGGGGAATGATAGCGGGCGCTTTGCACGCCGGTATTAAAGGAATCCAGGCGCCGGCCCGTGGTAAGGCGAATGGGGTATTGTTCATCCAGGGTGTCCACCGGAGGCTCGAATTCGACGACGCTGAACGGCGCTCTGGGGCCGACCACCGGCCTTTCCCAGAGACGGCTGTGGAGAAAGAGCTCTCCCGGATGGGATTCATGGTAGCAAGGCCACTGGAGGCCGCCGCTTGCCTCGAGGCGCGCGTAGCTCATTCCTGCATGCAACGGGCTCAGCCTGCGTATTTCATTCCAGATATCTTCCGCGCTGGGGTGGCCCCAATCATGTCCGAGTCTCCTTGCCAGGCCACAGATAATTTCGATGTCATCGCGAGCGCCGCCGGGTGGGTCGAGGGCCTTACGCACGCGCTGGACACGGCGCTCGCTGCTGGTCACTGTGCCTTCCGATTCGCACCAGCCGGCCGCCGCGGGCAAGACTACATGGGCGAGTTCTCCGGTTGCCGTGAGGAAAAGGTCTTGCACGGCAAGGAACTCAAGTCCCTTGAGAAGACGGACGGAGCGGTGCTGGTCCGCCTCTGAATGGGCCGGGTTTTCACCAATAACGTAGAGGGCATTGAAATCCCCTCGTTCCATGGCCTGAAACATACCGCTCAGATGCAACCCGCGTTGGGGCGGTATCCTGGTATTCCAGGCTTGCTCGAATTTTTCGCGGAGCTCGTCGTTCTCCACATGTTGGAAGCCGGTCAATCGGTCGGGGATGGCTCCCATGTCACCGCCGCCCTGCACGTTGTTTTGCCCCCGAAGCGGATTGAGGCCTGAGCCGTAGCGCCCGACGTGACCCGTGAGGAGAGCCAGGTTGAGCAGCGAAAGAACGTTGTCGACCGCATTATGATGCTCCGTAATACCGAGTGTCCAGCAAATCTGGGCACGGTCCGCACGCGCGTAGGCATGAGCCAATTGCCGGATCACCGCTGCTGGAACGCCGGTGACCGTCTCGGCATATTCCAGCGTGTAGGGTTCCACGGCAACCTGGTACGCTTCGTAACCGCTGGTGGCATGTTCGATAAAGGAGCGATTCTCTAACCCGGAAGCGATGATCTCGCGCGCGATCGCGTTGGCAAGGGCGATATCCGAACCCACATCGATGCCCAGCCAAACATCGGCCCAGCGGGCGGAACTGGTCCGTCGCGGGTCGACGACATAGAGCTTCGCGCCCTTCCGTACGCCCTTCAGGACGTGATGGAAGAATATCGGGTGCGTCTCGCGAGCGTTGGATCCCCAAATAATAATGACGTCAGTATCCTCGATCTCGCGGTAAGAGCTGGTCCCCCCGCCCAATCCAAAAACCGTCGCCAGACCGACGACGCTTGGGGCGTGTCAGGTACGGTTGCAGCTATCGACGTTGTTGGTGCCGATAACCACCCGTGCGAACTTCTGAGCGAGGAAGTTGAGTTCGTTCGTGGTCTTCGAACAGCTGAAGATGCCGAAAGCCTGAGGGCCGTGTTTTTCGATCGCTCGGCGAAAACCCTCCGCCGCCCGGTCGAGCGCTTCTTCCCAGCTCGCAGGGCGAAGGCTACCCTGATCACGGACCAGGGGAGCTGTCAATCGCGCTTTATGTTGTTTTCCCATTGTCAACCGTCATTCATCAAATTCAAGTAGGGTCGCGCAGGTTTGAAACCATCGTTTCTCACCTCGCAAGAGTTCCCGTCAGCAACTTATACATCAGTATCGGAATGCTTTTGAAGCACGATCTAGTCTGCGCTGCAAATCGGATCTCCTCACGCGATGGCTCAAGTCAACGGTGTTGCTTGCGGCCGTCGACCAAGTGTTGGCCAAGGACAACTCTGGATTCTCGGAGTGGAAATGGCTTAGAATTCAGCCGTCATGGAAAGCAAGTGGAAGCCCTGTAAGTAAATGGCTGCCCGCACTCGCACGACGGACGAGGCAGATTCTCTGCCGTCAAGTCCAGGCGTCAGATACCCAACCGGACGAGTTACGCGCCGCCCTATCGGTTTCTTGCGCCTCAAAGTGCTGGAATCAGTCGCGACACTCGAAGCCCGCCGCGACGAACTCGCAGCCAAGCCTAAGGGGACCAAGGCGCTGCACGAATACCGCAAGCAAGCCCGCCGCGTGGCCGCGGGATACCAGTTGCTTGAACTCTTTCTCAAGCCCACCGAATACGCGAATGTCCATGCTCTGGTGTCGCAGTTGGCGAAGGGCCTCGGCAGATGGCGGGACGCCGACGTACTGGATAAACGGCTCGAGAAGCTCGCTGCACGAAAGTCCAGGGAGGTTCGAGAGCAATTCACCGAGTTGCGAAACAAGATTGCGGCCGGCGGCCGAAAGCGGCGCATCGCCAATGCCTGCAAGAGGTCATCCCGGAGACGCCTGCGCGAACCGGTTGAGGAGATTCTCGGGCGTGCCCGCGCGCGACTTGTGGATCCGCTGGAACTTCTACGTAAACGATTGTGCCTGAGGGCACCGTCCGCGCTCCGCAGTACGGCAACAACGCAAGATCTGCACGCATTCCGCCTTGAATTGAAGTCTTACCGGTACGCCCTTGAAACCCTGGCGCCGGAACCCAGGAGCGCCGAGGAGTTAACCGCCCGCCAGGCTCATCAGGTCACCGCCATCCTTGGACGGCTTGTTGATGCCGAAGTGCTCGAAAAGACAGCGGCTGGCTATCGCATTGCCGCCTGATGTCTTCAAACTCTACCGAATGTGCTATTCAGGAACAACGGAAACGGCAAATTCAGCGATATAAAAGAGAAAGAAGGACTGAGAAAAAAAATAGGTAAAGGAAAGGGAAAAGAGATAGAGGACTATGAAAAAGAAGGTAGAAAGGACATCTATGTAGATAAAGACAAAACAAAGAATTTACTCTACAGCAACGAGGGACGGGGAATCTTCAAGGAAGTAGCGATGCAAGCCGGCGTTTTAGACAATGAAAAAGGAGAGATGGTGTAGGGAATGGGTTGAGACTTCAAGGACTATAACAACGATGGCTTGAATGATATCTTTAATACAGAACTGAGCAAGGAGAAGTTAAAGCTGTATTTGAAAAAGGGGAAGGGACTATATAAGGATGTAAACTTTACTTAGACACTGGGAGTAATCTAGTCACGCCACAACGGGAGAAGAGCAAAATTTCTAGACCTGGACAATGATGGGTGGAAGGATATTGTAGTCGCTGGATCCCACGTGATAGAGAATATAGAACTGTATGAGAAGGAGGAGAGATACAAGGAAAAATGATATTACTAAAGAAAAATGGGGAAAGGAAAGTTAAAAGATCTATAAAGAGAAGTAGGAAAGGATTTTCAGGAGGTAGGAGAGTTCAGGGGGCTAGAGTAAGGAGACTTAGATAGAGACGGGTCGCTAGAGGTCGTTGACTCGAGATTGAACGACGTGATGGTACTCTTAAAGAAGAAGGGAGGAAAAGATAATCACTGGCTCCTTGTGCAGCGGCGCGGGACCCGAAGCAATCTCTATGGAATAGGAGCAAAACTCAATAAACCACGGCTTCGGGAAGAGCTCTCTTCGAACACGTGACCACGGCGAATGGAATCTATTCGGCAGCGATAAGCGGCTCATCGGGTTGGCCAAGGAGGCAAAAATAGACTCCATGGAGATCCACTGGAGAGCGGCACTCTTCAGAAGATGGAGAATATGAGCCCAGACCAGATGCTGACTGTTAACGAACGCGCGGAATGATACGTGAGGGTGCTGGAACGATGGTTCTTTGTATCTTTGTATAACAAGAAAAAAATCTGTTTTAAAGGCGACATAAAAAAGAAGAGAGAAAAAGAATATGAAAAGGATAAAGAGAATATAAAAGAGAGAATATAGATATAGAGAAATAAGAGGAATATGTGGAGATAATAAGGTAAAGGAAAAAGGAAGAGTTGTGTGAGAGGTATATGTAAGGCAGCTATAAACTAAAAGATAAGAAGATACACTAAGTAACAAAATGGCCACTGCGAAAGTCCTCTTGGGACTGAGTTTCATTCGGATTATCTTTCCGGGCTTGTCTTTAAGCCAAGAAAGGATTCGAGAGCAGGCCTTTTCCAGTCACAAGCGGCTTCGGCCGAGGAATTGCTGCAGGAAGGGTTGCGGGCCTATCGGGCGCGTCAATTGAGCCAGGCCGTGGCGAAGTTAAAACAGGCATATCAATTGGCTCCGGCAAATCCGAAGATACGCCTGACTTTGTCCCCTTGCTTTATGAACACGATCCCGCCAGTGTGGATGCGAATCACTTGATGGAGTCGGTGGCCGCTAAATTCACCGATAATCTCGAGCTGCAACTGAAATTCCTGGATTACAGACTGCGAGTGAAGAACGACGCGAAATTGCCTTCGATGCTCGACCGCCTTCAGCACGCCATGGGCGGCAATACCCGATTTGCGTTCAACGTGGTTTACACGCTGGTTCGTTATGCGGCATCTTGAAGCGGCTCAAAAGCAGCTCGCGAGATTTCAGCCCGGCTGCGACCCAAGCTGCAAGGGCTTACGGAGCAGGATCTGAAAGCAACCGCTCACCGCGCCACGCAGCAAGATGCTGGTGAAGTGCATTTCATCGAGGGGCTGATTGCCGCCAGCCGTAACGACAAGGGCGAGGCGATGCGCCTGTTTCAAGCGGCGGATCGTTACGATTTTCCGGCGCGCGACTCGATGCAAATGCAGATGCTGGCTGAAGCTCTTTTCCGGATGGGAGAGCATCGATTGTCTAGCCAGGCCTACGAGGTTTACTTGAAACATTTTCCGCAGGATACCGATCGCCCGCATGAAGCTGGACTCAGCTACTATGGCAATGGCTCATGGAACAGCGCGCGGGACAACTTGCGCAAGCTGCTGGAACAAGCGCCGCAGACTGCCAATCTCCATTTGTATCTGGGCCGGACCTCGCTGGAATTAAAAAACAATGACGAAGCGCGAAAGGAATTCCTGGAGGAACTGAAAGACGATCCGCAATCTTACCGCGCCATGGCGGAGCTGGCTTATCTGGCTTATCTGGATGGAGACAATGAAGTCTGCCGCGAGTGGCTGGATGAGGCCAGGTCGCTGAACCCAGCCTGGGTAGAAACCAACAAGGTCTGGGTCTGCTTCACAACAGGCTGGGACAGTTCGATCGCGCCATTCCATGCTTTGAACAGGTCATCCGCGAAAGACCGGGCGACTACAGGGCGCACTATCAGCTGTCGCAGGCTTATCGACGCATCGGAAACGAGGCCGAAGCCAAAAAACACGCCGACATATACGACGAGTTAATCGCAAAGGAAAAGGCGCGCCAGCTCGGTGAGAGAGCCACGAAGCTCTGACTTCTTGCCACCAAGGGCCACCAGATGCTTCGCGATTCTTCGTATCTTTAAGTCTTAGCGGTTATCTGTGGGAAAACCCCTAGAACTCGAGCTTGAAGCCGAATTGCAAGATGCGCGGATCCCGATATGAACTGATCGTTCCGAACGTACTCCTGCTCGAATTGCTGATTCCCGAGCCAGGATTGTCGCCCGAAAAGCTGGTATTGATTCCCCAGACTTGAGGATGGTTAAAGAGGTTAAACACATCCATCCCGACCTTCAGGTTCGCCTCCTCCTTGATCTTGATAATCTTGAAGAGGGAGGCATCCCAGTTGCTGTAACCAGGACCGCGCAGCGTGTGCCGGTGCAGGCTGCCATACCGGCCATCCTGAGGCCGCGCAAAGGCAGCCGGATTGAGCCACCGGCTTTTGGTCTGCCCGGCATAAGGATCGCCAATCAGGTCGGCGAACAGACTTACGGCATCGATTCCCTTCAGATCGCCATTCGAGAAGATGCTGACAGGACGCCGGACTGGTAGTGGGTGATCCACTGATCTGCCACCTGTTTAGCAACGCGCGGCCCACCGCATTATTTGATGACGCTTTCAGACCGGGAATCTGGTAGACGTAGTCAAACGTCAAGGAATGAGTCACATCGTAGCCGGCGGGCGCCAGTTGGCGTTGATATCGAGAGGATAAACAAGGTTGTCGCTGTAGTTGTCAACCTGATCGAAGACCTTCGACCAGGTGTAATTGACGTTGAAATGGAGCCCATTGCGAACCGGCGGCTCAACCGGGCTTGCAGGCATTGTACTCGGAAGTCCCGGAGGTCTCGATTGAAGTGATGCCCCCGAAACCTCGATACGGACGCAGAGCATCCGAGTAGTTATTCACCGAGGGAAGCGCGTTGGGATTGTCGAGATAGAATCCCGGCGCCGTCCGATTGATGGCGCGTTGAATCATCAGATGTATTTCGTGGTTCCCGACATAGGCGAGATCGAGCACGAAGTCGCGCCCGAGGTCTCTCTGGATCCCCAGGTTCCACGAGTAGATGGTCGGCATCGTATTGTAGACCGGGAAGGTCGCGCCATAGGATGGAGGGGCAATCTGTCTGCCGGTGAGGCCGCTCACAGGCTCAGGGGTAATATAGTTTACATTGGTGTTGGTGACACTGAACCCCACACCGTTCGGGAACTGAGCGACGGCGCCGAAGTTGAAGTTGTTCTGACGCAGCGCTCCACGAACGTGCCGAACCGCCGCGAATGGCCGTCTTGCCGTCTCCGAACAGATCGAAAGCAAAGCTGAATCTCGGAGAGAAGAAATTGCTCGGTCGGGGCGAATCACGGTCGACCTCATCGCAGGGATCGCAAATCAAACCATTGGCGGTCAATTGGCTCAGCGCATCGCTGATAATCCTTCCATTGGTAAGGTCTATCTGCGGAGCCCGCGCAGAAGAGTATCGCAAGACATCCACGCTCCACAGCTTGAAGGTCCCTTCGTCGCCAGGCGCTCCGTCCCGGAGGTAGGTGTAAGTCGGAGCGGTGCGCTGGAAACGGACGCCATACTCGAGGGTCAGCCGCTGGCTGGCTTTCCAGCTGTCCTGGGCATACCCTTCCCAGGACTCGAACCGGAAATAAGGATAAATAGAGGCGCTGGCCTGGCTGTAACTACTGAAATTTCCCAGCAACAAGTTGGCTAGCGGAGCTCCGGTGTCTCCGGGGTTGTTTGCGCCGAGAAAAAGTCGATCTGCCCCTGCGCAGAGCCGAAGTTCGCGGTTTGCTTCTTGTTGTCCCGGTTGTAATAAAACCCGAACTTCAAGGTGTGAGATTTTTTCACCCAGGAGAGGTTTTCCGTGAAGGAGTAGTCTTTTCCATCATTGTGCCAGCCGGGCGAACCCCAGGCCATGGTGATACGCGGAATTACGTTAGCCCCCGGCGCCTGGAAATTGGGGATGTAATTGACGGTATTGGTTCCGGGATAGAGTTGCGTGAAGTTCGCGCCGATGCTGTCCCGGTCCAACGAATCGTCGCTGGGAGTCAGACTCTGTGATTGATGGTTGTAAGACAGTATGGTCTCGCTGGCCAAGGTCGGACTGAAAAGATTGACCACGTTCCACGACCAGGAACTTCCCGGCTTGGGCCGTTGCTGCGGCCCGAACGGCAATTGCGGGCAGAATGAGTTCCAGCCCAAATCGCTCCGGGAAGAAACTCGGTCTGGTCGTCGTTCACCCAACGGAAGAATGTCGATGTCTTGCTGCTCAAGTTGTAATCAAGGCGCAGCAGATCCTGATCTTTTTCAAGCTTGTTGGGGCTGGAAAAGAACCAGCGCACCAGCCCTGGATTCGGAGCTGCAGGAAAGCTGGAATAGCCTGGAATCTGCGTAAAGATCTTGATCAGGCTGGCACTCTGGGTGTTCCACATCGAAGTGGGTACGGTGTTGCCTGGAAAGGGCGTCCCTCCAATAATGTTGCTCTGGTTATCCCACCGGAGCGACCCGGGCTGGAACACCGTCCCCACGTTGAATTGGGGAGCGTACTGCATCGCCGTGGTGGTCAAGAAGGGAGAAAAATCGCCACTCACCAGCGTTCGAGCGCTGGGCAAGTCCACGAAACTCTGCCCGGCTGCGACCAGTTGCCGTCGTGTCATTTCGCGATTGTAAAAGAAGAAGACCTTCTTGTTGGCGGTGGTCGAGACCCCGGGAATGGGCACCCAGCCGCTGAAGTATGCCGCCGAACAGGTTGTAGCGCAACTTGTCCTTGCTGGCCGTTGCCGGAAGGTCATGGCGCTTCGCATCGAAGGCATCATTTCGGACATACTCATAGAGAGTGCCGTGGAAGTCGGAGCCGCCGGACTTGGTTTGGACCGCGACCACTATGCCGGAGTTACGACCGTACTCGGCGTTGAAGCTGCTTTGCTGCATTTTGAATTCGCCGATGGAATAGACGCTGGGTTGCGTGTACTGAGACTGGTTGTCGCCCACGTCGAGATTCGGAGAGCCATCCAGATAGAAATTGTTCTGGGAGCCCCGTCCGCCATTGGCGTGGAATCCGCTTACATCATTGAAATTCGTCTCAAAATCACTTCGCGTGGTGCTGGTTACGCCGGGCACGGTATTCATCAAGGCCACCCAGTTGCGGCCATTCAAGGGCAGTTCCCGTATCTGGGTGGACTCCACCAGGTAGGCCTTCTCCATCGTGTTGGTCTGAACCAATACTGGGATGTCAGTAACCTGGACCGTTTCTGTGACTTCGCCCAGCGTGAGTTTCAATTCTCCGACATCCAGTCTGGTATTAACCTCGAGATTGACGTTGGAGCGGGTCAATTTCTTGAATCCAGGAGCCTCGACCGTAAGCGAGTAGGAACCGGGTTGAATGTTGAGAGCTTGAAAGCGTCCGTTCTCATCGGTAATGACTTCCCGAACCAGGGCGGCTTTGGTTTCATCTATGACCTTGACGCTGGCGCCCGGGATCATTCCTCCAGACTGGTCGACTACGGTGCCGCTGATGAGCTGCGACTGAGCATGCGCGTTTGAACTCATCAGCAGTCCTGCAACTATCGATGCACCTATCAAGAAATCGTCTTCCCTGTATCAACACGAGACCTCCTTTTGCGGCTGAGCTTTAAGGCAGAAAAAGCGTAGACGTTCCTGCTGCCTCGGAGTACGCCTTCAAGCTGGCCGACAAATTTGATTAAGGCAGAACCAACGTAACCCTAATTGTCGAATCCTTTGCGGCTACCGGTCCATTCTGACGCAGGTCAACTCACGCATCACGCAGGGGAGTGAATGTCCTATCTTTGATCCTGTGGGATTGCTTTGTCACTAACAAAAGATAGGTTTGCCACGCTTTTGAAGACAAACCCAGGGCTGACGCTGTCGCTGCGTGACAGATCCGCGGGTTAACCAGTCAGTCTGCCTTATAGCGATGAGCGCATCAAAACAACCAGCGGGGTGTAAGATTCTAGAGGGTATGCGAACGAAACTCATTCTGTGCTTGATCCTGGCCGCAGGCACGCTGGTTACGCTGAGCCGGACGCAGCCGGCGCAAAAGCCTAGGACCGAGACGAAGATCATGGTTGCACCTTGGCCGTCACCGAACGAGCGCCAGCCGGGGGACAACTTTCTCATCGATGTGACGAATGGCGACATCGTTATGGCATCGCGGAAACCGGATGGGACGATTCGGAACCTGATCGTCCCACTGTCCACAAAGGTAAAACCGGACGTAACAGCATCAGTCGAATCCGTTGGGCCATATAGCGTGCGCTACCGCTATACCCTTCAGAACGGCCCGGGCGCGAAGCAACCCATCGAGCTGTTCGCCGTGGGGATGCCAAACCCGAGTCAGATCACGAATGTGCAAGCCGCTCCCGGCTGGCGGGTTGGCGGTATCTCGCCCGGCCCGGGCGCACCTCCCCCACCGCCGGGACGGAGACCAAATCCACCCCGTCAGAATTGGTGGCCCCTCGGTTCTTCAGGGTTGGCACCGGGCGAAGGCGTTACAGGGTTCTCATTCGACGCCCCAGCCCTTCCGGGGTTGACGCAGACCTACATCCAGGGCACGTACAAGGGGACGGTTCGTGAAGCCTACGAGCTTTCGGAGTGGGTACGGGAGCAGTACTACAAGGCGGTGGAGATCCAGAACAACAGCGTAAAGCCCCTTACGACCGGGCCGACGATCCCGCTTGGCCCGCAAGTGAGCGCTCAGGATATCATTCGTGGCATCCAGCGGGAGCTGGCCAACGCGCTTAACGTTCCCGAGATTGCTCACAACAACCCCGCCATCGCGAACGTCGCGAAGGCGTTCGAGACGGCCGACAAGGCTGCCGCACTCTCATACCGGCCCATGTTCGCAGGGATGGGCTCGACTCCGCTGGAGAGGGCGTTCTACTCGGCGATTGCGTTCAATCTCGAGTATCTGGAGCGAACGCGCTGAACTCTGGTGCCACTGATCCGCTACCGGCCGTGATTGTTCTACGCCGCTTCGGCTTCCACCACCGTGGACGGCTGCGGCGGGAATAATTTCATCAATACGAGGTGGAGGGCCGCTGACGCGCCGAAGCCCACAAACCAGGCGTAATCATAGAGCGGCTTCAGGACCGGCACCACCAATCCAATCCACGCCAGAGTGCAACCGATAATCGTTGCTGAGACCGCCCGCCAGTTCCAGCCGCCCGCATAGGCGTAGATACCCCGCGTGCGATAAAGGTCACCCAGCACCAGCTTCTTTTTTCTCACCAGCCAGTAGTCCGCGATCATCACTCCGGCAATGGATCCCAGCCCGCCCGAATAACCGACCAGCCATTTGAAGATGTAGCCGGCAGGGTCGGCCAGCAATTTCCACGGCTGCATCAACAAACCCATGATCCCGGTGATAAGTCCGCCGGTCCGGAACGAAATCCATCGGGGAAAAGCATTGGCAAAATCATTCGCCGGCGAGACCACATTGGCCGCGATATTGACTGCCAGCGTGGCGATGACGGCGGTGAACATCGAGACTGCGATCACCCACAACTGGCTGAACTGGCCCACCAGCTTCATCGGGTCCCAGAGATCCTCAACTCTCATGTGCGGGTAGATCACCACTGCGGCTGAAGTAATGATCACGCCCATCGCAGCGAAGACGGTCATGGTCGAGGGGAGCGCAACCACTTGCCCGACGGCCTGCTCACGCTGGCTGCGCCCGAAGCGCGTAAAGTCCGGCATATTGAGCGAAAGCGTGGCCCAGTAGCCGATCATTCCCGTGAGCGACGGGACGAAGATCGGCATGAATTCGCTCAGGCTGCCATAGCGCCCGGCATCTTTCATCAAGTATCCCAGCCCCTGCGCGCGCCAGATCGCCCACACCAGCAGCAGCGCCGTCATCACCAGCACGAAGGGCGCCGCCCAGTTTTCCACCAGGCGCAGCAAATCCATCCCCCGATAGATGATGTAGATGTTGAGGGCCCAGAACAGCAGGAATGAAATCCACTCGGTCGGGGTATGTCCGCCCACGGCCCCCCCCAGCAACGTGTGCCATCCCGGGATAATGGCGCGCAAGAAAACATCCAGCGCCTCGCCGCCAATCCAGGCCTGTATGCCGAACCAGCCGCAAGCCACCAGCGCCCGCATCAAGGCCGGCAGATTCGAGCCGATGGTGCCGTAACTTGCGCGCGCAAAGACCGGAAAGGGAATGCCGTACTTCGTGCCGGGATGCGAATTGAGCAGGATCGGGATGAGCACGATGGTATTGCCGAGCAGGATGGTCACCAGCGCCTGCCACCAGTTCATCCCGGCGGCGATCAAACCCGAAGAAAGCATGTAAGTCGGGATGCAGTGAGCCATGCTGATCCAGAGCGCGGCATAGTTATAGGTCGTCCAGTTGCGCCTGGCCACCGGTACCGGCGCCAGGTCTTCGTTGTAGAGCGGGCTCGAGCGGATCGCCGCCGGATCGCGCAGCTCAACTCGGCCGTCGGCATGCTGGATGACTTCAGAGTTGCCATTGGGCGCCGCGGAATTTTCGCGCGACGGGGAGGTCATGCGAGCGTCACTCCATTCACAATTTGATTATGAGCTTGCCCTGATGCGAGCCATCAAAAAGTTTATTGACCGCGCGCGGAGCCTGCTCGATGCCTTCGATCACTTCGACCCGGTACTTGATTCTGCCTTCCATCAGCCATTTGCCCAGCTCCGTCATGGCCTCCTGCGCGCGATCCAGGTAATCGAGCACGATGAACCCCTCGACCCGAGCCCGCCGGACCAGGATGTTGGCAAAATTGTACGGGCCGGGCACCGGCCTGTCTGCATTGTATTGCGAGATCAACCCGCACAGCACGATCCGCCCCTTCAGGTTGATCAGGGCCAGGACGTTATCAAGGATTTCGCCGCCGACATTCTCAAAGTCAATGTCAATGCCATTGGGGCAATGCTTCTTCAAGCTTTCAAGCACCGGCTCCTTCTTGTAGTTGACGGCGGCATCGAAGCCCAGATCCTGAGTGATCCAGCGGCATTTCTCATCGCTGCCGGCAATCCCGACGACGCGGCATCCCTTGATCTTCCCGATCTGCCCGGCGATCGAGCCGACGGCGCCGGCCGCCGCCGAGACTACCAGGGTTTCGCCGGCTTTCGGCCGGCCCACGTCCAGCAAGCCATAATAGGCGGTCAACCCGATGTGGCCGAAGAGTCCGAAGTAAGCGGTCAGTGGAATGTTCGGGTTCTTGGGTAGAACCGTCAGACCCGTGCCGTCGCTCAGCGCGTATTGCTGCCACCCGAGCATCCCTTGAACGATGTCGCCCTCTTGAAACTTGGCATGACGCGATTTCTCGACCGCGCCGATGCCGATCCCGCGCATCACATCGCCAATCGCCACGGCCGGCAGGTAGGTATCCATGCTTGCCCATCCGCGGTTGGTCGGGTCGAGCGACAGGTAGAGATTGCGCACCAGCACCTTACCTTCGCCCGGATCCGGCACGGGCTCTTCGGTCAGCTTGAAGTCCGATTCTTTGAACAAACCCGTGGGGCGAGCGGCGAGCCGCCATTGCCGGTTGGTTTTCGCTGGCATTGTTTCTTCCTCCTTGATGAATTGCGCGGTCCTAGTGGGTTTGCTTTGCGGCTCTAACCACGAAGACACAAAGACACAAAGAAACACTAAGAGCACTTCGTTTGCGGCCGACGGCTGCGTCACGTCTTCGCGTCTTAGCGGTATTTGTGCCACAATGAAACTACTGAGCCTGCACTTCACCTGGTGGCGGCGGCTGCACTTCGACCTCGGTCTTCACCTCTCCGCCGGAAGGTGCTTCCGTGCCTGGTTTCGGGCCTTTAAGCTTGGGGCGCCCCCTCGCGGCTCTGATGGCGTGGAGCTGTTGTATGGCAATGCGCATGGTTGCCTCGACCATACTGGAGAATTTATGGACTTCCTCGGAAGGCAACGGTTTGTCCTCAAGCAGACGTCGCGTATAGGCCTGGTCGGCTTGATGCAGCTGGCGAAGGTATGAAAGGAATATCACCTTGAGGTACATCAGGTGATCGACAGCTTCGAGGATTTGATGACGGGGCCGGGCGATCAGAATCCCATAAAGGACTCCGAAGACACCGATCCCGCTCGTCAACCCCACCCCGACCCAACTATCCAGGGTGCCGCCCCTCGACAATACAAGCCCGGCACTAACACCGAGGAGGCCGAGGCCGAGAAAGAACACTATCATGTCCATCAGAGCGGATATCTTGAAGCCGGTGCGCGCTTCCTTGATGGAAGCTTCGAACAGATTACGGATCTTCTCCTCCGCCTTCTCCATCTCGGAAGTGTACTGGGCTATAGCGGTAGTGCGCGCCCGTAACTTCTGAAAGGCCACCGCGCCCCCGACCTCGCTGATAAGCAGTCGAGCGACGTCCTGGTGCTCTGGTGATCCCGAGATCATGACCGATTCAAGCTCTTCTACCGCGGACGCGCGATCCATCCAGCGCAAAGCTCTGGCAAACCCCTCGATACGGTCAGGACCGGCTTTGCCCGCCGCTTCTACAACACGGGCGGCCGCAGTTCGTATCCCTACCGTCTCTTTCAATGCCACCGCCGCCTCACGGGCGACAGCCGGATTATCATCGGTGAGTTCCTCGACCAGCAAAGGCGCTACACTTTCGACTCTCAGACTACCGAGCGCTCGGAGGGCTACGGTTCGCATGCCGTCCCGCAGCGGCGACCTGCGGAATTGAGCAATGAAGTTCCCCAATGATCTTGCCGCACGTTCGGCATGCGCTGAAGAACGGGGCGCTTTGCTCAAGGCGATGATCGCGTCATAGGTGGCATCGGAGTACTCGCCGGTGTCGACAATGTTATTGATCTTGTGAAACATGGCCGGGATGGGCACGATGCGGAGCGCGCGCAACGTTGCCCATTGCAGCTTGGGATCCATCAAGCCGTCTTCGATCTTTTTCCATGCCGCCGCGTCACCCTTTGAAGCCAGGATCGCCTCGCCCAGTTTGCCAACCAGAGGCTCCTCTTCTTGCGCGGCAACTTTTTCGGCCAGCTCTTTAAGGTCCGGCGCTCCGGCTGCAACCAGACTATCGAGAATCCAGTAGCGGACCCAATAGGCGGGTTCATACTGGGGATCGAGGTGACTCCGGACGACGCGTGCGGCTTCGGCGTCGCTGTCGCAAATCCTTCCCAGGGTGTTGAGCAGCCAGGACCGGGTCCAGACTAATGACTCGTCCTGTTCCAGCTTTTCCCTTCCGGGATAAAACTCTCTTTTGAGCGCATCCAGAATCAAGAGTCTAAGACGGCTGTGATCGACCGGATTCGCCTGATCATTCAGCGCGGCTATGGCTGCATTTCTGTCTGCTTCCTTGCCGTAGACAATTGACCTGAAGATATTCGATGCGGCGTCAGAGTCCATGACTCACCTCCGAAGAAAGCGAAACTAGAGTCTTCAGTCGTGCCGGCAGGGCGCAACAAATACCACGAGGACGCAAAGACACGAAGAAACACCAAGCCTTTTGGAATCACGCCAGGCGGAACTTCTGCACGGCCTCCTCGTTGATATCCAGCCCGAGGCCCGGCAAGTCAGGCACCTGGATCTCGCCGTCGTGGAAGGCATACATCGTCCGGGTGTTCAGCACCTGCAATCCCGGGCTCCACACCTCTTCCGGCAGGAGAGGCGGTCGAATGAATACCAGTTCCTGCCACTCCGCCCCGATGGCGGCGGACGCCTGCAGCCAGCCGGCCAGCCGCAGCCCCATGGTTCCGTGAAGGACGCAGGGGACGTGGTAGGCTTCGGCGAGCGCGGCGACCTTGCGGCAAAGAAAGATTCCTCCGGCGCCGGCGCCGTCCGGCTGGACCATGTCGTAGGCACGGGCCAGCAGCGCCTTTTGATAGGGCTCCATCCCCCGGTACCCTTCTCCGCCCGTGATGAGGATGTCCACCTGGCGGCTGAGGCGCGCGTGCGACTCGTAATCATCCCGCGCGTACGGGCTCCTCGAGCCAATAAGCGCCGTGCTTTTCGAGTGCGCGAGCCACTTTCAGCCCGGTCTCGAAATCCCATACTTTCTGCCCCACGCTCTGCGGCGCATGGGCCGTGCGATCGAACATGATGGCGAAGTCGGGACCGACGGCGGAGCGGATCACGCGGCACGCCTCCGCATCATCGAGCGGATTGGGCCTGCCAAATACCTTGACGCTGTTTGCCCTACTGGCGCCGTCGGTTTTTCATACTTCACTACCGTATGGCGCAACTCGCAAACCAGGGCGAGGGGATCCCCGGTATAGGGGACGAGCTTGAGGACCGGTTTTCCCCGGTCGCTGATGATCAGCGGGCGACCGGTTTTTTCAACCTCTCGGAAGTAGTGCAAGGCTTTTGCCTTGAACTTAGACTTGGAGACCATGATAAATGACCAGGTCCACCTTACTATGGTCGCATGACTCCATCAAGTCCCCTGCTACCTGCCTGGATTTGAGGATGAAATGAGCGCCCACCAGAAAACTCGATCGGAAGAAAGGACGCCGTCTCCCCCGGAGAATTACCGAGCTACACCGGCAGCATTGTCGCGGCTTTCTTTACCAGATGTCACAAATTCTGGCGCCAGGCGCGCTAATTCTCGAACTGTGATCAGATGTTTACACAGAAAAGGAGTGGCATGATACTTGCGGCTACCCTGCCCAACCAAAGGAAGGGAGGCTCACCATGCAACGATGGGGAAACCCTGCCACCTGCGCTTTCGCGGTCTTCTGCACGCTCATCTGGGCATCGCCCGCTCTTCGACAACACACCTTTCGCGATGCGACCGGGTGGGAACAAGATAGTTCCTCCGAGGAAGCAGCCCTTGCGGCATTCAAACGACTCGGCTCGATGCCGATGAGTTTCGAGGCGAACATCGGCCAGACTGATCCGCGCGTCGGGTTCGTATCCCGCGGGCCTGGTTACACGCTCTATTTGACTCCTGCCGAGAGTGTGCTTTCCCTGCGCCGCCCGGTTTCGCCCCCGCCCGGCGCCGCGCGGCCGGCTCTGCTGTCAGCAAAAACCGAGAAGGGAGCGAAGGACGAAGCGGTGGTTCGAATGCGCCTGGTAGGAAGCAGCCCAGGGACCGTGGTGCGCGGTTGTGAGGCCCTGAATGTAAGGACCAACTATTTGCTCGGCGCCGACCCTGCCGGGTGGCGGACCAACGTCCCAACCTACGGCCGAGTCAAATACGAAAACGCCTACCCCGGGATTGACCTTGTTTTTTACGGCAATCAGCGGCAGTTGGAATATGACCTGATCGTAGCTCCCGGCGCGGATCCGAGTCCAATCCTGCTGGAATTTGACGGCGCCAGGCAACTGGAGCTGGATGCGGAGGGAGACCTGGTCCTGCACACGAATGCCGGTCCATTGAAGCAGCGGAGGCCCTTCGTCTACCAGGAAGTCGCGCAAACCAAACGTGTGATCCCTTCCGGCTATGTCCTGCACGGCCAGAATCGGGTCTCCTTTCAAGTAGATTCCTACGATTCCGGCAAACCATTGATCATCGACCCGGTCCTGGTCTATTCGAGTTTCCTGGGCGGCAGCAGCACCGAGAACGGTCGATTCCTGGCCGCAATCGCGGTGGATTCCAGCGGCGACGCGTATGTAACAGGATCGACCGACTCCTTGAACTTTCCCAGTGTTAATGCCCTGCAACCGGCCGCCGGGGGATCCTCCGATGCGTATGTGGCCAGGATTGGCGCCACAGGATCGAGTCTCGTGTACTGCACTTACCTTGGTGGCAATAGCCTGGATCGGGGTATGGACATCGCGGTTGACCAGTCCGGGAATGCTTATCTGACAGGTCGGACACAGTCGACGAACTTCCCGACGGTGAGCCCTTTTCAGGGAGCCATTGCCGGCATGGAAGACGCATTCATGGTCAAGCTCGCATCCGATGGCTCGAGGCTCCTTTATTCTACCTACCTTGGTGGTTCAGGAGTCGATTACGGAATGGGTCTCGCTGTGGATCTCGCGGGAAGCGCCTACGTATTCGGTTCCACGGCTTCGAGCAACTTGCCCACATCCAATGCGTTCCAGAGCAGGCCCGGTGGGGCGATTGACGCATTCGTGGCGAAACTCAACCCGGCCGGGAGTTCGCTCGCCTATCTGACCTACCTGGGAGGGAGCGGTCCCGAAGTCCCCGGTGACACCGGCGGGAAGATTGCCGTGGATCTTGACGGCAACGCCTGTGTCGCGGGAATCACGGGCTCGCGGGACTTTCCCACGCGAAACGCGCTGCAGCCGGTCATGGCCGGGCAGGCCGATGCTTTTGTCGCCAAACTGAATGAGTCGGGCACCGACCTGATCTACTCGACCTATCTGGGCGGCAGCGGCGTTGACGGCGCCCTCGGCATCGCCGTGGATCGCGACGGTCGAGTCTATGTTTCGGGAGTTACAGAATCGACCGATTTCCCGCTGTCGAATCCCATCCAGTCCAAGAATGGAGGGGAGCTTGATGCTTTTGTCACCAAGATAAGCACAGCCGGCTCTTCACTCGTTTTCTCTTCCTACATTGGAGGCGAAGCCGAGGACATCGGATATGACATTGCCGTCGATTCGTCGGGCTCGGCCCATATCACCGGCACCACCACCTCGCTCGATTTTCCTGTTGCGGACCCTCTGCAGGGAGAATTGAGGGGCAACAGAGATGCCTTCGTCGTGAAATTGACTCCGCCGGGTACTGGTTACATGCATGCGTCGTATCTCGGCGGATACGAAATCGATTACGGTCTGAGCCTGGCAGTCGACAGCAGCGGAGATGTCGTCGTCGCGGGGCAAACGGGCTCGACTGACTTCCCGGTGGTCAACGGCTTTCAGACAACCCTGGGGGGAGGAAGCGACGCCTTCGTTGCCAGAGTAAGAGACGAACCCTCGGTGAGAGAATTCCTCTACTATCTGCCACAGGTTGCAAACGGAAGCTATGCAGGAGGCCGCTTTCGCACCACGTTCGTGGTCTTCAATCCGAATGATGCCGCGGCCAAGGCATCGATTCGGCTCACAGACGACAACGGCGGTCCCATGGCTGTCCGTGTTCCCGAGTTTGGAACAGGCGACCATTTTAATCTCGTGCTCGAATCGGGCGCCTCCATAGTCGTTCAGACCGATGGATCCGGCGAGCTGCGAGCCGGCGCTGCCGCCGTGAAATCCGATCAGAGTCTCGGGGTCTCGGCAATTTTCTCTCTCTTCGACGCGGCGGGTAATTTAATGACCGAGGCCGGAGTCGGCAGCTCTCCGCGGGTGCCAGGGATTAAAAATTCCGGTCGAAGTCAGCGCGTCTTTTAACACGGGAGTAGCGCTCGTTAACACGGAACGCGCCCCAGCGGCAGTCTTTCTGACGTTATTCGACGAAGGCGGGCACGAGGCGGGCACACTTCAATTCAGCCTGGCCCCTGGCCAGCACTGGGCTCGATTTATCGGCGAAGGGCAGCTATTCCCGGCCATCAGGGATTTCAAAGGGACGCTGGCACTCTTCGCCACCCCGGCCGTCGCCGCCCTCGCTCTCAGGCAGACACTGGCTCCGATCGGCTATACTTCGTTGCAACCACTGGACCAACGTAGCAGGAGCAGAGTGGCCAATCTGGCTCAGGTCGCCAACGGTTCTTTTGGGCCGGGCTATTTTCGGACCTCCTTCCTTCTTTTCAACAACTGGGTGACGCCTGCCGCGGCGGCGCTCTCCCTCTGGAAGAACTCCGGTTCGGAATTGTTCCTTACCTTGACCGACGGCCAGTCCGGTGGAAGGTTCGAGGTTCAGATACCCAGAAATGGGTCGCGTTTCATCGGCAGTGACGGTTCTGGACCTCTGGCAGCCGGTTCGGCATCCATTGCTTCTGACGTCCCGCTCGGAGCCGCCGCGATACTCTCTGTCTTCGATACCCAGGGTCGGTTCCAGACTGAAGCGGGTATCGGTAGTTCGCCGCTGCTGACGGCTTTTACCTTGCCGGTCGAGGTCAACGGGAATCTCGACACGGGTGTGGCGCTTTTCAATCCCGGTTCAACGCCGGCTTCAATCGGTGTCCGTCTCCTGGATGCCGGCGGAAACGTCGTTAATACAACGTCTCTGTTGCTGGCGGCCAGAAGCCACATCGCCCCGTTTGTTACCCAGTTGTTCCCGGGCACCCCCAACCTTCGAGGTACCCTCGCGGTGAACGCCTCCGCCGCTGTCACGGCCCTGGCACTGCGCCAGAACGCGAATCCGCTGATCTATACAACTCTCCCGGTTACCGCGGGCAGTGCCAGAGGAAAGGCGCCGTAGCGGCAACTAAGTTCCCGGATCTTCGATTATTTCTTGGCGTCTCTTCGTGTCTTCGTGGTTCCCTTGGCGTATTAGCTCTTGGCGCTGTCGAGAATCAACGTTACCGGACCTGCATTAGTAAGACAGACATCCATCATGGCCTGGAATCTTCCGCTCTGAACCCCCGGGACCAACTGCCTCGCTATCTGAACGAATTCGTCATAGAGCTTCTGGGCTTCAGCCGGCGGCGCGGCCTCTATATAGGAAGGGCGGCGCCCTTTACGACAGTCGCCGTAGAGCGTGAACTGCGAAACTACGAGCAGTTCTCCTGCCGTTTCCAGCAGGCCCAGATTGAGTTTGCCTTCGCTGTCATCGAAGATTCGAAGTTCCACGATCTTCTTCGCCATCCATTCCAGATCCCGGCGCGAGTCCTCCCTGGAAATGGCCACGAGAGCAACCAATCCCTTGCCGATCTTCGCGATCTGGACGCCGTCGACTGTCACGGCTGCCTCCCGCACCCTTTGAACGACCGCTCGCATAACCCCTCCCGCAATAATCCACCACGAAGGGTGAAAGATGAGACCCAATTTCTCGAACAACCGGAACAGCCGACCACGAGCATGTGATCGGTTTTTTCATTTTGGGTGCGGCATCGGTGCGCTCTTTTCCCGCCCACGACGGGTGGCCTTTCGGGCCTCACCCCTGTGGCCCAGATACGCCATCGATCTTGTGCGATCGGACCTACGAAGTGTACAAACTCCACGGCCCGCCCAGCACCCGCGTTGACAGGTTCAAGACCCCTCAGGTATATTGACAGACTACATGAACGACAATCGCAGGGAAAATAGGATCATCGGCCGGCTCTCCTGTGTAACCTTTCATGGTACGAGGGACGGTATGTCCCGGGGGCCAGCCTCTCCCGGAGACCCCCCTGGTCGGGAAAAATCGGAGGGGCCGCTCAGGTGAATCCCGATCTTCGAAACCTGATCGCCCTCCAGGAGCTTGATCAGAAGATCGCAAACCTGCAAAAGAAGATTGTCGACGTCCCCGGTAAGATTCAAACCCTCCAAGAAGAACTGAGGCTTCTCACCAAGAACCGCGACGATAAAATTGCGACCAGCCAGGAGCTGGCGAAGCGGCGTCGTGTCTCCGAAGGGGAAGTGGACTTGATGCGGGCCAAACTCTCGCGGCTCAAGGATCAACTCATGGCCGTCAAGACAAACAAAGAATACACGGCCATGCTGCACGAGATCCAAATGGCCGAGGCTCAGATTCGCCAGGAGGAAGATAAGATTCTCGAGATCATGGAGAGCATGGAAAACTGCGAACTGGAGCTGAAGGCGTACGAAAACGCGCTCAGCTCGCATTCCAAGCAGATTGAGCAGAGCATCCGCGAACTGGAAGGATCGATACCTGTCATGGAGACGGAATCGATCATGCTGCGCGAAGAGAAGTCGCGCATGGAGGATCGCGTCGAGAGGGAGTTACTGTCGCGCTACCATATGATCGCCCAGGCGCGAAGAGGGATTGCCCTGGCCGAAGCAAGAGAGGAACTCTGTTCGGCCTGTCATGTCCGCATCCGTCCCCAGGTTTATGCCGAGCTTCTGCGGGCCGAGGTCATTTACGTCTGCGATAGCTGCAACCGTATTCTGTTTCTCCGAGAGGCCCTCTAACCCCACTTTTCTTGGTGTTTCTTCGTGTCTTAGTGGTATTGGTTTCGCACGTTAACCACGAAGACACGAAGACGTTAGGAAACACGAAGAACCGTTTGCCCAATGCCGGATCTGATCACGCTCGGCGAATGCATGGTGGAGCTCTATTGCGACGGGAGCATCTCACAGGCTGCCCAGTTCTCCAAGGCTTTCGGGGGAGATACTCTTACCACCGCCGTCGCCGCCTCGCGGTTAGGTTCTCACGCCGGCTTCATCAGCAAGTTCGGCGACGATCCCTTTGCTCCCTTCCTGAATGAGGAGCTGCAGCGCGAGGGAATCGATCTATCCTGTTGCCCGACCATGCCGGGAATGAACGGCCTCTGCTTGATCGGGCTGGGGGAAAAGGGAGAGCGCGAGTTTCTCTACTACAGGACTGGGTCCGCCGCTTCCACCTTGACACCGGATGATCTCAAGCCGGACTACCTCCGGAACACGCGGCTCGTGCACAGCTCGGGAATCAGCCAGGCAATTTCTCCATCGTGCCGCAGGGCCGTGCAAAAAGCATTTGAGCTGGCTCGAGCAGCGGGGGTGCGCACGTCGTTCGATCCTAACTACCGCGCGAGTCTATGGAGCGCCCGGGAGGCCAGGGAAGCATTGGACGAGATCATTCCTCTAACCGACATTTTTCTGCCAAGCGCGCCGGACGAGACCCAGACCCTTCTTCAGCTTTCAGAACCCGCTGCCATACACGCCTGGGCCGAGGCACGAGGCGTCCAAATCAGTATCCTCAAGCAAGGTAGCCTTGGCTGTGTGGTAGCGTCTGAAGGTGAATTGAAACGAGTTGAGAGCTTGCGCAACGTGAGAGTAGTCGATGCCTCGGGCGCGGGCGACGTCTTTAACGGAGGCTTCCTGCACGGTCTGCTCCACGGGCTGGACCCGGTTGAGGCAGCGCGCCTGGGAGTTGCAACCGCCGGCCACAAGGTAGAGGGGCGAGGAGCCGTGCGTTCGCTTCCCGATCGACGACGTGTCGCCGACGCAGTGCAAGATGAACCGTGGGCCGGAAAGATTTTCAAATGGGAACCCGGCCAGATGGAAACCCGATCCGGCACAAGGCCGGTGGCTTATATCGACGGCGGCGCTCGCGGTAATCCGGGGCCGGCCGGCGCCGGCGTTCATATCGAACTTGAGGGACAGCCGTGGCGTGGGCTCTACGCGTTTCTCGGTGAACGGACCAATAACTTCGCGGAATATTCGGCGCTCCTGATCGCCCTTGAGTTTGTGCTCAAGGAGGGGTTCCGCGAGCTAGAGGTTTATTCTGATTCCGAACTTCTGGTGCGGCAGATACTCGGGCGCTATCGAGTCAAAAACCCGTCACTCCGGGGCCTGCACGACAAGGCCACCGACCTGATCCGGCGCTTCAAGCGCTTTGGAATTCAGCACGTCCGGCGCGAAGAGAACTGGAAGGCCGATGCCCTGGTCAACAAAGCTCTCGATTTACGAGACAGCGGTGAAGATCATTACCAGTCTTGAGGGATGACATGCGTTTCTGCTACCCTGTTGCCATGTTGCGCTCCGGCCTGACGATTCTATGGGTGATGATGGCAGGAAGTCTCCCGGTCCTGGGACAATCGGTCCCGATTCTCTCAGTCACGTTCGAGGGGAATAAAGCCCTGGAGCCTGGCCGGCTGAAGAGCCAGCTCAAGGTGTCGCGGGACGGAGGTTGGTACCACCCCGAAACGCTGAAGATGGAGCTGCGCGCGGTTGAGAAACTCTATCACGATGAGGGATTCTTGCGGGCGAACCTTGGCGCTCCCGTGGTGGAGTTTCAGACGGTTCAGGGCAAGGGTCAGGCGGCTGTGATCCGGATACCCATTTCCGAGGGGGCTCGTTATACGCTGGGTGAATTAACCTTCAAGAACTCCAGCGGCATCAAGCCGGCGGCCCTGCAGCAACTCTCACCCGTTCGCACCGGCCAACCTTACAGCCGAAGCAAGATCGCGCAGTTCAAGGAAAAGATTGAGGAGGGTTACCACTCGCTGGGATACCTTCGCTTCGAAGTTACGGTGCGGGAGGAAATCCACGACTTGAGGAAAGTTGTGGACTGCGTTTTTGAATGCAAAGAGGGGAATATATATCGCACAGGAAAGATCAGCATTGCCGGTGATGAATCGATCAATCGTTCGGAGTTCAAGAAGCAGATTCTATTGAGCGAAGGCGGGGTCTACAATCCTGAACTGCTCACGCTCAGCGTAGCCTTCCTTAACAGCCTGCGTGTTTACCGGCCTGTTTCTGAATCAGACGTGGAGATTCGGATTGACGATGCCAAAAGCACAGTCGACCTTATCTTCCACCTGGTTCCGCTGAGGAAAAACTCATCCAGCTCTTGATTCTTCGCGTCTTTGCCTGGAGGCCGAGGCTCGAGAAATTTGTAAGACGATGTTCTCCAAGGTTCTGGTTTGTGCAGCCGCATTATTTGGCTTTTCATTTCCGAGTTTCCCTTCCGGGGCCCAGCAGCGTCCGCAGGAACCCCAGCCGACAATACGCGCCGAAGTTGCCCTGGTAAACGTGCTCTTCTCTGCCGTAGACCGGAAAAACCGCAACCTGACCGGCCTCAGGGCCGACGACTTCATCGTGTTCGAGGATCGTCAGCCGCAAAGCATCGAGTATTTCAGCGACTTGAGCAAAGGGAGCGACGTCCCGCTGACAATCGCGCTTCTTATTGACACGAGCGGAAGCGTAAAAGACAAACTGGAGTACGAAAAGGCTACGGCACGCGAGTTCCTTCGCAACGTCCTCCGCAAGAACAAGGATCTGGCCCTCATTATTCAATTCGATTCCGAAGTCAACCTGGTCCATGATTTCAGCGACGACCCCGACCGCCTGGCCGACGCGCTCGACGGGCTCCAGGCAGGGAACAGCACTTCGATGTACGACGCGGTTTTCCTGGCAGTTGATGAAAAACTGAAGAACGAAACCGGGCGTAAGGTGATGGTGCGTGATTTCGGACGGCGATGACAACTCCAGCAGGCTTCGCAAAGAGGTGGCGATTGAGGCCGCCCAGAGGCACGATGTTTTGATTTTCGGCGTCGGGGTGAAGTCGGATTTTGGAACTAATTTCGGCGTACTCAAGAAAATGGCCGAGGAAACCGGTGGAAATTTTTTCTCTCCGCGCGCGAGATTCGACGAGATTCAGGCGGCCTTCCGCTCCATCCAGGAGGACCTGCGGGGGCAGTATAGCCTGGGGTACGTTTCGACCAACAAACGCCGGGATGGGTCCTTCCGCAATATTGAAATTCGTCCCAAGACGAGCGGTGTCCGGGTTCGTACCCGCAAGGGGTACTACGCTCCAAAAGCATGAAACCCGGCGCGTTACCGTTCGGCCCACACCCTTTCCGTTACTGAAACGCCGCGCTTTTCTGACCTGTTGGTTATTGCGCGGAACAAACCAACCCGAAGCACGCACACACCAGGCAACACATTCGAGAAACTTTTTCGAACCATCTCGCGTCTAATGGAGTATCAATGACGGTTAAGCGATTACGGAATCAAGGGAGAGTTGCCATGGCAGCCTGCAGCGTGCTGGTCGAAAGCCCTCGTGAACTTCTGTCACAGGCCATTGTCGATGTCGTCAGATCATTTCCCGAAAACCATCGCCGAATGTTCGTGCTGGTGCATTACGGCGGGCGGCATGTCGAAGAGGCGGCCCGTTCTCTGGGAATCGGTGCAAGTGAGGCCCGGCAGATCCTTGAACAATGCGAGCGCAGGCTGGTCAAGAACTTGAGGCAGTTCCGCGGCACCACAGATTGTTTGCGTCCTCACGTCCGCTCGTTGGCCCTTTAGCCGCAATACTCCGCGTCTCCTTTTTTCACCAATCACCTCACCACTTCCTCGTTCTCCCGCAACGATTCGTTGCGTCTCTTTGCGTCCTGGTGTCCTGGCGGTGCCTTTTGTGATTGGGCGCCAAGGGTTCGCGCAGAAATAAGTTCGCATTCTGCTGCAGGCCCCCAGGCCTGCTGGCGAGGCGCGAGCGACGATGCGTACCCGGTGCGGTACGTGAGGAGCGAGCAACAAAGCCAGCGGGCCTGCGGGCCGCAGCCCGAAGGGGCGCGATTCTCAGCGTGCTTAGCGAACAGAAACCGGTTCATGATTGACCGCCGGCTTTCGCGCCAGAATGTGAAGTTATTTCTGCGCGAGCCCTAAGGCCTGGAAGTCTGCCCGTCTGACGGCAAGGCACCTAGAGCGTTCTTAAGTCAGGTTTTACGTATTCTTTACAAATCGCCGCCTCTTTCACTGGGATAATGCTCCGGTTAATACGGCATGTTCACGAGGAGAAAGTATGCTGCAGACGCAGGCGAAAGTCGGTTTAAGCTGGTCTAATCTTGCATTCATCACTGGGGTCCATCTCGTCGCACTACTTGGATTCTTCACTTTCAGCTGGACGGCTCTCCTGGTTGGGACCGCTCTATGGTGGATTACCGGAGGCCTGGGAATCACCCTCGGCTTTCACCGCCTCTTGACGCACCAGAGTTTCACGGCTCCACGGTGGGTCCAGTATTTTCTCACACTGTGCGGCACCTTAGCCGTGCAGGGTGGCCCGATAGCCTGGGTTGCGGGTCATCGCGTCCACCACGCTCATTCCGATCGCGAACTGGACCCTCATAACTCGAAAAAGGGATTCTGGTGGGCGCACCTCGGGTGGATTTTCTATCGAGACCCCATTCTTGGCCACTTCGAAGGCTACAAGAACTACGCCAAGGATCTCGTGCTTGATCCGTTCTACCTGTTCCTGGACCGCTGGTACGTGGCCTTGCAGATTGTCCTGGGAGTCATCCTCCTGCTTCTTGGAGGCTGGAGCTTTGTGGTGTGGGGTATTTTTGTGCGCCTGGTTTTCGGATGGCACTGCACGTGGTTGGTTAACTCGGCCGCCCACATGTTCGGCTATCAGACTTATGACTCGCGCGATGACTCACGGAACTGCTGGTGGGTTGCGTTGCTGAGTTTCGGCGAGGGCTGGCACAACAATCACCACGCTTTTCCCCGGTCAGCGCGCCATGGCCTGAGGTGGTGGGAGTTCGATACATCCTTTCTCGTGCTTCGCGCCATGGAAAAGGCGGGACTGGCCCGAGATCTCCGGGTTGCCGAACATCTCCGCAACTCCCGTGGCAACCAGAAGCTCGCCGCCTGATCCAACCAGGATTTAGGATCTAGGATTTAGGAATGAGCTTTGTGCCTAAATCCTAGATCCTAGATCCTAGATCCTAGTCAAGGGACGTACATGTAACCCCGGCTGCGCACGCTGACGAAGTGCTCCGGCTGGTCCGGCTCGTCCTCAAAATAGCGCCTCAACCTCACAATGAAATTATCCACGGTGCGGGTTTCCACTTCGGAGTGATATCCCCAAACGCGCTCCAGAAGCTCTGCTCGGGAAAGCACGCGATTGGGCTCGGCCGTTAGTACCTCGAGGAGCCTTGCTTCGAGGGCGGTGAGTTGCAAGTCGCCATGAGGCCCGCGCCCGTGGAGATCTTCGAGGTTCACGGTGTAGCCTGCAACCGTGACCTCTTTTCTCGGCCGCTCGCCCGTGTTGCTATACCAGTGCGCGCGTTGAATGATCCGCTGGACCCTCAAAAGCAGCTCGCGCAGGTGGAAGGGCTTTATCAAGTAGTCGTCGGCGCCGAGCTCCAGACCCTGCACGCGGTCGCTCTCCGTGGAACGGGCTGTGAGCATTAGGATGGGAAGCTTCTGATCGCGCTGGCGTATCTGGCGAGCTACCTCAAAGCCATCGATCTCCTCGAGCATCAGGTCCAGAATGATCAAATCGAACTTGTCCCGCGCCTGCAGCGTCAGCGCCTCCTTGCCGCTTCCGGTCACGCTAACCGAATAGCCTTCCTGTTCGAGGTTGAACTGCAGCGGGCGCGCCAGATTGGCCTCGTCCTCCACCAGCAGGATTCTTGCGGGGCGCTTCGATTCAGCTTCCTTGCTCATCTCTTCTCAAGAATCACTCTCGGTTTTCGGGAGCTGGTTCTCGCGCCCAGGAACGCCCAGTATTTGCGAACGCGCGGCAGCCGGACACTGAAGGTCGATCCTCGGCCGGGTCCGGCGCTCGTCACCCACACCTTGCCACTGTGATCTCGAACAATGCTCCGAACGATGTACAGGCCGAGCCCGGTTCCCCTGGTTCGGGAGTCGTCACCTCGCCAGAACATCTTGAACACGTTCTTGAGATCTTTGCGATTCAGGCCCCCGCCGCTGTCGATTACGTCCAGCCGGCAACTGCGCAGGTCGCGCTGGAGTTTCAACCGGATCGCGGAGCCGCGCGGAGAATAACGGGCCGCATTTTCGATCAGGTTTGCCAGGACGACACGCATGGCTGACGGATCCATGGCAACTCTTGCGTCCCCTCCTTTTTCAAAAATGACGGTGTGACCATCCTTTTCAAACAGATGGCGATCTTCTTCCAGGACATCCTCTACGAAGCGCCGCATGCTGACGTGCTCCAGCCGGTAACGACCTCGCCGCCGGTCGATCCGCGCGGCTCCGAGAATGCGGTCGATCAAGCTGGTCAGCCGCTCGGCATCGTCAAGCATCATACCCAGGAACTCTCGCCGCTTCTCTTCCGAGAGATCGCGGAGCGCCATGGTTTCGAGCGCCAGTTGGATAGAGGCGACCGGAGATTTCAGCTCGTGGGTAACATTCGAAACAAAGGCGCGCTGCATCTGGTTCAGGCTGTGCTGCTTTTTCCAGTAAATGAAGATGCCGGTAGCCCCGGCGAGAATCAAGGCCAGAAGGATACCCCCTTCCGCCAGGGGAAGCCATCCGAGCCCGTCAACCTCGGCCTGAGCGCGTAATTGTTCGGCCATTTCCCGGATTTGCTGGTGCTTCTGCACATACCAGCGAATCCACACCACCATCAGCAGAATCCAGAGAACCTGGATCGAGAGAAAGATGGTGACAGGGTGGTAGATCCAGCGGGTCTTGCTTCGGATCGTCTTTACAGTCAGCTCGCGCATATCATGTTGCCCGGAGCAGATCGAGGATTTCGCCACCGAACTCACGAACGCGCCAGCGCCGCATTCCGTCGATCTGTTCCATGGCTGCGCGGCTCGATGGGGGGACCGCCGCAAGGACTTCGAGCAAATTGCCGGGGAAAAGGACTCCGATATGGAGACCCAGTTCTTTCGATCTCGTCCGGCGCCACTCTTTGAGATTCTCCAGCCGCAGCTTAGCTTCGGCGGAAGTAGACTTCCAGGAACTCTTGGGCTCGGACGCCCTCAGCGACGGATCCCGCAATCGAGCCTGCCGGATCGCGGCGCAGATCTCATCCGCAAACCTGCGCGCGACGCGATGCGAAACGCCCGGTCTTCCGAGCAGCGCTGCGCAAGAATCGGGCGGCCGGCGAGATAATTCCACCAGCACCGAATTGTTGAGGACCTTGAAAGGAGGGAGGTCCATTTCCCGCGCCAGGCGGTCCCGCAGCACGTATAGCGCACTGAGAACGGCGAGCTGGTGCGACGAAAGTTGGGCGCTCCCCTTGATCCGCCGAAAGCCCTCCGGATCGAACTTTTTCTCCTGAGATGTGCAGCCGGCTGCAGTTTCGAACTCTTCCGACGCCCACTGGAGACGTCCTTTCTCGCTCAGTTGCGATTCCAAGAGATCTCTCAGCTCCAGCAGATGATGGGTATCCATGGCCGCATACTCCAGCTGCGCCGGCTCCAGAGGCCGGCGCGACCAGTCGTCGCGCTGGCGGTGCTTGGAGTGAACTACTTTCAGAAGCTTTTCCAGGAGAGCGCTGAGGCCCAACTGCTCGTAACCGAGCAGCTGTGCAGCCAAGTGGGTGTCAAAGATGCTTCCGAACGAGAACCCGTAATCGCGCCGCAGAGAGCCTACGTCATAGCTTGCCGCGTGAAAGACCTTCTCCACGCGACGATTGGCCATGAGCGGCGCCAGCGGTGTTAAATCCTTGACCGCCAGGGTATCGACGATGAATGTCTCGACATCGGTGGAGATCTGAACCAGGCATACCTTTTCGAAGTAGTGGTAGAGGCTGTCGGCTTCAATGTCGACGGCGACGCGAGCCGCTTTCGTCAGGGTCTGGAGCGCTCCATCAAAGGCGTCAGGCGTGTCAACCACGTAATATCGCGGAGACCTGGAAGCAGCCCCGCGTTCAACTCGGGAAGCATCCATGCCGCTGAGGTTAGCAGAGCAGGGGACACAGATACAATTGCAGATTGCGGATTGCGGATTTCAGCATTGCAGATTGCGGATTGTGGATCGATGGCAGTAGCCGAAGGAAGCTGCAACACACTAAGGTCAAATGGCGGCCAACTGTTTTTTCAATCCGCAATCTGCAATCTGCAATCCGCAATCGTGTCATCCCCAGACCTTCCGCGCGGTTTCCGTGATTAGCCTCAATTTTAGCTTCTCATCCTCAACCGTTATTCGATTTCCGATAATAGAACTCGCGAAGCCGCACTGCGGACTCAGCGCAAGACGCTCCAGCGGCACGAAGCGGCTGGCCTCCTCGATACGAAAGGTTAGCTCCCGAATCGTTTCCAATCGCGGTGACTTGGTTGTGACCAATCCCAGCACAACCGTCTTATCGCCGGACACCTCTCTCAGCGGTTCGAATGATCCGGAACGTTGATCGTCGTACTCGAGTAACAGCCGGTGCGCCTTTACCCCACGAAAGATGGGTCGGGCGACACTTTCGTAACCGCCTTCGGAGAGCCACCGGCTTCCCTGGTTCCCGCGGCACAGATGGAATCCGAAAGTAACTCCAGGAAAAGCTCCAATGACGGCGTTGTCCAATTCGATCCCTCGAGCGAGCCAGCGCGAAACATCCCAGCCTTGCCTTTCGTAAAAGGTCCTGGTCCTGGGATCCGCGAGGAGAGGGTAGTGGGGCGCATCGAGCTGAATGTAGCCGGCCCCCAGGCTGACCAGCTGGGCAACCTCGTCTCTCAGGAAATCCGCGACATCAGCCAGGAAACCATCCAGCGTCGGATAGGCGTCTCTTGAAACATCCGGCGACCAGAAGTTCGCCCACAGACTCGGGCTGGGAACGCTAAGCTTGGGCGTCCTGGTCGTGCGGCCCCTCAAGTAGACAAACTCCTCGATCAGCGGGTAGCGCTTGCGCTTTAATTTCGCTACTACCCCGAGGGACGCCGGTCTTTCCTGCCTCAAGTTTCCGACTTGTTCCCCGCCGCGCCAATCACCCCAGAGAAATGCGTCCAGGTCGAAGGCGCCCAGACCGTCGACTGCCTCGGCCAGCGGGCTCTGGAAGGACAGCCGGCGCATCTCACCGTCCGTAACCACTTCCATGCCGGCGTCCTGCTGAAGTGCGACCGCTTCATCGACCGCGCGATCTTCAACCGCCTTGAATTGTTGCGGACTGATTTGGCCGGCGTACAAGTCCTCTCGAGCTCTCAGGAGCCCCGCAGGTCGCAGCAGACTTCCGACCACATCGGCATGCGCGTCAATCAAGCCTTTGGTCCCCAACGACATCCAACCACCCAACGCGAAGAAACCTTAAGCATGCTGTTAGATCTCAGGTATGATTCTACCCGCTTTGAAGGGAGCTCACCGATGCGAATTCCGACGATTTTGAATTTAGGATTCCGTTGTGCTGGTTTTTCAATCGTCAATCGTCAATCGTCAATCGTCAATCCTAAGTCGTCCTTCTGTTCCTTGCCCCGGCGCTCATTCTGAGTCCCGCGGCGGCGCAAGACGCCGGCAAGCCGTGGCGGGCGGGCCTGGCCTCAGTCGACATCACTCCGGCGGAGTCTATATGGCTTGCCGGCTACGGCGCGCGCACCAAACCATCGGAAGGAGTAATCGCGCCCATCTTCGCCAAGGCTCTGGTGCTGGAAGATCCGCGCGGGTCCCGGCTGGTCATCATTACCTCCGATATCCTGGGGTTCACTCGAGCCCTTTCCGACCCCATCGCCGATCAGCTCGCGAAAAAATTGAAGCTTCGCCGAGATCAGATCCTCTTTACTTCCTCCCATACTCATTCCGCGCCTGTGGTGCGCGATTACGCCGTCTTCTCCTATGGGCTGACCCAGGAGCAGGAAGCCGCCGTCGAACGTTACAGCCGCGGACTCGAAACGAAAGTGGCTCAGGTCGTCGAACAAGCCTTCAAGGACAGGTCTCCGGCCCGGCTCTCGTTCGGTCGCGGAAAGGCCGGGTTCGCCATCAATCGCCGCGTTTCGAAACCAGACGGTTTTCAGATCAGCGTCAACCCGGTGGGGCCCGTCGATCACGAGGTCCCGGTGATGCGGATCGCAGGCACGGACGGAGAGCTGCGCGGAATTCTATTCGGATACGCATGTCACAACACAACACTCGGAGGCGATATTTATCAGGTAAACGGAGATTATGCGGGCTTTGCGCAGGCCGCGCTGGAAAAGAAAAATCCCGGAGCGACGGCAATGTTCGTCAGTGGTTTCGCCGGCGACGCCAATCCGAATCCGCGCGGGAAACTCGAACACGCGCAGCAGTACGGCGAGGACCTGGCGAATTCAGTGAATGGCGTGCTCAGCCAGAAGATGGAACCGGTCAGCGGGAACCTGGCCACAGCTTTCGATTATGTTCAGCTGCCCTTCTCCACGCCGCCAACGAAGGAGGAACTCGAAGCGCGCCTGAAAGAGAAAGATCTCATTCGACAGCGCAACGCGCGGCGCATGCTCGATACTATCGCTCGCGAGGGACGATTGCCCAGCCACTATCCTTATCCGATCCAGGTAGCCCAGTTCGGAACGTCATCGACCCTCATCGCGCTGGGCGGTGAGGTTGTGGTCGATTACTCCATCCGTTTGCGGAAGGAGCTAGCCGAGCATCCTTTGTTCCTGATCGCCTACGCAAACGACGTGATGGGCTACATTCCGTCGTTGCGGATTCTGAAGGAAGGCGGTTATGAAGGAGGCGGCTCAATGATGTTTTATTTGCGGCCGGGCCCCTGGGCGGAGGGAGTGGAAGAAATGATCGTGGAAAAGGTGCGCCAACTCGTGAGTCGCGTCAGGAAATGAGCCTCAGAAATTAGGGACGTCCCTAATTTCATTTGCCATTAGATCAGACTCCTACGATCAGTCCGTCTCTCGCCAACTCGATCTCGATCTGATCCCGGCGTTCCAACACCTCGCGCCCCAGATGCGTGAGAATCAATCGTCTACAACCAAAGCGTTCCTTGTGCTCGGCCAAACGAGGATAGTCGAGGTGGAACGACAGGCGAGTCTCAAAAAAGCAGCACTCGCAGATGAACAGGTCGGTATCCTGAGAGCGCGTCACGAGCTCTTCCGTCCACCCGGTATCGCCTGAATAGAGAATTCGGCGGCCATCGACATTCACCTTCAATCCCAGCGATACTTCGTTTTCCTGGTGAGGGACGCGAAAGGGCTCGACTCCGATCGCGTCGATACTCAGAGGAACCCCGGGCGACATTTCGATAAACTCCAATGCAAAAGGGAGCGGCTGGCGCGAGGCATCCTTGTACATAGCCCGAAACAGCGACCAAACGCGTTCCTCCGTGCCCGGCGGTCCTGCGATCCGGAGCGGACGCCGGCGCGGCCGGTCATGAGTGTAATGAAGCAGCAAGAACGGGATTCCGGCGAAGTGATCGCCGTGCAGATGACTGATCAAAATCGTATCAATAGGCGGAATGAGCGACGGAGTGCGCTGCAGAGACGCCAGTGTGGTGACGCCGCAATCCAGCAAGAAGGAAACGCCCTCGGCCTGCACCAGATACGCCGCCTGATGTCGTCCCTTGGCGCAAAACGCATCTCCCGCCCCGAGAAATGAAACCCAGACCGGCGCCATAGGCCAAGTATAACCTGCGCCAGGCAGGAACCTTTGCGTTTCTTCCGTTCTTTATTGTGTTTCGCATCAAGAACTTCAAAGACGCGAGGATGACACAAGGTAGACTTCATCCGGCGGATCATTTATAAAGTGGCGCTCGTATTCGCTGATCCAGCGGTCATCATTGCTTTCCGGAGATTGAATGAATCAGGCGGTCCTTGACGACTCTACCCCGAAGCGCGTCCATGAAGCGCCTGCCTTGCCGCCTTTGGTTTCTCTTGCTCTTATTCTGCTCCTTGGTCTGGGCATTCTGTATGTCGTGCCGCGTCCCTCGGGTATCAGCCCGGAGGGTTGGCGCATGCTGGCTATTTTCCTATGCACGATCTTCGGGCTCACACTGCGACCATTGCCGGTTGGTGCGGTGGTTCTCATCGGTCTCACGTCTACGATACTCACCGGTGTCTTGACCATTACCCAGGCGCTGTCCGCCTATGGAGGCAGTTCGGTGTGGCTGGTGGTATCCGCCTTCTTCATAGCTCGAGCGCTGATCAGCAGCGGGCTGGCGCGGCGGATCGCCCTGATTTTCGTGCGGGCGATCGGGCATACGTCGCTCGGTCTCGGGTACTCTCTGGTTGCCTCGGACCTGGTTCTGGCCGGCATCATTCCATCGAACTCGGCGAGAGTTGGAGGGGTGATCTTCCCGGTCACGCGCAGTCTGGTGCTGATCTACAAGTCGCGACCCGGTCCCACAGCCGCGCTCTTGGGAACCTACATCATGCTCACGATCTATCACGGAGACCTGGTGGCATGCGCCATGTTCATCACCGGTCAAGCCAGCAATCCGATCGCGGCAGATCTGGCCATGAAGACGGCACAGGTCACGATTAACTGGGCCAGCTGGCTTTGGACAGCGCTGCTGCCCGGCCTGGCTGGAATGGTCGCTGTGCCCTGGGTGATCTATCGTTTGTCCCCTCCCGAAATCCGGCACACACCCGAGGCTGCTGAGCTAGCTAAAAAAGAGCTGCAAGAAATGGGGCCGCTGAGCCGCGACGAAAAAATAGTTCTTTCGGTCTTCCTTCTTGTCTGTGGAATCTGGTCAACATCCGCCCTGCACACAATCCAGACCACGACCGGGGCCCTGGTGGGGGTGGTTGTGCTCCTGATGACGAAGGCTTTGTCATGGGAAGATGCGATGAAAGAGCATGTCGCCTGGGATGTCTTCGTCTGGTACGGAGGCATGATCCGGATGGGAGAAGCTCTAAATGAATTCGGCCTCACTTCACTGTTCGCGCGATGGGTTTCGGGCCACTTCGGCGGTTGGGAGTGGCCCGCCCTGATGGCGGTAATCGTCTTGATCTACTTCTACGTCCACTACGCCTTCGCCAGCCTCACGAGCCACATCATTTCGCTTTATGCGCCTTTTCTGGCGGTTCTCCTGGCGGCCGGCGCTCCCGCGCCCCTTGCTGCCTATGCCATGGCCTTCTATACCAATCTTTCGGCCTCGCTGACACATTACGGCACCACTCATTCTCCCATCATCTATTCTGCCGGATATATCTCGATCGGCCTGTGGTGGAAAATCGGTCTCCTGATTTCCTTCGTGCATCTCTCGATCTGGACTGTGGTCGGACTAGTGTGGTGGCGATTGATCGGACTCTGGTAGTTCGGGGGCCCAGGTGTTAGAGTCTTGGCGACTTTGGGCGGCCGGGTAATGGGTCATTTTCAAGGCGGCGTCTCTTCATCGCGGTACCTTGCCCCGAGCCTATACACGCAAAGGAGTAGAGCGCCTTCGGCGATTGAATGTTCGTCCCGGGTGTCAAAACGACCCACTACAGCTCTTCGCGTACTCAAGATGAAAAAGGGTGAAAAGCTCCGCAAGCGGTTGCTGTACGCTGTCGGAAAAGCCATCGCAGACTTTCACATGGTCGAGCAGGGTGATCGTGTCATGGTCTGCCTGAGCGGCGGGAAGGACAGCTACACGATGCTGTCACTGTTAAGCGACCTCCAGTCGCGCGCGCCGGTCAGTTTCGAGCTTCTGGCCGTGAATCTGGATCAGAAACAGCCTGGTTTTCCGGACCACGTTCTCCCGAACTATCTTGCGGCTCGGGAGATTCCGTATCGAATCGTCCAGAAGGACACTTACTCCATCGTGAAGGCCAAGGTTCCGGAAGGTGAGACGACCTGCGCGCTGTGCTCGCGCTTGCGGCGGGGAATCCTTTACAAGACCGCGGTTGAAGAAGGGTGCACCAAGATTGCGCTCGGGCATCACGCCGATGATATTCTGCAAACCTTGTTGCTCAACCTGTTCTTCAATGGTTCTCTCAAAACCATGCCGCCGGTTCTGCGCAGTGAAGATGGGCGAAACACAGTGATTCGACCTCTGGCCTACTGCTGGGAATCGGAAATAGCGGAGTTCGCGGCCACCCAGGAGTTTCCCATCATTCCCTGCGATCTTTGCGGCTCGCAAGAGGATTTGAAGCGCAAGCGCGTGGGACGATTGCTGGAAGAGTTACAAAAGGAGATCCCCGGACTGAAAAGCTCGATGCTGGCCGCTACCGGCCGGATTGTCCCGTCGCACCTTCTGGACCGAAGGCTGTTCGATTTTCAATCGCTGTCGGTTCAGACCGGTGACATCTCCGAAGAACTGGATCTGGCTCTGGACCACCAGCACACCCTCCAGCACCTTGAGGGTGGCACATCCACCATGAATCCCTGAGAACGCGGTAAGACGTTCCTCGAACCTGGCATGCGAAGAAAGAACATCGACAGTGGAACGCCGTGGGAACCAATCGTTGGATACTCGCGCGCCGTTCGAATTGGATCTGAAGTTCATGTCTCCGGAACCACCGCTACGGACGAAAACGGAAGAATCGTCGGCATCGGAGATCCTGCCGCCCAGACGCTTCAGGCTTTGAGGAATATTGAAACTGCTTTGAAAAAGGCCGGCGCAACCCGCAACGACGTAGTGCGCACCCGCATGTATGTGACCAACATCGACGACTGGGAACAAATCGGCAGGGCGCATGGTGAGTTCTTTCGCGAAATCCGACCCGCGACCAGCATGGTCGAAGTGAGCCGGCTGATCAGTTCTGAAATGCTGGTGGAAATCGAAGCCGACGCGGTGATATCCAGTGACGAGTGACACGCCGAAGCACCAACCTCCAAGACACGAAGACTCGAAGAAACGCCAGGAAGGTTGCTCTGGTCACTGCTTCACATTCCAGGCGCGGCTGAGGAAATAACGTTCGGTCCAGGTTATGTTCTTCCAGGCCAGATGACGACCTATCGCCCTCAAGTACGGTTTCGAAGCCTGCGCCAGGTAACGGTAGTAACCTGCTCGAGACAAGTCCGTGAGCGCTCGCGAGTAGTACTGAAATATAGTTCGGTCCAGAAGGGCTTTCCCCACGCGAAGTCCGGTGACTGCGGTTCGGCCGGAGCGTTCCAATTGGTTGACGGCGTTCAAGGCCATCGCGGCACCGATTTCGAATAGAGATCTGTTTTCCTTCTGAGCAACGTCTTCCATTTTCCGGAGAAGCGAGTCCATCTCCTCTGCGCCGATCGCGCGCCGGAGCTTGAGTCCCCGGGCCTCCTGGCGCAGAAATTTGAGTGTCTCTCTCAGTTCCTCAACCGACAGCGGTGGAGTATCGATCTGGTCGGCTACCTGCCCGGCAAACGATTGCAATCCATCCAGAAGCTGGTCGACGGTCTCTACCTGGGTATCAGGATCCAGCATACCCTTTCGCTTCATCTCTTCTGTGAGCTCTTTCAGGAACACCTTCGTACCGCCTGAAATGTCCGCTATGAGCGCCAGAATCCAGACCGGAGAAGCGTGCAGCGTTAGTATGCCGGTCAGTTCCACGAAGTTCCCGACGAATTTTCGCGCAACGTAGCCTGAAGCCGGCGTCCCATCGGTTGGATACACATTCTGGACTCCCCCCACTTCCTGAATCAGGTAACGGAGATTCTTCTTCAGGAGAACCTGGTAGAGCTTGGTCTGCCGGACAGCCTCGGGCAGAAGCAGATCCGAAATCCCCTTCAGCAGACCCGCCGTCGAGCCCACGAGAATGCGCGAAAATCTTTCGGGAAGACTCAAAGCATAGGCGGTCAATCTCTTTCCTCGAGCCGATACCCCGGCCAGCCGAAGGTCACAGCGGGCGCAATACGCCGTGTCGTCCGTGATGGACAGGAGCTCGCCGCAGGAAGGACATTTCGTCTTCGATCGAGGCCTACTCCTTATCATTCGCAAAATGTCGGCGCGCTCCCTGCAAACCGTCAAGACACCAGCTAGGGGTTTTGTCGAAGGTAGCGTCGGAACTCGGGTGGCGGTCCGGTAGAGTGTACCAGAGGGGTGCCGCGGGTGGGGTGGCGGAAGCCCAGGAGGAAAGCATGCAGACCCATCCTTCCAAGCGGGTTGATCGTACTGCCATAGGCCAGATCACCCGCAACAGGATGACCCATCTCGGAAAGGTGCGCTCGAATCTGATTCTTTCTGCCCGTCTCGAGCGTGACTTCCATTGACGTAAGGGTTGGGAACCGGCGCAGGACCCGGTAGTGCGTGACGGCTTGTTTGCCCTGACTGCCGCGCGTCGATCTCATACGCCCCGCTTGGTCCTGGGCGAGACGGCTGGAGATTGTCCCGCGCTCGTCCTTCACCTGCCCCTCAACGATGGCCCAGTACTTGCGCTCGATATCGTGCTGCTTGAACAGGTCCTGAAGCTTCGTCTTTACCGCCGCACTCTTCGCAAAAACGAGCAACCCGCTCACAAATTTGTCCAGGCGATGGACGATGAAGAGCTGTGCTCGCGGGTTGCGTGCCCGAAGGTGCTCGCGCAGGTAGGCGTAGGCGGTCCGCTCTCGTTCGTGGGGCGTGGCAACTGTTAACAAGCCGGCGGGCTTGTGGATTACCAGTACGTCCTGGTCTTCGTAGAGGATCAGCACGCCGCGTGCGCGCGCAGCGGCTGAGGCTCGCTCTATCTCAAGGACGTCGCCGGCGCCGGTCTGCCGGCTCGGGATCTTACTGATTTTCCCGTTCAGGCGCACGCATCCGTGCCCGATCATCTGGCGCAACGTTCGGTTGGACGCGCCTGGTATCAGCGTGCGAAGCGCTGTCAGAAGCGAACCTGGAGCCGAAAGGACAATTCTCACCTAGCTCTGATTGCAGATGAGCAACCTGGTAGAATCGGCGAACCGCACGGTAATCTTGTTCGGGGGCACGAAGGACTGCACACAACCGAGGCCGAAGGTGGAGTGCTCGATCCAGTCTCCTTCTCCGAAGCTGCCGGACATACTATAGGTCTTGTGGGGTTTTCCGGAGGCCTCCTGCATGACATCGTTCCAAGACTGGCGTACTCTCTTGGGCGCGGCTTTGGGTTTCTCCGCTTTTTTCGCTGCGGCCTTGGCGGTCGGTTTGGCAGAGCGATAGTTGTGATCCCCGCCGCAAGTGTTACATTTCACGCGGCTGGGTTTCGCTCCTTTCAGGGCCACAATCGTGTGGTCCAGCACTAGCTTGCATTTCGTACAGTAGGCTTCGACAACCGAGCCGGCCGCGATCTTGGTCATGGCTTTTCCTCGTGATTAGGCATATTAAACGTGGGAATCTTACCACATTCGATGAGCAGGGGACAGTCCTCCTGACTGTCTCGACTTCTCGAATGGGCATTCCCGGTTCAACCCTGAGTCACACGGTTTCACAAATACGGGGTAACGTTCAAAGCAAGCTGCCGCCTTACAAGAGAGGCGCGCCGACGCGAAGGAGTTTGCTCTTCGATGGTGAGTTGACGCCCAATTTTGAAGAGACGCTGAGGACCGAGTTCGTCATTTGAACTTGAATTGATACCAGAACAATCCCAGAAGAGTCTTGCCATCCATGATCTCGCCGCGAACGACTTTGGCAAGACACTGTTCGAGGGTGTAGCGCTCCACGCTGATATGTTCTCCGTCTTCCAGGCGCTGTTGTACCGGCTCGAGCGCCCGAGCCACGAAAAGATGCAGGAGCTCGTTGCTGATGCCCGGCGAGGTGTAAAACGAGCATTCGTGGGTCAGTTCCTGGGCGCGATAGCCGGCCTCCTCTTCCAGCTCGCGCGCAATCGTCTCTTCCGGCGACAGGTGGCTGTCCAGCTTGCCGGCGGGAAATTCCAGTATGTATTTTTGAAGCGGATAACGAAACTGTCGGATGAGGACCAGGCGGCCGTCGTCCAGAATGGGGACGGCCAGGACACCCCCGGGATGCAGAACAACCTCCCGGATCGAAGTGCTTCCAGAAGCCTGCCGAATGGTGTCTACATGCAGCTTCACGATTTTGCCGCTATATAGCTCCTCGTGTTTTACGATTTCAGCTTCTGGATTGGACTCGGTCATTGCACCACCGACGCGAAGACCCCGGAGCAAAAAACCGGGAGATTATTTATAAGAAATGCATGGTGTGCTCAAACATCATGCAGCGATTCATTACAACCTGGAGACCGGCCTGGCGGGACCGCTCGGCAGAGGCCTCGTCACTCAGGCCATTCTGCATCCAGATCGCTTTGGCCCCGGCCTCGATGGCCAGCTCCACAATCTCCGGTATGTGTTGAATACGTCTAAAGATATCGACTACCTCGATAGGCCTCGGAACAGAGGACAGATCGGGATAGGCTTTCAATCCGAGGGTGTCGCTTATTTCCGGGTTTACCGGAAAGATCTCATAACCCTGCTCGAGAAGGTAGCTCCCGACCCGATGGCTGTCGCGCCATGGTTTCGAAGAGAGGCCGACGATTGCAATTCGAGAGTAGCTCGTAAGAATCGAGCATATGGTGTCGTCAATCGGGTTACGATGTTTCATCTTGCAATGCTGCATCGGCTCCACCTTGCTTGGAGCAATCTATAAGGAATGCCGTGGGTCCCGCAAGCGGCATTATCGAGGGCTGCGATTCAGACCGTGCCGAGAACCAGGACTGGAGAAAGAGCCAACGGACCGACAGTACGTACCCGGGGCCGTGAGAATGTGCGAAAAAATCAGGTCAGGGTCATAGCTGAAATCCTTCACAGCTTCTGAGGCAGGGGAAATCGGGTCTCGCGACCATGAGCGATGAAGGGGCGGCACAGTCGAGAGCCGAGGCCTCAGGCCCTGGTTAACGGGACGCCAGAAGAACTTCGAGGCGCATGCCGCTACCGTACGAATCGCCTTGAGGCCAGCGGGGTCGAGAATTATTGCGGGCGCCCAAAAATCACCGGCAAGCCTCGGCGACAGGGTGTAAAATAATTGGGAACCTGTGACCTCGGCTGGCGTTTAAACATATGTCTTCATGGAGATTGCGGAAAAGGAGATTAATGGCAGGATCGGAGGGACAGGCCCTAGAGCTTAAAGGGCTTGAGATAGGGCTTGATCAGCCCGGCTCGGGCACCGACAACGATCTGGTCCGTGAGTTCATAGCCGGAAACGAAGCTGCCTTCACGCAGCTGGTTACCAAATACAAGGACCCGATCACTAACTATCTCAATGTCATGGTCGGCGACTACGACATAGCTGTCGACCTCTGTCAGGAGACTTTTCTTCGAGTATATAAAAATATCACGCGCTATAGTAATATCTACCAGTTCTCGACTTGGATCTACCGGATCGCCACAAATCTTGCTATCGATGAGATGCGATATCGCCGGCGCAGAGGACAGGTCTTTTACAACAATGTCTGGGCGAACGGCAGCGAGAATTCTGATTCCCGGCCCGAGTTCGAGATTTCGGATGTACGTCTCGGGCCGCGCGATGAGATCCTGCGCAAGGAGAGCACTCAAGTTCTCGGCGATGCGATCCGGTCGCTTCCGGAAAAGTATCGCACCGCGTTCATCATGAAAGAAATTCAAGAACTACCTTATGAAACCATTGCCAAAGTGCTCAACTGTTCGGCTGGTACGATAAAATCACGCCTGCACAGGGCGCGGGAACTGCTGCAGCGCAAGCTTGAGCACTACGCTTGAAAGATATGGACTGTCGCAAATTTCAGAAAAACCTGGAAGATTACCTGGAAGGAGGGTTGGATTTCGCTGGGCGCTTCGGAATGGAGCGCCATGCCCAGCAGTGCTACCCCTGCGGCCGTACGGAATCCGAAGCTCAGAAGCTCAAGCACCTGGCACTCGAAATCAAACGAGTCGGCGCTCCGCCAAATTTCGAGGCGGCGGTACTGGCGCGCATTCATAACAGGGAATCACGCTTTTTTGGGGGGGGCCTACGTAAGTGGTGGGCCCACGGACCGGAATGGCCCTCCTGGCCCTCTTTAGCACTAGGTGTTTCAGGTCTGAGCCTGTTCGCCCTGGCGACTCTTTTCTCTCTTCATCATTTTGGCGGGACCGACCCGAATGGTGAGATCGCCGCGGAGCAGGTACCGTCCAGTCATCGTCTTCCCTCCACGCCTTCTCCCAGAGAAGAGTCCTTGACCGCAGCGGCCCCGCGGTCTTCCTCCGATCCCGTGACTGAGCTTCCCGTGAATCCTTCGACTGTCAGCCCAGCCAGTAGTTCGGCACGTCGTCCGCGCGCGCTTTATTCGACCGACGAGTTGACCGTAGAGCTTTCGAATCCGAGCGAGTCTGATTATGTCGAATACCTCGTTCCGGGACCAGGCAATCGCCCGGTCATAATGCGGTTGCCGAATACTATCCGGATGAAGTATGGTCAGGCCTCTGAAGAGCATTTTATCCGGAATGTCAGTCACTGAAGCAATCCATGATCTCTGCAACCCTATTCTCCATCGCACGCGCCGCTCGACCCCTGACATTTAGTATCGCCCTGCTGTTCTCCACTACGGCCGCGCCGGCCCAGGAGACTTCTGCGACCGCCAATGCGCGCGGCGCCGAGGATACCCTGGTTCGCGTTAACATCACGACCGAGACTCGCGGGAAAGGCGAGCGCGTTGTGATCAACGGGCGGGAAATCTCCGATTATCGACCGCGGATTATTCAGATCTTTCCGGCCACGGGTATCGTGATCGACGACTCCGGGCATGTCCTGACTTTCTTGGGCTACCGCTGGGTAGATATTCAGGGAAGCAACCGACGGATTGAGGTTGTTACCAATCAGGGACAGAAGCTGCCGGGACGGCTGGTTGGGATCGACCAGAGTGTTGGGGTTGCGGTTGTTAAACCCCAAGGGGGAAAGCTGAAGAAAACACCCTTCTGCCGGCGCTGCGAGGTTCGCGATGGCTTGACGGTTGTGACACGGGTCTTAGGCAGCGAAGGTTCGGAATTTCAACGTGCTCAGATTTCCTCCGTGGGTAGCTCCTCCGAGGGGCAAGACCTTCAGTGGGAGGTCACGATCGATCGTCACATTCCGGGTATCGGAGAGCCACTGTTAGATACCGACCATCGTGTCCTCGGGTTCATCGCAAGTCAAAAGCCGTCGGGGCAGGATCTCATGGGGATCCACACAATCGTTTACCCGATGTCCCAACTCTTGACCTCAGCAGAAAAGATTTTGCAGGCCGGCACCGACATTCGCACCGGTTGGCTGGGGGTGTTTCTCGATGACGCATCTTCCAAAGACGGAGCAGGAGTGGCAATCCGAAATGTCCTTCAGGATAGTCCGGCGCAACGGGCGGGACTGTTGGCTGGAGACGTTCTGCTAAGATGGAATCAGATTCCATTGCAACACGTTCGCCAGTTCATCCGGATGGTCCAGGAAACACCTGCCGGAACCCGCGTCGATCTTGATATCATCCGCCAGGGAGAGCGTCAGACCCTCTCGGCCACCATAGACTCGCGCAAGCCTGAAGACACGCTCGGAAGATTCGTTGTGAGTGTTCCGGAACTGGCGGATGCCCAGGGTCAAGTCGAATCCAACGCTTCTCAAAACCATGGCTCAAGGCAGGCCGGCCCGCAGATCGGCCTTGAGGTCGTCCTCCTGAATCCGCAGCTCGCCGATTACATGAAGATCCCCGGACAGTCGGGACTCTTAATCTCAAGAGTCGAACCCAACACGGCAGCGGAAAGGAGCGGGTTGCAGGCAGGCGATGTAATTCTCTCAATCGACGGACGACGGATTCTTGACCTGCAGACGTTTTCTTCCTATGTCCAGTCCCGTGCCTCAGGCGACACGTTATCGCTGCGGCTTTTGCGCAAAGGGGTCGAGCGGAGCGTCGTCATCCTGCTCAGACAGCCGAGGACGAAAACGCCTGTGCCGCGCCCGTAGTTTTGACGGCGAGCGACCCTCATAACGAAAACAGGCCCGCCGTCCAATTGCGCAAGGCGAAGCACGTTTGCGACATATCCTGTATCGGCCCGGAAAAGGCGAAAGCGCCGAAACCAATGAAATGCGGTCGGGACACTGGAATCTGACGGAGTAAGCGAGAGAGGCTGGAAATGGGTCCTAACTACTGGCTCTTGTTGGCCGATCCCAAGTCGTACAAATACGACGATCTCGAACGAGAGAAACGCACCGTGTGGGACGGCATTGCCGGCAGCCTCGCGCAGAAACATATGCGTAACTTCAAGAAAGGAGACGAGGCGCTGATTTATCACACGGCGCCGGATAAGGCTGTTATCGGCGTCGGCAGCATCGCCTCAGATCCTTACGCCGATCCGAAAGATGCCGGAGCGAAACTCGTTGTTGTAGACCTCGAGCCAGTCCGGCGATTGAAAACTCCGGTGACTCTGCAGCAGCTCAGGGAGAACACGAAACTGGCTGGCATGACTTTCCTCAAGATCCAGCGCATCGCCGTTTCTCCTCTCAACCAAACCGAATTCGCTGAGATTCTGAAGATGGGCGAATGAAGCCCGTCGCAATTACGGTAACGTATTGATTCTTGGTGTTTCTTCGTGTCTTCGTGGTATTTGATTAGACAGCTCTAACCACGAAGACACTAAGGTTCGTTCGGGGACTTCGCCCCGAACGAAAGCCCCTTTTGAACGACAACATGTTGGTTTAAACGTTTCACCAAGCGCCTAAAGATCCAGCCATTCACTTGCTTCCGAGATCAGCCAGACACTGGTTCAGGCGCTCACGTAACGGCACGAGCTCCTGGTAAACGGTGCGCCGGTTCATCGCATAGATGACCGCGGCGAAAAGGACATTCAGGGCGATGTGAACTACCAGAGTTTCGCGCGCATGGTGCAGCCCCACCACGAACAGATTCAGTCCGATCGAGATGGGAGCGATATACCACCACAGGACCCGCCGAATGAGCCGAATTTGCCCATCGAGTGCCTCCCGGTTGAGCCGGCAATACTCCTCGAACGTAAGATCGCGCCGGAGCCCGCGTCGATTCCGGCGGGTCCAGTAAAGGACGACCAGGATTCCCAGCGCGCTCGCAGCCAGGATGAGCGACCCGGCGCGGATCCAGGGATCCCGGGTAAGCCATGCAATCGATAGTACGATCAGTGACCCCACCGCCGCTGTTGCGCCTTCGGCCCAGTCGCGACGGTCGATGGCTCGGTTGATGTCCGATAGTCTCTTCCGTATGTCTTCCATGATTTCCCCCTGGAAACTGTCCTATCCGGGATCACTTGAAGCAGGATCTCCCGGCAATTGAGATCGCGGGATTGGTCGTACCTCGCGCAGCCCCGCTTCCCGGCTGTCCGGCGACGAATGTTGATCTCGACCATATAATTCGATCCGGCCTTCGCGTCACGATTCACCCCGATTCGATTCACCTTCGATCTGTAATTAGTCGCCCGAGACGCCCCGGACTTACAAATCGTTTTCCTACGGACGTTCCATGGCCTGGCGCCAAAGGATCGAACTTTCTGTGCGGGAACTCACCAGCCTGCCTGTAAGATTCCGGTATTATCCACGACTAATAACTGACAGACCGCCTCAGGTTGCTTACGATGGACCTTCATCAACGCTTTGAAGTCCTGGTTACCGCTAATCATCGGCGGCTCCTGGCCATCGCCCGCAGCTATGCCTGGGGCGAGGAAGGTCGAGACCTTTACCAGGAGATCCTCTTGCAACTCTGGCGCGGCTTCGAGCGCTTTGAGGGGCGGTCCCATGTCAATACCTGGGTCTACCGCGTCGCTCTTAACACGGCCATCACTTGGAAGCGCAGGGCCCGACCACAGGTTGTACGTGAGTCCAAAACGACAGAAGCATCGGAGGCCACGGTTGATCCCAACCCTCGCGATGAGATTGCTATCCTCGAAGAGTTCATCGCCTCGCTCGATGGCATCGACCGCGCGGTGTTTCTGCTCTACCTGGAAGACCTGAGTTACGCCGAGATGGCGGCCATCACCAGCCTCACTGAGAATCATATCGGCGTAAAGATCAACCGGCTCAAGAAGGCGTTCGTGGACCGTTACGTGGAGGCGTGAGATGGACATCGAACGGTTGAAGACAGCCTGGCAAAAGCACAGCGCAGCCACCGCGGACTGGGTAAGCGGAAGTAATCTGGCGGCGACGCTCGACCGGCGTGTCCGGCGTCTGGAACGTCAGGTCTTCTGGCGCGACATTCGCGAAACGCTCGCGGCCATGATCGGCGTCATAATCTTCGGACTGCTCGCCTGGTACACGGCATCGCCAGTCGCGCGCGCCGGCGCCGCGCTTACTGTCGTCGCGGCCATCTTCATCGTCGCTCATCTGCATCGGACACGCGCTCGTGTCAGTGCCCCGGATCCAAGCCTGCCGTTGATGGCATACTGCCGGCGCGCACTGGATCGAGTTGACGGTCAGATCGCCCTCCTGCGGTCGGTCCTGTGGTGGTATATCCTCCCACTTCTTATCGGTTGTAACCTCGTGTTTGCGGGACAGGCGGGGTTGGGCGTGATATCGCTGGTGTATGCGGCGCTGTCCTTGTCGTTCGGTGTTTTCGTCTACCGGCTGAACCAACGGGCAGTCAATAAGACGCTACTCCCGCTCAGAGAGGAGTTGGAGGTTTGCCTGCGCAGCGTCGAGGCGAACGGAGAAAGCAGGTAAACTCGCGCGGCGGAACCGGGCTCGTTCGGTCTTACTTGTTGGGAGGGCGGGAAGGACGCCGTTCCAGATCGATTTTCTTCAGCTTATCCAGCTCTTCCCGCAGGAGCTTGATGCGTTCGTCCCGTTCTCTGACGCCTGCTCTTGTCTTTTCCAGTTCGGCCTGCATGGCCTGTGTAGACTCATTGACCGTCTTCAGGTTTTCCGACTCTGCTTGAAGCCGCAGAATATATTCAGCCTGAGGCTTCAGCGGACTCTGGGGGAAAAGAGCCACCAGACGGTTAAGCAATTCGGTCGAACGGGCGGGATTGTGCGACGGGTGGCCGGGAATGGCATAGGCCATTGCGAGCCGAAAGAGCACCCTGTCGTGGTCCTTAGGGTTGGGGGTGCCGCGCAGATAGTTTTCGTAGGCCTGGACGGCCTGGCTGAAATCCGCCTTTTCGAAAGAAATCTCTCCCTGCTTCAAGGACGCGGCCGGAACTGGAAGCGCAGGAGAGGCTGGTTGCCTTTGACATCCGGCCGCAGAGACAAGCAGCCCGAACATCAAGGTAGGAGCAAGTCCACACTTCAATCCGCGCCCCTCCGGTAAAGCGCTAACGACTAACGACACAAGACGCCAATTCAACGCGCAGGGTCTCAAATGGGAGACGAGGCCATGTAGGTTACTCCCTCCCGCGCCTCACCGGTAGGGAGCAACACCGAAATGATGCTCCCTCCCTCAGGATTATCCTCAACCCAGATGGCGCCACGGTGAGCCTCCACGATGGTGCGACAGATCGCGAGTCCGAGCCCCACACCCTGTCCCGAAATCTTCTTGCCCTGCTTAACCTGATGAAATTTTTCGAAGATCTTTTGCTTGTGCTGGTCCGGGATCCCTGGACCGGAGTCAGCTATAGCGACCAGGGCGAACGGCTTTCCATCGGTCTGAACGATTTCACGCCAAGTATCCGGGATCGCCGCTGGAAGCCCGCTACAGGTTCGCACCGATACCTGGATTACTCCCCCGTCGCGAGAAAACTTGATGCCGTTTCCAATTACATTTCCAATCACCTGAATGATACGGTCTCCGTCACATTCGACCAAGACAGGCTCTTCCGGCATTTCTTCTTTGAGCTGCAGGCCCTTTTCGCCGGCCTGGACTTCGAATTCGGCCAGGGCTGTGCGAACCAACTCGCCGAGGTCACGCATTCTCAATTCGTACTCCAGCGCTCCGGCTTCCATGCGCGACAAATCGAGCATATTACCAAGCATGGAGGACAGCCGTCTTCCGCTTTGGAAGTTGAGTTCAAGGAGTCGCTTTTGCTTGTCGTTCAGCGACCCTGGTATTCGCTCCAGCATCAGGTGAATGGTTTCTTGCATCGAGGCCAGGGGCGCTTTCAGTTCATGGGAGACATGGGAGACAAAGTCTTTTTTCATCTGGTCCAGCTCGTTCAAACGCTGGGTCATGCTGTTGAAATCTCGCGCCAGCTGGGAAAACTCGTCATTGTGCGAAGCATCGAGCCGGTAGAAAAACTTCCCCTCAGCAATCGCTCGCGTACCCTGGGTCAAGTTGCGCAGCGGTTCGGCAATGGAGCGAATAATGACAAATGAGACCAGGCAGCTCAAAATGAGCGACAACGCCGCGGCGCTCAAGGAAATCCATTGGGCTTGCGCGCCCATACTTGCCGAGTTCTGGATCTCCGATTCGATCGTCTCTTGCGTCGCATTGTAAACGGTCTGAGCTTGAGTGCGCAGCCGATCCAGATGCTCCATCAGAGCCGGAGGCGGAATCTCGTCGGGTTTCAACTGGGATTCCCGGTGCCGCGAAATGTCTTCCTGTGAACTGATTCCAGAATCCGGTCAGCCGCTCGATTTCTTTTCGCTCTTTTTCGGACGTCGCGAGCGGTTGCAATTTCTCCAGGATTTCTTTGAAATCCCGTTCGTACTCCTTGCTCATTGATGCATATTCGGGATCCCCGGAGATCAGGGATTTCCTGGTGAACTCCTCGACCAGATCGCGCGTGCGCATGAGATCCACTGAAACCAGCGTGGCCTGAAAATCGACTCTTTCCAGACTCCTGAATTTCAAATGCATGCGGTTAATGGAGGTTATCTGGTAGACAAGTACACCGAACATCAAAGCGATCAGAATCCCGTAACCCGAAATGCACTTGGTGGTTACTTTCATACCAAGCGGGACCGCGCCCAACTTTGAGGCTTAAGAGCGTTCGCGTATTCGTGTCTGACCGGCAGCAAGTTCTCTTTTAGACCGAGGCGCCGGGAGCTGCTAGGCTTCCATGCCATAGGACTTCAGTTTGTTGCGGATGGTCTTCACGTCAAGCCCGAGGCGGCGGGCGGCCTCGGCTTTGTTGTGTCCGGCTTTTTCAAGAGTTTTCAGTATTAATTCTTTTTCAGCCTCGGCGGCGGTGACTCCTATCGGAAGAACAATCTTTGCTGCCGAGTCAGCTCCAGGGTTCTGGACGTAGGGGGGGAGGTGCGAAACCTCGACCCAGTCGCCTCGGGCCAGGATGACCGCTCTCTCCATGACGTTTCGGAGCTCTCGTACGTTGCCCGGCCACGAGTAGTTTCTTAACAGCTCGAGAGCCTGCTCACGTAGACCATTCACCCGAGAGTTATGCTTGCGATTGAATTCCACGATGAAATGCTGGGCCAGGAGCTGGATGTCCCCCTTTCGCTCGCGAAGAGAAGGCAGAGCCACGGTAAATACGTTGAGCCGGTAGTAAAGATCCTCGCGAAGATTGCCACTCTCGAGTGCGTTCCGGGGCTCCTGATTGGTGGCGGCGAGGACCCTCACGTCGAAGCTGAACTCCTGCCTACCCCCAAGGCGACGGACCTTTCCATCTTCGAGAACCCGAAGAAGCTTGGGCTGCAAGTTCAAAGGCATTTCGGCGATTTCATCCAGGAAGAGGGTCCCGCGATTTGCGAGCTCGAAACAACCCGCGCGAATGCCGACGGCCCCGGTGAAAGCGCCTTTTTCATGCCCGAAGATCTCGCTCTCCATCAGGTTTTCCGGAATAGCGGCAGCGTTTATCGCAACGAAGGGGCCGGTCGATCGCGCGCTGAGGTTGTGAATGGTTCGCGCAACCAGTTCTTTCCCTGTTCCGCTTTCCCCGGTCACGATGACGGAAGCGTCGCTTGTCCCCAGACTCTGGATCAACTCGTAAACCTCGCGCATTCCCTTGCTGGTGCCCACAAAATCTCCGAAACCGGCCCCTTTCTCCAGCTGAGAGGTCAGTTTCCGCGACTCCTGGCGAAGCTCGATATCCCGTTGCGCCACTTCCAGTATGGCCTTGAATTTTTCGTAGTCGAGCGGCTTGGTTACAAAATCCAGCGCCCCCTGTTTCATTGCCTCCACCGCCATGTCGATGCTTCCCTGCGCCGTGACCAGGATTACCGGACGGTCGGATTTATCGCCCTTTAGCGATCGAAGCAGCTCCAAACCGGACGCCTGCGGCATGACAACGTCGGTTACAACGATATCGGGATCATAGGATTCGGCCAGCTCTTTCCCCTGGGTTCCATCACCTGCGCTCCGGACCTCGTACCCCCAATCCTGAAGGAGCAACTCGAGCACCTCGCGCATCGCCGGTTCGTCATCAACTACCAGAATCTTCGTTTTGCGGTGAATCATAAGTCCTTTCCCCTGCCGCATGACATTGTCGTCGTCACATTCAAAAAAGGCTCATGCCCCGCAAGGGGGGTAGCCCGTAGTATACCGGATTCCTACTCGCAGGCCAATTCACCAACAGGGCCCAGCGGGGAAATTTCTCCCTGATTCCTTCGCCGGCCTCCGAAGGTCTCGGGCCGCCAGTGCCCGCCAACCTCGTAATCCTTTGTCACACAACGAGTTTTCCCGCGATCTCCCAGAGCCTGGTTTGGGAACGACAATTGCGACGCCATGGACGTAGGACGTAACGTAATGGGACGTAAAGGGACGTAAGCCCCGCAGGATCAGGGGAAACCCAATCGCGCGGTTTGCGACTGAGTATATGGATACCACAGGAAAGCCGTCGGTCCTTTTGGCCGGTCACACGCGATACTCGCTGGAACTGTTAAGGAATGCGTTATCGGAATGGGGTTATCTGGTAATCGAGGCGCAAACCACCCGGGAGTTAATCGCCGTTCTACGTAAACCCTCGCTGGTAATCGCTGATCTCACGACCCTGGGACTCCAGGCACCCAACCTGCTCGTTACGATCAATTACTTTCGCCCTGGAATCCCGGTCATCCTGGTTCACGACTATCCGACGCTGAATGAGGCATTGGCCGCGCTGAAAGCCGGGGCAGAGGATTTTTTCCCGCAGCCTGTTGACTACGCCCGACTGAAGCTGGTGGTGGAGAGGAGTCTGGCGAGAAGCCCGCGTGGCCTCTGCGACGAGGAAGATTCTGGCCATGAATTTCAAGAGACTCATTCGACCTTCCGATTCCGGTAACCGCCGGCCGGAATTAAATCCGCCGTAGCCTTCTGCTCAAGGACTTTGGTCCCCCAAGCCGGTACCTTTTCCCTTCTCCTGGCGGCCGGTACCCGTGCTCCAGGTTCGGCTTCGTGCTCTGGCAAGTCAAAACGCGAGCCTGACCTGGATCGCGGCGACAGTATCTTCTGGTTTCCATAGCGTCTCCAGTCATTATTTTATCCGTAAGTATAAAGAAACAAAGACGCATAGCTCCGCCTGCTTCCCCGTGCTACAGAAACTTTTGCTCACCTGTTGAATCCAATACAGAGTGATCTGACGCTGCGGTTGTTGAGAAAGGAGATGGGGAATGAGAGACAATCGTCCAAGAGAAAACCGAAATTGAGAAATCATCCATATTCCGTTGCCAAGGCGGGCCACGCGGCGACCCTGGTGCTTGCCCTCCTATCGATTCTGGTCCCAGCCGTTCTTGCCGAAAGAACCCAACTCAAGCCGGGCTGGAATATTTTCTCGGCCCAGCAGGACGTTGAGATCGGCCGCGAAGTATCGAAAGACGCCGAGCGCCAGCTCCCGATACTCAATGACAGACGTGTCGATAGCTATCTGAACAAGCTGGGACAGCGGCTCGCCGCCAAAGCTCCCGGAGAACGCTACCCGTATCAGTTCAAGGCGGTCAACGATTCCAGCATCAATGCTTTCGCCCTGCCGGGCGGATTTCTCTACGTCAATCGCGGCGTGATCGAAGCTGCCGACAACGAAGCTCAGCTTGCCGGCGTCATGGGGCACGAAATCGGCCACGTGGCGCTGCGACACGGAACCAATCAAGCGAGCTAAGGCCTACGCGTATCAGGTGCCGCTCAGCATCCTGGGCGGAGTCGTGGGAAGTAACTCTATCGGGGGTATCCTGGCGCAGATCGGCGCGGGGTTTGCGGTCAATTCGGTTCTTCTGAAGTACTCGCGCGATGCCGAGCGGCAGGCTGACCTGATCGGTACCCAGATCCTCTATGACAACGGTAACGATCCCCGGGCGATGGCCCAATTCTTCGAGAAGCTGCAGGAAGGGAAGGGGGGACGAGGACCGGAATGGTTCAGCAGCCACCCCAATCCAGAGAACCGCGTTGGCAACATCACCAAGGAAATCGAAAAGCTGGGCGGGCATCGATCTTATCGAAACGATTCTACTGAATTCCAAGAGATCCAGAGATACGTGCAGTCGCTGCCTGCGCCCGCGCGAGGCCTCGCCCAACAGCGGCCTCAGCAGCCTGGCGGTCAGCGACCTGGGCAGCCCTCCGGCCGCTTGCAGACCTTCGAGAACAATCTCGTACGCTTCCAGTACCCGGATAACTGGCGCGTCTATCAGCAGGGCGACGCGGTTACACTGGCGCCCGATGGCGGAATTGTCAACGACAACCGCGGGCGCGGGCAGCTGGCTCGCACGGCGTAATTCTGTCGGCATTCGAGCCCCGCCGCGACCGGCACTCCCAGATCACCCTCGAAGCAGCCACCGATCAACTCATCGATAACCTGCAGGAGTCGAATCCCGGGATGCGCATAGCTCGAGACCACGGCCAGACGAGAGTCGGCGGCCAGCCGGCGCTCTCTACTCAACTGACCAACGATTCCCCTGTCGGGGGAGCCGAAGTCGATTGGCTCGTTACCGTGCTGCGTCCCGAGGGGTTGATCTACTTCGTCTTCGTATCGCCCGAACAGGATTTCCGCGAATTCAGCCGAGGCTTCGATAACATCCTCAAGACCGTACGCTTCCGATGACGCCGGGGTTTAGCGTCCTTGGGTCTTCGTGGTAGACTGTGATCCGAACAATCACTAGACCGCGAGACCCGAGTGGAACCCCGAGTCCAAGTATCGCTCGACGTTACATCCATCGATGAAGCTCTCGAGCTTGCCAGACAGGCCATCGAGGCCGGTATCGACTGGCTCGAGGCTGGAACTCCGCTGATCCTGGCCGAGGGTTTGCACGGCGTGCGAGCTCTGCGCCATGATTTTCCCGGTATTCCGATCGTCGCCGACCTGAAAACCATGGATGGCGGCTACCTCGAGGCCGAGATGATGGCCAAGGCCGGCGCTTCCATGGTGGTGGTGATGGGGCAGGCCCATCCCGCGACAATCAAGGTCGTCGTAAAAGCAGCAAGAGACTACAACCTGAAGGTCATGGGAGACAACCTGGCTGCCCCGGATAAGGCCGCATGCGCCAGAATGATGGAGGATCTCGGCGTCGACTACATCGTCCACCACACCGGCTACGATGAAAGACGAGAGATTACCGCCAGCCCACTCGACGAGCTGGATCGTGTCGTCAAGGCTGTGTCGATTCCGGTTCAAGCGGTCGGAGGACTTACCATAGAGCAGGCGATCTCGATGCCGAAACGGGGCGCTCCGCTGGTGGTCCTCGGCGCCCCACTCGTTATTGATGCGGATTCATTCCGAGCTGCCGAAACCGACCTGGTTTCGATCCTGCGAAATATCGTTCACCGAATCAAGGAGAGTTGATCGATGACCCAGACGATGCCCGCAATCGTTCACTACGAGCACAAAGACAAGGCCGTTGAAATCAGGGAGGTCCCTGTTCCTGAGATCGGGGAGGATGAGGTTCTCCTCCAGGTTCGTTCGGTGTCAGTGTGCGGAAGTGACGTACATATGTGGCGGAACGTGCTGGGGCACAAACCGCGCGTCCCCGTGATCCTGGGCCACGAATTCTCGGGCGTCATTGCCCGGACCGGGCGGCGGGTAAGCGGGTTCAAGGAAGGAGATCGCGTGGCCAGCGAGACCGCCGCTGAAATCTGCGGCGCCTGCATGCTTTGCCGCACCGGTCTGTATAACCTGTGTCCGAAACGCAAGGGATTCGGGCACTACGCCGATGGCGCGATGACTCGCTTTGCCAAGGTCCCGGTTCGCTGCCTGCACCATCTGCCCGACCGGCTTCCGTTCAGAAGGGCCGCGCTCCTTGAACCTTCCAGCGTTGCTTACCACTGCTCGGCCGTGAATACGCGCGTCCGCCCCGGTGATTTCGTGGTGATCTTGGGGCCAGGCCCCATAGGGCTTCTGTCTCTCCAGGTCGCTCGGCTCCAGGGAGCAGGGGCGGTTTTCATCTCAGGGATTGAAGAGGATGCGCCGCGCCTGGAAATCGCAGTTCGACAACTGGGCGCCGATAGAGCGATAAATGGCTCCCACGAGGATCCTGTCGAGGTGGTCCAATCGTTCAGCGACGGACTCGGGGCCGACATCGTCATCGATGCGGTCGGCATTTCCGCAACTTTGAAGCAAAGCATCGAGATGGTTCGACCCGGCGGGCAGATCACCAAGGTAGGGTGGGGACCTGCGCCGATCGGATTCAGCCTCGATCCGCTGGTCGCCAAGGGTGCCACCTTGCAGGGGAGCTTCTCTCACAACTACAAGACCTGGGAGCGCGTGATCGAACTGGTTACCGATGGCAAGATCAACGTCGACCCGCTGATCAGCCGCGTTGCCCCGCTCGAAGGTTGGCACGAAGCTTTTTCGAAGATGGAAGAACGGGTCGAAGTCAAGGCGGTTCTGACACCCAACGGACCGGTCGATTGACGATTGACGATTGACGATTTCAGGCCGCGCGTTTTCCTTGCGTCTTCGGAGTCTACTGTGCGCACCTCGACGCAATGCGACTTCCTTCTCGCTTTCTGTTGGTCGCCTGTATCCTTGGAGGAGGCGCGCTAATCACGCATTCCGCAAGGGAGAAGCACCCCTCGCATACACACGAGGCGGTTCAGAATCCAGTATCGATTATTGCGAAGGTACCTAACGTTGCAACACTGAGGTGCCGGCTATGAACATGCCCGGTACTTCCCTTCGGCTGTGGACACCGCCAAGGCACCACAGAGTGAAATCGTCAGTCGTGAAAGAACCAGGGCTGCAGATCAGATTCCGGCAAGAACCTCGAGGCCTGTCGAAAGATAGCGTGAACCGTTCCAGCGGATAAGGTTTTGTGCAATGGAACGGTAAGGGTCTGTCTTTCCCCGTTGGGCAGAATCCGACGGAGCTTTGCGTGACTGCCACGCGTTGCGACGACCTCGAACCCAAATGATCTTAGTGCCCTCAGCACCTCCCGGGCTCCAAGTTCCCTAATTCGGGGCGGCATCTAACTGCAGCCGGACCTCGTATGTCATTACGAGCCGGGGATTCGTCGTAACGCCAAATATCTCGCGGTCCCCCTCGAGATGAAGACCGATCGCGTCCTGAAGGTTCGAAACCAGTTCGTCTAAAGTCCTTCCTTGCGAAACGACGGCAACCTCGAGACACTCCCCGACGTAAAAGCCTTCGCTCCGATATGTCACAGCATGGATAGCATCCCGTACGACCGTTCCTGGCAGGGTCGTGTATCCGGCCACTTGCTCAGCCACTCTCGGTGCCCCGAGTTGAGATTGAAAGGACTCAAGGCTCTTTTTCGTCCGACGGAGCTTCTCTTCGGTTCTATATGGGGGAAGGATTTCATAGACACCTCGGCCTAACCTCCGAAAATAGTCCCATTTGTGCGGATGATTTTTCGGAGCATTCACGCAACATCGGCTTACAACGTGTGTGCGAACCGAGCGCTCGTTGAGATGCGGCAGGGCCAGTACGACCTCTGCCAGCGTGAACGTCCAGCCTCCGCGTTCGCGACAAAGCCGTCTGGCTGTCTTCAGCACTTCATGATGGATGGGCACAGTTAACCTGCGCAGAAAGTTGAGACCTCAAACTATACTTGTAAATCATTATTGTCAAGTTGATTTTTGTGAAGGCGATCGGCTGCCCATGAAGGACGCAGGAAGCTTGGAAGTGACCGCTGAGACTTATGTGCATCCGGCCTATCTAATTGATTACGGTTCGGTGATGCATGAAAGCCAGACGCACCGCGCGTTCCAGGCGCAGTCCCCTGGTCGCCGCGTTCATGTTGACTGCATTGACAGGCGCTTTTGTTACCGCATCGCACTCTGCCGAGCCTAGGCCGGCGCGCCTCGAAAAACATACATCCGAAGCCTTCGATCAAATCCTCCGGGAAAACGCTCTTTTCTTCAACCTGCTCGTGACCTTCAGCTTCACTCTGGCGGTCGCCGACCCTGAATGGGGCGTGGGAGTCAACAACATCAATGTAAATCTGATCACCCGAGCGGTTCGTGATGCGCGCGGCCGCCAGCTGGTTCGCGTCCGTGTGGCCGGCGTCGTGCGCAAGAACCACAACGTCGAACTCGATGTCCTGAATGACGGCGGAGCGCTCGTCGGAAAAGCCTTTTTCGGCTATTCGTCCGGCCAGATCACTTTCTTCGATCGGGCAAATCAGGCCATCATTAACGGCTTCATCGATTCCAGGGGAGACTTTCTTCTCGACGACCTGCGTCTGCCCCAGGGAAAACGCGCCCTCTCGAACGGCTTTGTCGATCCGTGCTTCGACTGCAGCTATCTGAGTTACGGTTGGTGGGACGCGCTCGACTTTCAGATCGGAGCGGGAAGGATCTATCCCTCCTTCCTTGATGAAAGCCGAGCGCGCTTGTTCTGGACCTTCGATCGGGGTCGCCTGAACGAAAGCCAGCCGGCTTATGGCGAGGCTGAATACGATCTCATGGGGGAAACAACGGGCTCTATCAACAGCGTGTTGTTCGACACGGCACGAACTGCCGAGAGCTTTTTCGCCAATCCATACGGTCTGGTCCCCGAACCGGTGGGGAAATCTCTCATTCCCCGATTTGACGATGCCAGTGGAATTGCCGTCACTAACCTCTCATCGAGTGACGCAGAGATAACTTATATTGCGCGGCGCTTTGACGGCTCTCTGGTCTCGGACAATGGAATCGAGAATCCGGTTACGTACAGGTTTGCGGCCGGTCAGCAATTTGTCGCGTTTCCCTACGAGATCTTTCGATTGAACAGCCAGGACCGGCGTCCCATCCTGTCGCAAAACGAGGTCGGCTGGATGGAGATCTTCTCCGACGACGGCGATGTGCAATCGATGTTCCTCGATGCCGACTCTGCCGGCACAGCCCTGGATGGAAACATTGGAGCGGAGACTGGTGGAACCACTCTGGTTTTCCCTGATCTCCGGCTGGGCGCCGGAGAAAGCACTCAAATCGCGCTCCTGAACCTGAGCTACGACGGCCTGACCGTTCACCTGCAATTGCTGAATCGAGAAGGGTCCTTGCTGCGCGAAGAGCGCGAGTTCTTTATCGCCGGATACGGTTCCCGTACTTTCTATCTGGGAGAGAGCTCAGAGTTTCTGAGCGTAAACGACCCGAGCCAGGTCGCCAGTCTCAAGGTTAGCTGTGGCGGCCAGAGCTCGAATTGCCCGCGGCTCATCGGACTCGCGACTTTCCGGGACAGGTTCAATTCGCTGGCGAGCGCCTATGCCGTATCGGAGGAATCGGCAGGCGCGATACTCGCAGGACCTCATTTTGCAACCGGACGGAACGGCGACGGCGAATGGGAAACCGTGGTGAGGATCGCGCGGTTGAGCGGAGCGAGGTCTGCAGTGACGATCGATTTGTACGATGCCGGCGGAAGCAGGCTGCACACGATGGAACAGACGGTCTCGCCCGGAGGACAAGCGAGCTTTGCATTAAACAGTTCTACCCTTCCCTGGAGAGACCGATTCACCACAGGCTACGTCCGAGTCCGCGCCGATTCGGGCGCCATCGCCGGAGGCGTCTCGCTAAGCTGGTCCAACGGGCGCGGCTCAATGTCGAGCACCTATCCACTGGCGAGCCAACTTTCCCCCCTCTTCCATTTCAACCAGGTCGCGCAAGGATCAGCCGGCGCGATCGACTACTGGACAGGGATCGCCCTGGTGAACGAGCTGGACAGGCCGGTGAACCTTACCGTGAGAGTCCTGCGCGAGGACGGCTCTTTGGATCGATCGGCGGATCTGACCTTGCGACCGCTCGAGCGATATGCTGCCCTGCTTTCCCAGATCTTTGAAGATTCAAGCTACACGCGTCTCAACGGCTACATCCAGGTCGCTGCATCTGAGCCCATCGCGGCCACCGTCCTCTACGGCGATTCAACCAGCCGGTTCCTCTCCGCCGTTCCGGGTATTCCTCGCTGAATCGGCAACCAAAAACCAAATACCGCTAAGACGCGAAGACACGAAGAAATTCGAAGTCTTTTGAGTCTTGGTGGTAGATTGGTTCTTCGCCATGATCGAGCGTCGCGACTATACCCGAACAAAGTGGAACGGCTGGGGAAGCACAGACAAGTCCTTTGCGCTGTCGGACCGGCCCGGTTTAGAAGGATTCCTATCGCGGAAGCTCGGGATCTACTACTTCAATCCGGTTCCGGGCGTGGCGCTGTCGGAAGTGGCGCTTGCGCCGACCCGCCTGACTGATGGAGCGCGCCGGGATCTTGCCGCCATTCTTGGCGAGCAGAATGTCAGGGAAGATCACGAAACGCGAGTTACCCATTCCGTCGGTAAATCCTACCAGGAACTGGTAAAGGTGCGGCAGGGAGAGGTGTCGAGCGCTCCGGATGCCGTCATCTTGCCGGGAGGCGCGCCGGAGGTGCGGGAGATACTTTCATGGGCTTCTCTGAACAGGGCGGCGGTTATTCCCTTCGGAGGCGGAACGGGCACGGTCGGCGGGGTCGAGCCGCGCACCGGGCCGGCGCAAGAATTAGCCCTCTCGCTCGACCTGCGGCGAATGGACAAAATATTGTTCGTCGATGAAAAGTCTCAGGTCGCCAAGATCGAACCCGGGATTCGAGGGCCGATGCTGGAGGAAAGCCTGCAGGCGCAGGGACTGACGCTGGGGCATTATCCTCAGTCGTTCGAGTACTCCACGCTCGGAGGGTGGCTAGCGACGCGGTCGGCAGGTCTGTATTCCAGCCGCTATGGAAAAATCGAGGATCTGGTGATCGGATTGAGCGTAGAGACTCCTGCCGGCTCTATCGATATCCGCGGGGTCCCGGCGCGTGCGACGGGTCCGGAATTGCGTGAAATCCTGGTCGGGTCGGAGGGATGTCTGGGTGTGATTTGTCTTGCCGAAATGCGCCTTCACCGCAGACCGGCCGCCCAACAAATCCTGGCCTTCTTGATGCGCGATTTTGAAACCGGCACCTCGGTTGCGCGGGAACTCGTTCAGCAGGATCTCCCGCTCGCTATGGTTCGGCTTTCGGACGAAGAAGATACCGAGCTGGTCGCTGCGCTCGATCGGCGCGCGGCCGGTCTTGCCCACTACTTGCGCCGCGGCCTGGACAAACTTATCTCGCAGAGATATGGACTGAGCCGCCCCTGTCTTCTTCTCCTGGGATTGCAAGGTAGCCAACGGCGTGTGGAGGCCGATGTTCGCTCGGTATCGAGATTCATGCAAACGTATGATGCTTACGATCTGGGAGACGCCCCAGGGCAAGCATTCAGACGTGACCGGTTCCTCTTTCCGTATTTGCGAGACTCGCTGATGGACCTCGGTCTTCTGGCAGACACGTTAGAAACAGCCGTGTCGTGGGCCGGCCTTCATCGCTTGCACTCGCAGACACGCCAGGCGCTATCCAGGGTCTGCGCGGAATTCGGCGCCTCCTGCGCCATCGGCTCTCAGCTCACGCACGCTTACCGTTCAGGCGCCTCACTGCTGTTCACTTTGCTCGCTCATGTGTCGCAGGGGGATGAGCTGCAACTCTGGAGAGCCTGCAAGGTCGCGGCTTCCGAGGCGATCATGCGGTCTGGAGGAACCCTGAGCCATCATCACGGCATCGGAGGTCTGCATCGCGAGTGGATGACACAGGAGCATGGGCCGCTGGGCGTTGCCCTTCTGCGCCATATCAAGGACGCGCTGGATCCGGCGGGAATTCTCAACCCAGGCAAGTTGCTGCCGGATTGACGATTGACGTCAATTGACGATTGACGATTGACGATTGACGATTTAAAAGCGGATCGAGCTTGTTGTTTGCCTCGATCCATTGACGAATGGCGTGAGTCCACGAGCAACAAATTCCCAAGCTGTTTTTCAATCGTCAATCGTCAATCGTAAATCGTCAATCGTAAATCGTAAATCGTATCTAATCGTCATGATCGTCAACCAAATTGAAGAGATGGATCTGCTTGTGATTGGCGGGGGGATCACCGGCGCCGGAATCGCTCAAGACGCCGCCGCGCGCGGTTTGAAGACTGTTCTCGTGGAGAAAGGGGATTTTGCCAGCGGCACCAGTTCCAGGAGCTCCAAGCAAATCCACGGGGGACTTCGCTACCTGGAGCATTTCAGCCTGGGCTTGATGAAGGAATCGATTTCGGAGCGGCACACGCTCACCCGGCTCGCTCCGGGCCTGGTGCGTTGGACCCCATTTCTTATCCCCTACTTTCGAGGCAAGGAAAAGCGCTGGAGGACTTCACTGGGACTGTGGCTCTATGACAATCTGGCACGCACACCCGCTGGGCTCCGACACCGAGTGCTGAATGCAAGCGAGATCCTGGGTTATGCGCCGGAGCTCCGGCGCGATGGCCTGTTGGGAGGCGCGCACTTCTATGATTGCCTCACGGATGATGCAAGGCTGGTCCTGTCCCTGGCCCTCGACGCACAATCACGCGGGGCACTGGTGTGCAACCATGTGGCTGTGGAGGCGCCAATCCGCGAGCATGGCAAGACTGCCGGCGCGCTGGTTCGCGACGTGCTCAGCGGGCAAATCGTGGGCGATCCGGGCGCGCCAGGTAGTCGTGGCGACGGGTCCCTGGACCGACAGGACCCTGGACCTCCTGGGGGAAGCCGCAGATCACGAAAAAATCCGTCCAGCGAAGGGCGTCCACATCGTGCTGCCGCGCAGCCGGCTGAATCTCAACCACGTTGTACTGATTCCCTCAGTTCGGGATCGACGCTTTCTCTTTGTTATACCGTGGTACGAGGGCATTGTCGTTGGGACGACAGATACGGAATACCACGAAGCTCCAGACGAGGTAAGGCCCGAGCGCGCAGATGTCAATTACATCCTGGATGCAATGAATTGGTCCTTCCCCGAGGCGAGAATAGCGGCGGGGGATCTCGTTTGCAGCTATGCCGGCATTCGGCCGTTGATCAATGTTCCGGGAAAAGAGACAGCGGATGTTCCTCGCGAGTACAAGTTGTTCGAAACCGAAGGCGGCGTTATTTCCGTCGCCGGCGGGAAGCTGACAACTTATCGACGCATGGCCAAAGCCGTGGTGGACCGGGTCGTGCGCCGTCTCAAATCCACGAATAAGGATCTGCTGGTGATGCCCTGCTGGACTCACCGTATCCCGCTGGGTCATCCCCCGGAGGATGAGTTCAACCCATTCAAGCAAACCGATCTGCCGGAAGATATCCGCAACCATCTAATCGCCGATTATGGCGTCTGGACCGAACAGGTGGTTTCGTTTCTACAATCCAATTCCAGCCTGAGCCGGCGGATGGTGCCGGAGCTTCCCTATATTCTGGCTGAGGCGTATTACGCAGTGACGTACGAAAAAGCGCGAACGCTCGAGGATATCCTGGTGCGCCGCACACGCGTGGCACTCCTGGATCCTGGGCGCGGGAGAGGCTGTGCGCGGGAGGTCGCAACGCTGGTCGCGCCCGAGCTCAATTGGAGCGCAGAGGACATCGAACGGCAGATCGAACTTTATGAGAGAGCCATCAAGACCCGGTTCTGTGGACCGGAAGACCTCATCGATTGACGATTGACGATTGACGATTAACAATCGATTGACGATTGACGATTGACGATTAACAATGGCAGCTATCAGATGTTCAATCGTCAATGTCAATCGTAAATCTTGATCATGGGAAAAGGAAAATTAATCTCAATTCAGGTTGCTGACCGAGCGGCGAGCCCTATGCTGCCCTTGACCGCGGTGCGCGCCGTCGGGGGGCGCGGGCTCGAGGGAGATCGTTATTTTGATCGAACCGGAACGTACTCGAAGAAAACCGGTCCTGACCGCGAGGTGACTTTGATTGAACTCGAAGCGGTCGAGGCTTTGAAGCGCGACTACGGCGTCGATCTGGATCCAAAGGACAGCCGCCGAAATCTCGTTACTCAAGGAGTTGCGCTCAATCACCTTGTTGGGCGGGAATTCACCATCGGCGAAGTAAAGTTCCGAGGCATTCGTCTTTGCGAGCCCTGCTCTCACCTGGCGAAGCTCGCGGACAGGGAGGTGCTGCCCGGGTTGGTCCACCGCGGTGGTTTGCGCGCGGCCATCCTTACCGACGGCTTGATCCGCGTCGGTGACAGCTTGAGTGTGCAGGTATCACAAGATTGAAGGTTCTGTGCTTTTTTTACGACCATCGACAACCAAGGCGCGAAGTCGCTAAGGTTCGTTCGGGGACTTCGCCCCGAACGAAGGCCCCTTCTGAACGACAACATGTCGGTTTGAACGTTTCGCTAAGCGCCTGAGGGCTGTGAAGGAGGAGGATTGGTGCGAGTTCAGCGGCTGTTTCAATTGCTTACTGCAGTTGCACTATGGCTGGCCGTCGGGTCGACCGGTCCACAATTCGCTTCCGATACATCAGGAACAGACACCGCGCGCCGCCTGCAGGCCGATGTTTCCTATCTGGCATCGGACGAAATGGAAGGCCGGGGTACCCCGAGCCGCGGCCTCAATCTGGCCGCGCTCTACCTTCGGGCCCAGTTGCAGATCGCCGGTGTGGAACCTGCCGTAGGAAATTCTTACCTTCAGGTCTACAAAATCGGCGAATACCGGCCCGCCCAGGCGCGCGTCACCGTATCGATCGATGGCAAAGCGATCCCCCCGGATTCTTACGTCCTCTGGAACATCGGAAGAGACCCGGCCAAAGGGGCAATGGACCTGGAGCTGGTAAATGCGGGCAACGGAGTCGTCGCCGAAGAGCGGAAGGTCGACGACCTGGCCGGACTCGATGTACGCGGCAAGGCGGTAGTCACCAGGAAGGGCGCTTCCTGGACGCTCGACCCCACTCAGGTTCTCGGCCCGGATCGCGCCCTGGGCAAAATAATGGCGGCCACCGTGCGAGGGGCCGAACTGCTGGTGTACCTCAGTGAGGATCTCGACACCGCGAGCGAAGCCGAAGCAGGATTCCTGCGCGAGATGAAGAACGCCCCGGTTGCGTTCATGCGGGAAGCCGGCGTCGGTCAGGCTTCCGCGCTCAATCCTGTTCTGGTTCTGAAGCCCCAGTCACTGGCGGGTCTGACGGGCGTCGATCCGGCTCGCCTTCCCAGGGGTCCCCTGGGAAAAAGAATCAAGATAGCGTTTGAGGCAACCGTGAGTGAGGGAACGGCTCCGAATGTGCTGGGCAAGATCGCCGGCACAGATCCGAAACTGCGGGACGAATGGGTTGTTCTCTCAGCCCACTACGATCACCTTGGGTCCCATGATGTTCCCAGCGGCCAGGACGGGATCTGGAACGGGGCCGACGATAATGCCTCAGGAACCGCGGCGGTTCTCGAAATTGCGCGTCGCGTGGCGCAGCGACCGGGCAAGCGCAGCGTCCTGGTATTCTTCACCAGCGGCGAGGACCGCGGTATTCTGGGGTCGGCGTATTACGCCTCGCGCCCGATTGTTCCGATGGATCGGGTTGCGGTGCAAATCAACCTCGACATGATCGGCCGGTCGCAAGGGCGCGTCGAGGCCATTCCTGGCTGTGCCCCTTCGTTGTTCGAGGAGTCCCTGGCGATCGGGAAAAAACACAACATCGAAGTAATCCCCGACCAGCAACCCACATGGCGAGTCATTTACCTGACCGACCTCTACCATTTTGCCAAGGCCGGCGTGCCAGGAGTCGAATTCTTTACCGGACTTCACCCGGACTACCATCAGCCGAGCGACACTGCCGATAAGATTCGTTATCCGGAAATGGCCAGGATTGTGGAAATGGCTTCGGAATTGACCCGCGGCTACGTCGACGGTAAATCCCGGCCGAAATTCGTTCGCCCGGGATGGTTCATGACTCCGTAATATTCGTGTCCTGGTGTCTTCGCAGCAAGAGAATGTGTTAGCCGCCGGAAGCGCGGGCGGTTGGCCCTACCCCTGGAACCGGAATGACCGCCTGGATGGAGACGGGGCCCATTGCATACTCCGTGGGGCCAAGCCTCATGCTGGACTGCATCAGCTCATTCCAGGTAACTTCTTTGCCGGTGTAGGCTGTTTCGCGCCCCATGACGGCAACCATTGTCGAGACCGCGGTATCGTGGGCCGTATTGACCGGTTTCGAGGTCCGAATCGCGGTAACCAGGTCGACATGTTCCTGCACTATCATGTTGTTTTTCGGCCCTTCGTACGCCCAGACGAGTTTCCCGGCCAGATCGAAGACCTTCCCATCCATGTCGCAAGTCCCTTTGGTTCCTACCAGCACTTCCTCGCGCACGTTCGCGCACCCGTTTAGCTGGCGGATTGTGCTGTGCATGTGGACGCCGTTTTCAAAAATATAGTCGGTGCTGAAGAAATCATACTGATCTCCTGTCTGACGGCGCGCGCGTCCGCCCATTCCCACCGCTTTCACCGGATGCCGAGCCCATAAACCAGACTGCCTGGTCCAGATGATGGATGTGCTGTTCGACGATGTGGTCACCCGATAACCAGATCCAATTGACCCAATCCCGGATCATGTATTCCATGTCGGACCACGCCGGCTGCCGTTCCCGGAACCACAGGGCTCCCTGATTGCGAAAAATCCGAAGCGCTCGAACATCGCCAATGATTCCATCGAGCTACCCGCTTGCGTGTTTCTCTCCGCGCGTTGTCACAGCGCATCTGAGTGCCGGTCATCACGCTGACGCCCAGTTCCTTTGCCTTCTTGGCCGTTTCCATTACCGATCGCACGCCGACAGGATCCACGGCGACTGGTTTCTCGATGAAAACGTGTTTTTTTGCGGCGACCGCAGCAGCGAAGTGCTCCGGACGAAAGTGGGGCGGGGTCGCATGCAGGACAATATCGACCCCGGAGTCGATCAGTTTCTTATAGGCGTCAAAACCGACAAAGCAGTTCGATTCGCGAATATCCTGACCACGTTCCTGGTTGAGACGCTTGCGGCCTTCGTCGACCCGATCCTGAAACACGTCCGCCAGAGCCGTGATCTGGAGGTTTGGACCTGCATCGAGGAAATTAACGGCCGCGCCTCGCCCTCGACCGCCGCAGCCGATGAGTCCGGCTTTCAACACCGGCCCGTCGGGAGCCTTGCCCTGGACGACCGGCCCGGGTTGTGGCAAAGCCGTCCTGGCAAAAAGTGTGGCGCCTGTGGCCGCTACGGTTCCGATGAAACTTCGACGGTTGAGATCTGATCCCTGGTTCATGTGCGCGTCTCCTTTGGATATTCTGACCACCAGATTATACCCAAGCAGACACGAATGTCCCGTCTTTTTCTTTGTTGTCTTCGTGGCTTTTGTCAGGCCGCACTAACCACGAAGACACGCATTTTAGTTGACTGCCACAACGCCCGATTTCGCCACGAGGGTAAACCCATTGTTCGCAAACAGGCGAAATTCATAAGTGCCGGGCGTGCCGGGCATGGTGAAGACACACGAGCCCGACAAGGCGCCCGAGGCGCCGGCACTCTGGCTGCAACTGCTGGTATACATCCAACCTTGTCCGCTTCCGCCTGCCGCAAGGTAGCAGCCGATCCAGTCAGCCGGGGTCGCGCCGCTCACCCCATTCCAGACCAGCGTGACTGTCCCGCCGGGCCCGACGGCACTGGGGCTGGCCGTGAGGGTCGGAGTGCCGCCTCCCGCGACGGTGACGGTGCTCGAGGTGGCCAGGCGATTGTAGGAGCCACTGGCAAACAACCGGAACTCGGAGGTGTCCGGTGGTTAGCGGCATCGTGAAAGAGCACGAACCCGACGGGCGCGGGGTGCCACCGGAACTCTGCGCGCAGGTGCTGGTGTATTTCCAATCGCTGTACGCGGTGTTGGCTGCGCCCGGGGTGAAGCGGCCGATCCAATCGGTGACACTTGGGCTGCCGACGCCGCTCCAGCCGAGAGCCACGGCGGCCGCCCGGTGTGACCGAGTCGGGGTTGCCGTAAGTGCGTGGGCCTGAACCCCCGCCCGAACCCCCGCCCGAACCCGAGACGGTGATTATGTTGGAAGTTCCCAGCCGGACATAGGTTCCGTTGGCGAACAACCGGTATTCATAAGTACCCGCCACAGTCGGCAGCGCAAAAACACACGAGCCCGACGATCGCGGGCTACTGCCGGGACTCTGCGCGCAACTGCTGCTATATTTCCATTCCCCGTAGGAACCGTCGCCCGCCCCGGTGCTGTATCGGCCAATCCAGTCCGTCACGGTCGGACTGGTGACGCCACTCCAACTCACGGTAACATTCCCGGATCCGGGTGTCGCAACCAGACTGAGAGTCGCCGAGACACCTATGGTGGCGGAGACTTCGTTTGATGCATCGCTTTCCAGCCCCGAGGTGTTGTAGGCCGTAACTACAAAATAATAAGTCCCGACTGCGAGTCCGGTTACAGTGTAAGTCGTCTGATTACCCAGATTGATTGCCACACTATAATTGCCGGGAGCCAGCCCGTAATAAACTTTGTAACCTGCCAGATTTGTTTCGGGATTGGGGTCCCAGGCGAGTTGGATATCAGCGGCAAAAGATTCAATACTGAGCGCCAGGCAGAATAGTGCAGGGACAACCTTAAGAAATGCTTTCACCCTCGCTAACAGGTAGTGCATGGGGGGAACCTCCTGTGATAGGTGATGCGTCTGGATTGGATGAAAAGACGCCTGTGTGTCCCGGCGATGGATCGGTTATGATTCATCTGCCGCGAAGACACCGAGACGCCCATGCCCGGAATAGCGGGAACTCGACGGTCATTGACCCGTCGACCGCTCTCCGTCTTGCGTCAAAGGACTAAGTAGAAAACTCGAGGTTCAGTGAAACCTCTGACTGCTACAGCGAATCGTCTCAGGGCGGCGACTCGCTGAAGGAGAGGCTTGCTGTCGTTCTGGAACCTCGATCTAAGGGACGGAAAGGCTGATGATCTCCTCACTCGTCCAGTTGATACAGCTAGCAGATACTGACTACGTAGTGCTTGATTCGTTGACCAGCTGCCCGATTGTGATCACGACGCGAGCTCGATTTGTTGTCGGCAGCCGGGGCATCATAGTTGGTCTCGGTACGAGGAGCAACGATTTTCTGGGAACGGTCCAACTTGTTTCCAAGGTTCTTGGTGTTTCTTCGTGCCTTCGTGTCTTTGTGGTATCTGTTTCGCAGCACTAACCACGAAGACACGAAGAAACACTAGACACAGACACAAGCCTCCGGTTGACCGGTTCGAGAGCGAACCGTAAAATGACGCTTTTGGTCTGATGATGCTAGAGAAGATCGTGGTGCGTGGCGCGCGCCAACATAACCTCAAAGAGATCAGCCTCGAGATCCCACGCCACAAACTGACGGTAATCACCGGGCTCTCCGGTTCGGGAAAATCGAGTCTTGCCTTCGATACCATCTACGCGGAGGGACAGCGCCGCTACATCGAGTCGCTCTCCGCGTTCGCGCGCCAGTTTCTCGAACAGATGGAAAAACCCGACGTCGATAGCGTCGAGGGACTTTCGCCCGCAATCAGCATCGAGCAGAAGACAACCAGCCGAAGCCCCCGCTCAACCGTCGGGACCGTGACCGAGATCTACGATTATATGAGGCTTCTGTTCGCCTCCGTCGGCAAACCTCACTGCCATCTGTGCGGAAAACCGATCACCCACCAGACGCTCGATCAGATCGTGGACTCCGTGTCCGCGTATCCGGAAGGCACGCGAGTAGTGATACTCGCGCCGGTGGTACGGGACCGGAAGGGAGAATTCAGGAAACTGTTTGAAAAGTACCTCAAGAAGGGATACCTGCGAGTTCGAGTGGACGGGCAGATCTACGATATGGAGGAGCACATCCGCCTGTCCAAAACCCGCACCCATACCGTGGAGGTAGTCGTCGATCGCGTGCTGATCAAACCGGGGATTCGGCGGCGCCTTGAGATATCGATCAGAGCCGCGATGGACCTGGCCGAGGGCCTGGTTACCGTTTCCGCGCTGGAAAAAGAGGAACGGCTTTACTCGGAACGACAAGCGTGCATCGACTGCGGGGTCAACATTCCTGAGCTCGAGCCGCGCTCGTTCTCGTTTAACTCGAAGTATGGCGCGTGCCCAAGCTGTGACGGCGTCGGAACCCGCCTGGTGATCAATCCTGAAAAGATTATTCCGGACCCGACGCAGCCGATCTCGCAAATAACTTTTCCCGTAGAAAGCGGGCGGATTGAAAGCTACCTGCGTGAGTCGCTGCTCGCAGTGGCGCGGAACTTCAAATGCAATGACCAGACTTCGTTTGAACGCCTCCCGGCAAGAGCCAGGGAAGTCTACTTCTTCGGCAGCACCGAACCGATCAATTATTACTACGGCAATTTTCGCTATAGCGCGGAGTTCAAGGGAATCGGCCACTGGCTCGAGAACCTCTATCAGGATGAAGCGAATTCGCGCATCCAGCAGGAAGTCGAGAACCTGTTCTCGATCCAGAGCTGTCCCGCGTGCGGCGGGTCGCGCCTTCGTCCCGAAAGCCGAGCTGTGAAGCTGGATGCCAAGGCGATCTCTGATTTCGCTCGTTTACCGTTGGAGGAATCTCTCCCGGCGTTCCAGAAGATACAATTGACCCCGCGCGAGGATAAGATAGCGGGACAGATCTTGAAGGAGATCTGCAATCGGCTGGGCTTTCTGGTTGACGTCGGAGTGGGATACCTCTCGTTGGACCGAGCGGTTTCTTCTCTATCAGGCGGTGAAGGACAGCGCGTACGCCTGGCAACTCAAATCGGGTCGAAACTCAGAGGGGTGCTGTATGTGCTCGATGAGCCGTCCATCGGGCTCCACCCTCGGGACAACGGTCGTTTGCTGGATACGTTGACCGGGCTCCGCGAGATGGGCAACACCATTCTGGTTGTGGAACACGACGAGGAAACTATTCGTCGCGCAGACCACATTGTCGACCTGGGGCCTGGCGCAGGGCGCGCCGGAGGGCACGTGGTTGCCGCCGGTGATATCGGCTCCGTACAGGGAAATCCAGATTCCCTCACGGGGAAATATCTGAACGGCGAGCTGAAAATCGATTATCCGCGAACGCGTCGTGCCGGCAACGGCAAGAGTCTTGTAGTCAAGGGCGCCCGTCACAATAACCTCAAGCACCTGACCGCGGAATTCCCGCTCGGCCTGTTCATCTGTGTGACCGGAGTCTCGGGCTCGGGCAAGTCATCTCTGGTCGAGGATATTCTGTACAAGGCGCTATCACGGAAGCTGAATCGAGCTCTGACCGATCCCGGCGCCCATGGTGAGATTCTCGGGGTCCACTACCTCGATAAGGTGATCGAAATCGATCAGTCGGCCATCGGGCGAACGCCTCGATCCAACCCCGCTACCTATACCGGTCTTTTCACTCACATCCGGGAACTATTCGCCATGCTCCCCGAGTCCAGGATCCGAGGTTACAAACCCGGGCGGTTCAGCTTTAACGTCAAGGGAGGGCGCTGCGAAACCTGCCAGGGGGATGGACTTCGCCGGATTGAGATGAATTTCCTGCCCGATGTTTATGTCTCGTGCGAGACCTGCCAGGGGAAGCGTTACAATCGCGAGACGCTCGCGGTAACGTACAAGGGATACTCGATCGCCGATCTGCTGGAAATGAACATCAGTGACGCCTACCCCTTGCTGGAAAACATCCCGGCGATCGCACAGAAACTTCAGACTCTGAATGCCGTAGGATTGGGCTACGTCCAGCTGGGTCAACCAGCCACGACGCTCTCGGGCGGCGAGGCGCAGCGGGTAAAGCTCGCCAAGGAACTGAGCCGACGAGCCACGGGCAAGACGCTCTACATTCTGGATGAGCCGACTACGGGGCTTCATTTTCATGACGTAAAAAAACTGCTCGACATACTGAGCAGTCTTGTCGGATTGGGAAACACCGTCGTGGTGATTGAGCATAACCTGGATGTCATCAAGATGGCGGACCATGTCATTGACCTGGGGCCGGAGGGGGGAGAGCGGGGCGGGCAGATCGTCGCCGTTGGCAGCCCCGAGCAGATAGCCCGAGTCGACCATTCGGCAACCGGCCAGGCGCTGCGCCGGGTCCTGGGGGCGGCTTCATGATTGAGTCGATCCGGCGGGCCGTCTCGGAGAGTCTACAGCTCAAGCAGACGTTCTTTGCCGCCAACGAGGAGCGCATCTCCGCGCTGGCGCGCGAAGTTTGCCAGGCGTTAGAGCGAGGAAACAAAATCTTGCTCTTCGGCAACGGCGGGAGCGCCGCCGACGCGCAGCATATCGCCGCCGAATGGATCGGCCGCTTTCGGCGCGAGCGGCGGCCGCTCGCTGCCATCGCGCTCACCACCGATACCTCGATTCTAACCAGCATTGGCAACGACTATGGATACGAACAGGTATTCGTACGGCAGGTTCGGGCCCTGGGCAGCAAGGGGGATGTTTCGATTGGCTTGTCAACCAGCGGGAACTCTCCCAATGTGCTTCTGGCGACTGCCGCGGCGCGCGAACTTGGCATGGTGACTGCGGGGCTCACCGGCAGCGACGGCGGCAAGTTAGGCTCTCTGGTTTCGTACCACCTCAACGTCGCTCATAAATCTACCGCCCGCGTTCAGGAAATCCACATCATGATTGGTCACATCCTTTGTGAACTCGTGGATGAAACCTTGACCGGATTGTGATCACGCGAATGTCCAAGTACCCCCTCGAGCCATACAGCTTGAATCGCATCCGCACCTATTCGCTCAAGGACCGCCCGAGCAAGGTGGAGGTCCGCACCTTCGGACGCCCGCACACTCAGGGTGGAACTCTGGCCGAATTCCTGGAGACCTTGCCTCAGATCCTTGCTGCCCAGAGCCTGCAGGACCTGGCCCGAGCCATCCTGCAAGCTGACAACCTCGGCAAGGCCATCCTTTGGGGGCTGGGGGGACACATCATCAAGACCGGCCTGTCACCTGTCATCATCGATCTCATGGACCGTGGTCTGGTAACGGCCGTGGCGCTGAATGGGTCCGGCATTGTCCACGATTTCGAAATCGCTCTTTCGGGCGCCACGAGCGAGGATGTGGAGACGCAGCTGGAACAAGGCGCGTTCGGCATGGCCGAAGAAACCGGACGTGGAATCAACCAGGCGATCAACGACGGCGTGCCGGACGGGCTGGGAATCGGCGAATCCCTGGGTCGACACCTGGAACGGTTACGCCCCTCCTTTGGCAACTATAGCCTTCTGCTTCAGGCTTACCTGAGAAATATTCCCGTGACGGTCCATATCACGCTGGGGACGGATATTATTCACAATCATCCCAGCATTTCTCCTTCGGCTACCGGGGAAGGAACCCACCGGGACTTTCGCTTGTTCGCCTCGCTGGTTTCGCGCCTGAACGGGGGAGGGGTTTATCTGAACTGTGGATCAGCCGTGACTTTGCCTGAGGTATTCTTGAAATGCGTCACGCTGGTCCGCAACAGCGGCGAGCCTTTGCAGGATTTTACCACCGCAAACCTTGATTTTATCCAGCACTACCGTCCCACTGAGAATGTCCTCAAGCGACCCGTGAAAAAAGGGGGACGTGGATTCTCCCTCACAGGTCACCACGAGATAATGGTCCCTCTCCTGGCGGCATGGCTGATCGAGCTGTCGGGGAAAAAAGAGTAATGAGCGAAGAAATCCCCGAACCAGAACTCGATTCGGCTGTTGTGCGCGGGATCCAAAAGGGGGTCGCCGAATTCAACGCCGGTAAGTTCTTCGAATGCCACGACACTCTCGAAGAAATCTGGCAGGGGATTCGCGGGCCGGCGCGAGATTTTTTCCAGGGACTCATCCAGATCTCGGTGGGCTTCTATCATCTCCGGAACGGCAATTTTCGAGGCGGTGAGAGCCAGTTGGAAAAAGGGCTCAAGGCGCTGCGGCGCTACGGCGACCGTTACGCGGGTATGGAGCTGGGCAATCTGCGCGGGGAGCTGGAGCTCTGGCTCGAAAGAGTCCGCGCCGGCGAGGACCTGCGAGCGAATGTAGCCGATTTACCCAAATACCACTTCACGCCGCCAGCCCAGGGCTGATCCCCTGCGTCTTCATTCTTCGCGTCTTTGGGTCCTGGCGGTATTTTGTTTAAGGTCGGGTCAGGAGCGAGGCGCTTCGCATGAACGACTGGAATTTCTGGTCTTCGCGGATCGGGTCGAAATCGGGCTCCTTCTTGATCGCATCAATATCGGTGAAACCCGCATTCAGCGCCAGCTGCAAATTGTCGACGGCTCGCTCGGCATCACCCATCGACGCAAACAGACGAGCCATGAAGTAGTTCTTGTCGGTGGACGATCTCTTCGATCCGGCTGCCACAAGGCTGATCCCTTCGCTCTTGCCCAGGATGCTCGAGTCTAAGGCGATCCCCTTGCGCCACTCTTCCATGCCCTTGTCCATCTTCTTCTTCTCAAAGTAAAGAGTGCCAAGGTTGACATGGAACGATGCTACGTTCGGATTCAGGCTGATCGCCTTCTTGAAGAACCTTTCCGCCTTGCCTTTTTCGCTGGTGGCAAAGTAGACGGAACCAAGATTGTTATAAGGATAGGCGTATTTGGGATTGAGCCCGATCGCGCGCTCGAACGCGTTCGTCGCCTCCGGATAATACTGGAGCTGCGAGTACGTGATGCCCAGCTTGTTGTAGATATACTCGCTGTTGGGATTGCTGCGAGTAGCTTCGAGATACTTTATCAGGGCGGCGTAAAAATCTTTTCGGGCGAAGGCGATATCGGCTTCTCTGGCGGCTTCGTTGGCCAGAAGAATCTTCTCCGCCGGAACCGGGGTTCGGACTATGGGAGGGCGGCAGCCGACCGGCAGAATCGCAGCCAGCAGAAGCGGAAGCACGACCACTACGGGACGCGCCCTGTGGACTCGCCGTCTTGCCAGGTGCCGACCGGGAGGCGTTGTCATTTCGTTGCCAATCTTCGAAGTCAATCTGGAGTAATCTTAGCTCCGGCGCTCCTTTCAATCAAGACTTTAGGAGAGGCTGTGGGCTTAAAGCACAAACGCTTACCGCTCGATCGAGTCTTCGCGCTTTCAATCCACCTTCAAGACGGCCAGAAAAGCTTCCTGGGGAATTTCAACTTTACCGAGCCGTTTCATTCGCTTCTTTCCTTCTTTCTGCTTCTCGAGTAGTTTGCGTTTTCTCGTGATGTCCCCGCCGTAACATTTGGCCAGCACATTCTTCCGCATCGGGCGGACCGATTCGCGGGCAATAATCTTGCTGCCGATGGAAGCCTGGATGACGACTTCGAACATCTGCCGCGGGATCAGTTCCTTCATTTTTTCGACCAGGGCGCGTCCGCGGATCTGAGCCGTGTCATGGTGAACGATAAGGGAAAGAGCATCGATAGGTTCTCCGCTCACCAGAATATCCAGCTTCACCAGGCGGGATTCGTTATAACCCGAGAAGTGATAATCGAGCGAGGCATAACCACGCGTAGCCGATTTCAGGCGATCATAAAAATCCAGGACGATCTCGTTCAACGGGAGTTCATAGGTGATCAAGACTCGATTGCTGGTCACATACTCGAAACCCTTCTGCACGCCGCGTTTTTCCTCAACCAGCTTAAGGATAGGTCCCACAAACTCGTCATTGCTGAGGATCATGGCGGTGATCATGGGTTCTTCGAATTTTTCAATATCCCCGGCTGGGGGAAGCTTGGAAGGGTTGTGGATCTCTATCAGATCGCCCTTGCTGGTGGTCACCCGGTATCGAACTCCAGGCGCGGTTGTTATCAGCGAGAGGTTGAATTCGCGCTCCAGGCGTTCCTGCACGATCTCCATGTGGAGCAGGCCGAGAAAGCCGCAGCGAAAGCCGAAACCGAGCGCTCCCGAAGTATCGGGCTCATAGAAGAAGGATGAGTCATTGAGCTGAAGCTTTTCCAGCGCGTCCCGCAGATCCTCATACTGGGCCGTATCGGTAGGATAGAGCCCGGCGAACACCATCGGCTTGATCTCCTGGAATCCGGGAAAAGGTTCCAGGGTGGGCCTCGCATCCTCCGTAATTGTATCGCCGATCTTGCTGTCGGCCACCCGCTTGATCCCGGCCACCATAAACCCTACTTCCCCGACGGAGAGTTCATCTACTTCCAGAAACTTGGGCGTGATCACACCCACCTGTTCGACGGTGAAGGCTTGCTCTGTCGCCACCAGACGAATCTTCATTCCCTTGCGCAGCGTGCCATCGATGACGCGCGTGAGCACGATGACACCGCGATAGAGATCGAACCAGGAATCAAAGATCAGGGCCTTCAGGGGCTTGTCGTACTCGCCGCGCGGCTGAGGAAGCCGATGGACGATCGCCTCGAGGATTTCGTCCGTTCCGATCCCCTCTTTGGCGCTGGCCAGGATTGCATCCTTCGCATCCAATCCGATGATCTCCTCGATCTGGTTCTTTATTCTTGAAGCATCCGCGCCCGGAAGATCGATCTTGTTGATAACCGGGATGATCTCGAGATGATGGTCCAGGGCAAGATAGGTATTCGCCAGCGTCTGCGCCTCGACGCCCTGGGATGCGTCAATGACAAGCAGAGCGCCCTCGCAGGCTGAGAGGCTGCGGGAAACCTCGTATGAGAAGTCGACGTGCCCGGGGGTATCGATCAGGTTTAGAACGTAGTCTTTTCCGTCCTCCGCCCTGTAATTCAGGCGCACCGAGTGGGCCTTGATGGTAATCCCTCGCTCGCGTTCGAGGTCCATCGCGTCCAGCACCTGGGCGGACATCTCCCGCTGGGTAAGGGCCCCGGTGCGCTCCAGAAGGCGGTCGGCCAGCGTCGACTTCCCGTGGTCAATATGAGCGATAATGGAAAAATTGCGGATGAATGCTTTGTCGCGCAAGCCTTTTACGATCCTTGTGGTGGTCCAGAATCAAGATGATACACGCCCCCTCAGGCCTAAACAACCCTGCCGGGTCTTCTATGCTGACGAAGACCGCAAGACACCCGGAAACGCCGCGAGCGCTTGACGCCTTAGGTTCGCTGGTTCAATATTTTGCGTATGGATCTGGCGACGAAAACGAGACGCCGTCAGGCGCGTGCATTCTTGAAGGAAGCGGTCTTGCTTCTTCCCAGGCTGGTTCGGCTCCTCTCCCGCCTCCTGCGCGATCCGCGGGTGAGCAGCGCCGATAAAATCCTGGTCGGAGCTGTGGCGGTCTACGTCGCCAGTCCGATCGATCTCATACCGGATTTTATCCCGTTTCTGGGGCAGGTTGACGATCTATTCGCCGTCTCTCTGGTACTAATGCGTCTGATCGGCGACGCAGGCGAAGACGTCGTCAGGGAGCACTGGACGGGGTCTGAAGATCTGGTTCCATGGATCCATAAGGTAGCCAGCCTTAGCCGGGTCATCCTCCCGGACCGGGTGATCCGTCCCATCTACGACAAATTCGGCAAACAGTAAGGCCGCGCACCCACTGCCTACTGCTTACTGCATTACCGCCACCTCTTGCGTCCGGCCTTTTCACAGAAGTGTTCCACCGGGCACTTACTGCACCATGGGGATACCGGGACGCAAAGATTCTGGCCGAAGGTGACCAGGATGTCGTTGTACGTTTTCCAGTAACGTCTGGGCAGTTTCGCGCGCAACGCGAACTCGGTTTTCTCAGGAGTCGCCGTCTGAACATAGCCCCAGAGATTGGTTATTCGATGGACGTGCGTGTCGACGCAAATCCCGTAATCGCCGTGCCCAACCGTCATCACCAGATTTGCCGTTTTGCGCCCGACTCCGGGAAGATTCAGGAGCGAGTCAAGGTCTCGCGGTACTTTCCCTTCGTGTTTCGTGAGGAGCATCCGGCAGGTCTTTCTCAGATTCCTGGCTTTCGTGTGATAGAAGCCAACCGGGTAGATCAGTTCTTCGACCTGTTTCAGAGGAAGCGAGGCGATGGCAGCCGGGGTGGGCGCCCGCGAAAGAAGGCGGCGGGACGCCTGTTCGGTAACCGCATCCTTGGTTCTTAGCGAGAGAATCGTGCTGACCAGTGTTTCGAAAGGGCGATCAACGGCCTGCTCCGCGATCACTCCCACGGCGGGAACTTTCCATTTCGGAATTTCCCGACGCAGGATGCGGAGAAGCTTCTGGAGGGTAACCGTATCCATCGTCAGGTATCGCAAACCCGCCGCGAAGATGGGAACCCGAATCAGCGGGATTGGGGATTCTTGAAAAGATAGGCGCTATCGAGCAGCTTGCTTCCCTCGCCGGCATTGACACAAAACCGCGCGGGATAGAGCGCAGCGGCGCCGTATTCGCCTTTCTTGTTCAGGGCGTAGAAGCTGAGGTTAAAACTCGGTCGTCCGTCTTCCCTCAACAAGCGCTTCTCTTTGGTCGTCTTCACGACGCGTTCCAAAGTTTCGAGACAGGCCTGCTCCGGGCTTTTCCCCTGGCTCATCAACCCGACCACCGTGTGGGCGCCGCAGACCTTTATGTTGGCTTCGCCCCGGCCGGTCGAACCGGCGGCGCCGGTATCGTTGTCCACGTAGAGACCCGCGCCGATTATGGGAGAGTCACCGACTCGACCCGCGATCTTCCACGACAGCCCGCTCGTGCTGGTGGTTCCCGCCATATCTCCGTTTGTGTCGACAGCCAGGCAGTTGATGGTCCCATAATGCCGTATGAATTGACCGAATGCGCTGGCGGAAGATTCCTCGCTAAGCCAGTTGTCCCGATCGGAGAGCTTGGACTTCCAGTCCAGCCATTTCTTGCGCGAGTCGTCGGTGAGCAGGTCCTCTTTCTTGAACCCCATTTTGAGGGCAAAGTTCAACGCCCCCTCGCCCACCAGGAAAATGTGATCGGTGCGGTCCATGACCAGACGCGCCACCTTGGTCGGATTCTTGATGAACTTGAGCCCCCCGACAGCGCCGCAGCGCCAGGTCGAGCCGTCCATCACACTCGCGTCCAGCTCCACCTCGCCGTCCTCATTGGGCAAGCCTCCATAACCGACGGAGCTGTCTTTCGGGTCATCCTCGACGATATTGACTCCGGCGATCACCGCATCGATGGGCTTGCCTCCGCTCTTGATTATCTCCATGGCTTTGGCCGTCGCCTGCAATCCATTGGCGCTGGATATCACGACGGGGCGCTGAGCCGGTACAGCAAACCCGGCCGCGTTCTTGACGGCTTCGGAGGCAATGGCCCCGCCGGTGAGGCCGGCCAGAGATGTGAGCTTAATGAAATCACGGCGTTGAACCCTGGTGCTCATGAACGACCTCCGGTCGATTGTCTGACTAATATTGGGACTTGCTCGGGAACGGGGAGCCCATCATAGCTTCGGCATTGGCTCATGACAATTGACAAATGCCGAGGTTGTGGCTTTTCTCAATTCGTTATTCTGACTTTGCGCAGTTCGATGCGCTGCTTGGGAGTTTCCCCTTCAACTTCGACATTCTGAAACTTGTCCAGGATGTCCAACCCTCCGGCCACTTTTCCGAACGCAGTGTATTCGCGGTCCAGGCTTGTGGCGTCGCCCAGGCAAATGAAGAACGAAGTCTCGGCGCTGTCGGGCTCATCGGAACGCGCCATGCTCAAGATACCCTTCAGATGCCGCGTCTCATTGAACTCAGGCTTGAGTCTTCGCACCAGGTCCTGCTGACGAAAGTCCGGCAACAGAGGCTGGCGCGTGGAGAGGAGTCCCCCCTGAGCGACAAAATCGCTCACCACGCGATGGAAGGATGTACCGTCGTAAAACCCCGCCTGCGCCAGTCGAAGAAAATTGCGGACGTGATTCGCAGCCAGGTTGGGAAAGAATTCGAGCGTGATTTCTCCCAGCGAGGTCTCCAGCACGGCCCGGTATTTCGCCAGTTCTTCCGTAGAGCTCTGAGAGAAGGCCGGAGGTGGAACCGGCCGGGCAGGACGAAGAGTCACCTTATGGATACCCGGCGGTTTCACCGGGACCGCGCTCGCGTCGGCCGGGGTTTCCGAGATCTTATCCACGACCTCGATCCCTTCAGCCACAAAACCGAACACCGTGTACTGGCCGTCAAGGGTCGGCTGAGGAATCACGGAGATGAAGAACTGGTTGCCGCCACTGTCCGGCTTTCCCGGAAGAAGGACACTCGACAGAGTTCCGCGCACGTGCTTGAGGTCGGAGATCTCGCCCTTGATTTTGTTCAGCCCGCCGGTTCCCCAAAGACTCTTCTTAGCCGGGTCCCTGGTTAAAGGATCGCCCCCCTGCACCAGTCCCCATTTGATCACTCGATGAAACAGCGTATTGTCGTAAGCCCCTTCGGCGGCAAGGCTGAGGAACAACCGGACATGGAGCGGAGCCTTGTCGGGATAAAATGACAGGACGAAGGTTCCCTCGGTCGTCTCGACCACAGCTTGCTGGTTAACGTCTATATCTGGAGAGCGCGTTTGAGCCGCCAGAGAAAACCAGAAGAGAACTAGCGTCAGGAAAGCACCGGATGGAACAGGACGGAAGGCCGCGGTCATGGGATAAGGTAGCGTATTCAAATCCCCGTGGATAGTAACAAAAACCCGCCTCCAAGACACGAAGACTCAAGTTCGTTCGGGACTAGCCACGAAAGGCCCGGAAGAAACGCTTCAGCGCATTCAGCGCATCATCGTCGCTCCTCTTCCAAGGAGCTCGAGCAGCAAATCGGCCACCTGATTGGGCGCCGTGACGTTGGCGGCATGGCCCGTCGAGAGTACCTGATACCGCCATCCCTCGGCACGCGCTCTTGATGCAAACTGGTCGAAGGTTCCCCTTGCGGGATTATTGCAATAGACGAAGGTTCGCGGCAATTCCGCGGCCTCAGCGTTCGAGACGCGCACCGGCTGGAACATCGTCTTGATGGGCTGGGGCTTAAGTCTTGGTTCTATCCACCGCTGGTCGGCCTCATCGGTAACGCCGGACCATTCCGGAGGCGGAGGCGGTATCCTCCAACCATCACCGCTCAACCGCACGCCTTCCTCGAAGGACGCTGCCAGCTCGGGGCTGACAAGATCTGCCACCGATTGGCCGTCTTGCGGAACAAAGGCATCGAGATAGACCAGGTGGCTAAGCCGTTCCGCGGTTCGTTCGGCCACTCCCGTGATCACCATGCCGCCGTAACTGTGACCAACCAGCACCACGCGTTCGAGGTCTTCGCATTCCAGCACGGCCACTACATCCTGAATGTGGGTGCTCAGGTCAATCTCCGGATTCGCCAGATGGGCTCGTTCGCCCAGCCCCGTGAGCGTTGGAGTGAAGACGTCGTGCCGCGCCTTTCGCAGAATTGGCGCGACCCGGCCCCAGATCCAACCCCCGGCCCAGGCGCCGTGCACAAGAAGATAGGTTGTCATATTGTTCCCGGTCACGCCATGCTATCGTTTCGGGATGCGCAGCCACTCGGCCTGCTCACAATATTATCCCCAATGTACATGGCCAGTGTACGTCGACAGCCCTGTGGAGGTCAAACGGGGAGCTTCGCGTCTCTTTGCGCCTTGGGGTCTTCGTGGTAAATTTCTGAGTCTCGACCATGGCGAAGAAACCACAGATCGATACCGATCTCTCGTATTCGAACATCCCTTATGGGCGGGCGCTCATTCACTCATCCCAATTCAAGATGAGCACCCCCTTCGAACCCCAGGGGGACCAGGCGGAAGCCATCGAGCAGCTGGTGCGGGGTCTCGGGGACGGAGAAAACCATCAGGTTCTGCTCGGAGTCACCGGTTCCGGCAAAACCTTCACGATGGCGAAGGTGGTCGAGGCCGTCCAGCGGCCTACCCTGGTCCTGGCGCATAACAAGACGCTGGCTGCGCAGCTCTACCGGGAGTTCAGGGGCTTTTTCCCGAACAACGCAGTCGAATACTTTGTGTCGTACTACGACTACTACCAGCCGGAAGCCTACATTCCCTCGACCGATACCTACATCGAAAAGGACGCGCTCATCAATGACGAGATCGATCGCTTGCGCCACTCCGCGACCCGCTCTCTTTTCGAACGGCGAGATTGCATCATCGTCGCCAGTGTCTCGTGCATTTACGGTCTCGGCTCTCCTGAAGCCTATTACGGGATGCTGCTCTTCCTGGAAAAAGGACAGCAGATCAAGCGGGACGAAATCCTGCGCCGGCTGGTCGAGATGCAGTTCTCACGCCAGGACTACGGCCTGGAGCGCGGGTTTTTCCGCGCCCGGGGAGATGTGATCGAGGTTTTCCCGACCTACGAGGACTATGCGATTCGCATCGAGATGTTCGGCGACGAAATCGACAGCATCGCCCAGATCGATCCCGTCACGGGCCGCACCCTCAAGGAACACGCGCGGATGCCGATCTATCCCAAGTCGCACTACGTTCAGCCACCCGACCAGATGTCGCGGGCGATTGAAAGCATAAAGGCGGAGCTTGCGCAGTGGCGCACTCTGCTGGAAAAAGACGGGAAGCTCCTCGAAGCGCATCGGCTGCACCAGCGCACGATGTTCGATCTGGAAATGATGAAGGAAATCGGGTTTTGCCGGGGGATCGAGAACTATTCGCGTCACCTCACAGGTCGCCAGCCCGGAGAGCCTCCCCCGACCCTGCTGGACTACATGCCCCATGACTCGATGCTGTTCATCGACGAGAGCCATGCCACAATTCCGCAGGTGCGCGGGATGTATTTCGGCGACCGCTCGCGCAAGGAAAACCTGGTGAAGTACGGTTTCCGGCTTCCGTCGGCGCTGGACAATCGCCCGCTGAACTTCCTTGAATTCGAACACCGGGTCAACCAGGTCATCTACGTCTCGGCTACTCCTGGCCCCTACGAGCTCACCCGATCGGGCGGTGTTGTCGTTGAACAGATCGTGCGTCCCACCGGCCTGATCGACCCCCAGGTGGAAATCCGCCCCGTAGCGGGCCAAGTGGACAGCCTGATGGAGGAGATCCGCGCCCGGGCCGAACGCAATGAGAGGGTGCTGGTTACCACGCTCACCAAGCGAATGGCTGAGGACCTGGCGGAGTATTACACGGAGCTCGGCCTCCGCGTCCGATACTTGCATTCGGAAGTTGAGACTCTGGAGCGCATCAAGATCTTAAGAGCCTTGAGGGCCGGGGAGTTTGACGCGCTCATCGGCATCAACCTGTTGCGCGAAGGGCTGGATCTGCCCGAAGTTTCGCTGGTTGCCATCCTCGATGCCGACAAGGAAGGTTTTCTGCGATCTACCACGTCCCTGATCCAGACGGTCGGTCGAGCGGCGCGCCACATCAACGGCCGGGCCATTCTGTTTGCCGACACCATCACGGGCTCTATGCAGTCGGCCATTGACGAAACCAATCGCCGCCGCTCCGCGCAGCAGCGCTACAACGAAGAAAAAGGGATCATCCCGCAGTCCATCGTAAAACCCCTCGATCCCGACCATATTCGAATCTACGAAGGGGATTACTACGAAATACCGGCGGTGGCGGAAGAGGCCGTGCACTATTCTTCGGTCGAAGACCTGGAAAGAGAAATTCAGCGCTTGGAGGCGGCCATGCGCGCAGCAGCGAAGGAGTTCGAGTTCGAGCGCGCGGCCTCTCTTCGCGACCAGATGAAGAAGCTCAAAAAGCTGGAACTGGAGCTCTCGGAAAATCCCGGGCCTTCGTCATGATCCAGTCAGTGCGCCCTGCGACTCGACTCGCCGGTACCGTGAGTCTTCCGGGAGACAAGTCGATCTCTCACCGTTACGCGCTCCTGGCCGCCATCGCCCAGGGGACTTCCGAGTTGCGGCACTTCGCATCTAGCCAGGATTGCCGCAGCACGCTGGACTGCCTGCGCGGCCTCGGGGTTTCGGTGTTTGAACAGGGTGAGACCGTCATCATCGAAGGCCGCGGTCTGCGCGGTCTGACTCCCCCGGAGCGGATACTCGATGCGCGAAACTCGGGCACTACCATCCGCCTTTTGTCCGGAATTCTGGCCGGGCAGCCCTTCGAGGCGTCGATCACCGGAGACGAATCTCTCAGCCGCCGACCCATGGGAAGGATTTTGCATCCGCTGAGACTCATGGGCGCATCCGTGGAGTGCCGCGACGGAGAACTTCCTCCCGTGAAAATCCACGGGGGAAGATTGAAGGGCGTGCGGTACTCGCTTCCGGTTGCGAGCGCGCAGGTGAAATCGTGCATTCTCCTGGCCGGACTGTACGCGGATAGTTCATCCCAGGTGGAGGAGAAGATCCCCACGCGAGACCACACGGAGATCGCGCTGAGGCTCTTCGGCGCCAGAATTCACCGCAGCGCGGATTGGATCGGGGTGGAACCCGACCCCGTCCTGCACGCCCAGAGTCTCGATATTCCCGGAGACCTTTCAGGCGCCGCGTTCTTCCTCATAGCGGCAGCGTTGGTGCCGGATTCGACGATTCGCCTCGACGGCGTAGGATTGAACCGCACGCGGCGTGAGTTGCTGGACTATCTTCAAGCGGCGGGCCTCGACATCGCCGTCGAAAACGAACGCGAGGATGCCGGGGAACGGCGCGGAGATCTGCAGGTTCGTCATAGTCCCGCGCTCCTGCGGTCGGCCCTGCCGCCGATCCATGGTCGACTCGTGCCCGCCCTCATCGACGAAATCCCGATCCTGGCAATACTCGGCTCTCAGGTGGCGGGAGGTCTCGAAATCTCGGACGCGCAGGAGCTGCGCCTCAAAGAGAGCGACCGCATCGCCGCTCTCGCCGCAAACCTGCATGCCATGGGCGCCGAGGTGCAAGAAAAACCGGATGGGCTGCGGATCTCGGGCAGACAGCGCCTGTCCGGAGCCGATATCGCGACCCGCGGGGATCATCGCATTGCGATGGCTTTCGCCGTGGCCGCACTTGGGGCGCAGGGCGAAACCCGCATTCACCAGGCCGAGTGCGCGGACGTCAGCTTCCCCGGGTTTTACGAAGCTCTACAAGCAGCGCAAGAAACTGGTTCACGAGCGTGATTGTCTACCTGGTAGGATTCATGGGAGCCGGCAAGACGACCGTTGGGGGGCGTCTGGCCGAATTGCTGGGATGGAGCTTCGTGGACCTGGACGACCGGATCGAGCGGCGCGAAGGGGAAGCCATCAGGGACCTGTTCCGCCGCAAGGGCGAACCGTATTTCCGGCGGGTTGAACGGGACGAGCTGAAGCGGGCCAGCACCGAAACCAGGACCGTGGTAGCCCTTGGCGGCGGCGCGTTTTGCAGCCCGGAAAACCAGCAGATCGTCCATGGCACAGGCGCGAGCATCTGGCTGGACGCTCCTTTGGATCTGCTGTTTGCCCGCTGCGGTGACGACCGGACCCGGCCGCTATTTACCACACGCGACGAGATGCAACAGCTCCTCGATCAACGGCGGCCGTTTTATGCGCAGGCCGGGCTGCATATCGAGGTGGCCGGCCTCACGGTTGACGAGATCAGCCACCTGATTCTGGCCGCCCCCTTCTTTCAGCGAAAACCGTAACCACTTAGCGGTTCGTCGCAGAAGTAAGTTCGCATTCTGCTGCAGGCCCCCAGGCCCGCTGGCGAGGCGCGAGCGACGATGCGTACCCGGTGCGGTACGTGAGGAGCGAGCAACAAAGCCAGCGGGCCTGCAGGCCGCAGCCCGAAGGGGCGCGATCCTCAGGGTGCGTAGCTGAGGAAACCGCTCATGATTTGACTACCGACTCTCGCGCCAGAATGTGAAGTTATCTTTACGGAGCCGTTAGCGTTTCCGCTAGTGTCTTCGAGGTTGGCTTTTGTTCCACCTCACGAACCACGAAGACTCGAAGAAACGCGAAGCGTCACAAGCGGGGACGTTGGAATTGACTCCGTTAGACTTTACGCATCATCGGCACCGGCAATTCGGGGCTGAAGGCGGAGAATTCCTGTCTCAGAGACCTGCGTCAGGGTAAAATGGCCCCCGCTGGGAGCTCGCAGGGCGCTGGAAGTCGACACAAACCTCAACTACGAAATTGGAAACGCCCTTATAGCGGGACAACAAAACAAAACGCGACTGGTTTCTCCCCTCATGCAGGTGACGTTTCTCTTGAACTCTCTTGATGAGCTACGCGCCGGATGCCGGTGGAATCGAGATAGGAGCGTGTCCTTTGGATAGGCGAAGTTTCTTGATGGCGGCCGCAGGGGGCGCCCTGGGCCTGTTACCTTTCCACCGGCTTTCAGCGAAGCAGAAAGGAAAGGTCCGGATCACCAACGTCAAATGCATGATCGTGCGCGGGACCTGGGACTGGAACCTCATCAAGGTCGAAACCGACTCCGGCCTCTATGGGCTCGGCGAAGCCTACTGGGGCTGGGGTGTGAAGGACCTGGTCGTCAACAAGCTGTGCCCCATCGTGGTGGGCGAGGATCCGCTCAACGTGGACAAGCTCTACACGAAGATGCTGATGGAGAGCGCGGGAGCGGGCGCAATCGCGGGCGTCACCGTGACGGCCGCGAGTGGCATCGAGATCGCGCTTTGGGATCTCGCGGGGCGCATCCTCGAGACGCCGGCGTGCAACCTGCTGGGGGGAAGGTTTCGCGACCGCATCCGGTTCTACCGAACCATGCCCGCGGTCGACCGGCCGGAGGACCCGCAGGCGTGGCGCGCCCAAGTGCGCGAAGCCAAGGCAGAAAAATTCGGCTGGACCGCCTTCAAGTTCCAGGGAGACGGGATCCCTCCGAAGGCCGATCCGGAGTACAAAGAGCCGGGGCACGACCGCTACACGCGCGGGCTGACACTCCGGGACCTGCGGCGCATCGCGCGAGCCATGGAGATCGTCCGCGAGGAGCTCGGGCCGGATGTCGACTTCGGGGTGGAGGCGCACTGGAAGTACGACGTGCGCGACGCGATCCAGATGGCCAAGGCTATCGAGCCCTCCAAGCCGATGTGGTTGGAAGATCCGGTCCCACCCGGGAATCCGGATGCCATGGCGCGAGTAACGCACGCGGTCGACATCCCGATCTGCACGGGGGAAAACCTGTACACACGCGACGGATTCCGCCGCCTGATCGAGATCCAGGGGTGCGACGTCGTTCACATCGACATCCCGAAGTCGGGAGGGCTGCTCGAATCGAAGCGGATTCACGATCTGGCCGAGAACCATTACATCTGGACCGCGGCGCACAACCCGGCAAGCCCCGTCGGCACCATTGCATCGTGTCACGCCGCCGCCTCGATGCGCGACTTCCGCATCCACGAGCTCGCGAGGTACGTGGACTGGTGGCAGGACCTCGTGATCCGCGAGGGCCCGTTTTTCCAGAACGGGTATTTCACCATTGCCGACAAGCCCGGCTACGGGATCGAGCTCAATCCCGACGTGGCCAAAGCGCACCTGGCACCGGGCGAGACCTGGTGGGGGTGACGCAGTGATTGAGCATCGCATTTCAGTCTCGAAGAGAGACGTTGCTCCTCAGAGAAGTCAGATGTCAGGTTAAGGGATTGCACTGGGCGTACGTTTGTTGATCTCAACGACGAGCGGAGGGCAGAGAGCTGATCAGAATCACCAAAGAATCAGGACCTGGCCTGCGGCTCTCGGCTGACCTGTTTGAAAATTGATCCAACTGCGAGGTGTGAAATGTCAGAAAGCAACAAGAAGCTGGTGCGACGCTGGTTTGAAGAGGTTTGGAACAAGGGGCGCGCCGAAGCCATCGACGAAATGTTTAGCGACGACGGCATTGCCCACGGCCTCTCCGATGACCCGGAAAAGCCTTTGCGTGGTCCCGCTAATTTCCGAACCTTTCACGCGCAATTTCGGGAAGCCTTTCCCAACATCACAGTGACTGTAGAAGACGCTATTGCCGAAAACGACAAGGTTGCTGCCCGCTGTTTGGTGCGTGGCCGGCACGCCGGCGACAGTCTGGGATTCGCTGCGACTCAGTCGCCAGTGGAGTTTACGGGAATGTTGATCATGCGCGTTGAAAATGGCAAGATCGTCGAAGCCTGGAATAACTTCGACTTCATGAAAATGTACAAGCAGCTCGGTGCCCTTAAGTTTGGCCCCGCGACCTAGAGCTGCATTTACCGCGGCGGCCGGGCGGCGCGCTCCTGTCTGCGCAGCGCTTTCTCCAGCAACTCCTTCAAGCGCCCCCGAGCGCGGAAAACCTTGAGTCGGGCCGCCTGCTCCGTGCATTTCAGTACCCGCGCGATCCGCTCGTACGGAACGTCTTCGAGGTCCCGCAGCACGATCGCCATCCTTTGCTGTTCCGTGAGCTGGTTCAGCATCTTGTGCAAGAGGGCGTGCAGTTCCTTCTGCTCATCGGGAGACGCAGGGGCTATTTCGCTTTGGTTAATCAGCTTTTCTATGCTCTCCGACTCCTCGAGGCTCAGCTCGGTGAAAGTCCGGGTCTTGCGTCGCCGGGCGCGGCGCAGCTCGTCGTAGCACTGGTTAACCGCGATCCGATAGAGCCACGGGAAAAAAGGTCGATCGAGGTCGAACTTCGGAAGCGAGAAGTAGACCTTGGCGAAGATCTTTTGGGCTATGTCCTCGACGTCGTTGGGACGGCCGGTACTGTGGTAGATCAGGTTGAAGACGGTCTGCTGATACTTCCGAACCAGCTCTTCGAAAGCCCGCTCGTCGCCAGCCCGGACACGACGCACAAGATCGCGGTCGTCTTCGGCGTACGCTTCTCTCCCCACGAGTGGGAATCCTATCGGCTGTGGGTCAGTCTCTGCTGGGAGATTTTCCGCAAACGTTCCGAGGCAGCCTGCAGTGTCTCGTCTTTCTTACAGAAGCAAAACCGAATATAGCGGGAGCCGCCGGAAGGATCGTGAAAAAAGCTGCTTCCAGGAACCACCGCGACACCCACATCCTTGACCAGATACCGTGTGAATTCCAGATCGTTATCGGCGCCGAGCGGCGAGATGTCGGCCATTATGTAATAGGCTCCCCTGGGCGTGAAACATTCGAACCCGGCCGCATGCAAGCCCTCCACCAGCAGGTCGCGCCGCCTCTGATAAGCTCGCGCCAGCTCCGAGTAGTAGCCCGGAGGAAGCGCCAACGCCCGCGCGCCGGCCTCTTGCATCGGGGCGGCGGCGCCGACGGTCAGGAAATCGTGGACTTTTCGAATCGCCTCGGTCAAGTGAGGCGGCCCGATGGCATATCCTACGCGCCATCCCGTGACGCTGTAGGTCTTGCTCAGGCCGTTGATCGTGATCGTCCGCTCCCGCATGCCGTCGAGCGTTGCTATAGCGCAGTGCGCCCAGCCGTCGTACAGGATATGCTCGTAGATCTCGTCGGTCACCGCGATCGCATTCCACTTGATGCAAAGGGCGGCGATAAACTCCAGTTCCTGACGGCTGAAAACCTTCCCGGTCGGGTTGTTGGGAGTGTTGATGATGATGGCTTTGGTCTTCTCGTTGAAGGCGGCTTCCAACTCCGCCGGGTCAAAGCTCCACTCCGGCGATCGCAGCGTAACATACCGCGGAATCGCGCCCGAAAGGATGGTGTCAGGACCATAGTTCTCATAGAACGGTTCGAAGATTACGACTTCATCTCCCGGATTGATGATAGCCAGGAGGGAGGCGATCATGGCTTCGGTAGAACCGCACGTAACCGTGATTTCCCTCTCGGGATCGATTTCGATGCCGAGATACGACCTGGTCTTGAGCGCGATGGCGTTTCGGAAGGACTTCGCGCCCCAGGTGATCGCATACTGGTTAATGTCATCCATTATGGCCCTGCAGGCCGCTTCTTTGATTTCCAGCGGGGCGGGAAAATCGGGAAATCCCTGGGCGAGGTTCACGGCTCCGTGGAGCTGAGCCAGGCGTGTCATCTCTCTTATTACTGATTCGCTGAAACGGTCCGCCTTCTCGGAAGTAATCTTCTTAGCCATACAGATCAACCATGGAGGGCAAAGATGCAAAGAAACGCTTCCTCAATCTTTCTCATCTCTCTGCTCAGGGATTATTGCGGGCTGCGGCACTCAAAACACGATAGTGGGACTTGCCGGTCAGCACCTGTTTCACATAACCGCGGGTTTCACTGAAGGGAATCCGCTCGACAAATTCCACCATGTCGACGTTTCCCAGTTCTTGCAGCCAGCGATCCACTCGGTTTTCACCGGCGTTGTAGGCTGCCAGGGCCAGTTCCTCCCGGTGTCCAAACTGCCGCAGAAGCGCGGCCAGGTGGCGCGTGCCCAGAACGATGTTCGTCTCCGGCCGGAACAGCTTCGGCGTGCTGTACCGAGGGATCTTGGCTTCGCGAGCCAGCTGCCTTCCCGTCGTTGGAAGAACCTGCATTAAACCCCGCGCGTTAGCAGGAGAGCGCGCCTCTTCCTTGAAGGCCGATTCCTGCCGGATAACCCCCAGAATCAGGGCGGGATCCAGACCGTTCTTTCTCGCCTGCGCAGAGATAACTTCCCAATGCCGGACCGGAAAGAATAGCCGCCACACTTCGTCAGGAAGCGCCTCGTGCGGTCGAACGTCATAATTAGGAAATGCTCTCCGGAGCGTGACAATGACGCTGTAAAAGTCCTGCTTGCTTTCGTGAATCCGCGACATGACAAAGCTCAGCGCCCTCTCCTCGGGAAACCGCCGCATGGCGCTGCGCAGCTCCGTCAGTGCCAGATCGGGCAAATCGGCTACCACCAGCTGGCGCGCGCGTTCGATGAGCCGGGTAACCGGCATCGGAGGTTCTTGAATAGAAGTTTCGGTCAGGCGCAGGCCATCGAGAGTACGGGACACCTGGTCGAAGCTGATCCCCTGGTAGTCCTGAGGGGCCGAAGGCTTCTGCTTTTTCAATCCGCTTTCGGCTTCGGCCGCTCGCTGGCCGTAGTAACTGTTGTTGGAGAGCGCCCGCGCCCGCCGGTACAAGTAAGCGGCGTGGCCGCGATCGCCCAGTCTTTCGTAACATCGCCCCATCCAGTAGATCGTAGCGCCGGCGGAGTCGGCCTCCGGATAAGTGAAGAGAGAGTTCCAGAAGGCGTGGAGCGCCTCCGCGTAACGGCCTTCGGTGTATGCGAAAAGCGCTATTTTCCAGCGAGCGCGCTCTGCATGCTCTCCTGTGGGGAATTTTCCGGCCATCGTCCGGTAGGCCTGGTCGGCCCGAGCCGGCTGATTCTTGACGTCGAAATAGGTTGCGACCGAGTGGAGAATTTTTTCGGTGAAAGAAGATTGGGGATATCGCTCGAGCGCCAGGTCCCTGATCGCGAGAAAGGAGGCCTCTTCCTGCAGCCTGCGATAAGCGAGCGCCTGAAAATACAAAGATTGCGCGTGAAGAGACCCATTGTCGTCTTTGACACTCTGAAGATGCGAGAGCGCTGCCCTGGAATGGCCAAGATTGTGCTCGGTCTCTCCACGCAACAGATTCAACTTCTCGACGCTGGACCGATCGGGCGCCGGGACAGCGTTCAGCTTCAGCAACTGGGCGCGCGCTTCGGCGTTCTTGCCGGAACGGATGAGATTCTCAGCCCTACGCAGCAGAGGCTTGAAGTTCGCCGCGGGAGAAACGGCCTCGGGCGCAAGTGCCATAAGCCGCTCTAAGGCGAGGGCCGCGGTCTCGGAGGCAACGAAATCAGTGTAGACTCGAAGGTACAGGTCGATCGCTCCCTGGCGCATCCCGGCATCTTCCTGCGCCCTCCCGCGGAAATAGAGGATCTCCGCACTCTGCTCCAGCCCGGGATTGTTCAGCACCGCCAACGCTGCCCGTGGATCATGCAGTTTGAGCCAGGCCTGGCATTCTCCGAGGATCGCCTCGTGGAGTTGCGATGATTGCGGGTGGTCTTTTTGCAGAAGTCGAAAATCCCTCAGCGCTTCTTCGTCTCGATCCAGAGCCAGGTTCGTTTTCGCCCGGTAAAGAAGAAAGAAGTCGGCCACGGCTGTGGCATTGGCTGAGGCTGTGTCCGGAAAGGCTGCAAGGGCGGGCGCGTAGCGTTCATCAAGGTAATGATCTACCGCGCGTTTTAGAGCCTTCAGCGAATTCTCCACCCGCGGTGGATATTTCGGGAGCAGTGTATCGAGCGCCGCCGGCAGAGAAGCGCCTTCACTGTGTGGATTTCCCGCCGGACCCAGGGGGGATGCAAGGAGCGAAGCGATTAGAAAAAGAACCGGTGCGGCTCGAATGAGATATCTTAGTGGCGTGCAGTTCGTGGTGGCTTCAGCTGGTCGACGGGGCACTTCTCTCTAACTTTCAGCGCGTGGTCCGGGACGGTCGCTTCCCGGTTTCGCGGAGTCATTCTCCCCGAGAATTCATTTCAAACGCTTCTCGACACCGATGGGGAGGCTGGCCTCTCGCACATTTCGCGGCTTCGGTCAAATATCTCGCTATAGAAAGGACCTGGCAAGATCGCCGGCACAGTTTTTCATTATACTAACGACGAAGACACGAAGACACTAAAGAAACGCGAAGCATGGCGGAACGTAGCGCGAAGCCAGGGCGAGTTCGAGAAGTCTACAGCCGGCGCGCGGAGGCCTCGATGACCTTGGTGAGTTTTTCGATTCCTTTGGAGAGGGACGCAAACGAAGGCTGCGATAGATTCTGCACTGAAACGCTCGACGTCGTGGACTGGCTGTACATCCCTTTGAGCTGGGTATGAAGATCGGTGGCCAGCTCTCGAAGATTCTCGATCCCCGCAAGTCCAAGATCATCGAACTGGTTTCCTTTTCCGAGGTTTTGGTCAAGACGCCGGTCGACGAAGGCCAGCGATTCATCCTGGCGTATCTTCTTGGCGAGGTCGCGAATCTCCTGGGCTTTCGTTGCAATGTCTTGCTTATTGATCTGCTTCCCTGCCTGAAGATCGGTCAGCATGGCCTGGAGCTGATCGACCGCGGAAACCATCTGCGAACTCAAGGTGAGCGGGGAGCGCAGAGTCAACTTCATCAGCTCGGGTGTGACCAAGGGCTCGGTGTTTCGATAGAAGCGACTAAAGTACAGTCCATTCAACATGTACATAGTGCGCATGCGCCAGTAGTAGTTCTGCCAGTCGTAATAAGAATCCAGGGTCGTGAAAGACGTTCCCTGCAAATTCGGCGCACTGGAGGCATACCCTCCGCCGCTGGGAGCAACGGAAGCAGGAGCGCCGGAGTAGCCCCGCGACCGGCTCGAGGAGTCGATACCTCCCATCGGGGCAGAGCGCGACGAAATGGAAGCACCGCCGCTCATTCCACCCATGTTTCCAGGAGCGCTGCGACCGGCCCCAGTATCGCCCGAGGACTGACGATTGGTCTCAGCCGCGGGAGCACTCGCCTCCTGGGCGAAACCCGAGAGGCTAGAAAGCAGCAGCAGGGTTGCAAAGCCAAACAAAACACGGCGCTTAGCCATGGTCTCCTCCTCGAGAACGAGGCTTGTGGTTTAACGCGCGAAGTCTAACATGACGGTCGTAGCGGCCACAAGGTTAAATTAGGTCTTGCCTTTTTGTTAGATCGGGTTCGAGCACAGATTGTTCAGTTTTTTCTTGCCTGGAGACAAGCTGGCGAGGAACCCACTCCGGGCAGCGGGGCCGGAGATAAATCTCCCGCCCCACCACCCGTTCGAAGGAGGTTATTGAATGGGTATTGCATTAGACGTAAACCGCCTGAAAAAAGTTGCTTTTTCTTTGTGTGCTATACTCGGCGACCCCGACTATCCCTCGGGCGGAGTCCTCGGTGATGGCGCGCGGCGATTGAATGACTGCACTATCGCGGTTCTGGCTGCCGGGTATTCTGGCGCTTGCATTCGCGCTGCGCCTGGCTTATCTCATTGAACTCAGGCACACGCCATTTTTCGATCAGCTTATCCTTGATCTGGCCGCGTACGATTCCTGGGCGCAAGATATTGCCCGGGGTGATTGGTTTGGATCCGAAGTCTTCTACCAGGATCCGCTCTATCCCTATTTCCTCGCGACTCTCTACTGGATTCTCGGCCACCGCTTGACCATTGTCTACCTGATCCAGATCGTGCTCGGGGTGATCACATGTTATCTCGTCTACTGGATCGGACGCAGAGTGTTTTCGCCCGTCGCCGGCCTGCTGGCGGCAGGAATAGCGGCAACGTACAAGCCCTGGATTTTTTACGACGTCCAGGTGGAGAAGTCCTTTCTGGCGGTGTTTCTCATCTGCGCCTCATGTGCGCTGCTGCTGCGGGGCGCTTGGCTCCTGGCAGGTCTTGCCCTGGGTCTGGCGGTACTGGTCCGAGGGAACTATCTGCTGCTCCTCCCATTCGTATTGTCGGGAATTCTGTTCTTGATACGAGAATGACACCTACACCGTCCGCATCCGGCGAGCGATGTCTTATGGTCTGGGCGTCGCTTCCATCCTGGTCGTCACACTGGTTCGAAACTTTACGGTGGCAGGTGATTGGGTGTTGACTACCTCTCAGGTCGGTCAGAACTTCTTCATAGGCAACAATCCCGACAACCTGACCGGCATGTACCGGCCACCTGAATTCGTTCGCTCGGATCCGAAATTCGAACGGCTGGATTTCGCCCGCGAGGCCGAACGGCTCGCCGGCAGGAGACTCAAGCCTTCGGAAGTGTCCGCGTTCTGGTTCAATCGAGCGGTTGAATTCATCGCCGCGCGGCCGGTCGATTTTCTAAAACTGTTGGCACAGAAAACCGCGCTCTTCTGGAACCATTATGAAATCCCGGACAATCTGGATAGCTATTTTTTCGAGCGCTACTCGCGGGTAATGAGGCTCTGGCTACCCGGCTTTGGTGTTGTCGCGCCGCTGGGCGCGTTGGGGATGGTGCTGTGCCTTCCTCAATGGCGGCGTCTCTGGCCCCTCTACTTCTTCGCGGCCGGATACTTCCTTTCAATCATCTTTTTCTATATTTTTGCCCGCTATCGCCTTCCGGTAGTACCGTTCATGATGGTCTTTGCCGGGCAGGCTATTTACCAGCTCTATTCCTGGATTCGCGGCCGAAACGTCCGTCAATTGATCTACTCGGCTGCGTTACTGTCGCTATTCTCACTGGGAGTTCACCTCCCGCTTGTCAATGCCTACAATCCTGCCGCGGTAAACAACCTGGGGGCCGTTCTCTTGCGCCTGGGCGAGATCGAAGAGGCGGAATCGCTCTTCCGGCAGGTTATCGCGCGGCGGCCCGACTTTGCGGACGGTCGCAACAATCTTGGAGTAACGCTGTTACGGAAAGGGGATATAGGCCAAGGCCTGGATCAGATCCGTGAGGCTATCCGGTTGAAACCCCGCCACCCCAACAGCTACGTGAATCTAGGACAGGCGCTGCTGCTGCAGCGGGATACCGGAGGAGCGATGGACGCCTTCGTTACGGCCAGCCGTCTCGACCCCGAGAGTGCCGAGGCTGTCGCCGGCATGGGACTGGTGCATCGCGCCAACGGAGACCAGGCCGCGGCGCTCGAGGCATTCCGCAAGGCGCTGGACCTCGATCCGCAGTCAGGCGAAATCCATAACAATCTGGCGATAGTTCTGCTGGCTCGCGGCGAGTTGATGGAGGCGCTCAAGCATTTTGAGGCCGCCATTCAGTCAAGACCGAGGTTTTCCGAGGCGCACTACAACCGTGGGATCTGCCTGGAGCGTCTTGGAAAAAAGGAGGAAGCTGCCGCGGCTTATCGTGCGGCGCTGGCTGCGCGTTCAGATTACGCCGAGGCATATAACAATCTGGGCAATCTTCTGGCTGAAAGCGGCGACCGGCGCGGGGCGGTCGAAGCCTACGAAAACTTCCTTCGATATTGGCAGGGTGATGAAGGTGTGCGCCAGGCCGTACGCGAGGAAATCAACAAACTGAAATGACCTCCGTTAAGATTCTTGCGTGGCTTCGCGTCTCAGCGTCTTCGCGGTTGGTTTTGTTCCTTCAGGATATCGAATGCCTGTGCTGCGCGCCGAGCTGCTGAAAGACCTCCTGCTCTGTGGGGCTATCGTCTGGCTTCTCTGGGTGCCGCTGGGACGCTGGGCGCTGAGCCGTATCGGAAGAGGAAATCTTCCTGATCCGCAAGCCCTCGCCCTGCCTCTGGGAATGGGCGCCTGGGGTTATCTGATTTTGATCCTCGGCCTGGCCGGTGCGCTCTACAAGACCGTCCTGATTCTCATCGCCGCATTGCTGTTCCTCACCCTGAGGCTGCATCGTCACTGGAAGCCGGTCAACCCGGAACTTGCAACAGCGCAGCTCTCGCGATTCGAGCGAATATTCGTCCTGGTCTTCACCGCGATTTCAGCAGCCTATTCGGGGCTGGTTCTCGCATCGGCGCTCGCCCCCGAGGTCGCCTTCGATGCGCTCAATGTGCACCTGCCATATGCTCGCGACGCCGCAGCCTCACATCGGATAAGCTTCGCGCCCAACAACTGGAACAGCTCGATGCCGGCCCTGCCGTTGATGTCTTATATCACCGCCTTTCTGATCTCAGGACTGCCGCTGGCGAAGCTGTTCAATGTCGTCTGCTACCTGGCCTCCGGCGGCGTAACCTACTGGTTTGCCCGCCGATGGTGGAGTCCGCTTCACGGCGCGGCCGCCGCGCTTCTCGTCTGGAGTTCTCCCGTCGCCTTGTACGAGGCTACGACCGCCCTCGTCGACCTTCCACTTACACTGTACTCGGCCGTCGCCGTGTTTTCGGTTCTCGAGTGGACACGCCGCCAGGAGTCGTCGTATCTCTGGCTCTCCGCGGCAACGCTGGGGCTGGCGTTGAGCTGCAAGTATCATGCGGCGCTCTGGTTCATTCCCATTCTCTTCATCCTCGCCTGGCACTGTCTGCGGGGGGGCACGCAAACGCCGCGGCAGTTCGCCCGGCTGGCTCTGGCTTACTCGCTGATTGCCGCAGCCGTTTTCCTTCCCTGGCTGGTCCGCACCTGGTACTACACGGGAAATCCAGTGTTCCCCGTAGCGAATTCCTTCTTCGCCAGCCCATACTTCACGCCGGCGATGGAGAAAGCGGCTCTTGCGATGTACGACAACGAAGGTGTGGGCCGTTCCTGGCAGGCGCTCGCTCAGCTTCCCTGGACTGTCACTTTTCATCCCGGTCCATTTCGTGGCAACCTCGGAGTGCTCTTTCTTCCGGGAGTTGTTCTGGCTCTCGTCCGCGGGAAAACCCCTCAGATCCGTTTCGGATTGGCGCTGGCCGGAGCATACTTTTATCTCTGGGCCCTCACGCTGCAGGAAATCCGCTACCTGCTGCCCCTGGCCCCCCTCCTGTCGGTGTTGACATCGTTCGGACTCCTGGGAAACAACCCGGCGACCGCGCAGTCCAGGCCAAGACTCGCGTACGCCGGTCTTGTCCTGATTCTGTGCGCATCCGTCATGAGCTTCCCCTCGGTTTATCCACTCTGGACGAAAGAATGGACGTACTGGCACAGTTATCAATCGCCGCTCTCCTATCTCCTGGGCCGAGAGACCCGGCAGGACTTCATGCGCCGGGACGTCCCCTCGGTCTACGTTTACGACTTCATCAACGAAAAGCTCGCGGCGCCGGACCGGATCTTGTTGTTGAACGACGCCTCGCAGTTCTACTCCCGGGTCCCAACGCTGTACTCGTATACCGTGGAGGGGGAAGAAATCTTGCTGCAGGAAACAGCGGACGGCGTCGTGCGCAAGCTGAAGGAATCGGGTATTACCCACGTGCTGCTGAACTACAACGACATTGCTCCATTGCCCGGAGTGGTTCCCAGGCAGGGTGTATATTTCTTCCTGGACCGCACGTTCCAGGAAAAGCACCTGCGAGCTATTTATTCCAGCAACAATGTAGTCTTGTATCGATTGGCGAATGACGATTGACGATTGGCAGACTCAGGATCACGAAACCCTTGGTGGGCGCCGGCCGCTTGTGGCATAATCCGACTATCCCTGGTCTCAATCTCAGCCAACGACATTGCCTGTTGAACGGAGGAAGTTCATGCGCAAGATGCTCATTCTCGCCGCAATGTTTGCCGCCGCGGCGTCATGCTACGCCCAGACGCCTGACGGCCGCATCTCAGGCATCGTGACCGACTCGACGGGTGCTGTCGTCCCTGGGGTCGAGATCGAGGTGACAAGCGAGGATACGGGCAACCGGGTCTCGTCTATCTCCGACGACCAGGGGCGGTATATCGTTCCCCGCGTACCGCCCGGGCGCTGGCGCGTGACGGCCAAGCTGACCGGCTTCCGCGGTTACCAGCGCACGCCGGTCGTGGTCGGAACGGCCGAGCATCTCGAGATTGACATCCGGCTCGAGGTCGGCGAAGTGACCGAGACCGTGACGGTCAGCGGCGCGGCTCCACTCCTCGAGACCAACACCTCCGACATCAGCCAGCTCATCGAGTCGAAGAACGTGACCGACCTCCCGCTCAACGGGCGGCGCGCAATCAGCATCGCCGCCGTGGTGCCGGCCACCGTCTGGGTAAACTACTCCGGCAACGCCAAGCCGAACTTCAGCCTCGCCGGTGGGCGGACCCAGAGCCAGGTCTTCTGGATCGACGGCGGCAACGGCCAGAACATGAGGCTCGGCGTCGGCCAGATCGACAGCGACCCGCCGGTCGAAGTCGTGCGCGAGTTCCGCATCCTCTCGAACAACTACTCGGCCGAGTACGGCGGCTCGGCCGGAGGGCTGATCATCCTGACGACCAAGTCAGGAACCAACGAGTTCCACGGCAGCCTCTTCGAATACCTGCGCAACGACGCCTTCGACGCGGCCAACTTCTTTGCGCCCATCGACTCGACGACAGGCGACAAAAGCAAGGCCCCGCTCCGGTACAACCTGTTCGGCGGGACCGCCGGCGGCCCGATCGTGCGCAACCGAACCCACTTCTTTGCGGGGTACGAAGGGACGCGCCAACGCGTCGGGAGCACCGAGATCCTGACTGTCCCCACGGCGCTCGAACGCGCCGGCGACTTTTCCCAGACCCGCAACGCTGCGGGGGCTGTGATACCGATCTACGATCCCTCGACGACCCGCACCGAAGCGGGCCGGACCGTTCGTGACCGCTTCCCGGACAACCGCATTCCCCAGGGGCGGCTCGACCCGGTTGCGCTCAAGATCCTTAACTTTTACCCGGTTCCGAACCGGCCCGCGACAAATCTCGCCGGGGCCAACAACTTCGCCGGCAACTGGACCGAGCGGTTCGACCGGGACAATGTCACGGCTCGGGTCGACCACGTCCTTTCGGACAAGGACAAGGTCTACGCCCGCTACATCTTCAACGAAGATCCGCTGTCGAACACCACGGTGCTCCCGGACCCGCGCACGAACACGCGCAACTTCAGCGACCGGTTCCAGCACAACATCCTGGGCACATGGAGCCGGACCCTGTCGCCCCGCTGGCTGAACGAGCTGCGCTACACCTTCGCGACCCGCCGGTTCCACAACCGCAGCGAGGGGCTCGAAGGCAACTGGGATCAGGAGCTCGGCCTGAGCGGCATCTCCGGCGAGGCCTTCCCGCAGTTCACGGTGGCGGGAATCGCGACACTGGGATCGGGCACCCACGAGCGTCGACAGTTCCCGATTCGGCAGCACCAGCTGATCGAGAGCGTCACGGTGATCCAAGGCAATCATGCGCTGAAGTTCGGGACCGAGTTGCGGAAGTCGACGAACTTCGAGGTCCTTCGCACTTCGATCTCGGGCCAGTTCAACTTCGGGGCCCAGCCCACGGGGTTGCCGGGAACCGGCGGAACCGGGTTTGGCTTCGCCAGCCTGCTCGTCGGGTTTCCGAACTCGTTTACGCTGCGCGAGACCGAGCCCCTGATCCGCGATAGCTGGTATCTGTCCGGGTATGTCCAGGACGACTGGAAGGTGAGACCGAACCTGACGCTCAACCTCGGGCTGCGATGGGAGACCGACACACCGATGGTCGATCGGAACCAGCGCATGAACGGCTTCGATGCGGTGCCGATCAACCCGGTATCGGGCACGCCCGGCGTCGTTCGCTTCGCCGGACAGGATGGCTGGCCGAACCGGCTGGCTGATCCCGACTGGAACAACTTCGGTCCGCGGTTCGGACTGGCCTGGCGGCCGTTCGGCCGCCAGAAGACCGTGATCCGGGCCGGATTCGGAGTCTTCTTCGCGCATCCCTACGACGCCGGCGTTCCCAACCAGGCCTCGCTCGGGTTCGAGAAGTCCGCCAGCCTCCAGACGCCGGACAACGGCATCACCGCGCCCTTTCTGCTCGCCAACGGAGTGCCGCCGGTCCAGCTCACCGGCGCCGAGCGGAATGCGGGCTTCGGCGCCGTGGAGGTCGGGAGGCCGACGACCACCAATGTCACTTTTTTCGAGCCGGGCCGAAGGACTGGTTACTCGCAGCAGTTCAACCTGGGGGTGCAACACGAGCTGTTCGGCGTTCTGGTCGAGGCGGGCTATCTTGGGAATCTTTCGCGGAAGCTCGCCAACGACAATGTGACGCTTAACCAGATTCCTACCGAGAGGATGGGACCGGCAGCAACCCAGCGCGACCGGCCTTTCCCACAGTTTTCGAACGTGACGCTGCAGCGGCCGAGCTTCGCCGTGACGGACTACCACGCCGGGTTTGCAAAAGTCGAGCGGCGGTTCTCTGGCGGAGTAAGCTTCCTCGCGAGCTACACCTGGGCGAAGAACGTCGGCAACGCGGGTCCCGGCAGCGATGGCCTCGGCGATACCCAGCCGTACCAGGACTACTACAACCGGCGCCTGGATAAGGGCCCGAGCGAGCTCGACATCAACCACAGGTTCACCTGGAGCTCGGTCTACGAGCTTCCGTTCGGGGCCGGCCGCCGCTGGCTGGCCACCAATCCCCTTCGGCACCTGGTCGGCGGCTGGTCGCTCGGCTCGATTGCCGTGCTTCAGAGCGCGCCGCCGATGTCGCTCTGGACACAGACCAACACGACCAGCGCGTTCTCGGCCGGAGCGCAGCGGGTGAATCTCCTGCGCGACCCCAACCTGCCGGCTTCGGAACGCACCGTTGATCGCTGGTTCGACACCGACGCGGTCGTCGCGCCCCCAGCTTTCACCTTCGGAAGCGCCGGCAACGGCATCGTCCGGGCCGACGGGAAGGTGAACTTCGATTTCTCGCTGATCAAGAACTTCTCGTTTTCGGAGCAACGCGTCGTTCAGGTGCGGGTTGAAACGTTCAATTCGTTCAATCACCCGAACTTCGATCTGCCCGGGCGAGCTCTCGGCGGACCGGGTTTCGGAGTGATCTCAAGCGCCGACCCGGGCCGAATCATCCAGTTCGGCGTGCGCGTGGCTTTTTAAAACACGGCCTCGGGGAATGCCGCATTCCGGACTCTAACAGAAGAATCGGCAACACAGTTGCCTCGATCAGCCAGGCGGATTCAAAGCTGGCCCTTGGGCCTCCCCACACCGGGTCCGATCGACAAGACCCGGTCATCACGGTGCCAATTCAACTGTTACCACTCCACCGGTCATCGAATGAATTCACGACTCACGACTGTGCAGATCGGTGAACAGCGACCGGGGATTCAATCGTCAATCGTCAATTGAGATTAATCCGGTGACGAAAGAGCATTACACCTGGTTCGACCGCTGGGTCGCCGGCATGCGCTACCGCGCGGCCGAGAAATACATTACACCGGACAGCAGGGTGTGTGATGTCGGCTGCGGAGTCGATGCGCTCTTCCTCAAGAAACTCGTCCCGCTAACTCGATGCCGGGTTGGGCTCGACTACCAGGAAATCACGGAAAAGGTTCCGGGCACGGAGTTTTTCAAGGTTGATGTCACAGGGGCATTTCCGCTGCGGGATGCCGCTTTCGATCACGTGACCTTGCTGGCGGTAATCGAGCATTTGACAGACCCGAGTCTGGTTTTCAAAGAAACCTACCGCGTGCTGGCGCCCGGAGGCTCGCTGATCGTGACCTGGCCTCACGCCTGGGTAGATCAGATTCTGATTGTGCTTTGGAAAATCGGCCTGGTGAGCCCGACCACCGAGTTCCACAAACATCAGCCCCGCAAGCCCGCCGCTTATTGTACGAAGCTGCTGCGAGACCTGGGCTTTGTCGAGATCAGGCACAGCACTTTCGAGTTCGGTCTGAACAACCTGCTGGTAGCCGTCAAGCCGTGATCGATCACGCCGGTGCCGTCAGCTGCGAATTTCATTGCGCGGCACCAGCGGCGGCACTCTTGGAGGGCGCGCTTCGCTCCAGGCGAAGATTGCTTCGCCTTGCATCAGCACGGCTTTGACATCGACAACGATGCCTACTTAGGGCTTGCGTTGAACTCTACTCGTGGCACATTCTGGCCTCTTTTGACTCCGGTATTCAGGCCTTTGCATCGGCACAACGAAGCTCTGCGCTGGAGATCGTGCCGGTCAAGTGAAGGGCAACCGGATCCCCGGCTTGGGTGGGCCAGACCAGCGCGTCTCGATCCGTCGGTGGGCCGCCGCAATCGTCGGGACTTCTATCCGCCCGAAGCCGCAAAAATCGCCCGTTCCCTATCGGTTTCCCACGCGCTGAATTGACGGACCGCTGGAGGTGAAAGATAACACCACTCCGACTCGATTCTGCACGGCGGTGGCCTGGTCCGGTGCGGCGCGTGGGAAGAGAAACAATTCCTCGAAGGCACGTTGAAGGGGTGTGGACGGAAAAACCAACTGAGGATAGATTCCATGCACATGCCACAGCGGAAGAATTGCCTGGGGATCCGGAGTGACCACGGCGATTCGTTGCCCATAGGGAAGCTGGTCCAGGGCCTGGTGATACGGTAGCCATTGCGCGCGGTAAAAACCGGCATCCTGGCGGCGTGTGTCCACGTAGAAACCGATAGCCGCGCCGTGCAATATCAGAACAACCAGCGCGCCCACCCAGAATCGACGGCGCTCGCTGTTCCTGGTCACACGCGCAACCCACTCCCAGATCAGGTATCCCATAAAGATTGAGGCCAGAGCGAGCGGGATGAAATAGTAATGAAAGCTCGCCCGGTGGATCAGGACCGGCGCCATCAGCACCCAGTAGGCAGCGAGCCAGGCGATTCGGCTGCGACTCCCCGGGTGTATCCTGAGATACATGATCAGTCCCAGCAAGGCGCATACAAGAAAGAGGCATTCTGCCAGGGCAAACATCCCCTCATAGGTGGAACCCATGGTGTAAAGCTTCAGAAAAACCGGCACTCGGCTCGCGAGGTAGGCCGGGGTGCGTTCGATCGCCTTGAGATAGTCAGGCGCAATCGCACCGGGCGCATCGGAAGCCGCCGAGTCGCGACCCGGCATATACTCGTATGAGAAGCGGGCAAAGACGGGCCAGTTCATCTGCAGACTTCCCACCCACAGAGCCAAGCCGGCGCCGGCGGCGAACAGAGCGGCCATCGGCAGGCGGCTCCTCAGCCGGCGAGGGATCGCGTCGTCCCGGGCGTGTTTTTCGAAAAGGATCTGAAAGAAAACAAAAGGAATCAGCAGCCCTGCCAGGTGAATCTTCGTGTAAAAGGCCGCCGCCGCGCACAACGCGGCGGAAACTGCGGACAGGTAAGCCTTGCCGCGTTCCCCGGCCGCCGCGTGTTCCTGTAAATTCCAGACTGAGATGATTGTTCCCAGGAAAAAAACCACCAGGAGAGGTTCAGGGGAGATCCGGCTCAGGAAGAAAAGAGTGGGAAACGAGGTCGCATAGGCCAGCACTGCCAGCAGGCAGGCCGACCGGTCAGGCAATAGTCTGCGCGCGAAACGATACAACACGTAAAAAGACAAGACATGCAGGGCGGTCACGGCGACTTCACAGATGAAAAAGAGCCAGTGGATGTTCTTCGCGATGAAAGGTTCAAAAGCGACACTCTCGCCAAAAAACGAATGCCCAACGTGAAACCCGCGCAGGATAAGGTGCACGAAGAGCTGCAGAGTCAACCCTGGATGTCCGAAGGATGAGCGATCGGCACCGAAAAAGTGAACGGCGGCGCCGAAATAGAATCCCCCCGGATCCCCGTGATGCCAGAACGGAACATCGAAGACGTAGTTGGTCCAGAAACCACACGGTGCCAGATAACTGGTTATGGCAGAGGAAACCAGCAGAGTGGCGGTCAGCGCCGGCCAGAAGCCGCGCGCAGGACCAGCGTCTTTAGATCTCATGTTTTGGACTATTCGTGGTTAATGCTGTGAAACAAGCCCACCACGAAGACGCGAAGCTATCGGAGCTTGATCGTGTCGATCGTGACGATATCCCAGTACGAGTACAGCTGATTTGTGCTGAAGTTCTTGAGGAACGGCTTCGCCCACTGGAGGATCTGCGTGAATGCGTAGCCTGGAACCGCGTCCGGGTGAGGAATTCGATTGCTCCAGTAGGCGCGAATAAAAACCGAATTCTCGTGCAGGGGCAGTTCCCGGGCATTCTCCAGGAACTGTCCCCAACCCAGGTTGCGCACCAGATACTGCTCAACGTTGGAGGTGTAAAAGACCGTCACTTTCTCGTCCCGTTCTTTCAAGAACCGGCCGATTTCCCTCAACGAGTGCGATCCCGCGAAGTCTCCGACTACAGGAATGATTCGATTCTCTTCCTGCATTCGTTTCAGGTACCTGAACTCTTGCGCGCTGTTCAGAAAATTCTGTTTCCGCCCGTCGAGGTCGCTTTCCAGCAGAAACTCGCCGTAGGTCGGCACCGGAATATAGTCGTACTTGATGGAGAGTCCTCGCAGAGAGAATGCCCTGTGAATCTTGTCAATGGTGGCCATGTCCTGGTCGGTCAAATTCAACCGGCAGGCATTCTTGAGGAACAGGCGAATGCGGGCTTGATTCCTCGAGTACAGGATGGAGTCGGGGCTGGCGGTGCGAAAATACTCGACCAGATCATCGACCGTGTATCCGTCCTTCGGCAGTTTGTTGCCGTGCATGGGACGACTCAGGAGCATCGAGAGATACTCTCGCCGGTCGCGCGCGTAGTGGAACAACGCCTTGAACAGGAGATGCTCGAGGAAGTTCTGCCGCCGAATATCGATGATGAATGCATAACGCGGTTTGAGCTTGGCAATGTAAGTGAAGTTCTGGTTTGGCCCGACGCCCAGGTAAACACCGCCCTGGATTCCAAGCTCCCGCAGCTTCCCAAGCGGATGCAAGTAGGAGGCTTCGTTGGAAACATAGTTGTCGTTCCAGAAATATCCACTCTCCTCATTGACACGCTGGATCAGTTGAGCGAATTGGCTCGCCGTGAAGGGAGGGGCCTCGTGTTCCGAGGACAGGACCGGTAGCGTTAGGAGAGCCAGGATCCAAAGGAGCCCGGCACGGGAGAATTTCATCTATGAGGTTTTACCAGGAAAATTGGTGACAGGCTACGCTTTTCCCCATTTCAATGCCGCACAGAAGGACTTCAGCGAAAGGCCACGCATTCAGTTTAGCCGGCCCTCAGGGTGACCGGTTGAAATTGGGAAAAGCGTAGCCTGTCACCTTGTAATGATGTAGCCTTCTGAAGTCTACGATGCGCATTCCACTTCACACGCGGGCCCTGAAAGTTGCGGCATTAATCGTGGCTCTTCTGGTCGCTGCTTGCGCCCGGAAGCCGGCCGAGGAGAAGGCAAAGCTCGACCCCCTGGTCGAAGAAAGGAGGCAAAGGGACCTTGCTTTCAAATCCGGTCCCGAATCCCCCCTCCGCGACGAGGACAAGTCGCGCTTTGTGGCGCTGAACTACTACGACGCCAACCCTGAATTGCGTTTCCAGGCTGTCCTGCATCGGCATCCGACGCCGCAAACCATACGGATAGCAACCAATACCACTGAAGAACGATATGCTCTGCGCTACGGCTATTTCGAGTTTCAGGTCGAAGGCCAAACCTGCAGATTGCAGGTCTATCGGATGCTCGATGACCCGCCGCCGGGCCAGGCAATGCTATTTGTGCCCTTCCGTGATCAAACTTCGGGGCGGGAAAGCTATGGAGGCGGACGATACATCGACCTGCGTGAGAATACCTCGGGGATTTATGACCTCGATTTCAACCGTGCCTACAATCCCTCCTGCGCCTATGGAAAGGACTACAGCTGTCCGGTTCCACCGAGAGAGAACACGCTCGCTGTTCCCATCCGAGCCGGTGAGAAGAAGTACTCGCTTGCGGAAGTCCACTAACCTTCCGATTTACGATTGACGATTGACGATTGACGATTTATTGACGATTGACGATTGAAGTGCAAATAGACAACCAAACCAGCGCCCTGCTCGTCATCGACATCCAGAAGGACTTCTGCGACCCCGATTTTGCCTGCGGCAAATCAGGGCGAGACCTGAGTCCGATTCATGACATGGTTGCGAAGCGGCTTCTTCCGTTTTTGCAGCAGACCCGCGCGGCCAGCATCCTGACCGTCTATTTGGCTGCCCAATACCCGATGGGAAAGTTCTCGGTGGATGGCCTGGCTGAACTCTGCCTCGAGGGAAGTCCCGGGGCCGAGTTGTATCTGATCCAGCCGGACGCAAATTCCACCCGCGAGCGAATCTTCTTCAAGTCCGAGCTGAACGCCTTCAGCAATCCGGAGCTTCACTCTTGCCTTGCGGGCGAAAGAATCGAGCAGATTCTGATCGCCGGGGTTGCGACGGACAAGTGCGTCCGCGCGACTGTGCTGGCAGCGAGATCGATGGGATATCGGGTGATCGTGCTCTCCGACCTGGTAGCCGCAGGCACCCACCGCCGGCGCGAGCACGACGAGACTCTGGGCTACCTGGCGGCTCAGCCTGGAATCGGCGTGCTTTCTTCCGCCGAGATTCGGTTTGAGTTGGACGGTCGCAGCTTCCCGGGGAAGCGTCCACGAAGCGCGATCTTGGGTTGATCGCCTCCGAGCTTCGGACCGCTTCCCCGGATCACATAACCTTTCGGCCTACTTGAGGGTCTGGCAGGAGGCAAGCGCGCCCGTCACATCGATCGCGCTCTGTCCCTGCTCGACACTCTTTATCTTGCCTTCCTTGTCAATGACAAAAGTCGTACGGATGGCAATCCCCGCCTCTTCGTTCAGCACTCCATAAGCGCGGGACACCTCGCGCTTGAAGTCGCTTAGGAGAGGGAATTCGACACCGTTCTTGTTGGCGAATTCCTTCTGAGAGGCGAAAGAATCAACGCTGATGCCCAGGACCTGGGTGTTGGACTCCCGGAACTTTGCCATGTTGTCCCGGTAGTTCTGTACTTCGCGGGTTCAGCCGCCGGTGAAGGCCAGGGAGTAGAAGGCAAGAACGACGTTCTGCTTCCCGCGAAAATCAGAAAGCTTGACGTCCTTTCGATCTTGATCCTTCAGGGTGAAGTCTGGCGCCATATCCCCGACTTTCACCGAGGTCTTGGGTGTCGTGGCTTGCTGGGCGTAGGCTGAAAGGATACCGGCAACCAGGGCAAGCATAAGCCCTGGAATGAAAAGACGTCGAGTCATCTTCAGGCTCCTTTCGGGAAATATGCTTAAAATTTATGCGCGGGTGTCTTTGGAGTCAACCGAAAACGCCGCTTCACCAGGAAAGCCGCCAGAACCTGCGATTCAAACGGTGGTCGCTGGCCGAGAACGAAGAAGGAAAGAAGTGCCTGGCAAAGCGCCAGATCCGAAGGGCCGGCAGTGCGTAGGCCCGGCCGATAGAGACTGTTGCAGAACAACGGTCTCAGATGGTCGTCGCCACAGGATGCTCGAAAGGTGTCTAGGCCACTCGGCAGTGGGCGCGGGCGTCAGTCTCGTTAGGCCGGGAAAAGAGTTCAGGTCGAGAACGAGCGCCGAAGGTGCGACACAGTCGGAGTGCCGGTCCTTCGGATGTCGGATTCGGGGCCGTGCCTCACGCCTCACGGCAGCGGCTATTCCCTGCCCGGCCTTCGGCCCTGTTAACGGGACGCGAGAAGAACCTTCGAGAATCGTACCGCTACTGTCTGAATCGCAGGCCAGGACATATAAGTTTGGAAGTATGGTGCGCTTGTGATAAACCTAATTCCTAATTCCAGGTGAATCAATGGCGGCGATTTCCGCTGACCTCAAGAAGCTTCTGGCGCGCACCAAGCTGGCTGTACTTCCGGAGGATTACTACTTGATCCATCTTCCGCTGGACACCCGGCCGATTGCGGCGGAATGGTTTCGTCCCGCCACGACCCGTTTTGCAATCTTCATCCGCGAGCCGAGGGGAATCTCCCTGGTGGTTCCGCGCAGAAAATGGCTGCGGATGAGAAATATCTTCAGCGAGTACCGGCTTCGCGGACCGATGAGAGTGATCACGCTCGAAATGCCGGATTCCCTGGAGGTGTCCGGCTACATCTCGGCGCTCATCAATGTTCTTTCGCAGGCACGAATCAGCCTCATTCCCGTATCTTCGATGAATCGCGATCACATCCTGGTAAGGAAGCCGGACCTTCCCCGCAGCGTTCGGCTCTTGCGCAACTTCCTTCAGAGCTGCGGGGCGTAGGAAATTACTAATTACAATGGCAACGCAATTGTGAGAGACCCGTTCCTTTTCTTTCGAGCGGCCGCCTTCAGGTATCCGCATGTTGTCCGTATTGTTAGAAGCTCACTGGCTGATTGAGTCGAGGCCATCATGACATTCCTTATCCTGTCGTTTCTCATCACAATGATAGGGCTCGGCCAGGATTCGAGCGAGCCGGCGCGCCAGATACGGCTTATGCTCGAAGTTCAGCAGCAGGACTGGAACCGCGGCGATATCGAATCCTTCATGCGCGGCTACGAACGGGGCGATTCCCTTATTTTTACCAGTGGAGGGAAGATCTTCCGGGGTTGGGACGAAGCGCTTCGGCGGTACAAATCCACGTACCGGGATCGTGAGGCCATGGGGCAACTCGAGTTCTCACAGCTGGAGATAACGATTCTGAGCGACACGGCCGCCATCGTCCTCGGAAAATGGAGTCTTCAACGCCGAAACGACAGCCCGGGAGGTGTCTTTACGCTGGCGCTGCGAAAGGGCTCCGATGGATGGAAGATCATCCACGACCACACGTCATCCTACGAAACGACCAGAACTGAGAGATGTACTTTGAAAGAGAAGGATGCGAACTGCGAATCGTGAAGAAGCGATACTCGATGTTTTTATCCTGAACGATTTTGACACACGGATATCCTGTGAGATCTTCGAATCACAAAAGCGAACCGACCCGTCGTCCGGAAGCGTGGCCAGCGACGGCATGGTGCTGCCGTAGGCATCGCTTCTCCCCGCGCGGGTATTGTTCCAAATTTCCGATAAGCTGGTTCAGCTCTTCCAGCGAAGAGACGGTACGGCCGATCGCGTCCCGCGACTTCTAGCCGACAATGTCGATTGACTGGATGGCGATGAAAAGGCTAGAGTAAGGATTCGCTAAGCCCATCCCTCGAGTTGTGAGCTGAGTCCGTCCCTTGCTTGCGCTGTACCGCGTGAGCGATCTGCGGACTATGTTGTCTTCCGTAAAGCGCCTTTGCGGCGACACCTTTCATGCAGATAGTTCTGGTCCTGACACTTCTGGTTCTTGTCCTGGTGCTGTTTCCTCTCGAGATAGTCTCGGTCGACATCATTGCACTCGGGGGTGTGATCATCCTGGTCGCCACCGGCATCCTGTCTTCGAGCGAGGCATTCGCGAGCTTTGGCAGTGACATGATGGTCCTTTTGGCTTCTATCTTCGTCATTGCCGGAGCGCTTCTCAGGACTGGCGTCCTTGACTCCATGGGGCTCTGGCTCTACCGCCACAGCAAAGGGAACTACTATGTCCTGCTGGCGAGCATTATTCTGGTGGTCTGTTTCGCGTCCGCATGGATGAACAACACCGTGGTCACGGCCGTGTTCGTGCCGCCGGTTCTTGCGGTGGCCCGCCGATCTCAGATTCCTCCCTCGAAGCTGCTCATGCCCGTGGCCTTTGCTGCAATGCTGGGCGGATGTTGCACCTTGATCGGAACCTCCACAAACGTCGCCGCCAGCGCTTTTCTGACCCGCAGGGGTATGGAACCCTTCGGTCTCTTTGAGTTCTTGCCTATCGGTCTGGCGGGAATTATCGGCCGGTACCCTCTTCTTCCTGTTCGGGGGAGCGCGGCTTTTGCCGTCGCGAGGAACCGGAGAGCTGATCAAAGCCTACCACGTGAAGGAGTACTTGACTGAAGTGGCCCTCCGGAACGGCTGCCCATTTGTGGGAAAACGCATCGATGAAGGCGGATTCAGGGAAATTGCGGAAGTGACGGTCCTCGGAATCATCCGAGGGCAGAACACTCAACTGGCGCCCGAAGGACATGAGATCCTGCAAGAAAATGACATTCTTCTGCTCGAAGCCGGAGTGGAAGGCATTCACCGGCTGCGCCACACTCAAGGAGTGGAAATCAAGGGGGATATCGACCTCGGCGACAAGAGCCTTGAATCGGAAAAGGTCAAGCTGGCGGAGGTAATGATTGGACCGGGCTCACGTTTCATCGGCCGATCACTGAAAGAGATCGAGTTCCGCCGCAGGTATGGCATGACGGCTCTTGCTCTCTCCAGGCATGGCGGTGACGTGGTCGAAAAAGTGGGAAAGATCCCGCTGATGGTAGGAGACGTCCTGCTGGTTCAAGGTCCTGAGACTCGGCTGGACGACCTCCGAAGCAGTGCCAGTATCCTGGTGCTGAGCGATCTTTCCCACTTCTTGTTCGAACGAAAGAAAGGAACCTATGTGATAACTTTCTTTGTTCTGGCTCTCGTGCTGGGGGCGCTCGATATACTTCCCCTGACCATTACTGTGTTGGGGGCCGCGCTACTCACTATTATCGTTCGCGCTGTTCCACACGAGGAAGTCTATCGTCTGATCGAGTGGCGGCTCTTAATCATGATCGGAGGAATGACGGCGTTCGGGCAAGCACTGGTGGCCACGGGTGCGGACAAGTTTCTGGCGGACCTGATTGTGAAGACGTCGGGATTTTTCGGTCCTCACGGGATTCTTATGGGTTTCTTCGTCCTCACAGTGGCGCTGAGCCAGCCTCTATCGAACGCCGCGGCGGCGTTGGCTGTGCTTCCCGTTGCCGTGGCCAGCGCCGAGAGCCTGGGGGCGAATCCGCGGGCATTTGCCGTGGCTGTGACGATGGCTGCCTCGGCATCGTTCATGACTCCGTTCGAGCCGTCCTGCGTGCTGGTCTATCCGGCCGGCCGCTATCGCTTCCTGGATTTCATCAAGGTTGGGCTGCCGCTGACCCTCGTGTTCATGGCTGTCGTGTTGATCATGGTTCCGCTGATCTGGGGGCTGTAGAAAAACAGGGACGTCCCCGTTTTCTACATCAGCTCGAAGATCCCCGCGGCCCCCATCCCGCCGCCGATGCACATCGTGACCATGCCATAGCGGTTTTTGCGGCGCCGCATCTCCGAAATAAGCGTGGCGGTGAGCTTGGCCCCGGTGCATCCGAGAGGATGCCCGAGCGCGACCGCTCCGCCATTGACATTCACCTTTTCCAGATCCAGGCCGACTTCCTTGATCACAGCCAGCGCCTGCGCTGCGAAGGCTTCGTTGAGCTCGATCAGATCGATGTCTGAGAGATTGAGTCCGGCTATTTTCAACGCCTTGGGAATTGCGACCGCCGGCCCGATGCCCATGATTTCGGGCGGAACTCCGCCGGTAGCGAATGACACGAAGCGGGCCAGAGGCCTGACGCCCAATTCCCGCGCCCGATCGGACGACATCACGACACAAGCCGCGGCGCCGTCCGATGTCTGGGAAGCATTCCCGGCAGTAACCGTGCCGCGCGCATGAAACACGGGCTTGAGCTTTGCCAGTCCTTCGCGCGAGGTGTCGGGCCGGGGCCCCTCGTCGATCGCGAAGGAAATCTCTTTGAAACTGGGTTGAGTTCCGTTCATCGCGGGCAGTTCTACTTGAACTTTCAACGGCACGATCTCTTCCTGAAACTTCTGATCTCTTATGGCCGCCAGAGCCCGGGTGTGGCTGCGCAGCGAAAACTCGTCGGCCTGCTCGCGGGTAATGCCGTACTTGCGGGCGAGATTTTCCGCGGTGAGCCCCATCGATAGATACGTATCGGGCGCATGCTCGACCAGGTGCGGGTTGGGCGCCAGTTTATGGCCGCTCATTGGAACCATGCTCATGCTTTCAGTTCCCCCGGCGACAACTGTGTGGGCAAAACCGGCGATGATGCGTTCGGCGGCGAATGCGATGGCCTGCAGCCCGGACGAGCAAAACCGATTTATCGTCAGTGCGGAAGTGGTTACCGGCAGCCCCGCCCGGAGCATGGCAATGCGAGCAACGTTCATCCCTTGCTCTGCTTCAGGCATGGCACAGCCGAGAATCACGTCCTCGACCTCGGCATCCTCAAGCCCCGAAACGCGATTGATGGCCTCTCGGATGGCGACTGCCGCCATGTCGTCAGGGCGCGTGTTGCGCAGTGTTCCCTTGCCCGCCTTTCCGACGGCGGTCCGGACAGCGCTGGCTATGATTGCTTCTGGCATGATCTTACCTCCCTATCAATTGCGGATTGCGGATTGCAGATTGCGGATTAGCCGATTGGATTGCGGATTTGGACCAGCGCGATCCAAGAACGATTTGGTCTTTTAACCATGAATCTTTAATCCGCAATCCGCAATCCGAAATCTGCAATCGCTAGTTACGCAGCGGCTTGCCCTCGCGCAGCATATGTTCCATTCGTTCCTGGGTCTTCGGCTGGCCGCAGAGGGTCAGGAATGCCTCCCGCTCCAGATCCCGCAGGTGCTGCTCACTCACCTTTCGAGTTCCCAGGAACGCCCCTCCAGTAAGTACGACGGCAAGCTGCGTGCCTACCACTTTATCGTACGCAGAAATGTATCCCGCGCGTTCCATGGTGTGCAAACCTAACTTCAGGCTGGCCAGCCCAGGTTGTCCCAGGACCGGGATATCATTGCGCGGCACCGGAGGGCGATACCCCTCGCGTGCCAGGGTCAGAACATCCTGCTTGGCGTGGTAGATGCGTTGGTCCTGGTTCATGCTGATATGGTCGCGCTCACTCAGCAGACCCAACGCGCGCGCTTCCGATGCGGAACCGGAGACTCGGGCAGTCCCGATCAGTTCGAAGACTTTCCGAATTCGAGGAAAAAGATCGGTATCAGAATCCGATCCGGCTTCCCGCGCAGCTCTCGAGACCATCTCCATACATCCGCCGCCCGCCGGCACCAGCCCTACCCCCACCTCGACGAAGCCGATGTAAAGCTCCGCAGCGGCATGGACCTGATCCGACTGGATCACGATTTCACATCCGCCGCCCAGGGCCATCTGATGCGGCGCCGCTACCACAGGCTTTTCCGAGTAACGCAGCCGGGAATTGGCTTGCTGAAAACTGCGTATAGCCTCGTCGATCGCATCCCACTTCCCTGCCCTGGCCGCCCCGAGGACCTCAACCAGATTCGCTCCGGCCGAAAAATTGTCCCCGTCATTGGCAATCACGAGTCCCTCGAAATTTCGGGACACTTCTTCCACCGCTTCGTTCATCATCTGGATGATATCGGCATCGACCGAATTCATCTTGCTGTGAAACTCCAGGCAGGCAACGCCATCCCCGATGTCGAGGAGCGAGGCGCCGGGGTTTTGCCGCACGATCCGGTTTCGAGTTCTGAAAGAACTCAGAACGATCACACCCGGCCGTTCAGGCTCCTTTACATACGCCGCGGTCGCGGGCTCGAAATAAAGAGTCTTGCCTGACCTGCGCTTGTAGAACGAGTTCTTCCCCGAAGCCAGGACGCCCTGGACCAGCGGTGGAATGGGACGCTGCTCTTCCTGCAAGCGCTTCGCCACCGCTTCGACGCCGAGCGCATCCCAGGTTTCGAAGGGCCCGAGCTTATGAAGGAATCCCCACTTCATGGCTCGATCCACGCTCACGATGTCATCCGAAATTTCAGGAATCTTGGACGCGGCGTAGCTCAGGGAGGAACTCAAGACTCTCCACAAAAACTTTCCCGCCCTATCCGAACCAAAGACCAGCTTGCGAAGCCGCTTCTCCAGAGCAGGGAGTTTTTTGATCTTGTCCAGCGCAGGGAACCGTGGCCCCTGTGCGGGACGATACTCCATGGAGTGGTAATCGAGGTATTGAATTTCCGTACCGCGAGCCGAACGGACCTTCTTGTAAAAGCCCTGGCCGGTCTTGTCGCCCAGCCAACGGTTTTGCAGCATGGTCTGGACGAACGCCGGAACCGTGAAGATTTCACGTTCGGCCGGATCGGAAAGTAAATCGTGCAGGTTTCGGATGACGAATACGAAAGTGTCGACCCCCACCACGTCAAAGGTCCGGAAAGTCGCGCTCTTGGGCCGGCCCAGCGACGGGCCCGGTAAGGAGATCGACTTCCTCGACGGTCAAATCCTCGTCCACCATCGCCTTGAAGAGGACGCAGATCCCGTGCGTGGCAATCCGATTCGCGATAAAGTTCGGCGTATCTTTGCAGAGGACCACCCCCTTGCCGAGCCGGTCCTCCCCGAATCGCATCAGGAAATGAGTGAGGGCCGGGTCGGTCGCAGGTGTCGGGATAATCTCCAGCAGTTTGAGATAGCGCGGCGGGTTGAAGAAATGAGTGCCGAGAAAGTGCTTCCGGAAGTCTTCGGAAAATCCTTCCGCGATGCTATGAATCGGTATGCCTGAGGTGTTCGAGCTGACCGGCGTGCCGGGCCGGCGATGAGACTCAACCTGCTCGAACAACTTGCGCTTGACCTCGAGATTCTCCGTAACAGCCTCGACAATCCAATCGGCCTTCCCGATCCAACCCAGGTTGTCGGTGAAGTTCCCGGTCCGGACCAGCGAAGCCGCCTCCGGGCTGAAAACCGCCGCTGGTTTGGAGTTGAGCGCGCTCTTCCAACCGGTCTGGACGATGCGGTTACGCACAGCCGGCGAATCCAGGGTCAATCCCTTGCTTTGCTCTTCCGGTGTCAGCTCGGAAGGCGCGACATCCAGGAGGTATGACGGAATTCCGGCATTTGCCAGGTGCGCAGCGATCTTACTTCCCATTACACCGGCGCCTAATACCGCAGCTTGCCGGATCTTGAATTCGGCCATCGCAAGCTCACTTTCGATTGACGATTAAGGAATGACGAGGACCTCAGGGTTGGCTGTTAACTCGACAAAGCGTCAATCACCAAGGGTTGGGGCTTCCAGCGCTGAAGGAAGTCCGTCAGAAAATTCTCCGGGCCGGCAGCGCTGGCTCGGTTGGCTATTTCGTCTCGGGCGCAGGCGACCACTTTCTGATATGCGGCGGCATCCAGTTTTCCCCTCAGCAACTGCACCCGCGCGAAGAGGAGATATGTTTGCAGCACGTCGGTCATGCAATACTGATTGATCTCCTTGTAGCGACCCTGCCGATACAAGTACTCAACGTCCTCCCCGGCTATGGTGTACTTTCCTGGCAGCCCTATCAGTTTGGCCAGAATATTCAGCGATCCTCGACGGTAGACGGCGCCAAAGTTAGAAAGGAAGTCGCACAGGTCGAAGTGGTAAAGATCGAGGTAACGACTTCCGCGGTAGGTCTGGCGCAGTTCCTGGTTGGCGAAGTAGCGCGGTAAAGCTATCCCGTATTTCATGGCTCGGGTTTCCAGCACCGGAAGATCGAAGTCGCGCCCATTGAAAGTGACGAGAGTTTGAGAACTCTCGAACATTTGCCAGAAGCGGACGACCAGGTCACTTTCCGTGAACCGGTCGACTCCCAGACAACCGAACGCCCGGATACGATAATTCTCATCCACCTGCAGGGTAGCGATCGAGATCGGTATGTGGAAAGGAATCGGGAAAAAGTCGCTGCGCTGTCCGCTGCGCTCAAGCAGGCGGTCCCTCGCCTTGTCATACGCCTGATCGAGCGTCAACGTGTCTTCGGGATCGTAAATCTGTTTTACCAGATCCTTGTCGACCCTGGTTTCAATATCAAAGACGAGATATCGCGACATATGGAATTCAAATGCAGATTCAAGAGCGGTAATTGTGGACGAGCCGGACACGGTTGTCAAACGTGTTGGGGTCAGAGTCGCATCAGCCGTGCAGGGAGTATCCGTGAAGGCCGTTTGCGAACTATCCAATGTCGCGTCAGCCTTCCTCCGCTGGAAATCGAGCAGACAAAGTGCTCCTTCAGCCGGCTCAAACAGCCGCAACGGCCGACCTCGACCACCTGCCCCAACCGATCTACGTCCGCGTTGACGTGCACATTATCCTGGTTTTGGCGGTGGCGCCGATTACCCACCCCAGCAAACCTCGCAGAATGAGCCAGGTAAAGGGATTCATCCCAATTTCTACCCAATATGTTGGGGCTGAGATCCGCAAGGGCCCAAGATATTGCGGATTTTTGCTTGACACGAAATTTCACCGGGTGTAATAAGTTCGTAATTCTTGGAGGTCTTTCAGAGACAAATGTGGGGAGCGTAGAAGCCCTGCCGGAACCAACATTGTGTGGCAGGAGCAGGACATTTTTCTCTCTTTAAGGCAAAATTGGACTGTTGGTGATTGCGATTTGAGGAGGAGTAATGAGCAGTACCAATCCACTATCGACCCAGGTTGGCGAGCTGGCCGTTTATTCCGCTGAAGCGACTGGTCAGAAGGCCGGAGGCATCCAGTTCCCCCGTCATTTTACGCACGAAGGAGTATCGCCCTACGATGACATCGAATGGGAAACCCGAACCGCCTCGATCGCGAATGAGAAGGGGGAAATCCTGTTCGAGCAGAAAGAGGTAGAAATTCCCAAAAACTGGTCGCAGACAGCGACCAATATCGTGGTCTCGAAATATTTTCACGGGCAGATCGGCACCCCGCAGCGTGAAAGGAGTGTACGGCAATTGGTAGGACGCGTCGCCCGCACTCTGACGGAATGGGGGCGGAAAGGGGACTATTTCGCCTCGGAAGCCGACGCGCGCACCTTTCATGACGAGCTCGCATTTCTGCTCCTCAACCAATACATGTCTTTCAACTCCCCCGTGTGGTTCAACTGCGGGATTGAGCCCAAGCCCCAGTGCTCGGCCTGTTTTATCAACTCCGTGGACGACACGATGGAATCCATTCTGGAGCTGGCGCGGACCGAGGGGCGGCTCTTCAAATGGGGATCCGGCACTGGAACAAATCTGTCTCCTCTGCGCTCTTCCAGCGCGAGGCTATCGCGCGGCGGCATTGCCTCGGGACCGGTCAGTTTCATGAAGGGATTCGACGCGTTTGCCGGAGTGATCAAGAGCGGCGGCAAGACCCGACGCGCAGCAAAGATGGTGATCCTGAATACCGACCACCCGGACATCGTCGAATTCATTGAGTGCAAGGCCAGGGAAGAGAAGAAAGCCTGGACGCTGATTGAGGCGGGCTATGACAGCGCGGTCGATGGAGAGGCTTACTCCAGCATCTTTTTCCAGAACGCAAACAACAGCGTTCGGGTCACCGATTCCTTCATGAAGGCTGTCGAAGAAGATGGTTGGTGGGAAACCCGAGAGCGAAACACGGGTGAAGTGGTCCAGCGCTACAAGGCCCGGGACCTGATGCGGAAGATCGCCGACGCCACTTACGTTTGCGGTGATCCGGGGATGCAGTACGACACCACGATCAATCGCTGGCACACCTGCAAGAGCACGGCTCCGATCAACGCTTCGAATCCGTGCTCCGAGTACATGTTTCTGGACGACTCCGCCTGCAACCTGGCATCGCTGAATTTGATGAAATTCGCCGACGACCACGGAGACTTCGATGTGACCAGCTTCCGTAAGGCTGTGGACGTGACCATAACCGCCCAGGAGATCATCGTTGACAATGCAAGCTATCCGACGGAAAGGATTGCGCGCAACAGCCACGACTACCGTCCGCTGGGCCTGGGTTACGCGAACCTGGGCGCGCTGTTGATGTCGAACGGGCTGGCCTACGATAGCGATCCAGGGCGAGACGTTGCCGCCGCCATTACCGCCGTCATGACGGGGCAAGCTTATCTTCAATCGGCGCGAATCGCGGCGAAACTTCACCCGTTCCCCGGCTACGAGAAAAACCACGAGCCGTTTCTCGAAGTGATCCGCATGCATCGCGACGCGGTTAAAGCCATCAATTCGAAGAATGTCCCGACAGACTTGATGCACGCCGCGCAGGAATGCTGGGACCTGGCGCTCATGGAAGGAAGGGTCCACGGATTCAAGAACGCTCAGGCGACCGTGCTGGCTCCCACAGGGACCATTGGGTTCATGATGGACTGTGACACAACCGGAATAGAGCCGGACCTCGCGCTGGTAAAGTTCAAGAAGCTCGTGGGGGGCGGTCTGATGAAAATCGTCAACAATACTCTTCCTCTTGCGCTGGCCAGGCTGGGCTATCCGGAAATCCAGACGCGCGCGATCGTGAAGTATGTGGACGAGAATGGCACCATTGAAGGCGCTCCCGCCATCAAGCCGGAGCATTTGCCGGTGTTTGATTGCGCCTTCAAGCCTCAGCGCGGCACGCGATCAATCGATTATATGGGTCACGTGAAAATGATGAGCGCGGTCCAGCCGTTTATCTCGGGGGCAATCTCCAAGACCGTGAACGTTCCTGAGAACATCACGGTCGAGGAAATCATGGAAGCTTACCAGGCGGCCTGGAAAATGGGGATCAAGGCTATCGCCATCTATCGCGATAATTCGAAGCGCACCCAGCCGCTCAACGTTGCCATGGTTGACAAGGCCGAGGAAACTCCCGGTCCTGCCGCGCCTTCCGGCTTTCGACCGGTCCGCCGCAAGCTTCCTTCGGAGCGCAAGGCTATCACTCACAAATTCAGCATAGGGGGTCATGAGGGTTACATAACGGTGGGGATGTATGATGACGGCCAGCCTGGCGAGATTTTCCTGGTGATGGCGAAGGAAGGGAGCACCATTTCAGGGCTGATGGATTCATTCGCGACCGCCATTTCACTCGCGCTGCAGTACGGCGTTCCGCTCAAGGTGCTGATCGACAAGTTCTCGCACGTCCGCTTTGAACCTTCGGGACACACCGGTAACGCGGAAGTTCCTTACGCGAAATCGATCGTCGATTACATCTTCCGCTGGCTGGCTTCGAAGTTTCTGACTCCCGATGAGCAGGCTCGCACGGGCGTCCACGTTCCGGATGCTGATTCCGCTCCCGAGAGCGATGGCAGCGCAACGCCTCGCTCCTTGAATGATCTCAGGTCGATGTACGCGCTGGACGATGCGCCCACGTGCGCGAGATGCGGAAGCATCATGGTGCGCAACGGTTCCTGCTACAAGTGCATCAACTGCGGCGACACCAGCGGCTGCAGTTAAGGCGTCGCGTCCGCCCTGTGTGGGAAAGAACAAAGGCAATTCTGACCGGGTCAATCTGCTGCTGACCGGCGCGCTCGCCATCGTCTTCATCTGGTCGGCCGTGCGCCCGCGTGATTACTTCACCTGGCTGCTCGAAGTGGCGCCGGCAATCATCGGCTTCGTCGTGCTGGCGGCGACTTACCGGAAGTTCAGATTCACACAGCTTGTTTATACCCTCTGCGCGCTTCACGCCATCGTCCTGATGGTGGGCGGTCACTACACCTACGCCGAGGTCCCCCTGTTCAACTGGATACGCGACACTTTCGGGCTGACGCGCAACCACTATGACCGGGTCGGGCACTTTGCCCAAGGGTTCGTCCCGGCCATGGTAACGCGAGAGATTCTGCTGCGCACCTCTCCCCTGCGCGCAGGCCAATGGCTCACGACGATCGTGGTCGCCGTCTGCCTCGCGATATCAGCACTGTACGAGTTGCTGGAATGGGCTGTGGCAGCGGCAACTGGAAGCGCAGCCGAGGCCTTCCTCGGAACCCAGGGTGACGTCTGGGACACCCAGAAGGACATGGCGATCTGCCTGGCCGGCGCTTTGGCGGCGCTCCTGACCCTGACCAGGATCCACGATCGCGCGCTCGCATCCCTGCATCCTGACCGGTACTGACCGGCAAGACGCGAAACAGTGACAATGTGTCATCCCCTGTTTGACACTGCTTCAAGGGCCCTGCTATCCTGTGCGCATGAAACGTACAAATCTTGTGCTTGATGAGCAATTGCTGGAGGAAGCGACCCGCCTTAGTGGCGAACGGACTTACTCTCGCGCCGTCGAGCGAGCACTCGAGGATTTTGTAAAGAGAATCAAAGCTCGCCAGATCCTGGAACTCGCCGGTTCTGGCCTCTGGGAGGGGGATCTGTCCGAGATGAGATCCGATCGCCCTCGCAAGCATCCCCGACGAGGCTCGGTTCGTGCTCCTCGTTGATTCCTCGGTCTGGATCGAGACCTTCCGCAAACCCAGCCGTTTGGAGTTCGCTTCGATCGCCGATCTCAGCGAAGTTGTCACATGCCTGCCGATTATCCAGGAGGTTCTTCAGGGATTTCGGGATGAGCGGGCATTTCGCATCGCCCGCGAAGCCATGTGGGCCTTGCCCATTATTGAGTCGCCGTTACGTTCGGAAGTCTTCACTGAAGCCATTCATCTGTATCGGCAAGCACGCCACGTCGGCTTGACCATCCGGTCGGGAGTCGACTGCCTGATCGCCGTCGTTGCCATCAGGCACAGCCTGGTTGTGTTACACCACAATCGCGACTTCGAAGCGCTGGCCAAGGTTTCACCGCTCGAGGCAAGGGAAGTCCTTCAAGCTGGAAAATAGCCGTGTCTAGCGATGAGCAACGACGCGTCAACGCTTCTTTTTCTTAAAGGCATCGCGGCGGATGCGTTTGATTTGCAGCAAGTGATTCAGGTCATGGCCGGCGATCATGCGCACCGTGTGGGCCACGGTTTCCCGGCCGCGCTCCTGGTGCATGTGGTAGCAATCCCACTGTTCCCTGGAAAGTCCCTTGAGCAGAGTCAGGTTGCACTGGCGCAAGGCGGTGAAGAGCGCCAGGGACTTCCTCGGATCGCGTTTCGCGTATCGCCCGACGAGAGCCCAATCGTCCTGGTCGTAGGCGTGAACGGGAGTGCCGCTCCTGGTAAGAGCCTGGCGCAAGCGCCAGCCCACCACCATCTCGGTTTCGGAAAGGTGCGCCAGGATCTCGCCGATGGACCACATGTCCGGCTCGCCGGACTTTTCGCCAGCTGCGCACGAGAGAGTCGCGTGGGTCAGCCGGGCAAGCCTTGGGGCGTCGCGAGCTGCGTTGCAAGCGCGTCCTTGCCTTCAGTGAAGCGAGGATACGCGCTTTGTACTGATCAATTGTTTCTTTCATGTTGCCGGTGTTTTTAACGCAAAGGCACCGGGGTTTCAAGGAATTCAACGAGTCGCCGAAAACCAACCTCACTCAACGAAATCCGCAGGATATCAATCGGGGAAGACCCGGTTAGAACCGCGCTTACGGCCTCGGCCCGGAAGTAGCCATGCCGGTGTTTGCCAGGGGTCCTCTGGTCGGACTGGTGAATGTACGCTACGTCTGGGAGTTCGGCGCAGAGACGAACTTCGAAGGAGGGAATTTCCTGTTCAGTTTCATCCTGGCAAGGCTCTCGCACTGAGAGCGACCTCGTGTCACTGGTCGGTGCTTCCTGCTTTCTTGGGTGCGAAACAAATACCACTAGGACACGAAGACACGAAGGTTCGTTCGGGGACTTCGCCCCGAACGAATGGCCCTTATGAACGACAACATGTTGGTTTGAACGTTTCGCTAAGCGCCTAAGACACCCAGGGTCTACGCCAGGAGCTTCTTCACCAGCGTTCCGCTGACGTCGGTCAGGCGGAAATCGCGACCCTGAAACCGGTAAGTAAGCTTCGTGTGGTCGAGGCCCATCAGGTTGAGGATCGTGGCGTGCAGGTCGTGCACGTGCACGCCGTCCTCGACCACGTTGTAGCCCAACTCGTCGGTCGCGCCTATCGTGATCCCTTTCTGGACTCCGGCGCCTGCCAGCCACATCGTGAAGGCGCGCGGGTGATGGTCGCGGCCCAGGAAGCGCGAGTTATTCCTCTTCTCATTCATTGGAGTGCGCCCGAACTCGCCGCCCCATACCACCAGCGTCGACTCGAGCAGCCCGCGCTGGCGAAGATCGCGGATCAGCGCGGCGGCGGCGCGGTCGGTCTCGCGGCAGCGCTGCGGAAGCGATGTGACGATGTCGTCAGACGGGCTGGTCCCGTGGCTGTCCCACCCCCGGTGGTAAAGCTGCACGAAGCGCACACCGCGCTCAACCAGCCGCCGCGCGAGCAGGCAATTGTTGGCGAACGAAACCTTCCCTGGCTCGGTGCCATACATTTCGTGGACGGCGGCGTCCTCTCGGGAAATGTCCGTGAGCTCCGGAACGCTCGCCTGCATCCGGTAGGCCATTTCGTAGGAAGCGATCCGGGTCGCGATCTCGGGATCACCCACCTCCCGGAGTTGAATCTGATTGAGGTCGCGCAGCGCGTCAAGCGAGCGCCGACGCTGGGCATCATCCATGCCCTTCGGGTTGCTTACGTAGAGCACCGGATCGCCCTGGGAGCGGAACTCGACTCCCTGATAGACACTCGGGAGAAATCCGCTGGACCAGCACGATTTTCCTCCGTCTGGCTGGCCGATACCGGAGACCAGCACGACGAATCCGGGAAACTCGCTGCTCTCGCTGCCCAGCCCATAAGTCAGCCAGGAGCCCATCGAGGGTCGCCCGATGAGCTGGTGGCCGGTGTTCATGAAGATCTGGGCGGGCGCGTGATTGAACTGGTCGGTATGCATCGAGCGCACGACCGCGATCTCGTCAGCGACCTCTCTGAGATTGGGCAGCAGTTCCGAGATGACGGCGCCCGACTGCCCGCAGCTCTGGAACTTGTAAGGCGAGCCCAGCAGCTGCGGCACACCCTTGATAAACGCAAACCGCTCCCCGCGGATCAGCTCCTCCGGGATGTTTTTCTCATTCAGCTCGACCAGCTTCGGTTTGTGATCGAACAGATCGAGCTGTGAGGGCGCCCCCGCCATGAAAAGAAAGATTATGTTCGTGGCCTTGGGCTTGAAATGCGGCGCTCGAGGCCGCATCGGTTCCGTTCGGGACGCGTCGCCGGCGTAAAGATTTTCGTTCCAGAGCGTCGAGAGCGCCAGGGCGCCGATGCCGAAACCGCCGGTCGCGAAAAAGTGTCTGCGCGTAATCGCTTTGAGGTTATCGTTCATGTAGTGGCGACTCCCCGACTATCCTTTCGTCAGAGTCTCGTTCAAGTTCAACAGAACGTTTGCCAGCACGGTCCAGGCGGCAAACCGGCCGGTATCGCAGCCATCCGGCCGCGCCACGCCGCCTCCGGTCGCCAGTTCTTCGGCGGCCTTCGGATTTCGCTGGAAATTGCCGAGTTCTTCTTCAAACAGCCGCAGCAGTCGATCGCTCTCCTCCGTCGAAGGCCGGCGTGCCGTGCACAGACGGAAGCCGTAGCGGATCCCCTCAAGCGGGTCCGAAGGCGCCTCGATCAGGATGCGCCGGGCCAGGCCGCGCGCGGCGTCGAAGAAAACCGGATCATTGAGCGTCGTGAGAGCCTGAAGCGGCGTATTGGTTGCCGTGCGGCGCGTGCATATCAGCTCCCGGCTCGGGGCGTCGAAGGTCATGAAAGAGGGGTGAGGAGCCGTTCGGCGCCAGAAGGTATAAATTCCGCGGCGGTAACGGTCTTCGCCGGCGCTCTCGATCCACTTATCGTCGTTGTAGACCAGATTCCAGATCCCCGCGGGCTGAGGGGGAAACACGCTGGGCCCAAACATCTTCGAGCTCAGAAGCCCGGCGATGGCCAGGGCGTTATCCCGGATCATCTCGGCTTCCAGCCGCAGCCGCGACCCGCGGGCAAACAGTCGGTTTGCCGGGTCGCGCTGAAGAAGGTCGTCGGTCACACGCGAGCTTTGACGGTAGGCCGCCGAGGTCACGATCAACCGGTGCAGCGCCTTCCGGCTCCACTTCTGCTGGACGAACTCGGTCGCCAGCCAGTCCAGCAACTCCGGATGACTCGGAAGTTGTCCCTGGCTGCCAAAGTCCTCCTCGGTCTCGACGATGCCCCGGCCGAAATACTGCGCCCAAATGCGATTGACCGCGACGCGCGCCGTGAGGGGATTGACCGGGTCGACCAGCCAGCGCGCCAGCGTCAGACGGTCTGCAGACGCACCCTCCGGAAGAGGATGGAGTACGGACGGAACCCCCGGCGTGACCTGCTTTCCCTTCGACAAGAAGCTCCCGCGAATATGCACGTACGTCTTGCGAGGCTCCGGCAACTCCTTTATCACCATCGTCGCCGGCTGCGCCAGGTCGGCCCAGAGAGAGCGGGCGTTCGATAGAGCATCGCGCAGCGATTCGAGCTTTGGGGCGATTGAACGGTAATGTGCTCGGAGTTGCTCCAGCTGCCGTCCAGAACGCTCCGTTGCCGGAATCGCCAGGATGGACTGGATACGGACCGGAATCCTGACGCTCTTGCCGGCGCCCTTCTCGGTCGTAATCGACAGACGAAAGCGACCGATCGATTGCGCGGCTAATGCTGACTCGTGCTTCAGCCGCACCGTAATGCGCGTTCCCCCGGCGAAGCCAAACGGGTTCTCGGCGGCGAAGACCGCCTGTGTATCTTCGAGCGCGCGCATGCGGTCTACTCGCACCGACCAGCCTCTCGCGGGATCTCCGTCGAGGGCGTTCTTCACATTCGTGCCGTGCTGCGCAAACGCGTCAACGAACCGGACCGCCTGGCTACGCTCTCGAGCGCCCGCAGGCGCGATCTCAACCTCGAAACCTGTAAGAATGAAGTTTCCGTTCGGACTGCGGCTGAACCCGCCGTTGGGCAAGCCCGGGTGCATCAGCGCCTCGAGACGAACCGCCGTGATTCCGGTCTGATCGGTCTCGGTCGTCACCACATAGCTGTCCTGCGCCGGAATCTTTCCCTGCGCCATTATTGACTGATCCTCGAGTGGCTCGAGGGCAGCGCCGGCGACTGAGACGGCCCGCGACGGCTGAAGGACGCGCCAGGAGACCAGAGACTCGGCGCCTTCACGCTCCCACGCGGCCTGTGCGGCGTCGAGCTCGGGACTCTCCTGGTCGAGGCGCTCTTCAAGCTGAAGGATCTGCTCCTCGACCTGCTTGCGGTGAGGCGCGAAACGCCTCGATGCCGGGATGGTGAAATTCGGGCCGCGGCTTCCGCGCTCGCTGCCCGGGAGCGTATTGACATCCTCTTCGGAGTTGTTGAAGAAAGCGAAGAAGCGGTAAAACTCCTCCTGCGAGAAGGGGTCGAATTTGTGGTTGTGGCACTGAGCGCAGCCGAGCGTGGTGCCGAGCCAGACCGTTGCGGTCGTGTCGACCCGGTCGACAACGGCGGCAACACGAAACTCCTCGGGATCGACACCCCCCTCCTCGTTAATCATGGTGTTGCGGTGAAAGCCGGTCGCGATCTTCTGATCATCGGTCGCGTTCGGAAGAAGATCGCCGGCGATCTGCTCGATCGTGAACTGATCGTAGGGAAGGTCGCGATTGAGCGCGTCAACGACCCAGTCGCGATAGAGCCAGATCTTGCGCCGGTCGTCCTTTTCGTACCCGTTCGTGTCGGCATAACGCGCCAGGTCGAGCCAGGGACGCGCCCAGCGCTCACCATAGCGAGGCGACGCAAGCAGCCGGTCGACGAGCTTCCCGTATGCATCAGCGTCTGTGTCGGCGAGAAAGTTATCGATTTCCGCCGGCGCGGGAGGTAGGCCGATGAGGTCCAGGCTGAGGCGGCGGATCAGGGTCTCTTTCGAGGCCTCCGGCTGAGGGGCGAGGCCTTCGCGCTCGAGGCGCGCCAGAACAAAATTGTCGATCGGGTTTCGCACCCAGCCGGCCTTGCGCACCACCGGGAGATCCGGCCGACTGGGCGGAACATAGGCCCAGTGCTTTGCGGTTTCTTTCGACTGGCTTGCCTGCGAGCCAGGCCCCTCGGGCCACGAAGCGCCCTGGTGGATCCAGGTCCTTATGCGCTCGATCTGTTGAGTCGAGAGCCCGTCACCTTCGAGCGGCATTCGAGCGCCCTGGTCGAGACCGGCAACGCGGCGGTAGAGCGTGCTCTGTTCGGCCTTGCCGGGAACGATTACGGGGCCGGAGAGCCCTCCCTTCAATGCGGCGGCCCGGTCGTCCAGACGCAAACCCGCCCCCTGCTTCTCGGGCCCGTGGCATGAATAACAAGACGTCCGGAGTATGGGCTCGATTTCGCGCTGGAAGTCGATCTTTCCCTCGCCGGCCGGCCGCTGCATTGCCCCGCCGGCCAGGACTGGAAAGATCAGGAGCGTTAAAGCGTGTTTGATCGGTCTCGAGATCATCGTGGGGATGATTTTATCAGACCTTTGCCGCGAAGACACAAAGGTATAATCGGACCCGATGTCGAAGACAACGACGGCGGGCGTGAAAGAACGGCTAAGCAAGGAGCGCAATATCTGGATAGCAACCGTGCGTCGCGACGGCCGGCCGCACATCGTCCCGGTCTGGTTTGCCTGCGTCGATGACCGGATCTATGTCTGCATCGAACCTCAGAGCGTGAAGGGGCGCAATCTCGCTGGCAACCAAAACGTTGCCCTGGCGCTCGAGGACGGCAGCCATCCGATCATTTGTGAAGGCGAGGGACGGTTTCTGGAACGACCCTGGCCCGAACCGGTCGTCGATGCTTTCCGCGACAAGTACGAATGGTCGATTTCTTCGGAGCGGCAGTACACCGCCCTGGTCGAAGTCACGCCGCGCAAATGGCTCAAATGGTGACTTGGCGTCTTCGTATTACACGACTGTGAAATCTTCTGACAGCTCAGCGCGGCCAGGCTTTTTGATCATTTTTGCCGCCTTCCGGGCGCGCTGAATCTGGCGGACGTGCATGAAAACAGAAGCCTGGCCCAGGGAGAGAATTCGGAAGCTCCAGGACCTGCTCCTGGACTGGTACGAGCGGCATCGGCGCGAGCTCCCGTGGCGCAGCCATCCCTCGCCCTATCGCGTCTGGATTTCCGAGACCATGCTGCAGCAAACCCAGGTCCAAACGGTTCTTCCCTATTATGAACGGTTCCTGCGACGGTTCCCCGATATCAGGACACTGGCCGAAGCGCCGGAGCAGGACGTGCTGGCCTCCTGGGCGGGTCTCGGATATTACAGCCGGGCCAGAAATCTGCAGCGGGCCGCGCGAGTAATTGTGGGACAGCATGACGGCGAATTCCCTCGAAAGCTCGAAGACATTCTGAAGTTGCCCGGCGTGGGACGATACACTGCAGGGGCGATTGCTAGCATTGCCTTCAACCGGCCCCAGCCCGTCGTCGATGGCAACGTGCGGCGCGTCATGAGCCGGCTTCACGGGATCGAGAGCCGGCCGCTCGACAGCTTCTTCTGGGATCAGGCGAAGCGTTGGATCGCGCCTGGGCGAGCCTCCGATTTCAATCAGGCCCTCATGGAATTGGGCGCGCTGGTTTGCATTCCTTCGCTGCCGCGCTGCCTGATTTGTCCCGTTCAAGCATTATGCGAAGCTCGCCGCCGCGGAATTCAAACCCTGATCCCACCCCTGCGCTCAACCCGGGCTCGCGAGGCGATCCGTCTGATGATGCTGGTCCTGGCGCGGGACGGGAGCGTCCTGCTGGCGCGCCACCGCGATGCCGCCTACATTCCGGGTGAGTGGGGACTGCCTACACGGGCGCTGCGCGCTGACGACATTCCCGAACGAGTGGCCAGGCTTCTGGCAAGGACGATTCTGCGCGGCCCGCTTCACCTGGAGGCTTGTCCAGTCGTGCGCCATTCGATCACTTTCCGGCATATCACTATTCACGTGTTCCGGGGGGAATTGCCGGCCGGTCCGATGAACGATGGCGAGCAGTTTTGCTGGTCGCCCCGGACCACTCTGGCCCGGAGGCTGACTTCATCGGCCTTTCGCAAGGTTCTCGACTCCGCCGGTGTCGCCGCGTCCTGAGACGCCAAGACCCAAAGATCGGGAATTCGATGTATACTCCGGACAGAGACTCGCACGAACGGAGGTGTGATGTCATTCAAGAGTGGCCGCCATTTCCTCCAGATCCCGGGACCGACCAATGTGCCCGAGCGCGTGTTGCGCGCGTTGAGCCGACCGACCATCGATCATCGGGGACCCGAGTTCGCCCGCTTGACGCTGGAGATTCAGGATGGGCTGAAGCCGGTTTTCAAGACTTCCGCCCCGATTGTCATTTACCCGGCTTCCGGAACCGGAGCGTGGGAGGCGGCGCTCGTCAACACGCTGTCGCCCGGCGACAAGGTGTTGTCGTTCGAAACCGGATATTTCGCCACGCTCTGGCGAGACCTGGCGGTCCGGCTGGGTGTCGAGGTCGAATTTGTTCCAGGAGACTGGAGGCGTGGGGTCGATCCCGCACGGGTCGAGGCCAGGCTGGCAGAGGATCACCGGCATGAGATAAAGGCCGTCATGGTGGTGCACAACGAGACCTCGACCGGCGTCACCAGCCGGGTTGCCGATCTGCGCCATGCGATCGACCGAGCCGGCCACCCCACGTTGCTATTGGTCGACACTATCTCCTCGCTGGCGTCGATCGACTACCGGCACGACGAGTGGGGCGTCGACGTGACTATTGCAGGCTCGCAAAAAGGGCTGATGCTCCCCCCGGGCCTGGGCTTCAACGCCATCAGCCAGAAAGCCCTGGTTCAATCCAAATCTGCTCGGCTGCCGAAAGCCTACTGGGATTGGGAGCCGATGCTGGCGGCCAACAAAGCCGGGTTCTTTCCATATACTCCGGCGACCAATCTGATTTTCGGCTTGCGCGAGTCGTTGCAGATGCTGCGGGAAGAAGGACTGGAGAATGTGTTTTCCCGCCATGCCCGGCTCGGCGAGGCAGCGCGCCGCGCGGTGCGCGCGTGGGGCCTGGAAATACTGTGCGCGAATCCCGACGAGTACAGCAACTCGCTGACGGCCGTTTTGATGCCTTCCGGGCACGATGCCGACGAGCTGCGCGAGCTGATTCTCGATCGATTCAATCTGTCGCTCGGCAATGGCCTGGGCAAACTGAAAGGGAAAGTGTTCCGCATCGGACATCTCGGCGACTTTAATGATCTGATGCTGGCGGGGACGCTTTCGGGTATCGAGCTGGGGCTGGCTCTCGCCGAAGTCCCGTTCAGGAAGGGAGGAGTCGCCGCCGCCCTCGACCTTCTGGTCGGAAGTATTTCCATGACGCGCGTCTCAGATACCGCGGCGCGGCGTTGACTTGGAAGGAGGACAACTTGCCGGAAGAAGACGAACCGAAGAGCGCGTTCGAGATCGCCATGGAGAAACTCAAGGCGAGCGGCGATTCTTATGCCGCATCACTCACTGACGAGCAAAAGGTCGAGATCGCCGAAATACGAAACCGCTTCCGCGCGAAAGTCGCCGAGATCGAGATCAGGCACCAGGACGAGATGAAGAAGGCAGTAGCCCAGCGTTCTTTTGAGGAAATCGAGAAACTCAACCAGAAGTTGGCTGCTGAAAAGGCTCGTCTCCATCAGGAAGAAGAAAGCCTCCTTCAGAAGGCGCGCGCAGCCAGAAAATAGACAATGTTTCTTCGCGTCTTCGCGGTTAGCGCTACAGAACAAATACCACTAAGACGCCAAGACACGAAAAAACACGAAGAACTCAGATCGCCAGTTCTCGTTTTTCCTTGAGTCGCTCCCAGGCTTCAAAATCAGCCGGCCGCACCCAGTCCCAACCGATGCGCGCCCAATCCGGATCCTGGGGGTCGAGCCCCAACTCTCGAATCGCCCCGTCCACCGTTACGAAAAATTGGCTCGCGTAGGGCAGAAGATACCCGCCTTCGGAGTCCAGCGAAGCCCGCGCCTCCTCGTAGGTCCTGAACCAGCGATTCAGGAATACATCCATCCGGGATACGTACATGATCGGCCCTTGGTCATGCTGAGCTCGTCATTTTTGTTTGGCGAAGCCAGGCTTCGCCTCGGCCCCTCAGGGCAGCGCGGGGGCTACTTCGGTTTTGACATACGCTTCTTCAGCACCACGAGCACCGAGCGGGTATTTTCGAGGTGGTCCTTCTGCTTTCCGATCTCCAGGTACTTGGTAAGCAACTCCGTGGCGCGTTTGTCGTTCTTCTTGTCGTAGTAGTGGATCATGCCGAGCTGGTAGTAAGCCTCGGCGTTCTGCGGGTTGAGCTTAAGCACCTTCTCGAAGGCGACCTGCGCCACCTGGGAGTTCCCCTGGTTCGAGAGCTTCTCCCCCAGGGCGAAGAGCGCCTGTTCGGGGGATTGCGACCCGGTGCCTTTCGGATCCGCAGTACAGCTCGAGTGCTTCCTCGTACCGTTTTTCGTCCAGGTAATACTGAGCCAGCGCCTTCCGGTAGTCGGCGTTCTCAGGCGCCAACTCCATGGCCCGCTTGAAGGCCTGGATGGCCTTGTCGGGCTGCTTGAGCTTGGCCTGGGTTCGCGCCAATCTGGAACCAGATGGCGGGCTGATTCTTCTCGGGAATCGTCGGCAGGATTTCCTCGTACTGCTTCAGCGCGCCCGCGAAGTCCCCCGATTCGAACATTTTGTTGCCTTGCTCCAGGACGCCCTGGGCTTTCATCAGACCCTCGTTCTGTTTGTAGTCGGCGATCTGCTTCTTTAGATCCTGATAAATCTTCTCCTGCGGCTTGAGCTTGAGGGCCTGATCGGCGGCTTCGATGGCTTCGTCGTACTTTTTGGTGTTGGCCAGAGCGATCGCCATGTTGTGGTAAAGATCCGCGTCCTTGTCCGACTGAAGCGCCTCTTTGTATTTTACGATGGCATCCTCGAAGCGCTTCTCGGCCAGGGCCTTGTCCCCCTCGCCGCGAACCTTCAGGTGCGGAATCTTCGCCGCCAGGGCTTCGACCTGCTGGCGGATCTCCTGGTAAGGATTTGGCCCCGTGGCGCCGCCTGTCTGCGGTATTTCGGCCAGGGCGCCGGCTAGCTCAGCCGTCCGCTTGAGAGCCTGCTCGCCCTCCTGCCACTTCTGCTGCTGAAGATAGGCGATGGCGAGATTGCGGGTAGTGTCCGGGTTTGACGGATTGATCTCGAGCGAGTCGCGGAGCTGTTTCTCGGCTTCGGCGAATTTGCCGGCCTGAAGCGACGTTGTGCCCTGGGTCAGCAGGTCGATGGATTTCTGGTGCAGCGCTTCGGATTCAAAATAAAGCTGCTTCTTGACATCACCCGGCTTGAACTGGACCGTGGCCGACTGCTGGGCGGAGCCTTTGAGAGGAATGAATTCGTGGAGTGCGGGTTCGAAGCCCTCTTTGCGCGCCACCACCCGGTAGACGCCATCCTCGAGCTTGTTGAAGTTGGCTTTTCCCTTGCCGTCGGACTTTTTTTCGCGCGCCTTTCCGGTGTTAAGGTGTTGCACAAAGACTTGAGCGCCGGCCACGGGACTTCCACCCTGGTCGACGCACTGGACGTCGACGGTCGAATCCGCCCAAAGGGGGAAGGCGGCGAGTAAGACCCACAGGGTGACAGCCCCAAGTCTGAAACGGGGGTTGGAATAGTAGTAATGATTCATTTCGAACACTCCCTGTTTGCTGGTTTCAAGATTAGGAGGTTACTACGAGCGGAAGGGTTTGGTGGAGAAAAATCTCAACAAATACCACCAAGACGCGAAGAACCACCAGGAATCAGACCATCGCGACAATGAACAGACGGCGAAACGGGTAGAGTGTGCGTCCGTCACCCCTGACGGGGTAGGCGGCGCGCAGGCGCCGGGCGTATTCCACAAGAAAGAGCTCTCGCTCATGGTCGTCGAGCCCGTTGAGGATCGGGCGAAGCCCCGTCCCCTTCACCCATTCGAGTACCGGGTCCTTGCCTTCCAGGACCTGCAAGTACTCGGTTTCCCAGATATCGAGGCTCCTGGTACAACCTGCCAGCAGCTCGTAATACACCTTCGGATCCTCCACCCATTTTCGGGCCACCGCCTCGCGGAGTTCTGCGGTGCCCAGCGCGTTGCCGCCGGGACCGCCATCGGCTAAGGTCTCCCCCATGAGACGGTGTGAAGGCCCTTCCCAGCTAAGCGGCATTTGCACCGCCAGACAACCCCCGGCGCGCAAGAACGCGACCAGTCGTGGAAAGAGTGTGGAGTGCCCTTCTACCCAATGAAGCACAGCGTTTGAGTAGAGAAGATCGGGAGGTTCATCGGGCTGCCAGTGACGGATGTCGGCCTCGATCCAGCGGATCCTGCCGGGCTCCGCCTCGGCTTGCGCGAGCATCTCCCGCGAATTGTCGAGCCCGTAGACCGTCGCGGAAGGCCAGCGCTCGGCAATGAGACGTGTCACATGCCCCGAGCCACACCCAATGTCGTAGATCACGGCGGGATCCGCGAGCGGGACCCGGCCGAGGAGCTCGAGGGCCGGGCGCAACCGCTGGTCCGAGAACTTGAGATACTGGTTCGGATCCCAGCGTGTACCTGCAATCCGCCCGTGGTGAACTGTGCCCTGACATCGTACATCCTCCGCCGTCGCTGTCTGCGCTTTCACGGCAGTAGGCGAGCACGAATCTATCATCAGGACTCATGAGACGCCAATGCCGCCGGCGAGGACTTTGTGAATATATCGACCGCTCAAAGTACTCGACATATTCGTCGAGACATGGAAGCATGGCTCCGGAGAAAACCGAGATGCAAACTTTGACAAAGGCTCGACTGCTGGTTGTAGTTTCGGCTGCTTTTTCCGCGCTCTGCTTCGCGCTGCCTGAGCAGAACACCCGGAAGATGCCGCATATTGTCTTCGTCATCGGAGACCATGAATATAGCTCGGAGAGCACTCTACCGGCTCTGGCCGAGGAACTGAAAAAACGATATGGATTCCAGACCACAGTTCTGAAATCCTTTCCGGATCAAGAACGCGGAGCGCGATATTCCCGGCCTGGAGGCGCTCGCCCGAGCTGATCTGGCTGTCTTCTACCTGCGCTGGCGCCAGCTCCCCAGAGAGCAAGTCGCGCACATTCGAGCTTACGTGGATTCCGGCAAGCCGGTGATCGGTTTCCGCACGACCACGCACGCCTTCAACTATCCCAAGGGGCACGAACTCGAGAAGTGGAATGCCTTCGGGGCCGAGGTCCTGGGCTCGCCTCCCGGATGGGGGAGTGGGCATACGCATTATGGACACAAGTCAAGCACCGACGTCACGATCCTTCCCGAAGCCGCATCGCACCCGATACTCAAGGGAGTTGACAAAGAGTTCCACGTGCGTTCGTGGCTGTATCATGTAGTGCCCAGTTATCCCCCCGCCAGCGCCACCCGGCTGCTAATGGGCAGGTCCGTTAATCCGGAGAAAAAGGATGCCGTGGAGAATCCCGTCGCGTGGACCTATAAAACTGCGGCCGGCGGCCGCGTCTTCACCACAACGCTGGGCCATCCGGAAGATTTTCGGGTCGAGGCCTTCCAGCGCCTGGTTGTCAATGCCGTGCACTGGACTTCAGGGCTGCCGGTTCCAGACACCTGGGCGGGCAAGATGAACATCGACGTTCCCTATCGCGGGATGCGCGGCGCGGGGAAATGAAAGAGTTTTTCTGCGTCCTTGGCACGCAGAGACCGGAAGCTACGAAACGCCAACAACTCCGCTTCGAACGAATTCTTCAACCTCCGTCCCCTGGTAGCCGTGCGAGGAGAGGACCTGGCGCGTGTGTTCACCGAGGCGCGGCGCCGGAGCGCGAATCTCTGGCGGCGTGGCGGAAAGCTTGAAGGGGAGGTTGACCTGGAAGGCTTTGCCCCGCGAAGAGTGCTCGGCTTCGACGATCATCTCCCGGTGGCGGGCTTGTGGTGTGCGAAAAGCCTCTTCCAGGCTCAGAACCGGCTCGACGCAAGCGTCGGTCTGGCGAAATCGATCGATCCATTCCGATTGTGTGCGGGTCTTCAGGATATCCCGGATCGCGCCCGTCATCGTGTCTTGAGCCTCGCCCTGTTCGAACTGCCTGGGGATGAAGTCCTCCCGGCCGATCACCCGGCAGAAACGTTCCCAAAACTTGGACTCCAACGCCCCGATGCTCAAGTGGCGGCCATCGGCGGTTCCATAAATGTTGTAGCAGGCCAGACCGCCGGACAGCGGCAATCGGGCTCCCAGCGGCACTGGATCACCGGCGAATAGCCGCGAAGCGGCCACCGGCAGGAGCGCCATCCCGACATCCATCATTGATACGTCGACTGATTGTCCCTTTCCGGTCCGGTCGCGGGCCGCCAGCGCCGCAAGAATTCCGATCACCGCAAACAAAGCGCCCCCGAGATCCGCAACCTGAATCCCCGAAAGAACGGGGGTCCCTGCCGAGTCCGTCTGCAATCCCAGGACGCCCGCCAGCGCGAGATAGTTCACGTCATGGCCACCGCGGTCGCGCAGCGGACCGTCCTGACCGTACCCGCTGATTGAGCAAAAAATCACTCCTGGTTGGATCAATCGCAGCGCCTGGTAACCTATTCCCAGCCGATCCATGACGCCAGGACGAAATCCCTCGATAACGACATCGGCGTTTTCCAGAAGCCGGCGGAAGATCGATACCCCCTTTTCGGATTTCAAGTTCAGCGCCAGGCTCTGTTTCCCTCGATTGATGGTGTCAAAGGTAGAGCTCTGATTTGTGCGGTGGCGCGGGCTCCAGCGTGTCGGGTCGCCTGATTGAGGATCCTCGATTTTCAGCACCCGAGCCCCCAGGTCGGCCAGAATCATGGTGGCGTAGGGTCCGGGCAACATCCGGGTCAGATCTAATACCCGAACTCCGTCCAGGGCTTTCATAGTGGCTTGGCGCTTTCGCGTTGGATTTGTTTCCGGCCGTCACCGCGAAGCCACCAGGAACCCAGGGAGCTTGCGGCAATCCCCAATCCGCAATCGAGCGCTACTGGCTTGATTCGCCCTTTACCAGGTTGTGTCTGCCCAGGAACTCGCGAATCGTGGCGAAAATCTTCAGGGTTTCGGGACGAGAGAATCCGCCGTGTTTTCCACCCGGAATAGTCACAAGTTGATTGGGCACGCCGGCCTTTTCCAAAGCCGCGTGAAGCCGAACGGCGTGCGTGTAGGGGACCGTGGGATCCGCATCGCCATGGATCGTCAGAATGGGAGGTAAGCCAGAACGCACATATGTCAGTGGAGAAACACGGGCGGCTATTTCGTTGCGGTTGAGCATGCTTCCCAGCCACGTCACGGCATAGCTCTGCCTGTTGGCGCCCTCGAACAGATCGCCGACATCCGTGATACCGTACCAGTTGACGATGGCCGCCACCTTGAGATCTTCGTTTCCCGGGCACTGGCGGTCCAGTCCTGCCGAGGCCGGAATCATTCCCGTGGTGAGCGAGAGATGGCCCCCGGCGGAGTGGCCGGTCACGACCAGCTTGCTGGTATCGAAGTTATACTCTTTGGCGTTACGGATGACCCAGCGCAGGGCGCAGAGACAATCTTCAACCGCGGCCGGCGCCTGTGAGACTCGAGCCAGCCGATACTCGACATTGACGGCGGCCCAGCCCATTTCGAGATAGGGCAAGAGATTGAGCACAGACCCTTCCTTGCTGCCGCCTACCCAGCCGCCTCCGTGAATGTAGATCAAAGTCGGGCTGGGCTGCGCCGGGTTGCGCGGCGCATAAACATCGAGCTTGGCTTCCCAGTTGTTTGCGGTCAGATAGGTAATCCCCGGTACCAGGCGGTACTGGTTCGAAGCGTTGGCAGTCCAGGCCGCAGTCTCTGAAAGCTGAGCCCGGGCCAGTTCCGGCAGCAAGGTCAGAATCAGGGCTGCCTGCAAGAAGGTGGACGCATTCTTAACCATGGCTCCTCCGAATTCACGCGCGGCCGGAAAGGCCGCAACCAGATTATGCGAGGTCGCACTCCAACACTTGCCGCGTGTCTATTCTAGCGGGCAGTCCGCAAGCAGGGGAGTCCCTCGCAAGAACAAGATGCTCAGTGTACGGCCCGGGATTTTACCAGCGCTGGAACAGCGCTCCCTCTTTTTGAACTTTCCTTTCCCATTTTTTGATGGAGTCGATTCTACTGCGAGGCCGCCACCAATCACAGCCTTAAGTTGTTCGGCAGCGTGACACTGAGAGGAATGCGATCTCCGTTCGCTCGCTAGCGTGTCCGCGGCCATGTGACGGTATCTATGTCTCATCCGGGTAACGATCCAGGCCAGGAACGCCATCCCCGCGATGAGCAGCCATGGCAAGAACCCCGACGCAGGCGAGGCGGAGGTAACGTTGAAGCTCACTCGTATGCCGCGCTGGAGGTTATCGCGATGCTGGCCGGTGATCTCGACCGCGCGGCTCGACGGGACGAGCGCGTTCACGAGATACACGCTTCCGTCGGGTCTATGGTTGTTGGTGTACGTGAGCGAATGCGGGCCGGGCACGCCGGCCGGCACGCTCGCGCGCGCCTCGATTCGAATCGTGCCGGTCCCGCCGCACATCTCCTCGATCGAGGGAAACTGGCTCCGGGTCAAGGATAACTGTTGCCGCCGGCCGTCCAATTCGAGAACGATGTCTCGCATGAGCTGGTTTGCGTAGGCCTGACCCTCCGCCGCGGAGATCCGACCGTCGCGGTCCCGGTTCATCAGGGCGGCGATCAGTGGCCCGACTTCGACACCAGGCGTCAGGTCGATGCCGAGCGCCACGCTGTCTCGAGCTATCGAGATGCGCGTGGCCTGCAGGTATTCATCGAGACGATGGCCCGCCGCAACGCGTGGAAAAACCAATGCCACGAACGCCGCGATCCAGGTCAAGCAGCTTGCTCCCCGGCGCGTCTTGCTCACGGTTTGATCAGCCTCGCTCCGTAGTCGTTCGTCGGATCGCGATAGAACGTGTGGATGTGATCCGTGTCCGTACCGCGTCCCTGGGGCGCGTACTCGATCATCACGGTGGGTCCCTGGATGCGGAAATAGGCGCCGCTTCCGTTTGTCGTCGGGCCGCTCCAGGCAAAATAGGTGTCCTTCAGATTGGTCTTGATCTCGGCCATCTTGGCCCGAGACGCCTCTTCATGGAGGATTCCGACCCACTCGCTGACCAGATCGAGCAGCATCCCTTGCTGGCCGGCGCTGAATCCGGCGACCCGTATTCCTTCAGGCTGGATCACCTTGCCGTCCAGACCGGGGCCCAGAACCGTGTCGGCAACTTGATACTCGAGGATCGCCTGCTTCCGCTGCGGCGCATCCAGCGCATTGATGAGCGCGAAAGCCTTGTCGTTCTCGCCGCCGAGCGGGCGCACCGTCTCCCCGGTGAGCGTGTACTTGGCCGGTTGCGTGCCCGTGTGGCTCGGCGTCAGTACGTTGTCCTTGCCCACGACCGTGACGTTGATCGCCAGATGGTGGCCGCCGAATTGAATCATCCAGGGCTCGGTAACGGATGGTGTGCCGAGAATAGCCAGGTAGTATTCCGCCCGCCCGAAACGAATTCGGCTCCCCGCCGCCCGTTTCGGCGCGCTCGCCGTCTCCAGGACCTCATCCGCAGTCACGATGTTCATGACCTTGCGGTAGCCGCCTGGGCTCAATGTCGCGGCGACGAGCGCGAGCGCCGCTTCCTGCTGGGAAGGCGTCAGATCGCCGAACTTGACGCCGCTGCGTTCCGTAGCGCCCGACTGCATGGTGACGCCAGTCGGGAGATTGGACCAGCGTGTCTTGAACTCAGTGGTGAGGCTGACGCTGGCTTTTGCTCGTTTCGCATCATCGAGTGCAGCCAGAAACGCCTGGGCAGCGGCGACGGCCCTGGCGGTCGGATCCTTCCCCGCCGGGGCGCGCGCTGCGCCGGCTTGCGGGGCGCCTCGCCCGGCAGAGTCGTTCACCAGCGGTAATACGAGGACGAGAAGCAAGGTCGCGCAAAGTCGTTTGTCCATGAGACCCTCACCGTGAATTCAGCGGGCGGCGAATCCTGCAACAGTGCCGCCCTCGAATGTCAGCTTCAAAGGAAGCCCGCCCCTCCGTTATTGTGCTCGTCAAGGCTCTATTATACGCAGCCCGGCAAAATAGTCCCGGTAATAGCCGCGGTCGCGGGCAAGCAGCCGGTCGCAGGTGACCAGTGCGTGAGCCCCGATCAGGAAATCAGCGACAACCCGGCGCGAGACCGCGCGACGGCGCCTGAGGTAGACCTGAAACATCGCACCCGCGAGCAAGCTACTTTCGCGGCTGGAGGGCTCGAACACGATGTTCCAGTCATCGAGGAATTGCTCGAAGTCGTCGTTCGAGAACGCGGGCCTGATTTCAGCCAGCACGCACTCGCCGACGACGAGAGCGCCCTCGGAGGCGACGCGACGCAGCGCGATCTCCGACGCGTCCGCACGTTTCGGATCGCCGACAACAACGTCGAGAATCACGCTTGAGTCAATCGCGGTCCGCATCACGGATCTTGTCGAGGTACCGATCGACGTTCACACCGCCGGGCAGGCGTCCTCGGCCGCGCCACTTTCGGAACGCGTCGCCCGCCTCAGTCTTGCGCGCAATCAGCTTCCCCTCTTCCGCCTCAAATTCGAGGGTGGTACCGGGACGGAGCCCGAGCCGATCGCGCAGACGCTTGGGAATCGTGACCTGTCCTTTCTCAGACACCACACTTTTCATACCATGATGGTAGGAATTCCTACCGAGAGAGTCAAGGAAGTGTTTCTTCGTGTCTTTGTGTCGTGGTGGTTTGTTTCGCAGCCTTAACCACAAAGACGCCAAGGCACGAAGAAACATCAAGACGCTTGGGTTAGTTTGCTTTCCGGACGAACGAGTTGTCGTAGGTCTTCTCCAGGTCGACCACCTCGGGAGTGATCCTGGGGTCGACCAGTTGAAGCGTCTTCAGCACGTTGGGCGGGCCCTCCGGCGGCATCAATCCATCCTGGCTGAACATGCCGAGGTTCGCCTTTAACGAGGCCACGTACCGCTCCTTGCTCCCAGCCAGGAACGACTCGGGAACCTGCAAGGCGATCTCTTCCGCAGAGTGCGAATGAATGTATCTCAGGGTTTTGATGCCGGCTTTCGCGAGGGCCAGTACGGTATGGGGATTCTGCTTTATGAACTCGTCGCTGCTGTAAAACCCGCCGGCCGGCCAGATGCCGCCGAATACTTGCCTCGATCCTTCGGCCGTTCTCGTGTCATAGAGGGGGACAGCGATCCCGTCGTTTTCCATCTTGAATGCGATGGGATCGACCGTCACGCCCGCCCAAACCCGCTCCTGCGCGATCGCGGCGATCATCGTGGTGGTGCCGGCTGCGACAACCGGGATTGCCTGGGGATCCAGGCCGTTCTGCTTGAGCAGATATTTCACCATGGCGTCGGTGGACGAGCCGGGAGCGGTCACGCCGACAGGACGGCCGGCAAGATCTCTGATCGATCGCACCCGATCGACATGCTTCTTCCCTACCATCAGGACCATTCCCGGATAGCGATCGAACAGGATGAACATTTTCAGGAGTTTTCCCCTGACCTGAGTCCGGATCGTGTGTTCGTAGAATCCTGTGACCACGTCCACCGATCCTCCTGCCAGCGCGGCTAGCGCTTCCGACCCCCCCTTCAGATCGAAGATCTCAACCGTGAGACCGAGTTCCTTGAAGTATCCAAGCTGGTGGGCGAGAGTGAGCGGAAGGTAAATGAATTGTGACTGTCCACCCACTCCGATCTTGACCAGGGATTTTTCCAGAGTGCCGGAGGTGTCTTGAGGGCGAGACGCGTCCCCGCAGGCGAAAGCCAGTAAAGACGCCAGCGCAGCCACGGCAATGCAAGATTTTGACAAGGTCGGACCCATGCGATTGACGATTTACGATTGACGATTGACAACTGCAATTCAATCGTCAATCGTCAATCGTCAATCGTCAATCGTCAATCATGGGGCCAGGAGTTCGCCTGCCGCCGACGGCTTCCAGCGGACCAAACGGCGCTCCAGCCAGGTGACGCCGGACTCGACCACAAGAACGACCGCGCACAGTATAACCATTCCGGCATACACGCCGGCTGAGTCGAAATTACCCTGCGCCTGGCCGATGACCCATCCCAGACCCTTTGCAGCCGCCAGGTATTCCCCAACCACAGCTCCCACCAGAGCAAAGCCGACTGAAGCATGCAGGCTCGAGAGGATCCAGGTCAGGGCGGAGGGAAACAGGACATGGCGCGCCAACTGAGCTTCGCTTGCGCCCAACATGCGCGCATTGTTGAGAAGGTTTCGATCGACCTCGCGCACCCCTTGATACGCACTAAAGAAAACGATGAAAAAGACCAGCGAGAATCCAAGCGCAATTTTGGAGCTCTGGTCTATCCCGAGGACGAGGACGAAAATCGGCGCCAGGACAAGCCGGGGCAGAGCGTTCAGAATCTGGATATAGGGACTGAAAACTCGCGCCCAGAAGTTCGAGCGTCCGAGAAGGAAGCCTGCAGCTATTCCAAAAAAGGCGCCCAAGATAAAGCTTGCCGCCATCTCCTCCAGCGTGACGGCGATGTGCTGGTAGATGGTCCTTCCGCCAAGAAACGTGCCGCGCGGGTCGGCCAGCCATTGCCACACTCGCAAGAGAAACTCCGAGGGACGTGAGAAGAAAAATGTGTCGATCAAACCTTCGCGAGCGCCCGCTTCCCAGCCGGTAATAACGACAGCAAATATGGCGACCTGTATTGTCAGAACAAGGAGCCGCCTATCCGGCTTTCCGTGAGCGTTCATAGCTCGCAATCACCTCCGCTCTTAAATCCAGCCAGAGTCGCTCGTGGATCCCGGCGAAGCCGGGGGTGAATCGAGCTTCGATTACGTTGCGGGGACGCGGCAGATCGACGACATAGTCACCCTTCAATGTGGCTTCGGGACCGGCGGTGAACAGAATAATCCGGTCCGCGAGCGCGATCGCCTCCTCGAGGTCGTGAGTCACGAACAGCACGGTGGCTTCCAACTCCTGCCAGAGACCGAGCAGTTCGTTTTCCATCAGGGCGCGCGTCTGCACGTCGAGGGCGGAAAAGGGCTCGTCCATGAGCAACAGTGGAGGCCGGTTGATCAGCACCTGAGCCATCGCCCCACGCTTGCGCTGGCCTCCTGAGAGTTGATGAGGGTAGCGATGCTCAAATCCGGCCAAGCCCACCCGCTCGATCCAGATGCGCGCCTCTTCGAGCGACCGCGAGCGGGGCATTCCCCGGAGAAGGGGGCCCAACTGCACATTCCCGAGAACCGTCTTCCACGGGAGCAGCGCATCTTGCTGGAACATGTAACCAGCCTGACGATTGACCCCGGTCACGGGGCTGCCCAGAGTCTCGACTTTACCTGCAGCCGGCGACAACAGCCCGGCCACGACGTTAAGCAGGGACGATTTGCCACAACCCGTGGGACCAACGATAGCGGTGAACTGTCCCCGAGGGACGGAGAAACTGATCTCCCGGATAGCCCGGTATCTCCCGAACTGGACGCGGACGGCGTCGATTTCGACAGCAACAGTCATGGCAGAGGTACCTTGGAGCGCGGTCGCCTGCTACCGCCTTGCATTTGGCCAAGCTGGCATTCGCCCCAGGGGCGATGGAAATTGTCCCGAGGCGCGCCAACGCTAACCCCGGGCCGTGCAGAAAAAGTCCGACGCGTCCTGAAGGGCGCAGGAGCATTGAGAGGGCAGCGTCCAGCGCCCCTCCGGGGCGCGTCTCTTTACGTGTAAACCGGGGCAGCGCTTCGCTTGCCCCGGTTGGTTCCGTCGCGCTTTCAGGGCGCTCGTAGGTAATTTCGGCTTGCGCACTCAAACGCATTTCAGCTGTCAGTCGATTCTCTTCAACATCTGATCCATTACCCAGCTTGTTCGCGAGCCGGTGACGCCGGTGCTCGGGCACTTTCCTGTTCCGTTCAGCTCATCCACTATGGTTTGAATCAGAGGCTGCTGGATGTGTGGAGGGTTTTCCATCGCGAATTCCTCACGGCCGTTACCGGTCGTAAGGACCACAGGGCTGGAATCGAATGTCGCGAAGGTTATCTTCCCTTTCGCTCCCACGATTTCGGTGACATCGACTTGATTGAAAGCCGTAAAACACCAGACTCCGATCCCCTGGACTCCGGATTCAAAGCGAAAATTTCCGCTGACGATGTCTTCGGCAGGATAGAGTTTTCCTTGATTCGAAGCGACTCCTCCGGCCTTCTCAATCGGGCCCAGAACGTACGCCAGGAAATCGAGCATGTGGGAGGCCAGATCCACGAATTTCCCGCCGCCGGAGATTTCGGGTGTCACGCGCCAGGGTAGGTTCTTGGGGTCGAGGTCCGCCTGGTCGGGCCGTTGATAGAGCGTCACGGTCACAAAGCGGACCTCACCGATTTCGCGCGCCTCGAGCAACTCTTTGATCCTCAAAAACCGCGGTAAGGTCCTTCGATAGTACGCGACAAACAACGGCACTGAGGCTGTCGCGCACGCCTCAATCATGGCCCGGCACTCCTCGAAGGTCCGGGCCATCGGTTTTTCTACGTAAACCGGCTTGCGAGCGCGCGCCGCCCGGACCGTGTACTCCATATGTGAAGAGGGCGGAGTGGCGACATAGACGGCATCGACCTCGGGATCGTGAATCAGGTCTTCCGCATTGTCGAACCATTTGGGCACACCGTGGCGCAAGGCGTAGTCTTTAGCCTTTTCCGCATTCCGGCGCATTACGGCGACCAGTTTCGAGTTCCGCGCCTTTTGAAGCGCAGGCCCGCTCTTGACTTCAGTTACATCGCCGCACCCTATGATTCCCCACCGTATTGTCTTCAACGGTTCCATTCTCCCTGGATTCCCTTCCGTCCCGGTGACCTGGCGGTCAGGCTTTTGAACTACCGCCCGGCGCCGGACTCGAGTCAACAGGCGCGATGTCACCCATGTCCGGCTCGAGCTGAAGCATATCGGCGATTTTCGTGTAACTCGAGAACATCTGGGTCACACCGAGCACTTCCTGGATTCCTGACTCACCCACCCCGAGGCGGCGCATCTCGGCAAGATGAAATGACGTGCCAAAACCGGAACGCGTAGTCAGGGAAGCCGCAAAGGCAAGGGCCTCCTTGAAGCGGCGCGAGAGCTGGTTGTCGGTGAAAGCCCGGCGCACCGCGGCCCAGAAATCGGCCAGGTAACCGGCATCCTGCGCCAGAATTCGAAACACGGCCGGCACGTCGGGCCGGTCGTAGAAGCACCGAATCTCGGAATAGAGCGAATCGATCCTGGAGTCAGCATTACCTTCTTCAACCGGCGCAATCAAAGGGGCGCCGGCAATGGCCAGGCTGTCAGCAACCACGTTCAAGGCGTTCGTGATGCCAACCACGTAGGCGGCCTCGTACCAGGGGCCGTCCTTATTGATTCCTTGCAGCTTCCCGGCTGCAGAGTGAGCCTTCACTCAATACTCGCAGGCGTTAATCCCGCTCACGGCGGCGGCGATCATTTCCTTCTCCGCGCGAGTGAACTCGCCCGGGGCCGCGGCGCGCTTCATCGCCCGGCCATGCGGGGCGCCGAACTCGGGGTCCCAGGCCATCACTCGACTCATTGCCGGCGGTTGTTTGAAATCGTAGTTGAACCAGCTCTTGGCCAGCTCGAACAGTTTCTGCGTTGCTTCGGGATACTCCGAAGCGTCTCTAATCCTGACTGTCGGCATAGATTCCTCGCTGTTTGGCAAAAGATTCTTCGTGTCTTTGTGTCCTCGTGGTATCTGTCTCGCAGAACGAAGACACGAAGACGGCAAGAAATAGGGGCTGTGCTACTCGAAGAACTCTGAAACGCGACAGGAAAAGCCCGGGAGGACGGGCTCCCCGCTGAGGGTATCGCCAGATGAGAGCCGTTGAGTGTCGGTGAGAGAGCGGTATACGGTGACCGTTGCTTGAGCAGGGTCCACCACCCAGACCAGAGGAACTCCATTCTCGACGTACTCCCCGATCTTGTCGGCCATTTCTCGCATCCTGTCATTCGGCGAAAGCACCTCGACTACAAGATCCGGGACAAGTTCGCCATACGACACGGGAGACTTCCCGCCTGGAAGCTTTTCTGTGCGCACGAATGTCACGTCGGGCGAACGAACGTTGTCGCTAGGAAGATGAATCCCAACATCCATACCGTAGACTTTACCGACCGCGTGCTTTCTTACAAAGTTACTCAGAAGTACGGCGATGTTTACCGCCACTTCCGAGTGATACATTCCAGCCGGACTGGCAACGATTTCTCCATCAACCAGCTCATACTTGTAGCCGTCCTTGGGCATCTGAAGAAGATCGTCGACCGTTGCAGGCCCCTTTACTTTCATGGGTCAGGATTCTACAACAAAAACCAACCTCTGAGACACGAAGACTCGAAGAAACGCCAGGAAGCGAAGACGCGGTGGTTTCTAGCTCAGGTGGCGCTGCAAGAAGGCAAGCACTCGATCGAAGGCTTGCGCAACCGGAGGATCGTCGAGTTTCCTGTCGAAGCCATGGCCTCCGTCGCGGATGGTAATCAATTCGTGTTCGACCCCGGCACGGGAGAGCTGTTCCGCCATGACCACCGATTGCTCGTAAGGCACATCGGTATCCTTGTCTCCATGAAGAAGCAATGTCGGCGGATAGTCTTTGGTCACGTTACGAACGGGACAGAGTCGATCGAACGCTTTGGGTTCAGTATCCGGATCGTGTCCTGCGACTTCCCTGGGCCAGAGCCCCTGTTGCCGGCAATAGAGATAGAAACGCCCGCGCTGGTTTGGGCCTTCGGTCCCTGAGATCACTCGACCGCCAACGGCGCCGTAGGCGTCCTCCTTCGAAACCTGGGGCTGCTTCGAGTAAAAAGGATCGGGGCGGCTGTACCATGCGCCGGCAATGTCGCCGTACCCATAGAAGGAAACCAGGGCCCGGGGCCGCGGGCGAAACAGGAATCCCGAGGCCAGGGTCAGGTAGCCGCCGGCGGAATGGCCTATCACCGCGACTCGATCCGGGTCGATGCGAAAAAGGTCGGGGCCGCGCTGCCGCACCCAGCGATTGGCATCCTGGATGTCATCGAGGATTTCTTTCAGCTTCGTTTCCGGAGCCAGTCTATAGTCGATGGAGACGACCGTATAACCGGCGTTGAGGTACCGATCCAGTTGAGCGCGATTGATGTTTTGACGATGCCCCATGATCAGGGCGCCGCCATGTATCCAGATCAAGACCGGTGTCACGCCCTCGACCGGAGGACGGTAGACGTCCGCTTGAATACTGCAGTCTTGCACCTGCTTGAAAGTGAACGTTTGTTTGCTGAGGGGTGGGCTGGGAGACTGCAGTTTCTCCGAGCCGGGCATTGCAAAACCCGCTGTCCGCCAGGCGCCCAGCGCTATCGCCCAGAGAAAATCACGCCTCTCGATTGACGATTTACGATTGACGATTGACGATTGACTGATTGAACGCTCGCGTTACGTAAACCTCAGCTCGAGTGGAGATTAACGATTGAAACGCAGCGTTCCCATTAACCTCGTCCAATCGTCAAATCGTCAATCGTAAATCGTCAATTCACTTTGGCTAGCTTGGCCGTGTAGTGTTCGCGCGCCTGATCGAACATCTTGCGCGCGCGCGCGCGATTGTCGCCGGGTCCGAGATTATTCCGCTCTTCCAAGTACAGCCACAAGCGATCCACCCACCGGATCATCAATTCGACGTCTTCCTTGATCAGGGTGGGCTGCCCGCCGACATGAACATAGATGGCGCCCGACTGAGCCCGGGGTATGCCGGGCAAGATGCCGCGCGCCGGCTCACCCGTGACCCGGACGGCAAACCAGCAACTGCTGCTTACCGCCACCTCCTTCTCCATGCGAACCGAAGTCTGCGCCGATTGCCGGCTTTCGATGACATTCCCATTCTGGATGAACTCTACCAGGCGCAGGGGAGTCCTCGACGTCACTTCGGTAGTGAGTTTCGCGCGATAAGTCTGTCCAGCCGGGACGCGAATCTCGGAGCCGAGCGGTTGCCCGTTCACGTCGAAAGTCAGCAGCGGCCCGGTCGTGACGAAGTTGCGTCCTTCGCGGTAGCGGTCGATCCAGCGATTCCAGTTCATGCCGGACCCAACCTCCACATACTGGCGAGCGCCGCCGGGTATGCTATTGATGCCCCGCCAGTTGGTGAACACATCGGTGCCGGCTCCCGGCGCAATCTTGAAACCGCAGTTGAGAAGCCGATACCAGAGCTCGGTTGCGGCTCTGCCGAACGGCAGAATATCGATCGAATCCATGCCGCCGAGCGCCGCCGTCACCGGGCTCTCCTTGGCTCCCAGCAGGGTGTCGAAAACGTCTCCTCCTACGCCCAGCGGATGTACATAGCTGACCAGACCGCCTTGCTGCCGCGCCTCGAGCGCTGCCATTGTGTTCAATGGAAAGTCGTAAGGCGAGTCGCTTCCGATCACGCTGGTGTATGAAGGTGGAACCTGTTTTTTGATGTTCAGAAAGGCCATATGGCCCAAGGGGTCACTGTTGCGGTATTCCTGGCCCCAATACAGGATGTAGCGTTCGTTCGAAAGGGGATCTACCGAACCTCGGAAAAACTCCTTGTCGTGGATAAAAGCCCCCGCGGCGTTGGCCACAATCATGTTGGCTACGTTGAGGTCTTCGGCCTGAAGCCATCGAAGCGAGTCTGCGGGGCGCTGATAATAGCTGCCGTTGTAGTTGGCGTGAAAGTGATTCTCACCGGTGTACCAGCCGCGCTGACTCCAGTCGGTCCAGCGCTCCATCGTGAGGGTCACCTCTGCGGTAGCTCCGGGAGCAATATCAACGCTCTGTTCGGCAATGCGATACTCAATTCCCTTCTGCGCGACGATCTGGAGTCGACCGGCAGGGACCGAGAATCGTTCTTCGCCGCTTGCGACGAAGAAGCCTTCACGCTGGCCGCCTGGTTCAAGCGGATAGTAAAAAACTGAAGAGCCTGCAGACGAGTAAGCCTTGCCATCCGAAGCCCGTACGTAAAGCCTGACCGGCGTGGGTTTGCCGAGAGCGTCTTGAGTCCTGACGCGCACCTGGCCGGAAGGCTGGCGGAATTTCAAGGAATTGATCGCGACGTGCTTCTTGTCCCCTCCCGCAATCGGCATGGTAAAGAGGTCGATGTTGCCAAGATGGTTGGATACATGAGCTATGAGTTTGCCGTCGGGCGAAACGGCGGGCGAGAACTCATCGCGTGACGTGTTGGTGATAGCCACAGGCGAACCGCCCGCGCGTGGAACCCGGTAGAGCTCGAAATCTCCCTTGCCGTTCACGACGACGGCCGAATAAACCACGTCCGAGCCGGACGGAACGGCGGCGAGCTTTTGGAGCTGCACGATGTCCTGCAGCCGATAGCGGGTGAGCGGCATCTGAATCATGATCGGAGGATTGCTGGAGGGCATGGACCAGATCTGGGGCGCACCCAGGCGCTGGGCGGCGAAAAAGATCTCGTTCTGCTTGGGATTCCAGGCCACGTCAACCCACGGTCCGGCCGGGTTACCTGGCAGTGGAAACTGAATCTGGGTCACCTTACCATCTGCCACGGAGATTTCGTGAAGCAGGCTGCCGCCCGGAAGCCGCAGCCCGCACACGATGCGGTTCCCGTCGGGAGACCATGTCGGCGTTCCTGCGACAGGCTGGGGAGTCGATAGTTCCCGCTCCGTTCCGGCGGTGACATCGAAGACGACCAGTTTGCCGGAGATATTCGGGATGCGGCCCGCCGGCGCGTCCCCTCTTATGTAGGCGATTTTCGTACCGTCGGGGGACCATGCGGGATGGCCGTGATAACCCGAGGAAGTCGTCAGCTGCTCCGCGGTCCCGCCGCCGGCCGGGACGCGCCAGATGCTTCCGAAGAGCGTGAAGCCGAGCTGCGACCCATCCGGCGACCACGTAGGATCAATCGCTCCCCAGGCGGCGGACTCGATCTTTGCAGGAGCGCTGCCTTGCCCGCGATAGAGCGCGAGTGGGAATCCGGCCAGACCGCCCAGCAGAATTACCGTCACAAGCTTTGCCATGGTTCTCATAAGCGTCCCGATGTTCTGCTACATGTTGTATCCCTCTTCGCCGTGCTGAGCGAGATCCAGACCCTGAATCTCTTGAGCTTCAGAGACACGCAGGCCGACGGTCATGTCAACTACTTTCAGGATCACCAGGCTCCCCAGCAGGGCAACCACCCACGCCACGGCCACACCCACGAATTGGTTCACAATCTGAAAAGCATTTCCATCCAGCATACCTACCGGCAGCGGGCTTCCCGAGCTGTCTTTGAATATCGGGTTTATCGCGCTGGAGGCGAAGACTCCCGTCAGCAGCGCGCCCACGGTTCCTCCGGCCCCGTGTATGCCGAAGGCATCCAGGGAGTCATCGTATCCATATCTGCCTTTCACCTTGGACACCATGAAGTAGCACAGGACTCCAGCCGCCAGGCCGATAATCAGCGCCGGCATCGGCCCGACAAATCCCGATGCAGGCGTGATGGCGACCAGGCCGGCCACGCAGCCGGAGATCGCGCCCAGGGCGCTCGGCCTGCCGTTTCGAATCCACTCGGCCCCGGCCCACCCCAGCGTTGCCGCCGCCGCGGCGAAATGAGTTACCACGAAGGCGCTGGTGGCGAGGCTGCCGGCGGCCAGGGCGCTGCCGGCATTGAAACCGAACCATCCCACCCAGAGCAAGCAGGCTCCCGTGAAACTCAAGACTACGCTGTGGGGTGGCATCGGATCCTTCGGATAGCCGAGTCGTTTCCCAAGATAAAGAGCGCATACCAGCGCGGAAACTCCGGAGCTGATATGAACCACGGTTCCTCCGGCGAAGTCGAGCGTCGGAAACAGGCCGCCGAGCGCCGCATTCAGAAGCCCCCCCTTGCCCCAGACCATGTGTGCCAGTGGATTGTAGACCAGAATGGACCACAGGATCATGAAGAGAACCATGGCGCTGAACTTCATGCGCTCGGCGAACGCGCCGGTGATCAAAGCCGGAGTGATGATGGCAAACATCAACTGGAACACCATGAAGGTTTGCTGCGGCAGCGTGGCGGCATAATCGGGATCGGGCGCGCCGCCCACTCCCTGAAGGAACAGGTATCCCAGTCCGCCTATGAAACGGGTACCGCTATGGAAGGCAAGGCTATAGCCGAACAAAGCCCAGAGCACCGTTATGAGCGCCATGAGCGCGAAGCTTTGCATCATGGTTGCCAGAACATTTTTCTTTCGGACCAGCCCTCCATAAAAGAGCGCGAGACCCGGGCCCGTCATCAGCAGAACCAGTGCCGAACAGGTTAACACCCATGCGTTGTCGCCTGCGCTCCTGGCGTCTGCCACCTGCTGCTCGAGTTGAGCAATCTTCTCCTGGAGAGTAGAGTCGGGCACCCCGGATTGAGCTGCAGTTTGAGGCCCGTCCGCGCCCTGGCTGAAAACCGGCGTCACGGACGCACCTGCCAGCGCAATCAAACCTAGAATTCGGCACAGCGTCAAGTTTCGCATACAATTCTCACTCCGTCGCGAGATGCTAAAGTAATTCCTCGCGCCCTTGCGTATTGCGGGTGGGTTGTGTCTTGCTACGTCGGTATTTCCAGTCTGATGTCTTCCACCACGATGCGGTCCCGGCCGGCGCGCTTGCCCATGTAGAGTCTTTCGTCCGCCAGTCGAACGAGCGCTGACGCAGAAGACGCCTCTTCGGGGAAAAAGGCGGCGCCGATCGTCACCGTGACACACGTGCCGGGAAAGCGCGGATCGACTTGCTCCCAGCGTTCGCTGAGATTGCGCCGGATGCGCTCCGCCGTGAGCTGGGCGAATCGAATGTCCGAGTCGGGGAGTATCAGGGCTAATTCTTCTCCGCCATACCGGCAGGCCATGTCAGACGTTCGCAGGCTGCCGAGCAGGCTGGCTCCCAGGAAAGCAAGGACGCGATCGCCCTCGGGATGGCCGTAAGTGTCGTTGTACTCCTTGAAGTGATCGACGTCGAGCAGCATGAGAGCCAGCGGTCGGCCGCGTTCGTAAGAGTGCTTCAACTCTCGACCCAGGACGTCTTCAAAGAAAGCGCGGTTGTAGAGCCCGGTCAACGGATCGCGAACCACTCTCTGGCGCAGAGCTTCATACTTCTGCCGATAGGTCAGGATCTCGAAAATGTCCTGGATTTGCGCATGACGCCTGGGCTGAAGGTATTCGGGCTTCTCGAAGTAGCGCAGGTACAACGTAAGCACGGCGGCGTAGAAGACAGACATCAGAGTTTTTCCGACCAATCCCGAGAGAAACAGCGAGAGAAATTCAGGCTGGCCCCAGAAACTCCCGGTGGCGAAAATCAAGGTGTCAAGCACGAGTGCCAGACCCATTGAGACATAGATCCTGAGGAAGAGGAATCGGGAGATCAGCCGGCTGACCCACTCGTAGAGAATGATGACCACAATGCCGTCGACCAGCAGCGCTGCAGTCCCCGCCAGGAGGACCCGCGGATTGTGAACCAGGAGCTCGCGCGGAAAGTTGTAAAGAATGTGCAGCCCCGGCATGTTCATTTGCCGCGCGAAGAAGTAGGACAGCGCCTCGAGCGAAAGGTTGGCGATGGCGAGCCCGTAAATCAGCTTTCGCGCCTCCGACGCATCCTCGCGAATGTAGATCAGTAGAAAAGCGAATAGACTTGAAGTAAACAATACGACGGAACCAGGACTGACCAGTATGCCGGGGGTCAGTTCCACGTAGAAGGAAAGGGCCAGGGTCATTTGCATCTGCTGAAACGCGCCCAGCGTGATAAAAAGCAACGAAAGCCCGAAACGCGTCCTCAAGCGGAACAGCGCAAGCAGAAGAAGCGAGACCAGGGTTGCTTCAAGCCCAAGCGTGGCAAACTGGTCGTAATTGATGAACGGCATGCGCCGAGGATACCACAAAAGATTCCTAGTAGTTGTTCGTGTCTTTGTGGTTAGGGCTGCGAAACAAATACCACCAGGACACGAAGACACAAAGAAACACCAGGACCCCTCCATTATTCTTGGTCTGTAACGGTTCCTGGCCAGTAACGTATTAAACTGGGTGACGCTGTCTTCCTCGCGTCTCGCCTGTTATTCTGGTCGAGCGCATGTTACCCGGAAACGATCGATGTCGCAGACAAGTCTCCTCCTGACGATTATTCTTCTCGCACCCACTTCGTGGTCCCAGGGGCTAGGAACCATCCAAGGGAAGGTGGTCGACGCCAGAAATTCCCCCATACCCGCTGCCACGGTCCGGCTCTCGTCCAGCCCGCCAGGCCCTCCGCTCGAGACGCTGGCTGAGATCGACGGCACCTTTTCCTTTCCGAATCTTCCTTCCGGCACTTACCAGCTCGTGGTGGAGATGCGCGGCTTCGAGAAGTTTGTCCGTGAGGGTGTCGAGCCTGTAGCCGAAACGACGAGCCCTTTGACAGTCACCATGCGTCGTCTCCAGCCTGCGCAGGCACCCCAGGGACCGCCCAGTCAGGGAAATCGGGCGGTCGCCGTGGAACGTACGCGTCCAGCGGAACCTCCTGCGGCCTTCGCGGAAATCGGATTGGCCGGGCTGGGAATCGGGAACGGCGCGCCCATTGTCCCTGGAGATGAGTCCGTCGTCTCGATGAGAGAGGACAACTCGGATCTTCTGGTAATCTCCGGATCTTCGACAGCCAGCCTGGCTTCCGGAGACTGGAATGACCCCGCATTCCGAGAGCGAATGATGGAGATGAGGGAGCGGATGGGCCTGGGGGGTGCGGAAGGGCCGATGTTCGGCGGCCGCGAAGGTGGCGGCGGTCGATTCGGAGAGGCCGGCGGATTCGGCGGAGGACGTCCCGGATTCCCGGGCGGGCGCGGCATGGGACGGAGACAGCCGAGATTGAACGGAAGCATCTACTCCAGCTACCGAAATTCGGTCTTCAACGCGAGGCCCTACTCGATCACGGGGAATGAAGTGACCAAACCTCTCCAGATTCAGAACAATTTCGGCGTGTCCGTAGGAGGGGCCCTTCCCTGGGGAGGACGCGCACCCGCGCGCAACCGGGGCCCGCAGCAACCCGGGATGTGGTTCTTCAGCTATGAGGGGAGCCGCAATCGCGTCCCTTTCGACGTGCTGACCACCGTCCCAACCGAACTGGAACGCGCGGGAGACTTTTCCCGGACCAGCCTGCGCGCAGGTGTGCTGGCGGGGAGGAGTGTCACCCTCTTCGATCCGGCGTCCGGTGCATCCACGGTTTTTCCGGAAAACCGAATTCCCGAATCGCGCATGAATCCAGCCGCCGTCTCATTGCTGGAATTTGTTCCCTTGCCCAACCTCCCGGGTTCCGTCCAGAATTTTACGATGCAACGCGGGTTGGTCAACACGTCCGATAGTTTCTCGGCCCGGCTCAATACGCGTCTCTCGACCAGGGACAATATCTTCGTCAATTATTCGACGCGTTCGGGTGATGGAATTACCAGTCAGATCTTTCCCGGGCTCGACAGCAGTCGCGAAACGCGGTCGCAGAATGTCGTCATCGGCGGCATGCACCGCTTTCAGCCCAGGCTGATCGCGAACTACCGGATCCTTTTCAACCGGGTCCGCACTCTCAGCGTCAATTCTTTCGCCTTCAAGGAGGACGTTGCCGGCCAGCTCGGCATCCAGGGCGTTTCCCGTGAGCCGATCAATTACGGCGTTCCCACGGTCAACTTCACAAACTACGGCGACCTCCAGCTCGGCAATCCCTCGCTGACCCGCAACCAGACCCTCACGCTCGGCGGCGGTTTAAACCGAATCGGCAGCATCCACACAGTCCAGGCCGGAGGCGAGCTGAGCTGGAACCAGCGGAACAGCCAGGTTGATCCGAATGCCCGCGGCACCTTTGACTTCACGGGATTCGCCACCAGTTCCTTCGATCCGGAGGGACGCCCGGTGGCAGGAACGGGTTACGACGTGGCTGATTTTCTGCTAGGGTTTCCCTACTCGACTTCAAGGCGTTTCGGCAGCAGCATCAACTACCTTCGCAACCAGAACTTCAGTCTCTTCATGCAAGACAACTGGAGACTGCGTCCCAACGTCACCATTAACTTCGGCCTGCGGTATGAGTACATCCAGCCGTTCTACGAGAAGTACGACAAAATCGTGACTCTCGATGTTGCGCCGGGGTTCGCGGCGGTAGCGCAGGTCTTTCCCGATCAAGCCGGCCCTTACACCGGCGACTTCCCCAGGTCGCTGCTGTTCGCGGATAAAAACAACCTGGGCCCCCGGATTGGCGTTGCCTGGAAACCCAAGGCAAGTTCCAGATGGGTTCTTCGCGCCGGCTATGGCCTCTCGTACAATCCTTCGGTCTACCCCTACATCTACAGCCAGCTGGTCGGACAACCTCCATTCGCCATCGGCCAGAACATTCTGACCACTTTGACCGCTCCGCTGACTTTGCAGAACGGCTTTCCCGTGGATCCGAATGTGACCATTCTCAATTCGTACGCCATAGATCCGTACTACCGGATTGGATATGTCCAGCAGTGGAACTTCAGCATCCAAACCCAGTTCCTGAAGCTCTACACCCTCGACCTTGGCTATAACGCGGCCAAGGGAACGCGGCTTGATATTCTGCGCGCGCCCAATCGGGCGCCTGCCGGCGGATCGCCGATCAGCACCGAAGACAATCGCGTTATCGGCAACGCGGGCAATTTCGTTTACCAGAGTTCGGGCGCAAACTCGATCCTGCATGGCTTCCAGGCGCGTCTGAATCGGCGGTTTTCGCAGGGGTTTCGAATGGAGAACTCCTATACGCTGGCGAAGAGCATCGACAATGCCTCGGGTATCGGCGGGAGTACCTTGCTGGTGGTGCAGGATGAACGAAACATCCGCGCTGAACGCTCTCTCAGCAGCTTCGATCAGCGGCACCGGTTTCAATCGGATTTCAGTGCCGAGCTTCCCTTCGGCCAGCAAAGGCGGTTCCTTGCGGCAGCGAGTCCGCTGGTGCTCGCCGTGACATCGGGTTGGACCTTGAGCGGCAGCTACCAGCTCAGTACCGGCACCCCGTTGATGCCGCGGATTCTCGGGAATGTCAGCAATAACAGTGGAACGGGATCGAATGCTTCCGAGCGTCCGGATGCTACCGGGATGGCTGTCAGTCTGCCGCGCGGCGAGCGCACGACGGCGCGCTACTTCAATACGTTGGCGTTTGCCATACCGGCCCCCGGAACCTTCGGAAACGCAGCCCGCTACAGCATCGCGGGCCCGGGGACTAACCTGTTAAGCCTCGCGGTGCGCAAGAATTTTCGCCTGGGTGACAACGGCCGGCGGCTGGAATTCCGGTGGCAGGTCTCGAATGTATTGAATCATCCCAGTTTCAGCGGCGTCGGAACGGTGATCAATGCGCTCAGTTTCGGCCGCGTAACCGGAGCCCGTTCCATGCGCCAGATGGACTTCAATCTCCGTCTGAATTTTTGAAACTGATATGGTCTTTGCGATTCCAAGCAGCTTGGCGTCTTTGCGGTCAAGGCGGGTGCGCGCAGCCGGAGTGGCGCTGCTCCTGACCTGTTCGCTCTGGGCGCAAACAGCGCCGCAGAGAACGCAACGCCCCACCTTCAGAATTCAATCGAACCTGGTCGTGGTTGACGTCACGGTTCGGGACAAGAAAGGAGACCTGGTCAGAGATCTCCGGAAGGAAGATTTCGCAGTTTATGAAGATAATGCCCTCCAGGAGATTGTGAATTTTTCCCTGGAGGACATCCCGGTGGCGCCTGAGAATCCGGCCCCCGGGACCGCGCCCGCGGCTCCCGCGCTCAATTTCAGCGCCGTGCCCGAGCCTGAGCGAAAAAAGCACGAGCTGAAGGACAAGCGCCTGGTAATCCTTTTCTTCGATCTATCGTCACTGACGACCGAGGATCTGAGCCGTTCGGTAACGACGGCGGAAGAATTCGTCACGAAGAAGGGCACCCCTCACGATCTGGTGGCTGTCGCTACCTTCGGCAGCGTTTTGCAGCTGATTCAAGATTTCACCAACGATCGCGAAGTTCTGGTTCAAACCCTGCGGCAACTCAATCCGACCGAGGCCGGAGATGCTGCCGCGGAAGAACTCGGCGATGCAGAATCATCCGACGAGATCTTCGTGCCGGATGAGGTGCAGTTCAACATCTTCAACACCGACCGCCGCCTTTCCGCTCTGGACAACCTGGCCAAGACGTACCGGGAATATCCCGAGCGGAAATCGCTGATCTATTTCTCGAGCGGCTTCAGCACGACCGGGATCGAAAACCAATCACAGATCCGATCGACGGTTGATACGGCCAACCAGTCGAACATTTCGATCTACACCGTCGACAGCCGCGGGCTTGTAGCCCTGCCTCCCGGCGGCGACGCTTCCCGCAAGGCCCCCTCGGGCAGAGCGATGTTCTCCGGCTCGGCCCGCGAGCGCCAGGTGGCAAGCCTTTCCAATTCCCAGGAGACACTCACCACGCTGGCTCATGACACAGGAGGGACGGCGTTTCAGGACACGAATGATCTCGCTCCCGTTTTTGACAAGGTACTGAACGACACCCAGGCTTATTACATGCTTGGCTATTTCTCTTCAAATGCCAAAGAGGACGGGAAGTTCCGCAAGATTCGCGTGGAGGTCAACCGTCCGGGTCTGAAGCTCCAGCATCGACCCGGCTACTTCGCTTCGAAACAGTTCACCCGAATGACCCAATCCGAGCGGGATCGGCAGCTGGAAGAGGCCCTTGGCCTGGACCGGCCGTTCTCCGATCTGCCTTTCATCCTCCAGGCTGATTACTTCAAGGATGACGGAACCAACAGCCTGGTTCCAATCTCGATCCAGCTCGCCGGCGATGGAATCCAGTTTGACGAGAAAGGAAATCAACGAGAGGCGCAATTCGAGTTCCTGGCGCGCCTCGCCGAACCCAAGGGAAAGGTCGCCGGCCTTGCGCGCGATCTGGTTCGCGTCCGCTTGCCGGCGCGCAGCGCCGAAAAGATCCGCGCCGGCCAGATACTCTACACCACGGGCTTTCAGCTCCGCCCGGGCGATTACGATTTGAAGTTCCTGATTCGAGACAACCGAACCGGGAAACTCGGCAGTTTCGAGCAGCGCCTGGCCGTGCCGCCGCTCAATGGAAAGACCCTGCAGCTGAGTTCGATCGTTCTCGGCAGCCGGCTGGTCAAACCGGACGAGAATTCGGCGGGCGTGAGCCACCAACGGCCGGGCGCGGGCTTTCGGTTGCCCGGCGCGCCCCGCGACCCGCTCCTGATCGATGACAAGAAGATTGTTCCGAGCATCGGCCACGTCTTTCTGAACCGGCAGACACTCTACGTCTACTTCCAGGTCTACGGGGCGCAGGAAGACCGCCAGGCAAAGAAGCCGCATATTGAAACCAATCTGTTGTTCATACAGGGCAAAACCAAGGTCCTCGAATCGCAGCCTCATGTGGTTGAAAGTTGGGCCAAGAACAGTAAAGATACGGCGGCAGTCGCGATGGCGGTTCCGCTCCGGGTTCTCAAGAAGGGAGCGTATACGGTTCAGATTCACGTTCGTGACTGCGTCTCCGACACCAATTTGTTTCAGCGCGTGCCGCTGGTGATCAATTGACCCCGTCTCTGCGGTTAGACCGTTATGTCCGAGCTTATGAGAAATTTGTTCACATTAGAAGCCAGAAGTCAGAAGTCAGGAGCAAGAATGTGTTGGTAAAAGGCGTTCATGGAATCCTTGCAGTTGGTTGGCTGGCACACTGATCTAGGTTACGGCGGACCTCAAGAAGGAAGGATGAATCTCCTGGAGGAAGTCAGCCGCCTGCTGAATGCATATGCAAAGGCGATCTGGCTTGGCTCTGACTCCGAGGTGAGGCAAGAAAACGTCCATGACTCCTGACTTCTATCCCGCTGCTTTTGGCGGGATATCAAGGGCGCAGCCCTTGCCTTAGATGGTTGAGGTGATGACTATGCGATCGATTCAGCTTGTCGCTCCGCGACAGCTTGAAGAATGCGAGGTAGCGCAGCCGCCCGAGCCCGGGCCGGGAGAAGTCCTGGTCCAGGTTCGAGCCGTGGGGATCTGTGGCAGTGATCTGCATTATTACCTGGACGGAAGGATCGGCCGCCACGCCGCCGTATATCCTCACGTGCTCGGCCACGAACCGGCGGGCGTGGTAGTGGCCGCCGGCCCTGGTGTCACATACCCGAAGGTCGGCGAACGCGTGGCTCTCGAACCCGCGATAACGTGCCAGCGTTGCGAGTTTTGCCTCAGCGGCCATCCCAACAATTGCCTGCGGGTGGTCTTCATGAGCTCACCACCCAACCCGGGCTTTTTCCTCGAATACGCCTTGCTGCCGGCCCACAATGCCTTACCCATTCCTGACAGCTTGAGTTTCGCCCAGACCACTCTGGCCGAGCCGCTGGCCGTCATCCTCCACGTACTCGAGCTGGTTGAGATACGCGTCGGAGACACAGTCGCCGTCCTGGGAGCGGGGCCGATCGGCCTGCTGTGCGCCGCCGTGGCGCGTACAGCCGGGGCATCAACGGTTTTTGTCGCGGACAGAGTCCCCCACCGGCTGCGACTGGCGCAGGAGGTCGGAGCCGATATAGCAATCAACATGGCCTCGGAATCCCTGCGCGATGCCGTGCAGGACATGACGCGCGCTCGAGGCGTTGACATCGTCCTGGACGCCGCCGGCGCGGTTGAAACCATCAACGCGGGAATTGCAATAGCACGACCGGGAGGGCAAATTGCGCTCATCGGCATACCGGGCGAAGCCGAGCTGCCCATCGACCTTCATACCGCGATGGCCAAGGAATTGAACCTGCAAACCATCAAGCGGTCGAACCACAATGCTCAAGCTGCAATCGAGCTGCTCAAGACGGGCCGAATCCGGGATAGTTTTGTTACCCACCGGCTTCCGCTGGAGAAGACACCTGCGGCTTTCGAAAGCCTGGCCTCTTACGCAGACGGGGTTGGAAAAATCGTGATTGAAATCCCGGCTTAGGACGGCGGATAAAAACCAACCACGAAGACTCGAAGAAACGCTAAAGCCGGAAAAGCCACTGCACAATGAAGAAGCCGTAGAACAGCGTGCAGAGCAGAAGGCCCACCTGCCGCCACCTCGGCGGGCGCAGTGGTTCAGGCAGCAAGCGCCGGTTTACGATCAGCAAGTGCGATGCGGAGAAGGCCGAGATGAAACCTGCATTGACCGCTCCCAGCTTTATCAGGGTCAGCGGCTGCGCCAGCTGCAGCGCGATACAACCCCACACGGCGAAGGAGCCAAGCAGCGTATAGTAAATCCTGCTGACCGAATCGCGCGCGAGCCGCCGCACGGCCGGGCTCGCAGTCCACAGGACGTCGGTCGTAAGCCGGCACATGCTGTCCATGACGGCGAGTTGGGTCTTGAAGAGAATCCAGAATCCGTTGAGCAGGGTCAGGTGCCACAGAAACGGCCCGTACTTCTGCGCCAGGTAGTGAGCCTGGTAAGCGCCGACTCCCAGCCCTTGCAGATCAGTCCCGCGCGGCGTAGTCCCGGCCGTAAGGTTGCAGGTCAGAAACATCCCGACAAAACAGCCTCCGGCCCAGAGCGCGCACTGGTCAGTAAGCACGTAATGCCACCAGGTGCGCCACTGTTTCAAGGTCCCTTCGTTGACGGGAAACACCTTCCCGACGGACGACAACTTGATCTTGGTCCCGCCCACGGCACTGGCAATGGCGCCGACGCGCGAGCCCATTCCAAAACCCTTGTCTCGCGCCCAATTCGAGATCACCAGGTTACCTACCCCGCCGTTGCCGGAATACGGGATCAGCGCCGCGAGCAAGAACCAATCGGGCGGCAAGAAAAACTCGCCGAAGCCAAAGAAGCCTTTAAACGTAAGCCACCACTGCTCCGACGGCACGACCAGCAGATTCGTGAGGATCAGGAAAGAGAATGTGAAGGCGAGCATGAACCAGGAGACCAGCTCCAACGTGCGCTGGACGCTGCGTCCAAAGAGCAGCAGCAGAACCGCCGCGGCAAAGCTGAAATAACCCAGCCACCTCACCGTGCCGGCGTCGGCGGCTTCCGGGAGCGCGCCGTAGATTCCGGCGAACAGGGCCGCAGCCGAGGTTGCCGCCCACCCCGGCCAACCCTGGTGAAGGACTGCGAACAGGAAGTAAACCGGTCCCCAGAGCTTCGGTCCCGGCGTGGTGCGCATGAATCCGGTGAAAATGGGCTCGCCCGTGTAGAGCGTGTACCGGACTGCCTCCGTGTTGATGATGACCTGGAGCAGAATCGATACGCTGACCATGACCAGCAGCCCCGGCCCGTACTTTATGACCGCAGCCGGACCCAGCAGCCACTCGCCGCTCCCGATCGCGGCGGCCAGCAAAATCGCGCCGGGCCCGATGATCTTCAGGAGATTTCTGAAACTGTACGGAAGCGGAGCGGGCAGAGTGTCGATCTGCCAGCTGGGAAGGTAACGGTCGTGTGCCGGCGACTGGGGAGGCGCTTGATGTGTGGACATCGCGTGAGTGTAAGGGAAGCCCGCGGACCGAATCAACAAGCTTCGCGGCGCCTGCGTGCTTTTTTTTAACAAAACCACGACGACACAAAGACACGAAGAAACACCAAGGATCTTGCCACTAAGAAACGGTGCTTGCTATGGTTTCTTGGTATCTTTGAGGTTGTTTTTTAGGAGGTAGCTTATGAGAGCTTTCATGAGCATGTTTGTTTTACTCGTGACCGCCACGTCCTGTTTCATCCATGCGCAAACAGCCCCCGCTAAATCTCAAGCTCCGCCCGTTGCGTTCGTCGACGTCAGCGTTCTTCCGATGCAGTCCGAACAAATCCTGCACAACCAGACCGTGATTGTCCGCGGAGATCGAATTGCTGAGGTCGGTCCGTCCACGCGCGTGAAGGCTCCTGACGGCGCAGTGCGAGTCGATGGGCGCGGCAAGTACCTGATGCCCGGCCTGGCCGAGATGCATGGTCACATTCCGCCTCCGACCTCGCCGCCACAGTTCACGGAGTCGGTGCTCTTTCTCTATGTCGCGAACGGCGTAACCACCGTGCGCGGCATGCTGGGCGCGCCCGGCCAGCTCGAACTGCGCGCACGGGCCAACCGCGGCGATCTTCTGGCGCCTACCCTGTACTTGGCGGGTCCCAGTTTCAGCGGCAATTCGATTGAGTCACCGGCCCAGGCGGCACAGAAAGTTCGAGAGCAGAAAGCCGAGGGATGGGATGTGCTGAAAGTTCACCCCGGTTTGACCCGGGAGGAGTTTGATGCCATGGCGCGCACCGCGCGCGAGGTTGGGATTCGTTTTGCCGGACACGTTCCTGCTGAGGTGGGATTGCTCCACGCGCTGGAAATGGGACAGGAAACGATCGATCACCTCGACGGTTACATTGAGTACCTGGGCGGAGAGAGCGCCCTGGTCGACGAAGCAAAACTGGTCGAGGTCGCCGAGAAGACGAAGGGAAAGGGGGCGTGGGTAGTTCCCACCATGGTCCTGTGGGAGACGCTTCTGGGGGTTCCCAAGCTCGAGAATCTGAGCAGCTGGCCCGAATTGAAATACATGCCTGCTCAACAGGTCACGAGCTGGGTCGACGCTCACAAGAAACGTCTGAGCAATCCTCAATTCAACCGAGCCCAGGTCGAGCAGGTCGCCGCGAATCGGAAGCGGCTCCTGAAAGTTCTGAGTCAGCGTGGCGTCCGTATCCTGCTGGGGACCGACTCGCCGCAGCAGTTCAGCGTTCCCGGATTCTCGATTCATCGGGAGTTACAGGCGATGGCCAACGCGGGCATGACTCCTTATGAGATCCTGCGCTCCGGAACGAGAAACGTAGGCGAGTACTTTAAAGACAAGGATAAGTTCGGAACCGTCGAAGCTGGAAAACGCGCCGATCTTGTGCTGCTGGAGGCCAACCCCTTGCAGAATGTAGCCAACTTCGCCAAGCGGTCGGGCGTGATGGTGCGAGGGCGCTGGCTGGCGGAAAAGGAGATTCAGGAGCGGCTGGAGAAGATCGCCGCTTCCAGTACCTCCGCCGGTAATTAGCTTCCTGGAGTGCGGTTCATTTTGGTTGACCGGTCACGAACTTCTGGAAGCGGTTGGTCGAAAGCTCCGCCAGGTATAAGGCGCCCGCAGGACCGGCCGCAATATGATGCACTCCGCCGAGCTGCCCAGGATCGTTTCCTTTGGTTCCAAACTCACCCAGTATTTTGCCCTCGGCGCTTACCCTCAGAATTTTCTGCCCATTGGCATCCGCGACATAAAAGTGTCCGTCGCTGCCCAGTGCCAGGCCGATGGGCCGGCCCACGTGCTTCCACTGGTTGATGAACTTGCCGGCGGCGTCGAAGATCTGTATCCGCAGGTTTTCGCGATCCGCGACGTAGACCAGCCCGCGGGAATCAATCGCAATCGCGTGAGGCAAGTTAAACTCCCCTTCCGCGCTTCCCTTCTTGCCCCATGCCAGGATGTATTTCCCGCTCCTGGAAAACTTCACGACGCGCGAATTACCGTAGCCATCGGTAACATAGAAGTCACCGTTAGGCGTAAAGGCCAGGTCGGACGGCCCGTTAAAATGTTCGGGATCTTCTCCCGGCTCTCCCTGCTTGCCCAGAGTCATGAGGAGTTTCCCCTCGGCGTTGAATTTCAGCACGACATGGCCTTTTCCCGGGATGCTGTCTGGTGTCGGCCACCAGCCCGTTCCTCCATCTGTAATCCAGACATTGCCGTCGGGGTCGACCCGGATTCCATGCGGCCAGCAGAACATACGGTCGCCCCAGTGATGGAGTAGTTTTCCCCTTGGATCAAGAACCATGGCTGGATTCCGTCCGCGATGCAGCGCATAAACACGATCTCGCCCATCGGTCGCGATGCCCGATCCCTGGCCCAGAGTCCAGCCGGCCGGCAACTGCGGCCAATCGCTTACCAGTTTGTAAGGCATTGTCACGGGAACTTTATCTCCTCTTTGTGTCGTCGCGCCCTGGTTGTGGTTGTTGCCGAACAGACACAAGGCCGCAAAGACTGAAAGAGTGGCTGTGATTTTCATAGCTCACCCAAAGGATGCCGTCTGTCCTTCAACGGGAAAGCAGCGCGCCCGCCCTGGAGATGCGACACGTAGACCGCCATGATCATCTCCAGCGTAGCCCGTCCTTCATATCCGCTCACGACCGACGGCTTTCCGGTTTCAATCGCTCGGATCAAGTCCTCAACGGTGCGTTTGTTGGATGCCTCCGCGCCGGTCAGTCCCGATGGATCCTCGTTGCCGGGACATCCCGGGAGGGATCGCCATGCCGTTCCTGATTTGCCGGGCGACCACAGTGGATCAGCAAGAACGTAGATAGCCGGATTCTGATCGATATGGACCCTGACAATCCCCTTGGATCCGTACAGCGCGATTTCAAAGCGTCCCCCGGCACCGTCGCGGACTTTTTGCGACGCAAAGTATCCCTGGATTCCGCCGGCAAAGGCGTAGCTGGCATGAATCGCGTCTCCCGCGACCGGACCCAGCGGCTCGGTCGCCGCGCGGCGGTCTCCGACTTTAATGTCCTTCCCGTCCTGTGTCACGCGCGCGCAACACCATAGAGGCTCTCCGGCAAAGAAGCGCATCAGGTACAGGCAGTGGGTGCCGAGCACCATCAAGTCTTCCCCTCCGGCGCGATGGTCCTCCTTGCCGCGGGTACGCATCTCCAGGAGTTCTCCAATCAGGCCGCCCTCCAATTTCTCTTTCAGGTAAACGATCGCGGGTGCAACCCGGGCCTGGTGGGCCAGGGCGATTTGAATGCCGTGCCTCGAGGCTACCGTCAGGATGGCGTCGGCCTCCTCCAGCGAGCGAGCCATCGGTTTCTCCATGTATATGTGACTGCCGGCCTGGGCTGCGGCTGTCACCATTTCCAGCCGATCCTCGACCCAGCGCGGCCCGATGGTAACCAGATCCGGTTTTTCTTTGCTCAACATCTCACGCCAGTCGGCGTACGCGCGCAGGGCGCCCGTGCGCTGAACGGTTCGAAGCCTCCCGGGCGCGTCTTCGTCGGCCACTGCCACCACGGTGACGTTGGGAATTTTCTGAAAAGCCAGATCGAGCCCGTGCCCGTAGTTGCCCCGACCGGTGCGCCCGATCACGGCAGCCCGATAGGTTTTCACCGGGCCAATCCCGGCGCCCTCCATGTCTCCTGACAGCGCCGTAGCAGCGGCGAGTCCTGTCATTCCTACGAACTCTCTTCGGCTGATCGACATAACTATCTCCCGACACAAGCGACGCCGGCGCCCTATTCCGCCGGTAAATAACCATATATTCAATACGACCTCTGTCACCGGCTCCCGCCGGAACTGACAGACTCTTTTGAGAAGGGCGCGTTCAGGAAGCGCACCAATGGCATCAGCGCCCTGAAGTCCCGCACAATGAGGGGTAGCAAATCCGAGCTCCCGGCCAGTTCTGCCGGATTCGTGGAATAAGCCAGAAACTGCTTGTAACGGAGGAGATCAGCAGCCGGGTGATCGGATGGAAAACCTTTCGGCGGGCGGGACAGCCGATCCCCTTCCAGCCCACCGAAGAATTTCTTGAATTCCCGGTCGTTGATGATCTCGCGCAAATCCTCCGAGTGGGTTGCGATGTGATGGCGAATCGCCCGGAGTTCGGCCGACCCCGGCATATAAGCTCCTCCGGCAATCAAAACCTCGTCCGGCGCTATGTGAAAGTAAAGGCCTCCTCCAGCGTGCTTGGGAGTTCCCCGGTCTGCGAATACGGCGGCGATGTGGGTCTTGTACGGTGTCTTGTCGCGACTGAATCGAATATCCCGGTAGATCCGATAGATCGCTCGTTTCGGATCGGCATTCAACTCGGGGGCGAACCTGCTCATCTCGCCTCCCAATGCCAGCACCAGGCCGGTCATGGGAATCTTTACTTTCTGTTCGTAGATTTCCTTATGCTCGAGGAACCATTCGCGGTTGTTGTTCCGCTTCAACTGGCGAAGGAACTTCAGCCCTTCAGGGGGAAACCCAGGGAAAATCGTCTTCACCGAAATTCGACCTCGGGTCTTTGTGACACTTTTTTCGAGTCTTTGTGTCCTGGTAGCTGGTTTTCCGTCCGGCCCGCTAACCGCGAAGACGCGAAGGATCGGGTAGCGGCCTGCGCAATCGGGGCTGCTGGTGGGTCACTCGGTAGTACTCGCTTTACGCAACGACTTATTGACGAACTGGAACTGCAGCAGGGATTCGCTTGGCACATTTTGACCGTCGTGCCGTGCGGGCGAGAAGGTCCATTGACGAGCCGCCTGCACTGCGATCTTCGAGAGATGGTCCATCAGGGCATTTCCGCGCGAGAGCGACTCGGCGCGAATAACCCTTCCGCTCCGATCAATGACGACTCTGACGTTGATCTGGACTTCGGGAACAATGAAAGGGTGCAACGTGAAAGATGGCTCCGGCTCCACCCTGTTAACCGGCCGAGCAGCGACGTAGCGACCTTCCTCGGTCGCGGCTCTGGCAAGCACTCGCGCCCGCGCCTCTTCCGAAGCGGAGCCCACTCCCTCTTTCCCTCCACGAGGTAACGAGGGCAGGCCTTTCGAACGAACCGTCAACCCTGAGGGATCGGCACCCGTACCCGCGCGCGGCGGGGTCCGTGGCTTGGCTCCTTCCCTGGCTATGTCGCTCGCGTCGGCGATGGCCGAGGAAAGTTCGCCCGGGGATCTGACCTCAGTCGAAGCCGCTGAGCGAGAGGCCGGAACGTTGCTTGCAGAAGAAGCCGGAGGCAAGAAGGTTCCGTCAGGATGAACGGATCTCACTGCCCGAATCGACTCGCTTGCGATCCCGTCGGCAGCTTCGATCTGGAGACGAACGGTCACGTCGGCCGCAAAAGTCGAATACACCAGGCTGCCGGTACGAAGCAGATGCGGATCCAGATCCACACTCTTGGTGCTGATTCCATCCTGGATCGAAACGTAGCCTCGCTTGGCAACTGCGATCACAGGAGAGTTCCTGTCCCAGCCGATTCGAATTTGATTTCTTTCTATCTCGACCTTTAGAGCCAGACTGTCCGTCTTGTATGCAAGCTCTCTCGCAGCCTGACCCTCAGGTCTCCGCAAGATGTGATAGGTGGTTCCCGCGATCACAGCAATAATCAGTCCCAGGGCGACCAACAAGGGCCAGCGGAACCATTGAGCAAGACCGCTCTTCTCGAGGAGCAAGGACGGACGCGGCTCCGAATCAAACATGTCGGACCAGGAATGGTCCGGAGAAGATGCCTCCGCCAGGAGCGGCTTCTCCTCCCAGAGCGAAGATGGCTCGTCTCCAGCGAGGCTCGTCCTGTTGAATGGAAACAGGATCTTCGAGTCGAGCTTTACTTCACCGTTTTCACAAAGAAACAACGCGCCTTTGCTGGTCTCTGTAAGCGAAGGCTTGACCAGGAGGAAAACGCTGGTCGAACCGGGAAAATACTCTTTGCCCACGGCAGCATCTCGTTCGTCCGGGCTGAATTCTCCACTGCAATCGCTGCGGTAGTACCCGACCGCATAGAGGTTTTTTCCTAGACTCGGCTGCCACTGATCTATCTGCACTTTCAAAATGGGCTTGTCCGACGCGGAAAACCGATACGACAGGGCAGGTTCCTGCTCTCTTGGCAGCGAAGTGAACCCTTCAATGATGATGTTCTGTGAAGCGCCTGGCTCAGTGCGCCCGAGCAGCAAGCCGGAAACCTTCGCGCCCTGAGTCGGGAACCGAAGTGCCTTCTTCATTTCAAAATCGACCCACTCGACTGTGCTGAGATGAAGGTTGATCTTCACACCCTTGTCCGGTATTTCCCAGGTACAGAATGTCGGCGTTGATGATCGCGTGGTTCCAGCGCCATTTCCGCTCGTCGACTGCGTCATAGTGTCGGCCTCAAAAATCTCCGGTATCTTGCCATATCGGGCTTTGTTATCAGGCAGATTACAGAATTGAGTGATTCCAGAGCAACAGATTTTTTCACAATCCCTTAGCCGCCGATCAAGGCACGCAGCTCAGCTAGCGTCCGGCAAGGAAATAAGGAGCATTTTTTTCTCAAAGCTTCCGTCGTCCACTCGATTCTCCGCCCAGCGCCTGAACCTCATGCCCTGGCCGGCGCGATTCCTCGCCTCGCAGGGCCCCGTCAAAGTCCTCGATAAGATCCTCCGGAGCCTCGATCCCCACAGAAACGCGTACCAGGCTGTCACTGATTCCAGCATTGAGCCGGTCTTCGGGCGACATCCCGGAGTGCGAGGTGGTGGCAGGGCGTGTGATGAGCGTTTCAACGCCGCCCAGGCTGGGCGCGATGACAGGCAGCGTGGTTCGGCGCATGAAACGCTCCGCGGCTTCCACTCCTCCCTTCAGCTCGAAGCTCAGCACGGCGCTGAATCCGTTGAAAAGATCGCGGGCACGCCTGTGCGCCGAGTGGCTGGGAAGGCCGGGATAGTTAACCTTTTGGACCGCCGGGTGCGCTTCCAGAAACTGCGCGATCTGAATTGCGGTCTGGCTCTGATATTTCATTCGGACTGCCAGCGTTTTCATGCCGCGATGCAGCAGGAAGGCGGCATGAGGGTCGAGCGAGCCTCCGAGATGATTTAACTTGTGAGTGATCTTTTCCACCAGGGCGGCGCGGCCAATGACGGCGCCCGCGACGATGTCGGAATGGCCGTTGAGATACTTGGTACAACTGTGAAGCGAGAGATCGAAGCCCCATTCCGGCGGGCGAAAATTGATCGGGCTGGCAAACGTGTTGTCGATGATCGATACCAGATTGTGCGCTCTGGCAAACGCAACGATCGCCTCGAGGTCGGCAACCTTCAACAGCGGATTGGTTAGAGTTTCTACGTAGATTGCCCGCGTATTCGGCTGCAGTTTCTTTTCCCAGGAATCGGGGTCCTCACCAGCAATGAAATTGCAAGAGATTCCGAACGAGGGAAAGTCCCTGGTCACGAAGTCGTGAGTGCCGCCATAGAGACAGTCTTGTGCGAGCAGATGGTCTCCCGCGGATAGAATTGTCAGAAGCGTGCTGGAGATCGCAGCCATCCCGCTTGACGTCACGAGCGCCGCTTCCCCGTTTTCCAGCGCCGCCAGCTTCTTATGCAATACGAGGTGGTTGGGCGTATTGTTGAGACGTATGTACCTGATGGCGTTGTAATCCGCCTCGCCGGTGTATTCGAACATCGCCGTTTGAAACACCGGCATGCTGACTGCGCCTTGAATCCGAGGTTCAGGTTCACCAGCGTGAATGAGCTTGGTCTCAACACAACGGAAGTTCTTCGTCATGACGACATGATATAAGAAACCAAGATCGCGTTCCAGTCGGAGGGAGCCAGAGGGACACCGTTCACCCCAAAAACGCGAAAAGCAAAACTTGCCGGCGGGCGGTGCGGCTCGCGCGGTAAAACCGATGGACAACGCGCCACAGAATCGCTATCTTGAGTGTCCTGATTGCCGCCGCAACCCCAAGAAAGACCCCCGAGGCATTTTAGTGTAGCGGTTTCTTCCGACGTCACCGATGTTACCCTGTTGTTGAGAAGGCTAACCATTCATCGCAATCAAATATAAGAGGAGTGAATAAATGCAACCGCAATCGAAGAAGGCCGGTACCCGGAGCACAACGAGGAAAAAAGCTGACAAAAACCGCGTGACAGTTCCTGCAGTGCCGTCGAACACGAGTCCGCGCCAAGATCTCATCGAAGCCCGGGCGGTTGAGGCGAGTCCTCGTGCCCGGCTATCCCCTGACCTGCAGACCGTTATTGCGGCGCGAGCGTACGAGCTCTATCAGAAACGCGGCGGGCAGGCTGGTCATGAGCTTGACGATTGGCTCGAAGCAGAGCGTGAGGTGCTCAGAGGTTCCGATTGACGATTGACGATTGACGATTGACGATTTGACCAATTGACGGTTGGAGCATTGGCGAGCTGAGACTCAAACCTGAGGGGCATTCCGATTTACGATTGGAGTTTGGCGATTGACCATGTATTTTAATCGTCAATCGTAAATCGTCAATCGTCAATTCTTATGGGAGATCGTGCTGTGAATTCCTTACGCCGGGTGCTCGATCATTTGACTATTTTAGTGTTTCTCTGTCTCGCATCTGCTGCCGTTCCTACGGCCGGTTCAGACGATTGGCCTGAATGGCGCGGACCAGGGCGACGTGGTCTGTGGCTCGAGTCGGGCATCCTCGAGGTCTTCCCAGCGGACGGGCTGTCTATAAAATGGAGGACGCCGATCCGGGCAGGATACGCCGGACCAGCCGTCACAGGCGGGCGAGTCTTCGTCACCGATTTTTCTCCATCGCAGGGCGTGAAGGGAATCGAGCGGGTTCTCTGTCTCGATGAGAAGACTGGCCAGGTTCTTTGGACTCGCGAATGGGAGACCGACTACAGCGGGCTGGCGAGGACCTACGCCACGGGACCCCGCGCCACTCCCACGGTGGACGCCGACCGAGTTTACGTCCAGGGCGCCAAAGGGGCGCTGTTCTGCCTGAGCGTCAAGAACGGCGACGTGATATGGCAGAAAGACTATGTGAAGGACTACGGCACGCAGGTCCCGACCTGGGGCATGACCGGGGCGCCGCTGGTTGACGGCAACCGGCTGATTTGTCTCGTAGGCGGAGCGCCCGACGCGAAAGTAATGGCCTTCGACAAGCTCACGGGAAAGGAAATCTGGCGAGCTCTGTCTTCCGAGGACTCGGAGCCAGGTTATTGTTCGCCGGTCCTGATCGATTCCGGTGGCCTGCGCCAGCTCATAATCTGGCACCCCAAAGCGGTGAGTTCCCTGAATCCCGAGACCGGGAAGATAAACTGGGAGGAGTCTTTTCGCGTGCAGATGGGGCTCACGGTCGCGACGCCGGTTCTGAGCGGTACCCGGCTCCTGGTGTCATCGTTCTATAATGGCGCGCTGATGATGGAGGTCAATCCTCGCGCCCCGAAGGCCGCCCTCCTCTGGAAGGGGCAAAGCAGTAGCGAAATCACCACCGACGGCCTGCACTCTTTGCTTACGACGCCGGTGATTGACGGCGACTTTATATACGGAATCTGCAGCTACGGCCAGTTCCGCTGCTTGAACGCCCGCACGGGCGAGCGCGTCTGGGAGAGCCTGGACGTGACCAAGGAGAAAGCCAGGTGGGCCGCGGGTTTCATTGTGCGAAACGAAAACCGCTATTTCATCAACAACGATCGTGGAGACCTGATCATCGCGAAGCTTTCACCGGAGGGGTATCAAGAAATAAGCCGGACCAGGCTGATCGAGCCGACGTCGTCGCCGGGCAACCGGCGCGAGCTGGGCTCCGTCAACTGGTCGCACCCGGCGTATGCCAACAGGCATATCTATGCTCGTAACGACAAGGAGATAGTGGCCGCGTCATTGGAAAAGAAGTGATTCTTTTCTGGATTAGCTGCCTCGGGCAAAGAAGATCGCGAGTCCCAGGATTTAGGATTTAGGAACGCTCTTCCCGGCCTCAGAAGCTGTGGAAGAATTCGGTCTGTGGCGCGGGTCTGATGAGGCCGTCGCAAGTAACGTGATCCGGAGGATTTAGCCTTAAAAAGTTCTTTTCCTAGTCATTAGTCATTTTTCATTATTTTTCATTTGTCATTCATGGGGCGAAGGGATTGTAACAAGGCCCGCGTAGTCTGCGAGCGCAAACCCGGCCCGCAGCACCGACTAATGACAAATGACAGATGACGAATGAGAAATGACCAATGAAAGCTTTTGTGCTACTAGGGGGCCGGACGGGCTTGATAGCCCGTCCGCACATGAAGCTCGCGCACTCCAATAGGCTCTGATTACCCGGCCTGGCGCGGCAGAATCAAGATAGCGCGCCCGCCAGAAACATCGATCCGAAATGCAGGGTAAGAACCGCTTTACCCTCGAACTTCCCTTTACCGGGAGTGATGTCGATCAGCATGTGATCCGCTTTTCCCTCGGAGGAAAACGCTGACTCGAGCTTGATCACCTTATCCATCTCGGGAGAGGCTCCTCTGGCAATGGTTCCAGGGTAGAGCCCCAGTGTCCAATCTTTGTCCCCGTTCTTGATGGCTCCAATGACATATTCGCCGGCCGGAACGACGACCGATCCAGCCTTGATTTCGGCCGAGAGCTTCAGCCGGGGCTGGCGAGGGGTCACGAATGAGCCCACTGCAGCCTTGCCTGGGTGCATTTCATTAGCAGGGATCGTGTTGTAGGTGAGGGTTGCTTCGGCCCCGGACGGCAACTTGACGGTCAACGTCTTGTTGAAGTGGGGATGCGCAATCACGAAGGTCGCTCCGATCAGGAGCACAGCCAAGCCAGACAGAAGAATCAAGCGTTGCTTCACGATGGTCCTCCTTAAATGGTTTGCGATAGAGTACACAGGTTTCTACGGCTTTGTCGAAGGATTTCCATATAAGGTCTCGCGCAGGAATACCCCAGCCCTCTACTGCCTACTGCTTACCAGTCGAGGGAAGCCGGCAGCGTGATCCGTTTGCCGGCGCGGCGATCTTCGATAATTATGGTTCGGCTTTCGAGCCTGACGTCATCGACTTTCGCAAACCCTTCGGGCACTCGAGTGTAAAACAGGACAAAGCTCGAGCCGATTTTGGACCTGGCAGGTAACCAGCGATAGGTAGCGGTATCGAACATCGAGTTGGTCCGGATGACTTCGCGCCGCGGCACATCAAAGGGTTGAGTGCCGAACTCGAGTCCGCGCGCCATCTTAAGATCGGCAGGATAGTGTTCCCAGGTTTGAAGCCAGGGATACTCCTCCCGTTTGAAAAGATAACCCAGGAGCAGTCGCTTCTCGGTGTGGAGAGCGGTTACGAAAACGAGTTTGCGCTCCGGGTCCATCAGGCACGCAGTGTGATCCAGCGAGTTCGGGTTGCCTGGCGCGGCGCGCAGATCAACCTGCTCGCCGCCAAGCGTCGGCGCCAACGGCCAGGTGAAGTCCTGGAACGAAGCCAGGCGGTGAGGTAGTGAGCCCGGTCGATTTTCGTGCGCGCGGGTCTTGCCACGTCGCGCTGACATATCGACCACGGTTTTCCCGGGCTCGAGAAAGGGAGACCCGATAGTGGCATGTTCTGCCCAGCAGACAGGCCGATCGAAAGACAGCAGGTTTTCCAGCTCGCTCTCGATATAGATGACGTTCTCGCCGTTCACGAGCCGAAGTGTGCGTGTGAAAAGTTCCTGCACCAGCGGGAGTTTTGTCGAGAGAGTGAGAGTTGCGATATTTCGGTTCTTTTCGGAAGAGCGCGTTTCCCATGGTTGCGTGTGCGCTTCGCCGTGGCCCGGCATTCCAGCCGCCCGTTCTTCCGGCGAGACTGGGCCGAAGCCGTCTACACAGACAAAATGCCCGATCGAAAATCCGGTAGGGGGTTTGCGCCCTGCCTCGCGCGCCAGCCGGACGGGATTCCAAAGCGGACTCAGCTTTTCCGGGTCATCGCGCAGTGTCAGATGTGCGAGAGACCCGCCCTGGGCCAGCACCGTCAATTCCAGCGTCTCGTTCGACAAGACGAGGGCCGGCCGCTCTTCAAAGACGTCCTTTCTCGGAAATGCGGTCTCCTGACGCTGGGCAAGACCCGTGGTCTGAAACGAAATCAGCGCAAGGACCACAAAACGATTGCGGTTTCGTGAACTCATATTTGCGCATCCTCTCCGTGTGGTGTGCACCTGGCGGCAGGAAGTTCAAGTTTTGAAGCTTTGACGCTAGCTAATAAAACATGCTTTGGTTAGAATGGCGCTATTGTGATCGAGTGCATGCTATCCTTCCGAAGATGCGCCCGCAAGCTTTTCTCGCTAGCCTTCACCCTTCAGGTTGGGTTTTCACTCCACCCCGTCCCGGCGCTATTCGGGGCCGGCGGCGAGTCACCGGTCGAATTGCGCTGCAAGATCCTGCCCGACCGCGCAGATCGCGCGTACAAGCTTTGGAAGGTCGACCTCAGGAAAGCCACGGGCGAGCCTCTCCGCCAGGCAGTAGGAAACGCCGGCGGGACGGTGCGCTTCAAGAATCTCCAACCTGCGATTTACCTGGTCTGTCTCTCGGGCGACAAAAACCGAAGCCGCTGCCAGTCGGTCGATCTTGTGCCTCCGCCCGATCACAAAACGCCGGTTTTCGAGAAGAGCTTTGAGGTTCCGCCCCAAGTCACAAACCGCGCCGATGCGCACGGTGTGAGCGCATCGCGGTTAGGAGTGCCCGAGAAGGCACGCAAGGAGATGCTCCGGTCCGAAGAAGCCCAGCTTCGCGGCGACTCCGAGGGAGCGATCAGACACCTGCAGCGCGCGGTTGAAATCTACTCGAAGTATACGGAAGCGCTGAACAACCTCGGGACTCATTATCATCGAGCCGGGAACTACACGCGGTCGATTGAATACTTCACGAAAGTGACCCAGCTGGATCCGCGGTTCTTTGCCGGTTGGGTAAACCTTGGGGGAAGCCTGCTTGCCGCCGGCAGGTTCGAGAGCGCCCTTGAAGCCAACAGGAAAGCCGTCGAATTGCGTCCCGATGAGGCTCTGGCAAATTCCCAGCTGGGAATGAACTATTTCTACCTGCGTAAGTTTCCGGAAGCCAAGACCTACTTCGAAAAAGTGGTGAGCCTGGATCCTTCCTCTGCCAAATCACCCCAGTTGTTTCTGGCCCACATTGCTTTCGCAGAACGACGGCCCGACGAAGCGGAACACCAGATTCGCCGGTATCTGGAATTGCATCCTAATTCCCCGCAAGCCGCCAGCCTCCGGCAAACCCTGCAAAATCTCGCGATCACGGGCTCCCTGAAAAGCCAGGAGAATTCTCAATCGCCCCCTTGACGGTGTCATGCTTCGCGCTGCTTTGAAGAAAATCGACCGCGAAGCCCCGGAAGGCGCGAAGAAGCTTGAGAACATGCGAACCAGGACTTCCGCCGCAAGCTCGGTGCTCGATTCGTTGAAGAGTGAAGATCTTTTCTTCTCAGCCGAGCTGCGCCCGCCGCGGGCTAATCTTCGGGGTGCGCAAAGCATGGATGATTGGATCGACACCTATCACTCGATCCGCCGTCTGACTCTGGCGGGGAGTCACGTCTTCATCACCGATAGCGCGGTGGGACAACCGGAAGAAGAAAACCTGCGCCATCTGGTGACCAATCTGGGCCCCGACGCGCACAGAGCCCGCATCATTCCTTTTCTGACTTGCAAGCACCCGCTGGAGTATTGTCTGCGCTACTCCGAGAGAGCCTATGCGCATGGCTTTCATACCCTGGTGATCCTGGGGGGAGACCGGCATGAGGGTGCTCCGCGTTGCGTCGAACACGCGTATCAACTTCGCGGCATGATCCGGGAGCTGGTCCCGGAAATGGCGCTGGGGGGCTGGGCCAATCCCCACGGCAATCCTGCCGAGCAGGCGAGGTATCTGAGCGAGCACGGCAGTGATGCGGATTTCTTCCTGACTCAGGTAGTGTCCCATCACAGCGCCTCGGCGGTGGCCCGGTTCCTGGAAGAGAGCGAAAGGGGCGGGATCAAGATCCCGGGCATTTTCGGAGTCTTCTACTACCGAAGCGCGAAGCCTCGCACACTGGAGACTCTCCACCGCTTTTTTCCGGTGCCGGCGCGGGAACTGCAGGCGGAATTCGAATCAGAAAAACTTCATCCGGATGAAATTTGCGCGCGGAGCATCCGCGCTCTTCGACTTCTGGGGATCCGCCGCATCTACGTCAGCAACCTGCCGATCGCGGATGCCCCGGCGCGGCTCGCCCGGATCGCGCAGTTATCCGCAGAGTCCTAGGGCGCGAAGCCACAACACCTGGGGTTTCTTTGCGTCTTTGAGTCTCTGGGGTGGACGGATCAATCACTCTCTGTGGAGGGCGGGCCGCGCTCCGATTTACGCCGCGATCGCCGGCGTTTCTCGCTCCAGCCGCCGCTCGCGGCTTCCCACGCCAGGGCGCGTCGGAATGCGTTCCTTTTCCGGAATGAGAGCCCGCGCGATCCAATCCTGAACCTTGCCGCGGGCATCCTCCAGATTTCGGTGCTGGTCTCGCGTGCGCTGGCTGGTCAGAATCAGCCTTCCCGCCCGATCCAGCCTGCCGGCCACCAGGCGAAGCAGCCGGCCGCGGCTGCCGTCATCGAGTCCCTGAATTCGTGAAAGGTCCACACGCAATTCAACTTTGGATGCCACCTTATTCACGTTCTGACCGCCGGGACCGGAGGCCCGCACCGCCCGCACCTCGACGGCGTCACCGGGAACAACGACTCGATCCGTCACCACTATGGGCGCAGGCATTTCATGGTTCTTCGCGGCTTTGCGCCTTCGCGGCGGCCTTTGCTCTTACGCACACGACCGGGCTAGTCGCCGTCGATAAGGTTTCCAAACCCGCCCAGCAGGGAACCTTCATCCGTCCGAGAACGGCCGAGACCCGGCATCGCTTTGTAAATGCGATCCGCCAGGCGGCTGAGGGGGAGCGACTGCAGCCACACCTTTCCGGGGCCGACCAGTTGCGCAAAGAAGATTCCCTCTCCGCCGAACAGCGCCGTCTTCACTTTTCCGACAAACTGAATGTCATAGCTCACACTGGGCTGCAAGGCGACCAGGCATCCTGTGTCGACGCGCAGCTGCTGACCGGGACCGAGCTCGAGCGCGTGAATGGTGCCGCCAGCGTGGACGAAGCAGAGGCCATCCCCCTCCAGCTTCTGCATAATGAAGCCTTCTCCTCCGAACAAACCTACGCCGATCTTCCTCTGAAAAGCGATTCCGATCGACACCCCGCGGGCTGCGCACAGAAAGCTGTCCTTCTGGCAGATCAAGTGCCCACCGATCTTGGAGAGATCGAGCGGGACGATCTTGCCAGCATAGGGTGCGGCAAATGCAACGTGCTGCTTACCCTGGCCCATATTGGTGAAGACCGTCATGAAAAGGCTCTCTCCCGTGATCAATCTCTTCCCGGCACCCAGCAGCTTGCTCATGAAGCCGCCGCTGGCTGAACTCTGGGAGCCATCACCGAAAACGGTATTCATGTCGATCCCCTGGGTCATGTACATCATGGCGCCGGCTTCGGCAACCGTACTCTCTCCGGGATCCAGTTCGACCTCGACGAACTGCAAGTCCTCGCCAAAGATTTTGAAGTCTATTTCGTGAGCAGTGCGGCCCGGGGCTTGCGGAATGACTACCGGTCCGGCGCCCTTCGAATACTCAGAAGCGAAGGCCGCAACGTTCTTGACCGGGGTCCATTCCGTCATCCCGGAGGTAAACACCAGCGTATCGGGTTGCAGACTGCCATTGCGAATATTGGTGACAATTTCATCGGCGTTTACCGGCCCGATCTGATGACCGCCGATCGCCATATACCATTGCTGCAAGTTACTCATTGCCATGCTCCTCATAATGTGACAGCGCCGTCCCTACGGCGGCCTGGATGCGACGATATCATAGTCAATTCCGCCGCAGAATATTCGACTCGTTTTTGAGGTTCCGCCGATTTCTTAGGATTTCTTCGAGTCTTCGTGTCTTAGCGGAGCCGTCAGCTGTCAGTCGCAAAAAGCTGCTCGCGCATCGGCGCAGGTTTCTATAAAATAGACATAATGTCATCTTAGGGTTCGCGCAGAAATAGGTTCACGTTCTGCTGCCGGCCCCCAGGCCCGCTGGCGAGGCGTGAGCGACGATGCGTACCCGGGCGGTACGTGAGGAGCGAGCAACAAAGCCAGCGGGCCTGCGGGCCGCAGCCCGAAGGGGCGCGGATCCTGAGGGAGCCAGACTCGGCAGCTTGATAGAGAACACGGTTCAAGACTGCCCGCTGACTGGGGCGCCAGAATGTGAAGTTATTTCTGCGCGAGCCCTAAGGATGAACCCAGTCAAAATCGATGTCCACCGGGCGGTGCGCGGCAGGATGGAGGGGGATCAGAGAACCATGGATGAAAAGAATCTTTCCAAGAAGGCGACCGAGTTGGAAGCGCGGGAAGTGGCCGAAGCGGCTCGCGAGAAGGAGTGGGTCCAGCCCAGCTTTTTACGCGACCTCTTCATGGGCCGATTCCATCTCGACCTGATTCATCCCCATCCCGAGCAGGACCCTCAGGAAGAGGCGCGCGGGTCGGAATTCCTGGATAAACTCGGCGAATTCATGCGCACACGCGTGGACAGCGATGCCATCGACCGCGAGGGAAAGATCTCGGAAGAGATCGTTGAAGATCTCCGGCAGATGGGAGCCTTTGGAATCAAGATTCCACGGGAATATGGAGGCTTGGGATTCTCCCAGCTCACGTACAACCGCGCCATGGAGCTGGTGAGCAGCCAGGATGGCTCGCTGACTGCGCTGCTCTCGGCTCACCAATCCATCGGCGTCCCTCAACCCCTCAAGCTATTTGGCACGCCCGAACAGAAGAAGAAGTATTTTCCGCGGCTGGCCCGAGGCGCGATTTCGGCATTCGCTCTCACCGAAACTCATGCGGGCTCCGATCCGGCCAACATGTCTACCTTCGCGACCCCAACCGACGACGGCCAAGGCCTTCGTTCTGAACGGAGAAAAGCTGTGGTGCACCAACGGCACGCGCGCGGAGCTTCTGGTCGTGATGGCGCGGACGCCCTCCAAGATTATCAACGGCAAGGAAAAACGGCAGATCACGGCCTTCATCGTTGAAGTGGATTGGCCCGGCGTCGAAATCGTGCGCCGGTGCCATTTCATGGGGCTCAAGGCGATCGAGAATGGAATCATTCGCTTCACAAACGTCCGCGTCCCGCGCGAAAACATCCTGTGGAAGGAGGGGGCCGGCCTCAAACTCGCGCTGATTACGCTGAATACCGGCAGGCTCACGCTCCCTTCCAGCGCGACGGGCGCCGCCAAAGCAGCTCTGGAGATCTGTCGCCGATGGTGCAACGCCCGGATTCAGTGGGGCGTTCCCATCGGGAAGCACGAGGCCGTGGCCGAGAAGGTCGGCCGGATGGCCTCCACGACGTTCGCGATGGAAGCCATCTCGGAACTGTGCGCGTCGATGGTCGATCGCGGAGGGTACGATATCCGTCTCGAAGCGGCGATGGCCAAGCTGTTCAACTCCGAAGCGGGCTGGAACATCATCGACGATACCGTGCAGATCCGCGGCGGCAGAGGATACGAAACGGCTGCCTCCCTCGCAGCCCGCGGCGAAGAGGCCCCGCCGGTCGAAAGGATGATGCGTGATTATCGCATCAATCTCATCTTCGAAGGCTCGAGTGAGATCATGCGCCTGTTTCTCGCCCGGGAGGCGGTGGATTTCCACCTTCAACTGGCCGGAGAACTGGTTAATCCCAAGGCAACCGGCAGCGCCAAAGCCAAGGCCTTCCTCAAAGCCGGGTTGTTCTACGCCGGCTGGTATCCGCGGCTCTGGTTGGGCGCCGGGTATCTCCCCAGTTTCGGAGAGTTCGGTGTCCTTGCGCCACATCTTCGCTTCGTGGAGCGTTCCTGCCGCAAGCTGGCCCGCATGCTTTTGTATACGATGATGCGCTACGGAGCGAAGCTGGAGCGCAAGCAGATGACCCTCTTCCGATTTGTCGATGTGGGGGCCGAGCTGTTTGCCATGACCGCCTCCTGCGTTCGAGCCCGTATGCTGGTCAAGCAAGGACGAAACGGAAGCGAGGCGATGCAGCTGGCAGACCATTTCTGCCGGCTGGCGCGCCGGCGCGTGGCGGCGGGGTTTCGCTCGATGTTCCACAACGACGATGTCGCGACTTACAAGCTGGCCAGGCAAGTCCTGGAGGACAACCACGTCTGGCTGGAATCGGGTATCGTAGGGTTATCCCAGGCGCTCCACGAGGTGGGCCACACGGCTCCGGAGACCCGCGAACAGGAGCCGATTCACACGTAGGTGGTCTTCGCGCCTTCGTGTCTGTGCGGTGGTCGTTGTTGCGCCTCAGCATGCCAGTGACGAATCTTCCAGGGGACAATCTTGATTACCGGCCGGTTCTCTAACAACATCCGGCGGTACTGAGGGTATTTTCTACGCAGCAGCTCCAGCGCCCGAACGTGCTCCTTCCCTGAGCGGAGCATCCTCGCGCGTCCTCGAACGAGAATGAACCACAACCGGTTCCAGTCTTCCTCGTAATGGTCCAGCACAAACGCGACTTCCGGGTTGCTCAGGATATTCCGGCTCCGCCTCAGCTTCTCGGGAGCCACGCTCTTGGGCTTTTCGTCCAGTGACGAATAGAAGATCTTTCCGTCGTAAACAAAACAGAACGGGATCACGACCGGCCGCCCCTTGGCGTCGACGGTCGCAAGGCGTCCGACTCGCTGTTTGCGCAAGAGCGCTTCGACGGCTTTAGGTTTGTGTCCTGTTAGCAGGGCCTGTTTTTCCGACAAGGTCCTTGGCGTTTCTTCGAGTCTTCGTGTCTTGGTGGTTCGTTTTTGTTCCGTCGGGCCGGCCCTAACCCGTGTTTCCGCCGCGCTGCAGCATGTCCCGGTAGAGAGTCTGGGGAGTGTCGGCCGGCTTGCGCCGCAGGATACGGAGCTCCTTCTCCGCTCCCGCGCGCCGGAAGGCCTCGAGCGATCGGGCATAGTGCTTGTTCGCCTCCGCCAGCGCGGCGAGCTGGCCCAGCGGATCGACCGGATCGACGAGCCAGACCGGCCGCGGAGCCAGACCGGCGACGAGGTCCGCGAAATCATAGTGGCGCAATGCCCCGCGCACGATGCCTTCGAAAACCTGCCGGTGAATGCGGTGCGTGACGACCGACTCGTAGCTCAGGAGCATTCGCTCGAGCGCAACCTTGCGAATGCGCGGGTCGAAAGCCGCCGCGTAGAGCAGCGGCACCGCCCCGGCTTCGCGGCCGAAACCGTATATCTTTTCCGGGTCGACCTCGGCGCGGCCGGCGAGCAGATCGACGCCGCGGCTCACGTCCTCGGCGCGCATGGCGACCAGCGGCTTGCCGAGGAGCAGAGCAGTCATTGCGCTCTCGAAGTCGCCGAAGTAGCGTGGCCAATCCGAGCCATTGTTTTCGGTTGCAGTCCGCGTCTCCCCCAGTCCCCGCGCATCGATCGACAGAACCACAAGCCCGGCCCGGACCAGGTCCTCAATCTCCGCGCGGCCCGCCCGCCTTGCCCTGGCCATGAACAAAAAGGGCGGCGGGCTTCCGCCCCGGAGGCGCGTCGGGAATGAAGAGCAGAGACGGGATCAAGATTCCCGGCTCGCTCTCGTAGACCAGTTTTTCTATACGGTAGCCGGCCCGCTCGATTCGACCAAAACTACGCGGCTCTGAGGCGGTCTTTCGGGCCTCGAATCGAACCATGCGCCTCACTTCATCGATCGAAGCCGGAGTCCGGCGCCCTACTTCCGCGAGGCGCTTCTGGTTCAGGCTGGTCACGGTCTCACCTCCGAGCGACCGGCTCACCTGTCCCGAGTCGGTGCAATTGAGCTCCTCGTCGGTGGCTACGGGAGCCTCCGGCTCCTGCTGGTTGTCTTCCGACCCCCGGAGCCACCGCTCGAACCAGCGATAGGCCGCAAGACGGCGGGGTTTCGAGTAACCATGGCCGTCATCGGCCTCGACCATGGCCAGCTTTTCTGGGGCTCCCAAAGCGGTGTAGACGCGTCGCGCCTCCTCAAAAGTCTCGCGCGCGCCCCGGATCGAAAAGAAGTCCCGAATGGCCGAGAGGATCATGTAGGGCTTGGGCGCGAAGGCATAGATGAAATCGGCATGATCGAGCCCGTCGCCGAGCCAGGGTGGGAGGCACTGCTCGGCATCCTGCGGGACCAATGGTTTCGAGCAGCCGCTGCCACGACGTGATGTAGCAGGAGGGGGCCGCGACGTGGATTCGATCGTCGAGCGCCGAAAGATACGCGGTGTGCGTCCCTCCTCCCGAGTTCCCCGTGCAACCGATCCGGCTGGAATCGACTTCCTTGCGCGACAGCAGGTAATCGAGGGCGCGCAGGCCGTCCCAGATGGTGTAGCGCGCCAGGCTGTCGCCTACCAGAAGGCATTGAATTCCAAGCACAGTGTGCTCGGTCGTGGAACGTACGACCTTCGATTCGCGGAAGTCTTCATCATAGAGCTGCACGCGCTCGCCCTGGCCGACTGTGTCCCAGGCGAGCGCCACGTAGCCCCTGCGAGCCAGCGAAACCAGTATCTGCTGCCAGACCGGGTTCGCCTTTGCGCCCGCTTCATGCCCGAGCGGAAACAGGATGCCTGGAAAGGGAGCCTGGCCTCGTTTGGGCAGATAGAGGTTGGCCGTCACATAGAAACGGGGCTGGCTTTCGAAAATCACCTTTTCGATCCGGTAATCGTCCTGCTCGATTACGCCGACGACACGCGCATTGAGGGGCGTGCGCTCGGGAAACCCGCCCAGGGCCTCGAGCATACGCTCGCGGACGTACCGCTTGCGTCCGGCGACATCAGACGCGCTCGAGAGGCGCGAGACTGCGCGGCGTCGTTCGGCAAGCGCTTCCGCCGCCCTGGACTTGAGATAGGACGCCAGCATGCCACGGTAACTCTGGCTGTCCGGAAGGCCTCTCAGGAAGTTCAACTCGTCCGGCGACTGGCCCGGGAGCGAACCGAGGGCACCCAGCACGACGAGCGCCAGGACAGATATAGGGGCGGGGCGGAGCCGGAATCGCAGCCAGTGGGATCGAAGCATGGTTCGCAGGGAACCTAGCACTCTTGCTCCCGAGCGGGCAAGCGATTTCCGGACGCAGCTAAACCACGAAGACGCTAAGACACGCACCGCCGATGGCGCAACCAAACGCGGCCAACCCCCGCAGAGGCTATCAGCGGTCAGCTATCAAGCTATCAGCTTTGGCGAAGGCCGTTGCTAGTTTCTGAATGAGAGACGTAAGCATTCGTTTTACTTCGATTGCTTGGGCTTCAAATCAACGTCTGCAACTCGCGGCACAAAAATGTTGCTCGAAAACACGATTTCACAGTCGTGTAATGCAAAGACACCAAGAATATTTTCTTTGAGGCCCATCGGTGATATTTTCTGAGGAACCATCCCGACCGGAGGTAGTCATGATGCGAACGTCAGTCAGGTCTTTACCTGCCTTGCTGGGCATCCTTGCGACGGCCTCTCTTTCGGCGGACGTGAACGACAAAAAGGACAAGAGGCTTACCGCCGAACTTTACTTCCAGTGGGAGGATGCGCAGACAAAAGGAAGCTGTCGGATGGTGCGCGTCCCGCGATGAGCCTCACGGACTGCCGAGTAATTGATGCGCAGTCTGGTGGTTGGTAGTTCTTTGAGGCTTCGCGTTCGAGTTTAGCGTTGATAGCGGAAGCGCGAAGAGAATGCGGACGAGCTTAACACATGATCCAGGGGGAGATATGGCTCATCGGTTGATTGGCGTCAGTCTGATTTCGTTCTTGGTTTTGCTGTCCGCTCCGCCGTTGGTCTATGCTCAAACGGGGGCCGGAAATATCCAGGGTACAGCGAAGGATCCTACGGGAGCCGTTGTTCCAGGCGCTGATGTCACCGTGCTGCATCTGCAGACAAGCCGGCAGCATGAAACCATTACCAACGATACCGGCTTCTTTATCTTCCCGTCGCTCCAAACAGGAAACTACAAGATTACGGTGCAAGCGCCTGCCATGCAGACCTGGCAAGGGGAGCTGCTTCTTCAAGTCGGCCAAACGGCGGTGGTTGATGCGGTGCTAAGAATTGCCGCCACTTTGACCGAAGTCACCGTCGTCGGTGATGTAACCCCGCTGGTCACGAGCAGCGACGCCACGCTGGGCAATGTCGTCGAACGCGCTCGCATCGATCAGCTTCCCCTTAACGGCCGCTTCTTTCAAACACTGGTGCAGCAGACCACCCCCGGGCTCGAAGGCTCGTCCTCCAGCCCGCGCGTATACGGTCTTCGATCGACGTCGATGGAATTCTTGCAGGACGGCTCCGTGCTGACTAACCGGGATACCGGAGAGCTTTCCGGCCGCCCTCCAGGGCTCGACACCATTGACGAATTTCGCGTGGAAACGAACAACTCGTCGGCGAAAATGAACCGTCCGGCGGCGACGATCATCTCGACCAAAAGCGGTTCCAACGAGCTCCACGGAGCGTTATTCGAGACTCACCGTAACAATGCGGTCGGTGTAGCGCGGCGCCGGCAGGACTACTACGACAAGCCGCCTCACCTGGTGCGCAACGAATTTGGCGCTTCTCTAGGCGGACCCGTCTACATTCCCAAAATCTACAACGGCACTGGGAACACATTTTTCTTCTTCGCCTACGAGGCGTACCGCAACTTTTCGAATACGACGACCAGCACGACCATGCCGACGATGGCGATGCGGCAAGGTGATTTCAGCGGGTTGATCGACAGCGCGGGGCGACGCATCACGATCTACGACCCCTGGACTACCGATCCTGTCACCTGGCAGCGACAACCCTTCGCGAACAACATCATCCCGCTCAGCCGTCAAAGCCCGCTGGCCAAGTATTTCTACAGCGTCACTCCGGAACCTACCTTGCCGGATGTTAATCCCCTGGTGGCGGCCAACTATTTCGGTCCCGGTGTTTCAAACCGCGTCGATCACACGGAAACAGTGCGACTGGACCATCGTCTCTCCTCCCGAGATCAATTGTTCGGCCGCTTCTCGCACGGCAATCGCTGGGCGAAAAACCGCTCGGGTCCCAATGGTTCTCCCGAAATGCTCGACGAGGCCGGCAATGTAACCTTTCGTCCCGTCCGGGACGACAGCGCCGTGGTTTCCTGGACCCGCACCTTCTCCCCGACGTTTTTCAGCGAGACGCTGGGATCCTGGTCGCACGAGAATCTGACGATATTCGTCGGGACCGATCACATCAATCATGCCGACCGGCTCGGGATGCCAAACCCTTTTCGTGAGACAGGCCTGCCGAACTTCAGCGAAACCGGCTTCGATATGACTTACGCATATGCCGACAACAAGCGCACCAACATAACCAAGGTGTTGAGCGTGGACCAGAATTTCACCAAGGTTGCCGGACGTCACGCGCTGCAGTTCGGGGGCCGCTTCCGAAACGAGGGGTTGCACGTGCTTCCGGATCAGCAGCAGGTCCAGGGCAGTCACAATTTTGCCAGCCTGGCTACAGCCCTGTACGATCCGGCGAGTGGCTCGAATTACAACGCTGTCCCCCGCACCGGCCATAACAGTGCCAACCTGTTTCTGGGTATTGTCGGGTCCTATTCCGCGCAGTTCGTCCGGAAGTGGTATTACCTGACGGCCCGTGAGTACGCCGGCTATTTTCAGGACAATTTCAAGGTGAATTCCAGGCTGACAGTGAATCTGGGGCTGCGCTGGGAGTTCTATCCGGTTATCCGGGAAAGAAACAATGTCCTGACCGGCTTCGATTCGGGAACCAAATCGATTATCAACGGGGTTAGTCTCAGCCGGTTATACGAGCTGGGGGTCACGTCACCGGCAATCGTTGCTAACTTTACGGATATCGGCGCTAAATTCATCACGCCGGGCGAAGCAGGCTTGCCGGACACTCTGATGTATTCCAATCCCTGGGACTTTGGCCCCCGCGCGGGTTTTGCGTACCGCATCGGCTCGGACTCCCGATCGACGGTATTGCGCGGCGGTTATGCCCTGTACGGTTTTCCGATTCCCCTGCGGACGTTCAACGCCCGCTCGCGGCAGAATGCTCCTACCAACGCGCGTTTCACCCAGTCGGTGACGAGTGCGGCCCAGAGCCCGGACGGGCTGCCTAACCATGGCTTGCGCTCTGTCCCGACGATCATCGCAGGCGTGAACAGTCGTGATGTACTGGACCCCAACACACCGGGGGGCGTGACGCGCGGTTCATTCCTGACCAGCTATTTCGATCCCAAGCAGCCCACCACGCGCGCCCACGAGTGGAACCTGACACTGGAACGGGAGTTCATGGCCAACACCGTGATTCGCGCCGGCTACGTCGGGACGCACGGCAGCAAGCTCGAGCAGTTCTACACCTTCAACGAGCAGGCCCCTGACTACGTCTGGTTCGTCAACAGCGGGCAACCGCTGCCGACCGGTGAGTTCGCTCCTGTGGCGCGCCGCTACTTCGACCAGACGACGTATGGCAACATCGAAGCTTATCGCAAGACCGGCTCGTCGAATTTCAATGGAATGCAGATCGAAGTCCAGCGGCGCTACTCACAAGGCTTCGGTTTTCAATTCTTCTATGTTCTGAGCAATGCGTTCCGTGCCGGAGGAAACGGATGGAACGAAGACTTCGTCCAGGAAGCGAACATGTTCCTGGCCGGCGCGGTTCCTGCCGACTTGCAAGAACGCAACCGGATGTTAAATTACCGCCGCGACCCCGAGATCCCCAAGCACCGCATACGCTGGAACTGGATCGTGGACCTTCCCTTTGGCCGCGGTCACAGATTCGCGAGCAATGCCGGGGGATTCCTGGATCGGGTTATTGGAGGCTGGCAGATCGCCGGCTTCGGAAACCTCCGGAGCAATTACTGGCTGCTCCCCACATCCAATTGGGGAGAGTCGGGGCCCACCGAGATTTACGGCACGAAGTATCCGATCCAGGATTGCCGCAGCGGCCGATGTTTTCCTGGATACCTGTGGTACAACGGTTACATTCCGGCGCACCTTGTCAATAGCGTCGATGCCCAGGGTCGCCCGACCGGCGTCATGGGGGTTCCGGCCAGCTACAAGCCCTCTTCTCAGCCGGTAATTCCGACGCCGGCCAACGGAGGCAGCCCAGCGATCCCAATTTCCAGTTCTACGAAACGAACACAGTGTCTGTGCGGCTCAATAACGGAATGTTACAGCGCACGTTGCTCAATACGAACCTCCATCCCTGGCGCAACCAGCTCAGGCCGGGCCCGGGTACCGTAGGTCTCGATGTCTCCTTGTTCAAGAACATACCGATTAACGAGCGCTGCGCCCTGCGTTTCAACGCGGATTTCTTCAACGTTCTGAATATGCCGGGCCTTCAGCAGCCCAACTCGGTCAGCGGCATCGTCAGCCTGCAGAATTCGGCGAATGAACCCCGGCAGTTGCAGCTCACGCTTCGGTTGACCTGGTGAATTGCCAAAAAAGCGAAGAGAGGCTGACACCCCTGCTCCCTCAACTCGCGCTCCCAGCCGCGGTCGTTTCCGGAGGGAGTCAGGTTGTCAGGCCAAGCCGGCCGGCCTGTTTTGCGGAACTCGCGAGTTCCCGACCGGACCGGCGAGCGGGCTGGTGGACGAGGTTCATGCGGCCGGTGATGCACGACGGCTTCAACTTGACAATACGCTCGTTTCGGCTAGGCCCCCGGTTCATGCACTTAAAAGGCGCTCGTAATCTCCATGACTGCCCACCCAGAACCAGATGAGAGTCCCCTCTTCCTCAGTGGCGAGAGCGCGGTAACTCGCACCGATTCGAATGGACCAAGTGTCGGCTGCAACTTTCTTGAAATGGAGCGAGGGATGACGGGGGTTATCACGCCAAACGCGATATGTCTTTCGGGCGAGCGTTCGTATGTCGGCCAGGAGGTTCTGATATGCTTTCCAGAACCTCTCGTTGGCATTGCTTTTCAACGAAGGGGGCGAGTCCTACCGTTTTTGAAATCCGCCTTGGCCTCGTCGATGAGTTGACGCAGGCGCCCACCCGGCTGTGCATCCTCAACGATTTGGCTGTCCCATAAGCGGGCCTGGTACTCGGTCAGCCATTCGGCAAGACGCCTTACCTCTGCGGCAGGAAGTTTTTCGATCTCGGCTTCGATATCCTCAATGCTTCGCATGCGAAAAAGATACGTCAACAGAAAGCCGCCCACAAGCCAGAACTTGACCGAAATCGTGACAATTGACGTCACCGTGGTCAATTCTCTATGGTAAATAACATCCATGACCAAGCCGACGCCTCAACCGATCGATCCGAGTGAACTGGTAGACCTTGCGCTGAGCGTGGTCCGCGCCGATCGCTTTCCCTACCTCGCGACCATCGACCAGGACCAGCCGCGCGTCCGCCCTGTCTCACCCGTTCGAACCGACGGATTCACAGTCTACGTCGCGAATCTGCGCAGCTATCACAAAACGGGCGAGCTTGCGGCCAACCCCCGGGTGGAACTCTGTTACATGGACCAGGAGCATAATCACGTGCGACTGACCGGCACGGCTGAAATCGTCACCGAGCGCCCGCTGCTGCAAGAAATCTGGGATACCAATCCGCTGCTTCGCCAGTATCTCGGCTCGCTGGATAACCCCGAGCTGATTGTCTATCGAGTCGTTCCCCACAGGGTTCGCTATATGCGTGAATGGGCGCTTGAATACCACGAGGTCCCGCTGAATTAGGGAGAGACGGCTCTTGTCTTGCTCACCGCCATGGCGCGAAGACGCAAAGAAAGGACGGCCTCATGCTCCAGGGTCTGCGAACGACCATCTACCCGGTAAGCGATCTTGCGTCAGCGAAGAGCTGGTACAGTCGTGTTCTGGGTTTCGACCCTTATTTTGACCAGCCTTTCTACGTCGGCTTTAATGTCGGGGGCTTTGAGTTAGGTCTGGATCCAAACGGGTCGCTTGCTACCGAGGGGGGTGGCCCGATCGCTTACTGGGGCGTAGACGACGCCGGCAGCGCCCTGGCACGGCTGCTTGAACTCGGCGCGAAGCCGCACCATGAGCTTCAAGACGTGGGGGGTGGGATTCGCGTTGCCGCTGTGAAGGATCCCTTCGGGAACGTTTTCGGTATCATCGAAAATCCTCACTTCCGCATCGCCGATCCATCGCAGCATTCCCATTGACGAGCATTATTGAACGCGGCTGGCTTTCATTCGAGAGTGCTTCAAGGACGGCGGGGAGAAACTACGGCTTGGTCCCGGAAGTTTTGGGATAGATCTTAGTGCCTTTGTAGTCGCGCAGGCCGCAGAACCCTGCCGTTTTGAATCCGTGCTTCTGTAGAATAGCCGCGGCACGCGCGGCACGCCCGCCGCTGTTTCAAGCCGTCAGGATGGTCTTGTCTTTCGGCAGCTCGCTGAGCCGCCCTTCGAGTTCGCCAATTGGAATGTTGATGTAGCCCTCGCGCGTGCCAAGCTCTTCGAGCTCCTTGGGCTCGCGCACGTCCAGAAGTATAGCCTTGCCATCCGCGAGAAGCTTGTCGATGGCGTCGGCCGCAATGCGCTGATCCTCAGACACTGGCGTCCCCTGCGATGGCGGAGGAGGAGCGCTCTGGTTAGGAGGTTGTTGCGCGGCCAGGATCGCCGCTCCCACCAGCATCAGCTCCAGCACGAGTGATTTCATGCTTCGCCTCCCTCGATGCTCGCATTGTAATTTGCGCCCATCTGCTTAAGCAAGGTCTCGTAGAAACAAAATCCACCACGAAGACGCAAAGGCGCGAAGAAATGCCAGGAACGAACCTTTCGCCGCTCTGGTCCATCTAATTGAGAAGAAACAGATGGGCCACCATAATCCATGACAAGACGAAAGCTTGCTTCTCTGGCTCTGCTCCTCGCTCTCACGGCCGCCCTCGCGATCATCCTCAAACACGGCAGACGTTCAAATCTGCCGCGCACGCAGCCGCAAGACGCAACCGATGCGGGCCTGATTCTTTCACCACAAAGGAACAAGGCAATATCCTTCAAAACTGAAAAAGGGGAGACCCAGGTCTGGGTCGTGTCGTATCCGGAAAACAGTCGCCGCATGGTGGCGAAGTTCAGTGCTGAAGAATCGGCCCGATACGCCAGCTGGTCGCCGGATGGCCGGCTCTTCGCGTACGAATCCTACAGCCTGGCCGGGCATAGTCCCATGACTACCACCCATGTCTGGATCGCCCGCTCAGACGCCGCCGAGATCAGACAGATCCGGCTTCCGCTGCCGAACGAAAGGTTTTCGACCTACCTGGATAAATGGGTCGACAGCGACACCCTGCGAATTCGCAGCACCTTGCTGGAGCGTCCCGAGGACGTGTTTTACCATTACCGGTATTCCACCGGGAAAATCCAGGGTCCGCCCGGTTAATCCACATGAACAAGAGCTGCTTGATCTTGTGTCTTACCGCGCTCTCCGGAGTCTATCCCTTGGCCGCCCAGTCTGGTTTTCCGTTCTTTGACGAGAACAAGTATGTCGGTAATGTCGTGGGCTCGGTCATTGATTCAAAGACAGGCCGGGGTATTCGTGGCGCTTCGGTTCTGCTGATCAAGGAACCCTGGCGCAATCGATCAGGCTCGGCCGGATGGACGGAAAACCTCCGCAACGCGCTTCTGGGCTCCAGCGTGCGGCGAGGATCTACCGATTCAAGCGGTCAGTTCATTGTCAACAACGTGCCGACCCCGTACCCATTTGAAACTTATACCGTGGTTACCATGGCGCCCGGGTACAAGGTGCAGGTCTTTGACCAGATTCCAGTTCTTCCTGGCGCTGTGATGTCGCTGGACTGCAGGTTCGCTCTTACTCCCGGAAAGGGGGCGGGTCTCGTGTTTGGCAGGAACGACCGGGGGGCGCCGTACCATTACAGCCACGAGAAGAGGCTCCGCATCCCGCCGATTCCTCGAGACGACCGGGCTCTTGCAGGTGCGCAACGCATCTTCGCCACGCGCGAAGGCCTGGTCGGCCGGACGACGGCAAACGGGCATGTCATTCGCAAAGGCGACCAGTTCGCGTCGCTCCCCTCGCGACGCGCCTTGTCCGGCAAGGGTGAACGCTCGTTTCAGGTGAAGCTTAGTTACCGGGGGAGATCCGTGGTCGTCCCGGTGTGGGACGTGGGGCCGTGGAACATACGCGACGATCACTGGAACCCGTCACGCTCGCGAGAACAGTGGCGTGATTTGCCTCAGGGACTGCCCCAGGCTCAAGCGGCTTTCGAAAAAGGTTACAACGGCGGCAAAGACGGTTTCGGCCGGCGTGTGTCAAATCCCGCCGGCATCGACCTCGCGGACGGAACCTTCTGGAACGATCTTCGGATGCGCGACAACGACTGGATTGGAGTCGAGTATCTCTGGCTGGATGGAGAAGTCGCATCGACTCCAGGCCGGCAAGAGCCTTCGGGCCGTCCAAGACGCCCGCGCGGCGAGCCATCCCGCGGTATCGAAATCGTTGATGACATCCTGGCCGCAGTCAGGGTAATTCTGCGGTAACTAGAAATACCACCAAGACTCAAAGACACGAAGTCCCCTGTTACCCTCATTGACAGAGGTTTCAGAATGTGGGTAAATTTTACCGTCTGCTTATTCCGCGAGCATTCCATCGTCTCCTTCGTACCTCACCGTTATGAATGCGAAAGCGGTTGGAAGAGATATCATCCTGGCGATCATAGACAACATGCGAGAGTCCAAAGAACCTCTCCTGTACAGCACCGTCGTGCCCAGTCTGTACGACGTTTACCTTCATCCTGACGATCACGAACGGCTGGCCGGGATCTTTCCTCAAATACGTGAGCAGGCTAAGAGAGCTCTCCGCGAGGGGTTGAACGAGCTCAATGGCGCGAAGCGTTCGTTCCTCCCCGGGTTGAAAGCGCGCCGGTCCAAGCATGAGCCGGCCGAAGGAGACTGGTACATCAAGTTTCATAAGGACGAAGACGAGGAACTTGCCCCCGGAGATATTCTGGTAGATTCACAATTGACGCTGCCGCCGCAGAAGGAATTCGGCGCCGGGGGAAAGACCCAGCGGACTGTTACCGTTCGATCGGGCGGGGAAACCAGGAAATTGAGAACCTATCAGGAAAGCCAGCCTACGGCGCCGGCGGCCCTGGCAAAGCTTGCCTACCAGGACAAGAAAGGCGAGCGGCGCGAGTTTCTCATGACGACCCCCGAGATCGCCATCGGCCGCGGCGGCCGGGCGGAGTACTGCGATCTGGAACTCGACGGGCCGGTGGACATTTCGCGCCAGCATTTTTACTTGAGACAAGACGAGAAGACTCGGGAGTTCTTCCTGCAGGACGTGAGCAGGTTCGGCACCACCGTTAACGGAAAGGAAGTTGCGCCCAAAGAATGGGTTCAAATCCCCGCAAAGGCGAAAATCGGCCTGGCCGGAAAAATGGTAATCGAATTCGAGAGTTTATGACCTCAACCGCAAGAACCCCAAGGGTCGCACGTCCATGATTGCTCTCTATTGGGCCCGCTACTTGTTCCTGCTTTGGTTTGCGCTGGTGGTGACCTACCTGGTCTGCGCGCACGTGTTTTCGGACGCTCGACGCCGGTGAAACCTGTGCCGAATCACAACGAGAATCCTGCCTGGAATGCCTGGGGAGACACACATCCTGGCAAACAACGGGAAAATAATGAGGACCGCATTTATTGCGATCGCGACCGGGGGATATTCATTGTAGTGGACGGCATGGGAGGGGAGGCCGCAGGTGAAGAGGCCGCCCATCGCGCTCTAGACTGCATACGACAGAGGCTCGAGAACGAAACCGGAACGGTCGCGCGGAGAATTCGCGAAGCCATTACGTCGGCCAACAATGATGTCTATCGTCTCTCTCAGGCCAGGCCCGAGTGGCGCGGGATGGCGTGCGTACTGACGGCCGCAGTTATCGAGAACGGACACGTCCACATCGGGCATGTGGGCGACACACGCCTCTACCAGATCAGCGACGGTGAAATCCGCAAGGTAACCTCAGATCATTCGCCCGTCGGAAGGCGAGAGGAGGCCGGCGAGCTTCACGAGTTGGAAGCCATGCGCCACCCGCGCCGAAACGAGGTCTATCGCGACGTTGGGTCCAGGCTCCACAAGCCCGATGACGAGGATTTCATCGACTACATTCAGATCTCCTTTGAGTCTGACTCGGCGCTTCTACTGTGCTCGGACGGCCTGACCGACATGGTAACCTCCGCCGAGATCCTCAAGACCGTTCGGCGCAACGCCGGAAACCCGCGCCAGTGCGTGCGCGATCTCATTGACCTGGCCAATGAGGCCGGAGGAAAAGACAATATCTCGGTTATCGTGGCGGAGGGGAAGGATTTCCCGTGGGCCGGTAACCCTGTGAGCGGATCACGAGGCTGAGCCGGCGGGAGATAACGAGGGCAGGGCCGCGAGCCCCGGCGCGCGCGGCAGGTTCCTGGGAACTTTAACCAGCCGCTGGCTCGTATTTCTGTATGGCCTTATTCTCGGGATGGCTCTGCTCGGCGTTCTGTCCTCACGCATTCCGATCCGGCTGCCGGTCATAGGAGGAGTATCACAGACCGGTCCGGCGCGAGCGACACTGGTTGTCGAGCCGGGCAGCGCGGAGTTCCCGACCATCACTAAGGCCCTGGAGAAGGCGCGGGCGGGCGATGTAATTGAAGTCGGCGCCGGTGAATATAACGATCCTATCCGCTTGACCAAAGATGTGAGCCTGGTCGCCCAAAAGCCCGGCGAGGTCGTGATCCAGATATTGACCTCGCTCCCCGAGGGCGAAGCCGCCGTCAGCGCGGATGGATTACAGGGAGGTCGATTATCCGGGATTGTCATTCGGCCAGGTCCCGGTGTCACTCTGCCGGTCGGGATTAAAGTCAACAATTCGGAGATCGATATTTCCACTGTAGAGATTTCCGGCACCAGCCGAGCCGGCGTCTGGATCGACGGTCATTCGCGGGCGACCCTGACCGCCGGTTACATCCACTCGAATTTAGGACCCGGCGTCATAATCGGAGGGGTCTCGACGCCCCGCCTGCTGAGGAACGTGATCGCGCGTAACGGCCTGGCAGGGGGAAAGCCCCAACCCGGTATCCAGATTGTCGATGAAGCCTGGCCGGAAGTGGTTCACAATGTGATCAGCGAGAACGGCGCCGAGGGAATCCAGATTCCAATACGGATTCTGCAGGAAAGAATGGAAAATAACTTTTTCAGCGCGGGGGAAAAACGCAACCAGGCGGGCGACATCGGTACCGCGCGCCGTTGACTGCACCCATGAAGAGCTTCCTGCAGAACGTCGGTCACTATCAGATCCTCGAAAAACTGGGACGGGGCGGAATGGCCGATGTCTATCTTGCGCTCGATACGACGACCAACAGGCAGGTGGCCTTGAAGCTGGTCGAGCGGGGCTCGAGCCAGGACGCGCAGGAGATACTTGCCGCCGAGCGGCTGGGCGCCAGGCTCCAGGCCTATCTTTGCACTGTCGACCCGAGGATACCCCGGATTCACACCTGCGGAGATATGGATGGGCACTTCTACATCGACATGGAATATGTAGCGGGCCGCGATCTGGCCGAGATTCTTCGGGAAGGTCCTCTCGAAGCTCGCGCTGCGGTGCGCATCGCGATTGAACTCTGTGACATTCTGAGCAAGGCCCATAGCTGCTCGCTCCAGATAGAGGGGAGGGAAATCCGGGCCATCGTCCACGGGGACATCAAGCCCACGAACGTGCGCCTCGATCGGGAGGACCGGGTTCGCGTTCTCGACTTTGGCATAGCCAAGGGTCTCTCGCTGACTCGAAAACTCACCATCAACGCTTTTGGCAGCGCGTCCTATTCCTCTCCTGAAAGGCTCGAGACGGGCCGGATCGACGCGCTGTCAGATCTGTGGGCAGTGGGGGTTGTGTTGTACGAGATGGTCGAAGGAAGATTGCCCTTCGAAGCCCCTTCGGCTGAAAAGCTGGAGACCATCTTAAAAGGGCGCATTCCCCCGCAGCCGCTCAGTAACAGCTGCCCCAAAGAATTGCAGGAGATCATTTTCAAGTCTCTGGCGCGTTCCCCGGAAAGAAGGTATCAAAACGCCGGTGAGTTCGAATCGGACCTGAAAGCTTTCGAGGACGGCCGTCCGACCCTGGCCGGCCGCGAGAACGAGCAGACGCGGCGTTCGGAGTCGGAGGAGGCGCTAATCGATCCGGGCGTGACGCGGCGCGAGGCTGCGGCGCCGGGTTCCGAAGCCAAAGCGACTCGGAGGCATCTTTCACGCCGGACCAGGATGATTTTGATCTCGGCCGGAGCGGGACTTTTCCTGCTCCTCGCGGTTGCGGTCTTTTGGGAAGCGCTCGTCTTACGGTCGTCGGGCAGCCTGGCAGCGACCTTTGACAGCCAGCAGATAGACGGCGACACCGCCTGGGTTCAGTATGAAGACATCAAGGCCCGCAGTCTCGTGGGAGTTGCTCCCCTGGCGCTGCGCCCTTCCCTCAAGAGATTACTGGTCGCTAACTGCGAGCGTGTGATTGACGAGTACCGGAACAATGACGTCCCCAGGGCACGGGAGGCGGACTGGGCGCGCTGCAAGCGCTACATGACTCATGCCCGCGAGCTCGATCCGACGGACGCGAAAACGGTCGCCATGGTCGAATATTCGGACGGGCACCTCCTCCGCATCAGCCGCAAGGATGCGGACGCAGTAGCGGCTTTCCAGCGCGCCGCCTCCCTGCAACCCAGATGGCCGGATCCTCACCTGGGAATGGCGCGCTCTTATATTTACGGTTTGAAGGATGTCGAGCGCGGCATCCGCGCCCTCAAGCGCGCGGATGATCTGGGGCACAAGCCCGGGAAACGCGAGCAGGCCCAGTTTGCCGACGCTTACAAGATCCGCGGAAACCAATTCTGGAGTGGATCGAAGAAACTGCGCAACACGCCTCAGGAGGAGGAGCTGCTGTCCAAGGCAAAGGAGGACCTTGAACGAGCGCTCGATCTCTATTCAGACATCGCCCCCTGGGGTGAAAGCACGACTCAGATCCGGTTAACGCAAGAGCTTCTGACCGAAATCAAAACCCGCCTTGAAGTTGTTGACCCGCCGAGATCCATATTCAATTGGAAATGGTGGAAGCCGTGAAGGCGCGCTGATATGGCCATCACCCGCAGCACCGCGGCAGAACGGGCACTGCGCGCTCCTCGCTATGCCTCCCTGGGAACAACGGGCACCCGCGCACTGGAAACTTATCTGCTCCTGGCCGCCTCGAGCGTGATCGCTCTGGGCCTCTTCCTGGTTTATCAGGCCAGGATGTCGGAGCTCGAAAACGAAGCCGCCCGGGGGCAAAGGGTTAACTTGAATCAGGTGCGGACCGTTGAGGAACTCCTGCCGCGCCTCGGCCTGTTCCTGGACCCCGAAGACCGAACTTTCGCGGCCAGACGAATCCGTGATCGCCTGCGCGAGCGCGAACTCGAGAGCGTCGGCGAATTGGGTTCGATTCGCGTCACTGCCGATGAGATCCGCCGTACCCGTGGTCTGGACCTTTACGCGTCACGGTTGAGCGATCTCATCGAGCAATCAGGAAAGAACGCATCTCCCTCCCTTCCCTTGCTGACCGGTGCTCAGCTGCGCCAGGTCCGGCCTTTTTTCGTGGTGCGAACAGAGCATGAGTTTCGGAGCCTGCTGATCGTCTATTCGTTCATTCTGTTCGCAGCGGTATATGCCGTACACTTGGCCTGGCGCCTCGTGCGCTTCGGGGGAGACTTGATTCTGCTCCCTCTGGGTCATTTCCTCACCGGAATCGGTACCCTCATGATGCTGAGCCTGCGCGATCCCCTTCGGGATCGCGCGCTATTCCCGGATTTTATCCTGGGTATCGCCCTGGGCTGCATCTTGCTCTTTTTCTGCAGCCGGCCGGACTACGAAAGCACGCTCCTGCGCCGCCTGGCCTACATCCCGCTGCTTGCAAGCTTTGGGTTATCGGTGATGCTGGTGGTCTTTGGATCGGGGCCCGGAGTGAGCGACGCCAAGGTCAATCTGGCTCTTGGACCGTTCTCCACCCAGCCGGTAGAGCTGATCAAGATACTTCTGTTACTGTTCCTGGCCGGGTACTTCGCGCAGCGCTGGGAGTTTTTTCGGGAACTCCAGGAACCGCGAGTCAGGCTGCCCCGCTGGCTGCGGGGCTTTGATGTGCCGCGCCTGCAATACGCCGTTCCGGTGGTTGCCGGAGTCGCGCTGGCTATCGGGTTTTTCTTCCTGCAGAAAGACCTCGGACCGGCGCTGGTCTTCGCGCTGCTGTTCTTGACCCTTTATGCGATCGCGCGCGCCAGGGCCCTCGCGCTGGTCCTCGGCTGCGCGGCCCTCATCCTTACGTTCGCTGTCGGTTACCAGCTGAAGATGCCTCGAACCGTGGCCGCCCGCGTCGCAGTGTGGCTTTCCCCTTGGGACAACTACATCCGGCCCGGCGGCGATCACCTCGCGCAATCATTGTGGACCTTCGCTTCGGGAGGGACTTTCGGCAGCGGCCTCGGGCTGGGAGATCCGGAATCAGTTCCTGCCATCCATACGGACTTCGTTCTGGCCGCTGCCGGCGAAGAGCTCGGCTTCGCCGGGCTGCTGGGGATATATCTCCTCTACGGGTTGCTCATCGATCGCGCCCTTAAAATCTCGCTCGGCGCCCGCGGCCATTACACCCTCTTCCTGGGGTTGGGACTTGCGCTGCTGCTGGGCTTCCAGGTCGCGCTGATCTCAGGAGGAATCCTTGGGCTGGTCCCCCTTTCCGGTGTGGTCACGCCCTTTTTGAACTACGGCAAGTCTTCGACTATTGTGAACTTCATAGCCCTGGGAATCCTGGCTTCGATCTCTGCCCATCCCGGCCCGCCGGGGCAAAACGAGATGTTTCGCAAGCCGGTCCGGTGGGTGGGCGGAGTCCTGGCGGCGCTTGCGGCGGCGGTCTTGATTCAAGCCGCGCGGATCCAGATCGTCGACAGTGATAATTTCATGGTCGCAGGAATTCTGGGGGTGCAGGCTGACGGCCACCGACGTTACTCTTACAATCCACGAATTCTCGCGGCCGCGCGCCAGATTGACCGCGGTTCGATTTTCGACCGGAATGGAATTCCACTGGCGGTTAGCTCGAGGGAGCCGCTGGAATCTCGCCGAGCGGAATTCCAGAAGCTTGGGATCGTGCTGGAGGAAACCCTGGATCCGTACGCCGGCAGGCAGTACCCGTTCGGAGGGCTGACCTTCCACCTGCTGGGCGACCTGCGATCGAGGATCAACTGGGGAGCGCCCAACACCGCTTTCGTCGAGCGGGATTTCAATGTCAAGCTCCAGGGCTACGACGACGGCGCGCGCGTGGTCCGCGTAAGGGACACACCCGAGGGCGTCGCACACCCGGTCCTGAAGCATGACTACCGCGAGCTGATCCCGCTGGTCCGGTATCGTCACCGCCCCGAACATGAGCAGGTGCAGGAACTTCTCCGACGCGACCGCGACCTCCGCGTTTCCATCGATATCCGGCTGCAGAAGCAGGTTGCGGAGATACTCGAGCAGCACATCCGCGGCGCCGGGAGCGAGAAGGGTGCCGCCATAGTCCTGGATCCCGTCACGGGCGAGCTGCTGGCCTCGGCGACCTACCCCTGGTCGGAGGCGATGGACGGAGGCGGACTGCTGGAAGATGGGGATGAGAATTCCGGCCGCAACGAGAGTCGTCTCGACCGGCCGCGATTCGGACTCTATCCGCCAGGGTCGGTGTTCAAGCTGATCACGGCAAGCGCCGCGATGGAGGCGCAGCCCGATGCGGAAAAGGAGACTTTCGTCTGCAAGCGGCTGCCCGATGGCCGGGTGGGCAACGTTGTTCGGGGCAGGAGCCGGCCGGTTCGTGACGATGTCCTCGACACGGCTCCTCACGGAAGCGTCGATATGGCGCGCGGAATCGCGATCTCGTGCAACGCCTACTTCGCACAGCTCGGGACTTACGTGGTGGGACCCGAGAAGTTGCTGCGAGTCGCGGATTTCTTTGGCATACGTGTCGCATCCCCCAACACTCCCGCCAAGCTTATGGACGCCCTCCCCCAGGCCTCTTACGGTCAGGGACAGGTGGTCGCATCGCCCATGCAGATGGCACGCGTGGCCGCGGCTATCGCTAACGGCGGCAAGACTCAGACCGTAGGGCTGATCGCCGGAGTAACCACTCAGGGGCAACAGGTGTTCCGTCCGGAGCACGCGCGGCTGCTGGCGGCCGCCATGCGCGCCGCAGTGACCGGAGGGACGGGAAAGGCGCTGAAAGATTTACCGATCCCGGTCGCCGGAAAGACCGGCACGGCCGAGCTGAGCGCCAAACCCTCGCATGCCTGGTTCGCCGGATTCGCGCCGTATGACAGTTCGGCTCGCAAACGGATCGCCTTTGCGGTGATCGTCGAGAACGGCCGGTACGGAGGGCGCGTGGCGGCGCCGCTGGCGGGAGAAATTATTAATGCGGCGGCGCGGCAGAAACTTATTGAGTAAAATCGCGTCATATTTGGGGTCTTGGCGCCTTCGTGGTAAATGGTAGAATATGCGATTCCTGGACACCCTCCTGAGGGCGGAACACAAGATCCAGAAGCGGGTTGATAAAGTCTTCGGGCGCGGCGCAGCGCGCACTCCGTTGGAAATCCGGCGGGAAATCCTGGACCAGGTGGAAAACAGCATCGTCAGGGATGGTCGGGGGAAACACTTTCCCTTCAGCCGGATAACGGTCCGTTTCCAGCCAGAGGGGGACGATCAGCGAGCGATACTCTGCGCCGCATTCCTCGAGGGGAAGTCTCTGGAGCAGGACATTCGAGATCTTCTTCACCACTCCGGCTGTCAGCTGCACGATAGCCTGGAGATCGCACTTGATTTCGGCGACCCGCCCGGCGCCGGATCGGCAGTGAATCCAGAAGACAGGTTTCACCTGGAGTTCACCCGCCCGGCCGAGCAGAAATCCCGATCGAGGAAGAGGCATCGGCTGCCGGAGGTCGAGTTTGAAGTCCTGAAAGGGGCGGCGGAGCAAGCCGTCTTTCGTATCGCGAAGACGAGGATTCACTTGGGACGCCTGAAAGAGGTCGTCGATCGAGAAGGACAGATAGTAAGAAGAAATGACGTCGTCTTCCTGGACAGCGGAGATGAAGTCAATTCCACGGTTGGACGGGCGCACGCAATGGTGTTCTTCGACGAGGCCAGGAATGAGTTCCGCATTGTCGACGAGGTGAGCAAGTACGGAACTCGGATATTCCGTGAGAGCCGCCCGATCGAGATTCCACCCGGAAAGCCGCGCGGAATCGGGCTGCGTCCCGGTGACGAGATTTACCTGGGCCGCGCTTGCCTCCGTTTTGGAATCCCATCAGTTTGAATTTGCCCGCCGTCACGACAAGCCCTGAGAATAAAGATTGGATGAGAAGCCGACTATGAAATCGAAATACGTTGAGAACTATCCCGGAAAGCGGTGGCTGAAAGCCGAAATGCACTCACACTGCAGCCTGGATCCTGTTGACTACAGGATGTGTGCTCATTCCCCGGAGCAGCTGATTTCCGAGGCCGCCCGCCTCGGCTACGAAGTGCTGGCCATTACCTGCCACAACCTCGATATATGGAGCCAGGATCTCTCCGACTACGCAGCGAGCCTGGGGATCACGCTTGTTCCCGGCATGGAAGTGTCGACGGAAGGACGCCGCCATACGCTGGTCTATAACTTTCGAACCGGCGCTGAGAACCTCAATACGCTTGAGAAGATTCGCCGTCGCTCACGCGAGGACACTCTGGTTGTGGCTGCGCATCCCTATTTCCCGGGCAAAGTATGTCTCGGATCTCTCCTGGAGCGGCATATCGACCTTTTCGATGCCGTCGAATCTTCGGGCTTCTTTGCTCCAGGCCTCGACTTTAACCGGCGGGCCAGAGCGGTCGCGCAGGAGCACAGAAAACCGTTGGTCGGCAATGGCGACGTTCATTTCCTGTGGCAGCTGGGAAGAACGTTTACCTGGATTTACGCCGAACCGAATGTCCGCGGGATTCTGGATGCCGTCAAGCGAGGCGATGTGCGCGTGGAGTCTCAGGCGCTGGCTTATGTTGATCTCGCGCGCTGGTGGGCGACTGCGCTCTGGCATCGCGTTTTCCCGATTCGTCCGGCTCCTGCGCCAGCCGGGGAATCAACGCACTGCGCCTCGCCGGCTTTCAAATCCTCGATACCGTAAAACGGCTTGACGATCGGGAGATGACATGAAGCGCCACAAGTGGGCTGGGAATTGGTGCTCACGGCCCGCTTCGCGGACGACGTCGAGGTGCCCATCAGATTGGCCGACGGGAAGACGCGGCCTGATTTCGACCCGGATAACCGATCTCCCGAGGCGGGCCGGATGACTCGCCGATGAAGATACTGATTCCTACGTGCGCCAAGTCCGGCAGGCCTGGAAAGGTTGATTCTTAGTCGTTTCTTTGTGTCTTCGCGTCTTAGCGGTATTTGTTCCCAGCGCCACCGATCACTCGCCGCGGCGGACGATATACACCCCGAATAAAATCAGCGCGGCGCCCGCGATTTGCGACCTTTCCGGCGCCTCTCCAAGCATGAGCCATCCTCCTGCCAGCCCGATCAGCGGGGTCAAGTTGGAATAGAGGGCCGTGCGCGAGACGCCCAGGTGGCGGAGTCCATAGGACCAGCCGAGATAGCAGTAAACGATGGAAAGAAAGGTCGAGTAACAGAATCCCAGCCATCCTCGCAGAGGAATGGAGAGCCAATCCTGTCGCACCATGGACGGAATCACAAGAGGAAGCAAAACCGCGGTGCCCGCCATCATCACCCAGAGGGTGAGCCGCAGCGCGCCGTACTTGACTATCAGGTGCGCCGCGTTTCCTGTGTACCATCCCCAGCACAATGCCGAGCCCAGAATCATGGCGTCTCCGCGCCAGTCGACCCCGAAAGATAATTGTTGCGAGCTGGACAACACGACGGCCGCCACGCCCGCCACCGAGAGCCCAATGCCGCTGAGCACCTTGGTGCTGAAGGATTCCCCCTTCGAGAGCACGCCTGCGAGATAGGCGAAGACCGGGGTCGAGGCCATGAGCAGGCCGACGTTTCCTGCTTTTGTTTGGGCGAGCCCGAAGACGAAGAGGATCTGGTAAACCGTTGTGGAAACAATCCCGAGACCAATGATGGACGGCAGGTCCTGGCGATTCAACCTGAGAGGCTCGCCGCGTATTTTCAGAATGGCCGCCAGAGTCATGACGGCAACACAGAAACGCGGGCCGGTGAAAGCCAGAGGACTGAAATAGGTGTAGAGATGCTTCATGATCGAAAAATTCAATCCCCAGATCAGGATCACGCTCAGCAGTATCAGGTCGGCCCACACGACTCTCTTCATTTCGGATTTTGGACACCGATCAGTTTAATTGCGATTTCCGATTGCGGATTCAAGTAAGCGTCGATGAAGACGTCTGCTGCTGCCGCGATTTCACGACCGGCTTTGACCTTGTCGAGAATCGCGACCCACAATCGGAAATAGTTCACCCCCGGGGTGCGCAGAATCGATGTCGGCCGAGCATCCAACGCGCAATCCGCAATCGACAAGGCTTACAACAAATCAAAAATTGAGGATGCCTGCGAACCGCGCAGCAGGGAATGCAGGCGAATCGCATCCATATCGGTGAGGAGCGCCAGAAAATTACACACTCCTCGCGCCGCCTCCATTTCTCCCCTGCCGATGCACTCTTCGATGATGGGACGATAGTAGCGCGGAAACAGAGCGTTGCTCCGTTTCTTGACCAGCTCTTCCATGAGCAGATGAAACAAGTCTCGAAGAATCTCCTTTCCCTTTGAGCTCATGGCGGCGACACGCGGATCGGTGATTACGGCTTCCCAGATGACGGCTTTGCAAAGCACCGACAGGATGCGGGGCTCGGAAGGAACCACGAGCGTCCAGGAATAATCGGCTCGCCGGCTCTCTGCAAAAAATTCAACCGAAACTGAAATGACCAGCTCGTTGACGATATTCCGGAGGGCCTTTTTCCGGTGGGCGCGCTCATCACCAGTCCCCGGAGGGCGGATTCGTTGACCCAGGCACCGCAGCCGCTCCCGGATTTCGGCGCGGCTCAGCTCGGGGACACCTTCGCTCTCGCGCGTTTCCTCGTAGCGTTTGACGACGCATCGCACAAAGGCAGCTTCCGCGAGATCGCCCGGGCGTAAGAATTGCGCCTGGAGAGCATCCTCCACGTCGTGGACCGAATAGGCGCAGTCGTCCGCCCAATCCAGGATCTGGCAGATAAGAGACGTTCGGGAGCGTTTGCCTCTTTTTTTCTCTCGAGCCGAGAGCAGCTGGGTTCCTCCCCGTATCGCCCAACGGGCACTCGGAATATCCGAGGTGAAGATGAATTTTTCATTTCCGATGTCCTGCTCATACGGATACTTCATGACTCCGGCCAAAGTAGCGCGCGTCAGGTTGAGGCCCGGATAGTCGGGGGATTTCGGTTCCGCGGCCACCAGAATGTGGAAGGTCTGGGCGTTACCTTCGAAGCGGAGCGCCCGGTTACCTCGCAAACGAGCGCGGCGGCTGACCTCGCGCATGCACGAGTCGAGGGTCTCCTCACCGGCGTGCCCGAAAGGTGGATGGCCCAGATCATGCGCCAGCGTCGCCGCTTCGGCCAGTTCGGGGGTGAGGCACCGGGCGAGAGCAGGCTGGTCGAACAGAAGGTTGTGACTGATTGCGCGGGCCAGCTGTGCTGCTTCGATGGTGTGGGTCAGCCGCGTGCGATAGAAGTCGGCCTGCCCAATGCCGAATACCTGGGTCTTGCCTTGCAGCCTGCGGAAAGCTGCACTATGCAGAATGCGGTCCCGGTCTCGCTCGGTGGGATGACGATGATCCTTGGGGGACGGAGGAGGTTCGTCGTGCTCGCGCTCGAGAAGATACTGATCCATCATTTCGATTGCGGATTGCAGATTGCGGATTGCAGACTGCACCAATCGGAAATCTGCAATCCGCAATCCGCAATCGATTAAAGGTGGTGGATCCTTGTCAGCTCGGCCCTCAGATAATGAAATGCCTCTTCCGGGTCATCGGAGTGATGGACTAGATTGACATCACCGGGGGATATTGTACCCCACCGCACCATGGCATCGAGGTTGATCACCTCTTTCCAGTATTCCGAGCCGTATAGAAGCACCGGCATCTTTTTCCGGGATTTTCCCGTCTGAACCAGGGTCAGGACCTCGAAAGTTTCGTCAAGGGTACCGAAGCCGCCCGGAAACATCACCAGGGCTTTTGCCAGGTAAACAAACCAGAACTTCCTCATGAAGAAATAGTGGAATTCGAACGCCAGCTCGTCGGGGACGTAGGCGTTGAGCCCCTGTTCGGCCGGAAGTGTTATCGAGAGTCCGATAGACTGGCCGCCGGCTTCCCTGGCTCCACGATTGGCCGCTTCCATGATGCCTGGGCCGCCTCCGGAGCAGATCAGGAGCCGTTTCAGCCCGGTACTTAGCGTCTTGGCCCATTCCACGATGAGACGCGCCAGAACGATGGCATCTTCATAATATTTCGCCAGCCTGACCTGTTGTTCAGCTCTCGTCAGAAGATATTGCAGCTGGGGCGATGGTTCCGGCGCCGCCCTGAGACGTTCGCGCGCTTCGGCCAGATTCCGGTCGGCCATTTCGCGGGAGGTCGCCCGGGCGGAACCGAAGAATACAACCGTATCCTCGACACGCTGCCATCGCAGCCGGCTGGCGGGCTCCAGGTATTCACTCAGGATTCGCAAGGTCCGCGCGTCTCTGCTCTTGAGAAACTCAACATTCTCGTACGCCTTGCGCAGCTCCTTGCGTCTATTGGAAAGATCACCCATATTCATCTCGACTTGATCCGTGCAAAGACTAACTGAAAACAAAGGCAGAAGAAAGATCTCCGGGATTCGCTCACAGTTCTTCGGAGTGGCGGCCGAGCGCGGCGCTGGGCGGTCGAACTGTCTATCCGAGCCACGTTGACAAAGTAACTACCGGTGGTTACCATCCCTTCATGAAAGCCGTGGGGGTCAAAGTCCTCAAAGCCAGACTCAGCGAGTATCTCCGGCTGGTAAAAGCCGGGGAGGTTGTTCTTGTGACGGAGCGCGACACGGTGGTGGCGGAGTTGCGTCCCGCCAACCGTCAGAATAGAGCACCCGCAGACCTGGGGGAGCAACTCGAGGTCCTCGCCGAGCAGGGAAACGCAACGCTGCGCAGCGAAAGCATCCAGGGTTGGCCCGGACCCAGGGAAAAGCTCAGGCTCAAGGGTTTCTCCACTCAGTCCCTCCTGGACGACATCCGTGAAGATTCGCGATGAGCGCCATTTTCCTCGAAACCTCCGCGCTGTTGCGCATGCTGTTTCAGGAAGACGGAGGCGATACTGTTGTGAAGCGTCTTCGCGCCTCGGAAAGGGTCATCTGCTCGAGACTCATCCGGGTCGAGGCGGAAAGGGCTTTGATCCGCCTGAGTCTGAACTACTCCAAGAGCCACAAGCTCATCGCGAAACTACAGCACGAATTGAGGCTTTTCTGGCCCAAGGTGGACTTCATCGAGATAACGCGCGAGATCTGTGATCGCGCCGGCAGAATCGCACCGGGTTCGAGACTTCGTACTCTGGACGCAATTCATCTGGCGACCTATTATCGCGTCAGGGAATTGGATCCAATGATCGAGATGCTCACTTTTGACGAGCGGATAAGGGGGGAGGTTTGAAACGACGATACTTTTTCGCTGGGTTGTTCGTCCTCTTCAACGTCGCGGCCGCGGGTCAGCCCCAGCGCCCGCCCTTTACGCCTCCCGAAAACATCGATTATCGCAAAGCCGGCATCATCAGCGAAGGCACCCGCATGGCGGCGGAGTTGTTCGCGCTCAAGAGCCTTGCCGGGCAAGCACTCCCCACGATTCTCATGGCCCATGGCTGGGGAGGGACCGCGGCGCAGCTTCGCACCGTGGGACTCGACTTTGCGCGCGCGGGGTATTTCGTCGTCACCTTCGACTACCGGGGGTGGGGGGAGAGCGACTCGCGCCTGGTTCTGACCGGGCCCGCACCCGCGGAGAAGAAAGCCAACCGCTTCAGCGCGGAAGTGCAGGAGGTACGTGAAGTAGTGGATCCGCTGGATATGACAACCGACTGGCTCAATGCGCTGCACTGGCTCCAGGGAGAACCTCAGTGCGACAAAGCCAGGATTGGGCTCTGGGGCACCAGCTACTCCGGGGGCCACGTCGTTTATGTCGCGGCGCGCGACCCGAGAGTGAAAGTGATCGTGAGCCAGGTCGGAAGCCTGGATTCGCGTTCTCTGGAACCGAAGCTGGCGTTTGAGGAGGGGACGAAGCGGGCCCGGGGTGAAATCGGCTATCCTCCACCGCGCGCTCGAACTGTGGGCAACCTCTCCGGCGCCCCGGTGCGCGAGAAACTCCTGCTCTACGCCCCCGTGGAAGATGTGGAGAAGGCTGCCAATTGCGCCATGCTCTTCATCATTGCCGAAAAGGAGGAACTGTTCGACAACAAAGATCACGCCATCAAAGCCCACGACCGCGCGAAGGGACCCAAGAAGCTTATAACCATCCCCGGGATAACTCACTACGGGATCTACACGACGGCGCGAGCAGACGCGACGCGTCACGCCCTTGAGTGGTTCGACCAGTATCTTAAAACGGTGCAGGCAGCCTTTTCCCATTTTTGAGTTCGGTGAAAGGCCAAATTGCGTTGCAGGAGACCAATTATGGGCCCCGACTGCGCGATTTGGAGCCTGTCAGTCGAACTTCCGCTCACAAATTGGGAAAAGCGTAGCCTGTACCATTTTACAATCGCGTGGTGATTGACCGGACCGAATCCTTTGCCCAGGGATGGATGAGACTCAATCGCCGCGCTAATGAATCGTTTGGCGATTGATACAGCGTCCGGCAATTCCCGCCCCTTTGCCAGCTCTGCCGTGATCGCCGCCGAGTAGGTGCAACCCGTTCCATGCGTGTGCGGCGTGTTTATTCGGCGCGCCCTGAATTGACTGGTGGATCCCTTCCAGAAGAGGACATCGACGGCATCCTCCTCCAGGTGCCCTCCCTTGATCAGCACCGCTTCCACTCCCTGCCGGGCGATGCGCCGGGCGGCTTCCTCCATCCCGGCTATATCGCGCACCGGCCCGCCTGAGAGAATCGCTGCCTCCTGCAGATTGGGCGTTACCAGAAAGCTCCGCGGCAGGAGAACCTGTGCCAGGACCGCCTGCCCTTCCTCTGAAAGAAGAATCGAGCCGTGCTTGCTTACCATTACCGGGTCTACCACGAGCGGAAAAGCAAACCTGGCGGCTCTTTCCGCCACGGCGCGGATCACGGCGCCGTTCCCGAGCGCGCCGGTCTTCGCGGCGCCAGGCGGTATGTCCTCCAGAATCGCCTCGAGTTGAGCCTGGACGAATTCGGGCGAGAGGGTCTCTACTGCATCGACTCTTTGCGTATTCTGGACCGTCAGCAACGTTATGACGCTGGTCCCATAGACGCCCAGCTGATGAAAGGTCTTGAGATCTGCCTGAATGCCGGCGCCGCCCGACGGATCCGAACCCGCGATGGTCAATGCAACCGGCACCATGAATTTCAGCCTCGGCCCTTCACCGCAAAGACGCCAAGAAGCCTGCTACAGCAGGGACCCTCGCAAGACGAACATTGCCACGGTGAAATAGATAATCAACCCTGTGACATCCACGAGCGTGGCCACAAAAGGAGCGGAAGACGCGGCCGGGTCGAAACCCATCCGGCGCAGAATAAAGGGAAGCATAGAACCTGTAAGCGTGCCAAACAGAACCACTCCCAGAAGACTGAGCGCTACCGTGACGGCCAGAAGAACGTAATGGGGACCATAGATGGTCTCACGGTTAGGCCAGAGAAGGATCCGGACGATCGCGATCGAACCCAAAAGACCGCCCAGGGCCGTTCCGGCGGCTACTTCGCGGCGCATGACGCGCCACCAGTCCCGCAGCCGAATTTCCTCCACAGCCATGGCGCGAATCACCAGGGATGCGGCCTGGGATCCCGAATTGCCGCCGCTGCTGATGATCAGCGGAATGAAGAGCGCCAGCACCACGGCGCGCGCAATCTCGTTCTCGAAGTATCCCATGGCCGTTGCGGTCAACATCTCTCCAAGAAACAGCGCGGACAGCCAACCCCCGCGCTTTCGCACCATCTCGAAAAACGGAGTTTCGAGATAGGGAAAATCGAGGGCCTCCATGCCCCCCATTTTCTGCATGTCTTCGGTGGCTTCTTCTTCGGCAACGTCCAGCACATCGTCGCTGGTGACAATCCCAAGCAAGAGACCGTCAGAGTCCACCACGGGAAGCACGAAACGGTCATACTCCTTCATGACCCGGACGGCTTCTTCGCGATCGTCCGACGCGCGCAGTGCGACGAATTTTCGATCCATGATCGACTCCACCGTGGCCTGCGGGTCGGCCAGGAGGATGAGACGCAGCCGGAGGTCATCGACGAGTCTCAGCCGGTCTTCAACCACGTAGATCATGTTGATCGTCTCGGCGTCGTGACCGCGCCTGCGGATATGATCAAGGGCTTGTTGAATGGTCCAGTGGGCGCGAATCGCCACGTAGTCCGGGGTCATCAGCCTACCGACGCTCTCTTCAGGGTATCCCAGCAGCGTGCGAGCTTCCTTCAGATCCTCCGGGCTCAATACTTCGAGCAGCCGCCGCGTAACCTGAGCCGGCAATTCTTCCAGCAACGCCGTTCTGTCGTCAGGGGTCAGATCCGCCAGGATGTGGCGGGCATCTTCATTGGTCAGGTTAAGGATGAGCTCGTTCTGCTTCCCGTGTTCCAGGTAGGCAAAAACCTCGCTGGCCTGTTTCCGCGGCAGCGCGCGGAACAACATCATTCGATCCGGAGGATCCAGCGCCTCGAGCTTGTCGGCCAGCTCCGGCGCCGGCATTGCGGAGAAGGCGTCCTTCAGCTCGCCCCAGCGTCGCTGGTCGATCAGTTGTTTTGTTTCTTCGTCGGACAGTACCCTTGCCATTTTCTATTCCGGACGAATTGGATTCCTGGTTGGCTGACGATGTGGAACAAAGTCAACCACGAAGACGCGCAGCAACACTGGAATCTCGCCAGTGCTAATGACACCCCATGCAGGTAAACTTTACACCGTGACAGACTTTACATGAACTCTTGTCGGGCACTGCCAGGCGGCTGGAATGGGAGTCGGTGAAGCCAGGCGTGTGGCTGGCCGGTTTTAGCACGGTCTCCGGCGTGTGACAGTATGCGCAGCTAAAGGGCGGGTCAATCCTGGTGTGACAGACCAGACAGTCAGCCATCCTCGGCAGATGGGCTTCTGTGGCAAGATCCGTCTCGGTCACGCCACGATGACACGCCAGACATGAATTATCGGTATTCAGAAAGCGCCGCAGGTCGCCGGGGGGCGACAGATAGCGGCCGCCATCGACGGCGCTGGCGAGAACGGGCGCGACATTCCCGAGACTGAGGTGGAACTTGTGATTGAAGCGAAAACTCCGCACAGGAAATTGAACCGCCACCGCCTTCTGCGGGTTCCGATGACAAACCGTGCATTCCTTTCTGGCTTGCGCGCCGTCGTGGCATACCAGACAGGTTTTTTCTTCAGGGCGATGGTTATCCTGAGCGGCAACGCTGGAAAGCGCGGAGGCGTGGCAAGCTTCACATTGAGTTGCCCCACGCGCCAGATGATTTCGATGAGAAAAGATCAAATCCTGGCCGTTGACGACGCGAAGACCGAGTGCAAGGAAAGTCGACGCGATTCCCAGCACGAGAGCCGTCTTTGAATTTCTCTGCCAGTCTCCCAGGCACACCAAAACCAGTGCAAAGACCCGACCACTCCGGGCCCGCCAGGCGCGTACGGTTGCGCCGGCCTCTCTACCCCTTGTAGGTGATGCGCCAGATCTTGTTTCCGCCATCCTCGCTCATCAGCACAGATCCATCCGGAAGTTGCAGGAGGCCGACCGGCCGTGCCCCAGACTTCCCGCTTGTCCGGTCCCAGCATAAACCCTGAGAGAAATTCACGCGGCTCTCCCACCGGCTTCCCCGCCTTGAACGGAACGTAGACTACGTTGTAGCCGATGCGCATGGCGCGATTCCAGGAGCCGTGCTGCGCGAGGAAAGCTCCACCCTGATACTCATTCGGGAACATCTTTCCGGTGTAGAAAATCCCGTCCAGAACCGCGACGTGCGCGCCAAGCACCACGTCAGGGACCAGCGTCTTCTGAACTAACTCGGGATTCTTCCCTTTGTTGCGGGGTTCCTCGTTGGGGCCAATATAGGCATAGGGCCAGCCGTAGAAGCCGCCCTGCTTGATCGACGTGAAATAATCCGGAACCAGGTCATCGCCCAGCCCGTCCCGCTCCTGGACCGCCGCCCACAGTGTGTCGGTTCCCGGGTACCAGCGCATGCCGATCGTGTTGCGCACCCCGGTGGCGAAGATTTCGTGCCCGCTGCCATCGGGGTTATAGCGGTTGATCGCGGCGCGGCGGGGATCCTCTCCCGTGTCGACATTCGAGCCGGAACCCACGCTCACATACATCTTCTCTCCCTTGCGGTCAAACAGAAGCGTTCGCGTCCAGTGTCCCTTCCCGTGACCTTTGAGTGACACCACCTCCTCGCCAGGAGTCGCCACCTTCATTGTCTTGGCATCATACTTGTAACGCTTCACAGATTCCGGCTCGGCCACGTAAAGGTATTCCTTCCAGAATGCCAGTCCATACGGGCGATACAGGCCCTCCAGAATCGGCATTTTCTCGTCCGGCTTTCCGTCGCGGTTCTTGTCCACGAGAACATAAACGCCGCCTTTGTCGTCACTGTCGGAGAGAACGATTTCGTTGCCGCTGCCCAGGAGCATGAACCGTGGTTTCTTGAATCCGTCGGCGAAGACTTCGATATTGAAACCCGCGGGAACTTTGACCTGAGCACCGTCGGGCTGAGGAATGACCTGGGGCCGGTTATTGGCCGACGGCGTGTGAAAGGGGGGCGGAAGTTGTTTGGGGGCGAGCTGGTAAGCCATCGCTCCCGCGAGGCCCAGCAGCAACAGGATGAAGCCGAAGAGCGCAATTCCAGGTACCCTGGCGGTTGGAAAATTCTTTTTCATACTCTCTCCCACGAAAGTGAACTCAAGCGTCTTGAAACGAACCCAAAAGTAATTATAGTTCGAGAACCCACAGGCCGCCTTTGAGTTTCTTTTTTTCCTGTCCAGAAGCAAAAGTCACGAAAAAACGGGAAGCCGGCAGCGAGAATGACCGCTACTTGAGGGTATAGACAAACCTCAGGATCTCCTTCTCCCGCTGGAGCACGCTGGTTTCCAGCGCCTTTCGCTGCTTTACCGACTGCTCTGCGGCTTCCTGCGCCTTCTTCTGATTCCCAACCATGGCGTAGGCCCGGGACAAGCGGTAGTACGCTTCGGCGAACGTCGGCCTGAGAGACACGGCTCTCTCGTAGGCGCCGATTGCTTGCGGATAATTTTCCTCGTCGAAGTAGATCTTGCCCAGTTCGAAATGAGCCTCAGGAAACTTCGGGTCAAGATCGAGGGCCTTGTTGAGCAATCGGACCGCTTCCCTCCGGTCGGGATTTGTCCCCTGGGCAGGTCTCAGAAGAGTGGCGGCGTACAAATAGTAAGGATAGGGATTCCCCGGCTGGAGCTCCATGTATTTCTTGAACTTTTCACCCAGCCAGTCGCCCGCGAACAGAGACTCATGAGCCGACAGGAAAACGAAAGCCTGGCCCAGAAAAAAATAGCCCGCGTCGGATTCAGGATCCGCGTCAATGGCCGCCCTCAACGCCGCAATCGCCTCTTCGAACTGATCACGCGCGATGTACACGGCCGACAGTCCCAGGTGCAACTTGGGTCTTCGCGGGAGCCGGCTGATCGCACTCGTGAATATTTTCTCCGCGAGATCGAAGTTGCGATGGGAAAGAAATTCGTAGCCCAACGCAAACCAGTACTCTTCCTTTTCAGGCGCCAGGCGCACGGCAGCCTGATAGGCCTCGACGGCCTTGTCATAGTGATCGAGGCCCTTCGTAGACGTCACCGAGAAGATGCTGCAACTCCGCGGAGTCAGGCCAGGACTGGCGCGCGCGTTCGAGCACCCGGAGCGCGGTTTGATGGAATCCTTTCCTGGCGAGGGGCTCGGCAAGCTGGACGAAAAAACCGGGCTCGGCCGGGGCGAGATCCAAAAGTCGTCGTACTGTTTCATCGACGCCTCCCCTTTCTCCCAGCTCGAGCTGGGCGGCCAAAAGGCCCTGCAACATTGCCATGTCCCTGGGATGCTGTGCGACGGCCTTCTTCAGATGCCGCGCGGCATCCGGAAACCGCTTGTGTTTGAGTTCGATCAGTCCCAGGTTAAAAAGTGCGTTAGCGTCGTTGGGCGCGAGAGTCAACGTTCTGCGAAAGTAGCGCGCCGCGGCGCCCTCATCGCCCCGGTGCAGAGCGTTGACTCCCAGATTGTTCAGTATGGGGATTGAATTCGGCTGGAGCTCCAGGGCCTTCAGAAAAGCGGTCTGAGCCCGCGCATGGTCACCCTCCTGGGTATAACGGATACCCAGGGCAAAGTATTGCTCGGCGGAGTTCTGCGGCGCGAAAGGGGCGCCGCTCAACAGAAGGGCCAAACCAACGGCGAATGCCATTATTACCAGAAGAACTTGAGAGCGAACTGGATCTGCCGGGAAACACGGGCGAAAGTCACCGGGATGCCTGCGCCCGAGATGCGGCCAAATGCGGTCGAGCCCAGCGAGGCATTCGGCACATTAAATTGCGGCGTGTTGAAGAGGTTAAAGAATTCTGCGCGAAATTGCATGTAGCGCTCTTCGTCAAAACGGACGTTCTTGAGCACAGATGCATCGATCTGCTTGGTGCCCGGTCCCTCCAGAATGCCAATACCCGCATTGCCGTAGGTTAAAGGCGCAGGAGTGGAAAAGCACGCGGTGTTGAACCAGCGTTCGGGAGTCGGCTTTTCAACCTCGAGGTCACAGGGAAAGACACGGTCAGCCCGGCTGCCCAGGCCGGTGTTCGCCACCGATGTCGCCAGCCCCACTGTGAAGGGTTCCCCACTTTGAAGATTCAGGATTCCGCCCAGGTTCCAACCTTCAATCAGCTTGCCGACCAGGCCGGATGCCCCCGAACCGAGTTTCTTGCCTCGTCCGAAGGGGAGCTCGTAGTTGTAACTCAAAACAAAGCGATCGCGGATATCCCAGTTGGGCCGGCCCCGGTCGGCGCGGCGGTTGAGGAAGTTCTGCGCCTTGGAGCCCTCGCCGGCGAAGTCGCTGAGTGTTTTCGCGAACGTGTAAGAGGACAGCAAGCTCAAACCGTGCGAATAGCGCTTCTTCACCGTGAACTGGAAGGAATGATACGTTGAGCTGCCCGCGTCAGCCTGGCCGTTGATGTTGGCGAAAGCCGGGAAAGGACGGCGCGGAGCGACCGCTCCAGGGCCGGGCGGCGGATCGTTAATACCGAGATTCACAAAGAACTTGGTCCCCTTGTTTCCCACATAGGATCCGGAAAGCGCCAGATCCCGCGTGAGCTCGCCCTCGAGCGTGAGGTGCCATTGCTGGACATAGGTCGTGCGCAGGTTTGGATCCTGCCACCGGCCGCTGAAGATGAACCCCGGCACCGCCCCAGGACCCACCAGGCCATTGGTCACCGGCACCGGAGACAGCGCCGGAAAGCCGTCTTCGAGCCGGTTGGTCGGCTGCGTGGTACTGTTGACCACGTTCTGACCTGAGGTGAACGGCGGGTTCTGCACCATGGTAAAAATCGTCCCCTGAAAACGAGTGCTTCCCGTGAGATCGTAGAAAACACCGTAGCCTGAGCGAATCACCATGTTGCTGGCAATCCGATAGGCCAGACCGAAGCGGGGCGAGAAGTCGTTCTTGTCGATCGCCCGCAGCCTGCGTCCCAAAGGCGCATCGGGAGAAGCGACCCGGAAGGCGCCCCCCGGAACGTCGGTATCGAAATTGGACTGGCGGTCGTCCACTTCCAACCGCGGCGCGGTCAACTCGTAGCGCAGCCCAAGGCTAAGGGTCAACCGCGGGGTCATCTGCCAGGTATCGCTGAAATACCAGCTCCACTCCGTAGTCCGCTGCCCTGTGACGCTGTTGAGCTTGGCCTCCTGGCTGGAAGTCGCCGGTATGCCCAGCAAGAAATCCGCCATGCCACTTCCCGTATTTCCAGGAGAGGTAGGGCTATTCGTGAACGCCCCGCTGAAGGTAAATTCCCCGCGCTGCGTAGGAGGCTGAAAGAAATTGTATTGGCGGCGTCGGACATCGCCCCCGAACTTCAGAGTGTGCCTGCCTTTGACCCAGCTAAGATTGTCGATGTATTGAAAAGTGTTGATGACGTTGATGAACGGAAGGAACGTCAGCTCGCCGATGGCGCTGAACCCCGAGACATTGATCGAGGGAAGCCCGCTGCTGAAAGGCACCTCAGGTCGATTGACGTTGTGGATGCCGAGACGCTCTGCCGCGTCGATCCCGTGAAGCCGGTTGTTGGCGACCTCATTAAAGCGCGTATAGCCAAAACGAAATTCATTGATCAAATTCGAGCGGAATGTGTGGGTCTCGCCCAGAGCGACAAACTGATTCCGTACCGTCACCCCATCGGTATCCAGCGGCATGGTCGTTCCTAGCAGGGCGCTGGGAAGGACCGGCCGGGGTGAAATCGTCAGCCCGGCATCGAAATCCGACAGGCTGTAGCGCGCGAAGGAACTGTCCTTTTGCGAGATCTGATGATCGACGCGGAGGTCAAAAGCCTCCTGGTTCGAGGGTCGAATTGGATTATAGATGAAATTATTTCCCGTCCCCGGGAGGTTGGGCAACGGGTACTGGGCGTCGATCGTGTTGCGCGCCGCCTGGCTCTGGCGCGTGGCCGGGATGCGGTTCTGGGAAAAAGGTTCGCGCGAGTTCGTGCCGGGATTATAGGTCAGGGGATCGAAGATCGTCCTTCCCAACTCGGTGAAGTCCCCCTGGCGCATCAGCGGAGTCGGCACCGTCAACACAAAAGTCTGGCCCTGGCGGATACGGCTCCCCTCGTAATCGCCAAACCAGAAGGTTCGATTCGGCTTGATCGGTCCTCCGGCGGTGAAGCCGAACTGGTTCAACTTGAAAGGGGGAATAGGAGCGTCGGCGCGGTCAAAGAAGTTCTTGGCATCGAGCGCTTCATTGCGCAGGAAGTAAAACAGGTTGCCATGAAAGGCATTAGTGCCCGACTTGGTGGTGACGTTCACCTGCCCGCCTCCGGTGACACCGAATTCAGCATCGGAGGTTGCGGTCTGCACCTTGAACTCCTGAATGGCATCGATGGGCGGGAAGATGATGATACCCCCGATGCTGGTCTCCATGTTGTCGATGCCGTCAAGCAGGAAATTCGTCGCCAGGTTGGTCTGGCCGTTGATCTGCACTGCCGAGGGCGCGCGCACGCTGCTCAACGAGGCGCCCGAGGACTGAGCCGTGCGCGAAATGCCTGGTGTCGCGCCGGCCGTCAGGGTCAACAGTTGCACAAAATTTCGGCCGTTGAGCGGGAGCTCTTTAACCTGTTTCTCATCGACGACGTCGCCCAGAGTTACGCTCTGCGTCTGGATGAGCGGTGCCGCCACGGTTACTTCCGCAACCTCGGATACCTGGCCGACCTGCAATGTCATGTCGACCACGGCGACGGCGTTAACTTGCAGCACGATGCCGCGGCGCACTTCCTTCTTGAACCCCGCCAACTCGGCCGCCACGGCGTAGTCGCCCACCCTCAGCGCCGGAGCCGTATAAGTGCCTGCGTCGCCGGTCACGGTATTGAAAGAGATGTTGGTCTGCGTGTGGGTAACGGTGATGGCCACGCCGGGGATGACGGCGCCGCTTTCATCGCGCACGGTGCCGGTGATCGTGCCTGTATCTCTTTGCGCCCAGACAAAAGGCTGTAGCAAGAAGAAACACCACAGCCCGATTCCAAGAATTCGGAAGGTTCCTCTTCGCATGGCGGGTCTCCGCAGTTGTCCTTCCGTACCACACGCAATAAAGCGATGTCAAGCAGACGCGACGCCGCGCGACGCACCGACAATGTGCGCGCGGCGGATTCGAAGACCCCCGAGCCGATCGGCGAAGCTTGCCACGCGCCCTGAAAGGGCGAAGGAAATTAGCCGGGGGCCAAGCGCAGCGCTGCCCCCGGTCTACACAATCGAAAGAGACGCGCCCCGGAGGGGCGCTGGGACGCTGCCTCGATGCTCCTGCGCCCCTCGCAAGGCGCGTCGGACGAGAATTGGCCTTACAAGTTCCCTGGGCCGCTTCGCTAGCCTGCGGGCTAATAACCCGTCGCCCCTCCGGGCGAAGCTTGCCAAAACTTCGCATGAGATGCGGTTCAGAGCAAGCTACCGCAGTCCGAAGGACTCTTACTGGCGCGGCGTGTCACTACGAGTTCGTCGAAAACCAAGGTGCGCCGGCCCCATCCTCGTGACCTCAAGACCGGCAACCCCCGACAACCGGACACACTCTCTCAATTCCCGCAAGGTGTAGGCAGAGCGAACAGAGGCTTCAAACAGCTCGCGCATTTTACCCTCGTAGTTGCGCCCATGCTGACGGACGTGATAGCGGTAGATCAGGCGGTTGGGCCGGCGCAGGTCGCGGAGCAGAAGAGCTCCGGAAGGCTTGCAGACGCGAGCCATTTCACGGATGAGCTGAACCGGGTCGGGCACATGATGGAGGACGGAGTTACACAAAACCGCATCAAACAGCCCGCCGTCGTATGCGGTGCGCTTGACATCTCCGTAATTAAACAGAATCCGCATTTCGACTCCCCACCGATTCGCGTCCATAGCAGCTTTGCGAAGCATGGCGTCCGACAGGTCGATCGCATGAATTATCAAGGACGGGTTGCGAAGCGCCAGCTTTATTGGAATTTGACCGGGACCGGTCCCGAGATCGAGAACCATACCCTTTTCCACCCCGAGCTGGAGGGCCTGGTCTACAAATGAATCGTCCAGGGCCTCGAGATGTCTCAGCGCCGTTGCAGAGGCGTAAGCTTCGGCTTCTTCCTCGTCCGCCATGATCTCGGGCTCCGGTATCCTCGAAATATCCAGGAGTCCCATACCTTGTGCTCCCGTAAAATCCTTCGCGTCTTTGCGTCTTCGTGGTGCATGCGAGACTCGAACAGTCGCCAACCAGCGGGTTGACTTGTATAATAGAAGGTTACGTTTCCACAACAATAACCATCAGGGGATATGCAGTGGAAAAAGAGAGAATCGAAGGAGCAATCATCGAGGAGCCCGAAGAGGTTCCTCAATCCACCTGGGTATTGGTCGGGCAGTTCTTTGTTGTCCCGGTGGTTATCGTGGCATTGTGCGTGGGCATTTTTATCCTGTTCGGGTTGATCACCGGCGATGCCAGGACCGCCCGCGACTACCTCGAGGAAGTCCGGGCTGGCAAAGGCAATCGCCGTTGGCAGGCCGCCTTTGAGCTGTCCAAGTACCTGAATCAGAAGGGCAGCCAGAACAAGGAGCCGCGGCTTGCTCGGGACATCAGCTCAGCCTTCAGGAATGCCAAGGATGACGATCCCCGAGTCCGGCAATACCTGGCTCTGGCGATGGGCAGTCTTCGAGACGGCGTGGCCGTCGAACCATTGCTCGAATCATTCGACGACATCAGTCCTGAAGTTCGTTTGTTCTCAGTCTGGGCCCTGGGTGAAATACGAGATGCGCGGGCCGTAGAGCCGCTGCTCAAGATCGTCGAGACGCAGGACCACGACCTTAGAAAAATGACTATCTACAGCCTGGGACTCCTGCAGGATGCGCGCGCGCTTCCGGCGCTCCACGCGGCTCTGAATGACAATCACCAGGACGTTCGGTGGAATGCCGCTCTCGCCCTGGCGCGGTTTCAGGACGCTTCCGGGATGGAGATTCTCCATCAAATGCTCGACCGAAAATCGCTGGATTCCTCATCGGAGATCAACGAGCAGCAGAAGTCTGAAGCTATCATCAACGCAACGCGCGCCGTCGCTCTGCTCAAAGATTCATCCGCCCGGCCGCTGCTGGAAGAGCTCAAAGCGAATGATCCCGATGTGAAAGTCCGCTCAGCGGCCATCGAAGCTCTCAAGGAAATTGGGGTATCGGGCAGCGTCGACCACAGAAAGAAGGCCGGATCTCCTTGACTTGGTAACGATTTGAAATAGAATAAAAACCGTTGTCGGGTGGCCGTAGGTTATCTTACGAGCCGCCAATAGTTTATGTAAGTTCGCAAAATCTACCTTACAGATATTCAACATGACACCGAACGAGAAACAGAGTGCCGCGCCTGTGGCGGCGGCCCCCGGGCCGGCAGCACCCGCGCGTCCAGCTGCTGCGAAAAAAGAGGAGACGGTCAGTCGAAGAGAATTCAACTGGCTTGCCGTCGCCTGGACCGCTTTTACCGCAGCCAGCATTGCTGGCCTTACCGCGACCATGCGGTTTATGTTCCCGAATGTTCTTTTCGAACCGCCCACCATCTTCAAGGCTGGCCTTCCCGAGTCGTACAAGCCAGGTGAAGTGGATGAGCGCTACAAGGACAAATTCGGGGTCTGGGTGGTCCGGACTGAGGAGAACATCATTTATGTTCTATCCACAGTATGTACTCACCTGGGATGTCCGCCAAACTGGCTTCCAGCGGAACAGAAATTCAAGTGCCCGTGTCACGGGAGTGGCTATTACAAAAACGGTATCAACTTCGAAGGACCCACGCCCCGCCCGCTCGAACGCTTCAGGGTGACACTCGGCGACGACGGCCAGCTTATCGTGGACAAGAACCGGAAATTCCAGTACGAGAAGGGCGAGTGGAAGGATCCGGAGTCGTTTCTGAAGCTGTAGTCGCGGGCAATCCTGAGAATACCGGGCTTGCTTGCTGGAAGCGCGTGGGAAAGCTTTGCTCTGCCCGAGGCTTCCCGCTTTTACGGGAACGCCATTTAAACCTCCATAGAAAGAGCCTCTACCGGCGAACTAATACTTAACTGGAAACGAAGGTATGGGAAAAATCAAAGAATTCCTCGATTCTTTTTCAAACACTCAAGTCTGGAAATCGATCGTACGGCATGGCATCCCGCGCACCGATCGCAACCGGGCCCTTGCCGTTCTATCGAACGTCTTCTTACACCTTCACCCGGTCAAGGTGCGCAAATCCGGAATCAAGCTCAAGTACACGTGGTGCATGGGTGGGATTACCTTCTTCCTCTTCCTGGTCGAGACCTTCACGGGACTCCTGTTGATGTTCTACTATCGGCCCACCGTGGAATACGCGTACGTCGACATCATCGATCTTGCGGAGCAAGTGCCCCTGGGCATCATGCGCGAGCTTCATCGCTGGGGGGCTCACGCCATGGTGATTTCGGTCATGCTCCACATGTTCCGCGTCTTCATGACCGGATCGTACAAGCCTCCGCGTGAATTCAACTGGAGCATCGGGGTGTTGCTGCTGGTTCTGACCTTTCTTCTCAGCTTTACCGGATACCTCCTTCCCTGGGATCAGCTGGCAATGTGGGCTATTACGGTCGGCAGCAACATGGCCCGGGCGACACCGATGCTAGGTAACGAAGGACCCGGGTCTGCCCTGCTAGCACTGGGCGACATCCGGCTGGTCCATGCCGGGGATGACGCGCGCTTCTTCCTGCTGGCGGGAAAAGTAGTGGGAGCCGGCGCGTTGCTTCGATTTTACGTGCTCCACTGCGTTGCAATCCCCGTGATAGCCGGATTCCTGATGGCGGTCCATTTCTGGCGCGTGCGCAAGGACGGCGGGATTTCCGGACCTCTATAAAATCAGCTGGGGGACTTACATGGAATTTATCAAAGCGACTATTAACTGGCTTTCAGATCCGACGCGCTTGCTGCCCATAGCTGCCATCTTGTTCTTGATCTCGATCCGCATCCCTGCATTCTGGTCAAAAAGAGGGGGCTTAATCGCCCTCTCGCTGGTGACCGGATTCATGGGAATAAGCCTTCTCGATCCCAATTTCAGAATCATCATCACCAAGCCGGACAACGTTCCCATCGTCGGACTGATCTTTCTGGTCGGGTTCTTCACCTGGCTCGCCCTGCACCAGGGTTTTGCCAACGACCGGCGCATAGCTGAGGGGAAGCTCCCGGCCGAGAAGGAGACGACAAGCGACAAGGTCTGGGTCTGGCCCGATCTGGTTTACACCGAGCTTATCTCGATGGTGATTTTCGGCGCCGTGATGATCGTCTGGTCGGTTTATCTCAAGGCGCCGCTGGAGGAGCCGGCCAACCCGAGCGTGGCTCCAAATCCTTCCAAGGCTCCCTGGTATTTCCTGGGCCTCCAGGAAATGCTGGTGTACTACGACCCCTGGATCGCGGGAGTCTTTCTTCCCAGTTTGATCATTGTCGGGCTCATGGCGACACCATTCCTGGATGTGAATCCGAAAGGAAATGGTTACTTCACGTTCAAAGAAAGGAAATACGAGATCACCGTGTTCCTGTTCGGGTTCGTGATCCTGTGGGTCCTGCTGATCATTCTCGGCACTTTCCTGCGCGGCCCCAACTGGAACTTTTTCGGGCCCTACGAATACTGGGACGTGCACTACCTCTTACCGCTCAACAACGTCAACTTGAGCGAGTTTATTTTTGTGAAATGGTTTGGGACAGGGCTGCCTCAGTTTTGGTTGTTTCGCGAACTGCCCGGGATCATCCTGGTGATTCTTTATTTCGTGGTCACGCCGCTCGTGTTCGCCAAAACGTGGTTCAGGAAATTCTTCCTTAGCATGGGTGCGGTGCGGTTTCAGATCATGATGTTTCTGCTGCTGTGCATGTTCAGCTTGCCCATCAAGATGGTGCTCCGCTGGACCATGAATCTAAAATACATCGTGGCTATCCCGGAATACTTCTTCAATATCTAGGATAGGTGGATGAATGGCTACCGAAAGACCGGATCGCAATTATGACAGTCGAGACTTGAACAAGTGGTTTGCCATTGGCAGCCTCGTCCTGCTGGTTGTGACGCTTCTCATGGTCGCGGATGATTATTCCCGCCAGTGGAAAGACTTCCAGCGGCAGTTTCATCGGCTGGAGGCCGGCCGCACGCAGCGCGAGATCAGGGAAGCCGAGAAAGCGCTCAACAGCGCCGACATGAAGAAACTGGAGGCGGAGCTGAAACAGGCGCTGGGCGAAATCGACCAGCGGAGGTCCGAGTATGACAAAGCGTTGAAGACTCTGGAGCAGGCTCGATGCCGACTTCTACGGCAAAGACCTCGACTATCGCTTCGCGAAAGCGAATTACGATTCAAAGAAATACGAAACCGAGCTGCAGATCGAACATTTGCGCGCGCAGAAGAAAATCAAGGAAGGCGACGCCAGGCAGGCCGAGCTCGATGCCGTCAAGAAGACAATGGACGAAACCAGGGTGGCCCTCGAGGCCGTGACCACTCAGCAAGACGCGGCCAAAGCAGAGGTAGCCCGGCTTGCAGGCGGGCTCGACGACATCGAAGCCAGAAAGAAGAAGATGGAGGCCTCCCGGGACCGGCTGCAGAAAAGACTCGCCACCGTCGAACCCGGCTTCGTAACCTGGCTGGTGAACGCTCCCATGCTCGATTTCATGGCCCCCACCCTCCAGGTACAGCAGGTGGTACTGCCCAAGCTAAGACACGACATAAACTTCATGGAGATCCCGCGCGTCGATCGCTGCATGACCTGCCACACCGTCATAGACAAGCCGGGATATGAAAAAGGCGCTCAGCCCTTCCGCACCCATCCCAATCTCAAGCTATATGTCGATCCGGGCTCCAAACATCCGATGGAGAGCTTCGGGTGCACAGCCTGTCACGGCGGCCGCGATCGTGGAACTTCCTTCAACAACGCCGCGCACACCCCCGACAACGAGAAACAGGAGAAGGAGTGGAAAGACAAGTACGACTGGGAGGCCATGCACTACTGGGAAACTCCGATGCGGTCTCGGAGCCATTTCTTTGCCGGCTGTTACCAGTGTCACTCCCAGGAGGCCGGATCGCCGAAGCCGCTCCTCTCGACCGCGGTCTGAGAATCCTGGAAGTTTCCGGTTGTTATGGCTGCCACCAGATCAAAGGATTCGAGAAACTCCGCAAGGGCGGACCCGATCTGGATCACATTGCCAGCAAGACGGACAAGAACTGGGTGTTTCGGTGGATTCGCGATCCGCGCAGCTTCCGAACCAGCGCCCGAATGCCCAGCTTCTTCCTGCAGAGTAACCAGCAGGAAGGAGCCGTCGGCGATCGTCCGTCCGACCGTGAGCTGAACGATGCCGAAATCGAGGGAATCGTCACCTATATCTGGGACAAGGCGACCCCGATCAAGTATGACCCGGTCAGCGGAACGGGAGATCCGCAAAAGGGGAAAGAGCTGGTCCAGAGCATCGGTTGCCTCGGATGCCACACCGATGATCCCAAGGAGACCTTCCCGGACCGTGCGCAGCCGCGCGCCTTTGGGCCCAATCTCGCAGGTCTAGGGAGCAAGACCAGCCAGACCTGGGTCTTCCGCTGGCTCAAAGACCCGAAGCATTACTGGAAAGATGCTTTCATGCCCAATCTCCGTCTTTCCGATCAGGAGGCGCTGGACGTCTCCTCTTACTTGCTGAGCCAGCGAAATGCGGACTTCGACAAGATCCAGGTTCCCGCGATAAGCGCCAAGGCGAGAGACTGGTTGACGCGGGAATACCTGAGCGCCCGCATGAGCCTGGCTGCAACAGACGCCAAGATGAAAACGATGACCGAAATGGACAAGAAGCTCTATCTTGGCGAGAAGATGATCAACAAGTACGGCTGTTTCGGCTGCCATCAGATCAAGGGGTTTGAGAACACCCAGCCCATCGGAACCGAGCTGACCGAAGAAGGGAGCAAGCTGGTAACCCGGCTCGACTTTGGTCTGGAAGAGACGCTGGAGCACACCCTTCCCGCATGGATGAGAGCCAAGCTGGAGAATCCACGGCGATTCGACCGGGGAAAGATCAAGACCTGGGACGAGAAGCTCAAGATGCCCAACTTCCATCTCAACAAGCAGGAAATAACCGATCTGGTCACGGTCATCCAGGCGTTCTCCAAGGCCAGAATGGATACCGATATGCGCCCTGCCGTCACGGCGCAACGAGCCGCCATCGAGGAAGGACGGCGTATCATCCGGGATCACAACTGCACGGCTTGCCACATCCTTGGAAAGCAAGGAGGGGCCATCCGGGCCAAGATCAAGGACCCGGGGTATTTTCCACCGAGCCTGGATGGAGAAGGCGAGAAGGTAATTCCCGTGTGGCTGTTTACCTTTCTCAAAGGCCCGACGACAATACGCCCCTGGCTCAACGTACGGATGCCCACCTTTGGGTTGAATGACCACGAAACCGTCGCGATTTCCAGGATGTTTGCCAATCTCGACAAGGCGGAATATCCGTTCGAGAGCGAATATTTCAAATTGGAGCCTGCGACCCCGGATTTGTTGGCGGGAGGCTCGAAGCTGTTTACGGATTTCAAGTGTCTCCAGTGCCATTTCACGGCAGAGGGAAAGACCGAGCGCGACGCGGCGGATCTCGCGCCTAACCTGTCGCTGGCCCGGGCTCGACTAAGACCCGCCTGGATCGAGAAGTGGCTCCGCGATCCTCAGGCGCTGCAGCTGGGGACACGCATGCCGGCTTACTTCCCGGATATGAAGTCTCCTGACCCGCAGACGTTGGGAGGGGATGCGGCCTTGCAGATCAAGGCGCTGAAATACCACGTGCTCGGCTTGGGCCCCAAGGCACCTCCCGTGACTACGGGAAACGAGTGAGCGTGAGAACCAAATCGGCGATGAAGTCGCGTATCTGTCGTCTGTCTTTTGTTCGCACTCCTGCTGGCCGGCGTGCGCCTCTCCTCAGAAGGAGAGCCCGCCGCCGGCTGCGCCTCCCCCGGCAGCATCGACTCCCGCCACTCCGGTCTATGAGGAGGTTACGGTGGAGAACGCGGGCACGATCTCGGGGACTGTAAAATTCGCGGGGGCAAAACCCAAGCTCGCGCCCAGGCCGGTTTCCTGCAAGGAATCCCGAAGTCTGTGGACACGGCGCCAAGCCGTCGGAAGAGGTGCTGTTGGGTGAGGGCGGAGCCTTGCGCAACGTTGTCGTGTATCTCGACGGCATCAAGAAGGGTAAGAAAATGCCGTCGGCCAACCCGGTCCTCGATCAGAAGAAATGCGACTACATCCCTCATGTCCAGGCCGTCGCCGCAGGATCGACACTCGATATTCTCAATAGCGACGATCTCTTGCATAACGTCCATGGAAAACTCAACGGGCGCGAGACAATTTTCAACTACGCGATGCCGCTCAAGGGGCAGAAGTTCTCAAAACAGCTTCCCAAACCGGGTGTCATCAACCTGCAATGCGACGCGGGCCATACCTGGATGAAGGCTTACATCGTGGTCGTGGATAATCCCTACTACCAGACCACCGACAGCAAGGGAATCTTCGCATTGACGGAGGTTCCACCCGGTGATTATCGCGTCAAGGCGTGGCACGAGAAGTATGGCGTTCAGGAGCAGAACGTGACGGTAAGCGCGGGCGGCGACTCCAAGGTTACGTTTGAATTCAAGCCTGCCGGCTAGCCCCTGCTGTGAGCTTCCGCGTTTCTCGGTATCTTCGTGTCTTTGTGGTTAGAGCTGTCTAACAGATACCACGAAGACTCAAAGACACGAAGAAACACCAAGAATCTTGCCAAAAAAGCAAGAAATTACGACCTGGTAATACAAAGAGGTGGCTACTGATGCCGGTAGTTGCTGGCGCTTGTCTTGACCATTACGAAATCCTCTCGCCGCTCGGTGCGGGCGGCATGGGCGAAGTCTGGCGATCTCGCGACATTCGGCTCAACCGCGAAGTCGCCATCAAAGTCCTGCCTGCTTCCTTTGCAAATGATGGTGACCGGTTGCGCCGTTTCGAGCAGGAAGCGCTGGCGACTTCGGCGCTCAACCATCCGAACATTATGACCATCCACGACATCGGCACAGCCCCACAAGAATTTGGGGGTGGGCCCTACCTTGTCACCGAGTTGCTTGAAGGTGCAGCACTGCGCGAACAATTGAATGAAGGGGCGCTGCCTGTCCGGAAGGCGATTGAGTACGCGCAGCAGATTGCCACTGGCCTGGCTGCCGCGCACGAGAGAGGCATCGTCCATCGTGACCTCAAGCCGGAGAACCTGTTCGTGACCACAGACGGTCGGGTCAAGATTCTCGATTTCGGGCTGGCGAAACTGAAGCCACCGCAGGTTGGTGGCGTGGAGACTCAGGCGCCGACGCAGGAGAAGATCACCGCTCCGGGGACGGTGATGGGGACGGTTGGCTATATGGCGCCCGAGCAGGTGCGCGGGCAGGAGGCGGATCATCGGACGGACATCTTCAGCTTCGGCGTGATCCTGTATGAGATGCTGAGCGGCAGGCGCACCTTCAGCGGCGAGTCAGCGGTCGAGGTGATGAACGCGATCTTGAAGGAAGAGCCACCGGAGTTGAGCGAAACGAACACGAAGGTCAGCCCGCAGCTTGAGAAGATCGTGCGACGCTGTCTGGAGAAGCAGCCGGAACGGCGCTTCCATTCCGCGCACGACCTCGGCTTCGCGCTCGAGACCTTGTCCACACCATCAGGCTCGGAATTACCGGCGACGACGGAAAGCGCAGGCAAGTCGCGGCTGCTCGGCAATGCACGGCTGGCATGGCTCGCGGCGGCGGCATTGTTACTGGCAACTCTGGCTTTTGCCTGGCCCTACTTCACACGCCGGCCGGCGGCGGATGCGCGCGTCATGAAGCTGTCCCTCCTGCCGCCCGAGAAGGCGAGCTTTGACCACCTCGCCGTGTCGCCGGATGGGAGGTGGCTGGCCTTCACGGCGACGATGGGTGGCAGGGTGCAGCTCTGGGTGCGCGCCTTCAATTCCGCGGAAGCGAAGCCACTCGCAGGCACTGAGGGCGCCAGCCATCCTTTTTGGTCGCCCGACAGTCGTTTCATCGGCTTCTTCGTTCCCGGCAAGCTGAAGAAGATTGAGGTCTCAGGAGGGCTCCCCGCCACGCTGTGCGATGCCGGCGTTGCGACTGGCGGCGCGTGGAGCCGCGATGGCGTGATCCTCTTTTCAGAGCTGGGTGGCAACGGGTTGTCCCGCGTGTCCAGCACGGGCGGCGAAGTGACATCAGTCATCAGACCCGATTTTAACCGCCAGGAGTCGTCTGTTCATTACCCATGCTTCCTGCCGGATGGCCGGCATTTTCTCTATTCCAAAGTTAGTGCGCAAAAAGAGGTCCGTGGGATTTACCTCGCTTCACTTGACGGCGCAGTGAACGAGCGGCTGCTCGGCGATGACTCGAACGCCGTGTATGCTGCCTCCGGTAGTGATGGAGGGTATCTGCTCTTCGGGCGTGAAGGGGCATTAATGGCGCAGCCCTTTGATGCGGCGCGCCGGCAAGTCACTGGCGAGCCGTTCCCTGTTGCCGGGCAGGTCGGGACAGTCTCGGGCGGTGCGACCAGTATCCGCCGCCGGAATTTTTCTGTCTCCGACACTGGCGTACTGGTCTTTGATCCGCTCCCTGACCGGCAGCGCAACCAGTTGGTCTGGGTAGACCGCGGAGGCAGAAAAACCGGCTCGCTGGATGGAATGGATAAAGTGGCCATGCTCAGACTCTCGCCTGATGATAAGCGCTTCGTGGTCAGCCCGCTCCGAAAGTAACGTCGATCTCTGGTTGTCCAATGTGACGGGCGGGAACGTCACGCGCTTTACCTTTGACCCGGCTAATGACCTATTTCCGGTCTGGTCGCCGGATGGGAGCCGCATCGCCTGGGCTTCCAACCGGGAAGGGGTCTTTCACCTCTATGAAAAAGCCGCCAGCGGCGCGGGGCAGGATGCGCTGCTGCTCAAGTCAGATTACTTCAAATTTCCCACCGACTGGTCGCGGGACGGCCGCTTCATCATCTACCGCGAAATCAACCCGAAAACGAAATACGATGTGTGGGTCTTACCCGTCGGCCCACAGACCGGCGATCAGAAGCCTTTCCCCTTTCTTCAGACCGAGGCCAACGAAACTGCGGCGGTGCTCTCTCCTGATGGGCAGTGGATTGCCTATAGCTCGGATGAATCGGGCCGGTATGAAGTCTACGTCCAGAGCTTCCCCGGCGGCGGCAGCAAACGGCAGGTCTCGAGCAGCGGCGGGATCGGGCCGCGCTGGAGGGGGGACGGGAAAGAGTTGTTCTACCACGCGCCGGACGGGAAACTGATGGCGGTGGCGGTCAAGGGTGGAGCGAGTTTTGAAGCGGACGTGCCGGTCGCTCTCTTCGAGTTCCGCGCGGGTGGCAATTTCATAAGCCCGTATTTTGACGTGACCAAGGATGGGCAAAAGTTTCTGCTGAGCACGATTGTGGAAACCGAAGCGGTAACGCCGCTCACGATCGTGGTCAACTGGGCGGCGGAGGGGCGCTAGCGCTTTCGGGCAGCGTAATCTTTCGCCGAGGGGTAGGCTCCCCACGACTCGGCTTGCTCCACCGCCCGCCCGATCGCCGTTGCGAGCACATCGGCTGCGAGCGCGCCCACCAGCCCCACGTCAGCGGACTTCCCGCTCTCTTTCCATTCACCCGTGGCAATCGCGAAGACCGTATCACCGTCCCACGGGGTGTGCGACGGATTGATGCAGCGAGCCAGAGCGTCCTGAGCCATCTGGGCCACCTTGTTACACTGCGTCTTGCTTAGATCGGCGTTGGTGGCCACGACGGCAAGCACCGTGTTTTCGTTAAATGGCGTACCCGTCTGGTAGCCCTTGCGCAGTTGCTCGACGGCGTTTACAAAACCGCCACCGGTCTTGCGCGCCCCGGCGATGATCTTTCCAGAGCCCGGGTCCACCACATCCCCCACGCAATTCAGAGCCACGATCGCCCCCAGCGTCAGGCCGTCCGGCCTTCGCAGCGACCATGAACCAACCCCCGCTTTCATGGCGCGTTCGTGTCCCAGGAGCTTGCCGACGGTTGCGCCCGCTCCGGCCCCGACGTTCCCTTCCGGAACCGGCGCGTCGCTTGCGGTCCTGGCCGCTTCATAACCCGCGCGGAAATCAGGTCGAATCGAGGCGTCTCCCATCCGTAGATCGAACAGAATGGCGCCGGATACGATGGGAACCCTGGCCACCTGCGTGTCGAATCCTCGACCCTGTTCTTCCAGGTACTTTACGACCCCGCCGGCGGCATCAAGTCCGAAAGCGCTGCCGCCCGAAAGCAAGATGGCGTTGACCCGGTCCACGGTGTTCTCGCTCTTCAGCAAGTCCGTTTCCCGGGTGCCAGGCGCTCCACCCCGGACATCGACTCCCGCGGCAAACGCGGAAGCCGAAGTAATTACCGTGCAGCCGGTCGGCCTTTCTTTCAGAGTGTAGTGCCCGACCAGAATTCCCTTAACGTCGGTCAAGGACGGAGTGCGCGCCGTCTGCTGGCCCGAGCGTGAGGCTGGAGAGCCCGGCAAGCAGGTCAAGAGCGACAGAGGGGCAAGCAGATAACAGGTAAAATGACGGTAGCTGATCCGGCTCACGCGAACACCTCCAGCGAACGATTTGAACTCATGATATAAAGATCGTCCGACAGCATCAAGCGGGTCGGGTTTTGTGAACTTGACGATAGGATGACGCATCTGATGAACTACGCATAGCGTCTCTGTGGCCAGGGCGTGGAAATCGCGCAGAGTTTAACATGACACACTTGCTCATCGGTTTTCTCTCAGGACTCCTGCTTCCGGCATTCACCCTGCAAGAATCAGACAGGCCACTGCCCGAACTGAGCTCATTTCTGCAGGAAGTGCGCAAGCACCTGCGGAGCGACCGGCTTCTCTTGAGCCAGTACACTTTTACTCAGACCAATACCGAACGTCACCTCGATGGGAACGGGAACGTCAAGAAAACCGAGGTCGAGGTGTATGAAGTCTATCCCTCGCTCGAAGAAGGACAGACCTATCGAAAACTGATTTCGAAAGACGGCAAACCCCTCAGTCCAAGAGAGCTCGAGAAGCAGGACCAGGAACACGAAAAAAAGTCGCAGGAGAGAACCCGGAAGCTGGAGCGCGAAAGAGTCAGCGAGCGAGCCAAGCGGGAGGCCAAGGAGGCGGAGGAGAAGCGCAAAGAAGACGAGACGATCGACGAGATCTTCCGCCTCTACGACTTTTCGTTAATAGGGCGAGAAGCGCTGGACGGTCATTCAACAATTTCCCTCGGCTTCCAGCCGCGTCCCGGTTACAAGGCCAAGACCGACGAAGGAAAAATCTTCCAGCGCATTGGGGGTCGCGGCTGGTTCAGCGAGACCGACCATGAGCTTGTTCGTCTGGAGCTTGAGCTGATCGATACCATTTCCTTTGGCATGGGTATCCTGGCCCGGCTGAATAAAGGTGCCAGGCTGACGTTCCAGCGTGACCGGATCAACAAGGAGGTATGGTTGCCGGCTTCGGCCCATTTTTCCGGAAACGCCCGGATTCTGGTCTTCAAAGGTTTGAAAATAGACGTCACCAGTGAATATTCCGATTACAGGAAGTTCACGGTAGAATCCTCGGTTACGTATTCAGGCGATCGGGTTCCGCAGTGAATGACGATTTTGCCAATCCTGAGTTCTGGGTTGCCCTGATCATCAGTCTCTCCTCTCTGTGTGTTTTTGCCTGTTGGCTCCGAAGTGGCGGCAGAAAGTCGCGTTGAGCCGGAGAAAAGCATCACCTCAAAGACGCAAAGAATCGATATCGAAAGGACTCGCTGTGAACAGTGCCGATTTTGTCCGAGAACTCGAGGAGTCCAACAACAAAGTCCTGCTCGCCATGTCGACTGAAACCGAAGTCAAGCGCGTGGATGTTCTGTCACTGCTCAGGATTGCCCTGAAGAATGAACTCGAGGCGTCGGCGCTGGCGGCGCATTGGATACCCTCGACATCGGAGCTCGATGTCATCCTGGGACTGGCGCGCCAGGTAGGAGACGAGGCCAAGCATTACCGCTTGCTCGAAGCCCGGTTCAGGGAACTGGGAGGCGACAGCGACTTTGATCCTCGAGCGGGGGGCTACAGTCCGCTCTTTCACTATCTGACCGCCCTCCCTACCAGCGTCGAGCGATTGGCGGCTGGACAATTCACGCGCGAGGCGATTGCCGAGCGGCGCAACGCGATGTTCATCGAGTATCTTCTCAAGGTCGGAGATGCAGATACCGCAAGAATCTACTCGGATATCATCCAGCCTGATGAAGTTTTTCACCACAACCTGGGAAAGAACATGCTGTTGAAATACGCGGTTGGCGACCAGCTTCAGCAGGCGGCGCGCGAAGCCTGTCGCAGGACATTGGAGATTGCCGAGAAGCTGCGCGAAGGCGCCGCTGCGAAAACCGGAATCTACCAGATTCCCGGTTGCTGAGGCGAAGGTTATGCAGCCCTATCTCGACCTGATGCAGGATGTCTTGCTGCGCGGCACTAGAAAATCAGACCGCACCGGGACCGGCACACTGAGTCTCTTCGGGAGGCAGATACGGTTTGATCTCGACAAGGGATTTCCGGCGACGACAACCAAGAAGCTTTATATCAAGGGAGTCATTCACGAGCTGCTGTGGTTCTTGATGGGCAGCACGAACATCAAGTATCTCAAAGAGAATGGCGTCGGGATCTGGGATGAATGGGCGGATGAGGAAGGAGAACTTGGACCCATCTACGGGGCGCAATGGCGGCACTGGGATGCTCCTGACGGAAAAACCATCGACCAGATCTCCGAGGTAATCGAAGCGATCAAGACCAATCCGGACAGCCGGCGCCTCATTGTCAGCGCATGGAATGTGGCTCAACTCGGGGACATGCGACTACCGCCCTGCCACTGTCTGTTTCAGTTCCACGTCGCCGAAGGTAGATTGTCATGCCACTTGTACCAGAGGAGCGCGGATCTGTTCCTTGGTGTGCCTTTCAACATCGCTTCCTATTCCCTGCTCACCATGATGGTGGCCAGGGTCACCGGTCTGGGGGCGGGCGAGTTTATCCATACTTTCGGGGACGCGCATATTTATTTGAATCACGTCGAGCAGGTCAAAATTCAGCTTTCCCGCCAGCCACGCCCTCTGCCGAAGATGCTGCTTAACCCGGATGTGGACTCGATCTTCGATTTCAAGTATGAAGACTTCACCCTGGTAGGCTACGACCCGCATCCAGCCATCCCTGCCCCGATCGCGGTCTAATCCAGCTATCAGCTGATTTCTGTTTCAAACTTCTTCGAGCTTTAACAATACTGTCAGGGATTCTTAACACGTCGCGCCTAACCTCCGCCTGAGCCTGACTCCCCCTGATTCAAGCCTTCAACCGCTTCGATTCTTCTCAGTAAAGGGGGACGTATGTTTCGATCGGATTTCTTGAAACTGATTGCAGCGCTGATCCTGCTATGCGGACCGTGTTTGGGTCAGTCGACATTTGGGTCGTTAACCGGAACAGTAGTTGACCCCACGGGAGCCGTGGTCCCCGGTGCGACCGTGACCGTAAAGAACCAGGCCACGCAGGAAGCGCGCAGCGTCACGACCGCGCAAGACGGAACATACCTTGTCGTCAACCTGGATCCAGGCGTCTACAAGATTTTGGTGGAAGCCCCCGGGTTCAGAACCAGCGTAACGGAGGGGGTTCAATTGCTTGCGCGGCAAGCCCGGCGGCTGAATTTCAACCTTGAGGTTGGCGCGGCAATCAATGAAACGGTAGACGTCACGGCATTTGCAGGAGTCATCGAGACCGAGACTCCAACCATCTCGGATTCCAGATCCGGCCGCGAAATCAACGAACTGGCGCTGAACTTCCGGGCCACGGACAACACCAGCCCTCTGGCCGTGGCGACGCTGGCTCCCGGAGTGCAAAAGGACCGCGACAATCAGATATCGATCGGAGGGCTTCAGCCATACTCAACGTCATTCTCCATTGACGGGATTTCCACTCTCAACGCGCGCCTCAATGGACCTGTGTCGGAATTATTTCCATCCGTCGAAGCCATTTCCGAATTCAAGATCAGCGCGGTGAACAACAGCGCCGAATTTGCGCAGGCCAGCGATCTGACCACCACCACCAAAAGCGGAAGCAACGAGTTTCATGGCAGCCTATACTGGTTCCACCAGAACCGGGCGCTGAACGCCACCGATCCGTTTGCTCCCCAGGATCCAGCGGAGCCGGGTTCTCGGCTAAAACCGGCGCTAGTGGCCAACAGTTTCGGCGGTGTGATCGGCGGCCCGATTGTACGGAACCGGACCTTCTTCTTCTTCGACTATGAGGGCGTTCGACGTCCAAGCCAGTCCACGCTGCGGCAGGTCGTGCCGCCTGATGCTTTCCGGAACGGCGACTTGTCGGGCATCGCAACTCTATTGGTCAATCCTTTCACAGGACAGCCCTATCCGAATAACCAGATTCCAGTCAATCCCACGTCGGCCAAGGCTCTGGATCTCCTCTTCCCGAGTCAGAACCAGGCGACCGGAGCGAGCCTGGCTTCGCCCAACTACATCGTGAATGTCGGCGGCAACTACAAGATCGACGGTTTCGATGTCCGCGGGGACCACATTTTCAATGCCGCCCATAAGGTGTTCGCCCGCTACACGCACAAGGACATCGAGCAAAACCGGTACGAACGGAAACTCCAATTACAACACGCTCGCCGGGACCTATTCGCGGCCAATTGACGTCCGGAATCTGGCCGCCTCGTACAACTGGATCATCTCACCCGCGCTCATAAACGAAGTGCGGGCCGGTTACTCCATTTCCGATTTCGATAACACGTACCCGCTGGCGGCGGATGGGAAGCAGATCATCGCCGAGCTCGGTATCACGAACCTTCCGCCCAGTCCTCCCCAGGGTGGACTTCCCTATTTCGGATTCAACGATGGAAGCATCACCGTTTCGAGCAGTCCCGGTCTGACCAATCCCATCAGTAACAAGACCGTTGCGCTGGGCAACAACCTGACCTGGATCAAGGGTTCGCACACGATCAAGACCGGGGTCGAGGTGCAACGGCTGATCTTCCAGGACATCTCCGCATACAACACAGGCGACGACTACGGCGAGTACTACTTCAATTCAGGAACGGCGGGCGTGAACAGTTATACGGGCAATGCGTTCGCCGATTTCCTCCTCGGAATTCCTCTCCAGACGGCCAAAGCGCTCAACGGACCGGACTTCAATCCCTACACGGTACTGTCGTCCTACTTCGTGCAGGACAGCTGGCGCGTAACTCCCAGGCTGACGCTGGACCTGGGTCTGCGCTACGAGTTGCATCCGCCGTTCAACGACAAGACGCGGCAACTGGCGAACTTCGACCGGGAGTACCCGGGCGGCCGCGTTGTGGTACAGGATCTAAACCTCATTGCTCCGGCGTTTCGCAAATCGATTGGCAACACCCCAATCGTATCTTTCGAAGAGGCCGGCCTGCCGGAGACGTTGCGTTTCCTGGACAAGAACAACTTCAATCCGCGTGTCGGTTTTGCGTATCGGTTCTCCGACTCGGGCAATACAGTGATCCGCGGCGGATTCGGCCTTTACACGATCACGATTCTCGGCCGTGTGTTGTATTCGCTCGAGGGCGTCGCCAACGGCAGTTTTCTTTCCTTCACGAACACATCGCCGGCTCAGGTACGTTCAACCGGTCAAGCCGCGCTGCGCTTTCCGAATGTATTTCCGGAGGGCACCGGCGACGATCCCGGCCTGCCCGACTATCGCCGCGCGAATCCGTTTGACTTCAGGGACCCTTATTCGATGCAATGGAATCTGACTCTGGAGCAAGACCTCGGTTGGACGACCGGACTGCGTCTTACGTACAACGGCCAGCGCCAGATCGACCTTGTGCACAGCCCGGATATCAATCAGGTGCCTTCGAACACGGCCGGCTATGCCGGCCGTCCGTGATCAACGTCCTTACCGGAACTTCAACGCCGTGCTGGACCGCGCAAACGGCGCCAGCGGGAAGTACCATGCGATGACCGTCGAGGTGACCAAGCGATTCAGCCGCGGATTGAGTTTCCAGAACTCGTGGGTCTGGGCCAAGAATCTCTCGAACGCAAACGGCCCGGCGCCGGCTGGATTTTCGGCGGAAAACGGCCCGACCACCTTGGATTACTTCGACATCGCTCAGGACTACGGAGACGTGGCTTTTACACGGCGGCACCGGTTCGTCAGCACGTTCCTGTGGGAGTTGCCGGTCGGCATCGGACGGCAGCATATGTCGAGTATCAGCAAAGCTGCGGACGCATTGGTCGGTGGCTGGCAGATCTCCGGCATCGTGATCCTGCAGACCGGACCATTCCTCACTCCCTTCTTCAGCGGCGCGGATCCATCGGGGACAGGCGCGAACGTTCGTGGCGTGCAGGGGACCCAGCGTCCGGACCGAACCGGAAACGGCAACCTTGCGAATCCTACGCCCGAACAATACTTCGACCGGAGCGCGTTTATCGTGCCGGCCAATAACATCGGCCGGTTCGGGAACGCCGGTGTCGGGATTCTGCATGGCCCCGGCACATCCGTGTTTTCATTGGCGCTGGGGAAGCAATTCAGAGTTACCGAGAGATTGAACCTCCGGTACGAAGCGACCATGACCAATCTTTTTAACCACACTAACCTGGATATTCCCACAACCCTGAATATCGGGTCCGGCACGTTCGGCCGGATTCAAGCAACTCAAAAAGCCGATCTCGCTGGACCGAGAACGATCCAGATGTCCCTGCGGCTGTCGTTCTGACCTTTGATGGTACTGGCATGAAAAAGCTGCTGGTGGCTCTCGCATTGTTCTTCCTTGGAGCGCAGCAGTCTCGAACTGTGCCCGTCGTTCTGATTTCGATCGACGGGCTCATGCCGGAACAGTTGTTGAATCCGGATCGTCATGCCCTGAAGATCCCCAACTTGCGACGCCTGGTATCGCAGGGGACGCACGCGGCCGGCGTCAAAGGCGTGCTGCCGACAGTCACCTACCCCAGCCACACCACCATGGTGACGGGGGTCGCGCCGGCGAAACACGGCATTCACGCGAATACTCCGTTCGATCCGTTCGGCAAGAATCTTGATGGCTGGTACTGGTACGCCGAGGACATCAAAATCGAGACTCTTTGGGATGTCCTGCGCAAATCCGGCATGACGACCGCCAGCGTCGATTGGCCCGTAAGTGTCGGGGCTCCCATCGATTTCAATATTGCTCAATACTGGCGCGCCGGGTTGGCGGAAGACGTCAAAGTCATCCGAGCGCTCTCGACCCCCGGACTGCTGGCTGAGGCTCAAAAAAACACCGGCGCGTCTTATCCGGATGGAGACGACTATACGGTCGCGGCCGATGAGAGGCGGGCCGCATTCAACACGTTCATACTCGAACGCAAACGCCCGCGGTTCATGACGGTGTACTTCTCAGGACTTGACCACACCCAACACGAAACCACCGCCGGCAGCGCCGAATCTCGTCAAGCGCTCGAAGTCATCGACGGCCTTGTGGGGAAAGTTCGGGCCGCAGCGGAGTCCGCCGGTGGAGGACGGGCTGTAATTTGCGTCGTGTCCGATCACGGCTTCGCCCGCACAGAAAGAGAACTTCATTTGAATTCCGCCCTGCGAGAGGCGGGGCTGATCCGTTTGGATGAAGCCGGCAAGGTCGCTGCCTGGGAGGCCTTCTCGTGGAACTCCGGCGGGCTCTGCGCCATCATGTTGAGGAACGCGCAAGACACGAAAATCGGCGACCGCGTCCGCGAAGTCTTGCAGAAGCTGGCGAACGACGCCTCACGCCCAGTTCACCGGATCGTGGAAGGACGCGGAAGCAGCCGCCATGGGCGGATTTCCCAACGCTGCGTTCGTGCTGGGCCTGCGGCCGCCATTCCGGACCGGCAGCGAGCTTCGTGGCCCGGTCATCCGGGAAGGCCCGGTACGTGGCACACACGGATACCTTCCGGAGTTGCCGGAAATGAACTCGTCTTTCGTACTCGATGGTCCGGGAGTGCCGGCCGGACACTCTCTCGGCATTGTCGACATGCGCGACATCGCGCCGACCCTCGCCGGTCTTCTCGGTGTCAAGTTGTCGGCAGCAGACGGGCGAAATCTCTTGGCCGACGGGAAGCGAGAGTAACGGTGCCTTCGCGTCTTCGTGGTTAGTGCGGCGTAACAAAAACCACCAAGGACTCAGCTATCAGCAGTCAGCGGTCAGCTTTCGGCCCCAAGAGAGAAGTTTAGGCGCGCTGCGGCTTCAATCCGATCAGCAGCGGCAAGCAGGCTGTGCTAGAATAGGGCAAATGACCAACCAGCCCAATGATAACGACTTGCTCAGTTTCATTGCCGCAACCGTCGAGGGCATGCGGCGAGGAAATGGCAACGAAGCGCGACCTGGCTCAGGTTGAGTCTCGTCTGGTCCAGAAGATCGAAGTCGAGACAATAGCGATCAGGGGCGATATTGAGCAAGTCCATTTGCGGCTCGATAGCATCGAACGCGCCCTCATGGCGCGCGTGAGCCAGATCGAAACCGAGCTGAGCCGGTTGCGCAGCGTAGTCTATCTCCTTATCAAGGACAAACCTGAGTTGCTGCGTCTGTTGGGCCACGAACCGATGCAGTAGCTATCAGCTGTCAGCAATCAGCTTAGCGGTCAGCTGACGGCTGACTGCTGACGGCTGTCAGCTTGGCAAGCGCGAGTTCGATTTCTTCCAGCACCGCAGGATCGGTCTCGCGGGAGCGCGCATCCTGAAGCAGGTCGCGCGCCTCCGAAGTCGCGACCTGGCCCAGACCCCAGGCGGCGTGGCCGCGAACCAGCGCGCTGCGATCACTCAATGCGCGACCCAATGGAGCAACGGCCTCGGGGAGCCGCGAATTTCCTAGCGCTACCGCAACGTTTCGAACGAATCCGTCCCGCCGGGCTCTCCGGATCGCGCTGTTCTTGAAACGACGATTGAATTCTTCGGGAGTGAGATCCACCAGCGGCGCGAGCTCCGGCATGAGATTTCCCGGACCGGGCTGGAACGCGCTCTCGGGTGTTGATACGGCGAACCGGTTCCAGGGACAAACTTCCTGGCAGTCGTCACAGCCGTAGATCCGGTTGCCGATCAGGGGACGCAATTCCCGCGGAATGGATCCACGCAGCTCAATCGTCAGATAAGAAATGCAGAGCCGCGCATCGAGCACGTACGGAGCTATGATCGCCCCGGTGGGGCACGCCGTGATGCACCGGCTGCAAGTTCCGCAATAGTCTTGCTCCGCGACGTCGTATTCCAGCTCCAGGTTCAGGAGAATGATACCGATAAAAAACCAGGAGCCCTGCTCCCGCGTGATAAGGTTCGTGTGTTTTCCCATCCAGCCCAGGCTGCTCTGCGCTCCCCATACCTTCTCCATGACAGGACCCGTATCGACATAGCAGAGTCCTCGGGCAACTGGATCCAGCTTCTGAATAAAGCCCAGGAGCCGGCGCAGGCGATCCTTCATCACTGAGTGATAATCATCTCCCCATGCATAACGGCTGATCCTTCCCCGGAGCGGATCGTCGTTCAAAGAATGTCCGGAGTCATAGTTCATGGCCAGCACAATGAGCGAACGGGCATCTTGCAACACTCAGCGTGGGGTCTCGCCGTTTGGCAGCCTGGCGCTCGATATAACCCATCTCCCCCTGCATGCCCTGCTCGACCCATCGATCGAACCTTTGCGCCTCGGGTAGAGGGCGCGCGGCGCTGACTCCGACCTTGAAGAAGCCGAGGTCTTTTGCCTCTTCGCGAATTCGCGCCGTCAGGGTCTGCGCTTTCAACCTACCATCACTTTCGTGCTAGTGAACCGTGGAGGAAGATGAGGGGATCCGCGGCTCTGGAATCGGGGAAGCATGATGATGAACTATCCGCCACACTCCCTCCTGCTTCACAAAGACATTGGTTGCCTGGACGCGGGAACGGACCAGGGCGCTTTCCGCAAGCGTAGAAAGATTCTCGGTGCAGATCACCCAGGCGCATTCGCCGCCAAGGCGAACGTTAATGTCGCTGATATTGACCTTGAGGCGCGTGGGACTGCTGAAAATTGAAAGCCAGCTCTCCTCCACATCGCGCCAGCCAATCCTGATCTCCCATCCCGGGTGAACGCAACTTACCCAGGGCTCATGAGCCCACAAGTTCAACATTCCTTCGCGATCATAGTCTTCGAGAGCCTTGTAGAAGCGCGCGTTTGTGGCTTTGACCGCTAATTCGGGCTGCATAAATGATCCGTTAAAGCATACAATTTAAGCATGACCGCTGTGAAGCGATTCCGCCCGTTCTTTGGCCTTGGGCGGATTCGCCACTTGACCCAGATACGCAATCTTAGCCAGAGGAGGATAGTCCTATGAGATACCGTGTCATGCCAGTCGTCGCCGCATTCTTCTTCGCCGTGTGTTTTCTGCCGGCGCAGCCGCCGCAGAACGTAAAGGAAGTCGAAATGACCGCCAAGAAGTATGAGTTTTCGCCCAGTACGGTGGAGGTTCCGGCCGGCACGGTGGTTCGTTTCAAGATTACCGCTCTCGACCGTGAGCATGGCTTCGAGATTGAAGGGCTCAAAGATAGCTGCGTCAAGCTCGAGAAGGACAAGCCGGCAACGTTCGAATATAAAGCCGAAAAACCGGGGACATTCACATTCAAGTGCTGCAAACGGTGCGGCTTCAGTCACGGGAAGATGAAAGGGACCATTGTCGTCAAATGAATTCGAAGTTGCGGTGAATATCCACCTCTTGGCGTCTTCATGTCTTTGCGGAGATTATGGCCACGCAACTCGAGCGCCTGGCGGGGAGTGACATCGCCGACCTTCTAACTGCGATCCAGAGCGGCGAGCGCCTTTCAGCATCCGACTGTCTTCGGCTCTGGCGGACGCGCGACCTCACCAGCCTCGGAAGTCTGGCAAATCTTCGTCGCGAACAGCGTTCCGGTAACGTGACCTCCTTTCGTCCGGTGATCCATCTCAACTATACCGGCCGCCCGGTCCCCGCCTGCCCCTTGTGCAGCCAGGCAGCCGGCCGGTTCGCCAGGCAAGAATGGGAAGCGTCCCTGACCGCGCTCGACCCCGAGGATGAGGGAGAAGTGCACCTCACGGGCGGGCTCGACTCGAGCTCGGGCGTGAGCGACCTTTGCAATCTCGTCGGTTGGGTTCGGGGGTTGCGGCCTCGATTGCACATTCGCGGCTTCACGTGGGATGAGCTGGAGCGGGCGGCAGAGAAGGATAGAATCGGTCCGGTTCAGGTTCTTCAAGCTCTGGTGGAAGCCGGGCTCAGCTCGCTTCTGGGCGGAGCGCTCGCGGATCTAACGCCGGCGCGCCCGGGGCTTTCATTTTCCTCTATCCAGGAAATCGAAAGACGCTTGCCCTGGATCGAAGCCGCAGCACAGCTTAATCTTAAATCCGAGCTGTCATGGATCTACGGCGGCGATGACGACCCCGAAATCCTGGTGGAAACGCTGGTCCGCATTCGCGCCGCGCAGGATCGCTGGGGAGTCTTCGAGTGCTGCACGCCGCTGCTCTTCGACTGGCCGTCCGAGGAGATAGAAATCCCAATGGCGACAGGGTACAATCAGCTTCGAGCTATCGCAGTCGCGCGGCTGTTCCTGGATAGCGTGCCGCACATTCGAAGTTGCTGGCGCGCCCTCACGGAATCGGTCATGCAGGTAGCTCAGTGGTACGGAGCCGATGACGCGGGTTGCGCCGCATTATGCGGCCGCGCAGCCTTTCCAGGGCAGGCCGGGACTTTCCGACCGGACGAGCTGGAAACATTGATTCGAGCCGCAGGACGCGATCCTGTGAATGCGTTAGGCAGGTGAGGGATGGAAAGGGTCCGCGAGATTTCCCAACGATTCTATTCCGGACAGAGACTCAGCTCTCAGGATGCTCTCGATCTCTATCTTCATGCCAATCTGCTCGAGCTGTCACAAATGGCTGACTGGCTGCGAGAACGAATGCACCCGGAGCCGATCGTCACCTACATTGTCAGCCGTAACATCAATTATACGAACGTCTGCTGGGTCCGCTGCTCATTCTGCGCCTTCTATCGACCTCCCGGTTCTGAAGAAGGATATGTTCTCCCCAAAGAGACCATCTTCAGAAAAATCGAAGAGATGGTGGATGCGGGAGGCATCGAGATCCTTATCCAGGGAGGATTGAATCCGAAGCTCAAGATCGAGTACTACGAAGACCTGTTTCGCTCGATAAAGCAGAACTTCAAGATTCATATTCACGGCCTGTCCGTCGCCGAGATTATGTACATTGCGCACCTATCCCGGATACCCGTCAAAGAGACGATCGTGCGATTGCGCGCGTCCGGTCTGGATACCATCCCAGGGGCCGGCGGAGAGATTCTGGTCGACGAGGTGCGAAAACAGATTGCTCCATTGAAAGACACTACGGCCGAGTGGCTCGGAGTAATGCGCGACGCCCACGATCTCGGCATGCGAACCACCGCCACCATGATGTACGGGTCGGTGGATCGGGTCGAGCACCGCATCGAGCATTTGATGCGAGTCAGAGAATTACAGGACGAGACCGGCGGGTTCACCGCATTCATACCCTGGAACTACCAGCCCGGGGCGACAGAACTCGGCGGCGCGAAAACGACCGGATTCGAATACCTCAAGACGCTGGCGCTTTCACGCATCCTCCTGGACAATGTGAGAAACATTCAGGCCTCCTGGGTAACTCAAGGAGCCCAGATCGCCCAGCTCGCCCTGCGTTACGGCGCCAATGATTTCGGCAGTACGATGTTTGAGGAAAACGTGGTGAAAGCCGCCGGCGCAACCTTTTGCATGAACGAGGAAGAGCTGAAGCGCCAGATTCGCAACGCCGGTTACGACCCCCGCCGCCGCAACACTTACTACCAGTACGTGAACTAAAACAATTCCTTGGTGTCTTGGCGCCCTGGCGCTAGCTTCGTTCGCGCCGATCTGTTTGACTTGCCGAAGGCATTCGGAGGAATGGCAGAAGTTCACCGGAGGAGACTGACGCAAGTAGTCGCCTGGAGTCATTATCGCGAAGGGAAGGCCAGCGCCGCGGACTTGTCGCGTGAAGAAATGTTTTCGGTCGAGGGTCAGAAGTACGTCGACTCGTCCTTTAAGAGCAGCGGCGAGGACATGAGCGTCCTTTGCGTTGATAATCCTGGCCTGGGCTTCACATTCGCCCGGCGTGGTGGGACTTACAAGCTCAAGATCCAAGGTTAGCAACCTGCTGGTAGTAGCGTAGTAGGGCGTCGCCGCCGAGCTTTTCCCGGATGTTCCGCTCCGCCTCCAGGAGGACGATTCGACTGCCCACAGCCTGGGCCTGATTTTCCCGGCATATAGCCAGGATCAGGGATGACCCGCCCTGTTCGGAACCTGCCGCCGCGATCAGCACGCTGGCATCGAGGAAGAGACGCGGCTTTCCGGTCACCCGCGTTTCTTCCGACGGAGCAGCCGCCTCACCCTCGAAGCCGTTTCGGCATCGATCCGGTCTTCCCTAAGGAAGCGCTCGATTTCATCCTGCTGGTAATTTCGTAGAGCCTCCTGTTGGGGTACTGGCCGAAGCGGAACGATTTCGATTCGACCTCCCTTCAGTGTCAGGCTCAAGAAAGTACGGTCATCGATATTCAGGCGGCGTCTGAACTCGATCGGAAGGGTTATCTGTCCCTTGGGAAGCGCCTTGACAATCTTACCCAACGGCTTCTCGCGCATGGACCAATTCCCCCTGATTCCAGATTATGGAATTTCTGAATTTCAAGAATACCCATACGTGGCGCACGTGTCAAACCGTCAATTGCCGTCCAACACACAACCGGAGCGCCGAATTTCTTCGGTGATGGCCGCTGGAGGTATAATTTCACCGTACTATTCACGTCGACGTTGGCGACGGCCATAACATCGACACGATAGGAGAGAACAAAGTATGAAGCGGCGTGAATTCATGGGAAGGATCTGGGTCGCGGGAGCATTCGCCGGGGTTGGAACTGGAGTTTCAGCCCATCCTGGAATGAAACCATCGCCACAGCAAACTAGCGGGTCCGGAGGCGTCTTCATTGAGCGGGCGGTTGCGGGTAAGCCCCATGCCGGCAAGGTCCTGGCCGCCGTCCAGCCCCACGCTGACGACATCCCGTTATTCGCAGGCGGAACCGTGGCGAAGCTGATCAATGAAGGTTATACCGGGTATCTCATTCGAACCACAAATGATGAAAAGGCCGGACCGGGAACCACCGGTGAAACCGTCCTGAGCAACGAACACGACAATGAATCTGTGGCAAAGACGCTCGGGCTCGCGAAAACTTTCAATCTCAATTATCGCAACCACCGGATGGACGACCTGTCACGTCAGGAAATGCGAGCCCGTTTGATTTTTCTGATTCGGCTGCTCAGGATAGACACAATTATCTCTTACGACCCTTGGGGCCACTATGAAGAGAATCCCGACCACTACGTCACCGCACAGGTCCTCGAGTCGGCTTGCTGGATGGCTGGAATGAACAAGGATTATCCCGAACACCTCGAAGCTGGATTGAAACCACATGCGGTACGAGAGAAGTATTATTTCGCCCGGGGTCCGCAATTGATTAACCGGGTGGTCGACATAAGTACGACCATCGATCAAAAGGTGGATGCCAATGTCGCCAACAAGACGCAGGGGCCGGGGGGTGAAAACGGGGCTCGTTTGAAAGCTCGGCTGAGCGCCCAGAATCTCAAGCTACCCATTCTGGGAGATACCGACGACATCGCTAATCGCCAATATATCAAGCACTTTGTCCTGGATTTGGATTCGCCGAGGCTGAGGGGAGTTCGCTCGGATCGAGAATTGGGGCGTGAGCATGGCGTGGAATACGCCGAGGCCTTTCACTATGTCGCTCCCTACCCGATTGACTTCAACATGGAAGAGTATGTCCGCAAAAACGCGACGCCCTTATGAAGCGCAAATTCCCCCAGGGCGCCCCGGTTGTCGGCGAGCGCGCCTCATGTCGCCAAACGAGCAGCAATTCAGCGGCTGGCCGCTCGGACCCTTACAATGTCCCAGCCTGGACAAGAATCCTGCCCGGAATGGTAAGTTTTCTTTCTCACCTGTCGATTTTCCCCCTGCTCATTCGTCGATAGGTCGAACCGCAGGTCCCGGGAAATTACCGGCTCACGGGTTCGTCCCGGGACTAGATCGGCGGGGAGACGCTGGGCAAACCACACTCTCGAAATGCCCTTGTTTCGTCCAAAACACGAGAGCAGAATGCTTCAGCCAACCGAGGAGCAATTTTAGCGGCTGACCTCCCGATCCTCCCAGCTGCCCGAACAAGAATCCTGATGATCAAAGGAGAAAGAAATGACAAAAGCAGTGAAGCCTATCCCTGAAGGAATGCACACGGTTACACCCTACCTCACCTTGCGCGGCGCCGAGCGTGCCTTGGATTTTTACAAGAGAGCATTCGGGGCCGAGGAACTGGTACGTATGCCCAGTCCCGACGGCAAAATCATGCACGCCGAGATCCGAATCGGCGATTCCGTGGTTTTCCTGTCCGAAGAGTCTCCGAATATGGGAAACGTCGCTCCGAAGCCGGGAACCCCAACGTCCGTTTCCCTCCACCTGTATGTCGAGGACGTCGATGCCGCGTACAAACGCGCCGTCGCGGCGGGCGCCAAGGGCGAGGTGCCCCCGGAAGACATGTTCTGGGGAGACCGCTTTAGCAAGGTCTCGGACCCGTTCGGGCACGCCTGGAGCATCGCCACCGTGAAGGAGCAACTCACTCCCCAAGAGATGGGCAAGAGAGCTGAGGCCTTTTTTGCCGAGATGGCCAAGCAGGCCGGATCGCAAGCAAAGGCGTAGTCAAGAGGTTGCCGGTGTCCTCGCGTCTTTGCGGTAGACCCACACCGCGAAGACGCGAGGAACTCACATCTTCAGGACCACACGCCCCAGGATTGTCCCACGCCTCATCGCATCAAAGACCTGATTGATCTGGTCCAGCCGGCGCGTCTCAACCCGGCAGCGAATCTTTCCGGCTCCAGCCAGCTCCAGCGTTTCGCGTAGATCTTCGCGGGTACCAACCGAGGACGACAGTATTCGGGTTTCGGCGCCGACCATGGCGATGACCGGGATCGAGAGCGGCTCGGCGGGGACGCCTACGACGACCAGAGTCCCCCCTCGGCGGAGCGACCCAAGCGCTAACTCGTATGCGGTCTTGGCCGCCGAGGTCACCAGGGCGAAATGAGCGCCGCCCATGGCGCGCAGCTCCTTGCGGACCTCGGTGGTCGAGGCATCGAAGATCCTTTCAGCCCCCAGCGACGAGGCCAGCTCGAGTTTTTCCTGGGCAATATCAATCGCGATGACGCGCGCACCGCGCTGGGCCGCAATCTGCACCGCAAGGTGTCCCAGGCCACCGATCCCGAACACCGCCACCCGTTGACCGGGACGGATGCCTGCGTTCTTGATTGCCCGGTAGACGGTGACGCCGGCGCAAAACAGCGGCGCAGCCTCGATCGAGTCGAGCGACTCGGGCACTTGAACCACGTGGCTCGCTTTCGCCGTGAGAAATTCGGCATAACCTCCATCCACGGTGGCGCCGGTAATCATCTGCGCCAGGCAGAGATTCTCGCGTCCTTCCTTGCAGAGTTCACATTCCCCGCACGTCCAGTGAATCCAGGGAACGCCGACTCGCACCCCCGGTCCGGGTTGAGCGACGGCAGAGCCTCGATCAACCACGCGACCGACAACTTCGTGTCCCAGGATCAGCGGCTTCTTGATGATTCTGGCAAGCTGCGGCCAGTCCCCGTCGGCGAGATGCAGGTCCGAGTGGCAGACGCCGCAGGCCTCAACCTTGATTAACACTTCGTCCGGAGCAGGAACCGGCGCAGCGATTTCTTCGACCCGGAGCGCTTCTTTGAATTCACGCAGGACCGCGGCCTTCATCTATGTTTTCTCATTCGCGCTAGTTCTTCCAGAACGCCGGAGCCTTTGCTTCTTTGGGGTTTTGCCTTCCCACCTTGATCTCGCCGCCGCGAAGCCGGAAATTGAAAGCCGCACTTGTCCATGTCGACCCGGTCGCCGCGAAAGTGAACGCCCTCGAGGCGCAGAAGCGCGCGTTGGTGAAGCCCCGCCTCGCCGCGAAGCAGAATCCGCCCTCCACTTCCCAGCACGCGATGCCAGGGCAGGTTTTGAAAGTCGTTTACACACAAAGCCCGGGCAACCTGACGGGCTCTGCGAGGGTAGCCTGCGCCGCGCGCCACTTCCCCGTAGGTGGCGACCTTGCCCCGCGGAATGCGCCGAACGGCGCGCTGAACGTCTGCGAAATAAGGCATGACTTCTTAAACCACAATTGGGAGGACGGGCTGTTCAAACCCGTCGCAGGCAGTGCGTAGGCCCGGCCGTGATGGCGGATGGCGAAGGAAGCTTCGCCAGTCTCTGTTCAACTGTTACATCGATCCCCGGCTCACAGTTTTACTGCCACCCAGAGGCCGTCGCCGATAGGAACGATGATGCTCTGCAGCGCCTTGATCTGAGCCATGGACTCGTTGAAAGCACGCAAAATGGAGACTTCCGGGTCAGCGGGATTTTCATCCAGAAGTTGGCCGAATGCGAAAGCATTGTCAACCATGATCAGTCCGCCGCGCCGCACTATGCGCAGGCTTTCCTGAACATAGAGCGCGTAGCCGGCCTTATCGGCGTCTATGAATGCTGCGTCAGCCGAATCGGCTGTCAGGGTCGGAAGTATGTCCATCCCGGCTCCGCGATGCACAATGACGCGCCCCGCCACGTCGGACTTCTCCACCCAGAGCTGCGCGAAATCCGCATGGCGTTGGTTAATTTCAATAGTGCGGACCCGGCCTCCGTCTGCGAGAGCCCGAGCCATGACGATCGCCGAGTATCCGGCGAGGGTGCCGACTTCGACTACATCCCGAGCACCAACCAGCTTCAAGAGAATCTGCACGAAGCTCCCCTGCTCCGGGGAAATCCAGATGGGCGGGATTCCTGCGGCCTTCGCCTCGCGCTTGAGATCACGCAGAAAGTCATCTTCCTGGACCGTGTGAGCCGCGACATACTGAAAGAGATTCGCCGAAACCAGTGTGGGGAGTTCAGACATGGACGATTGACCTGAGCCTCGCGCAAAAACAAATACCACGAGGACACAAAGACACGAAGAGACACCAAGAATCTTGGACTCCAAGTCTCCTTAGGCGAATCAGTAGTAAAATTTGACGCCGAGCTGCAGCTCGCGAGGGCCGCGCCCGCTGGCGTAGCCGCTGATGATGCCGAAGCTGCTGGACCCGAAACTCGTGTTGGGCGTGCCAAAGGTCGGCGTGTTGGTAAGGTTGAACGCCTCCACTCGCAGTTCCACTCTCTTGCTTTCGGTCACCGCAACGTTCTTCATCACCGTGACGTCGCCATTCCGGATGCCGAACCAGCGGTAGTTCGGAAGTGTTCGCGGACCGGTCCCGTAGGTGTCCGGAGCAGGTCGCGAGAACGCATTCACATTGAAGTACTGATCCAGCCGCGTTGAGGGCGCGCCGAAAGTTCGCGGATCGCCGATCAGGTTGGGACGCTGCGCACCCTCCCACAATGTGCCGGAGTCAAGGCCGACACTGAGCGGATATCCCGAACTGAAGGTAAGGATCGAGCTGAACTCCCACCCGCCGACCAGGGCGTCGGCGAGCCTGTTCATGCTGCTGCCTATCGCCCGCCCCCTTCCGAAGGGCAACTGGTAATTGAAGCTGACGACGGCCCGCTGCGGAATGTCGAACACCGAGAGCGAGCGCTCCAGCCGGAGGTTCTTCCAGTTCTGTACGCCGGTGCCGCCCCCGAGCCAGTCGACATCGCTGCTGGACACGTCGGAATCGCTGATCAGCTTGGAAATGGTGTAGTGACCGAGAACGGCCAGCCCGCGAGAGAATCTCTTCTCGTACTTGAACTGGGCCGAGTGGTAGATCGAGTTCGCGATATTGGGCGGCGCGAGATAGCCGCCCATCCCTCCCGCGTGATGCGGGTAAGGGCGCAGCAATCGATTGTACGGCACGGTGGGCAGGCTCAATATGGAGCGTGGATCCGTGATCACGCCAAAGAACGGATTCGGCACCTGCCGATTGAGCTCGGTCCGGCCCAGCGGGTAGTAGTTGGGGTCCAGCTTGTTTCGATTCCCCAGGACGTCGCCCGAGCCAAAGTAAAGATGCGTCCCCTTGCTGCCGGCGTAGTTGACTTCGACCACACCGCTGCCCGGCACCTCCCGCTGGAGCGAAAGGTTCCACTGCTGATACTGGGGGTTTTGGCTCTTCGGGTCGTAGGCGCTGAAACCGAGCCCGAGATAAGCCAGCGGGTCCCGTCCCGGTGGCAGCGTCAATCCGTCGGGGTAGGGGTTTTCCATCGTGGCGTACCGCGTGTAGCCTGCGTCGCGGCTCCACTGTATGCCGGAACCGGCACGGAACGCCGAGCCCACCTCACCCTTGATCGTGTGCCGGCCCAGCGAGTAGAAAATGCCGTAACCCGCTCGAATCGACGTCTTTTCGCCGAGGGCATAAGCGAACCCGAAGCGCGGCTGAATATTGTTGTAGTCTCCGTCGAACGGGCTGCGTTTCTGGTCATCCACGAACCGCATGACGCCCTTCAAGTCAGGAAACTCCGCCACCTTCCCCCTGATCGGAGAAGACACCTCGAAGTCATACCAGTTCAGCCGATCGAAGCGCTCGGTGCGCGGAACGTCGAAATCGTAGCGCAGACCGAAGTTCAGGGTCAGTCTGCGTGTGACTTTCCAGTCATCCTGCGCGTAGAAGGCCCAGTACCTGGAAGCCGTGGCCGTCGCCTGATCGAGGTCGTAGGTGCCCCCGCTCCCCCAGCCGAGCAGCATCGAGGCTATGGCGTCACCCTGGACGGAACTGGCGACTAACGGGTTCTCACCGGTCTGAGCGCGGGCGAAGTTGAAACTGCCCGCCGGGTAACCGGGCTGGAAATAATTCTCCCGGAAGAAACGCGCTTCGATGCCGGTCTTGACCGAATGAGCCGCTGATGATCCTGGTCATGCTGCCGTTAAGAGCGATCACGTCCTCTCCCCGGTATATGATCGCGAAACCTCCCGCGCCGAGTGATGAATACCCGGCGGGCGCGATGTTCGGGAAGTGCTTGATGCCGCGAGGCGCTGTAGACCGCCGGCAAACCCAGCGACGTCGGGTCGAAGCCCGTGCTCACCGGATCGCGATCCGACTTGACCCGAAGCACGCCCAGCCGCGCCGCTGAGAATCGTCGTCGGGCTCTGTGTGTAGGTGTGGTCGTAAACGAAGTTTTGAATCCGGCTCGTGCCGGGGATGCTCCCGTCGGCGATGTTGCCCGTGAGGTTGGCCGGGAGGTTGCTTCCCCAACTCAGGCTGTAGCGAACCATGAGGCGCTGCTTCGCACGAAAGATTGTGATCAATCTTGGCGTCCAGCTTGTCACCCACGTTATCGTTGACGCCCTGATTGAAGTAATTGTTGACGCGGGTGAACGGGGCGCCCTCCGAAGTCGCCGGCGTATAGTACGACAGCAGCTGGCGCGCGATCGGACTCTGCATCGAGAGCGGAATCACGTTGCCGGCAAAGGGACGCCGCAAGATCCGGCCGTCGGAAGCGGTATAGGTATCGAAAGGATTGTAGATCACGGCTAGCTGGCCGTTGGAAAGACGCGTGTCCGAGAAGTCCCCTTGCAACTGCCGTTCCGTGGGCACGGTCCGGGTGGTGGTCGTGGCGCTCTCCTGCCGGCTGCCTTCGTAGTCGAAGAAGAAGAACGTGCGGCTCTTCCCGTTGTAGAGTTTGGGGATCAAGAACGGTCCGCCTACGGTACCGCCAAAGACATTGCGCTTGAAGTCAGGAATGCTTCGTCCTTGCCGGTTTGAAAAGAAGCTGTTGGCATTGAGAGCCGCATTGCGATGGAATTCGTAAAGGACTCCGTGAAGCTCGTTGGTGCCGCTCTTCGATACCATGTTGATAACGGCGCCGCCGGTGTTGCCAAACTCGGCGCTGAAAAAGTTCGTCTGGATCTTGAATTCCTCGATGACATCGACCGAGGGCGAGTATTTCACGTCGGTGACACCGCCATTCTGCTCGACTCCGGTGATGACTGTGCCATCGAGCATGGCATCCGCCGTCGAGTTCCGGGTCCCGTTGGCGACGAAGTTGACGTTCGCCACTCCGCCGACGCTGATGTTAGAGGGAACCAGGCCCGGAGCAAGCATTACCAGTGCCATCGGGTTTCGTCCTGCCAGCGGCATGGAAAGAATGAATTTGTTTTCCACCACTTGCCCGAGCGTCGCGATGGTCGTGTTAAGCATCGGCGCCGACGCCTGAACCTGGACCGTTTCGGTCACTTCTCCCAGCGATAGCTGCGCATTGATGGTCGCCTGCTGTTGTACTTCCAGCCTGAACGCAGGCTGCGTGTGCTTGCGGAAGCCGGCCGCCTCGACGGCCAGCACGTACGTACCAGGCGGGAGGGCCGCGAGCACGTATCGCCCTTCTGAATCAGCCATGGTCGTATAGGCCTGATTACGATTGACGTCAGTCAGTGTGACCTGGGCAGCCGGTACCGCCGCCTGTGTCTGGTCGGTCACGATTCCACGCACCGACGCGGTGTAGGACTGCGCCCATACCAGAACAGGAAAGCCAAAGAGCAGTAACAGAACTCTTCGTAGCATACGCTACCTCCCTTCTCTAATTGCGGCCTGCGGCCGCAAGTTGTCTTCGTGCTTCTTTGTGTCTTCGCATCTTAGTGGTTGTGCTGCGGAACATAAACCAACCGCCAAAATGCAAAGGCGCGCCAAAAACGCCCGAGCTTCCGGTTGGGGGACTAATCCGGGCCGGTTGACTGCTTGTTTAAAGGCGATTCTACTTCCTTGATGAGACCGCTCATGAATTCGGCCGCCAACTGGGCATTCTTCTCTGCGAATTCGATGCCGACGGTCTTGCCGTTTACCATCGGCAGCGCATGGCACAGTTCGTACCCGATATAGCCTTTGTAGCCGATCTCCTTCATGGCTCTAATAAAGGGAGCATAAAAATCGGCGCCTCTCTTGTAAGTTGGTGAGCATATTATCTTGCCATCGGGTCCGCGCTCATACTCGCCGCCGAAGTGAGACAACGCCTGTAACGAACCGACATCCAGTGCCGCCTTGCGAATGTATTCCGGGGTCTTGACCGGCATGATGGGCGCGTCGAGCGAGACTTTCAGATGCGGCGAATTCACCTCGCGCACCATCCGCAACACGTCGTGATGAGTCTTGATGACCGGCTTATGGTTTTGCAGCGCCAGGGTGACGCCGGCTTCGCCCGCATACCGCGCGCATTCCGTCAATCCTTCGCGGCACCAGTCCCAGATCTGTTGATCCGGGAAGCCCCGGCGGAAAGCCTCCCACCGAGGAGCCGCCAGACCATAGGTGGCGACTCCGTTTTCCTCGGTGATTCCCGGCCAGGCCAGGAAAACCCGCGAGGTCTTCGCCCCCAGGTCCGACGCCATGCGAATCAGCTCACGGGCGTAAAGAATCTGGCATTCCCGATGCTCGGGAACGGGGCTGCTGAAGTCATTATTCGCCGCCACGCCATAGATCTCGATTCCTTCTCCATCCGCCATGGAGCGCAGCTCGCGGCAGCGGCTCTTCGGCATGTCGAGCGGATTGCCATGCGGCCGTTTGCCGTCAATCTCAATGCCGGCGTAGCCGTACTTCTTCGCCCGCTTGATCATCTCCTCGAGCGTGAGCGCTTCACCGCGATACCAGATTCCCAGGAAGGTAATGCTATACAAGCCGAGCTTCATGTCCGATCCCATTGGGTCCAACTTCGCCTGATAAGATGCCGCGGTTATTGACTGCGCCATTCCAGCCGTTGCGCCCAAAGTCACACCCACGAATTCTCTGCGATCCATGCGCATGGCTCAAAACCTCCACGACTAGTTGATGCTTGAGAGGGTCCGCCGTCTAGCTTCTTTATACTCCTCGTGACGTTGCCATATCAATCGATGTTCTTGATCGGGATGCGAGCCGAAGCGCGCACACCAGAATACGGCACCGTAATTGCGGTCAAGGTGTGATGGGCCCGATTGAAAATAAGCGGTTGTAACCGGGAGCGTGATTGACCTATCCTTTCTGGTCGGCGGTCGCAAGGCAGGCTGTCTGCAGTGACCCATTCCATCGCAAGAGATTTGAAGGGAGATCCAGCATGATCCGAAGCCACAGCGTTGTTTCACTCGCTCTTTTCCTGACGCTTGCTATACCCGCATCGGTTGGGGCCTGGGCCGATCCCCCCACGGTCGGCCAGCCGGCGCCGGACTTCAACCTCAAGAGTAACGAAGGCAAGCCGGTCAGCCTGAAAGATTTCCGAGGTAAATGGATCGTTCTCTATTTCTATCCCAAGGACTTCACTCCTGGCTGCACGACCGAGGCCCGGAACTTTCAGCGCGACCTTGCCTCCTACGACAAGCTCAACGCGGTCATCCTGGGCGTCAGCGTTGATACCGCAGAATCCCACGAGGGCTTTTGCGCAAAGGAAGGGCTGAAGTTCAAGCTGCTGGCCGATGCAGGCGCCAAGGTTTCCGACAGCTACGGTTCGGTCATGGAAAGAGAGGGGAACAAACTCTCGGCGCGCAATACCTTCATCATTGATCCCAGCGGAAAGATCGCCAAGACCTTTATCGGCGTGAAGCCGCCTGCGCACAGCGAAGAGGTGCTCGCGGCTCTCGCCGAGCTGCAGAAGAAATAGCGATCTGCCGACGAGGCGGGGTGTGCGTTGCGATCGTTCACCCCGCGATGCCTCAAGCGCTCGAAAGCTCGTCCAACTCCGCCGCCTCCACTGTCACACCCAAGCGCTCGCAGTGCCTCTTCGTGTCTCGGTGGTTTGGCCATACAGATTGAGTATGATATAAGTCTGTACAGACGAGCCGGGGGGCATGGGACGCCATGGCAAGCAGATTCCAACGAAAAAACTATCGCATCGATACAACCAAACTCAACCGAACCAGAAAGATTCTGGGAACGCGAACTGAGACCGAAACGATCCATCGCGCCCTCGATCTCGTCGCCGACGAGGTCGAGCTGGCAAAGGCCCTGAAGGATCTCGTGGTGAAAGGGCGCGGTCAGATCGAAGACATCGATGCCGACCGGTAAATGGGTTCTTTTCGACACCAGCGTCTACATCGCTGCAATCCATGGCGGGATCGAGAGCCCGGCCTTCTTGCTGCTCAATCGAGAGCTACCAAAAACTTTCCTGGCGTCGGTAGTCTCGGCTGAGCTACGCGCAGGGGCGACAAGCGCGCCAGCTCGGCGCGCCGTTGAGCAGTTCACATCCAAGGCGCAGAAAGTGGGCCGGGTGGTCGCACCCAGCGCCGGCACATGGGACCGCGCAGGAGACCTGCTTGGCAGGATCCGCCAAACAGAGCCTCGTCTGCGCTCAAAGATCCCAGGGTTTTGGAATGACCTTCTGATCGCGCTTTCTGCCCGTGAGCTTGGAGCGGCGCTGGTGACGTGCAATGCGCGCGATTTCGAAGTGTTGAGGCGTTACGTCAGTTTTGAGCTCATCGTTTTCAACTGACCACGATCAGTCGAGCTGTGCTTCGCGTTTCTTGGTGTCTTCGCGGCTT